>CAZNPH010000001.1:0-312650 GCA_964574985.1 uncultured Bacteroidaceae bacterium
TCTCCGTTGTAACTAATTATAAATCAACAAACAAAGGGATTTTGGAAAAATAGTTCTTTTATAATACCGAAATAACGTTATATTCGCATGGTATTATTATCATCCGTTTATTTGATCTATGGCACGGTTCAACAGAATTGACGTGGCAACGGCCATGTACCGGACGGGGATTGTTCCTATTTTTTATCACCCCGATCCTGAGGTTTGCCTGGATGTCGCCAGGGCCTGTTATCGCGGGGGGATCAGGGTTTTCGAGTTCACCAACCGGGGCGATTTCGCCCATGAGGTTTTTTCATCACTGAACAAGTCCCTCTCCCGGGAGCTCCCCGAAATGATCCTGGGTGCAGGATCCGTTGTCGATGCCGGAACGGCATCCCTCTATATTCAGCTTGGCGCCAACTTCATCGTCTCCCCCCTGCTCAGGGAAGAAATGGCATATGTATGCAATCGCAGGAAAATTCTCTGGTCACCGGGTTGTGGAAGCGTAACTGAAATTTCCAGGGCCGAGGAATTGGGCGCAGAAATTGTCAAGATCTTCCCCGGCAGCAGCATCGGCGGCCCGGGATTTGTTAAAGCGCTCAAAGGCCCGTGTCCCTGGAGCCGTGTCATGCCAACGGGAGGAGTTGATCCCAGTGAGGAAAACCTGAAGGCCTGGTTCGATGCCGGTGTTGCCTGCGTGGGCATGGGATCGAAAATGATCACAAAAGAAATCGTCCGGCGCAAAGACTATGAGCGTCTGGAAAGAATCGCCGCAGAAGCGGTAAATACCGTACGAAAGTTACGGAATGAGAATAAGGGATAGCGGTATATCACACTTCCATATGCATATGATGAAGTTCCCCAAAGCGTCGTGTACATTTGTCCTGCTGACTGCTTTACTTATTCATTCACAGTGCAGACAAGCCGGAAAACATCGGGTATTGAAACTGGCGCACGGACTGGATCCCAGCCATTCCGTCCACAAGGCGATGGTATACATGGCGGAACGGGTCAGGGAAAAATCGGATGGCCAAATGACCATCAACATTTATCCCAGCCAGCAACTGGGTTCGGAAAGGCAATGCGTGGAACTGCTCCAGATCGGCAGTCTCGCCATGACCAAAGTGTCCTCTGCCGTCATGGAGGGATTTACCCCCGAATACAAGACATTCAGTCTGCCCTACATCTTCAAGAGCCGTGAACATTATTTCAGGGTGATAGACGGAAAAACCGGACGGAGAATACTTCTTTCCAGCGAGGACTATTGGCTGCGCGGCCTCACCTTTTATGACGCCGGAAGCAGGAGTTTCTATACCAAGGATCGCCCGATCCGGAAGCCGGAGGACCTGTCCGGATTAAAAATCCGGGTTATGAAAAGCCCGACCTTTGTGAACATGGTTAAATACATGGGAGGATCCCCCACCCCCATTTCCTGGGGCGAATTGTATACAGCCCTCCAGGGGGGAGTGGTTGACGGCGCCGAGAACAATCCGCCCAGTTTTTATTTATCGCATCATTATGAAGTGTGTAAATACTATTCCCTGAATGAACATGCTTCGGTTCCAGACGTTTTGCTGATCAGTACCATCATCTGGAACCAGCTTTCGCCCCAACAGCAGGATTGGCTGCAGGAAGCGGCGGATGAATCCACTCAGCACCAGCGTAAATTGTGGATCGAATCTGAACGCGAATCCCTGGAAGCGGTTGAAAAAGCAGGAGTAACCATACTGCGTCCGGAAAAAGAGCCGTTTGCCAGAATGGTCAGACCTATGATCGAAGAATATAAAAAAGATCCTGTCTTGCGCGAAATCATCATCAATATCGAACAGGCTGCACCCCGGGAATAAAAAAAACACAGGTATGAAGCTAAGGAAACATGTTGACAGCGGACTCCGGTTTTTCCTTGTTTTTATCATGAGCATCCTGGTCCTGGATGTGCTCTGGCAGGTAGCTTCCCGTTACATCATGCGGGAACCCAGCGCGTGGACAGATGAACTGGCCGGTTTTTTGCTGATCTGGGTGGGTTTGTTCGGCGGGGCATACGCAACAGGGAGAAAAGATCACCTGGCCATTGACCTGCTCCCCCGGAAACTGAGTCCGGGCAAAAAAAAATACCTTGATTTTTTCATCAATCTTCTGATCGGGGCATTTGCTCTGATCGTATTGACAATCGGCGGTATCCGGCTTGTTTATATCACATTGAAGCTGAACCAGACATCCTCTGCCCTGGAATTGCCTCTGGGATATGTATATCTGGTTCTTCCGCTGAGCGGGATATTGATCCTTTTTTACGCGATCATGGAAATGACCTGCGGGATCCCGGACGATATTGATTGAGGCATAATGAATAAATATTGTTTTCATGGAAGCTCTGGAAATTATTGTTCTTGTCGTCAGTTTCGTTTTCCTTCTGGCAATGGGGGTCCCCATTGCATACAGCATCGGTATTTCCGGGATCATAACCATGCTGTTGACCATCATGCCAATCCCTGCATTCACCACACTTTCACAAAGAATCGCTACGGCACTGGACAGTTTCGCCCTGCTTGCCATTCCTTTCTTTATACTTGCAGGCCAGTTGATGAATAAAGGCGGTATAGCCCTGAGACTCATTGAATTTGCTAAAGTCATCGTGGGGAGGTTGCCGGGCGGACTCGCATTTGTGAATATCATGGCCAATATGCTCTTTGGAGCCATTTCAGGATCTGCGGCGGCTGCCGCTTCGGCCATCGGGAGCTTCATGACCCCCAGGATGGTTGAAGACGGCTATCCCAAACCTTTCAGTGCAGCGGTGAACATCACCTCGGCGACCACCGGGCTCGCCATCCCCCCCAGCAACATCCTCATTGTTTATTCCCTGGCGAGCGGAGGTGCTTCCATTGCCGCCCTCTTTCTGGCCGGCTATATTCCGGGGATACTGACCGGACTCATGCTGATGGGTGTGGCAGCCGCTTTTGCGTACCGCAGAAATTTCCCCATCGGCAACAGAATAACCCTCAGGGAAAGCGTTTTCAAATTTCTCGATGCACTCCCCAGTCTCTTGCTGCTGATCATTGTCATCGGGGGGATCATTGCCGGTATTTTTACAGCTACTGAGGCATCTGCGGTGGCTGTCTTGTATACACTGATCCTGTCTTTTCTGTACAGGGAGATCACCATCAGGGACCTGCCGGGAATACTGCTCAGGACCATCCGGACCACCTCTATTGTCCTGCTGCTGGTGGGGACATCCATGGGGCTTTCATGGGTCATGTCATACGAAAATATCCCCCAGGAAGTCAGTCGCGGACTACTTTCGGTCAGCAACAACGGGATCGTCATCATGATCCTGATCAATATGATCCTTCTGTTCGTAGGTATTTTTATGGATATGACCCCGGCCGTACTGATCTTTACCCCGATCTTTCTTCCCATTGTCGGAGATCTGGGTATCGATCCCATTCATTTCGGTATAATCATGGTGCTGAATCTCAGTGTAGGTTTATGTACACCTCCGGTAGGCACGGTATTGTTTGTGGGGTGCAGTGTGGCAAAGATCGGGATCGGGGAAGTGATCAGACCGCTCATCCCCCTGTTTATCGCCATGATCACCGTACTGATGCTGGTCACCTATATTCCCGCGCTGAGTCTCTGGTTTCCGGCTGTCTTTGGCTTTTGACCTGCTGCTTGTATCACTTATTTATTTCCCGAAGAGTTTCATACAGCAGTTTTTGTATTTTTTCCCGCTTCCGCAGGGACAGGGATCATTTCTTCCCACATTTGCCCATTGTTGTTGCTGTGACACTTCTTTTTTGCTTTTTTCCACCCTTTTTATCCAATCCATCACATTGGCCGGCGCCCTTTTGTTTTTCAGTTCATCTCCCATGTATTGCATATAGGGATGCACATGGGAGAAAAACATTTTATAGCCCGGACACAGGTAATTCAATCCCGGTTCACTATCGGCTGTCACACTGATCCTGTTCTTCGGACACCCTCCGTGGCAGGTGAACCTGTATTCACATTGCAGGCATTGTCTGGGCAATTTGTCTCTCTTGTCCCGGCCAAACTGGATCTGTTTCTGGGACATGATCATGGTGGGCAGACTTTTTTCCAGGATGTTGCCCAGGTAATATTCAGGGTACACAAAATGGTCACAGGTGTACAGGTCCCCGTTGTGCTCCATGGCCGTAGCATCTCCACATGTTTCATTGAACACGCATAAACCGGCCCGTTCACCCACCCAGTTGGCCAGTGTACAATCAAATATCTGGACAAAAACCCTGCCCACATCCTGCCTTACCCATTCATCGAAAATGCTGCACAAAAACTTACCGTACTGCAGAGGTTCGACACACCATTCTGCAACCGCTGCGTCAGGCCCGTATGAGGGAGTTACCAGGTTGCAACTATGCGGATCCGGTTGATTGGCAATCCTTTCAACAATGGGTATGAACTGGATGAAGCCACTGCCAATTTCCTTCAGGAAATGATACACCTCCAAAGGATGATAGGCGTTCTCCCTGTTGACCACAGACAGGGTGTTGAATTCCACCTTGTGTTTTTTGCACAATTCGATCCCCCTCATGACCTTATCCCAGGAACCCTTTTTCGAACGGGTTTTTCTGAAATTGTCATGAAGCTCTTTGGGACCGTCAATGGAAACCCCGATCAGGAAATTGTGCTCATGGAAAAAACGGCACCATTCATCATCCAGCAAGGTTCCATTGGTCTGAAAAACGTTTTCAATCCGTTTGTCGCCTGCATATTTATTCTGTATTTCGAGTGCACGCTTGTAATAATCCAGCCCCAGCAGGGTCGGCTCCCCGCCCTGCCACACAAAAGTGATCACGGGAACATTCTGCGATTCAATATACTCCCGGGTCAGCTTTTCCAGAACCTGTTCACTCATTTTAAAGTCGGAAACATGCTGATACAGGTTCTTTTTTTCCAGGTAATAACAATAGGTACAATTCAGGTTGCAAACAGGACCTATTGGTTTCAGCATCACATTGTATGCCACCGGCCTTCCGGTGTATATGCTTTTTTCCAGCCGCTGTCTCATGATTCAGTCTTTTCAGATTCTCAACCGTGGTTTGAAAAATACAAATGCAAAATTAAGAATTACATTCATCCTTTGTTCATTAAACGAAAAAAGATGTTCCTGATCGCCAACAACCGGACTGTCCGGATGGTAAATCGCAGGTTTTTTTCTATTTTTGGAACGCCGGAATTCACTGGCAAATAAATGTACATATCAAACCATGCTGTTACTGGGATACGATACAGGCAGTTCATCCATAAAGGCAAGTCTCGTGGATGCCGAAAAAGGACAATGTGTGGCCTCTGCATATTATCCCCGGGATGAAATGCCCATGAAAGCCCGAAAACCCGGCTGGGCTGAACAGGAACCGGAAATGTGGTGGAAAAGCCTCATACAGGTTACCCGGATTCTCATGAAGGACGCGAAACCTCAAAGGGAAGCGATAAAAGGGATCGGTCTTTCTTATCAGATGCACGGACTGGTCCTTGTGGATAAAAACAAGGACGTGCTCAGGCCTTCAATTATCTGGTGTGACAGCCGCGCAGTTGAGATCGGTGACCGGGCTTTCAAAGAACTGGGCAGGGAAAAATGCCTGAACAAACTGTTGAATTCCCCCGGAAATTTTACCGCATCCAAACTCAGGTGGGTACGGGAAAACGAACCTGAAATCTACCGTAAGATCTATAAGATCCTTTTACCCGGAGATTATATTGCCATGAAAATGACGGGCAATATCCACACCACCGTATCCGGACTTTCGGAAGGCATATTCTGGGATTTTCCCGAACACCGGCTGGCAGATTTCCTTCTGGACCATTATGAAATCGATCCGGGGCTGCTTCCCGTGACCGTTCCCACCTTTTCAAAACAGGGAGAACTGAATGGAACAGCTGCCGATGAACTCGGACTCCCGGAGGGAATACCGGTTGCTTACCGGGCAGGCGATCAACCCAACAATGCCTTCAGTCTGGGGGTCATGGAACCGGGGGAAATTGCAGCAACAGCCGGTACCTCAGGCGTTATATACGGCATCAGTGATCTGATCCGTTTTGATCAGGAATCAAGGGTGAACAGTTTTGCCCATCTGAACCATGGCCGAAATAAAAACCGGCTGGGTATTTTGCTGTGCATCAACGGTACCGGGATCCTGAACAGCTGGTTGAAAAATAATATCATGCAGTCGGGAAAGGATTACAGCGAAATGAATGATCTGGCTGGCCGCGTTGATCCGGGTTCAAACGGACTTATGGTCCTGCCTTTCGGAAACGGTGCCGAAAGAATGCTCGGAAACCGGGAAACCGGATGCCATCTGGGAAACCTCAATTTCAATATTCATTCGAAAGCACATCTTCTGCGTGCTGCGCAGGAGGGAATTGTTTTTTCCCTGAACTACGGACTGGACATTATGAAATCCCTGGGCATTGAACCGGTTGTGATCAGAGCGGGCAATGCAAACATGTTCCTCAGTTCCGTTTTCAGGAATACCCTTGCAGATCTTACCGGAGCCACCATCGAACTTTATGACACGGACGGATCCGCAGGTGCGGCAAGAGGAGCCGGGATCGGGGCCGGCATCTATGGCTCTTTCCGGGAGGCCTTCACGACCATCCGGAAAGTGAAAACCATCGAGCCCCGGGGCAAAGAATCTCCGAAGATACTGGAGGCATACCATACATGGAAAGACTATCTTGGGAAAATTGCCGGGAACGTTCAATGAACGTACCGGAATATATCCCTTTCATTGATTGTTAACTTAACAGAATGAATCATGGAATATCTGATTGGAGAACAAGAATTTTTTCCGGGCATCGGAAAGATCCCCTATGAAGGACCTGAATCAAAGAATCCGCTTGCTTTCCGGTACTATGACGAAAACAGGAAGATCAACGGCAAAACACTGAAAGACCATTTCAGGTTTGCCGTGGCTTACTGGCACTCTTTTACCGGTACAGGGGTCGATCCTTTCGGGGCCGGAACCAGGACGTTTCCCTGGGACAGCAAGAAAGACCCTATGGACCGGGCAAGGGAAAAAATGGATGCGGCTTTTGAATTCATCACCAAGCTCGGCGTACCTTTTTATTGTTTTCATGATTTTGACCTGGTCGATGAGGCCGGCAGCATCACCGAATCGGAGAAAAGGTTACATGCCATAGTCGAATATGCCCGGGAGAAACAAAAAGCATCCGGCAAAAAACTTCTGTGGGGAACAGCCAATTTGTTCTCTCATCCGAGGTACATGAACGGTGCAGCCACCAATCCTGATTTTCAAGTCATAACCCATGCGGCCACCCAGGTCAGGAATGCACTGGACGCGACCATTGCCCTGGGCGGCGAAAACTATGTTTTCTGGGGAGGCAGGGAAGGATATATGAGTCTGCTCAACACCAAAATGAAAAAAGAGCTCGACCATCTGGCAACCTTTCTGCACATGGCAAAGGACTATGCACGGAAACAGGGTTTCCGCGGACCGTTTCTGATCGAACCGAAACCCATGGAACCAAGTAAACATCAATATGATTACGATGCCACCGCAGTGGTCAATTTTCTCAATCAATACGGACTGGCCGGTGATTTCAAGCTGAACATCGAAGTAAACCATTCCATATTGGCCGGTCATACATTCCAGCACGAACTGCAGACTGCGGTCAATGCAGGATTGTTCTGCAGCATTGACGCCAACCGTGGTGATTACCAGAACGGATGGGATACAGACCAGTTTCCCATCGATATTTATGAACTCGTGGAAGCCATGCTGGTTATCATCGAAGCCGGTGGGTTCCAGACCGGCGGGATCAATTTTGATGCCAAGCTCCGGAGGAATTCAACCGATCTTGAAGATCTTTTTATCGCACATATTGCAGGCATGGATGTTTTCGCCAGGGCATTCCTGGTTGCCCACGACCTTCTTGAGAATTCTGATTACAGAAAACTCCGTGATAAACGATACGCATCTTTTGATGAGGGCCAGGGAGCAGCATTTGAAAACGGAAAACTCAGTCTGGAGGACATGAGGAATCTGGCCATCAAAATGGGAGAACCCGGACAAATCAGCGGCAAGCAGGAACTTTATGAAGCCATAATCAATCAATATATTTAGTCAGGGAAATCCGGCAATCCGAATATGAAATCTTTTCAGGGAAACAGGCGTTTTATTGTCTCCATTACTTTGGTGGCCACGGAAGAAATGGAGCAACCGCGGATTCGCCTCAGGAGAAAGTCCGTTTAAGCAAACGGACTCAGCTCATGACTTGTTTTGATATCAGGGATCGCAGCGGACTGATGACCCGCTCCAGAAGCCGGCGTTCATCGGTAAGGATTTCCGCCTGACCCTGCATTTCCTGGTTGAACCCGATTTCAATTCCGTAATAGGTGACCAGTCCTTCCGGCAAAGCCACTTCCACTGAATATTCATTGTCATCGGGAACCAGGCTTATGGACTTTACGATCCCCCGGACCATCCCGTATTCCATATGCGGATAATTTGCGAATTTGATATTAACCTTCTGACCGTTTTCCACCTTTCCCGAACCCTCTATGGATAGATTGATCTTGCCAATGATCTCTCCCGGCCTTGATGGGATCACGGTCATGACCCGGTCCCCTGCCCTGACATTCTGGTTTTCACTCCAGAATTTGGTAAAAGAAAGTATGCCTGAAATGGGTGCTTTGAGCAGGTATTGCTGTTCCCATATGGATATGGAAGCCATGAGCTTGTCATATGCTTCCAGCAAGCCGGCCTGCAATTGTTTCTCCTCTTCCTCTTTCTTCAGCTCCAGGTCAAGCATCTGCTGCTCCAGGCGGGCCACCTCAATTCCCACAGCAGACAAGCCGACCCTGGATTGTTCATGATCATATTCTTTTTGCAGCATGGCGGACTGTGAACGTTCATAATCAGCCTGGGGAATCACACCCTGTTTGTACAGGACCGAATCTCTTTGATACTGCCTACTGGTCAGCTCCATTTCGCGTGCCAGTATCCTGCTCTGCTGCCTGAGCCTCTGCAGGTATAGATTGTATTTCTGAATTTCCTTTTCAAGCGACCGGATCTTCTGTTCATGATAATCCAGGTGTATGAAATTGATATAATCCTGGAATCTTTTCAGAAATCCGGCGTAAACGGACTGGATCTCACCCAGCCGGTATCCTTTTTCGAAAGACAGGGTGTCCGGACTCCGGAAATCAGGTAAACAACGGGTAAACAGATTCATCTTCTTTTTAAGATCCATGACATCCCCGTAATCTGCCGGATTTTCAATGAGGGCCAGATGCTGGTCCTTTACAACAGAATCATTGTCACCTGCAAAAAGCTTTTCGATCTTTCCGTTCACTTTGGCAACCAGGGTAGCAGGCGGATTCTCTGTGGTTACAATGATCGGGGCACGCTTTATGTCCGGATACTTAAATATCCAGCTGCCGGCAACAAGGATGCCCACAGAAATGAAAATGACCAGAATGCCCCAGCGAATGATCCAGTGAGGCACATGTCCGAGGATTTCCTGGAACTCTTCGCTCCGGAGTTCGATTTCCCTTATGTTTTCTTTTTCTTTCTTTTGCATTTTCTTTTTTTGTTGTCAGCTGATCAGCTTCCAAGCTCCAGTTGATTCTTCACCAGGTTGAAATATGCACCTTTTCGGGAAATAAGCTGCTGGTGCCTTCCTCTCTCTACAATGCTTCCTTCATCCAGCACAATGATCTGATCGGCATTCCGCACCGTACTGAGTCTGTGCGCCACAACCACTACTGTTTTTCCAACAAAAAATGACTGTAGGTTGTCGATGATCATTTTCTCGTTGTTGGCATCCAGTGAACTGGTTCCTTCGTCAAGGAACAAATATTCAGGATTTTTATAAATAGCCCTTGCGATCAGTATCCTCTGTTTTTCCCCGCCACTCAGCGAATGTCCTTCACTTCCCACGCGTGTATTGTATCCCAGGGGCAAAGACTCAATAAAATTCTTGACATTGGCGATCTTCACTGCATCCAGCAAGCGGTTCTTGTCAATATCCTCCTCGCCAAGCGCAATATTCCTGGCAATGGTATCTGAAAAAACATATCCGTCCTGCATCACCACGCCGCATTTCTGCCGCCAGAGGGAATGGCTGATGCTGGCCAGACTCAAATCCCCGATACGGATCTCTCCCTGTACAGGACTGTAAAATCCCAGCATAAGCTTGATCAGTGTGGTTTTTCCGCTTCCGCTTACCCCCACGATCGCAGTGACGGAATTGGCCGGGACCTTCAGGTTTACATCTTTCAGGACCATCCCGGAATATGGTCCCTCATATTGAAACGAGAGTCCGTTTACCAAAATATCCCGGTTTTCCGGAATGATATTTATTTTTCCGGTTTCTTCCGGTTCTTCATCTTCTGCCTGATGAATTTCACCGAGCCTTTCCAGACTGATCTTGGCATCCTGGGTAACATGAAAGAAATTGATCATCTGTTCCACCGGTCCGTTCAACTGCCCGAGGATATACATAACCGCCAGCATCATCCCAAGGGTCATGTCCCCGTGGATAACAGCAGTTGCAGCAAGAAAGGTAATCAGAATATTCTTTGTTTCGTTGATGAATATTCCTCCTGCTTCCTGGTATTGATAGAGAGAAAGGGTTTTGATATTCACTTTGAACAACATCGATTGAATATTTTCCCATTCCCACCGCTTTTGTTTTTCGGCACCGTATAACTTGATTTCCTGGATACCGTTGATCAGTTGTATCAGCTTGCTTTGATTCTCAGACAAGCGTTTGAATTTCCGAAAATCAAGTTCCCGTCTTCTCTTCATAAAGACGGAAAGCCAGATAAAATAAAGAAGGCTGCCGGCAGTGAATAACAGGAAGATGGAGAGATTGTATATGGCCAGCACAATCCCGAATATCAGAAAATTCACCAGGGAAAACAGAATGTTCAGTGATGAAGTAGTTAAAAAATGCTCGATTCTCCGGTGGTCACCGATCCGCTGAAGAATATCCCCGATCAGCTTGGTATCAAAAAAACCGATGGACAGCTTCATCAACTTGTACAGGAAATCCGATATCAGGGAGATGTTGATCCGGGTACTCAGATGGAGCAGAATCCATCCGCGTATAAAATCGACCGACATTCTTGCAATGAACAGGACAAGCTGGGCAATCAGGATCAGGTAAATAAAACCGATATCCTGGTTGTTGATCCCGTAATCGACAATGGATTGGGTCAGAAAGGGGAAGATAAGCTGCAGCAAGCTGCCCAGCAACATGGCCAGCAACAATTGATAAACATATCTTTTGAACGGACGGAGATAGGCAGATAAAAACTTAAAACTGGTTTTCCGGATCTTTTCTCCCTCTTCTGCCCAGAACTCAGGGGTAGGTTCCAGCAACATAGCCATGCCCCTTTTCTCACCCTCCTTGACCGTATGGGCCCAGCCTTCAATAAATTCACGGCGGCTGTATTTTACCAGTCCGAAAGCGGGGTCTGCCACATACACATGATCTTTCCTGATCTTGTAGACCACGACAAAATGATTCTGCTTCCAGTGTACGATCAGGGGAAGCGGAGCTTCCCTGGCAAGCTTGTCATATCCGATGGATACGCCAACCGTGCGCAAACCGATGGATTCCGCGGCATCGCTTATACCAAGCATGGAAACACCTTCACGGGATATATAACATTTTTCTCTCAGGGTCTGAAGGTTGTAGGTCTTGCCGTAGTGTTTTGTGATCATTCGCAAACAGGCAGGCCCGCAATCCATCGCGTCATGCTGCTTATAAAAAGGAAAGGAAGCCATTTATTTCTGTATTTTGCGCAATATTCTCTCTGCTTTTTTACGCAGATCGCGGTTTAAAGAATTTTCAGACACTTTCCTGAAATACTCTCCGGCCAGGCGCATGTTCTTCTTTTTCAGATATGCCAGTCCGAGATACCAGTCAATGGGCAGTTCGTTTTCTTTCCCGGCAAATCCGGAAGCAGACAAAAGATTCTGTATGGCTTTATCTGTTTGCCCCAACTCCAGATATGAAAGACCGAGATAAAAATAGATAATGGTTTTTGCCGTTATGGAATCCGGCAGATTTTCCAACAGATCGACCGTTCTTTCCGGTTGATGGTTCAGATAGGCCTGTATGGCCGACTGAAGATCATCCCGGGAACGGATATGCCCTGCTGTGGCAATGTGACCTTCGTAAGTTCTGTAGTACCTGGAGAAGATTCTCTCCGGGTCCTGAACCGTATATCCGGTTCGGACAATCAGAAAAACAACCAACGCGAGACCGGCTGCCACAGAAAAAGAGCCAATCAGGATGCGTTTCGTTTTTTGTTTCTTCCCGCGGGTTTGATCATATTCCCTGGCGAGTGATTCAAGGCGTGCGGCAAATTCCTTTTCATGATCATCCCCGGGGAGGACTTCTTTTCCCCTTCCTTCCGGTATCATTTCCTGGATCTGCTCACGCGCGGCCCGGTCCAGTTTTCTATACATATCCACAACCCGGGCAAAGGCAGGATCATCCTGCATGGCTTTTTCGAAATGCTTGTTTTCTTCATCTGACAGGTTTCCGTCCAGATACCTGTCGATCCATTCAGTATATTCCATCCCGTATTTTTTTAAACCTGGGATCACCCGTAATCCTTTTTAACAGACTCTTTTTACATCTGTATTTTCGATCAGCCGTATGGTGTATACTTTTGTATCCCATTTCTTCCCGGATCTCAGCGATGCTTTGTCCGTTGAAATGCATGGTAAGGATCCGCTGGCAATCCCTGCTCAGGCGTTTGAAATGAAGATCGAACAACGCTTTTCCCAATTTATGGTATTCCTCGTCATGGCCGTTTTCTTCAACAAACGGTTGCGCTGTGGGAAACAAGGTATAATGCCTTTGTTGCCGTCTTCTTTCATGGAACCAGATATTCCTGCAAACCGCGTACAGGAATGTAGAAAACGCACAGGTCAGGACCAGTTCATTCTTCCGGATCTTCTGAAAAATGACCAGCAGGGCTTCATGAAAAACATCCTTTGCCTGGTCGGGATCCCCCTGATGATTGCATACCAGGCATTCAATCTTTTTATAATTCGATTCGTACACATACCGGACCACATCCGCATCATTCCTGGAAATGCCTTCGAGTATCCTTTCATCCGAAATATGAACCATAAAGCAATGCAATTGTGAGCATCCGGGACACTGAAGTCAATCCTGGTTATATTTCAGGGTTAAGTCCAGTTCACCTCCCTGAACAATCCAGCATTCCAGATCGCAGGCCTCCGAAACATGCTTGACCTTCAACCGGTCCCCGTCAACCGCTTTTATCTTCCCCTGGTCAGTATTATATTCAGCGGTTGCAGAATAATAAGCATGTACCGGAACAAACAGATAATACGGTGATTCCCTTGCCGTATCGATATATTCAACATCCTGGCCTTCATAATGGTCGCGGTATACAACGATCCTTACTTCAGGATTTTCCTGGTCTATCGTTAATTCCAGTATCAGGTCGGCGCTGTCGGGCTTGACCGAATAACATTCCGAGCAATCCACGTTGAAACCGATATACTCCTCACATGAAGTGACATGACCAGCCATAAGGACCAGGAAGACCAATGGAGCGATAAAACGTCTGTATTGTATCAAAGCCATTTGATTCTTTTTTTGCTGAACCGGTTCATGCCGGAATGAACGGCAAAATTGACAGATAACTCCAATCTGTGAGGAGAAATGTCAAAGGTTTGGAAATCCGTATACCGGTAATCCAGAAAAATCCCGAGAATCCCGGTTCGGAAATAAAGACCTGCACCGGGAACAAAAATAAACCCTTCCTCTGGCCTTATCCCGGATCCACGGTATCCCCCGAAAGAAAATACTTCTCTCAGTGACAATGAAGGCCCGATCTCTTTCCCGCGGGAAGCCGGAAAAACATTGAAGCTCTTTCTGAGTTCAGCGAATATATTTGTCCTCCGTTCCCAGTACTGGATGGATAAATCAGGAATGTTTTCATCCTCAACCAGTACCCTCCCTGCCCAGGGTCTGGTGACAATCCCCAGCCCGAGATAAAAATTGTACTTTACATCGTTCAATCCTCCCGTCAGCCCCACCATGAAATCGTCCGTATTAATACTGAACTCAGGTCCTGTGGCAATCAGACTGAAATCAGGCAAACGGTTCGGCATCGCCCCTGCTTCCAGCAACAATTGCCTGATTTCGTCATCCCCTGTTTGTCCGGCCAGATCCAACACATTTCTTGAAGGGGTCAGGGACTGATTCACCCTGGCGCCGTTTTCAATCAGCAATTCCACGAGATCCGGATAGCCCATTTTAACAGCAAAAGCCAGCGCATTCATTCCTCCCTTGTTCCTGACATGGACGTTGGCTCCCCGGTCAAGCAGGAACCATGCAACATCATAGTGACCGTTTTGCGTTGCCATCATCAGGGGAGTGAATCCATCCCTGTCCTGTGAATCCAGATCCACATCAAATTCCAGCAGGATCCTCACCACTTGGTAATTACCGTTGAATGCAGCAATGCCAAGGGCATCCGTTCCGTCAGGATCCCTGAAAGCGGGGTTTGCCCCTGAATACAAAAAATATTCCGCGAGTTCGTGATAATTATAGGCAGCTGCATACATCAACGGGGACAGTCCCCGGTCATCCCTTTCATTGATTTCCGCACCATTGTTGAGCAGCAGTTCACACACCCGCATCCATCCTTGTTTGGATGCTGCAATCAGTGCGGTAACACCGATCTCCGGCTGCTCGTTCACATTGGCCCCTTTCAGAATCAGATAGGAAGCCACCTTGAAATGCCCGTTCTCAGAAGCATACATTAAAGGAGTCACTCCGTTGATGGTTCGGGCATTCACATATGCACCCCTTTCAATCAGGAATTTTACAGCGTCAATATCCCCCTTTTCTGCAGCCAGTATCAAATTGAAATCGTCATCATCCGCCACAAAATAGCTCGTATCCGACGGGGCCCGGGCATCTGCCGTACCGGCCGTTTCCTGGGCATATCCAAATCCCGGTATCAGAATATACAGAAACAACCAGAAAAATCCTGAGCGTATGCTTTTTTGTATCATGAACAAAATCAAAATCCTCTGTAACAAATGTAGAATTTTTCATAGAAAAACGGATCACAGGGATTGTTTTTCCGCCAGTGCCTGCTTTTTAAATCCTTAAAGTCTTTTACGGTGATCTTATTGGCCCGGAATCATGGGATAATTTCTGTACCAATTGTGGGATAGGAACTTTTTATTCTTTATATTTATTTATCTGTGGCATAGAAATAAATTCTTTTGTGAAAGTTAACCCCAAACGCATAAGGATCCTTTCCCGTAAGTATTTTTCCAAAGGCCCGGTTTTATACTGGATGAGCAGGGAACAGCGGGTCTGTGACAACTGGGCACTGCTTTTCGCTCTTCAGCTGGCCCGTGAAAAAAACACCCTGACGGAGATTGTATTCTGTCTCAGCCCACAATATCCCCGGGCTAACCAAAGGCACTATGCATTCATGATCGAAGGATTGAAAGAAATAGAGAAAGAATTGTTTTCATTGAATATTCCTTTTCATGTCTTATGCGGTTATCCACCGGAAAACCTCGGGCAATTCGCCTCAACACACAAAAACTCAGCCATCGTCACCGATTTTGACCCCCTGCGGATCAAAAAAAAATGGAAAAGCGAACTTGTTAAAACAATTGATGTCCCGGTATATGAAGTCGATGCACATAATATTGTTCCTGCGTTCCTGGTCAGCTCCAAACAAGAATTCGGAGCTTATACACTCAGGCCGAAAATCAATCGTTTGCTGCCCGAATTCCTGGAAGAATTCCCCGTTCCTGAAGTCCTGAAGAAATCAGGATACAGGCAGCCGGACAGGATCACATGGAACAAAATATGGGAATATCTCCGGATCGACCGGACGGTCCACCCGGTTGAAGGTATAATTCCGGGAATGTCCCGGGCAAGAAAGGTCCTGACAGAATTCCTTGACAGGAAGCTTGAAAAATATGGAGAAAAGAAAAATGATCCCAACCAGGATGTGTTATCCGGACTTTCTCCGTATATTCATTTCGGCCAGATATCTGCTCAGCGCGTCGCACAAAGGATACTGAAAGGCTTTGGCAGATCCGAAGTCACCATCCCTTTTCTGGAAGAACTGATTGTGAGAAAAGAGCTTTCGGACAATTACTGTCTGTACAATCCCTATTATGACCAATTCCGGGGGTTTCCCCGCTGGGCCAGAAAAACACTCAATGAACACCGCAAGGATCAGCGGGAATACGAATATTCCACCAGTGATTTTGAATCGGCTTCGACCCATGATGAACTATGGAATGCAGCACAAAAAGAAATGCGAGCTACCGGTAAAATGCACGGATACATGAGAATGTACTGGGCAAAAAAGATACTTGAATGGAGCAAAACACCTGAAAAAGCCCTCGAAACCAGCATTTATCTGAATGACAAATACCAGATAGACGGAAGGGACCCGAATGGATTTGCCGGTTGTTCATGGGCAGTGGGCGGTCTGCATGACAGGGCCTGGAAAGAAAGGCCGGTCTTCGGAAAGATCAGATATATGAATTACAATGGTTGCAAAAGGAAATTTGACGTGGAGGCGTACATCGAAAGAAATAAAGCCTAGCGCTTTGCTTCCTCCGTTTTCCGTATATCCGGTATCCTGGTAACGTTGAAATTCCTGTCATAACGCACAAAATAAATATCTTTCCTGACATACCCGCCCTGCCGGTTCACCCGCTTAAAACGGTAGTCTCCAAGCAGTAATTCCGGGGATATCCCCGGAATACACATCCGGAAACCCGGGCCATAACCGGTTCGTGCCCTGATAAAAAAATAAAAAAGATCATAACCCAGAAAACCATAGATATATCCCTTTGAACTGACTATGAAAGGTTCCGAATCGTAGTGCATCCAGTATTTTTCCAGGAATGATGTTACCCTGGAAGCATCATAATCGACATAAAAAGGTGTATAGATACTGGATTCCATATTATGCAGGTATGCATGATCGATGCTTCTGAATTTGGACCAGCTGGGTTTTCCGAATACGGTTATTCTGTAATCCTTAAGCAGGAACTGCAGATGTGTTAAAAGGTTGCTGACATAGGCCTCATCATCGGACATGATCATGACCATGTTTTGATCTTCTTCGGCAAGCACATGGTTGAGGTCTGCCTGGTTGGAATCATTATAGACGACTTCCTTGAAAACAACCTCCTGCAAATCTGCTTTGTTTTCCAGCTTCCTGAACAATTCATTTTTGAATAATTCCCTTTTATGGAAATTCAGGCTGTCACCATCAGAAATCATGATAAGGGTGTTATGGCCATATCCGGAAATGAAATCTGTCACTTCTTTCACTTCTGTGAGATAGGATGGACAAATCTGGATGAAGAAAGGATTGGTATACAACATTTTGTTATCGGTGGAAAAGGGAGAAATCAACGGGATGGAGTGTTCAAGCCCATATTCGGCAACCAGTCTCAGGCATGAGGGAAAAGCAGGACCAAAGACCATATCCATATCATCCAGTTTATCCTCCTGAAGCAATTGTTTAACTCTTGAAGCATTTCCCTGTGTGTCGAAAACAAATAAATCAACAGAAATTCCTTCACGCTGGAGGGAATCCAGTGCAAGAAGCGATCCTTCATAAAATTCAAGAAACCCATAAGCACGGGGATTGATCCAGGGCAATTCTTCCTCTTTCATTTTCTCAATCTCTTCAGCCGTCAATGTATCCTGCTGAAGAGAATCCAGCCGGAGTTCCCTGTCAAGATAGAGCGGCATTAACAAAGCCACTTTGACCGGTTTTTTATTTTTCAGATTGAATGCCGCCGTATCACAAAAAGAAGGCAACGGCACTTCTTCTTCCTCAAAAAGCTTCATGTCCAGTGAATCGAAGTAGGTGGTGTCCATTTCCAGGATTTCTGACATGACCTGTTGCGAAACAATGGTATCCGGAGCCAGTACTTTCCCTCCTGTATCAACAGAGGTCCGGGGAATCCGGATGTATTCATGAATTTTCATCTCACCCCAGCGGAGCTCCGGGTTCATCCGTTTGATGTCTTCGATCCGGACATCATAACGCCGGGAAATCGAATAAATGCTTTCTCCATTTTCAACATAATGATATATGAAATCCTCTTCAGGGAAAACGCCCGTATTTTCAGGTTCCGGGATTTTGGGGATTTTAAGAACCTGATTGATTTGAAGATCACTGTATTTGACTTCGGGATTGTGCTTTACAAGATCATCCACTTTCATATCGTATTTCCGGGAAATCGAGTACAGCGTTTCTCCCTTTTCTACCACATGATACTTGTACTTTTCTGTTTCCTTGATTTCAACTTCTTGCATAGGCGCCGGTTCCGAAGGTATTTTCAATACCATCCCCGGCCGGAGTCCGCCAAACAAGTCAGGATTTTCAATAACCAGCGCTTTACGGGATATGTTGTAAGCCTTGCCAATCTGTTCCAGGGATTCGCCTTCCTTTACCACATGTATATAATACACTTTTCCGTCGAGCAATATTTTATTTTCTGACCGTTTCACGGAATCGGCCTGGGAAAATGAGGGCATTATCCCGGGGCCGGATAGTAGAAGAAGGACCACAAAAGCCTTATAAAAACCGTTTTTTGCAATTCGCATCCTCATGGTTTTATGATGCTTTTCAGACAGAAGACAGGAAATCCCTGATATTTTTCTCAATCCTTTTCAGAGGATATCCTTCCCCGGCAGGAACAAAATGTTCACCGGTGATTTTCTCATACAGCTCAATGTATCTTTTAGAAACCATTTGCACAAATTCATCCGGCATATCAGGGACCTTTTGGCCTTCCTTCCCCTGAAAATCCCTTTCTATCAACCACTCCCGGACGAATTCTTTTGAGAGTTGTTTTTGTGGTTCGCCTTTTCGCTGTCTTTCTTCATATCCCTGGAGATAAAAATACCTTGAAGAATCCGGAGTATGGATTTCATCGATCAGATATATCCGGTCATCCCGCTTTCCGAATTCATATTTCGTATCAACCAGTATCAGGCCTTTTTCCCTGGCAATCCCTGATCCCCGGTCAAACAGTTCCCTGGTATATTTCTCCAGCAATTCATAATCTTTCTCATTGACCAGTCCCTGTTCCAGTATCTCCTCTCTTGAAATATCCAGGTCATGACCTTCTTCAGCCTTTGTGGTTGGTGTGATGATGGGTTCGGGAAACCGGTCATTTTGTTTCATGCCTTCGGGCATGGATTGTCCGCACAATTGCCGTTTGCCGGAATTGTATTCCCTCCATGCATGGCCTGAAAGATAACCCCGGATAACCATTTCCACTTTGAGTGGTTTTGCATAAAGTCCGACTGTCACATTCGGGTCCGGGGAATCAATCTTCCAGTTGGGAAGAATATCGCAGGTTGCATCCATGGATTTACCGGCGACCTGATTCAGAACCTGCCCTTTGCAGGGGATCCCTCTTGGAAGAACTACATCAAAAGCCGATATGCGGTCTGTAACCACCATGATAAGGTATTCTCCCCGGATGTCATACACATCCCTTACTTTTCCATGATACAAATTTTTTTGTCCTGGGAAATCGAAATCTGTTTGGAGGATTGTTTTTTGCATGTTTTTTTTTTTCATTGATTATTCTTTTGCATTTGCCCGGAACAACTCAACTATTTTCTTGACCAGGGGGTGCCTGATGATGTCCCGTGCATCAAATTTTACAACAGAAATTCCATGAATGCTGCCAAGCAAATTGATGGCCTGTAGAAGTCCTGACTGCTCCCTGACCGGCAAATCAATCTGTGTAAGATCCCCGGTTACAACAAACCGTGCATCCCGTCCCATCCGTGTCAGGAACATCCGCAGTTGATTTACAGTCGTGTTCTGCGCTTCATCCAGTATCACAAAGGCATGATCAAGGGTTCTTCCCCGCATAAACGCCAGGGGAGCGATCTGAATGGTATTCTCTTCAATCAGGCCTCGCAGTCTTTTGGACGGGATCATATCATTCAACGCATCATACAAAGGCTGAAGATACGGATCCAGTTTTTCCCGGTAATCACCGGGGAGAAATCCCAAATGCTCCCCGGCTTCCACGGCGGGCCGGGTCAGGATAATCCGCTTTACCTCGCGCAATTTCAAAGCAGCAACAGCCATGGCAATGGCCGTATATGTTTTTCCGGTGCCGGCTATTCCCACCGCAAACACAAGATCATTTTCCCGGCAGGCCTTAATCAGTTTTCGCTGATTCACCGTTTTGGGACCAACCGGTTTCCCGGTATTGTTATAAAACAAAATGTTTTTCTTTCCTGTATCCTGCTCCATGATTTCCTTCCCCTCACCCTGTATCAAAAGATCTATTTCCTGTTCATTGTCTCCGGGGAACTTTTGAAAATAATCAATCAACATATTCAGCATTTTTTCAAAGGCAATCACTTCCTTTTCATTCCCCTGGATTTTCAGGGCATCTCCCCTGGAAACGATCTTCATCCCGGGAAATTGATTCTTGATCTTTTTAAAACGCAAATTATTTACTCCGAACAACTGCACCGGATCAACGCCTTCGAGGTATATGGTTTTTTCAATCATGTTTGCTGGTCAATTGTATGAACATATCCCCTGTAAAATTTTAAATTTGTATCAGGCAAAATACTAAAATAAGCTTAATCACACTGGGTACCGGTTAACTTTTTTCTTGAACATGGCCATTGTTACCCTTACAACGGATTGGAACGCAAAAGATTATTACGTGGGAGCCATCAAGGGTAAAATCCTGAGCCACTGCCCCGATACGAATTTTGTGGATATCAGCCACGACGTACAGCCATACAATATCTCCCAGGGTGCATTCGTCATCAGGAATTGTTACCACAATTTTCCCGGAGGATCCATTCATATCATAGGGATCAACAGTGAACCCCCCGAAGATGTTAACTATCTGGCCATTAAATACCATGAACATATTTTTCTGGGTGCGGACAACGGGATCTTCGGATTGATCTTCAATGAAGAGCCTGCCTTCGTCACAGTACTTCCCAAACCCAAAGTTGTTTCCAGTTTTATGAGTTCTCAGGTCTTCACAGACATTACAGTCCGTTTACTCAAAGAGGAAAATCTTTCAAAAATCGGTAAAGCAGTCAGTGATTACAACAAAAGGATTCCCATGAGGGCAGTCATCGAAGACAACATCATATCCGGAAGTGTTATTTATATCGATTCATTCAAAAATGCCATCACCAACATCACCAGGGATCTGTTTAACCGGATAGGCAAAAACCGGAGCTTTGAGATATTCATACAAAGCAATCATTACAGGATCAACCGCATCAATTCATATTATCACGAAACGTCTCCGGGTGAATTGCTGGCAATTTTCAATTCGGTGGACCTTTTGGAAATTGCCATCTGTAACGGAAATGCTGCTGAATTGATGAATCTGTCTGTCAGTTCCGGCATCCGGATCAAATTTGGTTCAAAAAAGCAATAAAAATGATTTTCAAAATGCCCTCCATAACCGATCCTGCGGCAAGTTGCTGTTCTGAGACAAACGGGGGTTCGCCGGCCCGGCAGGCGGACAGCCCGCGGGAGGCCGGCAACAAAAAAACAAAGCATTAGAACTGCCATTATAACGTACTAAATATTAAATGTTTAACGTAAATATATTCGAATGAATTCACCGGAGGATAAACTTAATGCATTCAAAAAATTACTTGACATTATGGATGAACTCAGGGAAAAATGTCCATGGGACAGGAAACAGACATTCGAATCCCTGAGAAACCTAACAATCGAAGAAACATACGAACTTTCGGAAGCAATCCTGAGTCAGGATCCGCAAGAGATACGCAATGAACTGGGAGACCTTATGCTGCACATCGTTTTTTATGCAAAAATCGCTTCCGAAAAAAACGATTTTGATATTGCGGATGTTCTTAGCTTCATCAATAAAAAATTGAAATACCGTCATCCACATGTTTTTGGAGAAATCCGGGTAGCAGACTCACAGGATGTGAAAAAAAACTGGGAAGAGCTCAAAATGAAGGAAGGCAAAAAGTTACTGGAAGGTGTGCCGGATTCCCTGCCTGCCATGATCAAAGCCAACAGAATTCAGGAAAAAGTCAGGGCCATTGGATTTGACTGGGATAAACCGGGCGATGTTTGGGAAAAAGTCAAAGAAGAAACTGAAGAACTTTCTGCAGAGATTGATTCCATGGACCGTGATAAGATTGAATCCGAATTTGGTGATTTGTTCTTTTCGCTGATCAATGCAGCCAGGTTATACGAAATAGAAGCTGATCTGGCACTCGAAAAAACCAACAGAAAATTCAGTGAAAGATTTGCCAAACTGGAAGACCGGACGCTGGCAAAGGGTCACTCCCTGAAAGATATGAGCCTGGATGAAATGAACAAAATATGGGAAGAAATCAAGGATTCATATCCCGAATAAAGGCCAGTCCGTCAATTCATGCCCCCCCTTTCTTTCTTGATCCTGTCATATGCTTCATTTACCTTTTGAAACTTTTCATGTGCAATTTTCCTGAAATCCTCACCCAGGTATGAAACTTTATCGGGATGGTATTTATTGGCCATTTTCCGGTAAGCCTTCTTTACTTCTTCATCGGTAGCAGACGGTTCAACCTCAAGGATCCTGTATGCGGCTCCCCCGTTCTTTTCAATGAACATGGATTTGATCGATTCCCGGTCCTTCTCTGTGATGTCAAGGTTTCCGGCAATGATTTCAATGATATTCATTTCTTTGTCTGAAATCACCGAATCGGCCATGGATATTCCGTACAGGAAATGCAGCAATTGCAGCCTGGATGAATAATCCATCCGGTTTTTTATTTGCCGGGTTACATCATTCAGAGGTATTTTTTTATTCAGAAGATCCCTGAGCATCAGCATGGCTTCGCCGGCTGCATCGCGACCAAAGTTCCGCACAAAATAGGCTTTTACAAAATCCAGTTCCGACCTCATCACCTTTCCGTCTGCCCTCATTACCGCTGCCACAAGTACAAGCATACTCATGGCAAAATCCCCGGTGGTGGTCAGTCCGGGTCTTCTGGTTGTTTCGGTCTGCACACTGTCAAACATCGATCCGACAAAAAAACCGAACAAACCACCCAGCGGTCCGCCCAGCGCCCATCCGAGTCCGCCTCCTATCCATTTTCCAAATTTTGCCATAGAAATCAATTTTTCTTTTACCCGGAAAAACGCCGGTGCATACTCAATACCTGAGGGATGATCAGTTTTTGCTCATCATTGATGAGTACTTCATCCGCAAGTTCATTTCTTTTTTCTTCTTTCATCTGATGGGACATTCTTTGCAGTACATCTTCCCTGCATACACCGTCACGGTGCATAACCCTGCGAATACGCAATTCCTTCGGTGCAGATACCGAAACAACATGATCCATATCTTTATCAAATCCTGCTTCAAAAAGAACGGCTGCCTCGACAACAACATACCGGTCTTCCGTATGGTATTCCAGCCATTTCATCAGATCATTCCTGATCGCCGGGTGAATGATCGAATTTATCTTTTTAAGGGCTTCCGGGGCCGAAAAAACGATATTTGATACTTTTTCCCGGTCAAGATGGCCGTTTTTGTAAATATCTTCCCCGAAACTCAGGATCAGTTCCTTTTTCAACGACTGGTCCGCATCAGTCAGTTCATGAGAAATATCATCGGCACGATAAACAGAAATCCCCAGCAAAGAAAACAAATCACAAACCAGGCTTTTTCCACTCCCGATTCCGCCGGTGACCCCAACTTTCAGCATTATTTTTCAATGATGTAGTCTACACTTCCCGGATGAAACTTAACCGAACGCACATATTCCGGTTTTTTTACCAATTCCACCTTCAGTTTACTGTCCGGATTACCGGCGATTTCTTTGTAATCCGCCACGAACCTGAACAAATGCGGTCTTATGTTCTCATATTGACTGAGACCGACAAAACAGGTAACCGTAACCTTGTTGGGGAAAATCCTCAAATACAAGCTGTCAGGCAGATTTCTGACAAAGACAGGCACCTTTGTTCTGATTTCGGTATAACGCTCTACCGGAACCTGTACCACCACTTTTTTCTGGTTACAGGTCAGACTTTCATCCATTACAAGGGGCAATGAGAACTCAAGGTCTTCATCCGCTTCTTCAATGATTCTTTTTCTGGTGGTAATGGCTTTTAATGTATCCAGGACCTGATCGGGACCAGAAACGATCACGGAATCGGGATTGATCTCCAACTCCCCTTCCTGCATATATTGTTTTCTGTATCTGATCTCAAGGTTAGGTACAACAGGAAGCTTTTTCCTGACCACTTCGGCAAACTCAAAGATCAGGGAATCGGGTGAAATGGATATCACTTCCAATTCCGAATTCAACTGGTTCTCAATATGATCCCTGGCATAACTTGTCAGTATATACATGGAAGAAGCACTGTTCTTGATTTTATTCAGTGAAAAAGAATTGACATTGAAAACAATGGGCACAAGCCTGGATCGCAATTTGTAACCCAGAAGTGTATATCCATGTCCGTTCACTTGAAGCCTGAGCCGGTCGGGCAATTCATTGACCAACACTCTGTTTTGCGGCAAATTGATGTATTGTACCGGATAATAAATGTTGGTATTGTAATTCTTGTTTAAAGCCGTTAAGAACCAGAATGCCACTGATAAAAAAAGGAAAATGGAAAACACAAGCAGTTTTCTTCTGAATTTGATCTTTTGGGGAACACTTCCTCCCCTTAGCACCTGGGTGAGCCTTGCATCAATATTTTCCTGATTTTCCCTGTCCTGCATATGCTCTATTTCCGGGCACCGAGATCTCCTGTATCCTTCAGTATGGCATTCTTATCAATCTTTATCCGGATATTTTCCGCGATTTCAGCCGTAACGGTCTGTTCCTTTACATCGGTCACCTTTCCGTATATGCCTCCGGTGGTAATGATTTTATCACCTTTTTGTAATGAACTCCGGTAGGTTTTCAATTCTTTCTGCCTTTTCATCTGGGGCCTGATCATAAAAAGATAAAAAACCAGAATGATCAACAGCAAAGGGAGAAAGGATGCCAGCGGATTGGGTTCCTGCCCCTGGGAAGTCAATAAAATCCAAGTTAAATTATTCATGTTCAATATTTAAAGTGATTAACAATACATTTCAGTGTTCTTCTGTTCATAGTCCTGCCCGGTTCAAATGCTTAAAAACTCCGGATAAGGGATCACAAAATAACTACAATTTTCACATTTCATCAAGGAAATTTCCGATATTCAGCATTCCCCGATCATGCCCCGGCCATTTTTATGGATCTTATTCTGGGCTTTAAGGGTATGAAACACCTTGTCCAGTATTCCGTTGATAAAAATACTGCTTTTATTTGTACTGTACATCTTGCTGATCTCAATGTATTCATTCAGGGTTACCTTGTAAGGTATTGAAGGGAAGCCAATAACTTCGGTTATAGCCATATACATAATGAGCATATCCAGAAAAGCGATCCTTCCCATTTCCCAGTTTTTCACGGTCTGCTTGATATATTGCTTATGTTCCGGTGCATGCAGCGCAGTCTTTCTCAGCAGCAACTTTGCAAAATTGAGATCCTCATCATCCTTGCAAAATTGAACCAAAGCAGCTTCATCCCCTTGTTTTTCATTAATTACACGTAATGTCTTATAAACCATTCTGATCACGAAGGGCACTTCATCATTCCAGTATATGCTCTGTTCCTCGAGCACATCATACAATTCAGCAGATCCCGGGATCAATGTACGGTAAATGTTGAGCACCAATTGTTTGTCATCCTGATAATCCCGGTTGCCGTCTTCCATATGTGCTTTGTAATAATCCGAATCCACCAGATCATTGTACAATTTTTTGATCAGTCCCCGGTACGGGGTCCAGCCCGACCCGGACTTTTGAATATACCGTTTGAACTCCTGGTTTTCCTCCAGCTGGTGAATGAACCTGTTGTCAACAAATTTTGTATTTGGATGCAAATCTTCGTGGGTGGGAATTTTTTTGTTCTTTGCAATTTCAATCCTCTCAAGGGCATAATCCCGGATCTCAACAATCAGCAATAGCAGGAAATGATACAATTCATAAGATTTCTTGATACTGAAAACGAGTTCATTCTCTGCCTGGGCAAGGTCTTTGTCCTCAACCTTGAAATAGGCATAAAGGATCTGCAAGATTTTGATTCTTAGATACCGCCTGCTCAACATTATTAAAAGAACATCCCGATGATAAACATCATCAAATTAAAGCAAAATTAATCAAACCTGAATGATATTCATTCCATTTAATCAATCATTATTTGTGTTACGGCTCTTTTCCCAGGCTTCCTGGTTTATGTTCCGGAAATGTTGTATTATGCAGAATTTCATTGAAATATGATTAAAAAATTGCATTTCATGACCAATTAATAAATTATTTTCTACTTTTGAAAAATTGAAGCACAATCACCAAACCAATCCAAACCTAATTAAACTCCAAGAATGATGGCAGAAGAAAACGAAAACAGCGAAGGCGCCAGAAAGAACAACAGGGAAGAAATCTTTTCAAAAGCGGTCAGGGCCGGGAAAAGAACATATTTCTTCGATGTAAAGGCTACCAGAAGAAATGACTATTACCTGATCATTACAGAAAGCAAGAAAAGATTCAACCGCGACGGACGGTTTTATTTTGAAAAACACAAGTTGTTCCTTTACAAGGAGGATTTTGACAAATTTTCCGGTGCACTGGAAGAATCCATTGGATTCATCAAAGAAGCCAATCCCCAGCTCCTTGACCCGGAGGATGTAGAATATAAGCAAGCTGAAACTGATCAGGCAAAGCCGGAGTCCAAAGATGTGAAAGAGCCGGAAAAAACTGAAGAAGTAGCAGAAGGAGAAGAAACAAATGCTGAAGAAAAAGATGAACAGAGCAAAGATAAGCATGGTAAAGACGAAAAGAAAGAAGAATCAATTAACCAGGATTATACCAACGTTGATTTTGAAGACCTGGATGATTCCAAATCCGAATAGGCATTTCATTCTTCCGGGCAAAAAAAAGCTTCTATTTCCTGTAAATCAGGAATTCTGACATTGGTCAGGATGAACTCCCCGAGCAGGAACTGACCATACCGGTTGCATTCCCGGACAATTTCTGCAAACATCTGTACCACCTGCACTTCAAGCGGCACGATACTCATGATCCTGATGTAATTGCCGGTATATTCGATGCTTTCAAGTTCTGCAGAGTATTCCTTCAGGATGATTTCGAATTCATTCCTGACTACCTTTTTGTTAAGCACGCCAAAATCATTGCCTGGTTTACCGGAAAGCACAAGACAATAACGTAACCCGGATGCATTCCCTCCCAGTCCGGTGGAAATAAAGACCTGTTTTTTGCCGAGCAATTTACTCTGCAGGTTCATCCGGCTCTCCTGCAGGGCCAGTATTGCCCATTGCTGCAAAACACCTTTCGAAGAATCTGCATATTTTTCAATGGAACGGTATGCTTTTACCTCTTCAAGAGAAGCGAGCCGGGCCAACAGATATTTTTTTTCCTCAACAGAGATTTCCCCGTCAAAAATCATTTCTTTCTTTCGCAGCACCTCTTTTTCATTGATGTCTTTCTTTGCTTTGCGTGAAACTTCAAAATATTCAAGCTGTAAATCCAGGTCGATTTGTTCTTCGAGGATATTCAGCTGGCTTTGTCCGCTGTTCAATAGTTTCTTTAACCGTTGGTATATACCGTTATTTTTCATGCCGGGGTATCAATCCGGCCAGACCGGACTGAAATTGTCATCATTATAACGGTTTATTCCTTGTTTTCATTTTCATCATCAATCATTTTTACTAAATTGTTGCCACTTTGCTTCTCATGACGCAAAAAAAAGCCGGTTTCACATGAAACCCCCATCACCGATCTGTCAATTTGCCGCCGGTTGAAGACAAAAGGACATGAAAATATTAACCGGCAAAGGATTTGTATATGAGGGTTCGCCGGCCCGGCATGCGGACAGCATGCAAGAGGCCGGCAACAAAAAGGCACAGCCTTGAAACTGATATTGTAACAGGTTAATAATTATATATTTAACTATAATATTTTCGATGAAAGTGATCGATCCCGTGAAAGAAAAGGCTGAAATTCTTTCCAAACAAGGATATTTAACCGATATCGGAGAATACATCCGCAAGGGATACAGCATTTTTGAAAAGGATATGGGAAATTTCATCGGTTATACCCTGCTGGTCTTTTTGATCGCATTGGTTTCGGGAATCATTCCTTTTGCATCCCTGTTTGTAACCGGTCCCCTGATTGCAGGTTACTATATTATAGCCCGCAAGATCGATAAAGCGGAAGAATATGAATTCGGGGATTTTTTTGGCGGTTTCGATTTCATTCTGCAGCTTTTCATTTTTACGCTTATTTCCAAAGTGCTTACAGTCATCGGATTGATTGCCTTTATCCTTCCGGGCATATATCTTGCCGTAGCCTGGTTGTTTGCTCCTTTTTTCATTGTCTTTACCGATACTGAATTTTGGGAATCCATGGAACTGAGTCGCAGGCTTATTACCAGGAAATGGTGGAGTTTTTTGGGATTACTGTTGATCATTGTTCTGCTTAACGTTGCCGGGGCATTTCTCTTTGGCATTGGACTCCTTTTCACGGTCCCAGTAAGCTATTGTTCAATATATGCTGCATTTGAAGATATTGCAGGTACATAAATCCGGTTTTCCATGGACTATATTCTGCTAATAACCAGCATTGTATTGATGATCATCGGACTTGCGGGTTGTGTACTTCCCGTCATTCCCGGGCCTCCGGTCAGTTTTGCCGGTCTGTTCATTTTGCATTTAACAAAATTTGCCGATTATACTCCGGGGTTTTTGATCCTGATGGGCAGCATTGCAGTCATCGTAACCATCCTTGACTATATTGTCCCAATCTGGGGAACCAAAAGATTCGGAGGATCGAAGGCCGGGATCCGCGGAGCGACCATTGGATTATTTTTGGGAATCTTCTTTTTCCCTCCGCTGGGAATCATTCTTGGTCCCTTTGCCGGTGCCATTATCGGGGAAGCAACCACCGGAAAAAGCGGCAATGAATCTTTCCGGTCAGGCATGGGTTCTCTGATGGGGTTTCTCACAGGCATAGGCCTCAAACTTATGGCATCCCTGCTGATGAGTTTCTACTTCGCCAGGTCTCTCATTCTTTGATTCCCCGGAATTGAAAAGGTTCAACACATCAATCATAACAACAGAATTGAGAAACCGGAAAAAAAATGAAATTATTTACTCCTATTTTTTTTGCGGATAACCTCTCTTTGAATGAGCTTTGGAAACAACAAGATTCCGGCCGGAAAATACTTTCCGGTTGAGGTTTTTGATAGCTTCCTCCTCCTGTTCTTCTTTTTCCATTTCAACAAAGCCATAGCCTTTGGAACGGCCACTGAACTTGTCTTTGATGATTTTAATAGAGGAAACATTGCCGTATTCCTCAAAAAGTTTCCTCAATTCTTCTTCTGTCTGCGAATAAGTAATATTGCCAACATAAATTGTCATGCCGATTGAGAATTGATTAGCAACATGTATACAAGTTACTAATTAATAACTCAACTAAGCAATAATTGGAAGCAAAAAAACAACAAATGGCAAATTGATGTGACGAATGGAACTTTCCTTTACGGACAAGGTGTTCAGTCTGAAAGCGTACTGACCATAATGGCCTTGATGGTATGTACCCTGTTCTCCGCCTCCTCAAAGACAATTGATCTTTCCGATTCGAAAACGTCTTCGGTCACTTCCATTGAATGAATTCCGAACTTTTCATATATTTCTTCACCGATCCGGGTCTCCCGGTTATGAAAAGAAGGCAGGCAGTGTAAAAACTTAACGTCAGGGTTTCCCGTCAGTGTGATAAGCTTTTGATTGACCTGGTAAGGCATCAGTATCCTTATCCTTTCTCCCCATGCTTCTTCCGGTTCGCCCATGGATACCCATACATCTGTGTAGAGAAAATCTGCATTCCTTACCGCTGTTTCAGGTTCATCGGTAATCATAATGGATGCTCCGGTATCGCGTGCAATTTTTTCACATTGCGCAACAAGGTCTTTTTCCGGCTGACATGTACCGGGGGCAGCTGCCCGAAAATCCATTCCCATTTTTGATGCACCCACCAGAAGAGAGTTTCCCATATTGTTCCTGGCATCGCCCAAATAACAGAATTTGATCTGATTCAAAGGCTTTTTGACATGCTCTTCCATGGTAAGAAAATCAGCGAGCACCTGGGTCGGATGATATTCATCCGTCAGTCCGTTCCACACAGGCACACCGGCGTAACGGGCAAGTTCTTCAACACGCTCTTGTCCGAAACCCCTGTATTCGATTCCGTCATACATCCGGCCGAGAACCCTGGCAGTATCTTTTATTGATTCTTTGTTTCCCATCTGGGTACCCGTGGGGCCCAGGTAGGTGGTATGGGCACCTTGATCATAAGCGGCAACTTCAAAGGCACATCTTGTTCTGGTGGATGATTTTTCAAAGATCAGGGCAATATTCTTACCCATGAGCTTTTTTTGCTCACGTCCGGCCAATTTATCCTTTTTCAGCTCAGAGGATCTATCAAGAAGGAAACGTAATTCCCCGGGAGAATAGTCAAGCAGTTTTAAAAAACTTCTGTTCTTTAATTGATTCGACATGACAATGAATCGTTTGTTGTGGGACATACGAATGATGCAAATATAGGAAAATGCAATCCGATATTATCCGGATTTTATGTTATATAGATTAATTTTGATATTTTTAGCATGATTTTTTCAATCTTGAAAAACTTCCGGTGAAGGAATTTGCCATCCTTAAATATCCAGTCATCATGGGTGCTCTATTGTGCCTGCTTTCACCATACGGCTGTGAACAAAAAAAGGCTGATAAAGGAAATACGGAAGGTATCATAGAGTACTCCATTTCTTATCAGGACGATCAGGCCGGGAGATATTCCACGAGCATGTTGCCCAAAAGCATGACCACTGTTTTCAATGAAAATTCCTATAAAAATACGATCCATGGATTCCTGGGTTTCTTTTCCCTGGTCAACATCACCGATGTCAAGGAATTAAGAAACATCACCATTTTAAAACTACTTGACAAACAGTATACATATGTAGGGGGGAAAAACGAAGGACCCTGTTGTTTCGGGGAAATGAATCAGATGCAGGTCGAATTCAGGGACGAAACCAAAACCATTGCCGGAATGCCCTGCAAAAGAGCCAGAATAACCATTTCCGGAAATTCCATTGATGCCTTTGATGCGTATTATACAGAAAGTATTGCCATTGATAATCCCAATGCCACCAGTCCGTTTAAAGACATAAAAGGAGTCCTGATGGAATTTCGGGTCACGTTGAGCTACATTACCCTTATGCTGAAAGCAGAAAAGGTCACTTTTCAGCATGTTGGCCCCGAAGAGTTCAAAATACCCGATAATTGCCGGGCAGTGACAAAAGAAGAGATGCAGGACTTGCTGAACACTTTGCTTGAATAATATGCCACAAAGAAAACGACATAACCGGAACAAAATCAGGGATGAAAGAATCCGAATGACTCTGGGGGCATTGTTTATCCTGCTGACTTTTTATCTCTTCCTGGCATTTATTTCCTATTTTTTTTCCTGGAAGGCCGATCAGAGTTTCGAATGGTCCAGGGTTTTTTCAGATCCATCGGTTCGTGTTGAGAACTGGGGAGGCAAGGCCGGCGCATGGCTATCCAACCTGTTTATTAACAAATGGTTTGGCGTGGCTTCTTTATTTGTCCCCCTGGTATTTCTGGTGGCCGGACTCCGGTTGTTTGGCATTACTGTTTTCAGGTTTTTCAGGACCTTGATCAATGTTATCATTGCTGTTATCCTGCTATCCATAACACTGGGATATCTTTTCGGAGATACAGGAGGGTTTTTGGGAAGCGGAATTGGAGGAGGACATGGCTATTACATCAGTGAATGGCTCGTTGCCCTGATCGGAAAAACCGGAACTGCTTTTTTGATTTTTATTTCTCTTTTCATTTTTTTGAGCTTTGGTTTCGGCAATGTTGTCCCTGCACTGAAGAAAATCTTCTGGCCGAATAAAACAAAGGAATCAACGGAACCGAGCGGTGAATCGCCATCCCAAAATTCCCCGGAAAAAACGGAAACGCATACGGATGATTCCGGCAAAGATGAAGGCCTTCGTTTCACCACCCGTGATCTTGACCGTGATGATATTCTTCTGACCATTGAACAGAAACGGGAGTCAGATGAAATAACCGATGGATCCTTCAGGCACGAAGACGATAAGATATATGACCCCACCCTTGATCTCTCCCATTTTAATTTTCCTTCCATTTCATTGCTGAAGGAACACAAATCCAGGGATTCCACAGTGAGCGAGGAAGAATTAATCAGCAACAAGGACAGGATCGTTGAAACCCTTGCCAACTATAAGATACAGATCGACAAGATCAAAGCGACCATCGGTCCTGCGGTTACCCTGTATGAAATTGTTCCTGCACCCGGGATCAGGATATCAAAAATCAAGAACCTTGAAGATGACATTGCCCTTAGCCTGTCTGCCCTGGGGATCAGAATAATCGCTCCCATACCCGGCCGGGGGACCATAGGCATCGAAGTCCCCAACCGTAGGCCGGAGATCGTTTCCATGCGCTCGGTGATTAATTCAAAGCCCTTCCAGGACTCCGACTATGAACTGGCCATCGGACTTGGAAAAACCGTATCAAACGAAACCTATGTGGTTGACCTCACCAGGATGCCCCATTTGCTGGTAGCCGGTGCTACCGGACAGGGTAAATCGGTCGGACTGAATGCGATCATTACCTCATTGCTGTATAAAATGCATCCTGCCAAACTGAAGTTCGTACTGATCGATCCGAAAAAAGTCGAACTCACCTTATATTCCTCCATAGAGAATCATTATCTGGCCAAGCTGCCCGATGTGGAAGAACCCATTATCACCGATACACAGAAAGTTATACACACCCTGAAATCACTGACCGTTTTGATGGATGAACGGTATAATCTTCTGAAGAAAGCCCAGGTCAGAAACATCAAAGAATACAATGAAAAATTCGTGGGACGCAAACTCAGTCCCAAAAACGGCCATAAATTCATGCCGTACATCGTGGTGGTCATTGATGAGTTTGCCGATCTTATCATGACGGCCGGACGTGAGATTGAAATGCCGCTGGCCAGACTCGCGCAGCTTGCCCGGGCAACCGGTATCCATTTGATCATTGCCACCCAGCGGCCCAGCACCAACATCATAACCGGGGCGATCAAGGCCAATTTCCCGGTCAGAATCGCCTTCAAGGTCATATCCATGGTGGACAGCCGGACCATCCTGGACAGTCCGGGAGCCAATCAGCTGGTGGGCAGGGGGGATATGCTAATTACTTCGGGGAGTGACATGATCAGACTCCAGTGTGCATATATAGATGCAGAGGAAATGGATGCCTTAACCAGCTTTATCAGCAATCAACAGGCATATCCTTCTGCTTATCATCTTCCGGAATACAGTGAGGAAACAGGCCAGGAATATGATGAAGGGGATCCGGAAAACAGGGACGAATTGTTTGAATCCGCCGCCCGTCTGGTTGTACAAACCCAGATCGGTTCAACCTCACTCATTCAACGCAAACTTTCCATTGGTTACAACCGGGCCGGAAGAATCATGGATCAGCTGGAAGCCGCCGGGATCGTCGGGCCGGCTGAGGGAAGCAAGCCAAGGGCCGTTAAGATGGCCGATGAACTCAGCCTGGAACAGTTTTTGGAAGATCAATAAATGACATGTCAAGAATCATTTTCCCCATACTGATCCTGCATTGTTTTTCCCCGTTGTTCTGCCAATATGATCCCCAGGCAAAAAAGATACTGGACCGGTTTTCAGAGAATGCCAAAAACGATTTTCCGGTACTGGCCACTTTTGACTATCATTTTCGCTCGGCCATGGATAAAAGCTCCAGTCAGACCACTGGCGAACTGATCATGGACAGCAACCGTTACAGGTTGTTGTTTGGAAATGTCAAGAGATACTGCAACGGAGATCTTTTATGGAACTTTAATACAGAGGTCAATGAGGTATACATCAGCGAACCGCCGGACAGTGCCACGGGAGAAGACATATTTTTCAGCAATCCCGGAAGAATCTTCGACCTGTACAAGTCAGGATACAAATACAGATTGGCCGGGGAGAAGGTATCAGATCAGGGAAATTTCTTCGAAGTTGAACTGTATCCTGAAGACCTGTCCAAAACCTATCATACCATTGAGATCATCATTCATCAGGAAACTTACCATCCCCATGCAGTCAGTTTATTTCAGAAGAACGGAGACCGGTATTCCGTTGTATTCACCCGGTATTCAACCCGGGTAAGCGTATCGCCCGGTAATTTCGTATTCAAACCTGAAAAACATCCCGGAGCCGAAATAATTGATCTCAGATTATGACCTGGGAATAACTACTCAGGGTATTCTATCCGTGCATGGTATATATTAAGCAACTGATTTTTGAATATTTGCTTGATCTGGTAAATGTCACTGAAAGTTATCTCCGCGTGATCGAATTGGTCCTGATTGATCATCTCCTGGATCATATTATCCACAAGATTGTTGATGCTTTTGGCATCCTTGATTTTCAGGCTTCGTGAACTGGCTTCAACCGCATCTGCCATCATCAGCACCGCTGTTTCTTTTGAAAAGGGTTTCGGGCCCGGATAAGTGAAGTGGCTCCGGTCGGTTTCCTCCTCAGGATATTTCTTCAGAAAAGATTTGTAAAAATACTGTACCATGGTGGTGCCGTGATGGGTCCTTATGAAATCAATGATCTGTTCGGGCAGGTTGTGTTTTTTTGCAATTTCAACTCCCCTGGATACATGCCCGATGATGATCTCAGCGCTTTTATCAAACTCCAGTTCGTCGTGCGGATTGTAATCGGTATTCTGATTCTCTATAAAATATAATGGATCCACCATTTTGCCCACATCATGGTAAAGTGCACCGGTCCTGACCAGCAGAGGGTTGCCACCGATCTGAAATATGGCTTCTTCGGCAAGATTGGCAACCTGCATACAGTGTTGAAATGTTCCCGGGGCCTTTGAAGCCAACTCCCGCAACAGGGGCTGATTGGTATCGGAAAGTTCAAAAACCGTCGAATCAGATAAAAACCCGAATGTTTTTTCAAAAATAAACATCATGGGGTAGGCAGTCAGCAACAGGAGTCCGTTCCCCCCAAACCAGAGAAAATTCCTGAACTCAATGCTTTTGAGGTTGCCTTCCTGCATGATGGCAATCCCAAAATAGGTAATGCCATAGGCAACCATCACCAGCACTGCTGTCAGGAACAGAATACCGCGCCTGTAGAGGTTGGTCAGACTGAATATGGCCACGATGCCGGCAATGATGTTAAGAAAAACGAACTCAAAACTGTTGGGTGCCCAGAATCCGATCAGCAGGACGGTAACAATGTGAATGAACAATGCCAGCCGGGCATCATAAAAAGTCCTGATCATGATAGGCAAAATGGCCAGGGGAAGTATGTATACGCTGAAAACATCATACTTGATTGTAAAACTGGCAACGATGGCGACCAGAACGACCAGGAGCATGATGAAGGCGGTTTTGACAACATTTTGAAGCACCTCCCTTCTGAAATTGATCAGAAAAAGAAACAAAACCGAAAAATAAGCCACCACCAGAACGACCTTCCCCAATAATATCATATTGAAATTGCCCGAAATCCCAAGGTTTTTTTCGTATTCGTATTTAATCGACTCCAGGATACGGAAATTATCCTGGGTTACCAGCTCACCCCTGGAAATAATTCGTTCACCTGCCTGAATCATTCCGCTGGTAAGGGAAATTTCACCGAGCATTTCCATTTTTACTCTTTCAGAGGTCTCCTCATCATAATAGAGATTCGGGACCACAAATTCACTGAAATTGATCTCCCGCATAAATTGTTGCACGATATTGGCAGCTTCCCCTTCCATGAGATCGTCGTTCTTTTCCATAATGTATTCATATGCTTTTTTTTGTGTAAAAAGCGTTGAATACTCCCTCTCCTCGGCAATCTGGTCCTGCATGACCATGATGGCAAAATCCTCATCCTCAATTCTGTCCAGCATATCCGATAATTCAATGATTCCTTTTGAATAGATATTTTCAAGCAGGCCGGCAAACTCCCTTTTCAGTTCCTCTTTCTGTTGTGAGAATTTTCGAAAAGCCACTTTATCATGGTTAAAACCCCCTTCTTTACAACGGGCCTGAAACTCTTCCCACAACTTATCAAAAGATTCCCTGAAATCCGCTATCTGTTCATCCGCAACTTCCTCATCATACCTGAAATATGGCTTAAAATGATCCAGGATACTGTCTCTTTCTTCGGCCAATTCATCCTCAGATTTATAAATGGGCAAATTAAAAGGTGCGATCAGCACTTCGTGACTCCAGGGTCTGCCTTTTTGGAATTCATACCTGAATTTGCCCTTGCCGGGGAAAAACAGAACAAAGATTACGGCACTCACCAGAAAAAGGGAAATCACCAGGATCCGGCGATAGTTTTCAGCGATAAATTCAAATATCTTTCTCACAACACCTGATACATTTGATTAAACATCAGTATAATAATCAGGAAGTCATAAAGTTATTCAGAATACAGGAATTCAGGCAATTTTTACACGGATATTTTTGATTATTTTTATGTCATCAAGCCAAACCCAATCAATGAAATTCGGAATTGCAGAATCCCCTTTTATTGCCCTCAGGAAAAACCCCTCCCACAGGGAGGAAATGGTCAGCCAGCTGCTTTTCGGAGAACATTTCAAAGTCATGGAACAATTCAGAAACTGGATATTCATTGTCTCCATGTTTGATGGCTACATGGGATGGATGGAAGAAAAGTGTGCCATGTATATATCCGGTGCTTTGTTTGCGGATCTGAACGGCCATGGTCCGCACATTGTCAAGGTACCGGTTGCTTCCGTACATAATGTGAAAAACGGCCAGACATACCATATTTGCGGAGGATCATGCCTGCCGTTTTTGAATGCCGGAAAGAATGTCTTCCACATTGCAGAACGGTCTTACAAAATACCCTCCGGCAGTTACCGGCCTCCTTCCCGCACCACGGCCAAAATGCTCGTTTCCTCGGCCCGCAATTACCTGCATGTGCCCTATTTATGGGGAGGAAGATCTTCTTTCGGCATTGATTGTTCGGGATTGGTTCAAACCGTTTGCAAGATCAATGGCATCCCCCTGCCCCGCGATGCCCGTGAACAATGCAATTTCGGACAACCGGTCAGTTCACTGAAAAAAGTCCGGCCGGGCGATCTTTTCTTTTTCTCGGAAGAGGGAAACAAAATCAGTCATGTCGGAATTTATACGGGACAAAACCATGTAATGCATGCTTCGGGCATGGTCAGGTCCGATCCGGTGGATGATACCGGAATTTACAACAGGACCTCCGGTTGCTACACACACCGATTGCAGATCATCAAACGCTTGTTTTAAGGTTTTTTTCTATCTTTGCATATTCTGAATTTTTGCGGATCATGAACAATTATACCGTAAATCATTTAAGGGAACTTGAATCGGAATCGATCTACGTGATCAGGGAAGTTGCTGCACAATTTGACCGGCCCGTGCTTTTGTTCTCGGGTGGAAAAGATTCCATTGTCATGTTTTATCTGGCAAGAAAAGCTTTCTGGCCGGCAAAAGTCCCCTTTCCTCTTATGCATATTGATACAGGCCACAATTTCCCTGAAACCCTGGAATTCAGGGACAATCTTATGGGGAAAACCGGGGCAAAGTGTATTGTGCGGTATGTACAGGACAGCATCGACCAGGGAAATGTTCAGGAAGAAAGGGGATACAATGCCAGCAGGAATGTTCTGCAAACCGTCACCTTGCTGGACGCGATTGAAGAACTCAAGTTTGATGCCGCCATGGGAGGAGGCCGGAGAGACGAAGAAAAGGCAAGGGCAAAGGAAAGATTTTTCAGTCACAGGGATGAATTCGGCCAGTGGGATCCCAAAAACCAGCGTCCGGAACTCTGGAACATTTTTAACGGAAGAAAACGAATGGGCGAGCATTTCAGGGTTTTTCCACTGAGTAACTGGACCGAGATGGATGTATGGCAATACATTTACATGGAAGATGTCGAGATACCCGGACTCTACTATACCCACAAAAGAAAGGTATTCAACCGCAGCGGGGTCTGGCTGGCCGATGCTCCTTTCATGAAAAAGAAAGTCAGTGAAAAAGTCGTGGAGAAAGATGTGCGGTGCCGCACCATCGGGGATATTACCTGTACCGGTCTGGCCCTCTCCAAAGCACACACCCTGGAAGAGATCATTCTGGAAGTGGCAGCTACCCGGATCACGGAACGGGGAGGAAGATACGACGACAAAAGAAGTGAATCCGCCATGGAAGACCGCAAGAAAGAGGGATATTTTTAACATCATTTTATGGAACAAACAAAAGAATTCCAGTCGGGTTACCTCAACATGCAGCTGTTACGGTTTACCACCGCGGGAAGTGTGGATGACGGGAAAAGCACACTGATCGGAAGATTGCTGTATGACAGCAAGGCCATATTTGAAGACCAGATGGAGGCGCTGGAACTGGTGGCTGACAGAACCGGGGATGAGCAGGTCAATCTTGCATTGCTTACCGACGGATTGAAGGCGGAAAGGGAACAAGGGATCACAATTGATGTTGCCTACCGATATTTTGCAACCCCAAAAAGGAAATTCATCATAGCCGATACTCCGGGTCATGTTCAATACACCAGGAATATGGTTACCGGCGCTTCCACGGCAAATGCAGCCATCATTCTGATTGATGCACGCAATGGCGTACTGGAACAAACCATACGCCATGCCTATATTGCATCCCTGCTGAAAATTCCTCATGTGGTGGTTTGTATCAATAAAATGGACCTGGTGGATTACAGCGAACAGGTTTTCGATGAGATCCGGGAAAGATTCATGGATATGTCCGTAAAACTGGATGTCCAGGATGTCCGTTTTGTACCCATCAGTGCTTTGTACGGGGATAATGTCGTGGAACGGTCGGAGAACATGACCTGGTATAACGGCCCCACCCTGATGTATCTGCTTGAGAATATCCACATCAGCAGTGATCTCAATTATGTGGATGCCAGATTCCCCGTCCAGTATGTAGTCAGACCCCAATCTGATGAATTCCATGACTACCGTGGCTATGCAGGCAGGATCGCCAGCGGCACATTCAGGCCCGGTGAACAGATCACCATACTTCCGGACGGAAAAAAATCCAGGATCAGATCCATAGATGTAATGAACAAACAACTGGATCTGGCCTATGCCCCGCAATCCGTCGTCATAACCCTGGAAGACGAAATCGATATCAGCCGGGGGAACATGATCGTCAAGGAAAATAAAATGCCGGAAATGAACCAGGAGCTTGAAATGATGGTATGCTGGTTGAATGAAAAGCCGCTGAGACTGAAAGGCAAATACGCCGTAAAACATACCACCAGTGATGTTCGCTGTATTGTCAACGATGTAATATACAAAATCAACATAAACAACCTGGAAAAGGATCCGGAAGATAAGTCGGTCGGACTCAACGATATTGCCCGGATCCGCATCAAGGCAACCCGGCCCGTGTATTTTGACGCATACCGCCGCAACCGGATCACCGGCAGCATGATACTCATCGATGAAAGCACCAATGAAACAGTGGGTGCAGGCATGGTCATATGAGAAATACCAATTCTTTTCTGGCTTTTGCAATGATATCCGAATGATCAAAAGCCAGCAGGGGAAGGTTATCCAGACTGAACCACCCTGTATCTCCGGCATCGCTCCCGGCCCTGGGCATGATCTCAGGATACTGTACAAAACCGTAAAACACAAAGCTTATGGTCCGACCCCTCGGATCCCTGCCGGGCTCATCGAAATAACCGAATCTGTGCAATTCCCGTGCACGGATACCTGTTTCTTCCAGCAATTCGCGACGGGCCGCCTCGATAAGTCTTTCATTCTGTTCAAGGAATCCCCCCGGGAAAGCCCATGAATCTTTGAACGGGTCGTTCTTCCTCCTGACCAGCAATAATTTAATATCCGCCATACGACCCCCGAAAATCATACAATCCACGGTAAGTGCAGCCCTGGGATGTTTATACTTGTATACCATTGATAACAGACCCTGATCAGTCCTCCGAACCGTCATCCCACCATACTCCGTCATGGACTGTTACCTGGGGGACATTTTCCCCGTTCCCGCTGATCTCATTCTGGGGATAGGGGAACCTCAGGGGTGGATCGCCGAGCGGATTGCTCAGTACGGGATATCCCGTGCGCCTCCAATCTGCGTATGCCTCGATCGATCCATATGGCCACAACGCCACATATTTCTGCATGATGATGTGTTCCAGGGTCAGATCATTGGCATTGGAAGGGAGCACCTCCTCCTGGGCTTTGTAGGAATTGATGTTGCCCGGGAATACATTCACCCTTTCCATGGCAGCCTCAATGCCTTCTTCATATGCCTGGAGTGCGGCTGCCGGATCCGGTGTTGCTTTCCGCAGGTGACATTCCGCCTCGATGAATTTCAATTCATCATAGGTCATAATGGGAAGCGGAGCCGTGGGATGGATCACGTTGGACGACATCCTGGAATAGATCAGTCCGGCCTGATCCTGGGCGGCCTCTCCGTTGGGTGCCGGAACAAACAATCCGTTTACCAGGGTAAACCATATCCCGATCCTCGGATCGTTCAGCCCCTCCATGATATCGAAAAGGGTCTCACTGACCGCATGATGCTTGCGTTCCTGTTCTTCCTGGTACCAGGGATTCTGATGGTTTATGTCGGCACCCCAGTTCCTGAATGTGAAATTGTCCTGCGGGCCTTCAAAAGCATTGCTGATCGACTGCAATGCATCTTCAGCAGACTGTTCCGGATATATATTGCTCAGCCGGTTGCTGTAACGGGCTTTGAGTGCATAGGCCGTTTTGATCCATTTGCCCGGTTCTCCCTCAAAAATATAATCCTCGCTGCCCGGACTCGCAATGGATTCGGTTTTGCTCAGATTGGTTATGGCATTATCCAGCATATCCAGCATGGCATCATAAACCGATTCCTGGGTATCATAAACCGGATAACGGTCACCGGCTCCCTTAAAAGCTTCCGTATAGGGAACCCGGCCCCAGGTGTCGGTAACAACGAACATGGTATAGGCCATCAATACCTGGGCAATTCCCACATTATGCCAGTTGCCTTCTTCATTTCCTCCTTCCGATCCCTTGTCGATGATGATCTTCAGGTCTTTCAGTATCTTGGGGTAAATGTAGAATCCCCAGGCATTCTCTCCCAGTTGAGAATTGATTGACGCGCGCCTGTCGGCATCGCGCATCTGGCCATGAACACCGGCAGTTTGTTCCACGAATATTGAACTGTACCATGCCAGGTCTGTTCCTGTAACATTGAACGGAACCGCACTGGTTACGTTGGGAATGAGCAGGTTAATGGGAACATCCGTAGGATTGTTGGGATCCGTGTCGATCTCATCCATAATGTCCTCGCTGCATGCTCCAATGAAGAGCATAATGAAAAGTATGCCGAAGAATTTCACCTGATATATTTTCATGATTGGTATATTTTTGTGTTTATGTCAATTAAAAGGTTATGCGCAATCCCCCGCCAAAAGATTTGGTATTGGGCAAAGAAACATATTCGAATCCGCCGATGCCGTTCCCGCTTGAGGTGCTGACTTCCGGATCAAAATTGGGAAAATCGGTGCTGAGCCAGAGATTCCTGCCGGTCAGGAAAACCGATGCGGAATTCATAAAGATGTTCCCGAACCAATCTGCAGGGAGTTCATAATTCAGGACCACCTCCCTCAGTCTGACGAAAGATGTTTCGAATACGGCGGATTCGGTAATGTTCCACATCACGGTAGCCCAGTAATCTTCATTTTTCTGTATTTGGATGTCATTACCCCCTTCCAGGACCAGGTCTCCTGAAGCGTCCCGGTACCCCTTGACCGCATCCAGGACCACCCATTCCTCACGGTCCTCTGTTATGGCATCGGCCCCGTAATTCCGCAGCAATCTGTTGAGTCCGCTCGACATATGACTTCCTTCCCGGATGTCAAATTGCACGGACAGACTCAGGCCCTTGTAATTGAAACTATTGATCAAAGTAGTTTCCCAGTCGGGAGAAACCTTGGCGATCACATCCTCTGGGCCGGCCAGAGGCATGCCGTAGAACGGATTGGATGATCCTCCGACAATCTCCCGGCTGTCCACCACCATGTTTCCCTCATCATCCCTGAGAAAGGTGGATCCGAAAATCACCGGATATGGCTCGCCTGCATAGGCATATGTACCCACTGAGGCAAAATTCTGATACCCCACCTGTATTCTTTCCACACCTTCGGCCAATTCGACCACCCGGTTCCTGTAAGTGGTAAAGTTGGTGGTAATATTCCAGGAAAATTCACTGGTTTTTACCGGCACGAGGTTTAATACAAGCTCATGCCCCGTGTTTTCCATCTTGCCTGAATTCCTGTACTCATTCCGGAATCCGGTCGAAGAGGCAAGAGGGACCAGAAAGATCTGATCTTCTGAAACGATGTTGTAGAACGAATAATCGATCCCGATCCGCCTGTCGACAAACCGAAGGTCCAGGCCGATCTCAAAGGTTTTTGTATTCATGGGGCGTAAAGCGTCACTAAAAAGGGTCGTGCTCTGGGAGAATGCACTGTATCCCTGATAGGGGAAATTAAACACCCCGGTCAAAAATCCGTTTTCGTGTGCCGCTTCGATGAATACGTTCCGGGTCGCATACAGTGCACCTGCCTGGCCGACCTGTGCAAAGGAAGTCCTCAGTTTACCGAAAGGAAGAACCGGATTGTCTTCCAGGAAGGGCATTTCTGTAAATACAAGCCCCAGGGATACCGAAGGATAGAAATAGGACCTGTGGTCCCTGGGCATATTGGAAACAAAATCATTCCTGCCGGTCAGGGTAAGATAAAGCAACGACTGGTAATTCAAAGTTGCCGTTCCGTAAAATCCGATAACCCGCTGATGGGTATCAGACTGTCCGACATTCTGTTCGGATGTATTGGATATGTTGTCAAATCCCCCGATGGTAATCCCGTTGCCAATGAGGTCATGAAGATGGGTCTTGATATCGTAGGATTCATTGCCCAGTACCGCAGAAAAACCGATATCACTGGTAATACTCTTGTCAATGGTCAGACTAAAGTTTGAATTGAGCTCGGTCCGCTGATAGGTATAATCTTCAATGCTGCCCCCTGTAGGAATGCCCCAGGCTTCTCCCCAATACGGGGCAAATTCCGGGTAAGCCCTCCCCGCTCCGGATCCCAGGGAGACAACCTCTTTGCCCGTGGTGGTGAATTTGTCCAGGCCCAGCCGGTAGCCCACCGTAAGCCAATCCCAGGGGGAATAGGTAATATTGGTATTTCCGAAGAGCCGGTCTGTTTTTTCCCAGTAATCATTGTGTTTCAATGCCCAGTATGGGTTGTCCATGGAAAAACGGTAGTGACGCTGAATGTATGGATTCCCTTCCTCCTCGAAAGGTTTGTTGGTCAGGTCATATGTCCTCGGGCAAAAATAAACGGTGAACAGTGGATTGGCCAGGTTGCTGCCCCCCGGGACCTTGTCCACATTGACATTCGTGTAATTTACCGAGGCACTGGCGCTCCATTTTTCACTCAGATTGAAGTTGCTGTTGAATTTGGCACTGGAACGCTGCATTCCGGTAGTTTCTATAATCCCCTTCTGGTCTGTTCGCCCGAAACCAAGTGAGTATGTTGTGTTTTCAGAAGAAGTTGAGATATCCGCCGAATTGTTGAATGTATATCCCGCTTTAAAAAAATCTTCCTGATTGTTGTATATCCCGGGTTCCTGGAGATCATCCGCATGAGCAGGATCATAATCCGGGTAATCATAAAAAAGATTGTCCCGCTGGGGCATGTAGGGCTGAAGCGTATCGATCCCGGGGCCCCATGAACCGGAAGAATACAGGTCAAGTTTGCCGTCATTACCCTGTGCATAAGTACTTTGCAAATCGGGCAGCCGGGTAATCTGGTCAAAGGTATAGCTGCTGTTCAGCGTCACCAGGGTTTTTTTTCCTGCATCCCGGGCAGCCGAGCCGCTTTTGGTGGTGATCACCACCACCCCGTTGGCTGCCCGGAGTCCGTACAAAGCGCTGGCTGTTGCACCTTTGAGCACATTGATGGATTCGATGTCATCGGGGTTCAGGTCCAGAATTCGTGCGCTCGGATTTGTTCCCTTCCCCACCGGTTCACTGAATGCCTTATCGCTGGCCAGGGGCATTCCGTCCACCACATACAACGGCTGGTTTTCCCCGGTAATGGATGAACTTCCGCGTATGGTTATGAAAGAAGTCGCCCCGGGCATGCCGCTCGACTGCCTGACAACCACTCCGGCCACCTTCCCCTGCAAGGCTTTGCTGACATCCATCTGTTTGGCAGCAGCAAGCTTCTTTCCCTCCACCTTCTGGATCGAATAACCCAGTGCCTTGGTTTCCTTCCGTATGCCCATGGCCGTTACCACCACTTCATCCAGTCCTACTATATCCGGTTCCAAAACCACATCGATTTCCGTCCTCCCGTTGATGGAAATCTCCTGGGTCTTCAACCCGATAAAACTGTATACGAGTATTTCCTCATCTTCGGGAACGGATATGGTATATTCACCATCCAGGTTGGTAATGGAGCCAATGGTTGTTCCTTTTACCACGATGGCCGCTCCGGGCAGAGAGGCCCCGTCTTCCGCACTGGTAACGGTTCCTGTTATCTCCACACGCTGGGCAAACAAAGCATGCCAGCCTGCAGTCATCAGGAGCATCAGCAATACACAAATTATTTTCATGGAATAAGAATTTATGGTAAACAAATGCAATGATCAGCAGACCATTTCCTTCAAATGTATGAAAAATTCCAAAAACCTGAAATGATTGTTTTATACCGGCGTTGATTAAAACGGTGCTTCAAAATTTTCTTTGAAAATTTTGGCATACGCCTTATTCACATATAACAACAAAAGTAGATGAATCGCCTCTTTTCAAAACTGATTTGGCACTGGCAAACATTCGAAGAGGATATAAAAAAAAGGACCGTATCAGTTTGATATGATACAGCCCCTTTTTTAAACAATTGCAGGAATCCTGCTATTAATCGTCACCGTAATCGGCATCATAACTGGTGCTTCCCGAACTATCCAGGAATCCCCTGACCCTTCTTCCGGATACAATGTATGTATTGTGATAAGGGGAAGGAGTTCCGGTAGTCCAGTCTGCATCATCGTTAAACAGTATCTCCATGTAGATGCTGTCACCGTCTTCCCGCTCATATACACGGGCATTTTGAATAGTGACCCTTGAATCGTAGGCTTTGTTCTTGCCTTCGGTCACGCTGAAGGCCCGGTTGGGCAGATTCAGGCCGGTTTTCACCTTCATGTCCCAGAACTGACCGTAATCCCAGCACCAGATGGAATCCGCGTTGTTGGCAGCGGTATTGTAAGTCAGGAAACGGACATGTCCGAAACCAAAATGATCGGCAACGGTGCCTCCCAGATCGAACTCCCAGGTAACCCACCATTCGCCGGATACCGGCCAGACGGGTCCCTTTTCCGGTTCGTATTCCTCCATCTTCTCACAGGCCATGAAACCTGTAAAAAGAAGGATCAGCAGTATGTGGATCTTCATTCTTTTCATATCATTTATGTTTTAATATTTTATTATTCGCTTATTTGCCGACTTCAAAATCATACTGGGTCAGCACTGTATTGAAAATATATGCTCCGAAAAAGTCGCTGGTGAAGCTGACCGTCTTTTCAGCCGGATCAATGACAACATCCGTTATGGTAAACGGCAAACCCCATCCGGGAACACTTCCGCCGGTCGCCGTTCCGGTGTTGGTCCCAAAATCAATGGTCAGCACAGCCCCCTGTCCGGCATAGGTATCCCCGTAGCCGCGGCCCAGCGCGTAGAAACCTCCCAGTCCGTGGGACAGTCCGTATTCATTGGGATTGCCCGTGCTCCAGATACGCACGTACTCCAGATCCTCATGGGTTTCGGGCGGACTTACACGGGTTACGTCGCTTGTGTATAGCCCTTCAATGCTGTTGACAAAGTCGCCCTTGTTGGAAACATACACCGTGCGGGTCACCGATGCGCTGAATCCGTCCTTGTTGGTCGCGGAATAATACACGGTATACACACCGGGTGTACTTGCATCAACACTTCCGCTGATGGTAACGGGGTCTCCCGTACTGGTGGTTGCCCCGGGTTCATCATAATCGTCACCAACATTGATGAACATCGGATTGTTCCCGTTCATCGTGATGACAGCGAAGGTGGTAACCCGTGAAATACCTTCCGTGGTCAGATTGCGCTCACAATTGATCAGTGCGATGCTTGTGAGCAACAGTATGGATATGATTCTTAATTTCATAGCTTGTATTGTTTTTGAATGTTAATTCTGGTCCCACCATACCTCGGTGGTGATGGGGACCTGGTCGGGAATGTTATCATTCCTCTGCTTTTCAACATCGGGGAACAGCAGGCGCTTGGGCCTTTGTCCGGCCGGCAGTACAGAGTTGACAGGATCGGTCAGTGTACCGGGGACATATGAAGGAACGTCTCCGGTAACATCGCTCTGTTCGGGATAACCTGTCCTGTTCAGCTCATAGAACATCTCCAGGTTCTGCGCCCCTGCCAGGGCAGCCCATTTCTGTATCATAATCGCCTTCAGCCTGGTCTCGAAATCTCCCGAGGAAGGAAATTCATAGGCCCCCCCGGAAACTATGAAACTGCTTCCGTCAAATCCGAGTCTGGCAAAACCGGCCATAACACCGGCATCATACAGCGACTTGACATTGCCAGGTGTGCCGTATCTCAGTTCCGCTTCGGCCTGCAGGAAATAGCTTTCTGCAGTCGATATGAAATAGACCGGATCCGTGGGTTTGATCAGTGCCCTGGAAATGGAAGTCGGATCGATCTCCGTGCTGGGAACTTCATAATTCCCCTGAAGCAGGGCCTCGTGGGTGCCTGTCACAGGCAAATGGAACAAGGCATCGATCCTGGGATCCGCATTAGATTCCAGCCAGCTCATGAATGTATGGCTGGCCCTTAGGTTGGTGTTGGTGTTGAGCTGCCTCTGGTCGGATTCATACAGCGGATTGCTCCGGCTGGGCTCATCGATGAACTGGGTCATGGCAGCATCCCGGGTCAGGAATCCGGCCGGATCGGCCATAAGATCGGTAATCCCGTCTTCCGCAACGGTTGGCCTGGCATAACACTGGCGCATATACATCTTGAGCTTCAAGGTATTGGCAAACTGCTTCCAGGCAGTCATGTTGCCTGAAAAGAGAAAGTCCGCCGACCCCTTGATCTCCTGTGCATCCAGATCGTTACCAAGTGCCATATCGATCCGGGCGATCAGGTCATCATAGATTTCCTGTCCGCCCAGGTAATTGGGATTCAGTAACCCTTCGTCACCCTTCAGTGCCTCCGTGTAGGGAACCTGGTCGTAAAGGTCCGCAAGCACCTGGAACACGTATGCCTGCATAACGGTAGCCATCAGGTAGAAATTCCAGCTTTCTTCTTCCTCGGCCTTTTCCAGTACGCGCTGGTAATCGTTCAGTGCTCCCGAAAACAATTCAGTAAAGATGAAATCGAGGTCGGATGCCACAATATTGAATCCGTCATACCTTTTATACTGGTTTGCGGCATTGCTCTGTGTCCAGTATTGTGACCACAATCCGCCCAGTATCTGGTAATATCCGCCCACCTGGCCTGCACTTGATGCAACGGCTGCAGGAAAGACGGCTTCGACGGGTGCGTCACTCGGATTGTTCGGATCCGTGTTGATGTCAAGATACTCCTCACAGGCCCCGAGTGCTATCACCAGAATACTTACCAAAAAATATTTGCTGATTTTTTTCATTTCTATGGGTATTTTATCAAATTACTTAAAATATTACTTTCAGGCTTGCGCCTACACTCCGGACCGTGGGACCGCCGGCAAATTCGCCGAATTCACTGTCCAGGTCATTGCCCCATGTGGTAACCTCCGGATCGATGAAATTGTTTTCTTCCGGTGTCCACAACAAAAGGTTGCGGCCGATCAGACTGACCTCCAGTGTTTCGATCGGAACGGTCGCGGAAAAGGAGGGGAACCTGTAACTGAGGATCACTTCACGCAGTTTGACATATGATCTGTCAAACACGCTGTTTTCAAAACGTGAATTGTTGGTGTTCCTGTTGTAATAGGTATTAATGGTCCCCATTTCGATCGGGGTATTGTTCTCAACATAAGAGAAAGTACCGTCCCCGTTATCAATCTGTTTGACAGAATTCGGTTCCAGGAAAGGTTGACGCATATTGTAGGTTGATTCGGTGCTGTTGCCCACAAAGTTTGTCAGCTGTGATGTGTAGGAATAGATCAGTCCGCCCTGCCTGACATCCACAGCCCCGGACAGTGAGAGGCCCTTCCAGGACAACCGGGTGGTCAGACCTGCAAGGTATTTGGGTTCATAGGTCCCGATCTCTTTCTTTTCCGGATCAAGGGTCGGAATGCCCTGTTCGTTCACGATCGTACGGCCCTGCGGATCTTTTGCCACCTGCGGCACTTCATAGACGCCCAGTGGTTTCCCCACTTTGGTCACGTATTCAACTTCATATGCCGTCTGCAGGGTCACCTTGGTCAGTCCTTCACGGAGCTCCAGCACTTTGTTCCGGTTGTTGGCATAGTTCAGGGAAAGATCCCACTGCAGGTCTCCGGATTGTATGAGGGTTCCGTTGACCAGCAACTCGACTCCCTTGTTCTCCACCTTTCCGAAATTGAGGACCTGGCTGGTGTAGCCGGTACTCGGAGCCAGGGGAACGACCAGTATCTGATCGGTGGTCGTCCTGTTGTAATAGGCAACGTCAATTCCCACTCTGCCCATGAAAAACCGGAAATCACCCCCGAATTCATATTCTGTGGTGATCTCTGGCTGGAGTGTCGGATTGCCGATCCGGTTGGATACTTCAAATCCGCTTACACCCCCCACCGGGAAATTGATGTTTCCGAAAGGCAGGTAGACCTGTGAAGGGATCATCACTGACCTGATTGAATATGGTGAAGCATCATTCCCGGTCTGTCCGGCACTTGCCCTCAATTTGGCAAAGGATATGATGTTGCTTTGAATGGCCGGAACCGCATCGGTCAGGACAATGCTGAGGTTGGCGCCCGGATAGAAAAATGAATTGTTATCCAGGGGAAGCGTGGATGACCAGTCGTTCCTTGCGGTAAGGGTCAGGAACAAATAATTCCAGAAGGTCAGGTCTGCCTGGCCGTATACGCCCATCAGCCTTCTCTTGCTGACAGTGGCTTCTGCTTCCTTGGAGCCTGCTGTGTTTGACAGGTCATAGTAATACGGAAGGACCAGTTCGGTAATGTACGCGTGATTGGTTTTAAAATACCGTTCATTCACATTGAGTCCGGCCAGCACATCCAGGCCGAAATCACCCGAGAATTCCTTTGTACCGGAAAGGATGAAATCAACATTGAATTCCCTTGCCAGTTTTTTCCATTCATCCACGCGGCCGGGTACGTCGTTCCTGCCGTGCAGGGCATTGTTGCTTCCGGGATCAGCTATGGCAATGGCTCCCCAGTCCTTGTAATCGGTATTGGCAACATCCGCGCCTCCGCGTAATTTGGCAGAGAGCCAGTCCATGATCCTGTAGTCCAGGTTCAAATGTCCGTAAAAACGGTCCTCGGCATACCGGTTCTGATTTTCATGCAACACCCTGTAAGGATTGTCCGCATATGGGGTATAAAAATTGTTGACGTTATTGAACTTGTTTTCATAATCCTTGAAATCAACAATGCTGAGATCCCTGGGGATCTGAATGAGTTCCTGGTACATCGCGGGTCCGGCTCCACCACCGTCACCTTGTCCGGAAGCAACGTACCTGGATTTTTTATTCACGTAGTTGAAACTCGCGGAACTTGTCAGGCGGTCTGCCTTGGCCGTTCCGCTCAGGCCAAAGGTGTTTCTTTGATAGGAATCGGCATCGGTGGGTACAATCCCGTCTTCGCTTACATTGGAATAGGAAAGGCGGAAGGTTGCATTTTCCCTGCCTCCGCTCAGGGCCAGTGAATGATTCATTGAGGTTCCCACATCGTAAAAATCCCACATGTTCATTTCCTGATGCTCAAAGGGCTTGAGTTGCTGCTGGTTGTCCACCACATAACCCCAGAGTCTTTCCTTTCCGTCCATAACGGGTCCCCAGCTTCCGTTCTCGTCCAGTGCATGATGACCGCTCCATCCCTGTCCGAAAGTTCCCTGCAATTGCGGGAGACGCAGCGGCCTTGAAAATGAATAACCTCCAGTGTAGGTGGTCTTTATCCTGGTTGAGGGTTCTCCCTGCTTGGTGGTGATCATAACCACCCCGTTGGCGGCACGGGAACCGTAAAGAGCTGTGGCAGATGCACCTTTCAATACGGTGATCGATTCAATATCATCCGGATTGACGTCATTGGCCCGGTTCCCGAAATCCTGGGTACGGACCACATCATTGGCTCCTCCGCCATCATAGAAAGTAGCCGCACTGTTGTTCAGCGGCACCCCATCTACAACAAAAAGCGGCTGGTTGTTGCCCCCGATGGAAGAATATCCGCGGATCACCACTTTCGTGGATGCACCCGGGGCACCGGAAGCGGTCGAAATGTTCACTCCGGCGATTTTTCCCTGAAGCGTATTCAGGGCACTGTGGGTTCTGGATTGGGAAACCTCCTCTCCGGATACCCGGCTGGCGGCATATCCCAGCCTCTTCTCCGACCTTCTCACACCCAGAGCGGTCACCACAACCTCATCAAGGCCCAGGATGTCTGGTTCCAGGACCACATCGATGGTTTCCCGGCCATCGATTGGTATCTCCTGTGTCTTTAGCCCGACAAAGCTGATGATCAACGCGGTAGCGTCCTCCGGAACGGTCAAGGCAAAATTTCCGTCCACGTCGGTAGTAGTACCGATAGTTGTACCCTTAACAATGATTGAAGCGCCCGGAACAGGTGTTCCGTCTTCGACATTGGCAACGGTACCGCGGACCTCCACGGGCTGTGCCATCAACACCTGCGAAAAAGCAAACAGCACGACCGTGAAAATTAGCGCAAGTCGTTTCATAGATTAAAATTTTAGATTTAGTGAATTAAGTTAGACCAAATGATTTCCAAAACTATGAAAAAATCACATAATGCAAAAACTCTGTTCCTGAATGTTTTGGAATTTTTGATTTAATTCAGAATAATTCTAAATAATGTTGTGTTCTTTATGCCGTACAGCATAAAAAGACATTGGTCACTGTTCCCTCTGCAACCTGTATTCAATGATCTTCTTTTCCGGTTTGAAGGGATACAGATCATCAAGGCCCAGGTATTTTACCGCGAGCCGGATGATTTCATGCTCTGCGATGCCCGGTGAAAGATTTTGCCGTTTCAGATAGAACTTTCCCGCATCCAGCATGGGTTTCAGGAGAACCAATCCGACCACCTCCGATCCGGTCACTATCAACCCCCTTGCCCCGGCACGTTCAGATACTTTCTGAAATGCAACATGCATAGGAGTTACAGAAAGATTGGTCAGATTCATGGACACCTGCGCAATGCCGTATTCTTCAATGAACCATCCGATGGCTTTTACCGACCCCTTTTCGCGTACATCCCTGGCAATCAGTCTGGCTTCTCCGACAGAACCGGTATTCAGATTGACATTGTATGCCACCAGGAAATCCCGTGCACCCACGGCGATGGCCCCGGTTTCCGGATTGAATTCTGCCGGTCCGTAATCGGGCTTCCCCCCGGGATCGGACAATTTCGCCTTCAGTCCCTCATACCCCCCGGAACGCACATGTGCAAGGTTCCCGCGCTGACTTGTAAAGGCTGCATTTTCATAGCAATATACCGGTATGTTCAGTTCTCTCCCGATCCTTTCACCCAGTCTCCTGGCCAGGTCAACAGTTTCCTCCATGCTGATCCCCCTGACGGGAATGAGCGGACACACGTCGGTGGCACCGAAACGCGGATGTTCCCCCTGATGTTTGCGCATATCGATCAGGGAGGCTGCTTTGGCAACTGCACTGAATGCAGCATCAATCACCCCTTCAGGATCGCCTGCAAAGGTAACCACTGTTCTGTTGGCACCTTTCCCGGGATCGGCATCCAGCAGTTGTACATTTGGAACTGATTTTATTGCATCCGTGATCTGCCTGATCTTTACCGGATCTCTCCCCTCGCTGAAATTCGGGACACATTCGAGTATTCTTTCCATATTGAAAGTCTTTCCTGATCCCCGGAAGGACATAAAACGGGCGGACCGCGGTTCAGGATCCGGCAGTCCGTGTTTTAAGCAATTCCCTTGCATTGGAAAGTGCCGCTTCGGTCAGTTCCTCGCCACTGAGCATTTTGGCAATTTCTTTCACTTTTTCTTCATGTTCGAGCAGGCGGATATCGGTGACCGTGCCATCCGGGGTATCGTATTTGTGGACCAGATAATGACGGTCTCCTTTCACGGCAACCTGGGGAAGGTGTGTAATATTGATCAGCTGCAGTTTTTCGGCCATCTTTCTGATGATGTTTCCAACCTTGTCGGCAATTTCTCCGGAAACCCCCGCATCCACTTCATCAAACACAATGGTTGGCATGGCGGCGTTATGGCTTATCAATGACTTTATGCTCAGCATCAATCGTGAAAGTTCACCTCCTGAAGCCACCCTGGAGATCTCAAGCATGGGTGCTTTTTTGTTGGCTGAAAACATAAAACTGACCCGGTCCTTACCCGAAGGGGTGAAATCATCCAGTATTTCATGATGGATGCTGAAACGCGCATTGGGGATACCGAGGTCCCGGAGCATTTTGCGGACTCTTTGTTCTATTCCTGGAATGGCCTTTTTCCGTTGTTCCGTAACCAGGGAAGCAAGCTTCTTCAGTTCATCTTTCAGCCGGGCCGATTCTTTTTCCAGGGAAGCAAGTTGTTCCTCATGGGAATGAATGCCTTTGATCTTGTCCTGAAGTTCTTTTTTGATATCCAGCAATTGTTTTACCGTATCTGCCCGGTGTTTTTGAAACAGTGAATAAAGCAGGTTGAGTCGTTCTTCCACTGCCTCCAGCCGTTTGGGATCCAGCATCACGGTTTCCGATTTTTGTTCTGCTTCCCGGGCAATATCCTTTAACTCGATATACACCGGATCCAGACGTTTTTTATACTCTTCCGCATCCGGACAAAAATCCGAAATGGAAGCAAAATCATTGATCATTTCCCTGATCCGGTCAAGTATCGAATGGTCACCGGAAAATATCATATGGCCGGCTTTTGCCAGTGCATTCCTGATCTCTTCCGCATGATTCAGCATGCCATATTCCTCTTCCAGCTCCTTTTGTTCTTCTTCCCGGAGTTTTGCCGCATCGAGCTGTTCAAACTGAAACTGGTAATAATCCAGGTCTTGTTGCGCCTGGCGGGCAGCCCCGGTCAATTCACTGAATTTTTCCTGAACCTCCCGGAAACGTTTATACCGGTGGCGGAATTTATCGGTAAGTTCCTGGTAACCGGCAACGGTATCCACCACCATCAGCTGAAAACGATTATCGGTAAGATTCAGGTTATGATGCTGGGAATGAATATCCACCAGTCGAGAGCCCAGTTCCCGCAAAGTATTCAAATTGACCGGGGTATCATTGATAAAGGCCCTTGATTTCCCTCCGGGTAAAATCTCCCTCCTGAGAATGATCTGCCGGTCAAAATCCAAATCATTTTTTTTGAAAAAATCTTCATGACGCGAATCATCGAAAGAAAAAACACCTTCCACTATGCATTTTCTGTGACTATCCATCAAAATGCTGTGATCTGCCCGCTGCCCGAGAATAAGTGACAAAGCCCCTACAAGAATGGATTTCCCTGCACCGGTCTCACCTGTTATAATGGACAATCCGGAAGCCAGTTCCATTTCAAGGTTTTCGATCAATGCATAATTGCGTACGTGTATGGAACACAGCATATCAATTTTGCTTCAGGATCTTTTGATATTTGGGCGTATTGGAAGGATCGATCTCACTCAACATGTTCACCACACGGTTTCTTTCTTCAGGAAATGATTCGGAGAATATATTGACAAATTCATCCGATTTTGCATCCAGCACAACCCGAAGATAGTGCATAAAGGGATCCGGCTTCTCACGGTATATTTCCCTCAGCAACTCGAGACTTCTCGCAATCTCCGCCCTTCCTTCCATAAGCTTTGAATCCATTACATCCAGTCCGTGCCGGTGATAGCGGTATATGAACTCCCGTATGGGCGAGAACCTTTCATCCAGAATGCTTGTGATCAGCCAGTAACGGTTTTTATGGCTGGTACTTTCAAATGCTTTCCATCCTTTCTCCCTGGCGTTGGAAGCATTATTTACGATGTTTTCCGCCTTCTGAAAGAAAGGAGTGCCGCCCTCCAGGGAGAAAGAATCATAATCCATCCCGAGTATGATATACGCATAATATGCCAGGAGCGAGGTCAGATTGGAACGATGACGGCTTTCATCGAATTCCAATGGTTCAAATTCCACGTACTTGAAATGAATGTCATTGTCCATGTAATTCAAGAGCACTGTATTGTAGTTTGTATTGTACACCGGTCGCCTGGACTGAATCTGCAATGTCCCCTTAAACTCATCCGAGCCGATCTGTTCATTCAGATTGAACATCAGGTTGCATTCGATCCTTTCATCAACGGTATATACATGGTTTGTCCATACCCGGTCGTTCATGAACTCATAAACGGCATTCTGAAGAGTCTGGAAAACCTGCTTGTTGGTTCCCTGTATCTGCTGGGACACGATTTGCACATTGCATTTCAGTTCCTGGGCCGTTAAAAAACCGGTGAAACAGGAAAAGAGGATCACAATGCCAAGAATCCTAAGGTGTCTTTTCAGGTATAAATTCATATAACTTGTCAATGATATCCTGAGCCACTTCCTTTTTATCCTTTAACTCAAAAATATCAACCTTATTATTCCGGTCAATGATTGTAATTTTATTGGTATCTGATCCGAAACCCGCGCCCCGGTCACGAAGCGAGTTCAGCACAATGAAATCCAGATTTTTACTGCCGATTTTTTTCCTGGCATTTTCCATTTCATTTTCGGTTTCCAGTGCGAAGCCCACCAGCAACTGGTCTTTTTTCTTCATCTTTCCCAGCTCGAAAGCAATATCCCTGGTGGGCCTGAGTTTGATAGTCAATGCCTGTTTGTCTTTTTTGATCTTTTGATGTGATGCCCCGGCAAGGGTAAAATCCGATACGGCTGCAGCCAGAATGGCAGCCCGGCACTCCGGAAAAACATCAACGGCTTTGCAGTACATTTCTCCGGCACTGGACACATGAACTACTTTCACGCGTTTGTGACTGATGGTCAACGATGTGGGACCGGTTACAAGTTCAACAAATGCTCCCCGATCGGCACACTTTTCCGCGAGGGCGTAACCCATTTTCCCGCTTGAATGATTACTGATGAACCGGACCGGATCAATGGCTTCATGGGTAGGCCCTGCGGTTATGAGAATCTTATGTCCGCTAAATTTTATTTTTTTTTTTGGACCGGCCGCAAGATGTCCTCCGGGAAAAAAATCACGGATATGCTGAAGAATATCTCCGGGTTCCCTGAATCGCCCTTTTCCTTCCAGGCCACTGGCGAGTTCCCCCGAATCCGCTTCAAGGACGAGGTTGCCGAAAGACCGGAGTGTTTCCAGGTTCCTTTCCGTGGAAGGATGAACGAACATGTCGGTGTCCATGGCAGGAACCACCATTACTGCGCACCGGGCGGAAAGATAAATGGCCGTCAGCAGGTTGTCGGCTATTCCCGCGGCCATTTTGCCAATGGTACACGCGGTTGCCGGAGCGATCAGCATCAGGTCTGCCCACCTTCCCATATCCACATGGGAATTCCAGGTACCCTCATCCCCGTGGAAAAAATCACTGAGAACGGGTTTGCCGGAAAGCGTGGAAAAGGTAAGGGGAGCAACGAATTCCCTGGCTGCAGGGGTCATTACCACCTGTACATCCGCCCCTTCCTTCACCAAAAGCCGGATCAGATAAGCGGCCTTGTATGCAGCAATGCTTGCGGTGATGCCCAGAATGATTTTTTTGTCCTTTATCATATCAGTTGCGCATCAAAATGCACCTGACTCAGTCCTGTGGTTCAGGATCTGCGATCCTGTAATATATCTCTCCGTCAAGGAATTCCTGCAAAGCAATCAGGGCAGGTTTGGGAAGCCTTTCGTAAAACTTGGAGATCTCGATCTGCTCCCGGTTTTCGAAAACTTCTTCAAGATTGTCTGTATAGTAGGCAAATTCCTCCAGTTTTCTGCTGAGTTCCTGTTTCATTTCCACCGAGATCTGGTTGGCCCTCCTGGCAATGATCATGACGGTTTCATATATGTTGCCGGTGTCTTTGTCCAACAGGTTTGTATCCCTTGTCATGGTGGTCACTGAAGCTTTTGTTTTTTTATAATCCATTGTTTATTGAATCAATCATTATTAATGTTCGAGTATATCGCTTGAAACCAGGTATATTTTTTTTGCCTCCGGAATAAAATCACTTTCCGGAAATTCATCGACAAATGCATAATACTCATCAACCGTGTTCTGAAATCTTTCAATCCGCTTGTTCCTCACACTGTTGTCAGCAAGCAGAAAGCTTGATTTCAGGATCAGGAACATCAGTTCTTCCCGGTATTTTGAATCGGGATATGTATCCAGGCAGTTTTCCAGGGCGATTATGGAAGCCTTGTACTCCCCGAGATCGAAATAAAGTCTGGCACTTAAATATGCCTTTCTGACAAGTTTGTTCTGCATCTCCTCAAGGAGCTCCCGTACTTCTTCAAGCCGTGAGCTGTTGGTATATTTAATGGCAAATATCTGGAATCCATCCATCGCCTTGTAGGTGTTTTTCTGGTCGAGTGATGGCTTCGGCGACATCTTATAGTAACAATAGGGTGCAAGAAAATCTGACTCTTCGGCATAATTGCTGCCCGGGAAATTTTCAGATATGCCCTCGAAATAATGAGCGGCCAGGGTGTAATCCTTTTGATGATAATAGGCCATTGCCAGGTAATAAGTCAGTGTATCCGCCTTGGACGTACCCATGTACACCTTAAAGATCTGGTCAAACAAGGTGGATGCCCTGCTATAATGTTCTTCCTCATAGTATTCCATGGCTTTTCGGTATTTCAGCCTGTAATCGTGGCTTTTCAGGACCTTGTCATAACCCGAGCAGGATGTGATCATCTGGAAAATGATCCCCGTGCACAACAGGAATATTGACTTTTTGCCAAACATCGTGCAAAAATACATTATTTCAGATTAATATTGAAATAGAAAATGATAATGAATGTTACAATCATCCGTAGCCCCGCAACTCCGTAGCCCCGCAACGGTGAAATAACGCAAACGCAGTCCCGATATTATCATATTTGGCGATTTTTCAAAAAGAAGTAATTTTGTAGTTCACGAATCATCAAAAATTTTCACTGTGGATATATTTGACAAAATCAACAACAGGGGTCCGCTGGGCCAATACCAGGAATACGCGCACGGATATTTCATATTCCCGAAACTTGAAGGGGAAATCAAACCCCGTATGATTTTCAGGGGCAAGGAAGTACTTACCTGGAGTCTGAACAACTACCTGGGTCTTGCCAACCATCCTGAAGTCCGGCAAGCCGATGCTGAAGCTGCAAAAAAATGGGGACTGGGCTACCCCATGGGCGCCAGGATGATGTCGGGTCATACATCAAAACATGAAGAACTGGAGGAACAACTGGCTTCATTCGTGGGCAAAGAAGCTTCCTACCTGCTGAATTACGGCTATCAGGGAATGGTTTCCATCATTGATGCATTACTCGGCAGGAATGATGTGGTTGTGTATGATTCGGAATCCCATGCCTGTATCCTGGATGGTTTGCGCATGCATGTCGGAAAAAGGTTCGTGTATCCTCACAACAACATTGAAAACCTTGAAAAACAACTTGAACGGGCAAGCAAACTGGCCGAAAAAAATGGCGGAGGGATCCTGGTGATTACGGAAGGTGTTTTCGGCATGTCAGGTGATCTCGGCAAAGTCCACAAAATCGCCGGACTAAAGAACAAATACAATTTCAGGATGCTGGTGGACGATGCACACGGATTCGGTACCATGGGAAAAACGGGAGCCGGTACGGGAGAACATTTCGGTGTACAGGACAACATAGATGTATATTTTGCCACTTTTGCCAAATCAATGGCATCCATCGGTGCATTTGTCGCCTCCTCAAAAAAAATTGTGGATTATCTGATGTATAATATGCGTTCACAGATATTTGCCAAATCTCTTCCCATGCCCCTTGTGGAAGGAGCCATTAAAAGGCTGGACCTGCTGCAAACCAGGACGGAATTAAAGGAAAATCTTTGGAAAATCGTAAATGCCCTCCAGGATGGACTCAAAAAGGAAGGATTCGATCTGGGAGATACGGAATCCCCGGTAACTCCTGTTTTTCTTTCGGGATCCGTTCCGGAAGCTACACAAATCATCGCCGATATGAGGGAGAACTATAAAATATTCTGCTCGATGGTCATATACCCGGTCGTTCCCAGGGGAGTGATCCTGCTGAGGCTGATTCCCACTGCAGTCCACACCCTTGAAGATGTGGAATACACCATCGGGGCATTTGCCGAAGTTCAGAAAAAACTGAAGGGAGGCAAATATGGTAAGCAAAAAGCAAATATCTGATCCCGGAATAATCCGGAGCTACTGAACCTCAAGCATCCCCACGGATTTGTATTCTCCCAGGAATTTTTCTGCGTCAAGCGCAGCCATGCAGCCGCTTCCGGCAGCAGTTACCGCCTGTTTATAGACAGGGTCCTGTACATCACCGCAGGCAAAAACTCCCTTGATGTTGGTTCGTGTACTGCCTTTCTCCGTAATGATATATCCCTGTTTGTCCGTATCAAGGCAGGCAGCGAAAATACCGGAATTCGGCTTATGCCCGATGGCCAGGAAAAATCCCTGTATATCCAGTTTTTTTTCCTTACGGGTCTTCACATTTTCAAGGACAACACCCTCCACACTCACTTTTCCGGTCACTTCCCTTACCACATGATCCCATATGATCCGGATGTTTCCGGTTTCCTGTACCCGCTTCTGCATGATCCGGGAAGCCCTCAGTTTATCCCTGCGGTGGATAATATATACTTTTCTGCACAATCCGGAGAGATACAGTGCTTCTTCAGCTGCACTGTCACCACCTCCCACCACGGCAACATCCTGTTCTTTGTAAAAGAAACCGTCACAGGTAGCGCATGCCGAAACCCCGTGCCCCATAAATGCTTTTTCACTCGGCAAACCCAGATATCTTGCCGCGGCACCGGTTGAAATGATCAATGCATCCGCAGTAATGACCTTTTTTTCATCCACCTCTATTTTAAATGGCCTGACAGACAAATCAGCCCCGGTGGCCAGCCCCCACCGGACATCCGTACCAAACCGCCCGGCCTGCTGTTTGAAATCTTCCATCATTTTGTCCCCCTTGACTCCTTCAGGGTAACCGGGGAAATTTTCCACATCCGTGGTGGTGGTCAGCTGTCCGCCCGGCTGCATTCCCGTGTAAAGCACAGGATGAAGATTGGCCCTGGCTGCATATATTGCCGCGGTATACCCGGCGGGGCCCGAACCGACGATCAGGCATCGTACATGTTCCGTTTCCTGCTTTCCACCATTGGATTTTTCGTCTTTCCGGTTGCTTTCCAAAGGTTTGAATAATGCCATAAATTCACTAAAAAGGGTTATAAAATAATTTTTTCAAAATTACATTTTTTGCACATATACGAACAAATTTCAACCGGTAAAATGTTTTTTGCCGGTTTCCGGCATTTCGGTAAATTTGCCGGGCGGACCTTCAGTAAGATCCGGTGAAAAAACAATTCTGCACGGAAATTGTTTAACCGGTAAATGCTCTATGAAGATCAACCTGGTCAGGAACGGAGTTTATCCCATTACCCGGGATTCACAAGGCAAGAAGATCGGGGAAATCCCTGAGACGGGATACCCCGTGCCCGGAACCATCCAGGGAGAGGGCAAACTGGCAGGGACACCATCTATTTTCATCCGTACCAGTGGCTGCAACCTTCGGTGTTCCTGGTGTGCCCCGGACGGCAAACTTGAAATATGCGACACTCCTTTTGCTTCGCATCATGCGGATGAAAAGGAGTCCCGCGATGTGGATGAGATCGTCAGGACCCTCAAACACAACACCGGCCGGATCCGCCATGTGGTCATCACCGGAGGAGAACCCGCCACACAGCCCATGCCCCTGGTCGAGCTGGTCCGCAGCATCAAGAAAAAACTCAGATTGCACATCACACTGGAAACCAACGGCACCATTTATATTCCTGAGCTTACATACTGGGTTGACCTTTTCAGCATTTCTCCCAAACTGAGCAATTCAATCCCCACCCCGGACAAGATCAAAAACATGTCCAGACCCGTGGGAAAAAAATTCATGGATGATCATATAAGGTTCAGAATGAATATTCCCGCCATTCAGCAATACATCAATGCATGTTATCAAACGGGGTCTTACTACGGGGATAATCCCCAAAGCCAGCCTGAGCGTAGAAACGAAAAAGACTTTCAGTTAAAATTCGTGGTAAGCCGGGAAACAGATGCAATGGAAATCAAAAATACATTACTCCGGAAACTTCACCTTGTTGAATCCTCTGATGTTTTCCTGATGCCCCTGGGCGGGTCATCGGAGATCCTTGCCGGAACACTGCCGCTGGCAGCCCGCCTGGCCGTCGAATATGGCTGGAAGCTATCCCCCAGGCTTCATATCGATATCTTCGACAAAAAGAGACGGGTCTGACTTATTCGTAATATTCCATGTCATAAATATCTCTCAAGCGAAAACCGGTGACACGGTCTATATCATCCAGCATTCTTTTCCGGTTCGGCGGATAATCACGGGTTTCCTTCATCCAGTCCTTGATGATGCCCATCAGGCTCTTCCAGGCACCGCTTCTTGTGTAATCCCCGGTGATCCCGTGGGGCAGGTCAATGTATGCATTGATGATCAGCTTGTATTTGCCGCTCCGGATGCATCGCATGTGTTCATCTGAATCATGCCAGTTCCGCTCGGCAAAAACATACCGGTTCATGATGAGTGAGGGGTCACTGAAAACCTGAAGGAAACTCTTACCGTACATGCCGGATGGAATTTCCACACCGGCCATTTCCAGTATGGTGGGAGCCAGGTCAACGGTGCTGATCAATCCCCGGTATGAGGACCCGGGGGGTATTTTCCCGGGCCATCTTATGATCAGCGGTGTCCTGATCCCTGCATCATACAAAGTAGCCTTTCCCCTCGGAAAAGGAAAACCGTTATCGCTTATGAACATCACCACCGTATTGTCATCCAGTTGCCTTTCTTTCAATATGTTCAGAAACCGGCTGATATGATTGTCCATCCGGCTGATCTCATCATAATACCGGGCCAGGTCTTCCCTTGTTCTCCGGTCATTCACCAAAAAGGGAGGAACGGTCACATCCTGCGGTGAATGAAGAACGGGGGCAGCATTTACCGAGTCCTGGTACGGCCTGTGCGGATCAACGAAACCGACCCATAAAAAGATCCGTACCAATGGTGTGGGGAAACATACCTGAAAGCATGCTGGTCCGGCTCGGACTGCACCGGGGAGCAGTCAGGAAGACACGGTCAAAACGCATGCCTTCAGAAGCCAGCCGGTCAATGGCAGGTGTCCGGATGCCCGGATTGCCGTAACAGCCAAAATCCATGCCTGCATCGTCTGCAATGAAGATCAGAAAATTCGGAGGTGCATCATGCACATCCGCTACGCAAACCCCGAAGCAGGAAGATCCGGCCACAATAGCCGGCAGTAGCATATTCAATCTCATTGTTTCTATAATTTGTTCGTTCAGCAAAATTAATCATTATCCGTTTACCGGTTAACCAGAGAGAGGGAATCCTGATTACTTCCGGTGATGACCGGATTGGGATCAGCTTCGGACAACTCATCAAAGAGGATATTGAAAAAACCGGGTACGCATTTTGAGGCCATCCCGTTGGGAGAATTCTGCAAAAAGGCAATTCCCACCTGTTCCTCCGGACAAAAGGCGATCTCGGCGCGATACCCGCCCACATAACCACCGTGATACATGATCTTTCTGTCCCTGTACAGATAGATTCTCCAGCCAAGACTGTAATACCGGTCCCGGAAAAGATCCCATTGCCTTGTATATCTTGCCTTAAGCGGGGTATAGACCACCGGGGTGGTGATCTCGCTGAGCGTGCCCGCATCAATGATTTCAGGGTCATGACCCAGCAAGGCAACCAACCAGGTTCCCATATCCGAAATGCTCGCGTTCACACCGGCTGCCGGGAGAATTTCATAATAGGCAGGATCCATCCGCAAAGCGACATATCCCCTGCTTGTCCTTGCATGAGGTGCTGCCAGGTTGCCGGAACGGGAAAATCCTTCAAATCCCGCGGAGGCATCCTGCATTCCCAGGGGCATGAATATTCTTTCATGCAAAAGCTGTGCGTATGTTTTCCCGGTTTTTGCTGATACGATGGTATCAATCAGACTAAAGACCACATTCTGGTACCCATATAATTCACCCGGAGATGCAGCAACCAGAATTTCCTCCATTCTGGGCAGGATATCCGCAATGCCCAGTCCGTCTTCAACCAGGTTGTCATAGGCATGGGGAACGAGTCCGGATGTATGGCTCAATATATGCCTGATGTCCAGTTCATCCGTATCCAGGGTGTCTTTCAGCCTGAATCCTTCGATGCAGTGAATAACCTTCTCATCCAGGTCAATGGCCCCTTCCCTGTCCAGGATACAGGCCAGGACCCCTGCAAAACCCTTGGAAACCGAAGCCAGCCGGAAAACCGTATGCCGGTCAATGGAATCTCTTGTCCCTGCTTTTTTCACTCCGTACACCCCGGTAAAAATAACCGAGTCCCGGTGCACGATGGTTACGGCTGCACCGACAGTATGAGAATGATCCAGTTCTTTTCGCAAAAAACGGGAAAAAGAAGCAACTGCCTCGTCCACCGGGGTGCTGTCCGGGACAGCTTCCTGATTAACGGCCGGATCATGTCCTGAAAAATCAGATCTTTTTCCTGACACAAAGACGAAAATGAGGATGGTTAATAAAATCGTGGCAATCAGTAACAGCAAGCTCTTCCTGTTCATACCCGGTGAATTTAAGCCGCTAAAATAACAATCCCGTGCAAAATTTCACAAAATGATTAGAATTCTTCCTTTACAATGGCCTGACCGGGAACACCCAGTCCGGCTAAATCCTTCAACACCAGATCCATCATTGGCGGGGGGCCGCAAACATAAAATTTCCGGTTAATATCTTTTACATGTTCCCTGATAAAATCCCCCGACGGGAATCCGTGCGCATAGCCTTGTATTTCTTCATCAGAAAGAATGTTGATGAAATCATCCCCCAGCATCTCCCGCATTTCATCCTCAAGAATAATATCCTTCTTTTTTTTATTGCCGAATATCAGGGTATTCCCTGCCAGTTCACCTTTTTTCCGGAGATGCCTTAAAATGGCGATAAAAGGTGTAATTCCTGCACCTCCTGCAATGAATACACCTTTACCATGGTATGTAATGGCACCGAATGTTTCATTCAAGATCAATTCATCATTTTCCTTTACCCTGAGCAATTCATTGGTAACCCCTTTATGAGCCGGATAAATTTTTATGATGAACTCCAGATAATCGTCTTCCGGCAAAGAAGTAAAGGTGAATGGCCTTGCCTGGTCTTCCCGGTCCGGTTTATTAATGGCCACTTCCGTGGCCTGGCCGGGTTCGAAAGTATAGTCACCGGGCTTTTCAAGCCGGAAGCATTTTACATCATGCGTGACAAAGAATGTTTTGAGGATTTTTAAATTGTGTTTTTTCATTGCCTGGATATTAAAATTTGAATTATTACTGCAGGATATCCTGACACTCCTCCCAGGATTGGGCAATGGCCTTTTCCGGCAGGACATGGTACCAAGATGGAAGGCCGACCGTATTTCCGGATGTATTTTCCAGGGTTGACCTCATTATAAAAGGTACGAGCATGGCTGTACCCGCCGATTTGATGGCTTTTCTGATACGGTGCCCGTATTCCCATTTTTTCACCCATTCGTCCAGATAAGGTTCATAGCGGGGATCTGTCATCCAGACACGTCTTCGCGATGAATCCAGAATTTCCTTTGCGGGATAGTCCAGGCCCTGGATGCTTTTTTCAACCGAATGATTGAATTCATTAAATATTTCTTTCATTTCTGCGTACTTCCCGGGATATTCCGACGAGACATCCACGGTTTCTCCAGGATCTTCCGACAGGTTGAACAATTCAAAGGCATCAGTTGTCCGGTCTCCGGTATACAGCTTAAAACCGTTATCGATCAATGCACCGCTTTTCTGAAAACGGAAAGGAATGGGCTTATCCCGTTCAAGCCTGTTCCCGGTCAATACGGGCCGGATTGATTGCCCGTCCCGGGGACAGGTCATGACTGAATCGGGCAAACTGACAATATCCGCGATGGTGGGGAAAATATCCATAGTTGATGCCGGATAATTGCTGACAGAAGGTTCTATTCTGCCAGGCCATTCCACAATGGCCGGTACCCGGATGCCGCCTTCATACAAACTGCCTTTAAATCCTCTTAAATGGCCGGCCGTTGTGGGGTCAATGTTGCCAAGTCCGCCGTTATCACTGCAAAACCAGATAAGCGTATTCCCGGCAATCCCCAGTTCACGCAATCCCTGCCTCAAGGTTCCCACACTCCGGTCAAAGGCGACCAGCTCACCGTAATGATTTGCACTGTTCTCATCCAGTTCCTCAAAACCTTCTTTGTCTTTTTCAAGGGCGCGAAAGGGAGCGTGCGGGGAGCCATCCCATATAGCGGCAAAAAATGGTTTGCCTTCCTGCACGTTTTTGTCAATGAACCGAAGCGCAAGATCAACAATAATCTCTGAGGTGGTCCCTTTGAACTCGATAAACTCACCGTTATCACTCATCAACGGATCAACGTCAAAAAAATTGGTTACCGAGACCCATTCCTCAAAACCGAAAGCTCCGGGACTGTGCGGATCATCGGCAAATATCGGAACACCCGGTCCCATCAGACCGTTCAGGTGCCATTTTCCAAAATGACCGGTTGCATAACCTATGTCCCGGAGGGCCTTTGATATGGTCTTCTCCTGTTTTCTCAAAGAGTATCCGTGCGAAAAAACCCCGGAACGATCGCTGGTCCGACCGGTAAGGACCGAAGCCCGGGTAGGAGAACAAAGGGGTGCAGCCGCATAGAAACGGTCCAGGCGTATTCCGTTTGAGGCCATTTCATCCAGGTTGGGTGTTTCGAGGACCGGATGGCTGTAGTAACCGGTTTGCCCCCATCCCTGATCATCGGTCATGATCAGGATAATGTTGGGCAGTTCAGCTTTTTTGCCTGCTTCCTGTGCATGCCGGCAGTCACTGCATAATAGCAGAGACAACAAAACGGGTGGAAAATATTTTGGTTTCACTGAGTGCATAACCACCCGGGCCGGAAGATCATTATTAATAATAGTCGTCGGTAGCATAACTTTTAAAAGGTTTAAGATGTATTTCTGCTTTTTCCAGGTCCATGATGAAAAATCCGTAACCCACCCCTGCTTCATCGCCACTCTTTCCAATCTGAAAACAAAGGTATTTGCCGTCATCAGAAACCACTGCCTGGGATCCTTTGTATCCTTCATAATCTGAAAAATAAGTCAGCCGCTGCATTTCGCCTGATCCATCCATCTTCAATTTGAAGATATCCACAAGAGGCCAGGCCCGGTGTTCACTGGGGCCATGTTCCACACAGGTATGCTGACCGTCTGGGAATATGCCTTCCGGTTCATCGTAGTATCCGGGAGATCTGGTCAGGTTCTGAAATTCTCCGGTTTCCGTATCCACCACATATGTATCCGTATTGTTTCCGCCTTTGATCAGGTATACCGAAAAAGTCAGCTTTTGGTCGGAAACGGGGACAAAGCTTTGAGTTTCCAGACTCGCCCCTCCCAGGGAGAAAGGCAGCCGGTTCGAATCAAACACCATTTTTCTGTTTCTGGTTTCCGGAATTCCATTCTTATATACAATACGGGCAGTGAAAAGCTGCGCCCGGTTTTTCCCAAGCTCCGGTTTTTGCCGGTCACGCTCCGTCCAGGCTATTTTCAACCTGTGCCGCGAAACCGCCGGACCTTCCGCACAAATAATATTCAGGGGCACCGGCTCTTTGTTTCCCGACTTATCCAGCACCGACAACCAGCACATATCCCGGGCGGTTTTTCTTTCTTCCCGGTTGGTCTCGTCAAAAGGTTCAACAGGGCCCGACAATAAAATATCGCCGTTTGAAAGGTACATGGCACGGGTAAAGCCGTGATGATTGAAATGCCTTGTTTTGGGATATACCAGACCGGTGGCCAGTTCCAGTTCGTAAACCTCTCCCATGGGTTTTGCCACAAAAAGGACGCGTTTTCCGTCATGAGACCAGTCGGGCCGTTCGCCGAAACCGCTCACCCGCTTGATATAGGATGGCAAATGTTCGGCAGGGTCCCCTTTTCTGAATCCGCTTTGAGGCGCAGCTCCTTTCTGCGCCATGCAAACACCGCAGGATGCGAGCAAAATACCGATAATTAAAGGATTTTTCCTAAATTTCATATTCTTTGTAATTATGCATTTCCTGTTCTAATAACCAGTGATTTACCGGATGGAAAATTGGCTAAAACTCCCTTAGATAAATGTTTTTATACTGAACCTTCATGGGTGGTCCCTGATGCATCTGCAGGCCAATATAACCTTTGTATTTTGCATGCGGACCGTTATCGATCAGTTCGCTTACCAGCATCCCGTTGAGATAATAGGAAATGATCGGCCCCTTGCAAACCACACGCATGGAATTCCATTTTCCGGGACGGAATGATTTGGACAGGATCTCCGATTCACCGGCGAAAACAACCGTGTGATGGGTTCCGTCCTGAGATACGGCGGTCCTTTGCCCCCTGAGAATCCTTGGGCGGGAAGGATGATCGCGGTAAATTGTCCCGGTCAGTTTGCCATCGCCGGTCACGTCGGCCTGATAACCACCGAGGGCCCATTGATCATCCAGCCTTGTTGAGCGAAAATTAACCCCTGAGTTTGCCTCCGGACTCAATCTGAAATCAACAAGTAATTCAAAATCCCCGGGCTGGCCGCCTTCCCGGATCAGAAAGGGCCAGTCTTTCAGCGGATCCTCAGCCGTGTTTTCCCAGGTAAGGGCTCCGTCTTCAATCCACCAGGCCCCTGGGGGACCGTCCCACCCGGTAAGGTCCCTGCCATTGAACAAAGATTTGAATCCTTTCGCGATGAGCTCTTCCCCGGACAAGTCTGATATTTTCTCCTTTTTCCCATTCTCACGGGAGGATGCTTCAATTATTTGCTTTTTCAGACTTGCAGGCCCGTATCCCCTGATCCAGGTGGCCAGTCCGGATCCCATATCATGCCCGGTGCGGACAACTTTTCCCTCTTTCATCTGAATTTCCAGACATGCCTCATTCAATCCGTCAAGCTTCGCAATGATAACACCTCTTGTGGCATCGATGACCCGGTTGGATGCATAGACATACTTTCCGTCAATACTGAAATTCACCCAGGAAAAATCACGGATGGGCTGCCTGATATCATCGAAAACGGGAACGCCCCGGACATACCTGGGAGGCAGTGAAGACACATCCCAGACATGCAGAAATCCCCACCGGTCTTCGGTCATCCATACTTCATAACTATTCAGCCGGGCTGCAATTCCATGATTCCTCTTGCTGTGAAGCTGGTTGGCTTCTGCCTCCTTGATTGAATACCGCCTTTCACGAAGCGATCCGGGTTTTGGCCCGGAAATATCCCAGCGGCCAAGATATTGGCCGGACTCAATATCTATGATTCCAAGACCTTTTGCTTTAACAGGTTCTGCATATACATACTTTTCCGTTTCATCCACCGAAAAGTGCTGAATGCTGGCCAGCTGATGTTCCGGTTCCAGGGTCAGATGACCCGCTGTCCCCGCTTCTCTGGCATTGCTTTCAGTGTCACTCGTTGTTTGAACATCCGCCATGCCATCCATGGTCACCGGACCTAATTTGCGGACGACTTCCGGTTTTTGGGGTGAAATACAATATACATAGCCGGAATTTTGATGCTGATTAAAAACCTCCCATTTTCTGGCCGGAAACTCCCTGACCAGTTTGTGTCCCTTATTGATATCATAAACAAAAACCCCCTGGCGGGTTGGCTCATAGAATGTCTTGCTTAAATGCAGGCTGCCATATAAATACCTTTTGACCTGACCATCGGCCGGTTGTGCAATAACCGAAAATGAGGCAATTGCCAGACCAACCATGATAAACGAACGGATTCTGTTTCTTTTCATCTCTGTTAATTTTCAAACATTCAAATATTGACAATCGAAAATATTGTTAATTAATCAATAAACAAGGATTTATTCAACATTGTTCATCATGAAAATATGGCCGGTATCTCCCTGTACATCTTTTTTTGCACCGGACAGATCACTGTTCCTGATCACTTCCCTGCCTGACACATCCTTTAATTCCAGGAACAACCCGGTGTTTTCCGCAGCAATGCTGTTATTGTAGATGGCATTGGTATGATACTCCGGAAGATTATCTTCCCGGTTGATTTTTAAACGGGAAATTTCCAATCCTTGAATATTCTTAAAATAAAAAGCCGGGGTATCAGACTTGAAAATACCGTATTTCTTGTCAAACGCGGGACGCAAATCAAAATTCCCGCCGAATGCCTCAGCGAAAGGGCTGTTTTTCAAATGAAAGCTGACATTATTCAACTGGATATCCCGCAGGGAATTCGGGTAGTATCCATAAAAAACACAACCGGCTTCACTGACTGTGTCGTCCGGAAATGAATTTGCATAATCATTGCCTTGGTATTGATTGTTTTGCCGTATTCCTCTCCATGAGTGCCCAGGAAACCTATATTTCCCACGGACCCATACCGGGACGGGTTGGTTCCGTCAGTATGGGTGTCTGGGTGCGCACTTCCCGCCCCAGACGGGTACATTGCATATACACTGGAGATCTTCCCCCCGCCCAATGCCAGCAGGGAGCAGATGTACTCAATCGCCCGCAAGTCTTATTTTTCCAGGACGGTGGGCAACTGTGACTTCTTTTTCCTGGACACCCCCACCGAACGGGGCATGCATGACAGCAAGGATCCATGGAAAAAGTGGCTGACCATGCTGGGTGATGACCGGCGGCAATGGTTACTGGAAGGCACGGGAAACTCAGAGGCCGATTTTATTTTCGTGGTTTCCAGCGTGAATTTCATGATCCCGCATGTCGGCAGAGGAAAGATCAGGGAAGGTGATAAAAATAATGCATGGGATCAACTGGATCAGCCCGTCTTTGTGTTGACCGGGGACCTCCACAACAGCTTTGTCATCAAGGTCACCGGCAATGTCTGGGAATTTGCCCCGGCTCCCCGGAATTCAGCCAACCACAGATTTACAAACGAAGGGAACATGCCCGCTACGGGAAAATTCAACTCCCAGGGCCGGGAATGTGATATTGGGTGGCCTATGAAAGGCCCCAGGTCATCTTCCAGTATAATGACGGGCTTACAGGCAAATTGCTTTATGCAGAATCCGTCACCGCCGGCCGGGATTAACGGCCTATATTTTCTGTTGTCGGGGTGCCGAGATTTGAACTCGGGACCCCTCGCCCCCCAGACGAGTACTCTAACCGGACTGAGCTACACCCCGAACAGGAATGCAAATTTATACAATTAAATGCTTTGAAACAACCGTGAAATTCTTTCAGGTCCGTTTGATCCAGGCTGATCGAAAATAATAAAAAACCGTTATTTTTGATCCTCATGATTTCCATGACCAACCGCGAAAGACTGATCAAGGTGATGGAAGGGGAAATCCCCGATTGTGTTCCTGTTTGCCCCGACATCTCGAATATGGTGCCGGCCAGGCTGACCGGAAAGCCTTTCTGGGACATTTACCTTTATCAGGATCCTCCACTATGGAAGGCATACATCGACGCGGTCCGGTATTTTGACATTGACGGGGGATTCGAATTGTATGAATTCGGAGATCTTTTCAGTGACCGGGAGAAAAAATGGGAGCAAAAGATCATACACCGGGATAAAGACCGCATCGTAACCCGGGATCTCTGTCCCGAAACCGGCGAATGGAGCAGGTTTGTACTGGTCCACACCCGGTGGAACCCACCCTCAACCGACATTCTTCCCGGAACACCGGGCTTGCCTGAAGTACCGGATGCCTGGGAAGAAGTAAAAGGAGCAAGGGAATGGCCCACCGGAATGGAACTATGGAAACTGATCAGAAAGGAAATGGGGGAAAACGGCATTGTGGGAATGCCCAGCGGAGTAAGGACTGTCATCCTGGAAAGGCCGGAAGACGTGTATGCTTATTACGAAAACCCCCGGCCTTTCCTGGAAAAAAGAGACCGGATGATCGAAAAGATGGAACGGCGGATGAAGGTCATCGAAAAACTGGATGAAAAACCCGATTTCCTTTTCTGCGGAGCTTCCGGCAGCCTGGTTTTTCAAAGTCCGGAAATCTTCCGGGAACTGATCCTTCCCGCCCTGCAGAAAGTCACCGAACTGGCGGACAAACTCGGCATTCCGACCCATGTGCATTCCTGCGGTCCGGAAAAGGACCTGGTAAAAATGGTTGCAGAAGAAACCAGGCTCACGGTGGTCGATCCCCTGGAGGTCCCTCCCATGGGGGATTGCAATCTGGCCGAATTGAAAAATAAATACGGCAACAGTATCATACTGAAAGGGAACCTGCATACCACGGAGATCATGCTGAAGGGATACACCCGACGAAAATCTTTTTGCCATGGTGGAGACGGCCAGAACTTACGGGAAATACTAGTGCCCGGCCATTTCAAGCGCCTTTGTGGTAATATAATATTTGGTGATCATGTTGGGTACTTCCCATTCCGGCAATTTCCCGTCCACCAGGTACTGCAGGTATTTTTCCATTACCTGCCCGAAATGTGCTTCATGCCCTATCCTGTAGCGTTCGGGGACAACGATCTGCCATCCTGAATCAGCATCTGTAAAGGAAATTCCCGGGTATTGATCCCGGAGCTTTGCAATGGCCTCATCCAGAGACTTTCTGGTCTGCTGATTATCCGTGCCATCTGCCGGCTCCACATAGAGTGCCGGCTTGTAGTCCTGTTCCTTTCCCTGGCGGATCACCAGACTGGACCGGGTGCCTTTCATGACGGAGAAATGGGTGTCCCCGCCTCCTTCCGGTGCCCTGTAATTCCAGATTACCGATACCCTGGCATGGACATCCCTGATCCGGTAGTTGATCTCCCCGTTCGAATATACATGAAGGACGGTATCCACAAGGTCTTTTTCCAGGTAACCGGGAATGTCATCCAGCCGGGTCACGGTCCGGAATTGTGACAATCCCAGTTCGGTCGGCCACCTTCTTGCGGAAAGCACTTCCACTTCATTTGTATGGTCGATGATCTCTCCCGGGAAACATTCCCACTGGATCAGGTCCACCAGATGGGTGGTAACATCCACGATGCCTTCCCCCTGCTGGTCCACATCAAAAAACCAGGGAGGCCGCTTGATCTTTTTTCCGGCAACATACTTGAAAAAATGATGCACGCTCTCCTTGGTCACTGCAGGATCTTCGGGTGTACCTTCCTGCAGGTTTCCAAAAACCCCGGGGAACATGGACAATTCTTTCTGAAGGACGGTGGTGATCTCATATCGCTCGGTCATGATGTCATACAGAAGCAAACCCTTTTCCCGGGCTGCATCAAATACATCCTTTAACAATTCGAAACCATCCCGGTCAATGGCCATGGGTTTATCGGCCAGTACATTGATACCGGCATCTATGGCTGCCTTTATATACTCTGTCTTCCGGTTGTTTTTTCCGGCGGTGACCATCACGTTTCCGGGTTTCTCACCGGTCATTTTCTCCAGGAAATCCGGACCCTTGTATACCCTGAAATCCCAGTTTGTGGGCTCCTCCGGCCTGGTATTGAAAGTCCGCACGGTATTCATGTAATCTTCGATCTCCGGTCCGTCCGGCGCATAGACCCAGACCGTGGAGTCAACCTGTTTGTAGTCTTTTTTCAGTACGAGGGCTGCATGGAAATGCCCCGGGTCAAGGATCATTAAACGGACTTCATTCCCTGCACCGGTGAATTCTCTTTTGCCGCCTTTCTGTTGCGGAGTACACGATATCATGGCAATGCTCATAAGTATTGGGAAAATTGTTGATTTCATGACAGATTGGTTTTTTTAATGGTTTTCAAGCAACTTTTCTCCGGATTTATAAAGGTAATACATATTGAATTCACAATCTCTGTATCATCAATCCTCCGTCTATGTTCAGCACCTGCCCCGTTGCATAGGGTATATTCCCCCCGACCAGGGCTCGTACGGCAAGTCCCACGTCTTCGGGCTGACCCCATCTTCTCTCAATGGTAAGTCCTTCATGCCCTATCATCCGGTCATATTTTTCCTTTGAGCCGGCCGTCATATCCGTTTGAATGATCCCCGGCATGATCTCGTACACGGGAATATCATACTCACCGAGTCTGGCCGCGAAAAGTTTGGTCATCATGCTTACCCCTGCCTTGGAGATGCAATATTCTCCGCGGTTTACCGAAGCAACCTCAGCCGATATGGAAGATATATTGACAATACATGGCTGAAAATCCCTGTTTTGCTGTTTTTGCCTGATCATCCACCTGGCCGCTTTCTGGGAAAGAAAGAAGGCACCCGTTAAGTTCACATTCAGTACTTCCAGAAAACTCTCTTCGGTTGTTTCAAGAATATCTTTCCGGTGCCGGGGGCCCATCCCGGCGTTGTTCACCAGAACATCCAGTCTGCCGAAATCTTTCCGGACGGCTTCCATCATCCTTTCCCTGTGGACGGCATCCGCGATGCTCCCCCGGTAGTATTTCACGCGGCTTCCGTTTCTTCCCAGGAGAGACAGGGCATCTTCCACCGCAGGTTCTTCTCTTATTCCGTTCAGTGCAAGGTGAAAACCTGTTTCTGACAGATGCCTTGCAATGGCCAGCCCTATTCCGCGTGTACCTCCGGTGATCAATGCAGTTCTTTTCATAGCATTTTTGTTTTATTCTTTCAGTTCTTCGACTTCGACCCATCTTTTTTCGTTCCAGCTTCGGTATCCCAGTTCAGCCAGCTGTACACCCCTGGCTCCTTCGAGAAGATCCCACTGAAAGGGCTGGTCAAGTGCGACATGTCTCAGAAACAACTCCCATTGTGCCCTGAAGGCATTCTGATAGTTTTCCTGTCCGGGAACTTCAGACCAGTCCCGGTAATAATCGCCCTTCATCTCCACATCCGGGTTCCAGACCGGTCTGGGTGTATTTCCGTAATGCTGGGTGTAGCATTTCCGGAGTCCGGCCACCGCGGATCCCCTGGTACCGTCTACCTGCAGGGTAAGCAGGTCATCCCTCCGCACCCGGGTAGTCCAGGATGAAACAAAATTTGCCAGAATGCCGCCGTCCAGCCGGAAATTGGCATAGGCGGTGTCTTCGGCCGTGCAACGATAGGGCTTACCGGACTCGTCAATTCGTTCGGGTATGTGGATGGAACCTGTACAGGACACCGCCTGAACGTTGCCGATCAGATTGTCCAGGACGTATCTCCAGTGGCAAAGCATGTCAAGGATGATTCCCCCGCCTTTTTCCTTCCTGTAATTCCATGACGGCCGCTGGGCAGGAATTGTATGGCCTTCAAACACCCAGTACCCGAAGTCGCCTTTAACCGAAAGGATCCTGCCGAAGAAATCGTTTTCTTTCAGTCTTCTCAGCTTGACCAGTCCGGGCAGCCACAACTTATCCTGGACCACACCATGTTTCACCCCGGTTTTTTTACATAGACGGTATAATTCCATGGCCGAACCCGTGTCACTGGCTACCGGTTTCTCACAGTAAATATGCTTATTGTGACACACCGCCTTTCTTACATTCTGTGTACGCAAAGAGGTCAGGCAGGCATCAAAATATATCTCATACGCAGGATCCGTAAGAACCGACTGGAGATCGGTGGTATATTTGCCGATGCCTGAAATGCCGGACAAACGCCTGAGCTTGTCTTCATTTCTGCCCACCATAACCGGGTCGGGCATGATGGTTATCCCCCCTGTACGAATGCCCCCGTCCTGTATAATGGGAAGAATTGATCTCATCAAATGCTGGTTTGTTCCCATCCTCCCGGTGACACCGTTCATAATGATGCCCACTTTTTTTATTTTATCCTGTTTTTTCATATCCGTACTTCAATCAATTTTTTACACATTTTCACGAAATGAGTTGACGATCTTTCGGAGAAACCGGTCCTGGTCTTCAGACCAGTAACGGCTGGAAAAGACCTCCACTTCAATAAACCCTTCGAATCCCGCCTTGTCCATCCGTGACCTGATCTTCCGTATATCAATGCACCCCTCCCCCATCAGTCCGCGGTCATTCAAAAGATCGGTGGTGGGCACCTTCCAGTCACAAACATGAAAAGCAAACAGCTTTCCGTTCTTTCCTGCCCTGTCAATTTCCTTTTCGAGGGCCGGATCCCACCATACATGATATACATCCACTGCTGCGCCGAGATGATCCGATCCGATCTCGTCGATCAGTTCATTGGCCTGCCCGAGGGTATTGATGGCAGACCGTGAACCGGCATACATTGGATGCAGCGGCTCGACCGCCAGTCTTATACCCGATGATCCTGCATGGTCAAGGATGCTGAGGATCCCTTCCCGGATCTGTTCCCTGGAAGTTTCAAGAGGCAACCGTGGATCGGCACCACAAACCAGCACCAGCAATGGCGCACCAAGTGCAGCCGCCTGGTCAATCGCCCGGATGTTGTCCCGGATGGCCTGCTTGCGGTGCGCAGGATCACCGGAGGGGAAAAATCCACCCCGGACAAGGGAAACGATATGCAGACCTTTTGAACGGAGCATCTCCCCGGTTTTCTCAATATTCCTGTTCCGTAGGCAATCCCGCCACACGGAAATCCCCCGGATGCCGGCACCGGTATATTTGGTGGATGCCGTTTCGATATCCCAGGGTCTGGTGGTTATGGTATGCACGCAGCATCTTGAAAGATCTTCCATAAGTCAGGCGTTCCTGTTAAATATTATAGAAAGTCAGATATTCCCCGGAACCGGTCATTCGCTGAATATACAACATCAGCTCCCTGGCATGATAATCCCCCCACATACTGGATTCCCCGTAGGGTATCCGGCTTCCTTCGGGCACATGATCCCAGCCATTGGGATGATGATATACAGAATGCAGGATCAGCCCCTGATGGCCCGGATCCGTGCTCAGATAGGGCACATCCAGCAGTGATGTGGCCACCCGGATCCCGGCAAGCCTGTATTTCTCACCTTTGCCCTGTTCTTTCCCGTCAAGAAAACGGCCCAGTCTCAAAAGTCCCTGGGCGGCAATGGAAGCAGCCGAGCTGTCAACCGGTTCCCGGGAATTGAAGGGATCCGCATCCTTCTCTAGATATCCTTCCAATCGGGATAATCCAGGAGCACCGGTATCCCAGTATGGAATACCGTCCCGGGGGGTTTTTTCAATATAAAAACCGGCAGTGGCCGTCGCCGCTTTCAGCAAAATGTCACTCAGTTCCTGTTTTCCGCCATGGGGCAGAAAAAGCGAATCTTCAAGGGTATGGATAAATTCCAGCTGTTCGGCAAAACCACAAATGGCCCATGCCAGGCCCCTGGTCCAGGTTGTAAAACCGGAATACCCCTGCTGGGAATTCGGACATCTGAAGCTGCCGTCATGTATGTTGAATATACACTCATGTGCTGTCCTCCCCGGCACATCATACCGGTCCCTTCCTTCGCCATAATATACCGAATATTTTGCGGTGGAAAGCAAATGATCAATCATCCTGCCCGGCAGACAGATCTGCCGGTCGTTCTCACCCATAAGCACATGGCCCAGCATGTGCCCCAGTCCCAGTATCCTGCAAGTCCTGATCGTATCCACAAACAGGGAATGGGGACCGTTGAATGAGTATATGAATCCGCCGCCCGGGATCCCGGTCCATCTGGAAGCCTGAACGGCAGCAGAAACCTTGATTGCCAGCTCATAAAATGATTTTTCCCACGGTTCACGGGCGATTTTCCCTTCTTTCATCATTCTGAGCAGATTGCCGTATGTGCTGATGTTGTTGAAACCATGGTCGTGCACACCCATATGGGTAAGGTGGGCGGCCATTTTGTCCCGGGTGGCAGAACGGCCTTTGTTCAGGAATTCCTCATCTCCGGTGGCATCATACTGAAGAAGGGAAGAGCCGTATTGAAATCCCCGGGTCCATTCTGTCCATCCGCGCGATGTATACCGGCCATTCACGGTATAGACCGGAGAACCCTCTTTTTCGTCATACGATTTCCCTATCATCCGGATCTTTTCTGCAGACAATTCCCAGAATTTTTCCATTTGTCCGGCCAGGGCCTGCAGGGATAAATTATGATTGAGCGCGATCATGATTTGTATTTTTCAGAAAGAGGTTTCGCACCGACAAAGATAACATTGTCCCAAGTGCCAGGTAAATATACAATATGCAGTCGATGCGCAGACTGCCAATTTCATGCGGAATAATGCCCGGCAGGGAGAGCAGGAAAACAACCAAAGCTGTACCGGAGATCACCATCAATTCGGCGCCCGGCTTCTTCCTTCCCAGGACAGCCGTCAGGACAAGGGGTGCCATCATGGAAGTCCCGGTAAAACTTGTTCTCGCCAGCAGAGCCAGTTCGTCGCTCATAACCGTTGAAAAAAACAATACGATGACAGCGAAAACAAAAAGTGCGATCCTGGTCCTGACCATAACACTCCGGTCCGTGCCACGCAGCAGGGACCTGAGTTCAGAACCCAGCACAAATATCTGGGCATTGGTGGTGGAAAGGCATGCGGCAAAAAGTCCGACAATGGCAAGTGCACCCACAAGATTGCCCTGATCGAACAAAAGGGTACCGGAAAGGAACTCCGCGGTGGTGGCCCCGGAATATTTCACCGCCCCGTACATCCCGATGAAAACCGTGGATAAAATAACCAGAACAGCAAAAACTCCCAGTGATACGGCCATGCGGTGCATGGAACGGATGTTCCGAAGCACCACGATGCGTGTGGTCAATTGTGGCTGGGTGACCGGTATCATGACAATGGCAATAAAGGAAGCGATCAAAAACTGGGCGGTGAACAATCCGCCGGGGCCCGGGACCGAAAGCAATTCTTCATTTACGGACTGCACTGCGGCGAACATGTTCCCGGGATTCCCGAAATACCGCACACAGGAAATGCCGATCAGCCAGATCACGATCAACAGGGTCAGACCCTGTATGGCATCGCTGTATACGATGGCCCTGAACCCTCCGATTTCCGAATAAATCAGCATGATAATGACGATCACCGCCGCCCAACCCCAGGGAGGCAGGGCTCCCGGGAAAATCGCGTTGAAAAAAATGGAAATCCCCCTGATCTGAATGGCGGCATAAGGTATCAGAAATATGAAAGCACTGGCAAAGAGCAGATATCCTGCCCAACGGTTCCGGAAAGCAGAAACCACGAGTCCGGCCACCCCCTTGAACCCTTCCCTGGCTACTTTTTTCCGGATATGATACCCGAACCATACAACAAAAAAAGCCATGGCCCCGTCCGAGACCGCCAGGAATATCCAGGCACCCACTCCATGAACCCGGAACATGTCGGGCATGCCCATGAAAATGAATGCACTGAACAGCGCCGCCATAAATGTCAATACGCCAATGGCAGGCCCGATGTTGAAACCGGCAAGCATATAATCATCCAGCGTCCTTTTCCGGGAATAAGACTTCATGGATGCAAAAACAAGCAATCCGGCATAAACAGCTCCGAGAACGATTATCCAGGTGATCATCGCTTATCCCCGCTTTCCTGTTTTGAACCGGGATGGACACGGGTGCCGATCCAGGTAAGGAGAACAAAAAGTACCGAAACCAGAAAGCCCGTCCACAGGGTATATGGAAAGGAAAACAGGAAGGGGGCGGATTTCCCCGGTGGAATGACCAGTGGGGTGAATGTCGCCACTGACAACAAAACGGCCAGAACAATGCATATTGTCCAGGCAAGGGATCTGTGTGATTGCATTCGTAATAAATCTACGTTAACAATTTAATTTTTAGCATTTTATAATGATGATTCTAACATTAATCTCTTTTGTTGCCGGCCTCCCGCAGGCTGTCCGCATGCCGGGCCGGTGCCCCCCCGCCGGAACTGCAATTTGCAAATAAATCATCAATTCAGCAACCGGATCGTGCTGTTCAGCATTTGAATGCAACATTTACTATATTTGTGGCCGCACCCTGCAGATCTTTCAAAATGTCAGCACTCAAAAGATTCAACCGGGGTACCGAGTCATTCCTTTTCTGGTCCACCTGGCTGTGCACCGGCATTTTCTTTATGATCATCCTCGTGTCGGTTATTGCCCGGTACCTGGTGAGAAGCTCGCTTCTGAATTCAGTTGAGCTGAGCCGCCTGTTCTTTGTCTGGGCATGTTTTCTGGCCGCTGCCTTGTGCTTCCGGCGAAAATCCCACATCGCCATACATTTTTTTGTGGAAAAAATGCCGGAAAGGATGCGCAGGATCACGGGGATCATTACCGGTTCCCTTATTCTTGTATTCCTGTCCGTTCTCTTGTTTCATTCTGTCATTGTGGTATATGAACTCAGGTTCACATTATTCCCCCTGACCGGGATATCACAGTCCTGGCTTTACCTGCCCGTTCCCCTGATTTCATTCATCATGTTTTTTTACTGTCTGGAAGAAATACTTAAAAAATGCTGATCTGGCTTTTCATAGCATTCATCGTTCTGGCCTGCATGAGAATGCCCGTTGCATTTGCACTCGGAACCGCCACCGTGTTTTTCATTGCGCTGACCACCGGCATTCCCTTGTCTTCCGTGCCTCACAAGATGGTGAACGGCATTGATTCATATGTGTTCCTGGCCATTCCGCTTTTTCTTTTCGCAGGCAGACTGATGAATGCCGGAGGGATCACCGACCGGATATTCGGCTTTGCCCGGGCACTCATAGGAAGCATACGCGGCGGCCTCGCCCAGGCCAATATCCTGGCCGGCATGTTCTTTTCCGCAATTTCGGGTTCGGCGGTTGCCGCTGTAGGCGGACTCGGTGAAATTGAAATGAAGGTGATGAAGCAAAATGGGTATGACGATGAGTTTGCAGCATCGGTGACCGTTGCCGCATCGGTTCTCGGACCGGTCATTCCGGACTTTTCACGCCCACGGAGGCCGCAGTCGTTGCCGGCGCCTATGCATTGTTAATCAGCTTGTTAGTTTACAGGACCATTTCTCTGAAAGATCTCCCGGGCATTCTGGTGGAAACCATGATCACGACCTCTGTGGTTACTTTTGTCATTTCAACCACATCTTCCTTCTCTTTCGTACTTTCCCTGAATGAAGCCGGCCAGCGGATCACAGAAATCATGCTGGGGATCAGCGGGAATAAATTCCTGCTGCTGTTGCTGATCAACGTGCTGCTGCTGATCTTCGGTGCCCTCATGGAGGCAGGGGTGGTACTGATCCTGTTTATTCCCATCCTGTATCCCGCAGCAGTGAACCTGGGCATTGACCCGGTACACTTCGGCCTGATCATGACCGTTAATCTCATGATCGGGGTGGCCACCCCTCCCATTGGCATGTGCCTGTTCGTCATGAGCCAGATCAGCGGTATCCGGCTCGAGACCCTGATGAAAAGCATCCTGGTCTTTCTCATTCCTTTGATCGCAATATTATTTCTTATAACTTTCATACCCGAACTGGTCACATGGCTCCCTGACCTGTACGGATAAACATCGACCGTCCGATGGACCATACTGCCAAACATGCTTTCACTATTTTCCGGATATTTGCCTGTCTGGTCCTGCTGCTTGCATGGTCTTGCACACCGGGACGCAGAAAACCTGATCAGGACCGGAAGATCATTACCGCCGCCACCACCCATGGAGAAACCCATTCTTTCAACCAGGCACTTGATATCTTCGGGGATGAACTCAAAAAATTGACAAATGGCCGGATAGTGCTCAGGATTTACCACAGCTCACAGCTTGGCGGTGAAAAAGAGCTTCAGGAAATGCTCACCCCGGGCAGCCTGGATATGACCGTATCAGGTGTGGTCAACACCTACGAACCCCTATTTGCCCTTTTTGAGATGCCATATCTCTACCGGGACAGGAACCATGTCCTGGAAGTATTCAGCAGCGGGATCATAAAGGAAGTGGCGGGCTCGCTTGAGAAAAACGGAATTCACCTGGCCGGTATATACGAAAACGGTTTCCGGAACATCACCAACTCTGTACGACCCGTTGAACATCCCGCGGACCTGCAGGGTATGCTGATCAGAACACCTGAAAACCCCGCGCAGATTGAAACCATAATATCCTTCGGGGCCATTCCCACCCCCATGAGCTTCTCAGAGCTTTATAATGCATTGATCCAGGGAGTGGTGGACGGACAGGAGAATCCCCTGCAGAACATATGGTACGGGAGACTGTACGAATCCCAGAAATACCTGGCCATGACCCGGCATATATACAATGCCGCCTATATTCTGGTCAGCAGAAAAACATGGGAAAATATTTCGCCCGAAGACCAGGCAATATTTACAAAATGCATTGACCGGTCAACGCAATGGCAACTCAGGCATATGCAAAACCTGGACAGGGAGCTTGAGGAAAAGATCCGGGATTACGGGGTGGAGATCACATACCCCGACAGGCAGGAATTTGCAGAAGTCAGCAAAACCGCATATACGGCACTTTACCATAAATTCGGGGCTGAGGCAAAGGAAATCGTCAGGAAAATCAGGTCTGCGGGCCAATAAATAATCCATATGGAAAAAAATGCCCTCGGGAGCATCCGGAAAAAGATGGAATTCCTTGAAAAACATGAAGACCGGCTGGTCATTGATGCGGACACACACATTTCACCGCCTGGGGTAAATGAACGATTGAATAAAAGCCATGCCGGATTTCTTCCCGGTTACTATCACGGCAAACCGGTGACCGCCGGACAACTGCTGGAAGAAATGAAGGCCAGCGGTGTGGACATGTGCCTGGTATGGCAGAATCCTTCGGTAGTCCGGTATAAAGACGGCGACCAAAACCACAATTACGATCAGTTGCTGAAGGCAAACCGGTACATTCATGAATCATCGTTTCAACATGAAACCCGTTTCATACCGGCCGGATGGACAGACCCCAGGGCACTGGGCGTTGACCGTGCAATTGAGCTCGCCCTGCACTGCATTCGTACCTTCGGCTTCCCCATGGTTAAGATGAATCCGGCCCAGAACGCCTTCATGATAGACCATGAGGATGTTCTCCGGGTGGTGGATGCAATCGTATCCGCAGGAGCGGTCCCGGCTTTTCATTATGGCTCGGATACAATGTACACTCCTGCGCACGGACTGGAGAAGATCGCGGCCAGGTATCCGGAAAGTCCCGTCATAGCGGTTCATATGGGAGGAGGGGGAGCCAGTTACACGGAAGCGGAGAATCAATATCATGAAAGCCGGTTGCTCGGACTCAAACATGCGAACCTGAAATTTGTCCTGAGTTCAAAACGCGATACACATATGGAAAGTGACCTGGTCAGCTATGAAATGGCCGGGGAACCGTTCAGAAGGAACCTATTCTGCGCGAGCGATGCCCCGTACGGGAACATGTCCTGGAATTTCGGGGGATTCAGGGCCATGCTACAAGCCCTGAAATCAGGCCATTCATGTCATGACGAGCGATTGAAAAAGAATCCCGGATTGTTCAGCGATGAAAGCATCCGGAACTACCTCGGCAGCAATTTCGCCCGTTTGGCCAGTGAGGCGTATGACCGCATGCTTGCTAATGTTTAGTCATCTTAATAATACAAAAGACAATGAGAAAAACGCTTTTCATTCTTGTTTTGTGCTTCCTTGTACCGGAAGCCACGATGCCACAGGCACTTGATTTTACAGCCGTCCGGGCTGAAGTGGATTTTTCCGATCCCCTCAGGGACTGGGACGGATTCGGCTTCAATTATGTGGAGACATGCCAGTCAAGAGACTATGATGAATATCCCCAGGATTACGGCGGATTCAGCATCCTTCCCGAAGAAAGCAAGCAGGAGATCATCCGGCTGGTATTCGGGGAAAAGGGTTTGAAAGTGGGGATCGTGAAAATATTCCTGGATCCTTTTCATCAGGAAAGTCCGGGAGGTCCTTTCAACCATGAAAGGACCACGGCCAACATGCGTGAATTTGTGCGTCGCGGACTCAAAACCAGCCGGGAAAGAGGGGGTGATCTCAGCATCATCACCACCCTGTATGGCCCGCCCGCATATACAACACGCCAGAAGGTATTCCGGGGACGGGACCTTGACCCGGCGCACAAGAAAGACCTGGCCATGTATTTGATCGACTGGCTGAAATTCCTCACCGAAGAGAAAAGATTCCCGGTGAAATACATTTCGCTACACAATGAGGGTGAGGACTGGTCGGGATGGAACCGGGAAGGGCTCACCACATGGAAGGGACATGACTACAACATGTTCTGGCCCCCGGAACAGGTCGCCGAATTCCTCAGGATCATGCCCCCCATGCTGAAAGCAGCCGGACTGGCACATATCGGGTTGACCAACGGGGAACCCAGTAACTGGTACAGATTCAGTACCTGGGGCATATCGGATGTCATAGCCGGGGATGAGATCGCGCGCAACAATCTGGCCCTGATCACCTCCCATGGTTTCTACGGGGGGAGTTACGGAACCTGGTTCGGAGAACATAAAAGTGCGGGCATCGACCGGCTCAGGCAGTACAGGCCGGAATTACACGCATGGGTGACATCAACCAGCTGGAGCGGGATGGATGCACGGTTCATCAAGGAAATGCACGGAAACATATACACAGCCAAGGTCAACGCGATCACCCCCTGGGCAGGCATTCAGCGACCTCCCCTCTGGGCCGGCGGGGATCCCAATCCCGGATCGGCATTTACTGTCTTTGAAGACGGCAGTTACAAGGTGCGCAGGGGCTATTATTTCTATAAACAGATCAGCCGGGCAGGCCAGCCCGGGATGGAAGTGGTCAGAACCTGGGCCATGAACAGCAACATTGCATTGATCGGTTTCGGATCGAACCAGACCGGCCACCCGGATGCCCTGGTGGTGATCAACATCACGGATAAACCCATGAAAGTCTGCATAAACATTACCGGCACGGAATACAGGAGTTTTGAAGCGTTCCGCACCACAGAAGATGAACAGGACCTTTACGCACCTGCCGGTATCCACAAACTGGACAAGGGCCGGCTGGTCTATGAAGCTCCCGCGGGTTCGGTGAGTACTTTCTTTGCCAGGTCAGGGAATCAATGATACGCCCCTCGAAAAGGATCATTTTTCTTTCATCTCTTCTTCGGCAATCAGGTTTTTGATCCTTTCGATCTGCTTCTGCTTGTTTACTTCCCGGAGGCTTCTGGCAGTTTCCGTAAAATACTGATGGCCCGAAATAAATTTCAGCTGAAGTTTATTCCAGTCGTTAAAACTGCCGATCTTGTCCTGTGCAGCCAGTTCCTTGTACAGGGTATTGGAAACCGGGATCATGTCGCTGCGCCCCAGGTAATCGAGATCGGAATCACAAATGATCTTCTGCAAAAGATCCTTTGGCCGGGGTGGCATTTTGGTGGCCATGATGATCTCGCGTATCCTGTCAATCTGTTCACCGGTATAATCATACGCGGGAAGGAATTCACTTGCCATCCGGCACCCCTGTTCCTCATGATTGTCATAGGAAACGGTATGTCCCGCATCGTGAAAAAGTCCGGCTGTTTTCAGCAGGAGGATTTCTTCATCCGAACATCCTTCGGCCCACCCGATCAATTCCACTTCGGTCACCACATCCACGGTATGCTTCACATTATGGTAGTACAGGTATGACGGAAGCTCTTTTTCAAGCTTATCCAGGATGATCTCCTGAATATCCGTGAACTGGATCAGTTTGAATTTGGTGTCAAAAAGGCTGTTGGGAAGAAGGCCCCTGCCATCCCGGGAGAATTCCTTTCTTAATCCCTTGACCACAAACATCTCCAGATCTCCCTTGTATTTAACCGGAAGCTTGCCGTAATATTCGCACATGAAAAACTCTTTCACCAGCTCGTAGGTCATGACCGATAACAGGATCCGCCCCTGCTCTCCGGATGCTTCCATCCGGGTGGCAATATTCACCGTATCCCCCTTGATATCATAGGAAATTTTTCTTTGCCCCGCCTGATTGGCGGTCACGGGGCCGGTATGGATACCAAGCCGCATGTCCCAGATTTTCTGGGCCTTTTTGCCTTCTTTTTTCAGATGGCTCAGATATTGTTGCATCTCCAGGGCAGCGAGGACGACCTGTACCGGATTGGTAATGTTCTTTTCCGGTATTCCTCCTGCACACATGTAAGAATCCCCTATTGTCTTTATTTTATGTATGTTGTATTTCTTCAGGAGGTCATTGAAACAGATCAGTATCTGGTCCAGTTCATCCATCGCCGTCTCAGAATCGATTCCTTCTGATATCCTTGAAAAACCAAGGAAATTGGCATAAAGTACTGTGACCATCTTGAATTTCAGGGTCCGCGTTTTTTCAACCGCCTCCCTGAGATCAACCTCTCCCCTGGTTTTCAGCCCGTCAACAATTTGCTTGTACTTTTCATACTTGTTATGCAGTTTTTCATTTTCTTTGGTCAGCTTTTCGTTTTGCCCGATCAATTCCTGATTCTGGTGAACAAGTTTCTGGATCCTTTTCAGCAATTTATCATTCTGATGTGTCATGGGATATCTCGCTTTGAAAGCCGTGAATTAAAGATAAGCAATTATCCCAAAGTCTGAAAAATTTGAATCCGATTTGCTAACTTTGAGGTTCCCTGAAAAAGATCCCGGCCATGAAACCGGTTCCCGTACTGTTTTTTTTCTTGTTTTTCCTGTTTCTGACCGGAACAGGCAGTATTGATGAAAAAAAGACGTACACCATTGTTTTCTACAATGCTGAAAACCTGTTTGATATTTACGATGATCCGGAAAAAAATGATGATGCCTTTACCCCCGGAGGCAAAAAGCAATGGGACCGGGAAAAGTATCGCACAAAACTGGTCAACATCAGCAAGGTACTTTCATCAATTGATAAAAATAATCTCCCGGAGATCATCGGGCTTTGTGAGGTAGAAAATGCGGAAGTCCTCCGGGATCTGACCGGGACCCGGGGACTGAAAAAAGGCGATTATGAATTCATCCATGAAGAGAGTCCGGACGAGCGCGGAATCGACCTGGCCTTCCTGTACCGTAAGGATGTATTTTCCTATGCCGGACATGAAGTCCTTCCGGTCGTCTTCCCTTTTGATTCATCGGCTTCCACCCGGAATATTCTCCACGTCACCGGAACACTTAATGACCATAATACCTGTCATTTTTTTCTCAACCACTGGAGTTCGCGAAGAGAAGGGATCCGGCAAACCCGGCCCAAAAGGATCTGTGCATCTGTCACCCTGAGAAAATCCGTTGACCGGATTCTCAGCGATGATCCATCATCCAGGATCATCATCATGGGGGATTTCAATGACGAGCCCACCAACCGGAGCATATTCGAAATACTCAGGGCAAACAACAAAAGAAAAAATACCACTGCAAGGGAACTGTACAATCTGATGTACGACATGCACAATACAGGCAACGTGGGCAGCTACAACTACCGCGGCCGGTGGTACATGTATGACCAGATCATCGTTTCGCAAAATCTGGTTACAAACCGGAACGGTTACGGGGCCGGATTTAATTCAGGAAAAATATTCATGGAAAAATGGATGTTGTACAGGAATCAAAACCTCGGGCAGGACCTTCCCAGCAGAACGTACAGCGGAAATACCTATCACGGTGGTTACAGCGATCACCTGCCTGTATACATCATCCTTGAGCAGAAACCGGAATAAAGAGAATATTTATGAGATTTACACTCAAATCGGAATATGAACCCACCGGGGACCAGCCCGAAGCAATAAAGGCCTTGAGCGAAGGGATACTGAGCGGCGATCCTTTTCAGACCTTACTGGGTGTAACCGGTTCAGGAAAAACCTTTACCATTGCCAATGTGATCCGGAATGTTCAAAAACCCACCCTGGTGCTGAGTCATAACAAAACCCTTGCAGCACAACTGTACGGTGAGTTCAGGGAGTTCTTTCCGGACAACGCGGTGGAATATTTTGTATCATATTACGATTATTATCAACCGGAAGCCTATATGCCGGTAACCGACACCTACATAGAAAAGGACCTTTCCATCAATGAAGAAATAGAAAAACTCAGGCTCAGTGCAACATCCTCCCTTCTTTCCGGAAGAAGGGACGTGGTCGTTGTTTCATCTGTCTCCTGTCTTTACGGGATCGGGAACCCGGATGATTTTCATGCAAACACCATTCTGTTGAAGCAGGGGCAGACCATCGGGCGCAACCGGTTCCTGCACAAACTGGTTGATGGCATGTATTCAAGAAGTGAAATTGATTTCAGGACGGGAAATTTCAGGGTCCGGGGTGATACCGTGGACATTTTTCTTGCCTACAGTGATTATGGCTACAGGATTGTTTTCTGGGGGGATGAAATAGAAGAGATCCGGCTGATCGATCCCGTCAGGGGAACTACACTGGAAAAAAAGGAATCCGCCAGGATCTATCCGGCCAATATTTTTGTGACCACAAAGAACAGGATGCAGCAAGCCATCAGGGACATCCAGGATGATCTGGTCAGACAGACCGGGTTTTTTCATGAAAACGGCAAGGAACAGGAAGCAAAAAGATTGAAGGAAAGGGTAGAATTTGATCTCGAGATGATTCGTGAGCTTGGCTATTGCCCGGGAATAGAAAATTATTCCCGGTATTTTGACGGGAGGCCTGCCGGCTCACGCCCTTTCTGCCTGCTGGATTATTTTCCGGAAGACTATCTGATGATCGTGGATGAGAGCCACGTGACCATTCCCCAGATCAGGGCCATGTATGGGGGGGATCATTCCAGGAAAAGCAACCTGGTTGAATACGGATTCAGGCTTCCCGCCGCCCTGGACAACCGGCCCCTTAAATTTGAGGAGTATGAAGGAATAATCAAACAGGCGATATTCGTGAGCGCAACGCCCTCGGACTATGAACTCGAAAAATGCCAGGGGGTGATTGTCGAACAGGTCGTCAGGCCGACCGGACTGCTGGAACCGGTGATCGATGTGCGGCCAAGCATGAACCAGATCGACGACCTGCTGGCGGAGATACGCGAACAGGTGCATAACCACGAACGGGTACTGACCACCACCCTGACCAAAAGAATGGCCGAGGAACTTACCAAATACCTCACACGCCTGAACATCCGTTGCCGTTATATCCATTCCGATATCGATACCCTGGAAAGGGTTGAGATCATGGACGGATTGAGAAAGGGAGATTTCGATGTCCTGATCGGTGTGAATTTGCTGCGAGAGGGCCTCGATCTGCCTGAAGTTGCCCTTGTTGCTATAATTGATGCAGACAAGGAGGGATTCCTGAGGTCTTCCAAATCCCTTACACAGACATCGGGAAGGGCTGCAAGAAACATCCGGGGGAAAGTTATCATGTATGCCGATACGATCACGGAATCCATGCAAAAAACCATTGACGAGACCAATCGCAGGCGTGAAAAACAACTGGCCTACAACAAAAAACACAACATCACGCCTCAACAGATCCGCAAGGCGCGCAGATCCCTCATAGGCATGCGCACGGGTGAGGTTGACGGGAAAAAATATTATTCCGGGCCCCGGGAAATGGATGTGGCCGCTGATCCGGTTATCGGGTACATGGACGTGGATGCAATGAAAAAATCCATTGAAAAGACCAGAAAAAATATGGAAAGTGCAGCCAAAGAACTGAACTTCATTGAAGCAGCCCGTCAACGCGATGAGATGTACGCCCTGCAGAAAAAACTAAAACAAATGGAAAACGTATGATATCCCACTTATCCCAGATAGGATTTGAGCAATTTGCTCCGGGATGTATGCCTTAAACGGCGTATGGCCTTTTCCTTGATCTGACGGACCCTTTCCCGGGTCAGTCCGAATTGTTCACCAATCTCTTCCAGTGTCATTTCCTGTACACCAATGCCGAAAAACAATTTGATGATGTCACGTTCCCTTTCCGTGAGCGTGGCCAGTGCCCTGTCAATTTCCTTGATCAGGGATTCGTTCAGAAGGCCCTTGTCCGCATTCGGGGAATCATTGTTGGGAAGCACATCGAGCAAACTGTTGTCTTCACCGTCCACAAAAGGCGCATCGACCGAAACATGACGGCCCGAAACCCTCAGTGTATCGGTCACTTTTTCCTTGGGGAGTTCAAGCGCCTTGGCAAGTTCTTCCGGAGACGGTGTCCTTTCGAATTCCTGCTCAAATTTTGAAAATGCTTTGTTGATCTTGTTGAGTGAACCCACCTGGTTCAATGGCAAACGGACAATCCGGGATTGTTCTGCAAGTGCCTGCAGAATGGACTGCCGGATCCACCAAACAGCATAGGATATGAATTTGAATCCACGTGTTTCGTCAAATTTCTCAGCCGCCTTGATCAGTCCCAGATTTCCCTCATTGATCAAATCAGGAAGACTCAATCCCTGGTTCTGGTATTGCTTGGCAACGGACACCACAAAACGCAAATTGGCCCTGGTAAGCTTTTCCAGTGCATCCCGGTCTCCCTTTTTGATCCTTTGCGCCAGCTCAACTTCCTCTTCAACCGTGATCAGTTCTTCCTTTCCGATCTCCTGCAGATACTTGTCCAGGGAAGCACTTTCACGATTGGTAATCGATTTTGTAATCTTTAACTGTCTCATTTATTCCCTCCTCTAAAATTCTCTGCGAAAATATGGCATTTCGTAATTAAATTCAATCTAAATTAGAATTCTTTCATAAAAACTTATAATCCAAATGCATAATACGCGATCAAACCATCCGGATATATACCTTCAACGTACACGCCCCCTTTAAAATTGTCAAGGATTTTTTCAATGTCGTCCACATCCCGGACCGGCTGGTTGTTGATCTTGGTCACAATAAATCCTTCCCGGATCCCGGCCGAACGGAATTTTCCGCTTTTCAGCCCAACAACCCGGACTCCATGTTCTATCTCAAGTTTTTCCATTTCCATTTCGGATAAGGACTCAAATGCAGCGCCCAGAACAGACAAATAATCCCTGGTTTTAATGACTTTCCCGGTATTTCCTTCCATGTTGCGTAAAACAACATCAAACTGCCTGATCCTGTTGTTCCGGTTGATCCTGACCGACACCTCGTCACCGGGTTTGTACCGGCTGACCTGTTCCTGTAAACCCGAGGGACTGTTCACGCGTGCTCCGTTGACCTCCAAAATAACATCTCCCGATTTGATCCCCGCTTCTTCGGCTGCCCCGTCCTCACGGATGCCCGTGATAAGAACGCCTTTTATATCATCAATATTATTCTTTTCCGCCAGTTCCGCCGTCAGTTCGGTAATGGTGACACCCAGGATGGCCCTCTGCACAACTCCGTATTCAATGATGTCTCCCACTACTTTCTTTACCAGGCTGACCGGAATGGCGAATGAATTGCCGGAATAGGATCCTGTACGGGAAGCAATGGCGGCATTCACACCCACCAGTTCACCCCGGACATTCACCAGCGCTCCCCCGCTGTTGCCCGGATTGACAGCCGCATCCGTCTGTATGAATGATTCAATGGCAAAGTTTTCTGTGAGTATATTGATATTTCTTGCCTTGGCACTTACAATCCCGGCGGTTACCGTGGAGGTCAGGTTATACGGATTGCCAACGGCAAGCACCCATTCCCCGAGCTTCAGGATGTCCGAGTTCCCGTATTCAAGACTGGGAAGACCCTGTTCTTCGATCTTGATCACAGCAAGGTCGGTACTGGGATCGGTCCCGATCACGCTGGCATCGTATGCACGTTTGTCGTTAAGGATCACCTCAATGGCCTGGGATCCCTGAATGACGTGATTGTTGGTGACAATATACCCGTCATCTGTCAGGATCACCCCCGATCCGTATCCCGTAACCGGCGTAGGTTCCCGGCGATAGTAACGGTCACCGAAGAAGAAATCATAAAACGGGTTCCCTGATCCTGAATAGGGACTTTCCCGGAGGGTTTTGGTTTTGACATGCACTACCGCGTGAACAGTCTTTTCTGCGGCATATGTGAAATCCGGCACCTGACCCTGGGGAGGTCCGGGCAGATTCACATAACGCATACTCTTTTTTTCAACGGGAGGTGCAGTATTTTCCGTTTCCGGATAAAAAAACAGGGCGAAAATAAAAACTGCGATAAGCCCCCCGGTGATCCCCACCAGAACATTGCCGATGATCCTTTTTGCATTCATGATTGTTTAACGATTTAATTTCTTCTGATAGATCAAAAAACTACGCCCGCTTTAACGCGGAACAAAAGCTAAACGCTTTTAACATATTTTTGTTGTCATTGTTTACTAAATTTAACCATCATTAACAATGGACCGCTTATGCCTTTGCATTTTTCAAAATATCACGGTACGGGAAATGATTTTATCATGATCGATGCCAGCCGCGAATCCGTTCACGCCTTGAATCCGCAAACCATAAGCGGATTGTGCGACCGTCACACGGGCATCGGGGCAGACGGACTGATCATGATCTCGGAATCCGGTCACGCGGAATTCAAAATGGTTTATTTCAATTCCGACGGGCATGAAAGTACCCTGTGCGGCAACGGGGGCAGGTGTGCCGTGCTTTTTGCTTCCAAAGCCGGTTTTTTCACCGGAAAATCCGTGCGTTTTGAAGCACCGGACGGGATCCATCAGGCCGGGATCCTTACCAACCGGCACATCAGGCTGGAAATGGGAGATGTACCCTCTGTAAAAATAGAAAGCGGTCAATACATCCTGGACACAGGATCCCCGCACCTGGTGATCCCGGTAAAGGACGTGGATTCACTGGATGTCAGGACCCATGGAAGAAAACTCAGTCAGCACAAAAAATACAGGCCCCGGGGCATCAATGTGAATTTCATGGAATTTCTGGACGAATATGTATTCATCAGAACCTATGAACGGGGGGTCGAGGATGAGACCATGTCCTGTGGGACGGGAGCGGTGGCTTCGGCCATAAGTGCAGTGCTTGAAAAAAAATGTGATAAAAATTCAATGAGGGTAAAAACTAACGGCGGGTATCTTCTGGTTCATCTTGGCGAGAGATCCGGCGGTCAGTTTAAAAAGATTTCACTGGAAGGACCCGCCATACATATCTTTGACGGTTCAGTCAGTATATAGTTCCTCCCTTCACGCGGCGCAAAGCTTCCCTGCGGCTCAGGAGATTCAATTGACGCGTGTCCGCAAAATCAACAACAAATCGGATTGGCCCTGGAGTATTCTCTCAGGATCCATCCGATGGCTTTCTGAATAAAAAATTCCCCGGAACCTGACAAACGGGATATATACTCTTCAAGAATTAAGGTATCCCACCATGATTTGCCGGTGATCATTTCTTCACACAGTCCGATATCATTTGAGGCAGACTTGCGCAGGAACTTATATGCAAGTTCCATGGCGAAATATTGAAATTCCCGCTGGGGCAATTTCCAGCATGTGTGAACAATTTCATGTTGAGGGCATACCGGGGATCGGCTCTTTCATTGAATACCTGAGCCAAAGGAATAAGATACTTATGCATCGATGTTGGCGTACCTGGCGTGGGTTTCGATGAATTGTCTTCTCGGCGGCACTTCATCTCCCATCAGCATGGAAAAAATCCGGTCGGCTTCGGCTGCACTTTCGATGGTGACCTGCCGCAGTGTCCTTTTCTCCGGATTCATGGTGGTTTCCCAGAGCTGTTCGGCATTCATCTCTCCAAGGCCCTTGTATCTCTGCACATGTAATCCGCTTTCACTTCCCTGTCCCAATTCCTGTACGGTTTTCCTGCGCTCTTCTTCGGTCCAGCAATATACCTCGTTTTTGCCTTTCCTGATCTGATAAAACGGAGGGGTGGCGATGTACAGATACCCCTTTTGTACCAGCTCGACCATATATCTGAAAAAGAAGGTCATGATCAGGGTGGTGATATGGCTCCCGTCCACATCGGCATCGGTCATGATGATGACCTTATGGTACCGGAGTCCGTGCAGATTCAGTTCCTTGCTGTCCTCTTCTGTGCCAATGGTAACCCCAAGGGCCGTAAAGATGTTCTTGATTTCCTCATTCTCAAAGATCTTATGCTGCATGGCTTTTTCCACATTCAAAATCTTCCCGCGAAGGGGCATGATGGCCTGAAAATTCCTGTCCCTGCCCTGTTTGGCCGTACCGCCTGCCGAATCTCCCTCCACCAGGTACAATTCGGATACCGAAGGGTCTTTCAGGGCACAGTCTGCCAGTTTGCCCGGCAATCCTGCACCGGACAATACATTTTTGCGCTGCACAAGTTCACGGGCTTTCCGGGCGGCATGCCTTGCATTTGCTGCAAGGACCACTTTCTGTATGATGGTTTTCGCATCTTTGGGATTCTCCTCCAGGTAGTTGGCCAGGGATGCACTCACTGCCTGATCCACCGCTCCCATGACTTCACTGTTGCCAAGCTTGGTTTTGGTCTGCCCTTCGAATTGCGGTTCCTGAACCTTGACAGAGATGATGGCGGTCAACCCTTCCCTGAAATCATCACCGCTGATGTCAAACTTCAATTTGGCAAGCATCCCGGATTTTTCCGCATAGTTCTTCAGCGTCCGGGTCAGTCCGCGCCTGAATCCCGCCAGGTGGGTCCCGCCTTCAATGGTATTGATATTGTTCACATAAGAGTGTATGTTCTCGGAATAGGAATTGTTGTACTGCAGGGCAATATCCACCGGAATATCATTCTTCTCGGTTTCGATCACCACCACATCTTCGATCAGTTTTTCCCGGTTCGCATCCAGTAAAAGCACAAATTCCCTGAGCCCATCCTCCGAGTAAAAGGATTCGGACCGGTAACCTTCCGTTCCTTTTATGGAACCATTCCCGTTTGCCTGTCCGTTTTCTGCCGATTCTCTTTTGTCCGTGATGGTGAGCCGGATCCCTTTATTCAAAAAGGCCAGTTCACGCAATCTGGTGGCCAGTATTTCAAAATTAAAATCGGTGGTAATAAAAATGCCCGGATCGGGTCTGAAGGTTACAATGGTTCCTGTTTGACCGGTGTCACCGATTGAGCTGACATCGGCAAGGGGCCGTCCTTTTTTATATTCCTGAAAAAATATCTTTCCTTCCCGGTGTACTTCAACTTTCAGATGACCCGAAAGGGCATTGACACACGAAACCCCTACCCCGTGCAGTCCTCCTGAAACCTTGTAGCTGTCCTTGTTGAACTTGCCGCCTGAATGCAACACCGTCATAACCACTTCGAGAGCGGATTTTTGTTCTTTTTCGTGATAATCAACCGGTATGCCCCGTCCGTCATCACGGATGGTAATTGTTCCGTCCTGGTTTATGGTGACATCTATCTGCTTACAATATCCTGCAAGTGCTTCGTCGATGGAATTGTCAATGACCTCATATACCAAATGATGCAAGCCTTTGACACTGACATCACCGATATACATGGCAGGCCTCTTCCTTACCGCTTCCAAACCTTCAAGCACCTGTATACTCAAAGCGGAATATTCTCCGTTCCCGCGATCGTTCCCGGATTCTTTCATGAACAATTCTTCTTTATCCATCTTTTTTCTGATTAAAAAAACTCAGCTTCAACCGTCCCCCGAAGGTATATCCAAAGAGAAGAATACTGTATTTCCTGGAACAGTCATAAATCTGTCAATTAAATAACTGATTTTTAGAAAGTTTATTGTAATATCCACCCATTATTACATGGATATACAAATTTACTGATTTTTTGTGTCATCTTTTTCAAAAACCCCCTAAAAATCAGACAGTTTATTAACAAAAAATTAACATGCCGGAAAGATTTTCCGGGAAAGCCATCCGGTGGTTTAAAGGGCATATGAAAAACCGGCCATGATTCTGAATCTGTGGGAAGGATATTGATTCCAGATAAGGTAATCAGACCCGATAATCTGGTTCATCTGAATAAAAGCGGACAAAATTTTTGTATAACGGTATTCCAGGCCGAGATGAAAATTCAGGTAAGCATTCAATTGTTTGTAACCTTCCGGTTCCTTCATATCCCTGGCATATCGTCTTCCTTTCAGGAAAAACCCGGCATTTACAATGATCTTGTCCCGCATATTGTATGTACCGTACAGATCGATCTCAACATCCGGTTTATGCCATGCTTTCAGCAAATGATCGGGTGTATAGTCATATGTGAAGGCTTTCAGCACAACATCCCAGCGTTGGTGATCCTGGTAATGGAGAGTTCCTCCCAGCCGGCTGACCCGTACATCATCATAATCCACAACAAAAGTATTTTCCATGGGATCCAATGTGTCGTTCACATAAAAATGCATATCTTCTACCAGTCCGTACCGGTAACTTAGATCATATGACAACGTGGGGCTGATATTTCCCTTGACCCCTGCATATCCCATGAGTTTCCTGTTTGTGTTCCTCACGACCAGTCCGGGTGTAATAAAAGGATTTTCCCTTGCAATCTTTGCATAGGGATTGCCGGTGAGGGATCCCCCGACGCCCAGATACGGCACCATGATTTTCTCCACAACATTAAATTGCAGGCTGGCCCTTGGATGTATGATCATACTCAGGTCATCACCGAGCAGGTTCAGGGTCAGGTCGGCCCCGAGAACATATTTGTAATCCCTTGTGGAGTTTCCCAGCCATGGTTTCAGACTGATTATGTTGTTGGAAACAGAATCCGTCGGTCCGGTCCCGGACAAATGCTCGGCATGGATGTCAATGCCTGCTGTTTGCTCTCCGAAGAGTTTGTCCAGAGCGGTACGGAGCAGTATATGATTCTGATAATGTTCCTTCCGGTCCCCGGCAAAATCATAATGCAACCCGGCCCGGTAATTCAAATGTGAAGAATCCACATGTGCGGAAGAAATATTCAAATTTGCCCCGGCCATGAAGAACTGCTGATTGATACTGTCCCTGGAGGGGGCCTCAATGTTCAGGGAAGGATTGTAGCCATAATGATGGACATTGATATGACGGGCCTGTATGTCTCCGGAGACAACGGATCTCCTTCTGATCTGTTTGGCGTACAATAGTGCTTCTGTATTTCCGTATGCCGCATATACATCCTGGTCGTTTTCCAGCCGGATATCACTGTTGGTGCTGTTATGATGGAGATAAAAACCAAAAGACCGGTCCTTTGAGCGCAATGAATTTATGCTCAGTTCACCCAGCGGGGATAAATGATTGCCGAGGCCCAGCTTCAGATACGTCTTATATAGCTTGTCCAGAGGCTCTCCCAGAAGATTTGCAGGTTGTATGGGGCTGAGTTCGAAATCTGTTTTGATCTTCCGGGGAGTGAGTATATAGTTGAATTCCGGCTGCAGCTCCAGCGTATCTTCAAATTCGGGAAGAAGATTAATCTTACTGGCCTCTGAGACAACCGGTTTATAGTTCTTCACCACCACCACTTCTTTCCTGATCTCCTCCTGCGCAAAGCAGGACCATGAAAAGCTCAGGATCATGAACAGGGCGGTATATTTCAAGGGCATATATTTCATGGTTGCTCCTCATTGTTTTCCCCGCCTGAACCGGGTTCTGCAAATTGCTCCGGTCCCTGCTTATCCTCCGGGGCTTTCAGTTCATTCATTTTTTTCTGTGCGATATCCAGGATGCCGTCGTCTGTTTCTTCATAGTAATCAAGGATGCTTTGAAGAGTATGCATGGCCTGAAAATCATCCCCCCGTCCGGCATAAATATCGGAAAGCAATACAAAGGCTTTGGCCATCCAATATTGATGGGGTGTGTTTTCTTCTATAAATTCGAAGATGACCTTTTCCGCCTCATCTGTTTCTCCGCGCCTGTAAAGTATTTCAGCAACCCGGTATTTGGATTCTGCGCCTTCCCGGCTTTTCGTTTCCCCGGACACTTTCCTGAATTCCTCAAGCGCAAGTGCCAGGCGGTCCTGCAAATAAAAGGACCTGGCGATTGTAAACCGGGCCTCCCTGATCAGTTCTTCGGAAAGTTTCTCATTCATCATCAGCTCTCTTGCAGCATCAATTGTATTTCCGTACTCTTCCAGCTCAAAATAGCACCTCATCTTTCCGATCCTCGCCATTTTCAGGTGATCCTGAACCTCAGCCAATCCCTCGAGCATAAGAAATTCCTCCAGCGCCGCACGGATATTCCCGAGATCGTAATTGATTTCGGAAGCCGATACCAGTGCGGGTTCGGTAAAAATATTCCGGGGGGCGCGGATCACATAATTATAATCTTCAAGGGCCCGGGCAAAATCACCGGATCTCCGGTGGCATTCGGCTTTGTAGAAATGGGCGTTGATCAGGAAATTCCCCTGCTCAAATCTGGATATGTATTCGCTGAATTCATGAATTGCCCGTTCACAATTCCCGGCCATATAGAGATTCTCGGCAGACGTATAAACCAGGGAATCCTGCTCTTCAACCGTGATATTTACCATTTCACCCATGGACTCCACGAAATCCAGGTAAGCATTGATGTTGTTTATTTCCATGTAAACATTCCGCAGTCCTGTAAGCGCATGTCTTGCTTCTGCAGTCCCTGGAAAAAGCGTAACCGCTTTTTTGTAGTTTTCAATGGCCTCCTGGTTCCTGCCCGTATTGAAATACTGCAATCCGAGTTGCACGTATGCCTTGCTGACATACCCGCTATTAGGGAAATTCCCGATGATCTCCTGATATTTTTTGATGGCAGCTGCCGGTTTCTGCAAAACCTCCAGGCTTTGGCCCTGCTCATACAATGCATCATCCGTATAGGGTGAATCCGGATATTCTTCCTGCAGGTTCTCAAGGATTTCGATCTTCTTGTTGTGATTGCCCATCACCCCCAGTGAAATGGCTTTCTGGAAAAGTGCGTAATCCACATCCAGCATTCCCGCATTAATGGCATTCTCATAATATTCAATGGCCCTGCCATAAGCGGATGAAATAAAGAAACCGTCCCCGATCCGGTTGAAAGCATCCGGAATCAACCTGGATTTTTCGTCCTTGTTCAGGGGAATGAATTTCCTGAACCAGGTATTGGCTTCCTCATAATTTCCCCGGTGGAAATGGATATATCCAATGTTGTAATGGCATACAGGATAAACATCCAGTTGAAAAGACCCGCTGGTAAGCAGGAAATCGTTGAATTGGGCCAAGGCCTTGTCATATTGCCGGAGCCGGTAAAAAGCCTCCCCTTTCCAGTAATAGCACAAAGCTTTGATATCCGGATCATACTTCCCGTATTTCAGGGAAATATCGAATGTATTGATTGCATCATGAAACCTCAGGTTCTTAAACAATTCGAGTCCGCGAAAATACGCCACACGCTGATAGGCCTTTTCTATGTCTTCATCTTTCCTGCGGATCTTTTCGATGGAGGCCAGTGCATTTTTATAGTTCCGGGTACGCATGAAAGCCATCAGCAGGAAATTATGTGCCTGGTCTGTCCTCGGAGAGGCAGGATATTCCCGGATATACCGGTTAAAGGCCCTGATGGCTTCATTGAAAGGCGAATATGACAGCCTGAAGGTGACCAGGGCATAATTAAACATGGCATCTTCACGGATATCCGGATCAAAATTCATTTTTGATGCAGACGAAAAAGCCATTCTCGCCTGATTCAGATCATCGAGTTTCAGGTAGGAATCTCCGAGATGAAAAAGAGCGTTCTGGCTGATTTTGTCTTGTCTCCGGGAAATTTCCCTGAACAGTTTTGCGGCTTTTTCATAGTCACCGGTTGAATAATGGGTAAAGGCAAGCTGATATTTTTCCCTTCTGCCCGGATACTTTTCCAATCCATGATATCTTTCAAGGTAAGGCAGGGCATCCTGATACCTGTCCAGTTGAAAATAGGCCTCGCCCGTGACTTGAAGCATTTCGGGCAGGCGCTTTTCATTTACTTTCTCAATCAGGCCGGGAGCGTACTCGATGACCTTGTCATATTTTTCCTGCAGATAATATATCTGGGTGATATAATACGGCACAACGCGGGCAAAAGTGTTGTCATCCTCCAGGCGAAGGAACCCCTGCAGGGCGGTCTCAAAATTTTTCTGTTCGTATGCAATATGGGAATAGTAATATACTGCCGGTGAAGTATAGCGGGTATCCCGGTCCTTGATTTCATAAAAAGCGGTCCGTGCCTGTGCGTACTTTTTCCGCTTGAAAAAAGCATATCCCCGTTTAAAATGATATTCAGCCTGTTCATCAGGGTCCAGGAGGCAGGGATCGGTTCTTTCAAACCATTGTACCGCCATGCTGTAACGGTTTTTATCCATATAGTAACGGGCCATTTCAAAACAGGCATCGTTGGTTCCCGGACTTTCCGGGTGATTGGCAATGAATGTATACAACAGGTGATCGGCATTGTCATGATACAATCTAACGGCGCACAAAGCCTTGTGATATTCGGCGCTCTCCAGGATCCCGGCTGTTTCCTGTTCCGGGCGATCAATGACCCGGTCGAACAATTTCTGGGCGGTTCCGTACTTTTGCTTGCGGAAAAGGTCCATGGCACGGACATAATCCCGGTTTTCCCGGCCGTAAGGATAAGATTGCTGAGATAAAAGGGGAGGGGATAAAACAAAGAACAGAATCAACGGTATGAACTTTCTCATTGTACCCAAACCCATAAAAAACAACCTTGAATTCCGTTTAAAGTTACACATTATTGGTATCCCGTTTGGGAGGATCCTCCTTTTTAATTAACATTAAACTGTTAATTTCTCTTTTTATTTTTATAATTTGCCGGCAATTTTCAATTGCTCATGATTTTGTTGAAAAGCAGAAGCCTCCATCCCAAAGTTGATTATGTCCAGATCCGTGATGATCATTACATGCTTATTGGTTTTTTTCGCACCAAAAAGACCGGATTCCCTGACACGATACCGGGAATCGACCGGCCGGATTCCTTAGATGATATTTTACGGGGCCTTCCCTACGGAAAAATCATTCAATTGTAGCCGGATGCCGCTGGAGACCATCATATCTTTTGAAGACGCATCGATCTTTATACGTGATCACCTGGTCTTGTCAGCGGTCACCTTCAATGTTCAGAAAGGAGAATTTGTTTACCTGATCGGAAAAGTTGGCAGCGGAAAAACCAGTCTGATAAAAACCATCAATGCCGAATATCCCCTGAAAAAAGGGACTGCAACGGTGGCTGAATTTGATCTCACCAGGATCAAAAAGAAGCAAATCCCGTATTTGCGGAGAAAACTCGGCATCGTTTTCCAGGATTTTCAATTGCTGATCGACCGGAATGTATATGAAAACCTGTTGTTCGTACTCAAAGCCACCGGATGGAAAAACAAAAAAGAGATTGAAAAACGCATATCATACGTTTTGGAAAAGGTCGATCTGAATTTCAAGAGCTATAAAATGCCACACCAGCTTTCCGGGGGAGAACAGCAAAGGGTTGTGATCGCCAGGGCCCTGCTGAACAATCCGGATATCATACTGGCCGATGAGCCGACCGGAAACCTGGATCCCGAAACTTCCGACAGCATCATGAACATCCTGATAGAAATATCCAGGAGCGGAAGGGCAGTAATCATGGCTACGCACAATTACAGCATTCTGAACAAATACCAGGCAAGGACCCTGAAATGTGAGCACGGGAAACTCACGGAGATCATGCCTTCGGAAATCGATTTCCGTTCAGACGAAAAATAGGTCCGTTCACACAAATGCCATATCCCCTTCACCGTCCTGGATCAGGATATTGCCAGGATCAGGAAGCTCGCCGGCCAGTTGTCTGGTGACATAATACTCCCGGATCATTTTCTTCCGGTACAAAACATGCACTGGGCTTTTGAAAAAGGCTTCCGATACCAGTGGATGAAAACAGGTAAAATAATTCAGTTTCCATTTGATCATTTGTTCATGAATAACATTGATTGCAAGGGATACAGCCGGTTCTTCCCCGAAAAAATAAGGCATGGTCATTTTTTTCCCGATGATGGTCAGCAGCATCCATCCGCAAAACGAATCCCGGGAATCGTACAATTTTATGCTCAGATTCCTGAATAGACCGGCAGAAGAGGAAAAATTGTATTTCCTGCTCACCGGATCCTTGTTCTTCATCTGAAGGATCCAGGGATACCGGATAATCCATTCAATTTCCCTTGCGTTGCGATTTGACAGTTCATTCCTGTTTTTCGAAGCGATCAGTTTTTCGATTTCATGGTCTGTTCCGTTTGTAATCGTATGGTATCCGGCAACTTTTCTTCCTGAATGTTTAACAAAATAAACATAGACGTCATGAAGAAGATTTATCACGGCATCGGCTGAGAAAAGCAGCCATTTCAGTCTTTTCCAGATCATATGCCTGGCCGGCAGGAGTCCGTGCAAGTCGCTGCGGAAATATGCACGCACACCCTTCATTCCCTTGTAAAGAAAGAATTTCCCGGTTTTATCATATACGGCCCTTGATTCTGGGGATGTGCCCGTTGAGATCAGCTTGCCTTTCCACGCCTGGTATACCCTGTGAAACAGTTCGGTGGAATATCCTTTCCTGCGGCAGTCGGGCCGCACCCAATTTCCGCTGAGCCATGCCAGATGATGGCCGTGAACATCGTCGGGCAATACCGTCCTGTATGCAACCAATTCACCCTCCAGGTCAGTCATGACAAACAATACAGGATCATCGGGGTGCATCCTCGGATTATGAACATAAGAATCGGCCCGCTGGGGACTGACGGGCAGGTCCCGCGAACGGGCAAATTGTTCGGATCCTGTATATTCCGGGAGTTGACTGACCGTATAAATATTGATCTCCATGATTATTTCCGGACGATCTCATTTTTATTCAGCGGCACCTTGCATAAATAACGCACATACTGACCGGTCATGACCGAAGCAAACGAACCGGCATATCTCTCCATAGGGATCCTTTGCAAATGAAAGGGTTCCTGATCCTTTTTCAATCCGGCCGTACCGAAAGTCAGACTTGGGCAGGTCTTTTCTTCCGAATACAGTATCCTGAAAAAATTGCCGGATACCCGGTGATCGGTAAAAGGGAAAGCAAACACCCGGTACTTCTGAGGGATAATCCGGGATACACCGGCCATTCCTTCACGGGTCTGACTGATCTGCTCTTCAGTGCCGATTTCCTGATAATCCCTGTGGTCAATGCCGTGTGATCCGATGGTAAAACCTTTGCCGGCCATGTCTTTCAATTCATCAGGGTTCAGATAAGGACGTTTTTTCCTCAGATATTTTCCGAAGTCAACGTCCATCCGATTTGCCAGCGTTTCCAGCTGATCCTTCCCTGGAAATCTCAGTTTCAGCAATGAGTAAGGATCTTTACGGGGCACTTTGCCTTGGGCAACCCATTGATTCCATTCTGCCCGATTCTTCAAAGCATGTTTAAGCAATATGGCCGCCTTGAACCTGTAAAAAAGGTCATGGTTTCCAATGAAAGCAGGATTCACAAAAAATGTCGCGGGAACTCCTTTTCGCAACAACAGGGGCATAATGACCTCATGGCACTCCCGGAGTCCGTCATCAAATGACAGGTGAAGGACTGGCTTTCCGCTGCTCCCTCCTTCCCGCACATAATCAATCAGTCCGGCAAGATCGGTCACGGTGTAATGAAGCAACATCTGATCAAGATCCCTTATGAATTCTGCCGTACCGCGAACCCTGAACAAACGGAAGACATGATCAGGGGGCCGGTTGCTTACCAGGTGATAAAAGGGCAGTACCGGTATCCGTATACGGGATAATCTGAACAGTTTGATCATCAATGCCATTTTATTTAATCTTTTTAAACCGCCGTATCCACCAGGGAAGATGGTTGATGACCAAACGATGATATGTTTGTCTGGCCGCCCCGTAGCCCCCGTAAAACCTGGCCAGTCCGGGAATCTCCGATCCTTCGAAATCCAGCAGCAGCGCACTGCCCGAGAATTCCCGCAATATGCGGTCCAACAGCAAAAACATGGCACGCAGTTCCCTGCCTTTCCCGGATGAAGCGGACAGAAGATATATGAGACGTGTCCTGCTTCGCAGAAGCAAAGTGGCTGCAAGCGGATCCTGGTCGGGTCCGGTCACCATCCAGACTTCCCCCCGTTTTTTTTCCAGGGATTTCCGGATCAGAAGTTCCATCCGTTCATATACCCGTGCCGGAAATTTCGTATATGCGAACCGTTTCTTCAGATTCAGCATTTCCCGTGAATAATCTCCCCGATGAACGATGAGTCCGTGCGCCCCGGCCCTGGCGATATTCCTTCTTGTATTGGTTGCATAATCAGCGGAAATGCGTTCATAATCCATATTCATATCAAGCACATAATTGGGGCGGGCATGCCATGCGGCATCAGGCATCGGGACAACGGGGACTCCTCCGTGAAAGCATACATCGACCCATTTGAATCCGGAGGGAATGGCATCCAGAAAATACCGGGTCATTTCAGGGGAAACAGGCCCTGGGGTAAATATGCCCAACTGCTGGGCAAAAAGAGGCTGGAACAGATAATCGACGCCCAGTTTGTTTCCCCGGGTGAGGGGAAGCACGGCCCCGTAATCATTCATGACCAGGGCAGACCATCCGGGACATACTATATCAAGGTACCAGTCATATGCATAAGCCGTTTCAAACCGGGCTTCCGCAATGCATTCGTTCCAATGTTTGCGCTCAATTTCCTTGTTTTCCAGATATCTGACCATTCCAATCAGTTACACATCCAGGTTGACAACGGTCACCCCTGTTCCGCCCGAACGAATATGTTCATCATGATAATCTGCAACCACATCAATGCCTTCGAGGTACTGCCTGATCAACTGCCGGAGGATCCCGTCCCCCTTTCCGTGGATGATCCTTAAACGGGATTCCTGCAGAACGATGGCCTCATCGATGAATTCCTGCACTTCTTCCAGTGCTGATTCGCCTCTGTGTCCACGGACATCGAGCTCCGAACTGAACTGAAATTTTCGTTTCCCGGGATCCCAGTCGTGCAGCAAATGCCGGGCCGGTTTTCCCCGGTTCATTTCCCGGTATTCACCGGGGCTGATTTTTTCCAGTTTGCCTGCATCTGCAATGGTGATCATGTTCCCGATGCTCACCCTGACCTTCTTTCCTTTGCGGGCGATCACCTCGCCAATGTTGTCCTGGCCCTTTATTTTCACATGATCACCGGTCCGGATAATGGTATCTTTCATTTTTGCTGTTTTTCTGCCCCGGGGGCTCGGAGCGGAATGTTTATCCATTTGCCGGAGGCGGGAACGGACTTTCTGCAGTTTTTTATCCAGGATAGCATTTTCCTTTCGGGTTTCCCGTTCAGATTGTTTCTTCCTAAAATCTTCCAGTTCCTTTCTTGCCCGCCTTGTTTTTTCCTTCCCGGCCAGGTTTTCTTTAATTATCCTTATGGTATTTTCGATCTTTTTATTGGCGTCCGCAATGAGTTCCTCCGCTTCTTCCCTTGCCTGCTTCAGAATGGTGTTCTTTCCTGAGGCAAGTTTTTCCAGTTCGGATTCATACTGCTGCATCATGTCCGTAAGTTTCTTTTCTGCCTTACGGATCCTGTTTCGTTTGTTCTCCCAGTATTTCTTGTCCCTGATGATGTCCTTCAGATGCCGGTCAAAGCTTACCTGTTCTTCCCCGGCTTTGTCTGTGGCACGTTTCAGAATCTTCTCCGGGAGTCCGATGCCACGGGCAATCTCAAAAGCAAAAGAACTTCCGGGCTGGCCGATGGCCAGTTTGTAGAGTGGCTTCATATGCTCCGTATCAAAGATCATGGCCCCGTTTCCAATGCCTTCTGCTCCGGCGGCAAAATGCTTCAGGTTGGAATAGTGGGTGGTAATTACACCAAATGCCCCTGTTTCGCTCAGCCGTTCAAATATGGTTTCTGCAATGGCGCCTCCCAGGGCTGGTTCGGTTCCTGCACCGAATTCATCGATCAACAAAAGGGTATGCTGACCGGCGTTTTTCAGAAAATACTTCATGTTGAGCAAATGGGAACTGTAGGTGCTCAGATCGTTTTCAATGGACTGCTCGTCGCCGATGTTGATGAAAATGTCATTGAATATTCCCATTTCAGAACCCTCATCCACAGGGACCAGCAATCCGCATTGCAACATATACTGCAGCAATCCGGTCGTTTGCAGGCATACCGATTTCCCTCCCGCGTTGGGACCGGATATCAAAAGCATCCTTTGTTTTTTTTCCAGCCTGATGTCCAGGGGGACCACTTCCCTGCCCTCTTTCCCCAACGCCATTTTCAATAAGGGATGAATGGCTTTTTTCCATTTCAGCACCGGTTCATTTTTCACAAGGGGCCGGATCGCGTTGATTTGTCTGGCAAACAGTGCCTTGGCTCTGATCAGATCAATTTTTGCCAGGAAATCGTTCAAAGCCAGAAGTTCCTCCCGGTATGGCCTGATATCATCAGCGGCAGCCAGCAGGATCTTCATGATCTCCCTTTTTTCGGCATACTCAAGTTCGCGCAGCAGATTGTTCATTTCCACCACTTCCGCAGGTTCAATATATACAGTTCTTCCGGTGGCGGACTCATCATGGACGATACCGTTCAGGGAACGCTTGTATTTGGAATTGACGGGGATCACCAGCCGGCCGTTCCTGAATGCCATGCCGGTTTCCCGGTCTGTGTACCCGGCATTTCGGGCATTTTTTAACAGACGATCCATTTTTTTTGAGATTTCAGCCTGTTTCAGGACCTTGTTTTTACGGATGGCAGCCAGTTCCCGGGACGCCGAATCCCTGACCTCCCCCCTGGCCGAAAGGATCCGGTCTATCCTTTGGGTCACATAGGGATAGAACTTAACAGACCGGCACAGTTCGGCCATCTCCGGATGAAGCACATCTTCTTCTTCGGCGAAAAACATAAGGATGGCCCTGACCGTTTGCAGCATTTTTCTCAAATCATGCAATTCCCCGGCTTCGAGGAAAGTGCCTTCCGCCCGGATGCCGGACAGTGGTCCTTCCATGTCAATAAAATTCTGCAAAGGAAAATCCCCGGGGCCTTTTACGATGTCAAGGAATTCTTCCGTCTGCCGGAGCAATGGCCGGATCTCTGCGAGATCATGGTAAAATGCCATTTTATCCGCCTGCCTGCGACCCGGTTCAAACAGGCAATGTTGCCTGATCAGTTCCCTGATCCGGTCAAAACCGATCTTTTCCTCGAAGTTTTTAGGATAACAAACCATAAGCAGCCTGATGCATCAAAATTAACATTTTGTACCTTGGTCAGGAAAAAAAATCCCGGAAATGAGAAACACGGCAATCAACCGGTCATTCATCTGGGCCACTTTCTTCAGCATTGCAATGGCATTTGTGGAAAGTGCAGTGGTAATATACCTCCGGGAGATCATGTACCCCCGCGGATTTTCATTTCCGCTGGCCCCCATTGAGCAAACCCTTGCACTGACGGAGATCATCCGCGAGGCAGCCACCCTGATCATGCTCCTCTCTTTTGCATGTCTGGCCGGCAAAGATTTCCCTGCAAAGTTTGCCTATTTTCTTTACTGCTTTGCATTATGGGACATTTTCTACTATGTATTTCTGAAATTGCTGCTTGGCTGGCCGGAATCCCTGATGACATGGGATATACTTTTCCTCATTCCGGTCAGCTGGGTGGGACCGGTTGTGGCTCCCCTGATCGTTTCCCTGATCATGATCGCATTTGCTCTTTCGATTTTTCATTTCAGCCGGAAAAAGAAAAAGCCGAGGATCGTCAGGAGGGAATGGATGCTGCTGATTCTTGGTTCTCTTTTCCTCATCGTTGCATTTTCCCGGGACTATACCGGATTTATGCTGGAAAACTTCAGCGTGTCCGATCTGGTCACCGGCCCAAGGGAAGAATTATTCAGAACGGCACAACGTTTTGTGCCCCAAAAATTCAATTGGTGGCTGTATTCTGCAGGATTGACGATCATTCTTGCCGGAATCGGCTTGTTTATTTCAAGAAACCGGTCCGATCGAAGTTTGCGATCACCGGGTCCTGCCCAGTAATTTCAATATGAATGCATACTCAAGGGCGGTCTCCCTGTATTTCCTGAACCTCCCCGAAACACCGCCATGCCCCGCATCCATATTGGTGTGCAAAAGGATGGGTTGTTTTCCCCGGTTCATTTCCCTTAGTTTGGCCACCCATTTGGCCGGTTCCCAGTACTGAACCTGGGAATCATGTAAACCGGCGGTAACCAGGATTGCCGGATATTCTGTCTTTCTGACATTATCATAAGGTGAATAGGAAAGCATATATTCATAATACCGGGGATCTTCCGGATTGCCCCATTCATCATATTCCGAAGTGGTTAAGGGAATGCTCCTGTCCAGCATGGTGGTCACCACATCCACAAAAGGTACAGCCGCGATGGCCCCCCTGTAGAGATCGGGGCGCATGTTCAGGACAGCTCCGATCAGCAATCCGCCGGCACTTCCGCCCATGGCAACAAGACGGTCCGGTCGCGTATAATTTTCCTGGATCAGAAACCGGGAACAATCGATAAAATCATGAAAGGTGTTTTTTTTGTTCAGTAATTTGCCGTCCTCGTACCATTGCCGTCCGTAGATCTGCCCACCCCGCACATGAGCTATGGCAAAGATAAAACCCCGGTCGAGCAGACTCAGTCTGACAGAACTGAAATACGGTTCGATGGTGATCCCGTATGAACCGTAAGCATGGAGCAACAGGGGATTCTTTCCGTTCAGCTTCATCCCCTTCCGGTATACCATGGAAACAGGCACTTTCCTGCCGTCACGGGCGGTGGCGTAAATCCTCCTGGATTCATAATCATCCGGGCGAAAATCCCCTATGATTTCCTGCTGTTTTCTGAGGGTCTTTTCACGGGTTTCCATATTGTAATCAAGGATGGAATTGGGGGTAGTCAGACTCGAGTAGCTGTATCTCAGGAAACGGGTGTCGGTCTCCCGGTTGGTTGATATACCGGCCACGTATACTTCTTCCCCGAAATCCAGATGGTGACTGTTCCCATCATCCCAGCGTATGATTTGCAAACCCGTGAGCCCCGATTTCCGCTCAGAAACCACCAGGTAGTCACTGAAAATCTCAATATCCCTGAGTAATACATTTTTCCTGTGCGGAATGACCTCGGTCCAGTTATCCATTGAAGGGGAATGAACCGGCGTTTTCATGAGACGGAAATTCTTTGCTTTATTGTTGGTTACGATGTAGAAAGCATCCCCGAAATGATGCGGGGAATACTCCAGTTTCTTTCTGCGCGGCTGAATGATCCTGAAATCCCCGTGCGGATTCCCTGCATCCAAAAACCTGTATTCATCGGAAAGGGTGCCGGATGAAACGATCATGATGTAATTCCTTGATTTGGTCTTGTATGCATGGGTATGAAATGTTTCATCACTTTCTTCATAGACAACGGGATCGGAATTCACATCCCGGCCAATCCGATGGCGGCATATCCTGAACGGCCTGAGCGTGTTTTCGTCTTTCACCGTATAGAAAAAAATCCGGTTGCCGGCTGACCATGCCGCGTAACCTGTGGTAACCGGAATATGGTCGGACAGCACCTTTCCCGTAAAAAGATCCTTGATGCAGATGGTATACTTTCTCCTGCCGAGTGTGTCCACGCCATATGCCAGATAACGATTGTCCCCGCTCACGCTTAATCCTGTAACATGTATATAATCGTGCCCCCGGGCCATCCGGTTCACGTCCAGCATGATTTCTTCGGGAGCATCAAGACTTCCTTTCTTTCTGCAATGAAGGGGATATTCATATCCCTCCCTGAATCTGTGGTAATAATAATACCCGTTATCTGAAAAAGGCACCGATTCATCTTGTTTTTTTATCCTGCCTGTAATTTCATCATACAGTTTTTCCCTCAGTTTCTTTACGTCTTTCAATACCTCACCGGTATATGCATTTTCTTCCCTGAGATGTTCAATGACCCGGGGATCCTCCCGGTTCTTCATCCAGTAATACGGATCGATCCTTGGTTCACCCAAACCAGGCAGTTGTTCGGGAATCTTTTTAGCTACAGGTGCGATCATTTGTAAATCCGCTCATGAAATCTGCAAATTTAACAATTTTGCACATGTTTTTTGGTCTGCTTGCCTGATTTGGTCATTGAACATTGATCAGGGTTTTTGCTGGTGATTTTTTTCTAATTTGCAGTCTGTTGTTCGCCGGTCCGGCATACGGACAATACGCGGATGACCGGCAACAAGCTTATAATTGAATATGTAACAAAATTGATTACTCATGATAAATTCCCGGGCCCTTCGGTTCCGTCATTCCCTGAAACTGATCAGGAAGTATCTCGTCTACCTGATCAGAAGCGGGCACAGGAAAGGACACCGTACACACTCACCCTTCATATACAACTTTGTAAGCAGGACCCTGTATGGAAAAGACACCCACGATTTTTCAAATATCGAAGGCTTTCGCAGGCAACTGGGAAAAAACAAACAACATCTGCCGGGTCAGACATTCGGTGCAGGCAGTCTGTCGGTTCGGGAGGGCAATCCCGCTTTCGGACACCTGGCCACCAAAGCGGCTGCACGTCCCAAATACGGAAGGCTTCTGAACCGTATGCTCCGTGACATGGAGGTTGATTGTGTCCTGGAACTGGGGACCGGACTCGGCATCAGTGCGGCATATATGGCCGTGGGGAATCCGGATGTCCGCATCCACACCATTGAAGGGAATCCTGCAGCAGTTAAACAGGCCGGGGATATATTCAGGGAATTGTCTTTACCCAACATTGTTGCCCATCACGGAAGTTTTGATGAGAAAATACCGGAAATTCTGAACCGATCAACCGGACGTTTGCTGGTATATCTGGATGGTGACCACAGCTATCTCCCCACCATCCGTTATGTACGAATGTGCATGGAAAAAGGAAAGAATCTGTGCGGGATCATAGTGGATGATATTCGCTGGTCAGATGAAATGGAAAAAGCCTGGAAAGAGATTATTGGGTGGAGGGAAATCAGATTCAGCATCGATTTGTTTTTTATGGGCATTCTTTTTTTGGGAGAAAGATATCATCCCGGTCATTTTGTTGTTAAATTTTAGGAATAATCAGGCAAAATGACCGTTATTAATTCTATATTCGCCAAAATATCCTGATATGGGAAAAATCATCCAGCTTCAAAATATTGTCAAGAATTATTACGTGGGCAAAATTGTTGTTCAGGCATTGCGCTCCGTGTCAATTGACATAAGGAAAAATGAATATGTGGCCATTATGGGGCCTTCCGGTTCGGGAAAATCCACCCTTATGAACATCATTGGCTGTCTTGATACCACTACTTCCGGAAAATATATTCTGAACAATATGGATGTCAGTAAAATGGAAGACAATCAGCTTGCTGATACCCGCAACAGCGAGATAGGTTTTGTATTCCAGACTTTCAACCTGCTGCCCCGCTATACTGCCCTTGAAAATGTTATGTTGCCCCTCGTCTATGCCGGCAAACCGAAACATTACCGTATGGAAAGGGCCAGGGAAGTCATGGCAAGCCTGGGGCTGGAAGACAGGGTTACACACAGGCCCAATGAATTATCGGGAGGACAAAGGCAGCGCGTTGCCCTGGCAAGGGCCCTGGTTAATCATCCTTCTATCATTCTGGCCGATGAGCCTACGGGAAACCTCGACTCCAAAACCTCCGAGGATATCATGAACCAGTTAAACATGATCCATTCCCGGGGCAACACCATTATACTGGTCACCCATGAGAAAGAAATTGCAGGGTATGCCCGGCGGGTCATTCACCTGAGGGATGGAAAAGTTGAAACGGACAAGTCCAATCATAAAGACCGGGTAACACAGAAAGTCTGACCCTCTTCGTTTCTGAATGATCGAACCATCGATCAAAGACAAAAAGGATATTTTCCAAAACAAACCGGCAGGGACGAAATTCACTGGAAATCCCCCTTGTGATTCAAGTTTTATTTTTTATATATTTGCAGCATTTTGTTTCAATAATTAAGAATCCATCCAGGATTTTTACCCTGGCCAAAATACGTGAATTAATCCAATATGTACTGGACGCTCGAGCTGGCATCAAAATTGGAAGATGCACCCTGGCCTGCCACCAAGGATGAACTGATCGATTATGCAATCAGGTCCGGTGCACCCATGGAAGTCATAGAAAATTTGCAGGAAATTGAGGACGAAGGAGATATTTACGAAAGCATCGAGGATATATGGCCTGACTATCCCAGCAAGGATGATTTCTTTTTCAATGAAGATGAATACTGATCCCTTCATCCGCATGGTTCACTCCGATTGAATATTTCCTTCCCACTCGAATATTTCAAATCTGGACCCGGGCCGGTTTTTCTCATACCAGGCAAAACCTTTTAGTTTCATATCTCCGGGAGATATGTCCTTTTCAGGGATCAATTCTGCATCAGGATTGGTAACCAGATTGATCCTGCTGATCTTTTCCTCCTTCAAATAAATGATGATGTTGGCACTTTCGGCCATATTCAGTCCGATCAACCGGTCAGATTTATCGCGGGCAAAGTAGCGCGTCTGGCCGTTTCCTTTTACCACAATTCGTTCAAGGACTTCATTGTGAAAATATCCTGTCATCCCTCTTCCTTTTATCTGATTGAAATGGACAGAATCATCCCGGGAGATAATGAAGGCCTGATTGATCATGCGTATGTTTTCCAGTTGTTTGTTGGCCATGCGAATCTCGAGGAATTCGGCCGTCAGCTGATACCTGCCCGACCACAATACAGGGTTCCCGTACAGAAGGAATACGGAATCTGCTTCGGGATATACAAGCGAATCACACTTTCCCTGAATATCATGCCGGTAGAACTTGACATGATTAAAAGCCCTCATGATCCTTGCGGCATTTGCGGAATCCATTGAAGATATGAGGGTATCGGCATGAACAAACAATGAATCCCTGTCTTCGATAATAATCAGCAAGGCACTGTCTGTAATCATTGCATATTCAGGATACTCACCATAATTGGCATATTGTCCGCACAAAACAATATTTCTTGCCGTATCATTCAGGGTTACATTCCCGAATGCATGTCCGGTCCCGGTTTTTCTCTCATAATAAAGACTGTCACCGCCCAGTCTTTGTGACTCGTTGATCAGCAATGCATTCCGGTTGAACTGACTAATATCCTTTTCTGTATCGTACCAGCCATTCTCACAGTATATGTAATTCTCACGGCTGATTATATCCGTGGGGCCAAAAAAATAGGCAATCCCTGTTCGCGTATTGTATCTTAAAGTATCTGAATATATGGTATAATCGGGATTCCGAATAATCACACTGTCCCTGAAGAAATAGTTTTTGTTGTCTGTATTATAACGTCCTTCTTCGCTTTGCAAATGATTTTCCTCACTGGTAATGAAGCCCCCTTTTTTATATTTTCCAACATTCCGGGTGAAATCAAAATCCAGGTGCATGGTCCTTAATTCGGTTTCCATGTCGGTGAGCAGGACATTTTCACGGATCCTGGCAACCCGTTCATTTCCACTGTAGGTCAGAAAATCCCCGTACAAATGCAGCGTATCTCCCCGGTTGACATGAATATCGCCATAGGCATGTACCAGGTTCAGTTCAGGGAAAAAATAGGCGCTGTCACAATACATGAGAATGCTGTCCTGCTTAAATACGACATCACCCGACAGCCTGGTCGCTTCTTTTCCCATCCTTTGTACAAATTCAACCGACCGGGCAATGTAATTGATCTTCCGGATCTTCTGGGCTTTTATTCCCGTAAACCCACCCTGGAAAAATGATGCCAGTAACAGGAAATACAAAATACGGCGGCCGGACTGACGAAAGCATCTGCCGGAAAAACCGGCGGCAGGCCCGGTATCAGGGGGGACGGTCATATTACCTTAACCAATAACTTTCTTTGAACTTACAATTCCCGAAGGTATCATCAATATGGATGTACGTGGAATATGCTTTTTCTCTGATCCATTCGTTGAAAATCCGGTTTTTCTTCATGGATAAGGCCATCCGCTGGAGTACCATATAATCCTCCCGGAGATTGGCCCGGTGGGGAGGGGTTCTGTTATCAAGCCTGACGATTTTATAAACGGTTTTGCCTTTATCGTCCCTGGATGCAAAAGGATCGGATATCTCTCCGACCTTCATATCCCGGAGCACAGCATAATCCTCCGGGATCAGCTCATCCATGGCAAACTGATATGTGTTGTCTTTCAGATTGATTACCTTTCCTCCGTTAATCCTCGTTTTTTCATCCTCGGAAAAAAGTCTGGCAGCATGAACAAAATCCATTCGTTCATTTCTTATTTCCCTGGCAATGCTGTCAAGTCTGTATACGGTTTTTTGCAAAGCCTGTTCATCGATATCGGGTTTCATGAGAATGTGACGTGTATTTACCCGGTTGCCTCTTTTTTCAATCAGCTGTATGATATGAAATCCGAATGAAGACTCCACGATTCGTGAAACTGCTCCTTCCTTTAAAGAAAAAGCAACTTCAGCATATTCCGGATCCAGCTCACTTTTTGCCATATACCCGATCTCTCCTCCCCTGGGCGCCGAAGGCCCTTCGGAATAGAGAACCGCGAGCGTTGAAAATTTTTCTCCCTCCAATATTCTCTTCCGCAATGCCAGCAATTTCTCCCTTACTTCAAATTTGCCTTCCTCACTGAGCGGCGGATACATCATGATCTGGCTTACCTGTATCTTCAGATTGATGTATGGCAGACTGTCTTCAGGTGTTTGGCGGCTGAAATCCTTCACTTCCGAGGGGGTGATTTCCACATCCCCGGTAATGTTTCCACTCATCTGTTGGGTGATCAACTGATCGCGGATAATATCCCTGAAATCCCTTTTAATCTCAAGAACCGATTTGTTAAAATATTCTTCCAGTCTCTCCTGGGAACCGATCTGATCGATAAAGAATTGCAATCTTGCATTCAGTTGCATCTCCACGCTGGATTCGCTGACTTCGATACTGTCAATTCTGGCCTGATTCAACAGAAGATTCTGGGTTAAGAGTTCCTCAAGGATTCCGCATTTGAAATCCGGCCGGCCCGGCTCAATCCCTTCCGCCTTATATTGCATATACATGTTTTCTACATCTGATTGCAATATATGATTGTTCCCCACCACCGCCACAACCTGATCAATGATCCTTGGTTGGGCAGAAAGAACTGATCCGCACATCATGAAAACAAAAAACAAAATGATTTGTCTCAACATAATACCGTTTTTTACGGAGAATCAGCATATATGGTAAAATGACCCTTTGACAATCCGTCATTGAAAATATCGTTCTCCATTTGCTGAACGAATTTTATTTTGCGTTTATTGAGAATAATGTTTCTTATATCCGACCCGACATATTCAATGGGTGCCACTTCACCCGGCAGCTTGAATTCCCGTATGTATACATAATAAAGTGCAACCGAATCCCTTGTTTCCAGGAATTTGTTGTATTGAAGGAACCGTTCGGGATCATCAATAGGATGAGGCACCTGATTCAACATCCGTTCAAAAGGAATCCATCCGTCATCGAAATGGTCATATTTCATGGCAAATTGATAACAATAGCTCTCAAGCTGTTGCAAATCCTCTTTTTTATCTGATTTATACAACCTTGATATTTCCCCGGTATTGGGTGCATCCAACGGTAGCTGTACAAACAGTCCCTTGATGACCGGCACATTCAGCAAGAAATTGGATTGATTCTCCAGGTAATAGTCCTCAATCTCCTCACTGGTCACAATGGTATCCAGTTTCTGATCGATCAGGTTCTTCTCATACTTATATATCAACAGTGATGACCTGTATTCTTCAAGTTGCTTGCTCACATCTTTCTGTTCATCGGTCAGATTCAGCTCCGCCTTTTGCAGGATCAATTGTTTTTTGATCCATTTGTCAATATAACTCCGGAGAATAACCACACTGTCATGCTGGTTCATTCCGGACGCAAAAATATCCTGTATATCTTCGGGATACAAATATTGATCGTATACCCTGGCAACTGGTTGTTTATGGGTTTTGTTACGGAAACCCGGGCAGGCATACAAGGCAGTCATTGCGGCAATCAGGAATATGGTGTAATATCTATTCAATTTTTTTCAGCAATTCACGGTTCACGTGTATCGAATACTTCTCCCGCAATCCCTCCACCCATTTTTTTTCAAGAAAATTTTGATAGTCGGCAACAACAAGTCCTTTTGCTTCCTCCAGGGATTTTGGTGTCGGCTTTATTACCTGTCGTTTCATGACGAACAGGAAATCATTGCCTGTCCGGATGATATCCGATATCCCTCTCGCCCATACAAGGTCATCGATGATCTTTTTTTCCCCTGCTTCATATATTCCCTCCTCAAACACCATACAATCATCATTTTCACCTTTCCCGCACACATCATTCACCAACTGAACCGGTTGAATTCCCCTTTTCATTTTTCTCCGGAGTTTTCTGTGTGCTTTTTCGGCAATATCTTTCGAATTTGTCCTGAAGATCACGGCATCAAGTCTTTTCTCCCACAGGTAATCCTCCTTATGACGTTCATAATAGTTTTTCAGTCCGGTACTGTCTTCCAGTGCTTTGGACCAGACTTCCTCGTTGGTCAGGTCAAAAAGCAATATACCGTCGTGATATTCCTGAAGAAGAAATTTGTATTCGGGGTGTTGTTCGCCAAGATGGGCCTCTTCATAGGCCATGATGCCGGAGTTGGTAAATTCCTTATATTTATTATCGATAAAAGTCTTTATGGGAATTATTTTTCCGGGGGGCTGTTCATTTTCCAGAAATACGGCCAGATCCATTTGGGTGTAGGTCCGGTCGCCTATCCTGAACAAAGGATCTGAAAGCTTCAGGTTTCCGGGCACTTCCCATTTTCCCCGGTAAACCGAAGAATCAATAATATTTTCAAAGGAAAGCAGATTGCCGGGGAATTCATCATAACCATACTTTTCTTTGAGTTTTTCTATCTTGGCCTGCCTGGCATATTTTGCCCGGTCACTGCGCATGACCCTGGCTTTGAGTTCGTCCTTCATCTCGTCGAATGAACCGATTTCCTTTTTATCGAGCAATTTGATGATATGCCATCCGAAAGATGTCTGGACAGGTTCCGAAATATCACCCGGCCGTTCCAGGGAGAAAGCGGCTTTCTCAAACCCCTCAACCATTCTTCCGGTACCGAACCAGGCAAGCACACCATCCCTTGATGCCGATCCCCGGTCCTCCGAATATTTTCTGACCATTTCCTCAAAGGACTTTCCCCGGACAATGCTGTCATGATAGGCATGGATCATTCTTTTGGCCCTGTCCTTTTCTTTTTCCGGCATATTTTCCGGAGTAACCAGCATCAGATGGGCCACCCTGACCTGTCCTCTGGCAGGTCGTTTGTCATGTACCTTCAAAATATGATAACCGAAACGGGTTCTGAAAGGCATGGATATTTCCCCGGGATCGGTTTTGCAGGCAACGGTTTCAAAAGGATATATCATGTTGAAGACAGTAAAATATCCAAGATCTCCCCCGTTGGATTTCGCGGAAGGGTCATCGGAAGTGGCACGGGCAACCGTTCCGAAATCTTTTCCTTCAAGTATTTCCTGCCGTATCTCCAAAGCTTTTTTATAGGCACGCAGCGTGTCTTCGGGAGGTGCATGCTCATTCAGTCTGATCAGGATGTGACTGGCATGTACATCAAACCGCGATCGCTGATAAGCTTCCCTGACCAGTTCATTAATTTCCTGTTTGTCGGTCAGATAGGGTTTGGCCAGTTGTTTACGGTAGCTGTTGAATTCATTGATGAAAGACCGGGTGGTGTCCATTCCACGCTCTTCAGCTTCAATAACTTTCAGCTTGAAATCAATAAAAAGTTTCAGATATTCCTCAACACTCTGTTTTTCAATGACTGTCCCCGAATTGTTCTTCCGGTATATCCTTTCAAACTCCTCCAGACTGATGTCCCGGTCATGAATGCTGATTAAAACGCGTTCTCCGGATTCCTGTGCAAATCCAATCCCGGAAATTGCAATCCATAACCAAAGCAATGATGCCAATTTTCTGATAAGCAGATATGCTGACATGTTTTTCAAACGGTTTATGTCCGGAGTTATTATCTGGAATAATTGGGTGCTTCCCGGGTTATGGTCACATCGTGCGGGTGGTTTTCCGCAACGCCGGCACTGGTGATCTTAACAAATTTGCAGGTCTGAAGCCTTGAAATATCAGGAGCCCCGCAATACCCCATGCCTGCCCTCAATCCGCCCAGCAGTTGATAGATCACTTCTGCAAGTGTTCCTTTGTAGGGAACACGGGCAACGATACCTTCGGGAACGAGTTTGTTGATCTCATCTTCCAGATCCTGAAAATACCGGTCGTTCGATCCGCTCTGCATGGCTTCGATGGATCCCATGCCACGATAAGACTTATATTTCCGGCCGTTATATATAATGGTCTCGCCCGGGGACTCTTCCACTCCCGCAATCAGGGAACCCGCCATGATGCTGCTCGAACCGGCCGCAAGGGCCTTCACAATATCTCCTGAATAACGGACACCGCCGTCGGCAATAACCGGAATTCCAGCATTTTTTATAGCGTTGGCAACATCATAGATAGCGGTCAACTGGGGCATGCCGACTCCGGCAATCACCCTGGTGGTACAAATCGATCCCGGACCGATGCCGACCTTAACCGCATCGGCACCTGTTTTGGCCAGATCACTGGCTGCTTCCGCAGTACCGATATTCCCGACCACCATATCCGGCTCAGTAAATTTCTTTCTTACTTGTTTGAACATATCCAGAACAGGACGGGAATGACCATGAGCCGTGTCGATAACAACGGCATCAACACCCGCTTCGATCAATGCAGCAATTCTGTCCGGGGTTTCGGGTGAGATGCCCACGGCCGCTGCCACCCGCAATCTTCCTTTGGGATCCTTGCAGGCATTGGGCCGGTCCCGGGTCTTGGTGATGTCCTTGTAAGTGATCAATCCGATCAGCCGGTAATCCTTATCCACCACCGGCAGTTTCTCTATCTTGTATTGCTGAAGGATTTCCGCAGCCTGTGACAGATCGGTTTTCCTTGTGGTGGTGACCAGGTTCTCTGCGGTCATGACCTCGTTGATATTTCTTCCCATATCTGTTTCGAACCTCAGATCCCTGTTGGTAACAATTCCGATCAATTTATTGTGTTCATCGACCACCGGTATCCCCCCGATTTTGAATTCCTGCATCAGACCCAGGGCATCCGCAACAACGGCGTTTTCCCGGATGGTAATGGGATCCAGTATCATGATGTTTTCAGCACGCTTCACTTTCCTGACCTGTGCTGATTGTTCCTCGATCCCCATATTCTTATGAATAACCCCGATTCCCCCTTCCCTGGCAATGGCAATGGCCAGTTCCTGTTCGGTCACCGTATCCATTGCGGCCGAAACAAAGGGAATATTCAGTTCTATGTTTCTTGAAAACCGGGTCTGCAGATTCACATTGCGGGGAAGGACCTCTGAATATTCGGGCACCAGAAGCACATCGTCAAAGGTTAATCCCTCTGAGATTATTTTATCTTCCAGGAATGACATTTGATTATATTTGATTACATTTAAAATTGTGCCAAATTACAAAAAAATGCGGAACCGGGCCCTTCTTTTCAAACCAAACTGATTCCTCCGGAAAACTTGCCATTGCACGGAATGAATATCTATCAGCAAATACTGGTCAAATACTGGGGGTACACAGAATTCAGGCCCTTGCAGGACGATATCATCAAATCTGTGGCGGCCGGACATGATACACTGGGTTTGATGCCGACCGGCGCCGGGAAATCCGTAACATTTCAGGTTCCCGCCCTCGCCAAAGAAGGAATGTGCCTGGTCATAACACCCCTGATCGCACTGATGAAAGACCAGGTAAAAAGATTGAACGACATGGGCATTAAAGCCATGGCCGTTCATTCGGGCATGACCCGTGATGAAATCGATACCGGACTCGACAATGCAATTTTCGGCAAATTCAAATTTCTTTATATTTCCCCTGAGCGAATCGGAACAAATCTTTTTCAGGCCCGCCTGGAAAATATGATCATCAATCTGATCGCCGTGGATGAAGCACATTGCATCTCACAATGGGGCTATGATTTCCGTCCATCCTATCTGGAAATTGCCAGACTGAAGGATCACATTCCCGATGTCCCTTTGCTTGCTCTTACTGCAACTGCCACCCCGGATGTTGTAGACGATATTCAGGACAAACTCCGGTTCCGGGAAAAAAATGTCCTGCGCACAAGTTTTGAAAGAAAAAATCTGGTCTACTCCGTTCTTGAATCGGAAGACAAGGCGGGTTCACTGGCAGATATCATCCATTCGGTGAATGGCCCGGGGATTGTATATGTGAGGAGCCGAAAAAAAACCAGGGAGCTGGCCCGGATTCTCTCCCAGGAAAAGGTCTCCTGTGATTATTATCATGCCGGACTGGAACATCCGGAAAGAAACCGGAAACAAAATGACTGGATGGAGGAGAAATTCACCGTCATAATCGCAACGAATGCATTCGGGATGGGCATTGACAAAGCCAATGTACGGTATGTTATTCATTATGACCTGCCTGATTCGCTTGAATCCTATTTTCAGGAAGCCGGAAGGGCGGGAAGGGATGGCAACAAAGCATATGCAATCCTGCTTTTCAACAATACAGACAGGGCCGCCATGGACAAGAGAATCGCGGTCAACTTTCCGGAGATCAAAGTGATCAAAAAGACTTACCAGGCCCTTGGGAATTATTTCCAAATCCCTGTAGGTGCTGCCAAAGGACAGTCTTTTGACTTCAACATCGCAGAGTTCGCTTCCCGTTACCGGATGAATATCATAACTGTCTTCAGCTGTCTGAAATTTCTGCAGCGGGAAGGTTATATCGAATTTACCGAAGAAATATACCATCCCTCCAGGATCATGTTTCTGGTTGCCCGGGATGACCTGTATAAATTTCAGGTATCCAACCCGGATTTTGATGTTTTCATTAAGTTGCTGCTCAGATCGTACTCAGGCGTCTTTTCCGCTTATACCACCATCAACGAGCGGCTCCTGGCCAAAAAGGCAAAAACAGACCCGGGGGTTATCAGGCGGTACCTGAACAGACTGAACAATATGGGGATCATCCGGTTCATACCACAAAAAAAGAATCCGGTCATCATTTATACCGAAGAAAGACTGAACAATGATTCCCTGATGATCACCTCCCGGAACTATAAAAGTCTGAAAAAAAGGTTTATCCGGAGGACGGAACAGGTTCTTCAATATTCAACCGGAAAAAATGTCTGCCGCAGCAGGTACTTGTTGAATTATTTCGGGGAAAGTGATACCAAACGCTGCGGAAAATGTGACATTTGCAGGAAGAAGAATGCTCTGGATCTGAATCAATATGAATTCAGCAGGATACGCAACAAAATAAAGGACATATTAAAGGAGAACAAACTGAATGTCAAAGAATTGACCAGCCGGTTGTGCGTCAATGATAAAGGAGAGGAAAAGGAGAAAGCCCTGGGGGTCATCAGATGGCTTATGGAAAACGGCAGAATAACCGAAGGGGAAGACCTCAACCTGTGGTGGACTGAGCCTTAATTTCAATACAATATTTTTGATCGTATCTGGTTTCTTCAATAGATTGAAGTTCTATGCAAAAGCATCCCGAGCATATTGTTTATTCCGGTGAAGTCATTGAATTTGTTAAAAGCTGCAATGATTTTTGCATGCTGGTCGAAAAAGCGGGCTCCATGAGTAAAACAGAACTGCTTGGCGAGCTGCATCGCATACTTCCCGGATTATATGCACAGGTTGCCGGACTGCCGGAAACAGAACCGGTCATGGATGAATTCCCCGATAAATATGTAAGGGAAGTCGATTGGGAGAACATCCGTCAGGGAATAATGAAAAAACTGGCCCATCACAATTTCTATCTTGAGGTTTTTGACGAAAGGATGCAGGAAAGTGAAAGGCCTGTCACTGCCAGCATTGCAGAAAACCTTGCAGACATTTACCAGGATCTGAAAAACTTTGTTAAATCTTACAGTTATGGCATTACAGAGATCATGAATGACAGTCTATGGGAATGTATGATGAATTTCAGGAATTACTGGGGCCAGAAATTGCTGAACGTTATGAGAGCGATCCATGCCCTTTATTATGGACAGGAAAATCCGGATGAAGAATCCGAAGAAGGGCATCATGAAGAAAATCCCGGTAAAAACGGTCCTTCCAACTGGCTTCTGACCAAAATGCAGCAGCAATACAAAGAAAAACCTTAGGATGTTTGCCAGCAATATCTCCCGGGAAGAGATCAACCGCCTTCCAAAAGGAGAATTCCGGGGAGACATATATGTTATTGAAAACAACAAAGACGTACCCGGTATCATGCCGTTTCTGTGGGAAAAAAACCTGCTGGGATTTGATACTGAAACAAAACCCGCTTTCAGGAAGGGAACAAGCAACAGCACCGCTTTGATTCAAATGGCATCCGCAGAAGAATGTTTTCTTTTCCGGATAAACCGGTCCGGCATGCATCCTTCCCTCATCAGGATCCTGTCAGACAGCAGGATCAAAAAAATCGGCCTTGCCCTGAAAGATGATCTGAAAAACCTCACCAAAATGTATTCATTTGCCCCCGCAGGTTTTACAGATCTTCAGCAATATGCCGGTTCATTCGGCATAGAAAGCAAGGGACTCAGAAAACTGTCAGCCATAGTACTCGGATTAAGGATATCCAAAAGCCAGCAAACCTCAAACTGGGAAAAAGACATTCTCACCGAAAAACAAATCCGTTATGCAGCCACCGATGCCTGGATATGCCGTGAGATCTGGTGCAAATTGAACAACAGCTGCTCCGGACAACAATAAACCACATCTTTTTTCATAAGGGATCGGGGATCCTTTTTGATTATCTTTTACGATATTTATCAAAAATAAAAAGGGAATGCCTGACTTGCTGGAAACCGATATAAAATTCCTGCAGGGTGTGGGGCCCAAAAGGGCTGAACTTCTCAGGAAAGAATTAAATATCAGAACATTCAGGGATCTCCTGTATTTTTTCCCTTACAAATATACCGACCGGACCCGGTTCTATTCCGTCAAAGAACTGAAACCTTCCATGCCTCATGTGCAAATCAGGGGGAAAATAACAAGACTTTACACCACGGGGCACAAAAGAAAAAAAAGGCTTGTTGCCGATTTCTCCGATGATACCGGAACCATTGAGCTGGTATGGTTCCGCGGGGTCAACTGGATCAGGGATACGCTCAGGGCCGATGTTGAATATATTGCCTTCGGGAAACCTTCAATGTATGGGAAACAAATCAGCATTGCACATCCTGAACTGGAAGAGACCGGCAAGCTGGAAAAGGAGATCACTGCGTCACTGCAACCTTCTTACAGTACCACAGAAGAACTTAAGAACAATTATGTAACCAGTAAGGTCATTTTCAGGCTCATCGGTAATTTTTTCAGGAATCACCGATTGAACCTGGAAGAAACAATGCCGGAGCATATCCTGAAACGATACAAACTCCCCGGAATCAACGAATCCCTGCGAACCATACATCTTCCGGAATCGGCTTCAAGTCTGGCAAAGGCGGAATACAGACTGAAACTGGAAGAGTTGTTCTACATACAGTTAAAAATACTTTCCCAGAAATACAAAAGGGATCAACACAGTCAGGGTTTTGTTTTCTCCAGGGTGGGCGATTACCTGAATAATTTTTACAAAACCAATCTTCCTTTCGCCCTTACCGGCGCCCAGAAACGGGTTATGAAAGAAATCAGGAAAAACATCGGTTCAGGCAAGCAGATGAACCGTTTGCTTCAGGGGGATGTAGGCAGCGGCAAGACGCTGGTTGCCCTTATGACCATGCTCATCGCTCTGGACAATGGATTCCAGACATGTCTGATGGCGCCCACGGAGATCCTCGCCGGACAACATTTCCAAACCATTGACCGGCTGATCCGGGGACTGGATATCGAATGTCACCTTCTTACAGGATCAACCGGAAAAAGCGATCGCAAAACCATACACCAAAAATTACAGGACGGTCGTCTGCAGATACTGGTCGGAACCCACGCGGTCATTGAAGATGAAGTAAACTTTCACAAACTGGGCCTCATCATCATTGATGAACAGCACAGGTTCGGGGTGGCGCAACGTGCCAAATTGTGGAAAAAGAACATCAATCCGCCCCACGTCCTTGTCATGACCGCCACCCCCATCCCCAGAACACTCGCCATGACACTTTACGGAGATCTAGAGGTGTCGGTGATCGATGAAATGCCCCCGGGTAGAAAACCGGTCCAGACCTTTCATGCCAATGATTCGAAAAGGTTGCGCGTATTCGGTTTCCTGAAAAAACAAATTAAAATGGGCCGGCAGATCTATGTGGTCTATCCCCTGATAAAGGAATCTGAAAAAATGGATTACAAGGATCTGGAAGACGGTTATTTCAGCTTCAAACAGGCATTTCCCGACTGCGCCATCAGTATTGTTCACGGTCGAATGAAAGCGGAAGACAAAGAAATCGCCATGAAACATTTCATTGCCGGACGTACCGACATCATGGTGGCCACTACGGTAATCGAAGTGGGCGTGGACATACCCAATGCAACCGTAATGGTCATTGAAAGTGCAGAGCGGTTCGGTTTGTCACAACTTCATCAGCTCCGGGGAAGGGTTGGACGGGGTACCGGACAATCATACTGCATATTGATGACATCCCACAAATTATCAGAAGAGGCAAGAAAAAGGATCGAAGTCATAACCGGGACCAATGACGGATTCGAAATCGCCGAAATGGATTTGAAACTCAGGGGTCCCGGAGACATAGAAGGAACCCAGCAAAGCGGCATGCCCTTTGACCTTAAAATCGCCAACCTGGGCAAAGACGGAAGAATACTCCAGACCGCCAGGAACCTGGCCATTGATATTCTGGAGGATGATCCCGGTCTGGTCAAGGGAAAAAACCAGTTTTTGGTGAAAAATCTGAAAAAGTTCCGTTCCGGTGATTATGACTGGAGTTCGATCAGTTGAAAAGCCTGAATCCGTGGTCTTATCAAAAAATTTTTTATATTAACAAACCAAACCATTAAAGCCGCCATCCAAAATGAGAAACATCATCATTCCGTTTACGGTTTTCTTTCTGTTTTTTTTCAGCAATTGCCGGAAAGAAGAAATGTTCAACAAACCACATGACCTGAAATGCGAATACATGAGCAATCCGTTGGGCATCGGTGAAGCAACCCCAAGGTTCTCATGGAAACTGGGAGATACCACCCGGGGAGCAATGCAGACAGCCTATCAACTGATGGTCGCTACCAGCCGGCCACAACTGGACCGTGAAAAACCGGACATCTGGAATACCGGCAAGGTCTCCTCCGGCCGTTCGGTTCTTGTTGAATACGAAGGTCCCCCGGTCGGTTCCTCAACAAAATATTTCTGGAAAGTCAGGTCATGGAACAAAGACTCGGTTCCTTCCGACTGGAGCGATCCCGCCTGGTTTGAAACCGGCTTGCTGAAAGAAAACGACTGGAAAGCAGACTGGATAAGCGGGCAACCGGTTGAATCCCCCGGGCTCACAGAATCTTTCGGATATTGGATTTGGCATCCCGGAGGATCTTATCCAAACCGGAATGTATGTTTTCGAAAAAAATTCACGCTGGATCCGGGAAAAAAGCCAAAAGAAGTTGTCCTCAGTCTTTCCGCGGACAATGAATATGTTGCCTGGATCAACGGCCATTACATTGCCAGAAGCAGAAACTGGAAACAGATCAGGGAGCACTGCCTTATTGGCAGAATCCGCCCGGGCGGGAATGTTTTGGCTGTCAGCGCAAAGCACATGGGAGATGACCGGGGCGGATTGATCTTCAACCTCAGGATCCTGTATGAAGACGGTTCCGAAGAAGTGATCATTTCCGATGCCGGTTGCCCTGTCACACTGGATCCGGAGGACTCCTGGAAAAACCCTGATTATAAAGAAAGCGGTTTTGTCAATGCCAGGGAAATCGCCCCTTACGGAAAGGGGCCACGGCAAAAACAGGCCGTGAAGGATTTCAGGCCGAGATCCCTGATGATGAGAAAGACATTCACGGTTGACCGGAAGGTAAAAAAGGCCAGGTTGTATGTGAGCGGACTGGGGAACTATGTAATGAGCATCAACGGGGAAAGAGCCGGAGAAGACGTGCTCACCCCCGGATGGACAAATTATCCTGAAAAGGTACAATATCAGACATACGACATTACCTCCATGCTCAGGCAGGGCAAAAATGTTGCCGGGGCCATACTGGGAAACATGTGGTGGAGCAGCGGATTAGGCTGGTCCGGCGGGGTTACATACAGTACGGATCCCAACAGGCTGATTGCCCAGATAATCATTGAATACAACAACGGCGGGGAAAAGATACTGGCAACCGATGATTCCTGGAAAATACACCCGTCCCCGATCCTGAAAAATTCCCTGTATGACGGGGAAACATATGACGCAAGGCTGGAACAGGCCGGATGGGACAGTACGGGATTTAATGACAGCCGGTGGGAAAACGCAAGGATTGTAACAGATGTGCATGTGAAACTTGTCGCCCAGCAGGGTCCTCCGTTACGGGTTACCGAACAATTGATTCCGGTAAACATTACCCGGACCGAATTCAATACATATGTGTTTGATTTCGGGCAAAACATGGTAGGCTGGACCCGGCTGAAAGTCCGGGGCAAGGCCGGAAACAGGATACAACTGAAATACGCCGAGCTTCTGCATGAAGACGGAACGGTGGCACAGGAAAACCTGAGAACCGCCCTGGCCACCGATTATTACATCCTGAAAGGCGAGGAAACGGAAATATGGGAACCGAAATTCACCTATCATGGTTTCCGGTACGTGGAGGTGGCCGGTTTGCCGGAGCCTCCTTCCAGTGAAACGCTGACCGGACTCGTGGTGCATTCGGACGCACCTTTTACCGGAGAGTTTGTATGTTCCAGTGACCTGCTCAACGGGATATGGCAGAATATTTTATGGAGCCAGCGGGGGAATATGCACAGTGTACCCACCGATTGCCCGCAGAGAGATGAAAGGCTGGGATGGATGGGTGACGCACAGATATTTACTCCCACCGCCTGTTACAATATGCATATGGCGGGATTCTTATCCAAATGGGAAAAGGATATTACCGACTGCCAGGAAGAAGAAGGCTGGGTCTATGACGTGAATCCTGCAATCGTTGTGGAGGGGCCATCCAAACCGGGCTGGGGAGACGCCGTAGTGATAATACCCTGGACCGTTTACCGATTTTACGGCGATGAAAAAATCCTGGAAGAGAACTACGAAGGGATGAAAGCATGGGTCGAATACATGAGAAAAGAAAGCAGGAATGATATATACCGCTGGGGCACAGAGGAATGGGACGGATATGGGGATTGGATCGCCGTGGTGGAATCCCCTGCCTTTCCAATCTCTGCCGCTTATTATTATTACAGCACAAAATTGTTGTCCGGAATCGCAGGAATTCTCGGACACCATAAGGATGAAAAGGATTATGCAGAGCTGGCCGACCGGATTGCCGAAGCATTCAACGAACGTTTCCTGGATAAGAACACATACAATTATCCTGCCGGAACACAAACTGCCAACTTGCTTCCGGTTGCTTTCGGCATCACACCCGAACCTTTACAGGATGAAGTGGTCAGGAACATCATGACAGATGTAAAAGCCAGAGGATATCATCCCGCCACCGGATTCCTCGGAACCGCATACCTGCTTCCTGTTCTGAGTGATTTCGGATACCATAAAGCGGCATTCAAAACGGCTACCGGAATGGAATACCCCTCATGGGGCTATATGCTGGAAAAAGGAGCCACCACCATATGGGAACTCTGGAACAGTGACACAGAGCCCCCAGGGGGAATGAATTCCCGGAACCATTTTGCCCTTGGATCGGTGGGTGAATGGTATTACAGCCATCTGGCCGGTATCCGCACCGATGATGAACAACCCGGATTCAAACATACGGTGATCGCCCCCTGCCCGGTAAAAGAACTCGCCTGGGCCAGGGCACTGATCGATACAGACTACGGATTGCTTGCATCATCATGGGAACAGGAAGAAAAAGAATACAGGCTGAAAGTAACAATACCCCCGAATACCAGGGCTACGGTTAAAATTCCCCTGTTGGAATACACTTCACCCCTCATCACCGAAGGGCAATCCGTTCTTCTGAAAGAAGGCAATCCTGTAGAAAAGTCCGAGAACATTTCATTCCGGGGAATGGAAAATAACCGTGCGGTTTTCCTGACCGGCTCAGGAAATTACCACTTCGTGCTTACTCAGGAATAATGGACCAATCCCCTGCAAACATGAATACCAGGATCGGCCGGAGAAAATTCATCAGGTCTGCCGGAAGCATACTGGCTTTTGGGGGATTCGCCTTTTCGGCATCCTGCCGCAGCAAATCCGGGGGAAATAAGCAATACCCCTTAGCGGTTGATTTCATAGGAACGGATCAAAGTTTCGGATTCTACAAAATGGTTTACGATGCGCTGGAGCATGTGCTCATACGGCATTGTTCCCTGGAAGAATCCACCACCGGAGAATCTGAAGCCGTACATATTGCAGGCCCCCTGGATTCCCGTGGCGTGGAAGGGTTCATGTCACTGGAAAAAAACAAGCATGTGTTGTTTGAAAACCCTATGGGGACCAGCTACGCCGAATTTGACGCCGTTCAGAAAACAGCCAACAAACTGAACCTGAGGATCGGCCTGATCGATCCCTGGCGGTACATGGCTGCAACCTCAAGGGCACGTGATATGGTTTACAGGGAAGAAATCGGCCGTATAATCAAAATCGAAATCACTGCAAATTCACTGCTGGGGCCTGGCAACCGGGAAGTCGGTGGTTACACCGGTTCCTCTGTTTTTCTGATCAGACTGGCCTCCTGGATCCTGCACGGCAACCCGGCAGTCATCACGGTCACCCGACACACCCTGGAAGATCCCATAAAAACGGATCCCGGATTATGCTTTGAAACAATTATCCGGAGAACACCCGTGTTTTTTCACGGGGATGAGCATTTGTCCGGGTGGACCATGCAGATCGCCGGCGAAGGCAGGAGACTGATCCTGAACGGTCACGGCGAATTGCACAGTATCGGTGAAATGCAGGAAAAAGAACTCATACCGGCCGGAACTGACCATGAAAACCAGGCCTTACGGGACAATATAGGGGACTTCGTTCAATCGGTCCGCACAGGGAAAGAACCGGAGATTAATTCGCTGGATGGAATGCATGGCATCACACTGAACCAGGCCGCCTATGAATCGGCACGGACCGGCAAACAAGTCAAAATGATTATGTAAACCGACAATGAATAATTACAGCCCTCTGGAAAAAGCACAACCTGTTGCCAACAGGATCATGACGAAACATGAACTGTACCAGTCGTATCATAACGATCTGCAACTGGAAGGACTGCTTTACCTGTATGATGCATCGGGCATCCTGGAGTATCTGGACCACGTGCTCAGTGTATGGAATTTCAGAACGGAACAAAATGCCGACAAACTCAACTACCGGATCCTGTTCACCTGTCTGCATTTTGAAACCTGGCTGCGTACCGGAAATGATTATTTCATAAGGGATTTTCTGGAAACGGCCCGGGAATTCCGGCAAGCGGTTCCCCGGGACCGCGATGGTGCCGTATGCCAGATCGTCCGGCCGGAAAACAAGCGGATCTTCGTAGATATGTTGCAGGGATACGCCGTTTTCATGGCCAGGGCCGGCTGGTTATCGGGTGAAGAGGTTTTTTTTAACGAATGTGTCCGGCAATATGAGATATTCAGAAGCATCCTGAGAAACCCGGTAACCGGACTCTGGCATCAGGGACGTGGCTGGGGAGATGATCCCATGGGCATCTCTCCGGGGCACTGGAACAGGGGGCAGGGCTGGGTTATCCGGGGAATGACGGATTCCCTGGACTATCTTCCGGAAGACGGTATGTATTTCAACAGGATGCTTGACATGCTCAGGGAATTTGCTTCGGACCTTCTGCAATACCAGGATTTGCGCGGAATGTGGCACCAGTTGACAGACCGCGGGGAAGCATATCCGGAAACCAGCGGTACTGCCTTCTTCATACACAATCTGTACAAGGCATTCCACCGTGGATGGATTCCCCGGGAACCTTTTCTCCCGGCACTGGAAAAATCCCTCCCTGCCCTTCTCGGATTCATCCATAAGGATGGCTCCGTTTCCAATACTTCTCATGGGGCCGGACCCCTGTCATCGCCCGAAGCATATAAATACCGCCCATCCATCCCGGGAGACCCCCACGGGATGGGAACCATGCTGATGGCCTGCGCCGGACCTTACCTGGCGGTTTCCCCCGGGAAAATGCTCAGGCGGGCAAAAGATAAACAAACGGCATAACGGGCAACCATAAACCAAAATCCAAAAAACAATGAAAAACTGGATACTGCCATTCGTTTTCGGAATCACCGCAATGACCCTGCATGCTCAGAATGCAGAATTCGCTTTCGGACCGGTCCCGGTTTTCAATGTGCTTGACTATGGTGCTTCAGGAACCGGAGATATCAAGGAAACCGAAGCCCTGCAGCAAGCCATAAGTGAATGTGCCCAAGCCGGAGGAGGCACGGTGTATTTCCCTCCGGGCATATATATATCCGGTTCCCTCCGGCTTTTTGATAACGTCCATCTTTATCTGGAATCCGGGGCAACCATCAAGGGGAGTCCGGACCTTGATGATTATACCGAGACAGAATATGTTTCCGAGGAAAGGAATACGGCATTGATCTATGCATTTCATTGCAGGAACATTTCCATTGACGGACACGGCACCATTGACGGAAATGGCGACGTTTTTTTCCACCAGGACAAAGTTCACAGGGGATGCTGTTATGAACCGGAGCATACCCGCCAAAAGGAAAAATACAGGAACCGGATGCCGGACGGACCCATAGAACCCAAAACCGACCAGGAAGGCAACCAGCTCCGCCCGGGAAGCATGATCTCATTCATCGAATGCGAACACATCCAGATCAGGGACATCCATGTGCAGGGATCCCCCAACTGGTGCATCCATCTTTCCTGTTGCAACCATGCGGATCTGACCGGACTCGACATCGACAACAGTCTGCTTATCCCCAACGCCGACGGGATCGACATAAGCAAATGCAAAAATGTCTTTATCCGGGGTTGTGACATCAGTGCCGGGGACGACGGGATTGCTTTGGGAACATGTGCAGATGGGTACTGCAGCGGGGCTAACGAAAATGTAGTGGTCTCGGATTGCATCATCGTTTCCCGGTCAGCCGGTATCAGGCTGGGATGGAGTACGGACGACATCAGGAACTGCTTCTTCAGCAACCTGGTCATTCATTCGTCCAACCGGGGTATCGGGATCTTCGCAAGAAGAAAAGAGATCATCGAGAACATTGTTTTCTCGGACATCCGGATAGAAACCCGCTTACATACCGGATGGTGGGGAAACGGAGAACCCATACACATTTCAGCCATCCCGGGTTTCCCTGAACCCCGGATGGGCGTGATCCGGAACATCCGGTTCGAAAACATCACCGCCGGCAGCGAACATGGCATCGTTATGTACGGATACAAAAAAGGACATATCAAAGACATAGAATTCAGGAACATATTTATGAAAATAAGAAACAGTAAATTCAATGAGCTTTACGGGGGCAATTTTGACCTCCGCCCCACCCTGAATATCCAATATGGCCTTTTCGAACATGATATTCCGGGTTTGTTCGCCACCGGTGTGGAAAACATCATCATAGACAAATTTGACATTTCCTGGGAAACGGGATTGCCCTGCTTTTTTGACCATGCATTGCATTTTGTGGATTTTAACGGACTTACCATCAATTTTTTCCGGGGAAGGCAACCCCAGGCGGAACGGGAAACTGCCACCATCAAACTGGAAAAAGGAGACGGGATCTCCATAACCAATTGTACCGCCAAGCCGGGAACCACACTGTTTTTGGAGCATGAAAATGTACCGGACGGACAAAGGATGTTTGGCAATGACCTGCGCAATGCATATCAACAAATGAAACCCGGACAATCATTCTCAGATCATAATCATTAACCAAAAATTACCGAAAATGAATAAAATCATCCTGTTGCCCATTATGCTCTGTGCATTATTCAGTGCCTGTATTGCACAAGACAAGGAAGAAATCCGTCTGATCGTCCGCGGAGACGATATCGGCTCAACCCACGCAGCAAACCTTGGCTGCATCAAATCCTACCGGGAAGGCATCATGCGGACCGTGGAAGTGATGGTTCCCTGTCCCTGGTTCCCCGAAGCCGTTGACCTGCTCAACGAGAATCCCGGACTTGATGTGGGGATCCATCTGGCCATCACCAGTGAATGGGAAAACATAAAATGGGGGCCGCTGACCCATGCACCCAGTCTGACCGGCGAAAACGGGTATTTTTATCCCATGATCTGGCCCGGCGAAGAATTCCCTCCGGGAAAGGCACTCAAAGCCCAGGACTGGGATCCGGAAGAACTTGAGAACGAATTCCGGGCCCAGATCGAAATGGCCATCTCAAAAATCCCTCAAATCAGTCATTTGAGCTGTCATATGGGTTGCTCATCCTGGGAACCTGAAGTAAGCAGGATCTATAACAAACTTGCCCGGGAATACGGACTGGAGATCAATCCGGATGATCATGGCGTGGAAAGAATGCCCCTCAAAGAAAAAGGGGAAACCCTCAGCGAACGGATCGAGAACTTTTCAGAAGCCTTGATGGCCTTGAAACCTGGCAATACATACCTGTTCGTGGAGCATCCTGCACTGGATACCCCGGAAATGAGAGCCGTCGGACATAGCGGTTACTACGGTGTCGCAACCGACCGGCAATATGTAACCGATGTGTTCACCTCGGAAAAGATCATGAAAATCATCCGGTACCGGAACATCCGGCTCATCGCCTATCCCGATCTGATCAAATAAAACACAAAAACATGATATCCTTTTGCAAACCAGTCAAAATCCTGTCCCTGCCTGTTCTTTTGCTGGCTTTCACCCAATGCTCAGACAATCCTGAACATACCTTTTGTATCACGGAATTCGGGGCCGAATCCGGAGGAGACATCCTCAATACAAATGCCATCAACAAAGCCATTGGCGTCTGCCACCAAAATGGCGGGGGCACGGTCCTGGTTCCTCCGGGAGAATACCTCACCGGGACCATTCAATTGCTGAGCAACGTGGAATTGAAACTGTCCCAGGGAGCACGCCTCAAAGGGAGTCCGGATACCCCGGACTATACACGCGGGGGAAGAAAACACGGATTGATCTATGCAGAAAAAGCCCGTAATATTTCCATTACGGGTCCGGGTACCATTGACGGCAACGGCACCTCTTTCTTTTATAAGGACAAATACCATGATGCCGGCGGATGGAGCCCGGACCGTGTCAGGCAGGGAGAAGACTATCTTTCCGGCAAATATGGCCGGGGGGACGGACCCGTAACCTACGATGCGCGGCCGGGCATGATGATCGTTATGCTGCAATGTGAAAACATCAGGATCACAGACATCACCCTGACAGACTCTCCTTCATGGACTGTTCGTGCAGGAGATTGCGACAATGCCGTTTTTCACGGAGTCACCATTCTGAACAATCTCCTTGTTCCCAACAGTGACGGCATCCATTGTACGACATCAAGGAACATCACCATTTCCGATTGCGATATCCGTGCCGGCGATGATGCCATCATTGTCACCGGTTTCGGTACGGACGTAGGTGTTCACGGAGATGTCATCACCCGGCCGGACTACACAAAGCGTAAAATCGGCAACAAAACCGGATATTCGGAAAATGTGACTGTCTCCAATTGCCTGCTTCAATCAAGGTCAAGTGGTATACGGGTGGGGTACGGTAAAAACCCCATACGCAATTGCCTATTCCAGAACCTGGTCATATACGGATCCAACAGGGGACTGGGTGTTTTCTCCCGTGACCGGGGGACCATTGAAAACATACATTTCTCGAACATCATCATTCAAACCCGCCTGCATACCGGCTGGTGGGGAAACGGAGAACCCGTCCATGTTTCGGCTGTCCCCCGGACAGAAGGCATTGATCCGGGTGTCATCCGGAACATCCGGTTCCATAACATCACGGCCTGGGGAGAATCGGGCATGCTGGTCTACGGCAGTCCGGAATCAGTCATCCGGGATATATCCTTTGAAAATATCGATATTCATCTGAAAAACAGTAAGCTCAATGAAGGATTCGGCGGAAATTTCGACCTGCGTCCGACCACCGGCCCCGAAAACGGGATATTCAAACATGATATTCCGGGCCTGTATGTGAAGCATACAGAGAATATGACAATCCGCAATTTTTCATTGGAGTGGGACCGGGGGATGCCGGACTTTTACACCAACGGATTACGGGCAGAATTTTTCAAGAGTCTGCTCATCGACAATTTTTCAGGACTGCCGGCCCATCCCGGCTCAGGTGTGCCGGTTATCCATGCTTACCGAGGCAGGAATCTGATCCTTCGCAACTGTGTACCCGTAAAGGGCACACCACCCTTTTTGAAAACCTCAGATGTGAAAAACATCAAAAACCAGAACCCATGAACCTTCCATCACCGATCCGTCGGCAAGCCGCCGGTCAAAGACAAACGATGAAAAACATGTCAATTATTCTGATGCTTTTCATTTGCACGTTGCATATACCCGATTCATATGCACAAAGCGACCCGGATGGCGGCACCGGTTGCCGTGGCATCCTCCTGGAAAGCTTATCCATGGAAAGCGGGATCCTGCAGAAAAAGGTGCTGTATCCGGTGGTATATCTTCTCCACGGATATTCCGATGATGAAACCGCCTGGATTCAGTTCGGGGAGGTCCATCTTGCTGCTGACCGGGCCATCGCCGGACGTGAAATACCTCCCATGATCATTGTCATGCCGGATGCGGGGGTAAGCTGGTACATCAACGACCATGAGAGAACGGAATATCGATCATGAGTACCGGGTAAGGGACGGCGTCCATAGCTGGAGTTACTGGCGGACCGGGATTGTGGACGGACTCCGGTTCATCGGGGAAAGCTTTCACCGGTGAACCATACGATACCCGGTGATTTATTCGTTTTCCAGGGTTTCGGGCACCAGGAAGTATTGCACATAGTAATTGACACCCACATAATGCCCCTTTCCCTGAATGTCCGCGAACAGGTAATTGCCCTTCCCATCAGGATTCCTGCAGGGCCTCATAATCGATATAATAATAGAAAGCACTGATCTCCTCTTCATTCTGATTCTCAACCTCCATGCGTGCTCCGTCTGCAAAAGGCATGACAAAATAGCAAACCAGGCCCCTGCCCTCAGTGGGACCGGCAGCAAGAAGCAAACCGGAAAAAGGATATGCTTCATTCCATCCCTGTCCGAAAAAAGGACCGACGGGTGAAACAACGGAAGGAAAATCATTCCCGTCCCAGTACATTTTCAGGATGATGTCGTTCCTGCTCAACCGGGGAGGAAGAGGTGCAATGGTATTCCATATATGTATTATTGAAGAAATATTTAATCCAGTACAATGCTGGATTCATGTTTCGAATACCAGGGTCTGGCACGGACAATGCCTGTCCTGTGAACTCCGGTCAGTCTGACCTTTTTTACCTGTCCGGGCACAAGATCGAAAAAATTGTCCTCAAAATACCATTTGAATTCATCTCCCCGGTGATCTCCTTTCAACTCAATCCAACGGGCTATTTTATCCGTCGTAATCATGATTGCATCCCCGTCCTTTTCCAGGGATAATTTTGCATCCGGAAAACGGTTATGGTTTTCCGGGGTAATGTATTCCAGTGAATCTGTGATTAAATTTCCCCGGGTATCATACAACTGGGCGTAAAGGGGGTTCTTGTTGAAAAACATGCCAAACCGGTCACAATCGGCCACCAGTGCGGAATCACCTTGTTCGATTCGCACATCTTTTTGAATGACCTGCAGATCTTCTGTTCCGTCCCGGTTTAAAAGTCTGATTACCAGTGTCCCCTCGAAATCAGATCCTGAATCATTGACCACCCAGACATTGATACTGTCACCCGGTTCAATGGACACCAGTATGGGCCGGTAAGCCCTTTTGATTGCATAATAGGACATGTTGGGTTCCAGAAGGTCATCGATCAGACTGCTGTAGATCAGGGGAAAGGTATCATTCAGTTTCCACCAGTAATGCCCCCTGGTTTGCCGCGAAGCATTCGCCTGCCAATGGGGTTTGCCTCTCCGGTAACGCCCGATGGTTGCGCGGATGTATTTGGAACAGCCGGCCCCCAGCATAAACAGCAGGCTTTCAGGCGATCCGTCAGGATGGTAAAGTTCTTCCACGTGGCCCAGCCGGGCAGTGACCCAGTCATTGGCCACAATCAGGGAAGACCAGGCCGGAGGCAGAATATTATCCGAATCCTTTGTCCGATGAGCGATAAATCCCCCTTCAGGCCATTGCAGATCATCTCCGAGGTGTTGCTTCAATGTTTTGGAAAGGGCAACGGTGGTCCTGGTGTTTTCCGAGGGCAGCACAGGAAAATCCATTCCAGGCATATACCAGTCATAACTCCGGATGTGTGAATCCCCGGCTTCCGGATCATTTTTAAAACCGCCTCCGAAAGGTGAATTGGGTATATACAGCCTTTGCGGATCCAGTTTTTTGCATACCCGCCTGTAATGCACATCGAAAAGTTTCCGGTTGCCCTCGTCCAATTGCGGGCTCTTTCTTTCATTGATCCCCAGAAAGGATTCGTTTCCACCGCACCAAAGCATCAAAGATGCATGGTGCTTCCATTTTTTGACACAGTTCTTCGCCTCGCTCACGCACAATTCAATGAATTCCGCAGACGAAGGAAAAGGTCCTCCCGTATGGGCAAATTCAGACCAGATCAGAATACCCCTTTTGTCCGCCTCATGAAAAAGCTCATCATTCCATGGATGGGACGGCCCCCAGGCCCTCAGGGAATTCATGCTGGCCAGCCGGGCAAGGTCCATGGTTGTTTTGAAAAGCTTGTTATCCCAGACATGTGATGCCTTAGGTAATTGGGTAAGATTCGCCCCCCACAATTTGACCTTCTTTCCATTGATGGCAACATCGAAATTTTCGGTGACAACCATCTTCCTGATCCCGATATATTTAATATCCCTGTCAACGGTTTTCCCTTCCATTATGAGTTCCGTTTCCAGCCGGTACAATGGCTGAGCCCCGTACCCCGAGGGAAACCACAATTCAGGATGGTCAATGGTGAACGTACCGCCGGATGAAGAGGAATAAACATCTCCGCCAGGCATATACAGGGTATGCCTGCATGTTGTTTTCACCCCGGAATACTTGGCAATATGTGCTTTCACCGAAAGACGAGCCCTGGTTAGATTCTCATCAACAAACTGTTCAACATCAATCCATGATATCTCAGCATGGTCAACAGGCTCCAGGAGCACTTCGTCATAGATCCCGATGGGCGTGAAACTGGGTTTCGGGCCGTTGAAGAAATTAAAATCTTCCCGCTGTTTCCTGATATACCGCAGAATGTCCCCCCCTTTATCCACAAATTCCTGTGCCCCTTTGCTGTTTTCAAGCCAGGGACGGGGAGCAAAAAAATGTATCAGGAGAACATTTTTTTGAAGCAGCCTTCCGGTTACATCGATCCGTGCAGGCAGAAAACAACTCCGGTTGCTGAATATCTTCCTGCCGTTCAGATATACATCGGCAATGGTATCCAGCCCCCTGAAATTCAAAAAAACCCTGCCGGCTTCCACCCGGTTAAAAGTGGTCCAGTATATCCAGTCCTTTTGGGCCACCCACAGGCATGGTTCCTGTTTGCCCGGTTTTATTGGATCGTCTATGATTCCTTTTTCGGTCAAAACATCGTGCACCTGTGCAGGAATCCTGCAGTCATAAACCTTTTCCCGGTTGGTAACAATCTTATCAATATCCGGATCCGGCAGTTCCCCGTTTTCTTCCAGTGCATACAATTTCCAGTTCTTCAAGGATTTACCCTGATTGCCCGGACGGCCGTGTCCGGTTCTGTACAAAGCACTTTCAGAATCATTATTGCCTGATATACGGGTACCCGCAAACAATCCTGCCAGGCCTGCCGATGAATTGCGTAAAAAAATCCTTCGCTTCATTTTTAATACACGCACAGGGTTTAAAATTTCATCCTCTCCGGTCCCAAACGGAACACTACAATTCCCTGATCCATATATTCCTGAAGCTGACCGGATTGCCGTGGTCCTGCAATTGCAGTGGCTCTTTCGGGTCATGGGCTGTGTATTCAGGAAGCCCCTTGAAAGTGGTTTTACCTTTCAATTCCACATGATTCTGGATCAATACGTTGTTGTGAAGTACGGTCATGGTTGCCGGGGACTTCAAACTTCCGTCAGTGTTGAACCTGGGCGCCCTGTATATGATGTCATATGTCTGCCATTCGCCAGGGGGCCGGCAGGCATTGACCAGGGGCATATACTGCTTGTAGATAGAACCGGCCTGGCCGTTCGAATAGGTCCTGTTGTTGTAACTATCCAGTACCTGCAGTTCATACCTTCCCTGCAGGAAAATCCCACTGTTGCCCCTGCCCTGGCCTTTTCCGGTGACTTCATAAGGGGTCCTCCATTCAATATGCAACTGGCAATCACCAAAGGATTTTTTGGTCTGTATTGCACCGGTTTTCGGAACCACGGTCATGGCATCATTCTCGATCTTCCAGGGTGCTTTTCCCCCGTTTACGCTTTCCCACTCAGACAGATCCGTTCCGTCAAAAAGAACAATGGCATCGGAGGGGGGCATGGTTCCTTCTCCCGGTTGAATGATCTCCGGTTCCGGTTCCCATACTTCCGTTTCCTTCGGATCCATCTCCTGTGCCATTGCAATAAAGGTTAAAAAAAGTGCTGAAATTCCAAAAATAGCAATTTTTAATGTTCTGTTTTTCATATCATGTAATCTTAATAAATGTTAATGAGTTTTTATACCTCCGGGAGCTGATAAGGTTTCCTGTAATGAGGTGTCAGCAATGCCGTGGCCTCTTTATTGTCAACAATGGTATTGTTTTTTTCATCATAGATGAGCCTGCTGCCCGTACGATATGCTATATTGCCCAGGTGGGCATACAAAGCGGCACGATGGCCGATCTCAATGTCACCGGCCGGTTTTTCCCTTGATTTGACACATTTCACAAAATCTTCCGTATGGTTCAGGTGGGATTTTCTGTCACTGAACTGCATGGGAGGGGCCTGCATTCTTTTCCCGTCATCATCTTCCTCAACATATACTTCCCAGTTCGAGCGGTCAGCGATCAGGGTCCCGTTGGTACCTATAAACGCCGCACCAAACCGTCTGTCGTATGGCCCCTGCTGAATGCCTCCATTATGTTCCCAGCAAATGACAAAATTATCCATTGCATACAAGACATTCTGGGTATCAGCTGTTTCCAGGGCATTGTCCCCGTGTGCAAAAATACCACCGGTGGCTGAAACCGACTTCGGTGGTGATTTGACATTCATTGCCCACAGGGGCATATCGATCAAATGCACACCCCAGTCAGTCATCAATCCGCCCCCGTAATCCCAGAACATCCTCCAGGAACCGTGGAACCTGTTCCGGTTGAACGGTCTTTTGGGAGCCGGACCAAGCCACATATCGTAATCAACACCTTCGGGAACGGGTCGGTCAGGTACGGGTGGATTGCCCGCACCGTAATTGAAATTGGCCCAGATATTGACCCTCCGTATCTTACCCAGACGGCCGGAACTGATGAAATTCATTGCCGATTGCCAGTGGGTTCCGCTTCGTTGCTGCTGTCCCACTGTAACGATCCGGTTATATTTCCGTGCGGCTGACAACATGATGTTGCATTCGGTAATTGAATTGGCCAGGGGCTTTTCCACATAGACATCCTTGCCTGCCTGGCATGCATGAACGGTTGGCAGGCAGTGCCAGTGATCCGGAGTGCCGATCACCACCGCATCGATGTCTTTCCTTTCGAGCAATTTGCGGTAGTCCCCGTAGAATTCCGGTTTTTTCTTGCCGGTAATCTGTACTGCATCCGCCGCACGTTCTTCCAGGACGTTTTGATCCACATCGCACATGGCGGCAAGCTCCACTCCCGGCATTTTCAGCATATCCCTTGCATCGACAAATCCCATACTGTTGCAGCCGATCAAACCGATGACCAGCTTGTCACTGGGAGAAACACGCCCGGAGGCCAGTAATGAAGAAGGCAGCGCGGATGCGGTTCCTGCAGTGGCCATGGCCATGGCAGAATTTCTGATGAATTTTCGTCTGTTTTGTCTCATGTTAAATTATTATGATTAATAAATGGTTTTTAAGGTATCTGCAAATTTAATGAGTATTTTCAATTATTGCCGGTCTGCCTGCTATGTATATTTCAAGGGGCATTGATTTTTCAGGAATACGCATAGGAAATCCCATAAACATAGAAATGCTTCCTCATTTTATTCCTGCCGACATATTGCTTATGCCATAAGTATCATGAAGGAGGAGTCTGTATCCTGCTTTTCCTGTCCTTCAGATAAACCAGAAGGAAAACAGGAAAACCAATAATGATTAAGGCATTGATAATTGCCGAAATAAGTACTCCAACGGTAATTAATCCCCCGATCTCAATTCCGGTTATGCTGATTTCCGGAACCAGGAAGATCAAAATGGCAGCCACATAGGATATATACCAGATGATGTTGGCTACCGAAGCTGCCTTCAGCAGTCCGGTCATTTCCCGGTTATTATATAAACGGATCCCTCCGAAAAGAAAAAGCACACCTATCAGCATCATCAGAGGCACAAAAACAATCCAGATGGTATATAATGAAACAATGGTCTGTCGTATATCAAATCCCTCGGGATATTCCATATAATCCGGGAGCAATTCCAAAAACAGGTTCTGAGCGGCAAGAAAAAAAATCCCCAGGAGTCCGAGAAAAATAGCGGCGGCACCGTATATGATTGCTACAATACCAAGTCCTTTCATATTAATTTAGTTAAGTCCTAAGCTGTCTATAGCTCATTTCCGGCTTCCGGAGAGTGCCTGATTGATGCTGTCCCTTATTTTTCTGGATTGTTCGGAAAACCAGCTTTTCATGCTCCTCCACTGTTCTCCCGAATCCTCTCTGGCCTCATCCAGCTTTTTGACCAGCTTTTCCTTTTCCTTGTTCAGGTCGTTCAGGAAATGCTGAAAATCCTTTTCCGAATCCTTTTTTGCCCGGTCTGCAAATACTTCCAGCTCCTTTAATCTTTCTGCCAGAAGTTCAAGCTTTTCCTCGGCTTGCCTGATGAAATCGGCCCGGGTTACTTCCGCCTGGGAGTATTCTTTTTCAAATACATTTTTGGCCTTTTCCCAGCTGTCATCATCAGACTCCTGGAGTTTTTCATATGCCGACTTAAACTTCTCCCTGGTTTCGATCAACTCCTCCAGCTCCTCATTCAATGATTCCATCTGGATATTAAACCTGTTTTTCAGCCGTTTCAGCTCTTCCAGTATATCTGTTTCCCTTTCATAGATCTCTGCCATTACAGTTTTGAACTTGATCTCAGCCTGATTCAAATATTCGTTTTTTTTCTTTTCCATTGAATTTAGATTTTGTTTGATGATTAATGATCCATATTGACTTTATGGGGTGCAGTCAATGCTTTTCTTCATGGAAGATCAGCAATGGCAGTGTAACCCTTGCTGCCAATTTACGGGTAATGCTCTTGTTGAATATTTTTTCGATAAAGCCCCGGTTCTCTTTCAGCAATGCGATTAGATCACCCTTAATGTCCCTGGCGGTTTGGTCAAGGTAATCGATGATGTCCTTGCCTTTGGTAACCTGAAAATCAATTTCGGGATAATCCACTTCATTCTGAACAAGTTCCTTCAAGCCTTTTTGACGGATTTTCTCTTCAAGATCAAGATCTTCCGTTACATGTAAGGCAATGATTTTGGCTTTGAAAGGACGTGCCAGACGCACCAGTTCCTTGATGGAATGCAAGTCTTCCTCGTGATAATCGGTGGCATAAATGATCCTTTCCATATCTTCGAATTTGGCATCAGGATGAATGACCCATACGGGTTTTTTGGATTTGTCCATGATCCTGTAATTGCTCTGCCCGAAAAGATCAAGGAATGATTCCTCTTCACGCTTGCCGGTCAGGAAGATATATTCAATGGAGGGATCCTCTGAAAAGGCGATGATGGATTCAGCGGGAACCCCCTCAACCACATTGTATTTCAAGGGAACACCCGGCCCTTTGAGCCCGCGGCTTATGTCCTCCATCATTCTGCCCAGGCTTTTGTTGGCATCCTCTGTAAGGGTCTGCATTTCCAGGGGCATTTCGGGGGACATCTGTGTGGTACCCGGTATTGACATCAGCATGGTGTTCAGTATATGAACCACTTTTACGCCAAGATCCAAACGTCTGGCGATTTCAATGGCATAATGTATGGTATTTCTGGATTCCTGTGAAAAATCTGTTGGCACAAATATTTCATTCATGTTTTGAAGGATTAGAATTCAATGATAATAAATATTATTGTTGAATAATATAGAAAAAAAAAGTTAATTATCAAAATCACTTACCCTGTCAGCAGGGATATGGAAATTTCCCTGAGGAATTCTTATTCAGCAAAGGATTTTGTATGTTTGCTTTTGTCTGATTGAACATCCACAAAAATCGTCTTGGCAAGAAAAACCGGAAATATTCTATTGATCATGCTCACGGCACTTTTTTTTTCATGCGCTTCATCCGGGGACAACAGTGATTCCAAATTGCTTTTGGATTCCCATGCAGTATTGGGGGAAGGCGCCATCTGGAACCACTCCGAAAACAAATATTACTGGGTGGATATCGAACAGGGCATTTTGCACAGCTACCACCCGGCTGACTGCAAGCAGGAACACTTTGAACTCGGTCACCGTGCAGGCACGGTGGTACCCGAAGAGCCAGGCACAGTCATTGTCGCCCTGGAAAACGGGATACACCGTTTTGATCCCGTTACCGGGGAACTCACTTTTCTTCTTAACCCCGAAAGTGACCTGGAAGATATGCGGTACAACGACGGTAAATGTGATCCATCTGGAAGATTCTGGGTAGGAAGCATGGCCGTCCGCGGTGAAAGAAAAAACAGGGCATCCCTTTACAGGATGGACAATGATACAACCATTACCCGGGTTCTGGAAAACATAACTGTTTCAAACGGGATTTGCTGGTCAGCCGATGAAACCAAAATGTATTATACCGATTCCCCCACAAAAGAAATCTGGCAATTTGACTATGACCGGAACACAGGGAACATCTCCAACAAAAAAGTTGTGATCAAAACCGGCGATGGAATGGGTGTCCCCGATGGCATGGCCATCGATTCCGAAGGTATGTTATGGGTCGCACATTACGGAGGATCCGGTGTATATTGCTGGAATCCGCGAACAGGGCAGCTTCTCAGAAAAATCCATGTCCCTGCCAGAAATGTCACATCCTGCGCTTTTGGCGGCAAAGACCTGAAATCATTGTTCATTACCACCGCTGGCGGATCCGGTGACAAATCCGACAATTCACCCGATGGCAATGTGTTTGTGGCCCGACCGGGTGTAATTGGCACAAAAGCAAACTTCTACAGACCAGGCCAATAGTAAGAAAAGATACCATGATCATCAAACGCAGAGAATTTCTGAAAACCGCCCTCCAAGGTACGGCGGCAATAACTACATTTCCTGTTTGGATCAACGCATGTACATCATACGGACGGACCGATCTCAGCAAAATAGGACTGATGACATTCACCGTCAGCAATGAAATGAAACAGGATTACAGAAAAACACTCGAACAGGTATCTGATATAGGATATACCTACCTGGAAATCGGAAATGATTACGGCGAAAGTCCTGAAGAATTCATGTCCTTTCTTAACAGGATTGACCTGATCCCCCTTGCCGGCGGATCACACATGAGTTATCTCATCGAAGAAGAAAATCTCCGGCCCATGATTGACAAATCCCTCAGGATGGGGAAAAAATATTTGGTTTGCTACTGGCCATGGATAGATTCCGGTGAAAACCTGAATCCCGACAAAATCAGAATGGCTGCAGACAATCTCAACAAGGTCGGGAAGATATGCCAAAGAGAAGGCATCCGTTTCGCCGTACATAACCATGACAAGGAATTTCTGAACATTCAGGGAATGATACCTTATGATTATTTCCTCGAGCATACAGACCCGGGACAGGTTTGTTTTGAAATAGATCTTTATTGGATTAAAAAGGCCAAATCAGATCCGGTAGAATATTTCAGAAAATATCCCGGACGCTTTGAATTGGTTCATGTGAAGGATATGGACAATACGCCCGAACGGTCTTTTGCCTGCGTGGGCAACGGAATCATAGATTTTGAAGAGATATTCGCATATGCCGACATGGCCGGATTTAAACACCTGATTGTTGAACATGATAAACCGGAAAATCCTATGGAATGTGTCCGGTCAAGTTACGAATATTTGCAAAAGATCCTGTAATCCGCATGATCCGGCAGAATTTATTTGCATTTTGACCTGCCGGGTATTAATTTTGTGTATTACTTAAATAATAACCAATAACCCAATACACAATGAAAACCACAAAATTGAATCTGCAATTCCTGTTGGCATGCCTGTTGGCATGCCTGGTTATGGTATCCTGCAAATCCAGAACGGGACAGCAAGCTGAACAAGCTGAGGAAGAAAAAGTTGCAGAAGCTGCCCAACCCAACACACTCACCCCTGAAGAAAAGGACCAGGGATGGATGCTTATGTTTGACGGGGAAACCACCAGGGGATGGAAAAGCTATAACGGAGAATCATTTCCTGAAGCCGGCTGGACCATAGAAGACGGAGCACTCAAATGCATTGGAAGCGGCAAGGGAGAAGCCGGAGGTGAAGGTGGAGACATTATTTATGATGAGAAACTGGAAGATTTCCTTTTTAAGTTTGAATGGAAAATTTCAGAGGGTGGCAACAGCGGTGTTTTTTATCTTGCCCAGGAGACCCCGGGTGAACCCATCTGGAAATCGGCTCCTGAATACCAGATACTGGATAATGAAAGGCATCCTGATGCCATGCTGGGAGAAAACGGAAACAGGCAGGCAGGCTCCCTCTATGACCTGATCCCTGCAGATCCCCAGAACGCTAAACCTGCAGGTGAATGGAATACAGGTCAGATACTGGTTTACCAGGGCACAGTGGTCCATTATATGAACGGGGAAAAAGTGCTGGAATACCATCTGGGCACCTCCGACTGGGAAAAAATGATCGAGGAGAGCAAATTCAGCGAATTTCCGGAATTCGGAAAACATTTTGAGGGATACATCGGACTTCAGGATCACGGAAACGATGTATGGTACAGAAGCATGAAGCTCAAGAAAATGTAAACAATACGTTCAGAAAAAATCGTTTTTCAGGGCTGTCTCCCGGGAGACAGCCTTTTTTACATATTTACAGGAATTGATTAAATAAGGCATATGCCAAAATTTTTGCAAGAAAATTTTGAAGTGCCGGTTTAATCAATCCAAAGGTTCAAACCAAGCCGCAAAACCACCGCCTTCTGCCATTTCAATTTTTATCCGTTCATCATGGCCGGTATCCTTGACCAGATAATTCAAACGCTGAGGATTTTTACCGCTTTCTTCCGCATCACTGAAAATATGGGCTCTGTATTCCTTTTCTGCATCGAGGAATTCCAGATCGATATCAAGTGAACGGGGACTCCAGTCTGTCATGGCTCCCAGATACCATGTTTTGCCTTTCCGCCGGATCAGTACAAGGTATTCTCCGATTTCGCCCTGCAGTGCCCTGGTTTCATCCCAGGATGCAGGAACCTTTCTGATAAATTCTTCGCCGAGCTCACCCCGGTAGGCATCCGGATGATCAGCAACCATCTGCAAGGGGCTCTCGTATACGACGAACATAGCAAGTTGATGGCACCGCGTCCCCAATACCCGGGGCTCTGTTCTCCTCGGTACGAACTCTTCCCTGGGAACCTGCAGGAAACCTCCGGGAGTGTAATCCATCGGACCGGCAAGCATTCTGGTGAAAGGAATGGTTACATTGTGTTCGGGGTCGGCCTTATCGCTCCACTTCAGGTATTCGAGTCCGAGTACCCCTTCACGTGTAATCAGATTGGGATATGTCCTCCGTATCCCCGTGGGTTTGTATGCCCCGTGAAAATTCACCAGGAGGTGATGTTCAGCGGCATTCTCAGCAACTTTGTGATAGTAGGCAACCATTTCCTGATGGTCGGCATCCATATAATCCACCTTAATTCCCTTTACACCCCATCGCTCATATAAGGCCATTGCCTCCGACATCTGCTTGTTTAATGCTTCCCAGTTTACCCACAGCAATATGTCCACATTTTTCTTACCCGCATACTCAACAAGTGCCTTTATATCAATTTCCCGGATGGTGCTGGTAACATCCGCAGTACCGTCCCTGTGTTTACCGTACCATCCTGCATCAATCAGCATATACTCCAACCCGTATTCCGATGCAAAATCAATATAATATTTCATGGTCTCATTGTTCATGCCCGATTCAATGTCCGGATGTTTCACAACCGGACCGCTCCACCAGTCCCATGCAGTCTTACCGGGTTTTATCCAGGAGGGATCTTTTATCACACAGGGATCATTCAGATTGGTAATGATATCCGAAGAAATAAGATCTTTTTCCTGTTCAGCAATCATCACCACACGCCATGGGCTAACCAGTGAATCCGCTGAAACCACCACCCGGTTCTTTTTGTTGGGATGGCCGGACAAAACCGAGATCAGTGCTTCATGGTCCCCGGGATCCCGGCTGAGATACATCCCCGAATAATCGGTCAGATCAGCCTCCGCTATTGCACCGGCATAGTTTCCCCTGCATCTGAATACCAGCGGGAGGCCGACCAGGGATGAAACCGTTATGCCTTCCGGTGATTTTTTCAGGTAATGTTCTTCATAATTGTTGTTGAAAGATTCCAGTTCAATGGGCCATAATTCACACGCACTGCTTAATTTGAAACGGGTTTTTTCCTGAACCAGATCATAATCATTCAGCTTCCTCTGTGAAGGCACCTTGTAACGGAAAGCCGCCCCGTCGTTATAAGCCCGCAATTCGATCCTTAGGGTCCTCCGCTGCCCGCCGTGCTCGCGCAATACAACCAGAGATTCCCGGTATTGGTTTCTGGATTGCGCAGATTTACCTGCATACACTGTATATGTCTCGTTTACCATACTTTCAGAAACATCCCTTATGGATAAATTGCCATGAAGACTGCCTCCTTCGGCCAATACCAGTTCAAGCCCAGACGGATATATCACCGTGTCCTTATTGAAAACAACGTTATACTTTAATGACTCAGCAGCATCCAGCTGCAAACCAATGGTCACTTTGCCATCCGGAGACACCACATGTACTTCCCTGATATCCGTTCCACAGGAGATTAATAACATGGAAACGCATAAAGCCCACAAGAATCTGAGGTATAATTTTTTTTTCATGGCCGGCATTTTGTTTTTAAAGATAAGGGGTTCAGGAAATAAATAAAAACGATTGGACAGATAAAAAGATCTTAACTGCCGGTTTCCTGCTTATAGGCTTCAATATGATCAACGACCCTCTCAATAAGCCGTTCACGGGACTCCCTGCTTGCCCAGGCAACATGGGGAGTAATGAGGATCCTTTCTTTGTCGATCACCTTCATCAAAGGATGATCCCTGGGGATGGGTTCTGATGAGAGCACATCAATTCCGGCAGCAGCAATTACGTGATCATTCAGTGCATTGGCCAGATCGGCCTCATTTATTATACCTCCTCTTCCCGTATTAAGTATGATCGCACAGGAACGCATCAGTTTAAGTTTTTCATAGGTGATCAGGTTCCATGTCTTGTCTGTCAGGGGAGCATGAACGGACACTACATCGGAAGTAGCCAGAAGGGTATCAAGGTCAAAACGTTTGTAATTGATGTTGTTGTTCCTGCCGGTGGTTGAATAAAATACCACTTCTGTCCCGAATGATTCTGCGATCTTTGCTACTTTCCTGCCAATATTTCCCAAGCCGATGATTCCAAAACGTTTACCGGCCAATTCCCAGAAAGAGGGTCCAATGTGGGTAAAAATATCATTTTTTGAATAAGCGCCGGATTTCACATAAGCATCATAGTACGCGGGCCGGTTGAGCAGGTAAAGTAACATGGAAAAAGTGCTCTGGGCAACACTGTCGGTTGAATAACCCTTCACGTTGGTGACCCTGATTCCTTTCGATCCGGCATATTCGACGTTCACATTGTCCATGCCGGTTGCAGAGATACAGATAAGCCGTAAATCCGGCAAGTTATCGATATGTTCATTATCAATAACCACTTTGTTGGTAATGATGATCTCTTTTCCCCTGCAACGTGCAATAATTTCTTCCGGGCGGGTATTTTCATATATCCTGACGTTTCCGGATTTGCGCAGTTTGTTCAGAGCTTCAACTTCCCCGACGGTTTTTGTATCCAGAAAAACGATCTGCATTGCATCAGTTTTTTATCCGAGGGCCACATCCAGGGTCATCATCACCGAAAAACCCAGCATGGTTCCTATGGTAGCTATATCCGTATTTTTTTCCAACTGTGATTCCGGTATCAGTTCTTCGACAACCACAAAGATCATGGAACCTGCAGCAAATGCAAGGGCATACGGAAGAATGCTTTTCATGGTAATAACGGCAATCACCCCCGTTATACCCGCCAACAGTTCAACAAATCCCGAAAGCTGGCCCAGTGTGAAGGCCCTGAGCCTGCTGAGTCCTTCCCGCCGTAATGGAACTGAAACGGCAAGGCCTTCCGGAAAATTTTGTATGCCTATGCCCAGGGCCAAAGCGATGGCACCGGCGAGGGATGCAGAAGGAAAACCTGCAGCGAGTGCACCGAAGGCCACCCCAACGGCAAGCCCTTCAGGAATGTTGTGCAGGGTGATGGCCAGCACAAGCAATGTGCTTCTCCGCCAGCTTGTGGAAGGGCCTTCCGCATCGGACCTGGAAAAACCCAAATGAAGATGCGGGATGACCAGGTCCATCAACCGGAGAAAAACAACACCCAGTAAAAATCCGACCAGTGCCGGGATCCATGCGATATTTCCCGAAGCTTCCGACATTTCAATGGCTGGAGCAAGCAGTGACCAGTAACTCGCAGCAATCATGACCCCGGCAGCAAATCCAAGCATACCATCCAGCACTTTCCGGTTGATATTGACAAAGAAAAATACAACCGAGGCACCCAGGGCAGTAACAAACCAGGTAAAGCCTGTTGCAATCAGCACCTGGATTAAAGGATCAAGCTCTTTCAACCACATCATGAGAAGCATTTTGCTTCCAAATATAAACATTAACATTATTATCTTTGTTTTGTTCTCAAATATTCCATCATGAGGCATTTATATGATCTCCGTAAACCTCTATTGTTGCTTTTTTCCCTGCTGGTTACGGCAATGGATTGCAGTCATGAGCCGGCACCAAAAGATCCATTCTGGACAGATGATTTCAGGATGGCAGAAATCCCTTCCTCCCTGGACGGAACGCTGCAAAAAGCATACTTTTTCAATCCGGAGAATCCCGAACCTGCGCCCCTCCTGGTAAGCCTGCATTCATGGAGCGGTGACTATACGCAACGGGATACACTGGCTTATATGGCCAGATCTGCCGGCTGGAATTATACACACCCTGATTTCAGGGGGAGGATATGCCACCCTGGCGGCCTTTATGAAATCACGTCATCCCGTAGCGGTTTTTTCCGCATGGGTTCCCATATCCGACCTTGTATCATGGTATCGGGAAAGCAGGGTCAGGGAAACAAAGTATGCATCAGAGATCCTGCAAGACATGGGAATTCGTGATCAACATTTCTATGTCAGCGACAGCGAAAAACTTTACCTGCTTGAAAAACGCGTTCCCCTTGCCGATGATCCCGGAACCATCGGGGACCGGAAGATCATCATTTCTGATAACGACCATAGCCGCTTTGGCTTAATAAATAACCCCCTCTAAACTTTAGGCAATTCCCAGGGTTTGCGGTAATCTGCCCGGATATATTCATCGGCTTCCGGATCGTTTATAAAACGGTTTTCCTCTGCATTCCAGACGACTTTTCTGCCTGTTCTGTATGCAATGTTCCCGAGATGGGCCACCTTCGCAATATGCGCACCGATCTCAACATCTGCGTTGGGCCGTTCGCGGTTTTTCACGCAGTCAATAAAATTTCTTATATGCAGTTCCAGTCCTTTCCCGCTTGAGGGTTGCAGGGGAACGGCTTCCATTTTGGTTTTGCCTTCTCCCGCAATTTCCGGAATGACCTCCCATCCCCCGCGGTCCACAACCAGTGTCCCGTATTCTCCGATGAATGCCACACCGTGTCTCCTTCCGTAAGGACCACCGTAAATGCCGATGGTATGATCCCAAAGCAACCCGAATCCGTCAAATTCATACAATGCCTGCTGAGTATCGGGTGTCTCCATTGCGTCATCGGGATAGGCGTATTTACCACCTGAAGAAACTACGGATTCTGGCTCATATTTATTCATGCCGAACAAAGCATAGTCCAGAAGATGGACGCCCCAATCGGTCATCAACCCGCCGGCATAATCCCAGAACCAGCGAAATGAAAAATGAAAACGGTTCCTGCTGAAAGGTCTCATGGGCGCCGGGCCGAGCCAGAAATCATAATCAACCCCTTCGGGAACAGGTTCATCCGGCAAAACCGGGAGTTCGGCTTTCCAACCGATATATGCCCATACCTTCACCAGCCTTACCCTGCCCAAATTGCCTGAATGAACAAATTTTACAGCATCCTGCCAGTGAGGATCACTTCTTTGCCACTGGCCCACCTGCACCACCCGGTTATATTTTTTGGCAGCCCGCAGCATAATCTCAGTTTCTTCAATGGTTCTGGCCAGTGGCTTTTCTACATATACGTCCTTTCCGGCCTGGCATGCCATAACCATGGGAATACAGTGCCAATGATCAGGGGTACCGATGATCACCGCGTCGATGTCTTTTCGCTCCAGTAATTTTCTGAAGTCCCCATACGTATCCGGCTTTTTTACACCCATTTTTTTCAGGTCAGCCAGTTTTCGTTTCAGAACATTGGCATCGACATCACACATGGCTGCGCATTCCACATCCGGTTGCTTCAGAAAGTACTCCAGGTTGGCAAACCCCATTCCGTTACAACCGATGAGTCCGACTACCAGCCTGTCATTCGCACCGGCCTTCGGAATATCCATAAAAGGTTTGCCCATGGCAGAAACCAATCCGGCTCCTGAAGCCGCAAGAACCGAATTTCTGATAAATTCACGCCTTGACTTTTTCATTTTGCTTTGATTTTATGTTAATGTATGCCCCGAATAGTTATACTTCCTTAGTCAGCAATACCACCCAATCAATACCGGCTTTTTCCGGGGCATGCCCGATCCAGGCCGTTTTACCGGATTGTACCCGGTCTATGTCTCCTGTTTTGAGGTCCCCTCCGTTACGGGGATCATACCACCGGACCGAATAACTGCCGGAACCATCCCCCAGATCGATCATTCCCGTACCCCCTTCCGGCAGGTACAAAACATATATCTGATCTTTTTTTCCGAAACAATATCCGTCACGGTTTATCAACCGCTCATCCATGCTTTCCATTTCCGTAAACGGGAGATAATTTTGAAAAAAATCGATGGCAAATCTTGTCTGATCCCACATTTTATCACGGCTCCGCCAATCCTCACAATTCAGGTCATTGTGGGGGTAACAATAACCAAAATACCATTCCACCCCGCCACTTCCGGCCATCAAGCTTGACCAGAGTGCCTTATGCCGTACTTTCAAGTGATTGTCACCTGCACTTGTATCCGGTTTGACTCCGGTACTGGCCGGACCGATCTCATCCAGGCAAACCACCCATTGCTTTCCGGAATCCCCGGACAAGGTCAGCCATTTGAGGATTTGCTCATGCACCTGGTCCACATTGCCGGCCTGCAGGGACAAACCGTCCAGGTCACGGAAACCCAGCAGGGGCATTATGATCTCATCGCGGTGCCTGTCGTATGAATGGGTGTGAATAACAACAAAATTTCCATAGGGATCATGATCCTCAAAATAACCGGCCATCTCTTTTCTTTGCTCATCATTCTGGCCGAAAGCTGACCAGTCCGTTCGCCCGTTCTCCTCACCCAGGTTCCAGGTAATGGCCAGATGATGTGAAAAACGCGCGATCAACTCCCGGTAGTAAAGTTTTCTTTGTTCCCGGGTAAAACCGATATCCAGCAACAGTTCGTTCTCGGTCTCCTGGGTCACGAAATGCAGCATGATGCCCTTTCTTTCCGCATGTGAAAAAACAATTTCCCACTGATCCAGTTTGCTGCAGTCAAAACGGTAACGCTCGTTCATCCGGGTCCAAGGCCAGACATCCCTGCCATCGGCCATGATATTCATGGTCAGGAAATATACTGAATTCATCCCTTTCGATGACAGATAATTGAGGGCCCCTATGACCCCCTTTCCTTGATCGCCTTTCCAGACAGGATCACCCTCATTCCAGTCGGAAACATGTTCCGCGTAGGCATGTAAATCCTTGTTGGGCAATGCTTCTCCCCTTCTTTTATCTTCACTGCCTCCATACCGGGTCCCGTCAAATCCACGGTAAGCCAGGAAATTTTCCGGACTGTCGGCACCCCCTTTCAGAAAGTATTCACCGGTTTCAGCAAATTGCAGGTACCTGCTTCCTGTATATTGAAGGCGGCCTTTTGCCCTGAAGTCTTTTCCTTTCTTTTCGGCAGGCCCCACATCAAAACTTCCTTCTGCACCGTCAAAATATACGGGCTCTCCTGCCTCCGGATCATCACTGACGGCAATGTCCCTGCCTTTCTTGAAAGAGACGGTGTATTCCCACGTTCCTTCCCTGTCGGGGCAAAAATGTACTTTCCAGATATTTCCACTGCTTGCCCCGGTCTGCCCTGCATTTCCATCCGCGGCATAATAACCCGGGATATCCAGATCATGGCCGTTGATTGAAAAATTCACATTCAGCCGGTAATCAAGAAATGGATTGATATCATCATTTTCACTCGTTTCCGGTCCTTCAAAAGAGAAAGTCAATGTATGCCATTTTTTCATTTCGCCTTCGATACGGGGCTTTTTGTTGACCCTGCGGTTGCATGCATATCCGGAGATCATGCAGATGGTCAGGAACAAACAAACATACGTTTTCATAATGATCAGTTTATCGGGTTTAATTGATGTATTATATGATTTCAAAAATAATGGCAAGAAATGGTTTCTGGGACAGAAAAACCGTATCTCCGTTGGTGAGGATATTCTCATGTGTTTCAATGGTCATGTCCCAGGTGTCGACAATCCTGATCCTGAATTTCTCTCCTTTTCCGAAACGGACCCGCCAATAGGCCGGCTGATGATTGCCAAAATACACGATGTATTTCCTGCTTGTTTTTCCTGCCCGTATGCGTGACCACATCCAGTTGTCCTCCATGGGCTCAATGCCTTCTGTAAATTCTTCTTCAAATATTTTTTTCAGAAAGGCGATCCTGGGCGGACTGTTCCCTTTCAGGGTCCCCCCTTTTGACCACCATAAAATGTCTTCGGTATCCAGGAAGACCTCTCCGTGGGTGGCATAGCAACCGGTTGTATACAATTCCCAGAAACGCCTGACAAGCTCCTGGCCGGTCAGGTTGCCCCACGGTTGTCCTATATTGCCTTCATATTCCGGTTCATCATTGATCAGCGGTTTTCCGAACTCTCTCCGCCAATCCCTGATCCCGTCAAAGGTCCAGTATTGCAGACTCAGATGGGTCACCCAGGGTTTGCCGTGATCATACCCGCCCAATCCTCCCTTATTGTGTATGGATCGTAAATGTCCATAGGGATCTTCCTCCCTGACCAACTGGAAATAATGATCCCAGTCTTCCATGGTCTTGTCTTCCATTAACTCATGTTCATTGGCAAGCGACCACCATACGTTGCGGAATGGAGCCAACCGGGAAATCAGATACTTCAGATACCTCAAATCCGATTCCCTTCCCATATCGGAAAACCCCCATTTCCCATAATCGTAAGGATGAAACAAGATGATGTCCGCTTCGATCCCCAGGTCCATCAGGTCCTTTACCCGGTTCTCAAAATGCCTGAAAAAAGAAGGATTGAACCGCTCATAATCCCAGTTCCCCGATGAATCCCTGACAAAGGGAAACATCAGGGGATCATTCTGGTTCCAGAGAAAATATTTCGGAAAAACACACATCCTCACTTTGTTGAAGGGAGCATGGGACAATGTTTTCAGGGTTTGTTCCTCCAGCCGGACCGCTTGATGTGTCCAGGCATAAAGTGTGGTGCCGACGGGAACAAAACGTTCCCCGTCCGCGTAGGAAAAATGCTGTCCGTTCACATGTACCGGTCCGTGATTCCCCGGTCCTGACGGATCACACACAAAAAAACCTTTATTGCCGTTCAATGCCTCCGCGTTGCTTTTGGTGATATAGCTCCACCTGCCCGGGCGATCCGGCATGAACCGGATCTTGTAAACCCCTTTCCCGTCATAAAAACCATTCACTTCCTTCTCCCGGCCATGCTGTGAAAAAACGCCCTTCAGCTGAACATCCCTGAAGGGATTGCCATCAACAGGCCCCTGCATAACGACTTCAAATATCCCCCAGACTTTCACATCCCCGGCAAACAGTTCCGGCTGAATGGAAAGCAGCACAATCAAAATAAGGTATTTCATGGTCTTTGAATGCATGATTTTATTTATAACCAACCACCGAAATCCTCCCTATAAGTCCGGATTCCACCGGTTCCCAGCCGGAAGCATCAAAGGGACGGTAACGGATGTTCACGAAATTGATATTATCGAATTTTTTCCAGTTGACGCCTTGCTTTTCCAGGTATATGATACGGTTTGCGGACAAGTTGGCTACATCAATTTCCAGCTTGTTTTTGCCTTCTTTCAGCAATTTGTCGATACGCAGCTCGAAAGGATGGGCGAACAGAACCGGCAATGCCTGTCCGTTCAGTCTGACCTGTGCACTTTCTTTCACGGCCTCGAAAACAAGTAAATACTTTTGGTATTGCAATTCCGGCATATCAAATTCGATCCGGTACCTGGCAAGTCCGGAAAAATATTGAGCCATGGTATCCGGAAGGGTTGTCCACGATCTCAACCGTTTCAGTTTCACCGGGGACGGGATGGTGGGTCCCCCTTCCAGGAATTCCAGTTCCCATGTGCCTTCCACATGCAGTGTATCTGCCGGCCGGGTATAATACTTCCACCGGGACAACGACCGTTTTTTCCCTCCGGAAAGGGCAAACACCAACAAAGATTGCCCCTGTTTCATGTCGATGAACACGCTTGTTATCCCTTTTCTTTTCCTCGTTTCTGCCGCCCCTCTTTCTTCTGTTAAAGGATCGTAAACTTCGAAACGGTCTGCAGGCACTGACACCGGGAAATATCCCGTAATACGCTTCCCGGCATAAAGATTGGATACGAAATACGCATATCCGTCTGTTGTCTTCATCCGCAGATAATCCAGTCCTTCCAGTCCGATCGCCTCCTGCCTGATCTCCCATCCGGTCAGCGTCTTTGACAATCTGCCAATCCACGCTGCATCCTGTTTCGAAACCGCATTTCCCGGAAAAATCCACTTGAGATTCTTAAAATCTTTTTGTAAGATTTTGTTTTTCAAAGAATTAAATTTCTGCTGCCTTTTATGAAAAGCATTGAATCCCGGAACGGATCCGGGGAGTCCCCGCAGAAACATGATCTTTGCCCCCTCACGGGCCAGTTCTTCGATCTTTTCCAGCGTACCGTAAGGCATGTAACTGGTTCCCGGAATGATCAGGGCTTTGTACTTGTTTCCTTCGGTCAGGATTCTGTCATGATGGTACCTGGCTGACCGTAACTGATCATCCGAAATGTAATCAAAAGAAAAAGAAAGACTGTCAAGGATTGAAATGGCTTCGAAAAAACCTCCTGTAAGCCAGTCTCTGTAATTATGAACGGTCAACCCATATAGAATCCGGTCTCCGGGTTGCCCCTTGTGCCATACATCATGAACGGGAAAATAAACGAGAAGTTCCTGGTCTGGTGAAGCAGTCTGAAGCACCTTCTGGCAATTGGCCACATATTCATTCATGGCCGGAAAATGATGATAAAAGCTGTTGGAAGGAGCGAAGTTAGCAGATGCATAAAAAAGCCATCCCGGCCATTTTGCATCCCGGGGTGAATATGCTGTCCCATGGTAAAAGACATGATTGATACCGGAAACAAAAAGCTGATCCAGCTCCGGCTTGCAATGCGAAAGAGCGACCCTGAAATGTTCCCTGAGCCAGGTGTGTGTTTCACAGGCAACCAATTTTTTCCCGGTCACATGGGCTGATGAAGAGGCAAATTTCAATACCAGCGGGCTTGGCACATCTTCCCTGATATGTTTTTTCTCCCGGGTCAGGCCCCTGATCCTGAAGGGTGATGATCCGAAAGTTTCTGTTTCCGGAATGGTGGAAACCGCATACACATCCAGCCAGTTTGCCGGGGAACCGTGTGCCTGGTTCCTGAATCCGACCCGGTTCCCATCTGCCCAGTCTCCTATGGTTGAAATATATTCCAGGTGCAGTTCGGCCATGGTCTGCCGGTAATCAGCACGCAAACGCCTGGTAACAGATGTATCGGCCATACCGAATAGTTCGGGCAACCAGGATTGTATTTTGTATCCCCTGCGTTTTTCAAATTCATCAAAAAATCCACGGGACCAGTTTCCATGATAATATTCGTAGGAATCGTGGTATATCGAACGGACATATTTATTCAATCCACCTTTGAAAGTCCGTTCAAAAGGTGTGGTGTAACTCTCAAATGCCTTTGCAGAGAAAGGATCCAGCAGAAACCCCTCTCCTCCGGGCGCAGCTCGTTTCACTGAAAAGGCGGGTCCGTACATACGAAGGATATATAACTGGGCACAGCCGGGTCCATCCCATTCAAGGACCTGTTTATCCGACACCCTGGAAGTAATGTCCGTTCTTTTGCCATCCGAAAGAACACACAATACGCAAATCAACCGGTTCAACAAGTAATCATTTTCAACAGACAGATCAATGCTGACAGGTCCTTTTACAGTATGCATGGTGTCAATATCCACTGCCATCAGCCCGTTTTCTTCATTCACATGCTCACCCCCGTAACACCATCCGGTTCCCAGAGTCATATCCACTCCCATTCCAAGGTCCCCGGTTTTGCTGCTGACAAATGCAAGCATATTTTTCCACCGTGGACTCAAATAATCAATGTACCTGGATTCCTCACCCCTGACGCCATAAATGGGGATAATATGCACTCCTCCGATACCGGCCTCATGCATCGATCTCAAATTCCGGGCAAGATTTGCCGTATCAACGGCACTTCCCATCCACCACCAGTATGTCCAGGGCCTGGATGTACCCGAAAACCCTGGTGTATTGCCTTCGTATGTTTTTTTGAAACAACCCGGCAACAACAATAATATCAGGCCCATAATCAGGTGGTACCGGAAACCGTAAAAAATAACCATACAAATATCATGATGATCATACTAAAAATCCAGGATCCGCTTTCCGGTATTTGTAATGTACACCACCCAATCTTCCGGCTTTTCGGGAAATGAATTGGGTGTATTGACCAGACGGGTACCTCCTCCCGTAAGCTGTCCCATGTGTTTTATACTGCCACTGCGGGGATTGTAAAAATAATAGTCAAACTTGTCATTATGGCCGGCATCCCTGAGGTCAATCACCAACTTGCCGCCCCACCTTACATAGATTACATAATCCTCTCCCGGGTCAGCCAGGCAGAAAGGCGGATGATAATCCAGAACAAGTTCAGGATGGGGCTTCATTTTAACATAATCGATATATCTGAAAAATCTGGCCAAATATTCCATTCCCCTGGCGCCCGGGTAATCCAGGGTATTGGTTTCAAAATTCAGGTCAAGAGGCCAGGAGCTTTCACCGGATGGATTTTCAGGGGTATGTGCCCTCCAGACATGTCCGCCTGCATACGAATGACCGGCAGCTCCCGAACACATGGCTGACCATGCTCCAAAACGGATATCCGATGCAGTCGCGTTACCCAGGATGAATTCAAACCACGGCTCGGTTACCACGATCGGCTTGGAAGGCCTCCTTTTGTACTCCCGGCTGACAATATCCGGGATCAGTTCGTTCCTGTATCTTGCATGCCCGACCTGGCTCTGGTTATAATCCAGCCAGGGTTCGCTATGCAATACCTCTCCCGTTGACCATTGAGGTGCATCCGAACCACCATCCCAACCCGGGGGAGTCGGATGAGCACCTATAATCCGTTCATAGGGATCCTCCGCATCGATCATTTCTCCCAACCCTTTCCAGAAATCAAGTCCGAGCCCCCCGTAATTGTGCATGTTGTATTCTCCGGCAAGACACCAGATCACATTGTACGCGGCATAACGGTGGACCAGGTATTTCGACCACCTCCGCATTTTTTCCTTGCTAACGGTTTCCTGCATATTCTCCCGGCACCACCATCCATGTATCCATAATACGATGCCCTTTGAATTGGTATATTCAACCATGCTGTCGATCTTGTGAAGGTGGTCCAGGTCTATCCGGGTAAAATCTTCATTATGAATACGGCTTCCCTCGCTCCACCCGTTTCCGGGCACAAAGAGTTGTCCGAGCGTAAAACCCTTTCCTGCACGGTCGTCCACCAACTTTCTAAAACGGTACAGGGGAATGGCCTTTTGGGCCCAGTTCCACCAGGTATCTCCCACCCAGAGAAAAGGTGTCCCGTCTGAATATTCAAAATAATGATCTGCTCCCGGACCTTCTTTCCTCACCCTCACAAAACCGCGGCGAACGGGGTTTTCCCTCAATTTGCCAACGGTCCAAGCATCCACGATAAGCTTTCCGGTTATGCCGTCCATATTCCGGTCCTTTGAATGAGATTCATACTCCCATATTCCCTGCCATGGGGAAGCAAATCTGACTTTCCAGTTTTTTCCGCCATCCCAGAAGCCCGTCATTCGGATATTTCTGCCCCCGGCTTCGCCGGCAACTCCTTTAAAATCCACATAAAGCATATGGGAGTTTTCATAGGCGGGGACTTCAGCATAAGGATTATCCATGGATTCCCGGGCTGTGAACTCCATCTCATGTACCTCCCATTTCTTCAATTGGGAACAGGCCTTGTTGTTTGGTAACACTGCCAGCAATGTTGCCAGCAGGATAATTCCAATGATTCTTCTCATACCAATGTATTTTTAGTTATTGCCATCAACGCAAAATGATCCGTATCCGGTCCCCTTCCTGAAATTCCAGAAATTCCTGAAATACTATTTTGTCCAGTCTGCCATCCTGTTGAAAACCCGCTGCCAGTTCCTGCTCACCGTTCAGTGTGACCGAATGTATGCCTTCGAAATCGTCTTCAGTCAAAACATGTAATTCCTTCAGACGGAGATGACCAAATGAAATCGAAAGATCCACCGAATTGTTGCGGATTTTGAATCCGCCCCAGCCCGTTCCGTTTGACCAGAAAGAGGCAAAATCCCCGGTATTTATGCAGGGACGGAATTTCATGACCTGCATGGTCCCGTCATAGTGATATCCCGAAAGGGCCAGCAGAACAGCCCAGCTTGCCATGGCCCTGGCATAGTGATGTCCGCATTCGATTTCATCCCAGGGATTCCTGTTATATCCACGGTATCTTTCCCTCAACGTTTGAACGATTTCAAGACCTTCATCAATATAACCCGAATATATCAACGATGCAGCCACCTGATATTCAATTCCCGTCCATACCTCGTCCGAATAGGGAAAAGGAATGGCGGGACGGTCTCCTTCCGGCCACGTACATAAAACCAATCCGCCTTCATTGCCCAGTGCGAATACCCGCTGAACATTGTTGAATTCATCCAGGCTTCTGATGAAATTGTTCCTGTAAATTGCCAGCAGTGCAGAATCCACATGTTCTTTTTCCAGCAGGTATTCGAGATCATTAATAAAAGCCAGATACTGACCCAGAAGCTGGTCAGAAAGGCATCCCTTCCCGTATTGATATTTGGGCATGGTTTTCCCGGGTTCCGGGGATATCAGATGTTCAGGCAATTCCAGTCCGTCCATCACTTGCACCTGCTGAACATAATACCGGCCGTTGAAAAGCATTGTATCGTATCTGACTGAGCCATTCCGGAACAGGTTCATGTATTCCATGGCTTTGTCCCTGAATCCCATGGCCATGGCCATTTCAGAGGAAGCTTTCAGTGCTGCCAGGTAAATGGATCCCACCAGAGTATTGGGGCCGTAAAACTGTATATCATAGGTATTGTGTTGCATCCCCTCGATCACACCATCCTTCCCCGGATCCCAGGGAAGGGGTTGTCCCTGTTTCATCCATTCTTTATCAGTACCGGTTTCTCCCACTCCTTTCCAGGCGAATTCCATGGCTTTCATAACAGAAGGCCACATCTTTTTCAGCCACTGCATGTCACCGGTCAGTTTCCAGTCGCGGTAGACCTGCACAATATTGCCCAGCATCCCGTCTGCGGCAGGATGATGATGCTGCCATCCGTTGCCCGGAGGGAAAATGGTCCGGAAAGTCTGATATCCGTTCTCATGGGTATCATGGAGAAACGAAATTTCACGCATGCTTCTTTCCATGGAGGGGAACAGGAAAGCCAGTGTTTGTTCGTAATTCCATACGTGCGTGCATGATCCCGGGCAACAACCGAAATCATCCCCCAGGCCTTCGAAACCATAGAAATAACCTTGATCGTTCCTCAGAACAAGATTGGTTTTTAACGATGACATCTGGCTGGAAACCGCATCAATGACACAAGCAGGATAGGTGGAACTAAAAAGAAGATCATGGAATTCTTCGGTATGCTTTCGCAATTCCTTTTTGTTTTTTTCTGTATGCAAAGCCACATCAAAAGCATTGGAGAAACGGGTTGCATAATGGTTGACCACCCGGTTGCCGGTAACCGTCCTGTTGGGAAAAAACCAGGAAATGTAAAACGGGACGATACACGACTGCCCTGGTTCAAGTGACTTGTGTATCAACAGGGTTGCATATTCACTTTTTCGCCGGCCTGAAACGACATCATCCCTGTGGTTCGATATCCTTCCGTCATCTGAGAAATCATTCAGAAAAACATGAAGATTGTCCCACCATCCTCCTTGATACCACCGGGTTTGAATATCCACTTCATCTTCGGTGGTCAGCAGGGCAATGTTCCCGAATTCAAGATCATCTTCCCGGTTTCTCTCCGATGACATCCAAATGCCTTGCACACCGTTCCTGCTTATATACTGGTTGGTGTTCCCCCCGGGGACAAGCTCATCTTCTTCATTACGGGATCTGACCGGATTTTCCATGTTCAGGGCGATGGAAAAATGCACGGGAGAATTACCCGGATTGGCAAATTCCCAGTTGATCATCGCAACAGGAATTCCGCTGTTTTCAGAATCTAAGGGAATGAAAGGGTTCCAGGCCTCCATCCGGATATCCAGGGGGATATCCTCATCCATAAAATCGATCCAGGCGAATGGATATTCTCCCCTGAAAAGTACTTCATCAAAACGGGCCATTCCCGGCACCTGATTCCGGGGAACCCCGAAACCTCCGGGAAAGGGGGGTGAAAATTCCCGTTCGAGGATCCGGGTTTCAGAATGATTGTTCTCATCAAAGACCCAAAGGCAAAAAAATGCCTTCGGAACTCTGTTTTTGGATGCAATATTGAATATTTCCAGTCCGGCAATATTCCCTCTCCCGCCTATGTTTATATTCCCGGTACCAATCCCCCCTACCGGAAATTGTATAGTTTTCAGATCTTCACCCATATATTCCGGGGTATTTTCTTCAATTCGTTCCGTGCATGCATACAACAAAATGACCAGCGCAAGCATGAAAATTTTAAGAAGCGGAACCGTGCTGTTGTTCATGATGGTCACGATTTTTTCATTCCGGTTGTGCTGATCAGGGAGAAAATTCCGTAGGCAATTACATAAATCCCGATCAAAACCACAATAACCCGGGTACTTTCAAAGGGATTAACCATGATTAGCAACCCGAACAAGGTTGATAATACGCCCGAAATGATCACCAGTCCCCGTTGGAAAACAAAATGGCTGAGTGCAAAAGAAGCAGCGAAAAGAATGATTCCGATCAGAATGGCCCAAATTCCCATAATGGTAACAAAAACGGCAGCAGATTCTTCCGGGTAAACCAGGATCAACAAACCCACCATCAATCCGATCAGCCCTTCAGCCATCATAAATTTCCACCGTTCGTTGAATTTACGGACTCTCCATGCATTGACCACCAATGAGAGTCCGCCTACCATTATAAACACGGCAAACATAACGGCCAGTCCGACTAACGCAATTCCCGGAAATACTATTGCGATCAAACCGAAAACGATGGTGAGAACCCCGTTCAGCCCCGGAAGCATGAAATGCTTAAAAAAACTGTTGGTCATGGCATAAAAATTTCTTCAAAAGTTAATAAAATATTTCAAACCACCCGCTCGTGATCCTGGCTCGTTAGCTGTTGTAATCCCCGTGTAAGGAATCCTTGATGGTAGATCCGGTTAAGTAGTTGCTTCCGGTGATTCCGCCAGGATTCGAACCTGGGACCCACGGCTTAGAAGGCCGTTGCTCTGTCCAACTGAGCTACGGAACCATGTTGAACGGCTGCAAAAGTACGAATTTTTCATGTAAAAAATACAGGCATCCCATGTCAACATTCGATCCGGATCATTCCATCCGTACAATTGCCTGAATTGGTTTTTACGGATCTGCTGAGTAGCTTTGAACAATTAAAATTCCTTCAAAATGCTTAATTCATCAGGTTTTCGTAAATATGCACATCAATTGGCCGACTGGATGGCCGATTATCTTGAATCGGTGGAGAATTATCCGGTAAAATCCATGGTTGCCCCAGGGGATATATCAAAAAGAATTCCGGATGATCCGCCGGAAAACGGGGAAAAAGCAAAGGAAATCCTCGATGATGTTGAAAAGGTCATACTCCCGGGGATGACCCACTGGCAAAGTCCTCATTTCCATGCCTATTTCCCTGCAAACACAAGCTATCCGTCCATACTTGCTGAAATGATCACAGCTGCACTGGGAGCTCAATGTATGATGTGGGATACATCCCCCGCTGCAACAGAACTGGAAAAGAAAGTTATGAACTGGCTGAAGAAGATGACCGGATTGCCCGAAACATTTGAAGGCGTGATTCAGGATACCGCTTCCACCTCTTCCCTCGTAGCCATCCTTTCCGCAAGGGAAAAATGTACGGACCATGCGATCAACCGGAAAGGTTTTGCCGGCAAAGAAACATTGAGAATCTACTGCTCTACGGAAACCCATTCCTCCATCGAAAAAGATGTCAAAATAGCAGGCATCGGCAGCGAGAACCTGATCCGTTTACCGGCAGATGAAAAAATGAGGCTGGATCCCGGACTGCTGGAAACGGCCATTGAGAATGATCTGCGGGAAGGAAACAAACCCTTTTGTGTGGTGGCCACCATTGGCACCACCGGCACTCTTTCCGTTGATCCCCTGGCAGACATCGCCAGAATTTGCAAGAAATATAACTTATGGTTGCACGTAGATGCGGCATATTCCGGCACCGCCCTGATTCTTCCGGAATACCGCTGGATGGCTAAAGGAGTTGACCATGCGGACAGTTTCGTGTTCAATCCTCATAAGTGGATGTTCACCAATTTTGATTGTTCGGCATATTTTGTTAAGGATCGATCCGCCCTGATCAGGACTTTCGAGATACTGCCCGAGTATCTGAAAACCGGATCCGGACCCCAGGTCAATAATTACCGGGACTGGGGCATTCAACTCGGGCGAAGGTTCAGGGCACTCAAATTATGGTTCGTGATCCGGGATTACGGGGTAAACGGGATCCGGGAGAAGCTCAGGGAACACATAAAACTGGCGGATTGGCTGGCTGAAAAAATTGAAAACGATCCCGATTTTTTTCTTTTCAAACCCAGACACCTGAATATGGTCTGCTTCAGATATGAACCGGCTGAACTGACCCAACCGGAAGAAATAAACAAAAAGAACCGGCTGCTTTTGCAACGGCTAAATGCATCCGGCAAATTGTATCTTTCACACACCAAAGTGAAAGACAGGTATATGCTTCGTTTGGTAACCGGACAAACCCGGGTGGAGATGGAGCATGTAGAAGGTGCCTGGAACATGATCCGGAATGCTGCTTCGCAATTGTGACGGCATATTTTACTTGCCGATCATATATCTGAGGTAATCGAGCATAATGGGAACCTCGTCCGGATCAATGCCATGTTGCTCCATGATCTTCCGGTCTTCCTCAAAGCTTTCCAGAAAATTATCCAGGGTCATGTTACTGTTTTGTATTCCTTTGGCATATAATTCTATGGCCGGTTTCCGCTCTCCGAGGCACCACTTCACATGCCCGTAATTGATGTGATCGTAAAAACCGGGTTCTTTTTCAAAGATCCTGCGGTAGTATTTTTCCGAATCTTTCATATTCCCCTCAACGAAATAACACCATGCAATGGGCCTGAGAACCTTGGTATTCTTGGGATCCATATATTCAACCTTGAAATAATGCTCAAGGGCAGTTTGATAATCCTCCATGCTGAGATAACAATAACCGATCATTGCCTGGGTATGCAGATTGTCCGGATCGGTTTTCTCTGCTTCCTGATAATATTCCAGGGCTTTCTCCGGGTTATTCATCTTCCGGTGACAATAGGCGATTTTTTTCAGAATCCATGGCCTGTTTTTATCATAAAGTTCGGCTTTAAGATAATAATCCAGGGCTTTTTGATAATTCCCCAGTTTCTGATAGGAAAATGCGATCTTTTCGGTTGTCTCAAAACTTTTTTCTTCTGTTTTTTCCAAATGCCGGTATATCCGTATGGCTTCGGCAAAATTGTTCTTTTCAAAAAAATACTCGGCAATGTTCCGGAGAATGACCGGATCATTGATCAGTGTCCTGAAGAAAAAGGTATTGTATATGTCCAGATCCTCAGAGAAAATATCCTGGAATTCATTCCTGTGCGGATACAGTTTGAGGAAACGGTACAGATCCTGTATATACTGTGTGTAAATAATGCGGGAGCGCTTAAAACTGTCAAGCAGTCCGTCCTGCCCTGCCATTTCATTCATGGCCTCGAGCTCCGAATTGAACAATTCGAGCATTACTTTCTTTTGCGAACCGGGCATGAACTTTATGTTCATGACAAATGAGTATTTGTCTGAATTACACAGGAACGGGGAAACCTGAAGCCCCTCTGCCAGGACAGACCGGTCAAAGGAAACATCTTCAGTTTTCAGGGCTTCATCAATTTGCTCATTATCAGTGTAAAATGGAAGGAACCAGTGGTTCATCTTGCGGAAAAAATCAAAATGTTTCAGATTGGCAAAAGCAGTCATGAACACATCGGCACCTTCCAGCTGAAGCTTTGAAAATTCTTCAACCTTGCTGTACAGATCTTCCGAATCTTCAAAAATATTTTTCCAGTCAGGATTTTTTTCTTCGCTTATCTCTTCAGGGACCAGGTTTTTCAGGTCCAGTTTTTCTTCCAGCTTGGGACCCAGCCTGGCCATTTCGGGTATAATTTCTTCCCGCAGTTTGCGGGAGATTTTTTCTGTTTCCCTTGAACGGATCAATTGAAGCAAAATGGCTTCAATATGCCGCTGGATCTTTTTATGGTCTTTCAGCAATTTGACCCGGTTGGCGATCTCCGGATACATGGCCAGCCTGTTGTCATACCGGTAAAGCCCGATGATGAGTCCCGTTAATGCACGTTCGGAGACACGTGATTCACTTTGCTCAAAAATATCAAACAAACGGTGAAACTTGTCCTCATCAAAGTACCTGAGCAGACTGAGGGTCAGGGCACTTACAAACAGACATTTTTCTTGCCAGGCAAAAGCATTTGAATTCAATCCCTGGACAACAATTTGGTTTTCAACAAAACCGTACGTATCGGATAACCATATGAAATCAAACAGTCTGTCAACCATTTCCCTGTGCGTGACCGCTTTGCCGGATCCTGGTTCCGGATGCTGATAATCATCTTCCAGCATATGCATTAGTTCCTGACCGAAAAAAAGATCTTCCGGTTTTTCAGGAGGGTCATTCCCTGTCAGTTTCTGCTCTTTTCTCAGGGAAGCTTTAAAGGCAAAGGTTTTCCATCCGGACACTGCTTGCAGAAGTTCTTCCTTTAACTGATCTGCCAGCTCCAGTATGGATGTCCGCAAATGATTGTATATTTTCTCCCTTTCGGGATCACGGGCACCCTCGATGGTATATTTGAGCATATTTTCATAGGTGTCGTGAAAATACTCATACTTCTCACGATATTGGGGATTCCTGGCCTCCGTGATCAATTCATTGAGTATTTCCAGGGCACTTTTGATCTCTTTTCGTGCAACCAGTTTCCCGATTGTTCTATGTTTTTCCTGTATGTCTTTGATCTGCATATAATTCTCCTTATGGTAAAGTTAACTTACCATACCTTTCAGGTCAAATATTGTTCCAGTAATTCAACCGGGACTTTTTGGCAGGAAAATCAAACAGTATTTATAACTAGATTACAACCGGTTCGATTCCATACAACTGGGAGAAATTTTTCAGGTCGCGTTTGTGGTTCCCGTAGAAAATGATCTGATGGAAACCCGGGTAATCAAGCATTTCATCCACACCATCCAGCTTGACCATGGGGGCCACCACACACCCGCCGGAAGGCGGAACGGATTTGTTGTCCACCACCCTGCCCGAGGAAATATACATCAGCGGATTGTCATTCTCCCGGGGATCCCTGACTACATTCGATCCTTTCCTCAGCACAAAATCCGCTACGGTAATCTCCTGTCCGACCTTCCATTGTGGCCTTATGGTTGCATCCCGCTTTCCGTGATGATGCACAATATCATAAGGTTCCTCAACCGTACCGAAGCCATTCAGGCATGCGGGGCAACTGCAATGGGACCCGATCAGACACGACAAAGAGGTTTCTGCGACAGGATCCTGCTGAAAACCCGGTTTGTCAAAAAGGTACTGGACCAGGGCATGGGTCACACATGCTCCCAGATCGGCTTCACAGGCAGCCGGCACACCATGGTCGTTCATGCGCGACCAGGCGATGCAGGGAAGACTGATCTCCCTGGGCCCAAGGGCACCAAGACAATCCATACTGATCCCGTCACAGGCTTCACGCTGCAGAAGATTCAGGGCAACAAAATAGCTCTTGATCCCGTTGATCACATCCTGTTTGGTGGGCCCGTCCACTTCACGGGCCAAAGTGATCAGTTCCCCGGCCAGGGCCCGGGTCTTCCGGTCAACCTCCAGTGATTCATATTCTTCGACAAAATCCGTTTCCGGAATATACCTCAATGCGGTGCCTACCGTATTGATGGCTGCTTCTTTGCGCTCATCGCCGGAAATGATGAGAAACCGGGTTTGCCGTAATTTGGCACCTGCATGGATCATTTTCATGCCCATGGCCACCTCTGAAAAATCATCGGTCGAATGAACCACCACCCCTTTTTGGTCGGTAAGGCGTGCCGTATTGGTGGTAAATGAAGAACCCAGGGGTGAAAAGATCAGGGTCGGGATGCCGCTTTCTGCCGCTTTGTATGCAGAAGGCCATGAATGCATTTGCCGGTCAAGCAAAACCACCAGCAATCCATCGGTATTCCCTGATTTTTCTTCCTCTATCCAGGATTCTGCCTCCTCAAGCGAATAAATGGGTTTGTCGCGCATGTTCATATCCATGGCCAGTTCACCGGCTGTTCCGCGGATCATCCGGGCATACATCTGCAATGCAGATTCACCGTCATAAATCTGTCCCGGCCAGCGCATCCCGTATTGTTCCTCTCTTCTGACAAAAGCAACCGACAGCGATGGCCGGTAAGCGTACGCGGGACCATACTGCCTGATTTTGGAAAATTCATCTTTCATCAATTGGTCCATCAACCATGGCACGGCCATGGCCCCGAGCATCAGATGACCTGAGCGGTTTATGAATCCGCGGCGGGAAAGAAAGTTCTTACTGTTCATTGGTTCTTGATTTTGTGTTCCCTGAATATATGCTTTAAACCATAAAAATAATTAATAATTCCAAACCAGATATCATTGAGAGTCCGGAACCAGACCTTTAAATATTTGAATAGTTACTTTTTTTCTTCTTAAATACTTTTTAAAGGGGGGGTATATAATTTTTTTATACTTTTTTGTTTTTTACCCCCCTATTTTTTATATTTGCTTCCAAAATATATTATTCATTCCAAAATTCGTTACAATGAAAAGGTTTTTATGTGTTTCTTTATTCCTGTTGATGCTTTCCGGTACCCGGGTTGCATTCGCATCGGCAGGCAACGAAATTGACTCGGGTGCCACGGCATGGATGCTCACATCCACCGCTCTGGTTCTTTTGATGGTACCCGGACTGGCCATGTTTTACGGCGGGCTTGTCAGGCAGAAAAGTGTGCTGGGCACCATCATGCATTCCTTCGCCGCCATGGGGATCATGGCCGTGTTATGGATTGTGGTTGGCTACAGCATGTCTTTCGGCAGCAATGTACTGGGAGGCTGGTTCGGCTGGAATCCGGGATACATTTTCCTTGCGGGGATTGATGAAACCATCATGGAAGCCGGGATCCCGGAATATGTTTTTTCCATGTTCCAGGGGAAATTTGCCATCATCACCCCGGCTCTGATCGCCGGAGCATTTGCCGAGCGTATCAGGTTCAAGGCATATGCTTTTTTCATTGCCCTCTGGGGAATACTGGTCTATAACCCTCTTTGTCACTGGGTATGGGCTGAAGACGGGTTCCTGTTCAATATGGGTGCAGCCGGTGCAATTGATTTTGCGGGAGGAACGGTTGTGCATATTTCTGCGGGAGTAAGCGGACTGGTGGCAGCGTTGTTTCTGGGAGCGAGAAGGGGTTATCCTGCCACCTCCATCCGTCCCAACAATCTGGTCATTACCATGCTGGGGGCCGGTCTCCTGTGGGTGGGATGGTTCGGTTTCAATGCAGGGAGCAGTGTGACAAGCGGACTCAGTACTGCACAGGCACTGACCGCCACACAAACTGCCGCTGCATCCGGTGCCCTCACCTGGATGATTGTGGAAGGGATCCATCAGGGAAAAGCCAGTGCTTTAGGTTTTGCCAGTGGAATCCTGGCCGGACTGGTAGCAGTGACACCTGCTGCAGGTGTGGTCCAGCCCGCCGGAGCACTTGCCATTGGAATCATCGCATCCATGATCTGTTATCTGGCCATTATCATGAAAAACAAACTCGGATACGACGACAGTCTGGATGCTTTCGGGATCCATGGGATCGGTGGCATTGTCGGAGCCATTTCACTCACTTTCTTCATACGTAAAAGCTGGATGGCAGCTGCTGCTGAATCCGCTGGTGGAAACTGGACGATATGGCAGCAATTGGGTGTTCAGTCTTTCGCCGTTCTGGTGGCCATTGTCTATGCGGCCATTGTCACCCTGATCATCCTTTTCATTCTGAATAAGATCATGCCCATACGGTCCGACAACGGCGACGAAATGAAAGGGCTCGACAGTGCCTACCACGGAGAAAGCGGCTATGGCATGCTGAATCCCAATTAGTCATTCAGTTCAATACATGACGGATTGTAATCTTATATTTAACTAAAATATTCACCCATGAAACTTATTACAGCAATCATAAGGGAAACCCAGCTGGATCAGGTACGCGAAGCGCTGATCAAAGCAGAGATCACCAGGATCACAGTAAGTTTTGTATCCGGACACGGACAGCAGGTCAGGGAAGAAATTTACCGGGGTACCCGGGTGATCCCGAACCTGATACCCAAAATAAAACTGGAGATCGGTGTCAATGATGAATTTGTTGATATCACGGTCAATACAATCATCAAAGCAGCAAAATCCCCCGGAGGAGGAGATGTTGGTGACGGAAAGATATTTATCATCCCGCTGGAAGAATGCATCCGGATCCGCACGGAAGAACGGGGAGGAAAAGCCATCTGATATTCGTATCTTTACCCGGTCATACCCCGAATGAACCATCATGATGAGTGATTATTTAAACAGAAGAGAATTCCTGGGCACCATCATGGCAGGATTTGCAATGGGCAGCGGGATCATTTCCTGCCAGAAGAAAAATACAGGGGGCATCCCCACCCGTCCGCTGGGAAAAACGGGTGAGGATCTTTCCATTATTGGTTTGGGAGGCTGGGACATTGCCGATGATCTTTCCGAAAAAGAATCCATATCCCTCATGCACAAGGCAATTGACGAAGGCATCAATTTCTTTGATAATTGCTGGGAGTACCACAATGGCTATGCCGAAGAGGTAATGGGCAAAGCACTGGCAGGAAACAGCCGGAGAGAAAAAGTTTTTCTGATGACCAAAGTATGCGGCCGGAGCCGGGAAACAGCCATGCAACATCTTGAAGACAGTTTATCCCGTCTGCGTACCGGCCACATCGATCTCTGGCAGTTCCATGCAATCCGGTGGGAAGATGATCCCGGCCTGATTTTCGATCCCGACAACGGTGCCATGAAAGCTGCCCTGGAAGCACAAAAGTCAGGAAAAATAAGGTATATAGGCTTCACTGGCCACCAGGATCCCGTATTTCACCTTGCCATGCTGGAAAAAGAATTCGAGTGGGACTCGGTTCAGATGCCGACCAATGTACTGGACCCGCATTATCACAGCTTTCAGAAAAATGTTTTGCCTGTATGTGTTGAGAGAAATATCGGCGTTCTCGGAATGAAAGCCCTGGGAGCACAGAACGGGAGGTTTCCGCGTGAGCTGAATATCTCTGCCGAGCTTTGCAGAAGATATGCCCTTTCCCTCCCTGTTACTTCTTTGGTCTGCGGGATCAGCTCAAGGGAAAACCTCGAACAGGATCTGGCTATCGGAAGAAACTTCCAGCCCCTCAATGAAGAAGAAATAGCAGGCATTCTGGAAAAAACCTTCGTTCCTGCCCAGGAAGGCAGGCTCGAAGTGTTCAAAACCGGTAACTGGGGCTGCGACTGGCATCACAACCATACCATGTGATTCCTTTTATTCCCGGGGCGGCCAACCGATGTCATCCCAGTCTTCGTCATACCAGGGTATATAATCCGTGCCCAGCGCCTTCGTCACGCCAACCAGCCGTTTATACTCCCTTGTCTTCCTGAATCCGTGAACCCGGAAAGGATATGGATGCCTGAAAGTGGCAAGAAAATGGTTCAGTATATTTTTCATGCTGTCCAGCCGTCCTGAATATCCCTGTTGGTATGCCAGATTTGTCAGCTCGTATGGGTCCTCATAGAGATCATACAGTTGATCAGCATCAAAATAATGGGGAAAGAACTCCATTGCAATGGAAGAATGGGACTGTTTAAACGAATTCAAATGGTTGGGCGCATAATCTATCTTTCCTGATATCATGTCATCCAGGGTCAGGGCGGGATAGTGAAATGCGATGTACTTGTAACGATCACTGATTATTGCCCGCGTGATCCCGGATTCAGCATACAGGTAATCCCTGATATTCATTGCCGGATCGGTCAACAGAGGAACCAGGCTTTTGCCGTCGAGAATAACATCCTCCGGTGGATCGACCCTGGCCGCTTCCATGATGGTAGGAAGCACATCAACACTTTGGACCAGTTCAACACATGCCTGTCCCTCAACCGTTCTGCCCGGCCAGTAAATGATCATGGGGACCTTCAGTCCCTTTTCATAACAGGTGGTCTTACCTGGTTCGGTGTTATGATCGGCCATAAAAATGATCAGCGTATTTTCATCCATGCCAAGTTCCCTGAGCTTATTCAATACAAGCCCTACATGATGGTCCAGGCTGGCCATTCCAGCGGCACGGTGTCGTTCGGATGGTGACAGCTCACTGGTTTTCGCCATGAAATCTTTCACCGGCAACTGATATTTTTCCAGTTCCGGCATTCTTCCTTCCATGGTATAGGTAATATCGCGGCTCAAAGATGCCGTATGGTTGGGGCCGTGGACCGATGTGGTGGCCGAATAAAGAAAAAAAGGTGTATCCCTTTGGGCCGCCTCTTCCAGAAAATCGATGGCTCCTTTGGTCATCCAGGGGAAATTGTGAAAATGCAGGCCCGGGACGCTTCCTCCGTAGTTGCCCCATAGAAGACTCCTTGCCCGGTCAAAACCGGTGATCCTTTTGAGTTGTTCAACCAGTATTCGCTGATGTTCTGCAAGCAACTGGTCTGCCTCCGGTGAATCAAGTCCAATGTTTTCATTAAGTTCAGGCAGATCAACATCACCCGGTAAATGTCCGGCATGGAACTTCCCGTTCATTCCTGTAAAATACCCGTTTCCGGACAGGATACTGGCAATGGTCTGGCTTCCGGGCCTGATCCAGGTATTCCATTCAATTGAATACGGACGTTCAGGCGGAAAAACATCCAAAAACACCGGATGGGAGCATCTCCCCGGGTATTTACCGGTCAACACCGCGTAACGGCTTGGAGTACACATGGGAGCAACACTGTAAGCCCTGGAAAACCATACACCGTTCAGGGCCAGTGAATCAAGATTGGGTGTGGTCCATTTATCAGCTCCGTATACCCCCAGATACCCAGGATCCATCTCATCTGAATAAAAACAGATGATGTTGGGCAGCTCCCCCTTTTTGTCCCCGGCAGTACAACCTGCCAGGGAATATGCAACCAGCGAGGACAGAAATATCCGGCTTCCGGATTTACCAAATGATCTATGCATGGATTATGTGTTTATGCAAATATACCAAAGATCCCGGAAGAACCTGCAATGTTCATGTTCAACAATGGTGTTCAGTGCCGTACAACCAAATGTCCGTTTATGTACGTTTTTTACAGGGATAATATACATGTTTCTTTATGCTAACCATCTGTATCGCTACATTTTAAAAAATATGGTACGATCTGTGAGGTTTATATTATTTAATGGGGGTTCGCCGGCCAGGACCATGGACAGCCCGTGGGAGGCCGGCAACAAAAGAGCATAATGTTAGAACCATCATTGTAAAGTGCTGAATATTAAATGATTAATTCAAAATCATTCGGATGAGAAAACCGGAGGGCAAATTATTGATCGTGGACGATGATCCTTACATCATATTAGCTTTGAATGCATTGCTTAAAAATTATTTCGACAAAATCATGTTATTGCAGGATCCGGCCCTTTTGTTGGAAAATATGAAAAAGCAACGCTATGATATGATCCTGCTGGATATGTATTTCAGACATAAGCAAAATCCGGAAAAAGAAGGTATTTACTGGCTGAGAAAAATAAATAAATTGGATGCCTCCGTTATTGTGATCATGATCGCCGATTATGTGGAAATGGAGAATGCCATGGAGGCAGTATACGCGGGAGCAACGGATTTCATAGTCAAACCATGGCAAAACGAAAAAACTTTGTCAACCATAATGGCCGGACTCAAACTGGGCCGTTATAAAAAGATCATGAAAAGAAGAAATACTGCATCCGGGTCAAAGCAACCGTTGCAAGGCTCTTTCAAAAAACTCAACCTTGCCCATATTGAAAAATGGGCCATCATCAGTTGTATCCGCAAACATCACGGAAACCTGAGCAGTGCGGCAAAAGAGCTGGGAATTACCAGGGGGTCATTGTATCGCAGACTGGATAAATATTCCCTTCAGGCCAGTGTGGAAGCGTCAAGATAAGGGATAGTTCTACATCAGGAATATCTGGCTCTTCCGGCAATGCCGGATCATTTCGTCGGGCCAGATGCTTGCCTGCACCTCCCCTATATGGGCTTTGCGCAGGAAATACATGCATAGTCTTGATTGCCCGATTCCTCCCCCGATGGACTGGGGAAACTCCCCTGAAAGCAAACGGCGGTGAAACATCAGTTTCTTTCGTTCGGTAGCACCTGCGGCTTCGAGCTGCTGAAACATGCTATCCCTGCTGACCCGGATGCCCATGGAAGAAATTTCAAAAGCATTTTTCAATACGGGATTCCAGATGATCAGATCACCGTTAAGCCCTTTCCTGCCATCCCCGGTAGGCGTGATCCAGTCATCATAATCGGGAGCTCTACCATCATGGGGCTTCCCATCGGACAGAACAGCACCGATCCCGATGATAAAAACCGCTCCGTGTTTTTCAGTAATCCGGTTCTCCCTTTCCCTGGGTTCCAAATTTGGATATGCTTCCACAAGATCTTCAGCATGGATGAACGTGATCTCCCCGGGCAATTGGGGTTTGATCTCCGGGTAGTTTTCATACACAAGAAATTCGGTACGTATCAGGACTTCATAAATTTTTCTGACCGTTTCCTTCAGATAATCCAGCGTCCTGTCTTTTTCGGACATATTTTTTTCCCAGTCCCACTGATCAACATATATGGAATGAATATTGTCAAGCTCTTCATCAGGCCTCATGGCATTCATATCCGTATATATGCCGTATCCCGGACTGATCCCGTAATCGGCCAGGATCATCCTTTTCCATTTGGCCAGGGAATGAACCACCTCGGCAACTTGATCTTTCATGTCTTTTATCATAAAGGAAACGGGTCGTTCGATACCGTTCAGGTCATCGTTGATCCCGGTTCCACGTAATACAAAAAGCGGTGCGGTCACACGACGGAGTTTCAGTTCGGTGGACAGACCCAGTTCAAAAAAATCCTTGATCAGTTTGATGGCCTTTTCTGTCTGTTTCAGGTTCAGCAAAGGCTTGTACTTATCCGGGATGATCAGTTTCATGAGCATGAAGTTTGTCGTTTTCGGGCTAACAAAAATAGATGAATTTTCATAACAATCCATCTTTTCGGCAAATCTCCCACAAGATCCTTGACGGGAATTATTGCTTGAAAGCAGATTTTTACGATTATTTTTTAATTTAGTTGTTTAAGATGCTTATCACCAATTTTACGGCAAGCCGCCTCATGAAGACAAAAGGGGGTTCGCGGGCCGGCATGTGGACACCATATAACTAAATTAATTACAAATTAATACAGGATTTTTTATCATGAGTGCAGGCGGACTCCTGACGGTAGCCGGCTGCACCGTTGAAAGGAAAAAGCTTCCTCCTTTGCCCGAAAAGCCGAACATTTTGTTTATCATGACCGACGACCATGCCTACCAGGCCATCAGTGCCTATGAAGGATTCCTGGCCGAAGCCGCTCCCACCCCCAACATTGACCGGCTGGCCCATGAAGGCATACTGTTCAGAAATGCTTTTGTGACCAATTCGATCTGTGCTCCCTGCCGGGCTACAATTCTGACCGGGAAATACAGCCATCTCAACGGGATTCCCGACAATCTGACCCCCTTTGACACCAGTCAGCTTACTTTCCCGAAAATCCTGCAGGAGTCAGGTTACCAAACGGCCATGATAGGAAAATGGCACCTGAAAACCACCCCCTCTGGATTTGATTTCTGGAAGATTCTTCCCGGACAGGGGCAATATTATAATCCGGATTTCCTGACCCCGGAAGGACGCATCCGCATTCGCGGATATGTGACGGACATCATCACCGGAGAAACTTTGAACTGGCTGAAAAACAAACGGGACCCTGAAAAACCTTTTATGATCATGTGCCATCACAAGGCACCTCACCGGACCTGGTGGCCGGGTCCGGATCATCTGCAAACATTCCGGGGTGAAACTTTCCCCAAACCTTCAACCCTTTACGATGACCACCGGAGGATGGGTACCGCCGCCAGGATCGCCAAAATGAAGATCATGGATGACATGTCCCTTGTACATGACCTGAAGATCAAGCCCGAAGATCCCCTGACCATCGTGGAAGACGAACCCTGGAGCATCCGCTCGTACAAGTTAGCTTACATCCGGATGAACCCCGAACAACGGCACGCATGGGACAAGGCCTATGATCCCATGATCAATGCCTTCAGAGAACAGGATCCTGCCGGCCGGGAGCTGCTCGACTGGAAATACCAGCGTTACATGGAGGATTACCTGCGCTGCATCCAGTCGGTCGATGACAATGTGGGCAGATTACTGGATTATCTGGATTCAAGCGGGCTGTCTGAAAACACGGTTATAGTGTATACTTCGGATCAGGGATTCTATCTGGGTGAGCACGGATGGTTCGACAAACGTTTCATGTACAGGGAATCCTTCCATACCCCCCTGATTATCAAGTGGCCGGGGGTGATCGAACCTGGAAGCGTGAATCATGATTTTGTGATGAACCTTGATTTTGCCGAAACATTTCTTGATATGGCCGGGTTGCCTGTTCCCGGGGATATGCAGGGGGTTAGCTTTTTGCCCCTGCTCAGGGGAAATACGCCGGAAAACTGGCGGAAGTCCGTTTACTACCACTACTATGAATACCTCGGCGGAGCCGGACACAATGCATTGCCTCATTATGGCATCCGGACCGGAAGATACAAGCTTATGCACTTCTACACCATAGGTGAATGGGAATTGTACGATACCGAAGCGGATCCCCGTGAACAGAACAACCTGACGGGTTCGCCCGGAACCGGTGAAACAGTCGATATGCTCAAGCAACAGCTTAAAGCATTGAGAGAACAATATCAGGTCAGCGGGGATACTTCCCTGTTGCTGGATTATGAAAACAAAACCTTTTTTTGAACCATCAGTCTTTTTTCCGCCTGCGAATCAGGCTCCGTATATAAAGCGATCCGGTAAGCATTCCGAAAAAGAGAAAAAACAAACCGCCGGAGAGAAGTGCCGTGGGTAATCCGGCACCGTCTGTAACAGCACCCATAACAGGACCGATCACTATGAACATGATCCGGATAATAAAATTTCTTACCGACAAAACGGTGGCCCTGTTTTCAGATGCGGTATCCCGGTTGATATAGTCCTTAAGAACAGGGGTGGCAATCCCACGAACCGCATAGAACATGAATAAAAACGCGATTCCCCACAGGGCTTCGGTAGCACCGGTAAGCAGGTAGCCTGCTGATATGAACAAAGTGATAGCGGGGATCATGGCCCGGGGTGATACGCGTTTTTCGATCCTGAAAGCCAGAAAAGCCATTACCCCAACCGTCGCATTCAGCAACATCCACATGATCCCGAACAAATCGAGCGGAAGTCCCACATATTCAAAATAGGGCTGGGCAAACCATGCCAGGGTCAGTGTAGATGTCCCGGTCAAAGAAGAATAAAATATATTTCTGCGTAAAGTCGGATGTTCAATCAGGGAGTGCCTGACCACCCGCATTATGCCCCTGAATCCCTGCAAAACAACAGATTTGTGACGGGACGGTTCAACCAGAAGCAATGCAGACGGAATGGCCAGAAAAGCAATGCCGGTCTGGAAATAATAGTTGGTGCGCAGACTGATGGCGGCGATAAGGCCTCCCAGAATGGCGGCGACAGCTTCCGATATGCTCCCCAGGCCAACCAGTCGACCTTCATATTTCACATAATCACTTTGCCGGTTGACCGACATAAGAGAGTCGTAAAGCATGGCTGAATCGGCTCCTGAGATCATGCTGTATCCTATTCCCAGTATAATCTCCGCGATCATAAAACTCCAGAAGGAATATGAAAATGCGTAGGTTCCCATTCCCGCAAAACCCAGCAAAGCACCTAGCAAAAGGGTTTTCCTGCGCCCAATGATATCGGCCAGATAGCCGGAAGGAATCTCCATCACCACTATGGCCACGGAATAGATGGCGCGCAGGGTCATGATATCCCGCATGCCCAACCCGTTCTGTTCATAAAAAGGAACGATATAGGGCATGAACAGCATGAACCACTTGGTGAACTTGATCACATGGAGATAATAAATATTGGATACAGGGTCATGCCGCATATTGCTGGAAATTTCCCGTCAGCCCAGCTCCAGCATGAGTCCGTCAAAGGCCGGCTGGATCCCGGGTGGCAATTCTTTCATAAGGGATTTATGGGTACCAAGCTGATGGCTGATGTGGGTAAGGTATGCTTTTCCGGGTTTAACTTCCTCAATCAGTCCGAGCGCCTCTCTGAGCGTCAGATGGGATATGTGTTCCTTCCTTCTCAGTGCAGTCAAAACAAGCACCCGGGTCCCCAGTATCTTTTTTTTCTCCTCCGTTGAAATGTATTTTACATCCGTCAGATATGTGAAATCCCCTATCCGGAATCCCAGTACCGGCAGGCGGTAGTGCATGGCCCTGACCGGCATGATCCTGTTTCCATTGACATGGAAGGGAAGGTTATCAATAATGTGTACATCCACACTGGGGACGCCCGGATACTTCTTCTCTGCAAAAATATAGGGAAACTGTGTTTTCAGAGCCCTGATCACTCTTTCCTCGGCATAGATGTCCATTGACTTTTTCATGATGAAATTGAAAGCCCGGATATCGTCGAGTCCGGCAATATGATCCCGGTGTGCGTGGGTATACAGAACGGCTTCCAGACGTTTGACATTCTCCCGGAGCATTTGCTGGCGAAAATCCGGACTTGTATCAATCACCAGATTGAGGCCGCCTGCCTCTATCAGCACGGATGACCGCAATCTTTTATCCCGCAAGTCCCCGGACCGGCACACTTCACAATCACAGGCAATGATGGGTACGCCCTGCGAAGTGCCGGTCCCCAGAAAGGTTATTTTCATTGCTCCCCAAAATTAACGATAATCATGAAAATATTTCTATTTTTACGTGACTGTTGAAAAAATGACACGGATACGAAGATACAGGAAATACATCCTGCCGCTTATTTTTCCTGCCGTTATCTGGTTGCTGGTTAATTTTGCCATCAACCGGCATACGCACCGGTTGAAATCAGGTCACACCATCACCCATGCCCATCCCTTCAACAAGCAAAACAGCGGGAACAAAACAACTCCGTTTCATTCACATACGGATATCGATATCCTCTTTCTGGAACTCATTACCGGGATTCTCCTGATTGTTAGCTGGGGCATATCCCTGGCCATCCGCAAACAGGCCGCATTTCATAAAATCATTCCTCAGAATTCAGTAAATACTCCTTCCCGTATACATTTAATTCCTGAAAAAAGAGGACCTCCTGTTCCTCCCCAGTTCAAATTCTGAATTTCCAATTCCCAAAATTTTCAAAAGAAATTAAATGACCCCCATCACCGATCAGCCGGCAGGCCGCCGGATATAGACAAAAGGCTATGAATATACGGATCAACATCATTTTTACATATGGGGGTTCGCCGGCCAGGACCACGGACAGCCTGTGGGTAGCCGGCAACAAAAGGACAAGCATTAGAGCTGACATTATAACGTGCTAAATATTAACTGCTTAACTTAAATATATTCCAGTGGAACATAGTATCATATGCATGTTATGCCTGGGTTTGTTCTGGGGAACACTGGCCGGACAAACACCCCGGCCAGACTCTGTGAGCATCCGGAATCTTGAAAAAAGGATCCGGGAACTCGAATCCAAATGGCATACAAAACAACAGGAGGATGAACTGAAGAATCTGCTGGAAGAAGCGAACCGCCTTTCGGCAAAAGAAAAAGCGGAAAAGGCGGATATATCAAAGAAATTCCATAGCGGATTGCGCAGGCAGCAGGGATTGAACCCGAACATCAGTGTCAGCGGGGATTTTTTCGGAGGCATCAGCAGTTCGAACCATGAACTGATCACCGAACCCGGGGATTTTTCCTATGGCAACAATGGCGCATATTTGCGGGGCGTCGATCTTTCTTTCATCTCCCCCCTGGATCCTTATTCCCGCGGGAAGGTTTTCCTTTGTGCCACACCCGGGGGTCTCGATGTCGAAGAAGCTTATATGGATATCCTGAACCTGCCTTTCAGATCGGGCATCAAAGTGGGTATTTTCCGTCCCGAATTCGGTCTGCTGAACCGCTACCACGAACATGCCCTGCCTCAGTTCGACCGGCCCCTGGTACTCAGAAATTATTTCGGGCTGGATGGCCTCGCCGGAACCGGTCTGGCCACCAACACCCTGCTGCCCCGGCTTTTATTTGCCGATGCAAGTTCCATGGACCTTTCCCTGGTCAGCGGAGGAAATGATTTCAGCTTCACCGGGGAAAAAACATTCAATCCCCTGCTGGTCATCCATTTAAAAAATTATTACGATCTTTCGGAGAGCAGCTACTTTGAATATACCCTGAGTGGAGCAACCGGCAGGAATGATCCTGCAGCCAGGAACAATACCCGGACTGGCAGTGTGGGTATCCATTACAAATGGATGCCTCCGGAAAGATCCAAATACCGGACTTTCAACTGGAAGACCGAGTTCTTTTTGTGTTCATATGAAACTGCTGGTGAATCCGTTCATTCTCGCGGATTTTACAGTTCTGTGGAAAACAAGCTCAATGCGCGTTTATGGCTCAGCGGACGGATCGGTTATTCGGAATATCCTTTCGATAACACGTTGTCGGGATGGAGTTACACTGTATGCATGGATTACTGGCAAAGCGAATGGGTTTTCTTCAGGATCCAGTACCAGTATAACGACCGGAGTATAACAGGATACCCGGGCACCACAGGCAGATTGCCGGATGATCATTCACTGATCCTGCAGATCAACTGGGCCATGGGTCCGCACAAACATGAAGCATACTGAGTATTATTATGAAACATGTTATTAACCTTATACAACATAAGCAAATAAAACGAAACAATATGAGAATCATGAAAACAAACGGCTTGCGAAAAAGATTTTTCGCAAAACCGGCCATAACGGCCGTCTTGCTGGCAATATACAGCATGACAGGATATGCCATGGCAAACGCCGGATCACCCAACAAGCAAAAATTACAGATTGTCTGTTCATTTTCGGACTATGCGGCCATTGCCGAATCCATCGCCCGGGACAAAGCGAAGGTCCAGGCCATTTCACACGGGGACCAGGATCCTCATTTTGTTCCTCCGAAACCCAGTTACGCCATGATACTGCACAAAGCCGATATGTGGGTAACAACGGGCATGGACCTGGAACAATGGTCCACCACCCTGCTGGACAAATCACACAATAAAAGGATCATGGACGGAGCAGCCGGATTTGTAGCTGTTTCGGATGGAGTTGATATACTTCAAAAAATTGAGAAAGGCGACCGTACCGAAGGAGACGTCCACCTGATGGGTAATCCACACATCAATACGAGTCCGGTTAACTGGCCAGCCATCGCAAAAAACATCACCATCGGACTGATCAAGGTGGATCCCGCCAATTCCTCATTCTATGAAGCAAACCGGGATGCATTCATCGATAAGACATGTAAGGCTCTTTTCGGGGAACAACTGGTCGGACTCTTTGGGGGGGAAACCCTGCTGCAATTGTTATCCAACAAAACACTTTTCACCTTCCTGGAAAAAGAATACGAGGGGAAAAAGCTCACTTCCATGCTCGGGGGCTGGCTGAAGGAAGCCCTTCCGCTCAGGGGAATGAATGTCATCGCGTACCATAAGAACTGGACCTATTTTGGAGAAACATTCGGAATAAACATCGCAGGATATATTGAACCCAAACCGGGCATCCCGCCGTCTGCAAAACATGTCCGGTATATGATCAATCTCATAAAAGAACAACAAATAAAACTGATGCTTGTGGCCAGCTATTTCGAAAAAAAATCCCCGTCAATGATCGAAGCGAAAACCGGCATCAAGGCATTGTACCTGCCATTGTTTGTAAACCGGGAAAAAGGATTGGATGACAATTTCGAACTGATCGGATACTGGATTGACCGGATCAAAGCCAGCATTGACTGACCGAAAAAAACACAAAAACAATCCCCTGGTATGGATACACTTTTATTTCTTGCCCCTCCCATAACCATCAGCATTCTCCTGGCAGGTATTCTTGGATATTTTGGCAATCATATTCTTGCCCGGGGAATTATCTTTATTGACATTGCCATCGCCCAGATCGCAGCCCTCGGCACCATGACCGGGATCATTCTCGGATTCGCCGATGAATCGACACCCAACCAGCTCATTTCATATGGTTTTACCATACTGGTGCTGACATTATTCCTTCTGATGAAACCCAAAAAAAATCTCTTGCCACAGGAGGCCCTGATCGGCATCTTTTATTGCATAGCCCTGGGGGCCGCGTTGCTGCTGGCGGAAAAAATACCGGGAGGATCCAATTTCATCACCAAAACCATAACGGGCAATGTGCTATGGGTCACCTGGAAAAAGATCCTCCACTGCGTGATCCTGCTGTCGGCCGTGATCCTCATTCATCTCCTGCTGGGCAAAAAATTCAAAGAGATCAGTCTGAACAAAAACCATCCTGCCGCCCAGGGTTCGTTAAACTTGTGGATCGATTGGATCTTTTATGTTACTTTCGGGATTGTCATTGTCAAAGCCGTCCCTGTGCAGGGAATTTTTCTTGTGTTTATCCTGTTAATAGCACCGGCAGCCGTGGTCGCCCTGTTTACCCATAACTGGAAGAAAAAGATCCTCTGGAGCTGGTTCATCGGAGCGGCCGGTTCGGTTGCCGGGATATTGATTTCTTACCGTTACAATATCTCCAACGGGCCGGCCATTGTTTGTATCCTGGGAACCATGGTTTTCCTGTTGAGTTTTTATAAACTGGCCACCAAAAAATCAAAACCCATATGATCGCAATAGAATTTCTTTTAACGCCTTTGGTGGCATGCCTGATTTTGGTATTGATCAATGTATATTTTGGCATCCATGTAATCAAGCGTGAAATCATATTTATCGACATTGCCATGGCCCAGATCGCAGCCATGGGAAGTGCGGTCGCCATGATCCTTTTTCAATCGGCACATCCCGGTCATATGGAAGGACACCGGGAACACAATGCTTTTGCCTACCTGTTTTCTCTTTTGTTCGTCACCCTGGCTTCCCTGGTCTTTAGCATCCTCCGTAACAAAAAAATCCCCGTCCCCATTGAAGCGATCATTGGGATTGCATATGCGGCAGCTACCACCGGAACGGTCATCATCCTTGATAAAGGAGCCGGCGGGGACGTACATGTTCATGATATGCTGATAGGCGCAATCCTGTGGGTCAGCTGGCACCAGGTCACGCGGCTTTTTGTGATCGCCCTGCTGGTTGGGATATTCCATATCATCTTCAGGAAAAAATTCACGGGGATATCAGATATTCAACAAAAACAGGAGCAGAATATACCCTATAAGGCATGGTGGGACTTTTTGTTTTATTTCAGTTTAGGTATCGTGATCATTGAAGCGGTCAATATTGCAGGGATCCTGACTGTTTTTGCAATGCTGATCATCCCCGCTTCCATAGGCTTTATCTTTACCGGGAATTGGAGGGGCAGACTCTGTATCGGCTGGATATCCGGGGCGTTTGCTTCTTTGGCCGGACTCTGTCTTTCGTTTCTGATGGACGTACCCTGTTCCCCGGTGATCATCATCCTTCTGGGAATCATCTTGTTAATGGGTAGCGCACTGAAATCAGTCCGGGGACAACACACCTGATCCGAGCTTCACTAACCGGATTCTCCGCTCATATCTTTCTGCAAACGGGCCATCCTGATGGCGGCAATGGCCGCTTCATCTCCTTTGTTCCCGTGTTTTCCCCCGGCACGGTCCCTGGCCTGCTGAAGATTCTCAGTGGTCAGGACGCCAAAAATGATGGGGAGATTGTAGTGCAGATTTAATTCGGTGATCCCACGGGTCACACCCTGGCATATATAATCAAAATGGCTGGTTTCTCCCCGGATGACACACCCCAGGCAAATCACGGCATCCACATCCGTATACTCGGCCATGAATTGTGCAGCAAGGGGCAGTTCAAAACTTCCCGGCACAAAGCGGGTTATTATATCCCTTTTCAAAGCACCGTGTTTTACCAGGGTATCCATGGCACCTTTCATCAGCGCGTTGGTCACCTGTTCATTATACGCGGAAACAACGATGCCGAACGAAAATCCTTTCGCGGATGGAATATTGTCAGAATCGTAGCTGGAAAGATTCTTCAGGGAAGTAGCCATGATTCAACCGGTTACTTATTCTTCCATATCCCGGCCCTGGTCCTGTATTTTGCAATATTTTCCTGACCGGCGTAATCAGGGAATTCCTCTTCGATCATGCTGTAAAGTTCCTCGGCCCGGGCATAATTATCCAGGGCTTCATGAACAACGGCCGCTTTCCTGAGAAACATGGGTGTGGTAAAATCGTTTTCATTGTAATTGGCTGCTTTCATATAATACTCTATGCCCTGTTCCGACTCGCCCAATTCCACATAAGCATCTCCCAATGCACCCAGTGCTACCGGGGCCACCATTTTGTCTTTCAGTTTAAAATCACTCAGATATTCAATGGCATCCTGGTATTCTCCCAGCTTCAAACAGGATATTCCGGCATAATATTTTGCCAGATTCGCCTGTTTTGTCATCCGGTATTCATCAATAATATCTATAAAGCCCAGATAATTGCCATCTCCATACAGGGCAAGGTTAAAGGAATCCATTTCAAAATACTTCTCAGCCATGAACATCTGGGACAGGGCTTCTTTCTGCCTCGGCATAAAATAAAACCGCCTGGAACCCAAAATCACCGCGACAAGGATGAGCAATACAGTAACCACCCGCATGATGGCCTTTTGGTTGTCCTCAATAAATTGTTCGGTCCTGGATAATGCACTTTCAACTCCTTCAATCCCATCCTGCTGTTTCGGTCTTTTTGTATCTGTCATATTATCAAAACAGTAAAGGTTATCCAAAAAACAAGGCAAATGTAATTCTTTTTCTTTCCATTTCACAGTGTATCTTATTAATTTTACGCAGCAATACTTGTGAGACGATTCACCCATTGACCATGCATCTGAAATCCTTATCACTGATCAATTTCAAGAACTACGACCAACTGGACCTGAAATTCGGACCCGGGATCAATTGCTTTGTCGGAGACAATGGTACCGGAAAAACCAATCTTTTGGACGCCATTTATTATCTGTCACTGACCAAAAGCTATTTCAATCCGATCGATACGCAAAATATCATGCACGGCAACGACCATTTCCTGATCCAGGGAGAATACGAAAGAGACGGGGCTTCGGAAAAGATCCATTGCGGGATCCAAAAGAAAGGCAAAAAGAAATTCAAAAGAAACGGCAAGGAATACAGCAGGCTCTCCGAACATGTGGGACTGATCCCGGTGGTCATGATCTCTCCCGCGGACAGCAATTTGATCCTTGAGGGAAGCGGTGAAAGGAGAAAGTTCATCAATGGTGTTATCTCACAATATAACAAACAATATCTCGAAGATCTGCTGAGATACAACCGTGCCCTGCTGCAAAGGAATCAGTTGTTGAAGAACATCGCCAAAACGGGGAAACTTGATAAAGAAGTACTCAACATTTATTCCATGCAAATGATCCGGCACGGAAAATCCATACATCAGCAAAGGGTTGAGTTCAGCAACCGGCTGAAACCGGTTTTCCAGAAATACTATCAGGAGGTGTCCGGGGGACGGGAAAAAGTAAACCTCAGGTACCGTTCCCAGCTGAATGGGGGCGATTTCAAAAAAATGATGGATGAGGCATATTCCAAGGACAGCATACTGGAATACACCACAGTGGGCATCCATAAGGATGACCTCGACCTGGAACTGGGAAAACATCCCATAAAAAAAGTGGGCTCACAGGGACAGCAAAAAACATATCTGGTATCCCTGAAACTTGCCAAATTTGAATTTATAAGGGAGGTGTCCGGATTACACCCCATTCTTTTGCTGGATGACATATTTGACAAATTCGATGCCAGCCGCGTGGAACACATCATCAAACTGGTATCGGAAGAACATTTCGGACAAATTTTCATTACCGACACCCACACGGAAAGGATACAGGATATACTGGACAGGATTTCAAATGATTACAAGCTTTTCCTGCTTAAAGAGGGAACGGTCGAAATCCCCCAATGACCAAAATGAGAAAAAGCGAAACACAAAAAATCGCTGTGATCCTTGGTGAATTTCTTCAGGATACCAGGATCGGCACAAAAATGAAGGAAATCCGGGCCCTCGGCAACTGGGAAGAACTGCTGGGCCGTTCTGTGGCAAGATCCACCAAAAAATTATTCATCAGGGACGGGAAATTATACGTTTACCTGTCTTCTCCGGTGGTCAGAAACGAACTGTTCATGATCCGGGACGATATTTTAAAAAAGTTCAACGACCGTGCCGGCGAGAAACTGGTTCGGGAAATCGTGCTGAAGTGATTTCTTCATCCTGCAAGAATCAATTACAGGAACCTTTCACATCCCGAAAAAAAGAAATCCGTTTCAAATTCTGCATTTTTGTCGCTGTCTGATCCATGAACAGCGTTTCGCTGTAACGACTCAGCAAATTTTCTGCGTATGGTCCCTTCATCTGCGTCATCAGGATTGGTCGCACCGATCAGCTTCCGGTAACCTTCAACGGCATTGTCTTTTTTGAGCATGGCCACCACCACAGGACCCGAGGTAATAAAATCGACCAGCCCCTCAAAAAAAGGTTTGCTCCTGTGGACCGCATAAAATGCTTCAGCCTGCTCCCGGCTTATTCTGATCATTTTCATGGCGGCGATCTGGAATCCGGATTCGTTGACCATGGCCAGAATGGGGCCGGTATGTTGCTTTCTGACAGCCCCGGGTTTGATAATGGTGAGCGTTACATTCCCCTTCATGTGGTTGTATTTTGAAAAACAATCGTCGAAGATAGTAAATTATTTATTTTTTATCTTTGCAGGTTCCGGAAATCCAAAATGTGCATAATTATCGACTGCAATGCGTGACAACCAGATCAAAAAAATCGGCAAAATCCTGAAAAGCTCCAAAAAAGCATTCATCGTATCCCATACCAATCCGGACGGTGATGCAGCGGGCTCTTCACTGGGACTCTACTGGTATCTGGTAAAAAAAGGCATTGCGCCAATGCTTGCCATGCCCAATGCCCTTCCCCATTTTCTGAAATGGCTTCCGGGAACGGAAAATATTCTCAATTTTTACAAGTATAAGACGAAAATCGCGGAGGAAATATCATCTGCGGATATTATCTTCTGCCTGGATTTCAATGAGCTGAACCGCGCAGGCAATATGGAACACCTGATCAGGCAATCCAAAGCAAAAAAAGTGTTGATCGATCATCATCCGGGTCCCGAGGACTGTACCGATTTTGTTCTTTCCGATCCGAAGGCAAGTTCGACCGCAGAGCTGATTTTTTCTATGATCAGCCATCTGAACGACCTTGATCTGATCGACCAGCAAATCGCGGTTTGTCTGTTTACAGGGATTATGACGGATACCGGTTGTTTCAATTACGGAAGTTCCCAGCCCGGCACTTACAGGGTGGTTGCAGAATTACTAAAACGCGGAATTGACAAGGATGCCATCTACCAGAAAGTTTATAATAATTTTTCCCCGGACAGAATGCGGCTGCTGGGATACTGCCTGCACAGGAAATTGGTTGTCTTGCCCGAGTACAATACGGCATACATTACACTCACCCAGGAAGAAATCAAGCAATTCGGGCATGTGAAAGGAGACACCGAAGGATTTGTAAATTATCCTTTTGCCATTAAAAATATTAAAGTGACTGCTTTTTTCGTTGAAAAAGAAAACCACATCAATATCTCTTTTCGTTCACGTGGAAATTTCAGGATCAATGAATTTTCCAGGAAACATTTCAACGGAGGAGGACATGACAATGCTGCAGGGGGTGAATCATTCAGCAGCCTCGATGAAACAGTTAAAAAATTTGTCAAACTTCTCCCGGAGTATTCAGAAGAAATAAAATGAGAACAAGCCCCGGAATATTGATTTGCTTATTTCTTCTTGTTTCCTTTTATTTTTGGCAGGGCTGCAAACAGGAACAACCTGCCAACCCCGGGTCCGGCACGGAAAACATAAAGGAACAAAAGAAGAACCTTTTGAAAGCCAACCGTTTCCTCGTCCGCAAGGATACCGAGCTCATCAACAGCTATGCAGAAAGAAGGGGTTGGAAACTATCAAGAACAGAAAACGGCTTGTATTACATGATCATGGAAACGGGCCATGGTCCGAAACCGGAAGAAGGAACCCGCGTTACCATGCATTATTCGATCAGTTTGCTGGACGGTACTTTATGCTACCGGTCCGATTCATCAAATCCGAAAAAATTTGTGGTGGGAAAAAGCAAGGTAGAATCCGGTCTGGACACAGGGATCAGAATGCTGAAAGAAGGAGCAAGGGCAAGATTCATTCTGCCGCCCCATCTGGCGTACGGATTGCTGGGAGACGAGGGGAAGATCCCTCCCCGGTCGGTCATCGTATATGAAATTGAACTGATAAAAGTCAGCGATCATTGAATATGCCGGCAAGATACACCCTGTTGATTTTGTTGTTTTTAACCGGTTCATGCAGGTATATCGGCAGATACCCCGGTTTTTCAAAAACCGGCTCCGGCTGTTATTTCAAACTGCATAAAATAGGAGAACCGGAAAAAACGGCCGGTAACAGTGACCTGCTGACCCTGAGGCTGTCTTTCAGGACCATGAATGACAGCCTGTTTTTCGAAGGAAAAAAAAGGATCATGATGCCGGAAAAAATTCTTCCGGGAACATTTCATGAATGCCTGGGTTTTCTGCATCAGGGCGACAGCGCAAGTTTTATTGTTCCATATTCTTTCCTGCAGCGCCCCGGTTCCCTTTCTTCCCATCCCCATCCGGCCGGGGAAGATGATCCCGTAAGAATCGACGTGTCAGTGGTCCGTACACAATCCCGTAAAGAATATGAAAACGAAATCCACGCCTTGCTGAAATGGGCAGAAGACATGGAATTATTTGAAAAAGAAATCCTTGAACAATATGTAAACCAAAAGCTTCCTGCACTCAAACTGAATGATTCCGGATTTTATCTGCTTACACTGAAAAAAGGAAACGGCCACAAAATCCATCATGGAGATACCATCACCATACATTATGAAGGGCGGTTCCTCAACGGCAAATTTTTTGATTCGACCGTAAAAAGAAAAAAGCCGTTCACATTTGTTTACGGAGTGGAATGGCAGGTGGTTGACGGACTCGAAGGGGCCATTGGAATGATGGAAGAAAAACAGAAATGCCTCTGCATATTTCCTTCGGATATGGCTTTTGGATCGGAGGGTTCGGAAACGGGCATCGTTCCGCCCTATACATCCCTGATGTATGAAATTGAAATATTGGAAGTAAATTGATTAACTTTGCCAAACAAACAACAAACATCATGAGAAAGAAGAATTGGACAGGTTATTTGTTTTATGCCGGGTTGTTTACAATGCTTTTGTTCGCTGCATGCAATGAAGAACCCAGTAACGAGGAACAGGAGGAGGAACTCAGGAAACTGAAAGCCTATCTTGAAGAGAACAACATAACCCAGGACCCCACGGAGTCCGGAATGTATTATCTTGAGATCGAACCGGGTAACGGGTCCACCTACCCGGCAGATGACGATTACGTGGAATTCGAGTTCGTTGCACAACTCATCGACGGGACGATATTTGCCACCAGCAATGAGACCATTGCCGAAAATGCAGGTATATATGACCCGGACAATATATACGGTCCCATAAGGTACCAATTGGGGCAGATGATGCCCGGACTCGCAGAAGGGATCTCATATATGAGCGAAGGGGGCCTGGCCCGTCTGATCATCCCTTCGGACCTGGCACTGGGTTCCAGTTACACGATCACCGTACCTCCATATTCGACACTGATCTATGACATTGAGCTGACAGAGGTGATCTCTGATCCTGATCAGTACGAAAGGCAACAAATCCAGGCTTACCTGGATTCCAACAATATTGATGTGGATTCCACTTCAACCGGACTCTACTATATTGAGAACGAATTGGGAACGGGTGAACAGGTTGAAAACGGCACTACCGTCACCATATGGTATACGGGCTACTATCTGGATGGGAGGGTTTTTGATTCCAATATCGACGGGTCGGCGTTCATTGTCTCGCTGCCCGCTGAAAACCTGATCGATGGTTGGTCAGAAGGATTAAAGCTGATGAAAGAAGGAGGAAAAGCCACATTGATCGTTCCCTACTATCTTGCCTATGGTCAGGAAGGATACCTTGACAACAAGGGAAGAACCATCGTCCCCCCCTACATGACCCTCCTGTTTGATGTATGGGTTGCGGATGTGAGCAAATAATCCCTTACGAGTGCATCAAAAAAACAGAAGGGCGCCTGTCAATGTCCGGACTTTCCTTTTTCCATTCGCCAATGGTCATGGTGTGAATGGATTCGGTTTCCAGACTTATGTCGGTTGCGATGCAAAGCATGGTTGCGGATTTGCATACTTCTGTTATTATATCAAACAACCGCATATTCCTGTAGGGAGTTTCCATGAAGATCTGGGTTTGCTTTTCTCTGGCAGAAATGATTTCCAGCTTCTTCAATTTGGGAATGAGAAGATGCTTTTTAACCGGCAGGTACCCTTGAAAAGCAAAATACTGCCCGTTGAGTCCGGATGCCATAAGTGCCAGCAAAACAGAAGAAGGTCCCACCAGGGGCACCACAGGGTAATTCATTTGATGTGCTTTCATGATGACCCCAGAACCCGGATCGGCCACTGCAGGTACACCCGCCTCGGACAACAAACCCACGCTCTCACCCCTGGAGAGGGGATTCAGAAATGTTTCATATTCTTCTTCCTGTGTATACTTATCCAGCACGCAGAAGTGGAGTTCATCCACGGACTTGCCGATGCCTGTCCTGATCAGGAACCTGCGGGCTGAACGAACTTTCTCAACAATAAAATGATCGACGCCTTGTATGATCTTCTTATGATAAGGAGGAAAATTTTTTTCGGGCGGACTGTCACCCAGGGTGACCGGGATCAGGTAAAGCGATGGTTTCATCTCCGGTTTGATTTACTGCAAAGATAAACAAGGAAGCCCAAAACTTTCAGATTACTGACCTTTTCAATATTTTTATTCATTTCAACCTGTATCACATTGCTTATTGCCCGGACAATAGAAGGGCCCGGTTTGACATGGTGAATTGTTGGGGAATATTCCCGTGGCCCACCGCCGTGCGCCGGGCAGGTGGTCATGAACCGCTTTCAATAGGTCTGAAAGGTCCCCTGACTTTGTACAGGATCAAAAAACCGGGAATAAACAAATCCGCCGGCACCGGGAAAGGAAATCCGCAAAGACCTATTCAGGGGGTACCCAGAAATCCTCCGGGCGGAGTCCGCATACATCGATCATATCCAGTCCGTACTCCAGATACCCCAGGTCCGGACCTCCGTTGTTGGTGCCGAAGGTGAACTTTACACCCGCTTCTTTTGCCATTTTGATGATCCCGGGCGAGGGCAGCTTCAACCGTACACCAATCTCCAGGGCTACATCGTTCTCTTTCAATGCAGCGATGACCGGCCGGATCCGTTCTTCGGTCCATAATTCATTATACCGGTCAGTAATTACTTTGGGAAGATAGGTTGCATTTACATATATATCGATGGGTTCAGTATTGACTATGTTCACGATCTGATCCACCAGATAATCCATAAAAGCCTGGGGATCCCCGATATGCACCTCATCTTCAACCCAAAGCCGCGTCCTCCGGCCTTCGGCATCATGAAAGGTCATTGCGTCGGTAAAAACATAATCATACAATTCCACGGTATCCATAGACACGATTGAAATCCATTCCCGGCCTTCCGCCTGCACAGCATGATAAACCGGATAATGCTTGTGAGCATGATAATAGGCGCTCAATGCAGAATCGGAATGTACCGGGAATCCTTTGCCGCAATTGATGGCAACGCCATATTCAATGCCGGTTCGTTCGGAATGTTCGAGCAATTGCTCCATGGTGAGTCCGCCCTTCAGATGCGCGTGCAGATCCATGACCGGATACCCCTGCTTCTTCAATGAGTCGATCCGCTGAATCAGCAAGCCGGCACCGGACCCGTTTTTAACCGGACTTTTGCATGCAATGGATACAAAGACGTATAATCCCGCGATAAGCCATATTGCTGCCGGGATCCTCTTTGTGTGTGTCTTTTTTTTGCTTCTCATAAATGAAAGGAATTTATTATGGTCCGTTATCAACTCAATGGATGAAAGCTTATTTTTTGGGAACCTGTACCCCGCGCTGCCTGGCCATTTCTTCAAGCCTTTTTTGGAATTTGGATTGCTTTTTCGGCTTCTTCTGGTTTGTCTTCATTTTTTTTCGCAGTTCATCCTCATCAATGTATTGTTTGAACAGGGCATTTTGACCGAAGGTGATCAGATTGGCAAGAAAATAATAATAGGTCAGCGCTGCTGAAAAATTGTTGAGGATGAACATGAACATAACGGGCATAATATACATCATGCTTTTCATTCCCGGCATCTGGCTGCTGGAAGGCGTGGACTGATTGCTGATCCGCATGCTGATAATGGTGGAAGCAGTCATCAGTATGGTAAACAAACTGACATGGTCACCATAAAACGGGATGTTGAAAGGCAGATCCAGGATGCTGTCGTAAGTGGACAGATCCTGTGCCCATAAAAAGCTTTCCTGCCTGAGTTCAATGGAAGTTGGGAAAAACCTGAACATGGCAAAAAGGATGGGAAACTGCAAAAGCATGGGCAGGCATCCTCCGAGCGGACTCACACCGGCTTTTTTATACAGGGCCATGGTGGCCTGTTGCCTTTGCATGGCTTTGTCCTTGGGAATCTTCTTGTTGATCTCATCAATCTCGGGCTTCAACACCCGCATCTTTGCCTGTGACAAATAAGAACGGTATGTCAGCGGGAACAGCAATACCTTGATCATGATGGTCAGCAAAAGGATGATGATCCCGTAACTGTCAATAAACCCACTCAGAAAATTAAAAACCGGGATGATCAGGTAACGGTTAATGGCTGTACTGATAAAACCACCCAGGGAAACCAGTTCCTGCAATTCCATACCGTGTTTCTTCAGGGTCTGAAAATGATTGGGACCGAAATAAAAATGCAGGGGGGTCTTTGTTTCCGATCCGGCAGAATATGGCACACCCAGCTTTGTGGCAAACCGCTTGAGGTATTGCTGTGAATCTTCAAGGTCCACCGATTGAACCGTTCCGTTCAAAAAATGCTCTCCTGCTATCAATACGGAAGAGAAAAATTGTTGTTTGAAGGCAACCCATTTCAGGCCGGTAGGAATGTCCTCCTCCTGGATCTCCTTGTTGCTCCTGCCCCTGAAATGATCTACCTCATCCTTATGATGCTTGTAATATATGGTCGTATAATTGTTCTCATTCTGCCGCCCTTTTTCAAGGCCGGGTACAAAAACCTCCCAGTTCAGATCAATGTAATTGATATTGGAAGATATGACCTCCTGCATGTTTTTCATCCGGATGCTGCAATCCAGCATGTATTTGCCGGGGTACATGGTATAAACATACTCGAGGAACCTCCCTTCCCCGGCATTCAGTCTCATCACCAGGCTGCGGGGATCATTTTCCACCCGGATCTTCCGCTCATCCGTACGGGGGGCGAAAAACAGCTCATTGGTTGCAATGCTACGGTTCTGGGCAAAGAAATTCATTCCGAATACCGTGGAATCCCCGTCAAAAAGGATCAGGGGCAATGAATCGTGTGTTTTGTATTTTTTCAGTTCGACCGACCAGATACGCCCCCCTTTGCTGGCCACCTCCACTTTCATCAGGTCATTCTCCATGGTGATGAATTCCTGATCACCGGTGGCCGATTCGGCAAATACACCCCAGAGGCTTTTTAACCGATCCCTGTCCACGCTGTCCTTTTTAACACCCGCCTCCTGTTCTTTCTGCACAACCGGTTCCTTCCGGGGCTTTTCCTTCTGCACGCCGGTTGCACCGGGCATAGTGTCCGTTTGCTCCTGCCGGACCAGTTCGAGTGAATCAGCCCGGCGTCTTGCTTCCTTCAGTTCTTCTCTTGAAGGTCTGGTCAGGAGACTATAGCCAATCAGTATGACGGCGATAAGTATGATCCCTATAATCGAATTTCTGTCCATTGTCTTTCTGTGAAGATAAAAATAGATTTAAATGATGTGTCACTCCTGCTCAGAGCGCACGGATGCTTTTGTGCCTTCCCGGTGCTTTTGTTTTTGCATTTTGATGGCTGCCTCAATGAACCCGACAAATAAAGGATGAGGACGCATAACGGTGCTGCTGTATTCAGGGTGGAACTGTACACCCACGAACCATCTTTTTTGAGGAATTTCCATGATCTCAACCAGATTGCTTTCCGGGTTGATCCCTGTGGCGATCATACCTGCATTCTGAAACTGCCGGAGATAATCATTGTTGAACTCATACCGGTGACGGTGTCTTTCCCGGACGTGAAGCTCACCGTAGGCCCGGTGTACGACACTGCCTTCCACAATGTCACAGGGATATATGCCCAGTCTCATGGTACCCCCTTTTTCAGTAATTTTCTTTTGTTCCTCCATCAGATCGATCACCGGGTCGGGGGTAAGATGGTTCATCTCCGTGGAATGGGCTTTTTTCAGCCCCAGCATGTTTCTGGCGAACTCGGTCACGGAACATTGCATCCCCAGGCAGATGCCAAAAAACGGGATGTCGTTCTCCCGGACATATTGAACCGAAATGATCTTTCCGTCAATTCCGCGGTCTCCGAATCCCGGGGCAACAATCACTCCCTCAACTCCTGAAAGAATCTCATGCACATTATTTTCAGAAACATCTTCCGAATGGATGCAATGCACATTTACCTTGCAATTGTGAACAGCCCCCGCGTGACTCATGGATTCGATGATTGATTTATAGGAATCGGCCAGCTCAACATATTTCCCGACCAGTGCAATGTTCAATTCCCTGACAGGTTTTTTGAGTTTACTGACAAATTTTTTCCAGGGTTTCATGTCGGGCGGACGCGTACCCTTGATGTCCAGTTTCTTTATGACCGTATCATCCAGATTTTCCTTCTGCATCAACAAAGGGACTTCATAAATTGTGGATACGTTGATGGATTCAATGACAGATTCAGGATTCACGTTACAGAACAGAGCGACTTTTTTCCTGAGATCCCGGGTCAGCTTCCTTTCTGTCCTCAGCACCAGTATATCCGGCTGGATCCCGGTTTCCAAAAGCACCTTCACGGAATGCTGTGTGGGTTTGGTCTTGAGTTCTCCCGTGGCAGCAAGGAAAGGAACCAGGGTAAGATGCACCACCAGTGTATTTTGGGGTCCCAGCTCCCATTTCAACTGACGAACGGCTTCAATGTACGGAAGCGATTCGATATCACCCACCGTTCCTCCGATCTCTGTCAGGACCACGTCATATTTATATTTTTTGCCGAGCAGTTTGATCCGTCGCTTGATCTCATCTGTAATATGCGGAATGACCTGCACGGTCTTTCCAAGGTAATCTCCTCTGCGTTCTTTATCGATTACCGTTTGATATATGCGTCCGGTGGTCACATTGTTGGCCTGGGAAGTCGGTTTTCCGAGAAAACGTTCATAATGACCAAGGTCAAGGTCGGTTTCAGCACCGTCTTCCGTGACATAACACTCGCCGTGTTCATAAGGATTCAGTGTTCCGGGATCAACATTGATATAGGGATCCAGCTTTTGAATGGTCACTTTCATTCCCCTTTCCTGCAGCAGCAATCCGAGCGAAGCAGAAATGATCCCCTTCCCAAGACTGGAAGTAACACCACCGGTTATAAAAATATATTTTGTTGGAGACAAAATTGAAAGATTTATTTGTCAAACTTAATTATCGATGGTCTGAATTCATGGAATCGATCATTTCAATTTTCGATTCCAGCAGTTCAATATCATTTCTTGCCTTGCTGATCTTTTTCTTAACTTCCGCAATTAAGGATTCGGCCTTTTTTGTATCTGCAAAAAACCCCACGTTGTTTTCCCATACGACCATATCGTTTTTCAATTGCTGCAATCTGCTGGCATGTTTTTCCCTTTCCTGCTGAAGCTTCAATCCTGCTTTCGGCTTCTGGACAATGCTGTGAAGTTTTGTACGGTATTTAAGGCGGTCCTTCTTCTGATCCTCGATGTCGAGATTATCATACTGACGATTCAGCGCATCCCGGTACTTTTTCTGTATTTCATTTTTCTTTTCCCGCGGCACGTATCCGATTTCCTTCCAGTTTTTCTGTAACTCGTTCAGTTTCCTGAAATCCTTATCGGCGTCATCGCCAAGCTCAAGTGCATCCATTTCCCTGATCAGTTCTTCTTTCTTTTTCATATTTTCTTCATAAGACTGGTCAATGGTTTTGTAATGATCTGATTTCCTGTTAAAAAAGTAATCACAGGCTGCCCTGAAACGTTTCCATATCTTTTCCGAATCCTTTTTGGGGACCGGACCGGTCTCTTTCCATTTGCGCTGAAGGTTGATCAGATCCGTGGTGGTTTTTTTCCAGTCAGTACTGTCCATAATGGATTCTGCCTTTTCACATATAATCTTTTTCTCCTCAAGGTTCTGCAATTGCAATTCCTTGTTCTGTGCGTAGAACTCGCGTTTCCTGTTGAAGAAATCATCACAGGCCTTCCGGAAACGTTCATAGATCTCATTGTTGTATTTCCTGGGTGTAAAACCAATGGTCCTCCATCCCTTTTGTAAACCGATCACCTTTTTTGAATATTGATCCCATTCCTTGTGAGTGGCCGGTTCTTTCCCGTTGATGGCTTCAACCTCTTCACACAAGGCGGTTTTCTTTTCAAGGTTGTTCTCCTGTTTCAGTCTGAGCTCTTCGTAGAATTTCTGATGTTTCTTATTGATTTGTGAAGTGGAATTTTTGAACCGTTGCCACATCTCCTCCCGCAATTTTCTGGGTACAGGTCCGGTTTCCCTCCATTTTTCGTGATATTTCTGAAGGGTCTTAAAGGCATTGACGACGTTGGGTTCCTCCAGAAGTCTTTCCGCCTTCCCGCAGAGCTTTTCCTTGATTTCAAGATTCTTCTTGAAATCAAGGTCCCTCAGCTCCTTGTTGATCTTAATGTAATCGTAAAACTTTTCAACATGGTGGTTATAGGTTCCCCATATGTTCCTGACATTCTTTTGCGGTATGGGACCGGCTTCTCTCCATTGCCTCTGCAGTTCATGAAACTCCTGAAAGGTCTTATTGATGGATTCCTTGGTATTAACCAGGGCCTTGATGTCTTCGATGATCCGGAGCCTTTCCTGAAGGTTCTCTTTTTTTTCTTTTTCAATGCTCCGGTTGTATTCGGACTTGAGTTCCTTGTATTTTTTAAACAATTCCTGAAACTGTTCTTCCAGGGGATCAGGAAGTGGTTGAAAATCCTCAAGATCATTTCCGTCCTCAACAAATGCCTTCCGTTTTTTTTCCGTTTCAGCCTTCAGCTTCTTGTAAAAATTGATCTTGATGACGTCGGCATGGTCGATAAATTCCCTGACCGGCTTGCCATTGATCAGGTCCTTTAGTGATTTGACCAGTTCTTCCCTTGTCATTGAGCTGTAATCCGCTTTCTGATCATCCCTTTGATCCGTAACACTCCCCCCGGGCAAGGACACATTCACGTCGTTTTCAGGAATCTCTTCCTGCTTCCCGGATTGTTTATCATGAACCCTGTTTTGCAGGTCAGTCATGTCGATCATTTATAATCCAGTATTCCGGTCTGAACTATGCGAAAATAGACAATTAACCAGTTTAGTCAAAATTTTTTGATGTTTTCGCCCTGCCGGTTGAATTTGCTACTTTTGTATAAACCAGAACAAAAATGCGAATCGATATCATTACGGTCCTTCCCGGAATTCTGGAAGGCCCCCTGAATCTTTCCATACTTGAACGGGCCCGGAAAAAGGGACTTGCAGAAATACATGTTCATGATCTGCGAAATTATGCACAAAACAAACACCGTAAGGTGGATGACTATCCTTTTGGCGGTGAAGCAGGCATGGTCATGGGTATCGGCCCCATCGACCGGGCCATTTCCGATCTGAAAAACCAGCGGGATTATGATGAAATCATTTATCCAACACCAGACGGTATCCGGTTTGATCAGAAAGTTGCCAACCGGATTTCCACACAGGAGAACATCATGATCATCTGCGGACATTACAAAGGAATTGATCAGCGCGCCAGGGATCACCTGATCACCCTGGAATTGTCGGTGGGTGATTTTGTGGTTACGGGAGGTGAAATACCGGCTGCACTCATTACAGATGCCGTGGTCCGGTTAATTCCCGGGGTTATCTCAGATGAAACTTCCGCCCTGACCGACTCCTTTCAGGACAATCTCCTTGCCCCTCCGGTATATACCCGTCCTGCAGAATACAAGGGCTGGAAAGTACCTGCAATCCTGCTGTCAGGAAATAAACAGGCCATTGACCACTGGAAACTGGAAGAGGCAGAAAAAAAGACCAGGGAACTCCGCCCCGACCTTCCGGATGAATAGAAACCTACCGCAATATTTTCCGTACGAAGGCCACAGTAAAATAGGACATCAGGAAAAGCCCTATAAAACCCTCGATCCCAGATATCCAGCGGATGGCACCGGAAGGGTAAAAATCCCCGTAACCAATGGTCAGGAAAGTAATGGCACTGTGGTAAAATGACCGTGCAAAAACACTCAGCTTATCCGGATCCCCGACGGAGGAAACAATGTCGGTAGAGGTGAAATATATCAGAAAAATAAAAACCAGGCTGAAGAAAGAATATGATGTAAGCATGGATATGATGACCCGGACAGGATTGGTTGCATAGAGTCCGCCCCTGGCAAAACAGGCATGTTCAAAACTGATTCCTTCACCTTCAAATTCAGCGAATGACAGATCAACGGGAGCCAGTGAATTGAAAAAGGAATTCCTTGCAGAAAAATTGCGGATCTTTATAAACTCACGTTTGGGGATATCGTGCTGCCGGCGGTAATCCGAAAGCGAAAGGTTATCGATGCAACAATGATCCAGGTTCAGATCTCCCCCCCGTTCGATCTTTTCATAGATCTGATCCGCTTCCATATACCCCATAAGTTCGACAATGGATTGAAAGCCGTCCTTTGACTGAAAAGTTATGATCGCTGTCTGTGGAAATCTGACACCTTCTTCCGTGGTATATTTCAGCTTCTTGGTCTCAACCTGGAAAGATGAGAAATCAGGGAACATTTCTTTGTGCCGTTGTTTGCGCCCTACAAATATAGTAAATTCGCCTGCTCGTGAAAACACCGGTTACTCATTCCCGGTGACAAATCATCCGGTAAGGACAATAACTGCACATATCCCGGTCCTCAACCTGCCGGAAAGGTATTTCCGGATCCATTAATTCGGAAACTGCCCCACAAAGCAGTTTCTCATAATCCTTCCTTATGGGAGCAAAATCATGTACCCGGAACTTCCTGTTATGCATGGTCAGATACAGTCTGTATTCATATCCTTTGTCATGGAGTCCCCGGAGATAGTACAGAGCGGGGACAACGGGAGTTTGCACCAAGTCATGGCCAAAGATATATGCATAGAAAAAAGCCTGGAACGATGCGGCATCACGCTTTGGATCACCTCTTGTAAAAAGATCTTCCAGTGACCGGCTGGCCGGAGGAGGCTTTCCGGTCTTGTAATCAACGATTCTGGATCCTTCCTTTGTATGGTCTATCCGGTCGATCCTGCCTCCAATGAGCAGTTTTTTCCTGATCCCTTCAGATACAACCGGAATGGAAGCGGTGCATTTTCTTTCCAGGGATTCAATCTCAAAAGGTGCCAGACCTGCATCGAAGTTAAAGATCATCTGCAGGTAATATTGCAGGATATCTGCGATCAACAGGTTATTTCCCCGGATGTCATTCCGGCTGATCGTGGATGAATGAAAATATTCCCTCGAAAAAGCCTGGTTCAGCGCCTCGGTAATCCGGTTTTTATTCTTTATCAACTGATGAAAAATCAGTTCTTTTGTCAGTGTTTTCCCGACAAAGGGCTTATAGCTGTGCTCCAGGGCAGCATGCATCAGTTTTCCAAAAAGCCCCTGGTCAATATTTTCCGTGACTTTGTCCGGTTCGGTGAGATTCGCGATCTTTCTGAAATAGAAACGTAACGGGCAATCCAGGTAATCATTCATGGCACTCGGAGAAATGTATTCACCACGCTCCGGATCCGTATACTTCTCCAGTTCCTGCATGACCGCCTGGCTCTTTTCTATGACAATCTCTTTTGTTTCAGATGTATTAATGGTAAAATCATACACTGATTCGGTTGTATTGAACCGGGGATCAAACTGCAACTGATATATAAACCGGGATTTTTCTCCGGTATGCAAGCCTTCTGTCCGGTTGTCATAAATAAATACTGCTTCCCGGGCACGCTGCAAGAGGCGGTAAAAGTAATAGGCGTAAACGGAATCCTGATGTTCGATGGTTGGCATTCCAAAGCCCCGGCGAAGTGAATAAGGAACGAAGGATGGATTGGATGTTGTCCTGGGAAAATTGCCCTCATTCATGGACAATACAATGATATTCTGAAAATCAAGTGCCCGGGTTTCAAGGACCCCCATGATCTGTATACCTGCAAGCGGTTCGCCGGTAAAGGGGATACGCATATTCCGGACAACCTTTCTGAAAATCCTCAGAAAAGTAAATACATTCAATGCAATATCCTTTTGATTAATGATTTCCAGCAAACGCCGTGTGACCGTGTATAACTGATAAATGTATTCGCGGTCAAGCCTGGAAAGGATCACCTTTTGATCATCCTCCTCCGGGATCAAACCCCGGATGATGCCCAGAAAATAATCAGGCATTTCATCCAGGGAATTAATCTTGCGGAAAATGACCGGAAGGACTTTTCCTTTCTCCATCATGGTTTGCGGAACATACATCCGGTTGGTTCTGAGAATATCTTCATTCAGACTACTGACAATTTCCTCATCACGGCTTTGTATATACTGATGGTTGAGTATTGCCAGAACTTCGCGGTAATGGAACAGCGTTCCCTCCTGACTGCCCCGGAGGTTTCCCTGCAATTCAATGATGTGTTCAAAAAGACCGTATACCGGCGTATTCCGGAAAGGATACCCCATGGTAACATTGATCTGCCGTTGTTCGCCAGGCAATGCGTGCAGCAGAGGCATCAAAAGATTTTCATCTGCAAGTACGATACAGGTCCTGTTCATGATATCCTGCTCTTCACCGGATCCCTGAAGACCCGGGATGATCTCGGTAACCATACGGGCCTGTGCTACGCCGGAAGGTACCGAAATGACCCTGATCTTTGTATTTCCGCTGGAAAGATGATCGGTTTTTATTTTCTTCATTTCCGACGGAAACTCCCGGGAATACCGGCTGATGAAAAATCCTGCCTTGTGTTCCCTTTTCAGATAATATTCATCATAATCCCAGTAAAATTCAGCCCGGCCAAGATTCTTCAGTATCCTGAAAATTTTCTCCTCGCACGCATTCAATGCATTGAATCCGATGAAAATATGTCTTGTATACGGCAGATTTTTTTTGTTTGGATTTTCCAGGTCCCCGGCCAGTTTCCGGTAGATCATTCCTTCATATCCAATTGATTTCCTTTCCAGTATTTTCTTGAATTCGGTATAGATCCGGTAGAGAATTTCCCATACCGATATGAAGGCGCTTTTTTGTCTTGAAAACTGTTCAATGTCGAAATGTCTCCAGAACTCACGAATGACTTCTATTTGTTCAGGTTCCAGATAATCAAAGCGATCTTCGATGGATTTTAATTCTGCCAGATTTCTGAAAAGATCCCGGGGATCTACCAGGTATTTATCCACATCATCAAAATCATTCAGGAGCATATCGCCCCACATATAAAACTCATCAAAGGGTTCACGGGTTTTCCCGGTACGCGTAAACACTTCATACAGATCAAACAACATCTCCAATCGGTCCCCATTCCTGAGATTGGAAAGCTTCTCGATATATTCCGTAATAGTTAAAAAATCGGGAGACCACATGGGACGGGTGATAATCCCCGACAGATAGTTTTTCAGAAAAACAGACGGCCGGCGGTTCGGACAAATAACCACACAACCGGATAGACCCTCTCCGTGGGTCCTGTACAGGTGTTCGGCTACTTCGTATAAGAATGGTTTCATCGACCGGTCTCCTTTTCATACTTTTTTCCCTGCCAGGTGTCTTTTTCTTCCAATTTCTTTTCAAACCTTTCAAGCACCTGATCATATCTCAATCCCCAGTCCGGAGCAATAAGAAAATCGCGGTGGGCTTCTCCGGCAATCCTTTCGACAATGATATCAGGCCTCAGCCGTTCCAGCAATTCCGCCATCAACCCGAGATATTCATCCAAGCCGAACAGACTGAATTTTCCCGGATTCTGTGCATATTCAGCAGCCATCTGCGTATTTTTGACAATCTGCAGCTGATGGAACTTGACACCTGAAAGGGGTAGTCCGGACAACAATTCTATTTCATGAATCAGATCTTTTCTGCTTTCTCCCGGCAGTCCGACGATCATATGGCCTGCAACATGAATCCCTTTAGCGGCGGTTTTCCTGATTGCCTCTGCAGATTCCTCCCACGTATGCCCACGGTTGATCAAGGCAAGTGTGTCATTGAAACAGGACTCGATCCCGTATTCAAGGACAATATGGTAACGGTCCGAAAGCTTACGGAAATATTCAAGTTTTTCGTCATCCACACAATCCGGCCGGGTCCCGATGACCAGTCCGATCAACCCCGGTATTTCAAGAGCTTGTTCATACAAGTTTTTTACATGTTCCAACCGTCCATAAGTATTTGTATACGGCTGAAAATAAGCCAAATACTGATGAGTCTTCCGGTATCTTTTCTTATAATACTCCATTCCTTCCTGTAATTGCTGCCCGATGGGCTTATGCGGACTGCAATATTTCGGATTGAATGCGTTGTTGTTGCAGTACGTGCACCCCCCTGTTCCTTTGGTGCCATCCCGGTTGGGGCAAGTAAATCCTGCATCAACGGCCAGTTTCTGGACCCTTCCTCTGAATTTTTTCCTGAAAAATCCGATATAGGCATTGAATCTTCTTTTTGTTCCCCAGGGATATGTCCTTGTCATTCCCGTGTTATTTTCTGCAGTTCATCCAGCATTACATACCATACATAGCCTTCAATCTCCTGAAAACCCATTGCGGATAAATGGGACATATACTCCCGTACCTGCGAGGCATATATGTTTTCTTTCCGGCGGCCAAACTTATAGTCCAGTACCACAACCTTCCGTGACTGGATCATCACCCTGTCGGGACGCCTGATCTTTCCCGCTCCCGTGATCATCTCACGCTCATTGATCACTTTCCATTTGTCCGAAAACCAGTATGACCAAGGCTTCCGGGATATGATCCCTTCAATATGGCTACGCATTTTCATGCATTCGTTCCTGCCCATCTTTCCCTGTCTGAATATTTCCTCCATTGCCCTGTCCAGGTCATCACGGGTCTCTATCATCTCAAATACTTCGTGCATTATCCGGCCGTAACTGACCTTGTCTTTCCCCGCCGGATCAAAAAAATCATCTCCCCGGAACCTCAGTTTGAGTCTGTCCCCCAGCGGAACACTTCGAAAAGCACTCATTTTGCAGGTTTTTCCCCTCTTTTCTTCCGTCAGGACTTTCGCGGGCAATCCGAATTCCAGACGGCTCTTGTAGTTTTTCCCCTTCCCCGGAGCCACCGGTCTGTCCTTCGTAAATTCTTTCCTGGCAACGGACAGAACCAGATCGGCGATATCTGTCATTCCTTTATCCGACGGCTTGTCAGGCATAAACAGATAAAGCTCATCACAGGCTCTGGTCATGGACACGTACAGCAAATTAAAATGATCGACGAAGATTTTCAGTTTTTCCCTGTAGTATTCACCGGAAAAAAAGCTGTTCTCCAGCCTGCCGCTGTAAAGAACCGGGACAAGCGGCAAACCGTCGAACGGCCGGATTTCCGGTTTGCACCACAATATGGTCTGATTGGCATGATGATCAAGTTTCCAGTCACAAAAAGGAAGGATCACAACCGGGAATTCCAGACCTTTTGCTTTGTGTATGGTCATGATCCTGATGGCATCCTGCTGTTCTGAAATACTCAGATTCTTTTGCTTCCCTTCTTCTTCCCACCATTCAAGAAATGACACATTATCTGAAGGTTCTTTAGCTGCATACTCAGTTACCAGATCCTGAAATGCGTTGATAAAAGGCAAATCCCTGGATTTTCCCGACAGGGAAAAAATGCGTACGATCTCTTCGGTAAGTTCATAAAGAGGAAGATTCTTCAACCATTGACGGGTTTTCACAAATTCATCAGGAAGATATTCCAGCAAGATACTTTCATCTTCATGATTTCCTGCAGACATGAAAAGCTTCCCGGGATTTCTCCCGGAAGCGGACAGGATTGTCTGGGATTCATGCAACAAAAATGCTTTATTGATCCGGTCTCCGGGTTGATTAAGAAATTTCATGATACTGATGATCAGTTGTACAGCTGACGAACTGCCCACAAAAAGAGACTCCTGGGAAATGGTATCATAACTGTATTGTTCAGAGGCCATGGATGAGTCTTTGTAGTCCAGAATGGCATCGGTCATTTTCCTTACTTCTTCTCCCGTTCTGGCCAGTATGGCTATATCGCCCGGATGGTAGCCTCTTTCCTGCAGTTGTTCAATAACAGAAATGGTATTTCGAACCGCATCTTCCTGCCACTGTTTATTTGACGATTCAAGGAACTCGAACCGCACATATCCGCCCGCTTTCTTTTTCTTCTGGTGACCAGGAACCTCCTGTCTTACATCCTGGTATACTTTTTTCAGCCGGCCGTCCATCCATCTTTGCAAGTCCTGATCCGAACCACCGGAAAGAATCAACTGATCAAGATGTGACTGAAGAATATCTGCCGCTGTGGAAAAGAACCGGTTGTTGCATTCCACGATTACTTCCCTGCTCCTCCAGTTGAAAACCAAGGGTTTGTATGCAATTCCGAAATGTCGGAAATCGTCGCCGATCATATCGGAAAGTATCTCCCAGTCCCCGTTCCGCCAGCGGTAAATGCTTTGTTTTATGTCCCCCACCAGCATGCTTTTATAATTCCGGGCAAGACTGTCGGCAATCAACGGCTTAAAATTGTCATACTGCAGAATGGAAGTATCCTGAAATTCATCGATCATGAAATGATGGAAATATTCACCGGTTTTTTCATAAATGAAAGGCGCTTCGTTTTCACCGATGATGTCTTTGAGAAACCGGTTGGCGTCGGAAAGAAGAAAAAAGTTCATTTCTGACGCGTATGCATAAACGCGTTCCGAAACATCCGACAGAATCCCCAGGATATAAATGTTGCGAACGACCAGACGTGCTGTTTCATATTTTGCAAATTCATCTTCAAATTTTCTTACGGCCTTTGCAAGCAATTCGCCCAAACCATTTTTCACCAGGTATGATATCTGTTTTTTCTTCTCACTTCCTGCGGAATACCAGCCCTCTGCATCATCAAGTGCATTACATACCCGGGTGCCCGGGACTTTGCCGGTCCTGCCCGCTGACAAAGCTTCCAGATACCCCACAGGACCCGTTTTCCCGTATTTGAAATCCTCCACCTGCAGTCCGTTCCGGTTTACCAGCTCCATGGCTGCCCGCCCGGTGGCCATGAGATTTTCCTCATAGGATTTAATGATCCGGTATAAATCTTTTTTATAAGCCCGGAGAAATTTCCTGTCTGTAAATTTTCTCTTCAATTCAGACCGGTGCATCTGGAACCTCTCATTGAATATTTCACGGGAAAGCTCCCTGATCAGGTATTTCAGGTTCCAGCTTCCGCCCTCTATGATCCGTTCCCTGGCAAATCCGGCCAACCATTGCAGCAGGAGGGGATCTTCTGAAAGCCCTGAAAACAATTCATCAATGGCATGATCCAGAACTTTGTGATGATCAAGTTCAACAGTATATCCTGCCTGTATTCCGATATCCCGGGCAAATCCCCGGATTATCTTTTGAAAAAAACGATCAATGGTCATAACATGAAACCTGGAATAATTATGCAGGATCATACCAAGCATATAACCTGCACGCCGGCGGATCTGATCCTGATCGAATACTGTCATTTCCATCAGATATGCAAGGTTGCTGTTTCCCTGATCTTTTTGGTGATTGAGCAGATAAAGCTCGGAGAGAATCTTCACTTTCATTTCCCAGGCCGCCTTATTGGTAAAAGTTACAGCCAGGATATGCCGGTAGCTTTCCGGATCCCTGAATAAAAGCTCAAGGTATTCACGGGCCAGTGTATATGTTTTACCGGAACCTGCAGATGACTTGTAAACAACAAGATTTGACATAATCTACCAGATCGGTCTAAGGTATGGAAATTCGAAAAAATATCAATGCCCGGGTATCCGGTTTCTGCATGGTAATTATTTTTATTTTTCGTATATTTTCCTCTGAAATCATCAATCGGCTGAATCATGATCAGCAATCAATATACTTTTGCAGGTGCCATGCTTTTACTCATGGCGATAATTTTCGGATGCAGCAGGGATCATGCTCCCCCACAGACCGTTAAATTTGATGTTTCACGCCTGGTAAAAACCGTTCAGGATTGTCCATGAAACCCTCATCACCGATCCTGGATGTGGACAGTACGCGGGTGGCCGGCAACAAAAAATCATAATCCTTGAAATGAATATACACCGTATCAATTGCTAAACGATCAAATAAATATTTTCGAATGCAAACAGAAGATTCCATACGTATACTAAAGGCGCAGACGGAGAAACTCAATGAAAAAAAATTCGATCTGAATGCCTGGAAAAACTCCACCATCATTCTGCTGGAAAGGATTTTCGGTGGAGATAATAAAAAGATCGCCGCCCTCCGGAATATTAAATATGACCAGGGAAGCTGGGTACTGAGGGATGAAACAGGATATACAAATTCAATGGATGCCTGCCGGAAGATGGGCAGGGACGTGCTGGAAACGGCCATAGTCGAACTGGAAAATTTTGGAATGCCTGAAGTTACTGTTGACCAAATTGACTTCCGGATCATCCTCCATGCCCTTGAAGATGAGCTTTCGGGAAGTGAATTCAGGGAAATAAAAAGACTGCTTTCCAGGGAATCCAGTACCGGAGAAAAAAAGAAACTGATCATGACCAGACTGAAGTCCTTCGGACAGGATACGGCCGGGGCCATAATCGCTCATATTCTGACCAACAAACAGGTTTCCTCAAGGCTGAAGGATTAGATTTTACTACCTTTGCCATCCAAAGGGAATACGATGAAAAAGGTTGTTGTCGGACTATCCGGCGGTGTCGATTCAAGCATTGCGGCCTATCTTTTGAAAAAGCAGGGACACGAGGTAACCGGATTGTACATGATCAACTGGCACGATAAAACCGGCACCATTGAAGGAGCTTGCCCCTGGAAAGATGATCTGATCTTTGCACAATTGGTGGCCCGCAAACTGGACATTGATTTCCACAGCATTGATCTGAGCCGGGAATATAAAAGCCGGGTTGTGGATTACATGTTCAGTGAATACCGGAAAGGCCGCACGCCAAATCCCGATGTATTGTGCAACCGGGAGATTAAATTCGATGTTTTTGCACGGACCGCGGAAAAATTCGGAGCGGAAATGATCGCCACCGGCCATTATTGCAGGAAAAGGACAACCGGAAAGATAAACAGACTCCTGGCCGGAGTCGACCGGAACAAAGAACAAAGTTATTTCCTTTGTCAGCTTTCCCAGGATCAGCTGGAAAACGTCCTGTTCCCCGTGGGAGAAATGACCAAGGAACAAGTCAGAAAACTTGCCGCAGACCTTGATCTGCCAACAGCACGAAGAAAAGATTCCCAGGGTATCTGTTTCATCGGCAGGATCGATCTTCCGGAATTCCTCAGGCAAAGAATGGAACCTGTAAAAGGTCAGGTTATTGAAATACCCCGGAGATTCGCCGGTTATCTGGAATATTGTGCAGACAGCAACGATCCGGAAAAACTCTCAAAGCCTTTCTTCTATCACCCCGGTGACGGGGTGGTGATCGGAACCCACAACGGAGCCCATTTCTATACCATCGGTCAAAGAAAGGGTCTGAACATCGGGGGCAAGGAAAATCCATTGTTCGTGATACATACCGACACGCAGAAGAACATCGTGTATACGGGACAGGGAAAGGATCATCCGGGACTTTTCAGAAAAGGCCTGTTCATAAGAAACGAAGACATCCACTGGCTGCGGAAAGACCTTGAACCGGCTCCCGGCGACCGGTTTGCCTGCCAGGCCAGGATCCGTTACCGGCAGCCACTTCAGAATGCCTCCCTGGTCAAAAAGAAAAACGGTTCGTATATTGTATTTGACCGGTTCCAACGCGGCATCACCCCCGGACAATTTGCGGCATGGTACCGGGACGATGAACTTCTGGGCTCCGGGGTCATTGCCCAATGATCAGTCTCCCCCGTCGTGCAGGCCACATTCCCTCTTTTCCTGTTCTTCCCACCACCATCTGCCCGAACGAAACTCTTCACCGGATTTTACCGGTCGCGTACATGGCCGGCATCCGATGCTTTTATATCCTTTTTCGTGCAATCTGTTGAAAGGCACATGATGTGACCGTATATAATCCCAGACTTCCGATTCGCACCAGTCAATCAGCGGATTGACCTTGATCAGGCCGTTCTGATCATCCCATTCCACCCGTTTGTTGTAAAACCGGGTCAGACTCTGATCCTTCCTGAGTCCGCATACCCAGACATCCATTCCCCGCAGGGCCCGTTTGAGGGGTTCCTTCTTACGGATATGGCAGCATAATTTCCGGTTTTCAACGCTCTCGTAAAACAAATTGATCCCCTTGCTGTTCACCATTTTCTCAACCGCCTTGTAATCGGGGAAATAAACCCGTATCTGAATGCCGTAATGCCTGGCGGTCTCCTCAATCAACCGGTAGGTTTCCGGGAAAAGCCTTCCCGTATCAAGTGTAATAACAGGGATCTCTTTCCCGGCAGCAACAATCATGTCGGTGATCACCTGGTCTTCGGCACCCATACTGCTGGACTGCAAAACTTTACCGGGGTATTTCCCGGAGAAGTAATTCAATAATTCCAGCGGTGAATACCCTTTCAGCTCCGCATTCAGTGAATCGATCACTGCACTTTTGTCATTCTGATGAGATGTCATGTTCTCCTCCTCCCTGTAAAACATAAAATTGATGGAATTTTAAATTCATGTTTCTTTTCCCCGAAACAGTTTTTCGGCTTTCCTGAAATTTTCATACCTGCCCAGATCGTACCAGTAATCGCTGTCATGACGGTATGCCCGGATGGGGTATTGTGCAGCAAGACGCAAATAAAGACCGGTCAGTGAAAAAGCGCCTTCTTCGGTGATCAGACTGAATATCCGGGGATCAACGACCTGAATGCAACTGTTTCCCAATGGGATCAGTTTCTCTTTATCATTTCTTATGATTCTTTCTTCTCCGCTGACCAGGTTTCTCCATCCGGCGAGGTATCCTGACCGGGTGAAAAGAAAAGGCCGGGTCGTGGATCTCTTTTTTACCGCCAGGGTAACCAGTGAATTACCGGATAAATGGGCACGATATAGCGAAATCAGGTCCAGACCGGTCAGAACATCCACATTGTGCAATAAAAAAGGTTCATTTCCAAAGAACCATGACGCTTTCTTCAAGCCTCCCCCGGTATTCAGCAAACGCTCTGTTTCATCGGACGGCTCTACCCGTATATCAAAGTGGTTCCGTTCATCCAGAAAATCCCTGATCTGTTCCGCAAAATGAAAAACATTCACGATTATTTCATCAAACCCTGCAGTCCGGAGATTCAAAATAACCCTTTCCAATAGTTTTTTCCCGTTGAAATCGACCAGCGCTTTCGGGGTATGGTCGGTCAATGGTGCCAGTCTGGTCCCTTTTCCGGCTGCAAGAATCATTGCCTTCATCCGAATATATTTGCGTTACCCATTTAATATTTAGCACGTTATAATGTCAGCTCAAAAGATTTGTGTTTTTGTTGCCGGCCTCCCGCAGGATCATATTATTTTTCAAGCTCGCGGTGGAATATCACAGATTCCAGCCGGTAAACAGATTTTATGTACTGTGCCAGTTTTTCTGCACAATAAACCGACCGGTGTTGTCCTCCTGTACAACCAAAAAACACGGATAAATGTTCAAACTGCCTTGCCTGGTATTTTTTCACCGACTGATCGATGATCCCAAAAACATGGTTTAAAAATTCACTGACTTCAGGTTTCGATGACATATACCGGATCACTTTTTCGTCCATACCGGTAAAGGATTTATATTCTTCGAGACGGCCCGGATTGGGCAGCAATCTGCAGTCAAACACGAATCCGCCGCCATGACCGCTGTAATCTCCGGGCATACCGTGTTTGTATGAAAAACTGGTGATTCTGATCTTCATTGGCTGACCATACCCCTTCCCGTACTCCATCAAATCCTGCCGTGCAGACAGTTTTTCAAAACAACGGACCATTTCCGGAACATCTGAAGGAATATGCTTATTCTCCAGCAACCAACGGATATTGTTCAGGGCATACGGAATGCTCTCCATAAAAAGCGGTTTGTTCTCGACCATACCGCGCAACCCGTATGTACCCATAACCTGCATGATCCTCAGCCAGACCAGGGGATAATAATAACGCATGAAATCCGGTCTGCCGGTCCCGGTTCTTTTCTCCAATTCCTTCAGATAATGTTCCTGTAATTCCTGTCTCAGTGCAGGCGGCAAATCTGTTTTTGACTCATACAGAAGAGAAGCCACATCATATTGCAGGGGTCCTTTCCTCCCCCCCTGATAATCTATAAAATAAACATCATCATGGATCAGCATGATGTTTCTGCTCTGGAAATCCCGGTACATGAAAAATTCTTTTTCTGCCCTGTCAATGAAGCGTGCGAAACGCACGAAATCATCTTCCAGACTGTCCTCGTCAAATGATATACCGTGGATCCTGAGTCCAAAGTATTTGAAATAATTCAGATCCCACATGACCGAACGGCTGTCGAAACTTTCCCTGTGCGTACAAAGAGAATAATCAAGACCTGCATGTCCCTCGGTCTGAAAACAGATCAGCATGGACAAAACCCTTTTGTATATTTCTGTCAAATTCTCTGAAAAACCTGAAATTTTTTTTTCGTCCGCCACTTTTGCATGCAAAGTTACATCGCCCAGATCCTGAATAAGGTAAACGGATTTTTCCGGTTTCCGGGCGTAGATCTCCGGCACGGGTAAACCTTTCTTTCTGAAATGATCGGAAAAAGCAAGAAAAGCCCGGGTTTCTTTCCGGTCTTCATGGAATACACCCAGTGCACTCCGTTTCTTTCCCGAAATTCTGCAGTATTTTCGGGCTGATCCTGAACGCGGATCCAGTGACTGCATGTTCCCTGCACTTTCACCCGACCATTCCCGGAATAACTCTGCAAGGATATCCTGTAATTCTTTCTGCATGAAAAAAGTTTCGGTCAGTTCAAATTTAATTATTTCCCCTGCCCCTGCAAAAATCAGACACCCCGGCAACAGCATTGTATTAATTTGGTTATGTTTGTATGTTTTCAATCATTTCGTCATGCCAAGCTTCGTGATCACGGAAAAATGCGACGGCTGCAAATCCCTTGACAAAACAGCCTGCCAGTACGTATGCCCGAACGACCTGATGGTACTCGACATGGCAAAGAACAAAGCCATGAACAGGGCCCCCGAAATGTGCTGGGAATGTTACAATTGCGTTAAGATATGCCCCACACAGGCCATCGAAGTCAGGGGTTATGCCGATTTTATGCCGTTGGGTGCGGTTGTCCGGCCCATGAAAAGTTCCGATGCCATATTGTGGTCGGTAAAATTCAGGGACGGCCAAATCAAAAGATTCAAATTTCCCACCCGCACCATCCCGGAAGGAAACATTTCACCGGACGCCGGATATGAAACAGGATCAGATGACATGAAAAGTCCGCTCCTCAGAACAGAACCCGGTTCTCTCGGCATCTCAGAATTAAGCAAAATATAAAATTTATGAACATCGGGGATCGATACGAAACCATCACCATGGACACCGACATTCTGATCCTGGGAGGAGGGATGGCTGCATGTGGCGCAGCATGGGAAGCCGCCCACTGGGCAAAAAAAAACAAACTGAAAATCACCCTGGTGGATAAAGCATCCATGGAACGTTCGGGAGCTGTAGCCATGGGACTGTCCGCCATCAATCTTTATATGGGCCTCGGCAAAGATGAAAATACAATCGAGGATTATGTCCGTTATGTCAGAAATGATCTGATGGGAGTGGCACGTGACGATCTGGTGGCCAATATTGCCCGTCATGTGGACTCTTCGGTCCATCTATTTGAAAAATGGGGACTTCCCATATGGAAAAATGATCAGGGTGGCTATGTCCGTGAAGGCCGGTGGCAAATCATGATCAACGGCGAATCCTACAAGCCGGTCGTCTCAGAAGCCGCAAAAAAAGCACTGGCAGAGCTCGGAGAAGACGGAAAATATCTGGAAAGAATATTCATTACCGCTCCTCTGGTGAAAGAGGGGAAGATTGCCGGAGCAACCGGTTTCAGTGTAAGGGAAAACAAGTTTTATGTCTTCAGGGCCAAAAGCGTGATCGTCGCTATGGGCGGTGCTGTTCATATTTTCAAACCCAGGTCTGTGGGGGAAGGACTGGGCAGATCATGGTATCCACCGTTCAATTCAGGAGCCAGTGCCTATTTCACCATCCGTGCAGGAGCAGAAATGACTTGTCAGGAAGTTCGTTTTGTTCCGGTACGTTTCAAGGATGCATATGGCCCGGTCGGGGCGTGGTTCCTGCTTTTTCAAGCCAAAACCACCAATGCCCGGGGAGAGGACTATATGCAAAAAAGAGCCGGCGAACTGAAAAAATGGGCGCCTTACGGAACAGCCAAACCCACTCCTGCCAACCTGAGGAACTACCTGATGATGCAGGAAATCGAAGAGGGAAACCATCCCATCTACATGCGAACCGACGAAGCCATAAAAAGAATCGCGGCCGGACAACAGGATGAAAAATCCGCAGCCATCCTCCTGAAAAAACTGGAATCGGAAGCCTGGGAAGATTTCCTTGACATGACCATCAGCCAGGCATTGTTGTGGGCATCGACCAATATCCGTCCTGATAACCAACCCTCCGAGATCGCTGCTTGTGAGCCGTATTTTATCAGTTCTCATTCGGGAGCATCCGGTGCATGGGTGAGCGGGCCCGTAGACTTTGCTCCTGATCCCTATAAATGGGGGTATCCCAATATGACTACGGTAAACGGACTCTTCGCGGCGGGTGATGCATCCGGCGCATCCAGCCATAAATTTTCATCAGGTTCTTTTACCGAGGGAAGGATTGCCGGCAAATCCGCCGCTGCATATGCACTGGATCACCCTGAGTCCGTTCAAACGGATCAAACGGAAATTACAGGATTGAAGGAACAGGTATTCAAACCCCTTTCCCTATACCATGAGCACTGTGATTATGCAAATGACAAGAATGTAAATCCGTATTTCATCAAACCGCAGATGTTCATGTTCAGACTGCAAAAAATCATGGATGAATATGCGGGAGGAGTATCCGGTGGTTTCAGAACATCCGGGCCTCTTTTGAAAAAAGGACTGGAATATCTGGATTTCCTGGAAGAGGATGCCGGAAAGCTGGCAGCAGAAAACACCCACGAATTGATGCGCTGCTGGGAAAATATCCACCGGCTATGGCAGGCAAGATCCCATATCCTGAGCATGCTGTACCGCGAAGAAACCAGGTGGCCGGGATATTATTTCCGAACCGATTTCCCTCAATTATCGGAGGATTGGAAAGTGTTTGTCAATTGCAGACGGGAACCCGGAACCGGTCAATGGAGCAATTTCAAGCGGGACATCATTGAAATGGTCTGAGAAAAAGCAAGTGAATAATAATGCGAATTCATCAAGAATAGTTGTAGCCGGGGGAGGAATCAGCGGAATCACCACCGCCATCGAGATCGCTGAAACAGGTTATGAAGTCCTGCTGATCGAAAAGAATCCCGGTCTGGGCGGACGAGTGGCCAGAATGAACAAATATTTCCCGAAGCTTTGTCCCCCGGCATGTGGCCTGGAGATCAATTTCCGGAGAATCCGCAACAATTCCAGGATATATCTGCTTACCTCCACGGAAATAATTGCGATTAAAGGGAAAGAAGGGAACTTCAGGGTCCGGCTCCGTACCGGACCGGACCGGATCAATGAGAATTGCACGGCCTGCGGGTTATGCGCCGAAGTCTGTCCCGTGGAAACAAAGGACGAATTCAATTACGGGATGTCTGTACACAAAGCCGTCTACCTGTCTCATGAAATGACCTATCCTTACCGGTATACCATTGATGCATCCGTCTGCCCGGGAGAAACATGCGGACGCTGTGAGGCGGTTTGCCCGTACGGTGCCGTCGACCTGAAAGCCCGGGCCATGGAAAGGGAAATCCATGTTGCGGCTGTCGTATTTGCCACAGGATGGGAACCCTTTGATCCAAAAGCCATTCCTGACTATCAGTTTGGAAAACATCCCGACGTAATTACCAATGTCATGATGGAAAGACTTATTGCACCGGAAGGTCCTACCGGCGGCAAGGTACTTTGTCCGTCCGACAGGGGAAAACCCGGTTTCATTGCTTTTGTCCAGTGTACGGGTTCCAGGGATGAACAATATCTCCCCTATTGTTCGGGAGTATGTTGTTCCTCCTCCCTGAAAGAAGCCATGATTTTCCTGGAACAAAATCCTGAGGGAAAAGCAGTCATATATTATATTGATCTCAGGGTAACCGGCCGGGGGGAAGATTTCCTGAAAAAGGCGGTCATTCACCCCAACATTGAATTGAAAAAAGGCAGGGTCGGCAGGATTCTAACCAATGAAAAAACGGGAAAACCTGTGATCGAGACAGAAAATATCCTTTCCGGCAAAAAGATCAGAAAACAGGCGGACCTGGTTGTGCTGGCCACCGGAATGGTCCCGGCTGAAATCAAACTGGAAGGCATACAATCCGGCCCCAAAGGATTTCAGACTTCTTCAATCGAAGGAATTTATATCGCCGGATGTGCCGGGAAACCCATGGATGTATCATCCTCACTGAAAGATGCAACAGGCACTGCCCTGAAAGCCATACAGTCACTGAGTACAATGAAACGTTCATGATGTCTCTTTCCAAAAAGACAGCGGTTTATATCTGTACGGGTTGTCGTATCGGGGATGCCCTGGATACCAGTAAAATTCTCAATGAACTGCCGGAGGAATTTTCCCTTTCTGTATGCAAATCGCATAACCATTTATGCAGCCTGGATGGAGTACGTATGATTGAAAAAGATATTCAGGATGACGGAATCCAGTCTTTGGTTCTGGCGGCCTGTTCGGCCAGATACAAAACCGGGATTTTCAGCTTTGACCCTGAAATACCGGTTGAACGGGTCAACCTGAGGGAACAAGTTGCATGGACTCAGAACCCGGACAACGAAGATACCCGGATGATGGCCATGGATTATCTCCGTATGGGTATCAACCGTGCGGATACCACCTCCGTGCCCGGGGGATATGTTCCAGGGGAACTGAACGCAGATATTCTGGTTATCGGCGCAGGAATTTCCGGATTAACCGCTGCCATTGAAATATCCAAAACAGGATACAGGGTCATACTCATTGAAAAAGAAAGATCTCCGGGTGGTTTCGCGGCCAGACTCCACAGGCAGCTTCCTGCAGACCCTCCGTGGAATAAGCCGGTTTTGCCGGAGATCCATTCCCTCATAGAAAAAGTGGTTAACAGCGATAGAATTGAATTGCATTGCTCCTCAGAGGTCAGAAGCATAGGGGGTGAACCCGGAAATTTCATTATCGAATACCTGGATACAGGAAATACATGTACCATACGGGCAGGGGCGATCATTCAGGCCACAGGATGGAAACCATATGATCCTCTAAAAATAAAGGAATACAATTACGGCAGCAGTCCGGATATCATCACCAACATTCAATTCGAGGAAATGGCCCGGGAAGGAGCCATTAAACGGCCTTCCGACGGCATGAAGATCAGAAGCATCCTTTTTGTTCAATGCGCCGGTTCACGGAATAAGGACCACCTGCCCTATTGTTCAACGTACTGTTGTAATGTTACCCTCAAACAGGCACTGTACGTAAGGGAAACCAATGCCGATGCACAAATATTCATTGTATACAAGGACATCCGGACACCCGGTGCAGGAGAATTCTTTTACCATGAAGTTCAGAAAGAAGACAATATTTTTATGACCAAAGGGGAAGTCAAAAGGATTTACGCGGGGGATGGAGTTCTGCACACAGAAACAATGGATGCCCTGATGGGTAAAGACATATGCCTGAAAACCGATCTGGTGGTGCTGGCCATGGGTATGGTCCCCGAAGCTTCAGGAAGCCTTCATCTGAATTACAGGCAGGGACCGGAATTGCCGGATCTGAAATACGGGTTTCCTGACTCACATTACATTTGTTTCCCCTATGAGACCAGACGTACGGGGATTTATTCAACGGGTACGGTAAGGGCTCCGATGGATATTGTCTCCTCAAAGGAGGATGCTGCCGGTGCCGCCCTGAAAGCAATCCAGTGCTTTGAATCCACAAAGCGGGGAGAATCAGTTCATCCCAGATCCGGAGACAGGAGTTTTCCCGAACTGTACATGCCCAGGTGCACCGACTGCAAGCGTTGTACCGAAGAATGCCCTTTCGGTGTGTATGACGAAACCGAAAATGGCACTCCCATTCTGAATCCTTCCCGGTGCCGCCGCTGCGGCATTTGTATGGGATCATGCCCTGAGCGGATCATTAATTTTGCCGATTTTTCGATCCAATCCGTATCGGCCATGATCAAATCAATTGAGATCCCACCCGAAACGGAAGAAAAATTCCGGATCCTGGTTTTTGCATGCGAAAACGACGCCATACCGGCATTCGACATGGCCGGACATAAAAAACTCCGGTACAGTCCGTTTATCAGGATCATCCCGGTCCGCTGCATTGGAAACGTCAATGCGGTTTGGATATCCGATGCTTTTTCCCAGGGATTCGACGGAGTACTGCAGATCGGATGTAAACCCGGGGAAGATTATCAGTGTCATTTCATTCTGGGCAGTGAACTGACCCAAATACGGAACAAAAATATACAGGATACCCTGAACACGATGATGCTTGAACCTGAACGTGTACAGACCGAATTCATTGAGATCACCGAGTATTACCGCATTCCGGAAATCATAAACGGATTTGCCGAACAGATCAGAATAATCGGGGCGAATCCTTTCAAAGGCATGTGATACAATGCAAACGGCCATCCCAGATACCGATTTCATCAAACAGCTGAAACAACGTTCCGGTTCCGGTTTAAGTACCTGTATGCAATGTGGTGCATGTACCGCTGTTTGCGAATTGTCGCCGGCAGACAATCCCTTTCCGAGAAAAGAAATGATCTGGGCATCATGGGGACTGAAAAACAAACTGATGGGCGACCCGGACGTCTGGCTGTGCCATCATTGCGGAGATTGTACGGCCACCTGTCCCAGGGAGGTAAAACCCGGGGAAGTATTATCGGCAGTCAGGCATATTACCTATGCCTCTTATTCCCGGCCGGGGTTTCTGGCCAGAATGCTGTCAAATCCCCTATACCTTCCATTGGTGGTTGGCGTACCCGCACTGATCATCCTAACGATCATTGCCATGGCCGGGACCTTTGGTATTCCTGAAGGAAAGATCAACTATTCCGCTTTTTTCCCCCATGGCTGGTTGAATATTTCCTTTACGGCCATCACCCTGCTGTCTTTTTCCGGTTTGGCATGGAGCATCAGGGATTTCCGCAGAGATATCCTCCGGCATCTTCCCGGCCCAACTTCACAGAAGGGGCAGATCAGAAACTTCATGGTCACCATCCGGGATATCGTACTGCACACCCGGTTCAAAAAATGCAGATACGGCAAATACCAGTACTATGCTCATTTCATGGTATTTGCAGGTTTTATCCTTTTACTGCTTGTCACCTTATTCGCCATCCTCAGCACCTTGTTCTTCGAATACCCGCTGCCCTTTCTGCATCCCGCGAAAATTGCCGGAAACGCAGCTGCACTTCTTTTACTTTCCGGAGGAGGTATTCTGATTGCAAAACGCATCACCGGTGGGGGGAAAATCAATAATGACTACACCGATTGGTTCTTTCTGATCATTTTGTACCTGCTGGTCATTACGGGCGTACTGGTGGAAATGGCCCGGTTCCTGGATTGGGCACCGGCCTATCACATCTATTTCATCCATCTGGAATTGGTATGGCTGTTGATCATCTACGCCCCCTATACAAAATTTGCCCACGTGGTTTACCGTACAATGGCCATGGCCGAAGCCCGGAGATGTGGAAGGATTTGATTCCCGCGGTCTCAGGTCGCAATCATGGTTACAGGGAGGCCGGTAATTTCCTGAAACAATTCGCCGGCTTCCATTAATTCTTCGTCATCTTCTTCGTAGTACCAATTGATGAGGACCTCCTTTTCTGAACGGTGAATGAGCTCAAGATTTTTCAAAAAATTAATCAAGCATTTGGAAGAACTCGTATTGAAATGCTCCAATTCAATATTGATGGTGGTTTTTTGCTGAGGATTTCTTGCATATTCCAGGGACCAATCAATCAGTGATCTGTAAAATTCAACCGCATTCTCAGGATTTGATCTTCCGCGGATTTCGACAAAACCCTGTCCAGGATCTGATTTTATGGCCGGTGTTTTATCTGTGGCTTTAATGTCAATGGATTCCATAACAATATTTTTATTACTCAATAAATTTATAAAATATGGCATGAATTACCATGACATTGTAAAAAAATGATGTAAAAAAAACCGGATGGCAAGAAAATAATTTGGTTGTGGTGCCCAGGACAAGAATCGAACTTGCACTCCCGATTGCGGGAACATGGCCCTCAACCATGCGCGTCTACCTGTTCCGCCACCTGGGCGTCAGGGGGAATATACACTCAGTGCCCAGAACAGGACTCGAACCTGCACGATGTTGCCATCACTGGTCCCTGAAACCAGCGCGTCTACCAATTCCGCCATCTGGGCATCGGGATGCAAATTTACAAAAAATCACAAACCGGGGGATTTTAAATAAAAAAAAGTCCCTCTCCAAACTGGAAGTCCGTTTATCTTTACGTTAGAAAATCTTAAGGTGCCGTTTTAATCAATTCTGGTAATGGGAAAAAAGAAGGGACTGCCTGCTTGAGACAGCCCCTTCGCTAACCTAAACCTAAAACCACTAACCCTATGAAAAAAACTGACTAACCATTATTTTAAACGTAATTTTTTGCGTTTTGTTCCTTTATTGTGTCCTTATTTGACATTTTTTAACAAAAATCATTCATTTTTCTCTCTTTCCAGCATACGTTTTTCAACAAGTGACCTGTACTTTTCAATTTTCTCCTTATATTCCCTCTTTCCTGTTTTTTCAATCCTTGAAATCCTGACTTCCCGGTCCCTTCTGCCTGTGTTTTTTTTGGTCCCGGATACATAATCCACCCAGGCGATAAAATAGTTCATTTCATTGGGTGTCAGACGGGGCGTTTCTATGAAAGCGACATCCTCCTCTGCCAGAATATAGTTGTTGTGCTTGTATTCCCATACATCCAGATAATACCGTTTGGGGAACAAACCGCTGAACACCGCCCTTCCATCCCGGTCGGTGAATGCTTCCACGATGGGATCCACTTCATCAATCCAGTCTTCCAGACTCCCGTAAAAAAGTATACTGGCATCTTCCACAGGATATTCGTCATAATATTCCAGTACGGTTATTTCCATACTGGTGGGGAATAGCACTTCGATGCGCATACTCGCGTGGTCCACGCGGTCTTCGCCATGCCAGGCGGCCAGACTCACCCGGTAGATCCCGCTTGCCGTATAGGCATGATCTGCATGAAATGTATTCGACCATGTTCCGTCACCGAAACCCCATTCGAAATAGTCGGCATCCATGGATGTATTGGTAAAATGTATGACCTCGCCTACCTCAACCATATCCGATGAGGCGAAAAAATCCGCCCGGGGCTCTCTTTCACATGCAGAAAAAACCATGGCGGCAACGAAAAGGATTGGGGTTATTTTTTTCATGGTTTCCGGACTTTTTTTCCTTTCAATTTATGAAATCCAAAATCTATGCCAAATCAATGATTGTAATTGAAATTTCAATTATTTCTATATTTGGCACAGTTAGAACCAAAATCCGGATCATGAGATTTTTTTTGAGCATTCTTTTATACTTTATCATCAGCCTTTCCTTCTCCCTTTCGGCACAGCAAAAAAGCCGGAATATCACCCTGGAAAAAATATTTGTTCAGAGGGAATTTTCACCCGAAACCATACGCGGTATCAGGTCCATGAATGACGGGGAACACTATACCACGCTTACCGGAGGGTCAGCCATCGTCAGACATCTGTACCGGAGCGGCGAACGGGTGGACACAGTATTTTCACTGGATATGACTTCCTCCGCAAGCATAAAAAGCATCGATGACTACACTTTCAGTCCGGATGAAAAACGGATCATGCTGACCTCCAATACCAAAAGCATTTACAGGTATTCATATACCGCTGATCATTATATCTGGAATATCGACCAGAAAGAAATTTCGCCTTTATCAGAAAACGGATCACAACAGGTTCCCTCTTTTTGCAACCACGGCTCCAGAATCGCCTTCGTCAGGGACAACAACATTTTCATCAAATGCCTTGACAACGGGGCGGAAATACAGGTAACCCGCGACGGGGACAAAAACAGGATCATCAACGGGATCCCCGACTGGGTGTATGAGGAAGAATTTGCTTTTTCAAAAGCATATGAATGGTCACCCGACGGAAAACGGATCGCTTATTACCGTTTTGACGAAAGCAGGGTCCGGCAATTTAAAATAACATATTACGGAGATCTTTATCCCCGGCTGTACCAATACAAATATCCCAAAGCCGGTGAACAGAATTCCAGGGTCAGCATTCACATATATGATATAGACACCGGGGAAACCATTGAAGTGGACACAGGTGATGAAACCGACCAGTACATACCCCGGATCAAATGGACCCGTGATCCCGGAGTGCTGAGTGTTTTCAGACTAAACAGACAGCAAAATCATCTTGAGCTTCTGTTGGCAGATGCTGCTACAGGATCCTCCCGGGTAATCCAGGAGGAAAGAGATAAATGCTACATTTCTGAAGTTGACAACGACAAAATACATTTTCTGAAAGACGGAAAGCACTATATCTACATGAGCGAGGAATCGGGATACATGCATTTCTATCTTCACTCCATGGACGGAAAAAGGATGCGCCAGATCACCCGGGGTCATTTTGATATTGAAGAACTGCTGGGAATTGACCATGCCGGGGAAAAGCTGTATTATACTTCCAATGAAAACTCCACGGTTCAAACGGATGTATTCTCCATCAGCTTCAACGGAAAAAGGAAAAAACAATTATCAGACCGGCCCGGATGTAATCACGCCGCATTCAGCAAGGGTTTTAAGTATTATATCAATGTTCATTCCGATGCAAATACCCCTCCTTTCCTCACCCTGAACGAACAATCCGGCGAACAGATCAGGGTACTCGAAGACAATGCGGAACTGAAAAGCAAAATGGAGGATTACGGATTCGGGAAAAAAGAACTGTTCACCATTACCACAACTGAAGATGTAAAACTCAATGCCTACATGATCAAACCACAAAATTTTGATCCGGACCGGATCTATCCCCTTTTCATGTTCGTTTACGGCGGACCGGAATCTCAGTCGGTTCGCGACCGGTACGGTCACCGCATGCCATGGTACCAATTGCTTCTGCAGGAGGGCTACATCGTGGCTTGTGTGGACAACCGGGGAACGGACGGAAAAGGAGAAGCATTCAGGAAAAGCACCTACATGCAACTGGGAAAACTGGAAACCACAGACCAGGTCGGAGCGGCTGTTTATTTCGGGGGGCTTCCCTTTATTGACAGGGACAGGATAGGGATCTTCGGGTGGAGTTATGGCGGCTTCCTGACTGCATTGTGCATGACCAAAGGAGCCGGAACCTTCAGGATGGGGATCGCTGTGGCACCGGTAACCAACTGGCGTTACTACGACACCATATACACAGAAAGGTTCATGCGGACACCCGGTGAAAATCCGGAAGGATATGACAACAACTCCCCCATAAACCATGCAGGAAAACTGGAAGGCAGGTTTCTCCTGATCCATGGCATGGCCGACGACAATGTCCATCTCCAGCATTCCGCAGAATTTTCGGAAGCACTTATCCAGTCAGGCAAATCATTTGACATGCAGTTCTATCCAAACAAAAACCACGGGATTTACGGAGGAAATACAACCCTTCACCTCTATTCGGCAATAACACGTTTCATCAAAGAAAATCTCTGAATTCTGAAGGCATTAAGGTTGTATGGCAAATGAACAGGTTCTCTTATAATTTGTTGTACCTTTGCAATATTTTTCGGTAAACAAGCAACAAATGATTCAAATCAGATTTCCGGATCATTCGGTGAAAGAATACCAGGATGGAATAACTGCCGGTGAGATTGCCAAAGACATCAGTCCGGCCCTCGCCAAACAGGTCTACGCTGCATCGGTCAATCAGGAAGTTATGGATTTGAACCGCCCAATCCATGAGAACGCCGACCTGTTACTGCACAAATGGGAAGATCCGGAGGCCAGACACGCTTTCTGGCATTCATCGGCCCACCTGATGGCAGAGGCTTTGCAAACCCTCTATCCGGGGATCAGGTTTGGCATTGGTCCGGCCATTGAAAACGGTTTCTATTATGATGTGGATCCTCCCGAAGGGAAAACCATCAACGATGCGGATCTTCCGGTTATTGAGAAAAAAATGAAAGAACTTGCCGGTAAAAAGGAGGTTTTCCACCGGAAAGAGGTAAGTAAACAGGAAGCCCTCGATTTTTTCATCAGGAAAAAAGAAAATTACAAGGTCGAACTGATCAATGACTTGCAGGAAGGGACCATCAGCTTCTACACCCAGGGATCTTTCACTGACCTGTGCAAGGGACCGCACCTGCCGGATACTTCACCCATCAAGACCATCAAGTTGCTGAATGTTGCAGGGGCCTATTGGCGGGGGGATGAAAACCGGAAACAACTTACCCGGATATACGGCATCAGCTTCCCCGAAAAAAAGATGCTGGATGATTATCTCGAAATGCTCGAAAAAGCCAGGGAGCGGGATCACAGAAAGATCGGCCGTGAACTGGAATTGTTCACTTTTTCAAACATGGCCGGCCAGGGTCTTCCGCTATGGCTTCCGAAAGGTGCAGCACTAAGGGAAAGGCTTGAAAATTTCCTGAAAAAAATACAAGCCGGGCATGGATATGAACCCATCATCACCCCTCATATTGGCCGTAAGGAATTATATATGATTTCGGGCCACTATGAAAAATACGGCAGGGATTCATTCCAGCCAATGAAAACACCGGTGGAAGGGGAAGAATTCATGCTGAAACCCATGAATTGTCCCCATCATTGTGAAATCTACAAAGACAAGCCACATTCCTACAGGGAACTGCCCATTCGCTACGCTGAATTCGGTACGGTTTACCGTTATGAACAGAGTGGTGAGCTGCACGGACTTACACGGGTGCGGGGATTTACCCAGGACGATGCCCACATTTTTTGTACTCCCGACCAGTTGAAGGATGAATTCATCAAAGTGATTGATATCATCCTGCATATTTTCAATGCACTGGAGTTTGAGGATTTCGCATCCCAGGTATCCCTCCGGGATCCAGGGCAAAAATCGGGATATATCGGCACGGATGAGAGCTGGGACAAAGCGGAAAAAGCCATCATCGAAGCAGTCAATGAGAAGGGGCTGGATGCCCGGATTGAATACGGAGAAGCTGCTTTTTACGGCCCCAAACTGGATTTTATGGTTCGTGACGTGCTGGGAAGAAGCTGGCAACTGGGGACCATTCAGGTGGATTATAATCTTCCGGAACGTTTTGAACTGGAATATATCGGTGCGGACAATGAACGGCACAGGCCGGTCATGATCCACAGGGCACCTTTCGGTTCCATGGAAAGATTTGTTGCCCTGCTGATTGAACACACCGGTGGAAAATTTCCCCTGTGGCTCACTCCTGATCAGGTGGTGGTTATTCCGGTCAGTGAAAAATTTGATGATTATGCCGAAAAAGTTTCAAATTTTCTAAATAATTGCGATATTCGCACTCTGATTGACCTGAGGAACGAGAAGGTGGGTAAAAAGATCAGGGACAATGAATTAAAGAAGATCCCATACCTGCTGATCGTGGGCGGAAAAGAAGTTGATGGCCAAACCGTATCGGTCAGGAAACAGGGAGAAGGAGATCAGGGAATCATGAAACCCGAAGAATTTGCGGCGTTCCTGAAAGAAAAGGAAACCGAACAACTGAAAGAATTCTGAAACGAAACCTAAAGGAAAGGAGGTAAACCATAGCGGGGCCCAAACCAAACCGGAGATTCAGCAGATCCAGAAGGAATCTACCAAAACACAGGATCAACCATAACATACGATCGAAAACCGTGAGGGTGGTCGGGGAAAATGTTTCCAATCCCGGGATATACTCCATCCAGGAAGCCATGAAAATGGCCGATTCCCAGGAGCTTGACCTGGTGGAAATATCTCCCAAGGCAGATCCGCCGGTTTGCAAGATCATTGATTATAAAAAATTTCTATATCACCAAAAAAAGAAACAGAAAGAGCTCAAGGCCAAAACGGTCAAGGTAGTTGTCAAGGAAATCAGGTTCGGACCACACACCGAAGAACATGATTACAACTTCAAACTGAAACATGCCCGGAAGTTCCTGGAAGACGGTGCAAAAGTCAAGGCATATGTATTCTTTAAAGGGAGGTCCATCATATATTCCGAAAAAGGAGAGATCCTGCTGCTCAAACTTGCGCAGGACCTTGAAGATTGCGGAAAAGTAGAACAATTGCCGAAGCTGGAAGGCAAGCGGATGACCATGATCATTGCACCCAAGTCCATAAAAAAGAAAAAACAATAAGAAAAAGCATACAGAATGCCAAAAATGAAGACCAACGCGGGAGCCAAAAAAAGGTTTAAATTATCGGCCACCGGCAAGATAAGAAGAAAACATGCATACAAGAGCCACATCCTGACCAAGAAATCCAAGAAAAGAAAACGGAATCTCGGATATTTCGGAGAGGTGAGTGGGGCCGATAAAGAACGAATCAGGCGATTGCTGGCCATGAAATAAAAAATTGAATAAAAATGCCCAGATCAACCAATAAAGTAGCATCAAGGAGCAGAAAGAAAAAAATACTCAAACAAACCCGGGGTAACTTCGGAGGAAGAAAGAATCTGTACTCGGTTGCCGTAAATACACTTGAAAAAGGCATGCAATATGCCTACCGGGACCGAAGGAAGAAAAAAGGGAATTTTCGCGCATTGTGGATCCAGAGGATCAATGCCGCAGCCAGGAATTATGACATGTCTTACTCTGAATTCATGGGCAGGGTCAGTAAAAAAGGCATCAAGCTCAACAGGAAAGTACTTGCCGACCTGGCCATGAATCATCCGGATGCATTTAAGGCAGTGGTTGATACCGTAAAGAAAGACTGAACACAGGACAGTCTGGCTGCCTCCTGAGTCACCCCCCCGTTAATCCTCTTATTATGATTGTTGGAATCATAGGGTATGGCCGCATGGGACATGAAATCGAAAAGGTTGCATCCGAGCGAGGCCATCAAACCGGACTCATCATCGACCTGGACAATTTGCAGGATCTCAATCAGGCCAATCTAGACAAGATCGATGTCGCTCTGGAATTCAGCACTCCGGAAACCGCCTTTGACAATATCGTTAAATGCTTTGAGGGAAAAACGCCGGTTGTATCAGGAACAACCGGATGGCTGGATAAATACGAACTGATTAAAAGCAAATGCCTGGAAGAAAAACAAACCCTTCTGGTAGCATCCAATTTCAACATAGGCGTCAACATCCTGTTTGCACTCAACAAAAAACTGGCCCGGTTCATGAACGGATTTCCCCAGTATGAACCTTCCATCGAAGAGATCCATCATACCCGGAAACTTGACGCACCCAGCGGGACGGCTATTCATCTGGGAGAAGACATCATAAGTCTTTTGGACAGAAAAAAAGACTGGAAACTTGACCGCCGGGGAGAAAAAGATATATTGAACATTCATGCGGTCAGGAAAGGGGATGTGCCGGGCATACATCAGATCAAATATGAATCGGAATTTGATGAGATCATATTGAAACATACCGCAGCAAGCAGAAAGGGTTTTGCACTCGGAGCCATTCTGGCAGCTGAATTTATCCGGGATAAAACGGGGGTATTCACCATGAATGATCTGCTCGGATTCTGACATCCTGCCCCGTTCATGAAGATACTCAGGCATAAATATTTCAGGTTTGCATACATTTCTTTGATCTATATCCTTTTTGTCTTGTGGTTGGAGTGCTATTGGTTGCTGGCCGGACTCCCCATCATTGCGGATATTTTTCTTACCGGATTTATCAACTGGGAACAGCTGAAAATAAGCAAAAGAGGGAAGAATCATCCCGGACTGGAATGGTTGAAAGCCATCCTGTTTGCACTGATTACCGTTCTGTTGATCCGGGGGCTTCTGCTGGAGGCATATACCATACCCACTCCTTCCATGGAAAAAACCCTGATGGTGGGAGATTACATTTTTTTGAGCAAAATCAGTTACGGACCCAGGATGCCCATGACCCCCCTTTCAGTTCCTTTTGTCCACAACCGGCTGTCTTTTGCCAACAACATCCGGTCCTTCCTGACAAATCCGCAACTCTCCTACAAGCGGCTGGCGGGATTGTCGGAGATCGAACCCAACGATGTGGTCATATTCAATTTTCCGGAGGGTGATACCGTCGTACTCCAGTTTCCCAATCAAAGCTATTACGTCCTGATCAGAAAATACGGAAGAAAAAGCATTCATGATCAATATGATATAATCTACCGGCCCGTAGATAAAAGGGATCATTTTGTCAAGCGTTGTGTGGGCCTTCCTGGAAACCGGTTTGAAATACGGCACGGAAATGTATATGTAAATGGAAAAAGGACCGAAGATCCTCCCTTGCTGCAGTTCAGTCATTATGTCAAAACCCGGGGCAGACAGATCGATCCGGAAATATTGGGGGAATTGCATATTGACAACGCACACCGGTATTTCGATCCGGAGAAATCCAGTTATATCATGCCCCTCACCATGAAGACCGCTGGGATTCTCAGAACACTGCCGGAGGTACAGACGGTTACCAAACTCGAGAACACCAACAGAAAAGTCTCCTACCGGTCGGTATTCCCTTACAGCCCATATTACAAATGGACCGAGGACAATTATGGTCCCCTGGAGATCCCGGCCCGGGGAAAAACAGTACGACTGACCCTGGAAAATCTCCCCTTGTACAAACGGATCATTGCCGTATATGAGCATAATGAACTATCGGTAAACGATGGAGTCATACACATCAATGGCATTCCTTCCAACAGGTACACTTTCAAGATGAATTATTTTTTCATGCTTGGCGACAACCGGCACAATTCAGCCGATTCAAGATTCTGGGGATTTGTGCCTGAAGACCATATTGAAGGAAAGGCCGTATTCGTATGGCTGTCCCTGAAGACGGGGGCCAAACTCCCCAATAGATTCCGCTGGAAAAAAATGTTTAAAATTATTGAGTAACTTTAAAAAAATCATTTCAATCAGATGAATTGGCTCAACGTATTCAGAAATAAATATTTCAAATTTTCGGCCGCCGCAATCCTTTATATCTTCTGGGTTATCTGGCTGGACAATTACTGGTTTCTGGCCGGACTCGCCGTGATCTTTGACATATACGTGACCCGGAAGGTGAACTGGTCTTTCTGGAAAAAGAGGGGTCAGAAAAACAGTGCTTTTATTGAATGGCTGGATGCATTGATATTTGCGGTTATTGCCGTGACCCTCATCAATATTTTCATTTTCCAGAACTACCGCATCCCCAGTCCGTCCATGGAAAAAACCCTCCTTGTAGGAGATCATCTGGCGGTAAGTAAGGTAGCCTATGGGCCCAGACTCCCCATAACGCCCCTTACCATACCATTTACCCAGAACACGCTTCCATTGCTGGGAAGAACATATCTTGACTGGGTCCAGTGGCCCTACAAGCGGCTGGCCGGATTCGACCGGGTAAAGAATGACGATATTGTGGTATTTAACTTCCCTGCGGGAGATACGGTTATCCTGCAGAACACAGCAGCCAGCTACTATTCGATCCTCAGGGATCATGCATTTGAATTCAGGAACCGGGATATGATGGAAAAAAAACGCATCAGGAGCTGGAATGAATATCTGGATATTGCGCGGGACTATGCCTGGCATACATACGATATTGTCACCCGCCCGGTGGACCGCAGGGACAATTATATCAAAAGGTGTATCGGGATCCCCGGAGATTCCATTGAGGTCGTGCACGGACAGGTATTTGTCAACGGCCGGAAACAAAAAGAGATCCCCGGACTGCAGCATCACTACGAGGTGATCACCAGCGGAACCCCGATCAATCCCAGGGCCCTTGAAAGGCTCGGCATATCACGTGACGAATGGAGGATGGGACAAAACTACACATATTCACTGCCCCTGACCGATGAAAATCGCAGGAAGATCGAAAAATTCTCCAATGTGGTGGCCATCAAAAAAAACGAAACACCGGACAATGTCTACAATTTTCAGATTTTTCCGCACGATCCCCGTTTTCCCTGGACACTGGATAACTTTGGACCGCTCTGGGTACCGGCAAAAGGGGTGACTATCGGACTGAACGTTGAAAACCTCCCTCTATATGAAAGGATCATCGATGTCTGTGAAAACAATGATCTCACATTGGAAAATGACCGGATAAAAATCAACGGGGAATACGTCACCAGCTATACCTTCAAAATGAACTATTATTTCATGATGGGGGACAACCGTCATTCATCGGCCGATTCAAGATACTGGGGATTTGTTCCCGAAGATCATATCGTCGGGGAACCCCTGCTGATATGGCTTTCTATTGACAAAAACAAAAGATTTCCGGAAAAGGTCCGCTGGAAAAGGATCTTACGGTCTGCCTATCATGAAAATTAAAAAGGGAAATCTTCCTCTACATCGGGCTGTTCAAGTTCTTGGTCCTCTGGCCTTTCAGCAATCTGGTGCACGGGGTTTCCATCCACATAGATGGCCTTGAATGGTATGGTGGGGCATGCATACTCACAGGCCCCGCAACCCACACAAATATCGGGATCCACTTCGGGAATGGTCAACGTACCTTTATACGGGATCATTCTGACCGCTTGTGTGGGACAATGTTCCGAACAAGATCCACATGCCGTGTTCTCGGTATACACCACACAGTTTTCCTTCACAAAATGTACTTGTCCAATCTGGGTGATTTTCTTGTCTTCCACCGACAGACTCATAATGGCACCGGTGGGGCATACCTCACTGCATGCGGTACATTCGAAATTGCAGTAGTTGGTGGAATAGTCCATGTGGGGCTGCATGAATCCGGCCAGTCCGAATTCAGTTACCGAGGGCCTCAAAACATTGGTCGGACAAATACTTACGCATAAATGACATGCCGTGCAGGTACCGGTATAATGCTCAATACCCAGAGATCCCGGCGGGGAAACCGGAAATTCCTTGTGGATCTCAACAGTTGTGGGTTTTTCGTTCAGGGATTCCGTTCCTTTCGTACCGGCAATGCAGGAGGCCGTTCCGATCCCCATCAAACCGGCGAATCCGGCCAGAAAACCCCGCTTTTCCATATCCGGACCATCTCCCTGTTCTTTTCCGGACGGGAAAGCAGGAGCATATCCGATGCTGTTGAAAGGACAAACGGTAATGCAATTATAACAGGAGACACATCTGGAAAAATCAACTTCCTTCCGTTTGAAATTGATGCATTCCGCCTTGCACACAAAAGCACATTTGCCGCATGCCGTACAACTTTGCTCATCAATCCGGATCCTGAAAGGGGCAATCCTGGAAATGAGTCCGAGCAAAGCACCCACCGGGCAAACGGTATTGCAGAACAGGCGCCCGCGGACCGAAGCCATCCAGATCAGCATTCCAAGGAACAAAAAGGGAAATACAAGACTTGCCAGCGGAACAGGATCCAGATTGTGGGGGTACAACCAGAAAACATTGACAGACTCCATCGCCGAGGCGGCCAGGTTATTTACCGAAACGACCAGGGGCCTGAACAGATCGGAAAAAATGCGTCCGAAATTGCTATAGGGATCCAGAAAGCCGATGACCGTGACAGTACCGCTCAGAAAGACCAGAACGGACAGAGCCAGAAATCCGTATCGCCATGCATTGGCAGGTTTTGAAAACCTGAAACGGAACTTTTTCCTGGCCCATATGGAAATCCTTGTGATCACATCCTGAAAAATCCCCAGGGGACAGATGGCGGAACAGTACACCCGTCCGAACAAAGCCGTCAGGAGCATGATGACCATAAAGCCAACGGATGCCAGTGAAAGCAACGAGATAAATTTTAACAGGGAAGGAACAAACTGAAGATATAGTATGCCCCCCGAATAATCTTCGGCCAGGAGATTCCTGAAATCCAGAAAGACCAGGGAAGAAGCCAGTATAAAAAGAACCGCGATGAATACCCTGATCTTTTTCAGAAAGGCCTGTTTCCTCATGCTTATACTTTGATTCGCTTGATGTTCAGTTTGGTGAGATCGGATTCTCCCACACCCATTTCACTGGCCATCCGGATATGCCCGACATCCATGGGGTCTATGCCCCATATCTTCGAAGCTGCCACATCCGAAGCCACCATATCCTCACTGATGATCTGTGATTTCATGAGCACCGAATCGGAAACGGAAACTCCCCGGGGTCCGTTCCGTTTCATAACCCGGTATGCATCCACCACATTCAGGTCCGGCTGCCTGAAAGAAGCAAATTCGGCGATGCACTCGTGAAGGCCGTTGGAATGCCAGAAACGCCTGTCCCATACAATGCCCATGAGGTTCTTCATGGTGATGGTCATGGTGGCACCCCCATGGTTCTTGAGCACGGGAACATTGATGAATACATCCGAATCCAGCACAAGCTCGTGCATCATGACCTTTTTGAGTATTTTGGCATTTTCCAACTCAACTTCATGAAAATAGTTTTTGCTGTTCCCGGGCACGATCTTGCCACCCGCATCCTTGACCGCTTTCTCAATGCCGCTGTTCTTGTAACATTTGGTCCAGGCATTGCATGTGTGATCGAAGACATATACCTCTTTGGCTCCTGCTGTCAGACAATGTTCAACAATCCGGCCCACCAGTCGCGGATTGGTATCTGCTGCTTTTTCCGGACTCGAATCCCATCCTATGTTGGGTTTGACCACCACCTTCTGGTTCGGTTTCACATATTTTTTGATTCCCCCCATTGCCTGGATGGCCTGATCGAACATGGTATGCGGTTCCCCCCCCTTGATGGCAACCAGATCGAAATTGCCGTCCTGACCGGCCGGTTTTCCTGCGATCCTGTGATAAGGCACCATGGAAAGTGCGGAACCGGCCAGCACTCCTGCTCCTATTCCTTTTCTTAAAAAATCCCTTCTTTTCATAATCCTTTTTTTTCAAATTTTTTACAACAACCAATAAACGTTTTGCAACATCAAATGTTTATTAGCTAACAAAGTTCGTGGTTATCTCATCAAATTCAATTCCAAAAGAAAAAAAAATCGTTTAATTTTAACAATTCTAAATAATGTTGCCTTTTAAAAAACAAGAATTCATGAAACCCCTATCACCGATCTGTCAACTTGCCGCCTTTCCAAGACAAAAAACAATGAAAATAATAGCCAGCAAAGGATTTGCAGATGGGGGATCGCCGGCCCGGCAGGTGGACAGCATGCGGGTGGCCGGCAGCAAAAAATCATAATCTCTGAACCGATAATGTAACAGTTTTATAATTTGATGTTTAACTAAAATATATTACTCGTGAAGATCCTTTATTACGAATGTTTTTCCGGAATCAGCGGCGATATGCACCTGGGGGCCATGGTCGACCTGGGTGTTCCGGAGGAATACCTCACCGGTGAACTGAAAAAACTCGGCTTGTCAGGTTACGAACTCCGCGTTGAAAAAAAACATAAAAATAAGATCTATGGTTCTATGGCCAGTGTGATCCTGGATGATGACCAGGCAAGATCCCGTCACAGAAGCATTGGTGACATTGAAGAGATCATTACAAAAAGCAATCTGGGCAAAGGCGTCCGGGACAGAAGCATGAAAATGTTCAGAATATTGGGCGAAGCGGAAGCAAAAATCCACAACAAATCCATTGAAGAAATCCACTTTCATGAGGTAGGTGCCGTGGACTCCATTATTGATATCGTGGGGGCAGCCATCTGTATTGAGTACATCAAGCCGGACAAAATCATCTCTTCCCCGGTTGAACTGGGAGGCGGATTTGTACAATGTGCCCACGGTACACTTCCGGTGCCGGCTCCGGCCACTGCAGAAATCCTGAAAAACATACCGGTCCGTTCCGGAGCGGCTGATTCGGAGACCACCACCCCCACCGGGGCCGCCATTCTGGCCGCCAATGCCGATGAATTCACGGACAAAAAGCATTTTGTGATCAAAAAAACAGCGTACGGTGTCGGCCACCGGGATCTGCCCATTCCCAACCTGCTCCGGATATATCTGGGAGAACCGGTATCCCCCCAACAAAAAAAAGATGATCTCTCCAGGCATGAAGCCATACTGATCGAATGCAACATCGATGACATGAACCCGGAAATCTATGGCTATACCATGGATCTTTTATTCGCAGGAGGAGCTGACGATGTATTCATCACCCCCATCATGATGAAGAAAGTCCGTCCGGCATCCAAACTATCGGTTTTATGCCGCCGGGAAATTGAACATGAAATGGAAAAGATCCTGCTCACCAATACTTCCAGCATCGGACTCAGGAAGCATTTTGTTGAAAAGGCCGCCATGCAGAGGAGGTACGAAACCCTGAAGACGCACTTTGGTCCTGTGCGGATCAAAACCGCTTATTTAAACGGCACTCCGGTCAAAACCAAACCGGAATTCGATGATTGCCGGAAACTTGCTGAAAAGCACCGGGTTTCATTTCAGGCAGTTTACAACGAGGCCATCAAAAAACTATATGAGAAAAAAGAAAAGGAATGAGTGTGGTTGATGAGAAATATAAACATCTGTTACAAAGGCTCAGGGAACTGAAAAAAGTCGCGGTGGCCTTTTCAGGCGGACTCGACAGCAGCTTTTTGTTGTTTGCATCCAAAGATGCCCTGGGCAACCAGGTGGTGGCGCTCACGGTAAAAACACCTTATATGGCGGACTGGGAAATTGATGAAGCCAGGGAATTTGCCAGGGATGCCGGGATTGATCACCGGATCATCCGGCTGCCATTCACAGGGGAGATCAGGAACAATCCCGGAAATCGTTGTTATATTTGTAAACGATTTGTTTTTCATCAGCTCAGAAAGGAAGCAGAAAAAACCGGAGCCATGCACCTGCTTGACGGAACCAACCGGGATGATCCGGGTGATCACAGACCCGGACTGAAAGCGCTGGAAGAACTCGGCATCATCAGTCCGCTCCGTGAATCCGGGTTATCCAAAGATGACATCCGCTATCTGGCCAGAAAGAAAGGACTGCGGATATGGGACAAACCGGCTTATGCATGCTTGCTGACCAGGATCCCCCATAATACGCGGATTGAAGATGAAACACTGGAGAGAATCGAAAAGGCTGAAAAGTTTTTGATCGATTTGGGGATTCGTTCCGTCAGGGTCAGATGCCACGGGAAACTGGCCAGGATCGAAACAACAAAAAAAAATTTCAGAAGAATCCTTGAAAAGAACAACCGGGAAAAGATCACTGCAAAGCTTAAATCCCTCGGTTTCCGTTATGTGAGTCTGGACATGGAAGGATACCGGACAGGAAGCCTGGATATTTCAAACTAAAAAAACATGACACAGGAAGAAATCAGAGAAATTCTGGAAAAGATCCGATCGGGAAGCATGTCCCCGGATGAAGGCATGATCAAACTGAGAGACCTCCCCTATCAGGACATCGGGCATACCAAGATCGACCATCACCGGGAACTGAGAACAGGATATCCTGAGATCATTTTTTGCCACGGCAAAACACCCGGACAGGTGGCCGAAATTTTTCAGGCCATGCTTAAAAATAAATCCTGCATCCTGGCCACACGGGCATCACATGAAACATACCTGGCAGTCAAAAAGGTTTCCCCCGGTGCGGTCTACAATTCAATGGCCCGCACCATCAGCCTGAAGAAGGAAAAATCTGCCACCACAAAAACCTTCATCGCTTTGCTTACAGCCGGCACATCCGATATGCCCGTTGCGGAAGAAGCATCAGAAACCGCATTTGTATTCGGGAACAAGGTGGAAAAGTTTTTTGATGTCGGTGTTGCCGGAATACATCGTTTATACGGGAGTCTCGACAGGATCAGGCAGGCAAGGGTCATCATTGTCATTGCCGGTATGGAAGGGGCACTCCCGAGTATCGTAGGCGGACTGGTGGACAAGCCGGTCATTGCCGTTCCCACCAGCATCGGATACGGTGCCAGTTTAAACGGACTGGCGGCATTGCTGGGAATGCTGACCAGCTGTGCTTCCGGGGTCAGTGTGGTCAACATCGACAATGGTTTCGGTGCCGGATACCTGGCCAGCATGATCAATCATTTGTAAATCCAATCCATGGCTGATATAGATTCTGCCATTCTTGCCTCAGCGTACATGGGGCCGGTTCAGTATTTCAGCAAATTTCTACTGTACGGCACCATCCTGATCGAAAAGCACGAGAATTTTATCAAACAAACCTACCGCAACCGTTGCATGATCCCGGCTGCCAACGGCCTCCTGGGCCTCACCGTCCCGGTCAGAAGGGGCAGTTTTCACAAAGTCCCCATAAAAGACCTGGAAATCGACGACCACACCGACTGGCGGAAGAACCATCTGAGCGCCATTCATTCGGCCTACCGGTCCTCTCCTTTTTTCGAGTATTACCGTGATGACCTGGAAACCCGGCTGATGAAAAAAGCACAGTACCTGCTGGACATGAATCACCGCTTGACTGAAATGATCCTTGGCTGGCTGGGGATAGACACCAAAATACACTATACAAAGGATTTTGTTGACCCGGGCCGGAATGCGTACATTGCTGATTACAGGGAAAAGATCAGTCCGAAAACCAATACGGGGAATGATCCTCATTTCCGCCCTGTGCAATACAGGCAGGTATTTGAAGACCGGTGGGGATTTCAAACCAACATGAGCATCATTGACCTGATTTTCAACAAAGGGGGGTCATCCTTACCGATCCTGCGATATTCGGTTAAAAACGGGTAGATAAAACTTCCGTCCGGCAGGTTTTAAAAACGAAATCCTACTGTAGCCAGGAAACGGGTAGATTTCGAATTTTGCAAGGCACCCAGACTTTCCGGCAGCAGGTACAGATAATACATTTCCTCATGTGTGGTAAGGGACCAGGCAAAATCAATAAAGAAACTGCTTTCCCGCAAACCGGCACCCAGTGAATAGACCGAATAGCTTGCATCCCTGTTTACTTCACTCTCCTTGAAAGCACTTCCGTACAAAGCATAGCCTCCCCGTATATATCCCTTTCCGAGTCTGACCTCACCCCCTGCCCTGATGTTGGATGCGGGTTTATAAATTCTTTGTATGGTCTGATTCTCCTCAAAGAAATCGTAATCGCCACCATCCATATCCGCACTGGAATAATCGATATACTCATAATCCAGGCTCATCAGGCCGATCTTTTTGAACTGGAGGCCAATGCTTCCGATTGCCTTGAAAGGCGTCCTGATCCGGTATTCATCATCGTAAACACGAGACCGGTCATTCAGGTCAGATACCTCATCAAAGGTGGAATGCGCGGAAGTATAAAAACGATCGGTCAGCTTATAGAATGTGGGCAGGTGAAAAGCGGCCCCGATACGCAGCATGGGCACCGGCCTGAAAATGCCCCCCATCTTGAATGTATATCCTGTACCGTTGGTTTCAAGAACTTCCCTGAATGTAAACGAATTAAGATAAGGAATTACATCGGAAGGATCTGATTCCGTATGCCGGGCCCGTTCCTCATACTTAACGTTGTGTATGCCCAGTGATGCTCCCAGATACAGTTTATGGCTGTAATTCGCTCCGAAAGCAAACGTATATTCCCCGATACGCCCTTGTGTATCCAGGTTTCTTCTCATGGTTTGCCCGTAACCCGCGTCCTGAATGTCATTCCAGTATTCATGGGCAATGGTGTCATACCACAGCAGTTCCGTGTTCCAGGCAACCTTTTCATAAAATTCATCCAGGTTCTCCGGATCAAACGTCCCGGTACTGTTGGCAAAGTATGTAAAATTATCCAGATAAGAGCTGGAGGAAGAATTTCCTGAGGACATGACACCCTCCATTACCGAATTTCCATAAAAATTATTGATCCTGTTATAGCCGAGGGCAAAGCTTGTGGACACCCATCCTTCATCAACCCCCGTATTAAAACTGAATACCATCCCCAGGTTGTTCAGATTGAAATTATACCTGGAATCCTTCAGGTCCCGGCCCAGAAAATCCGATTCAGTATTTCTGTGGTATAAAGTGGGTGTTATGGTTAGTTCAGTGGATCTGAAAACACCCGCACCTGCGGGATTGATGGCGAGTCCGCCAAAATCACCTCCCAGGGCGCCAAACGCACCTCCCATTGCCACTGAACGGGCCGTCCCCCCGTATAAATGCTGCGAATATCTGAGAGCATCCACTTCATTCTGAGCTGAGAGCAGGCCCGGAACAAGCAACAATGATATAAGTATGATGGCTGATTTTCTCATTTTTATTCTGTTTTCGATTTGAAACCAATAAGCTATTCCTGCAGGGCACGGAAACAATTGTTTCTGGTCAGCGCCTGCGCCCCGAACTGCTCCTCGATGAGGAAGAAGATGAATAACTTCTTCCCGATGAAGACGAACTTCGGCTGATACTGGATCCGGAGCTACGGCCTGCGGATGAAGACCGGTAGGACGGGCTTGAGCTGCTGCTCGAAGGCCTGCTGTAGGAAGAACTTCCGCGCGGACTGCTGTATGTCGCCCGGCTTCGGGACGAACGGGAAGGAGCCGTATAGGTGGACCTTGTACTGCCGGAGCTTCTCCTGATGGTTTTCGTGGTTGTGCTGGGGTTGTAGGCAGGCCTTGTACTGGTTCTTGGTTTGCTGTAGCTCGGTGTATAGCTTTTACCGGGTTGCACGTTGGTTGACCGGGTGTTTCTCTGACTACTGCCTGTGCTGCTCCGGTAATGAGAGGTTCCGGTAGTTGTAGTTTGTCTCAACCTTGTGGTTGACATTTCGGATGCTGAGCTGTTGGTTCTCTGAACCCCGGTGCTCCTGGTGCTTCCGCCGCTCCTGTCGGGCCGGGTTGTCCGGGTGGTGGTTGTCCGGGTGATGGAGGGACTCTGTTCCGAAGTGGCACGGTTCCTGACCGTACCGGTACCGGAAGCTCCGGAAACCGAATGCGATCTGCGGGTTGCACTGGTACGTGATTCATCCTGCGAAACCGTTCTCTCCGATTTAACCCTTGCAGCTCCCTGGCCTGATCCGGCATCCCCGGATTCCCTCCGATCGCGGTAACTGGTACCGTAAGCTTCTTCGCTTCTGTTCCCGCTGACGGCATTGACCCCATACGCGCTGTTTCCTGACCTTGACGGCCGCCTGCCGTAGCGGTAAGTGGCACTGCTCATGTAATTCCCGGGAGAGTAATATCTTGTATAATGGGGATAACCATAGTACCGGTCATAATAGGGTCCGTAGTATCCGGGATAATACCCTCCCCGGTAACTCCTGTAGAACGGCGCATGGTAGGAATAGGGTGCATACCAGTCATAATAATAGGGAGTGGAAAAATGAATGCCCCAGGAGAAAGGTGCCCAATATGAGCCGTAATATATGCTTGTACCGGCATAGAAAGGATCGTACCAGGCACGGTAATGCCACGGATCATAATATGAGTACCCAAAATAAGGAGAATGGAATCTGCGGATCCTGGTTGCATAATAATAGTCATAATCGTACCCGGGATCAGGATCATCGTAATAATGATTGTGAATGACCGTGGTCGCCCCTTCGTCCTCATCATACAGGTCATAACCATAGGATTCGGACTCTCCTGTGATCAGACTGTCTGGTTGTTCGTCCCTGCCGGAGCCCATCCTTTCCTTCCCGGATGTATAGGTTTCCGCAGAGTATTTGCTCTCTTTTTCGGAGGCATATTGCTCTTCAAGAGCCATTCTGTACTTTTCATAATCGCTCACCTCCTCTTCTTCTTCCTCCACGGCCCTTTCGGAAAGCATTGCTCTTTCCTCAACCACCACTTCGGTTTTTCGTCCGGGAACGTAGTAAATGTCGTCATATCCGGTTGTACCTGCCCAGTATCCTGTGGAACAGGATGTAAGCAAAACAACCAAAACCGGTAATGTTAAAATTTTTGTTTTCATGGCTCAACCTCCTGGGGTTTGTTTTGATTCCACGTAAATAAAAACAAATTCCATACCAATTGTATGATCATATACGACTTTCTTCCTGCAGGCATGTCTTCAAAATTAAAATTTATTTGTTTATTTTGCAGGTTTTTATCAACAATCCTTTTTCCACCATGGCCAAAGTATTAACTTCCAGGAAAGAGAACTATGCACAATGGTACAATGATCTGGTAATCAAAGCAGATCTGGCTGAAAATTCATCGGTCAGGGGATGCATGGTGATCAAACCATACGGATATGCAATCTGGGAAAAGATACAATCCATCCTGGACGGGATGTTCAAGGATACCGGTCATGCCAATGCCTATTTCCCCCTTTTTATCCCCAAATCCTTTTTCAGCAGGGAAGCCAGCCATGTTGAGGGTTTTGCCAAGGAATGTGCCATAGTGACCCATTACCGCCTGAAAAATGATCCTGATAAAAAAGGAATCATCGTGGATGAATCTGCCAGACTTGAGGAAGAACTCATCATCAGGCCTACCTCGGAAACCATCATCTGGAATACATACAGAAACTGGATACAATCATACCGTGACCTGCCCATCCTGCTGAACCAGTGGGCCAATGTGGTCAGATGGGAAATGAGGACACGGTTGTTTCTGCGGACAACCGAGTTTCTCTGGCAGGAAGGTCATACCGCGCATGCAACAAAAGAAGAGGCATTAGAGGAAACCTTTAAAATGATTGGGGTATACCAGAATTTTGCGGAACGTTTTATGGGCATACCGGTTCTGAAAGGACGGAAGACCGAAACCGAAAGGTTTGCCGGTGCCATCGACACCCTTGCCATTGAAGCGCTTATGCAGGACGGGAAAGCCCTGCAATCCGGCACTTCTCATTTTCTCGGTCAGAATTTCGCCCGGGCTTTTGATGTGCAGTTTACCAGCCGGCAGGGCAAGCTGGAATATGTATGGGCAACTTCCTGGGGGGTCTCAACCCGCCTGATGGGTGCATTGATCATGGCCCATTCAGATGACAACGGACTCGTACTCCCTCCGGAACTTGCCCCGGTACAAATCGTAATCGTCCCCATTTACAAGGGGAAAGATGAACTCGGCAAGATCGGTGAATATGCCGGACGTATCGAAAAGATGCTCAGGGATATGAATTTTTCGGTTAAATTCGATGACCGCGACACACAAAAACCCGGCTGGAAGTTTGCCGAATATGAACTCAAAGGAGTTCCTGTCCGTATCGCAGTGGGCCCCAGGGATGTAAAAGAACAAACAGCAGAGGTGTTTCGCAGGGATACTATGGAGAAGAAAACCATTCCTGAGGATCAGCTAAAAACCACCATTGAAAAACTACTTCCCGAAATTCAACGGAATATATTTGAAAAAGCCAGGAAATTCAGGGATCAGAATACACGGAAAGTAGATACATGGGATGAATTCAAAACCACCATTGACAGGGAAGGCGGCTTTCTGCTTGCTCACTGGGACGGAACCAGTGAAACCGAAACAAAGATCCAGGAAGAAACCAAAGCCACCATCCGCCTTATCCCGGCAGACCAGGAATACGAAGAGGGACACTGTATTTATTCCGGGAAACCTTCCACAGGAAGGGTGATTTTTGCAAAAGCCTACTGATCTATGATTTAAGCTTCATACTGATGAACATTCCGGAAACCATCAGCAATAGTGTAATATAAATCAGGATTTCAAATCCGGTCAGGCGAAGGATCAATCCCCCGGGGATTGAGAAGAAAAGTCCGAAAGAAGTAAGATTATTCTGTATGGCAATATATACGGGTCTTTTGTCCTCGGGAGCAATGATCAGCACGAGATTGGCATATGACAATTTAAATCCGTCTGCAGCACTGCCTGCCAGAAAAAACAAAACCGCCAGCATCAGAACCCCTGAAGAAAACAGGGACATGACCAGGGAACAGATCATCAGGAAATAAGAAATCAGAATGATCAGTTTGTTCCGGTTGCGTCCCGACAACCTGCCCCAGACAAAATTGCTTACCAGGGTTCCCGCCAGCAGGGGAACGGTCGACCCAAGCGCCAATCCGCCCAAATTCATCTCAGACTTATGCTGGAGAACAATAAAAGGCAATGCAAACAGATAGGTATATGAAAACAGCCGGCTTGTGGTCTGCAAACCAAGCTTTTTGTCTTTCCCCAGCAGATAAAAGGCGTTGTGTAAAAAGTGCATGAACTTCCGTTCCCTTTTGCTGGTATTTTTTTTTGGGTATTCATGTATGGTGATGAACAGGATGTAGCCGGTCCCTATGACGAGCGCCCCCAATATATAGGCATAGGCAAAGCTTCCGGGAGAGGGATATTTTCTCAGTATAACAGATACAAGCAAACCACCCAGGATGCCTCCCAGTCCCATCATGGCTTGCCTGTAACCGATGGTGACCCCCCGGTAGTCATGGGTAAAGCATTTGCCGAGAAGTTCCTGAAAATAAACCACACCAAAACCGGCGGTAAAAGAAAAAATGAATAGTCCGGCCCCGATCAACCAAAGGGTAAGAACGGGGTGTTTCTCCCCGAAAAAATAAATGGCAACGCCAATGCCGAACCATGATACAAATCTGAAAAACAATATATTCTTCATGGCCCTCATTACCCTTTGATAGGTTTGGGCATGAAAAGCAGCATACAGTTGCATCAAAACCGCACCCCCTCTCAAAAGGGAGGAATACAAACCCACCAGAACACTGCTGCTGCTGAAAAAGCTCACCATCAGGGGCAGGATGGTCGATGGTTCCGCAACGGATATACCTGCCTGGAAGAAGAAACCATGCAACACAAACTTCAACCTGTTGTATGGATTGTTTTGTTTGCCGTTCATATAAACACATCCGGAATTCCTGCAAAACTAACAATGTTTTTTATTTTTGTTCTATTCCCCGATCCCTTGAACCTTTAAAAAGACAATCCATGAGAAAGTCTCCTGCCTGCACAACCACATGCTTATTAATGCATCTTGTTTTCCTGGTATTTTTCGGTTGCTCGACAAAGAAACCCTATCAGAATACATACGTAGCGGTTCACCCACCGTCAGAGAATCTCAGCCATTATGAATTTATGATCACAATAGGCGAAGACTCCCTGACCATCGGCAACCAGAGAACCCCTTATGACATCATTGAGGAAACGCCGGAATCCGTCATACTGGAAGCGGAAATCAGGCACCTGGCAGAACAAATCAGCCAGCAATTCAAGTATGAACGACAGAGCGACCGGCTTTTCCTGCTTCGCGAAGAAGCAGAACCGGTACCATGCATCACCCATCATCAATACATGAAAAACAAAGTGAACGATTACGTAAGGGTTGAGCTGACCACAGACATGGATATATTAACGGATCAGGAAAAAGAGATGCTGCCCTTTCTTTTCAGGGCGGCCGACCTCATGGACAGGATATTCTGGAAACAAGCATACGGAGATAAGGATGAGCTGCTGTCCCGCACAAAGGATGAACAGGCAAAAAAATACATCAAAATCAACTACGGACCCTGGGACCGCCTGAACGGAAACAAACCCTTCCTTCCCGGCACAAATCCGAAACCCCCGGGAGCCAGGTTTTACCCGGCCGACATGAGCAGGGAGGAATTCAATCAATTCGATGCGGAGGACAAAAATAGCCAGTATACGCTGATCAGGCGAACCGGGAAAGGCGAACTGATCACATTACCCTACCATGAAGCCTTTAGGGAAGAAACCGAAGAAGCTGCCCGGCTCATCAGGGAGGCTGCCGGCCTTGCCGAAGATCGCGGACTGAAAAAATATCTGAATCTGAGGGCCGAAGCCCTGCTGAACGATGAATATCTGGAAAGCGACCTGGCATGGATGGATATGAAAGACAATACCGTTGATTTCATTGCAGGTCCGATCGAAAATTATGAGGATCAGTTGTTCGGGTACAAGTCCGCTCACGAAGCATTCATTCTGATCAAGGATCTCCGGTGGAGCAACAAATTGTCCCGGTACGCAGAGCTTCTGCCTGAACTCCAGAAGAGCCTGCCGGTCCCGCAGGAGTATAAATCCGAAATCCCGGGAAGCAAATCGGACCTTGGTGTATATGACGCGGTGTATTATGCGGGGGATTGTAACGCGGGAAGCAAAACCATTGCCATAAATCTTCCCAACGATGAAAGGGTACATCTCAGAAAAGGGAGCAGAAAACTTCAGTTAAAAAACGCCATGCGGTTCAAGTTTGAAAAGATCCTGATCCCCATTGCACAGATATTGATCAGCCCGGATCAGAGGCAATACATAAATTTCGATGCTTTCTTTGAAAATACCATGTTTCATGAAGTGGGGCACGGACTCGGAATCAAGCATACCATCAACGGCAGAGGCACGGTCAGGGAAGCCCTGAAAGACCAGCACAACGCCCTGGAAGAAGGAAAAGCGGATATTCTCGGACTTTACCTGATCAGCAAGCTTGCCGAAATGGGGGAACTCGAGGATCCTGACATCAAAGACAATTATGTCACATTCATGGCAAGCATTTTCAGGTCGATTCGTTTTGGGGCGGCCAGCTCCCACGGCAAAGCCAATATGATCCGGTTTTATTATTTCCGGCAGGCCGGTGCATTCAGGAAGGATCCCCGGAGCAATACATATCGTGTTGATTTTGAAAAAATGACCCTTGCCATGCATGATCTCACCAGAAAGATCCTGATCATTCAGGGAAACGGTGATTATGAAACTGCAAGGGAACTGTTGGATACCATGGGTTTTATCAGGAAAGACCTTCAACAAGACCTCAACCGGCTCACCAGGGAAGATATCCCGGTCGACATTGTGTTCAGCCAGGGTTTATCTGTTTTAAAATTGCCGGGATTTAAGTAAATTAAGTGCTCCGGCAACCGGATAACCGTCTCCGTTCATGACCCGTTTTATTCATATACCGGCATTCATTGCCTTTGTTGTTCTCGGTTCATCAACCCTGGGACAAAATCAGAACTTCAGTACAACGGACACCCTTCAAGCATCATCTGTTCCGGACAGTTCACGAATGCATATCCGGACGGCACAAGAAAAAAGCCGTGATTTTTATGTGTCCATGAAAAACAAAGCCGGCAAATCTCCCTGGCTGGAAAAGATATACAACATCATCATCGTCGGCCCGGATTCTGCAACCCACACGCTCTCTGAACAGAAGCTCCATGAATATCCATTCACGGAATACAGAAACAAAAAGATCCGCCGGATCCGCTTCACACGTCTGGACGTTTTTGGTCCCACAGTTAGCGATACAGCCAGATCAAAAACCACGTGGTTTGAAAGGGTCGGCAACACACTGCATGTCAAAACAAGTGAAAAAATATTAAGAAATTATCTTCTGTTCAAGGAAGGAGACCGGATCGATCCGGTGATACTGGAAGACAATGAAAGGATTTTCAGGCAGCTTCCGTTCATCGAGGACGCAAGGATCCTGATCAGTCCCGTTGAGGGAAGCCAGTATCTGGCCGACATTCTGATCATACTGAAAGACCAATGGTCCAAAGCTTTCAACCTGGTGATTGAGAAACCTGATAACGGCCGGATTGAACTGTATGACCGGAATATTCTTGGCTTTGCCCATCAGGTCCGGCAGAACTTTTTGTGGGACAATACCCATAACCCATGGCTGGGAAGCGAAACCAGTTACCGCGTCCGAAATCTGGCCGGAAGCTTTATCGATTCAAGAATATACTGCAAACATGCCTTTGATACGGAATCTTATGGAATTGCATTGGACAGGAAGTTCATTACACCCAATACCAAATATGCCGGAAGCATACTGGCACACTCCATCCGCACAAAACTCAACGTGAGGTTGAACGAAGATTCAACCAGCCGGGTAAAGGCAAAATACAATGAATTTGATATCTGGTTCGGCCGATCGTTTTTACTGAATACGGGACATCCGGAAAGCAAAAAACGGCTTAATATTGTGCTGGCCGCCAGGGTATACAAAGATAATTACTTTACAAGACCCCGGGTCGAACCGAACAACTTGTACGATTTCCAGGATAAAACCGGCGTTCTGGGCAATATTTCCCTGAGCAGGCAAACATTCATGCGGAGCAGCCATATTTACAGTTTTGGGATTACCGAGGACATACCGGTGGGATTTCTGACGGGGCTTACATTCGGACCGGAATACACAGAATTCAAAACCAGATTCTATCTTGCAGCAAACTTGTCATTTGCACTGTATATGGGACCTTTCGGATATTTTCACCATCGCATTGAAGCGGGAGGATTCACCCCTGCGGGAGGCGGACTGGAACAGGGGGCTATCAGGTACCACGGGATCTATTTTTCCCCTTTGCTGATTTTCGGACACTTTAAGGTCCGTCAATTTGCATATCTGAACTATCTCAAAGGGATCAACCGGTTTGAAAATGAAATCACCCAGATAAACAACCGGGAAGGGATCAGGGGTTTATCTTCCGAAAGCCTTCACGGAAAACAAAAGGCCACCCTACATGCCGAAACCGTTTTATTCATGCCCTATTATCTTTATGGTTTCCGGTTTGCGGTTTTTGGTTTTGCCGACCTTGGGATCACGGGTCCGGAGAACAAGTATCTGTTCCATAACAGACTATATTCAGGAATTGGGTTCGGAACCAGGATCCGCAATGAAAGACTGGTCTTCCCCACTCTTCAGCTCAGGTTTTCATTTTATCCGCATCCGCCGGCGGATGCCTCACTTAAATATTTCGAGGTTACAGGGGAAAGAAAACTTGATCCCGAAAATTTCTATGTCAGGCAACCTTCCATCATCGATTTCAGATAAGTTGTCCGGGAAAGATCAATTCATTATGCGGCAAATTTTCCTTACATTGTATGGGACAAAGATGTTTTTACCGCTTACATGCTGGATCGATTTTTACAATACACTGAAAAAGAGAATCTCTTCAGGTTTGAGGACAAAATTCTCCTTACCCTCAGCGGAGGAATCGATTCCATGGTCATGCTGGACCTTTTCCTCAGGGCAAGATTAAACATTGCTGCAGCCCATGTGAATTTTCAGCTGAGAGGCGAAGACTCTGAACAGGATGAGGCCTTTGTCCGGGAAATTTGCCGTGAGCAATCCATTGAAATCTATTCCACCAGGTTCAACACCACAGAATACGTAAAAGAACAGGGAATATCTGTCCAGATGGCTGCCCGCCGGCTTCGTTACCAGTGGTTTGAAGATATCAGAAAAGAACACCGGTATGATTATATTGCCACGGCACACAACCGCGACGACCACATTGAAACCACACTCATCAATCTTGTCCGGGGTACCGGCATCCGGGGTCTTACAGGAATCAACAACAAGTCCGGGCACATAATCCGTCCCCTGCTTTTTTTATCCAGGAAAGAAATTACAGAATATGCGAACCAAAACCACATCACTTATCGCGAGGACATTTCCAATCTGAAGACCACGTATACGCGGAATAAAATACGGCATGAAGTACTGCCGGTTCTGAGACAGATCAATCCGAGATTTGATGATACCATCATGGAAAACATGTCCAGACTTCGCGAAGTGGAAACCATTTATGAACATAACATCAATCAGGTCAAATCCGAATTGATGAATACCCAAAAAGGCGCCACCAGGATTTCCATTGAAGGGCTCAAAAAGCTCCATCCGGTCAGGACCTGCCTTTTTGAAATACTTAAGGATTTTGGTTTCAGCAATCAGATCACCGATGATGTTCTGGATTCCCTCTCCGCCACTCCCGGCAAACAATTCTTCAGTTCTTCCCACAGGCTTTTGAGAGACAGGGATGAACTCATCATCACCGAATACCGGCAACAAGAAGACAAAAAATACTACATTGAAAAAGATACCGCAGAAATCAACGAGCCGGTTGCACTGACTTTTTCGGAAATGGCAATCAAACCTCCATTTGAAATACCTTCAGACAAAAATGTTGCCTGCCTTGACATGGAAAAACTGATCTTTCCCCTGATCCTCAGAAGATGGAAACCCGGAGATTATTTCAAGCCTCTGGGCATGCAGGACATGAAAAAGATCAGTGATTTCCTGATCGATAATAAAATATCCAGAATTGAGAAAGAAAACACATGGATGCTGGTCAGCAATACCCAGGTGGTCTGGATCATTGGAAAAAGGATCGATGACCGCTACAAAATAACCGGCACCACCAAACGTGCATTTTTGATCAGATTGAAGACAAAGGTTTAACGGGGTACTTCAATATTGTCCCGGAGTGTGTCAAAAAAAAGCTTCAATCTGTTAAAATCCTTCTCCTCAATAATCCGGATAAGATGATCAAGCTTTTGGTGGATTCCGCGAACCTGTTCCAGTGTATAAGGACCAAAAAGGATTTCCGAAAGCAGGTAATCATCTTCCGACAACACGCCCCTTGCCACATTGAGATGTTTTCTGAAAGTCGTGCCGGGCGCCTCAAGTTTTTTCATACATGCAGCAAATACCAAAGACGACGCAAAAGGTATGGAAAGGGAATATGCTATGGTCTGGTCATGCGCCTTGAATGAATATTCATAAATATTCAATTCGAACCTGGAAAAGAACTTGCGAAAAAAATCCCTTCCTTCCTGACATGATTCCTTGATTATGATGGCATTTTCACCCTTCAGCTCCCTGATGTTGCCGAAAGTGGGTCCGAACATCGGATGGGTGGAAACAAAAGGAAACCGGGATTCATCGTAAAATTCCTTCAGACCGTTCTTGACCGATGTTATGTCACAAAGTATGCAGTTTTCAGGCAAATAAGGCAACAATTCACGGAAAGCAGGAATGGTATTCTGCAGGCTCACTGCATTGATCAGCATCCGGGGACGAAAGTCCCGGATCTCTTCATGATTCAGGAATTTCCTGGAATTGAAGAAATAGCGGAGTTTCTGTCTGTCCTTATCATATATCCCCACTTCATAATCCAGGCAGAGGGATTCCACCAGCCAGGCTCCCATTTTACCGGCTCCCGCGATCGCTATTCTCATGATTTGTAAACTCTGTTGATATTTTGCTCAATCAGTGACAAGTCAGCCAGCACCACGGCGGCAGCCGCCTCAACCACAACCGGGACACGCAGTGCGATACATACATCATGTCTTCCTTCGATCTCCAGGTCGGTCATTTTCCCTGTACCGAGATTAATGGTAGACTGTGACCGGGATATGCTGGATGTGGGTTTTACCGCCACCCTGAACAAAACTTCATTTCCATTGCTTATTCCTCCGTTTATACCACCTGCATGGTTTGTCAGTGTGGTTCCTTCCCGGTCAATGATCGGGTCATTGTGTTCGCTTCCCGTCATGGAAGCCGCGCCAAAACCGGAACCGAACTCAACACCCTTGATGGCCGGTATGGAGAACAAAATATGACTCATCAGGGATTCGACGGATCCGAAAAAAGGTTCTCCCAGACCGGCCGGCAGGTTGGTGATCCGGCATTCAACAATTCCTCCGACGGAATCTTTCTTTTTCAGGGCCGTTTCCACTGCTTTTTTAACATCCTTGCTTCCTCCGGCCTGGATCAGTTTTGCGGCTGCATGGGCCGGCCGGATTATTTTTTTTGCTATGACTCCGGCAGCAACGATCCCTGCAGTCAATCTCCCGCTAAAATGTCCACCGCCCCGGTAATCCTGATACCCTCCGTATTTTTTCATGGCAACTAAATCAGCATGTCCGGGACGGGGCACCCGGGTTACTTTGCTGTAATCCCCGGAACGGACATCCCGGTTTTCGAGCATGATGTTGATGGGAGACCCTGTGGTATGCCCACGGAATACTCCGCTGACAATCAAAGGCAAATCACGCTCTTTTCTTGGTGTGGTACCCGTCCTGCCGCTTCTGCGCCTGGCAAAATCCTTTTCGAAATCACCTGCATCCAGGGAAACTCCTGCCGGACAACCATCCACTACAATTCCTACTCCCCTGCCGTGAGATTCTCCATAAATGCTGATATTGAAAAGATTTCCGAAACTGTTCATGGATCGTTTAAAATTTCAATAGCCGGTAAATCTGTTCCATTTTACTTTTCTTCAATTGTCCGGAAGCCGTATGAATACCGTCATCGGGTGAAGCAAAAGTAAACGCACCTCCTGCAAGAGGGCAAGCCAACCGTACGATACCACCCATTTCCCCCATTCCTATGACCACTTTTTCCCCCGGCTCTGCAAATATTGACAATAATCGTGAGATATCCTCCCGGTTGCGGACAAAACATGATAATTTTGCTATATCCGCCCCTTTGCGGTAACATTGTTCCAGAAAATCCCTAAGCCCGGGGACCGGCGGGGTGCCCGCGAAATCATGATGGGAGATGATCAGAGCCGTACCATGCTTCCTGGCCAAACCGGTCAGTCGTTTCATATACCCCGGATCGGCATCGAGCTCAATATCAACATAATCAGCACCGGCTCTTATGGCCGTTCGGATCAATCTCTCCCTGGTTCCCTGATCATATTTTCCTTCCCTGCATGTAGCGATCATTTTGGATGGGTGCCTGAAAAGACGATCGACCTGATCCGGATTAAAATCCAGCAGGTCCAGACGGAACTCAAGAAATCCCTCGGTTTCCCTTATTTTGAGGCAATCCTCAAAAGACCGCCCGGCAATACTAACGCAAATCATGGATCAGTTTTCTCAGTTCTTTCACAGAAATTTTTTGAACAAAGGCTTCCCCGATCTTTCTGATCAGGATAATATCAATATTTTCTCCACCCCGTTTCTTGTCCCTGAGTATGGCATTTTCAATGACCGGGGCATTGATACCGGCCTCAACCGGCAATCCCACCAACTGCAGTAATTCACGGATCATGTCTTTGGTTCCCGGTTCCAGAAACCCCATCTTTTCGGAGACACCTGAAGCCATGAGCATGCCAATTCCCACCGCTTCTCCATGGGAAATTTTTCCTGTGGCTTCCATTGCATGGGCAAATGTATGTCCGAAGTTCAGCAACTTTCGTTCACCGGTCTCTTTTTCGTCCCGCTGGACAATATCTGCTTTGATTCTGACCGACCGGTTGATCAATTCAAGTAAAACCTGCCGGTCGTGATCCAGGGCCTGTGCATAATTTTCCCGGAGAAACCGGAAAAGTCCGGCCTCCCGTATACATCCGTATTTGATGATCTCTGCAAATCCGGTAATAAATTCTTTTCTGTCCAGGGTTTTCAGCATTTCCGGATCACAGAGGACAAATGCAGGCTGATTGATCACACCGATCATATTTTTATAGCCGCTGTAATTGACACCGTTCTTTCCCCCGATACTTGCATCTACCTGGGCCAGCAATGTGGATGCAACAAATCCGAATGTCAATCCCCGCATGTAGGTAGAAGCCACATACCCTGCCACATCAGTGGCAATGCCCCCTCCCAAACCCAGGATAAACCAGCTGCGGTCTACTTCATGTTCAATAAGTTGTCCGTAGATCCGGTTGCAGGTTTCCAGGTTCTTGGATTGTTCCCCGGGTTCAAACACGATGATCGGATGTGCGTCAAACAGATCCCCGTAAATGGCTGCCACATGCGTGTCCGTAATGACTGCAATTCGTTCCTGTTTGACCAGTCCGCTTACTTTCCGGTAAGATTCACCCACCAGTATCCGGGTGGTTCCGTAACGTGTATTCAGTTCAAGGGTTTCCAAGGGTTATGCTTTTTTTTCTGTCTGCCTGGACATGATCTTTTCCTGATGGTTGATGGATTCCTGATGAATGGCTCTGAACACCCTGGATACGAATTCCTCACTCAATCCTTTCTTTATTCCCTCATTGATGCGCTCGGTAAGTATCTGATCCCACCTGCGGGATTGCAATATGGTAATGTTTTGCACCTTTTTATACCGGCCGATCTCTTCTGCCACCTCCATACGTTTTTCAAAGATATCAATAATCTTGTCGTCCATTTTGTCAATCTGGGCCCTCAATTCCTCAAGGGTAAGCAACAGACTGTTTTCCACATTGGTATTCCTGAGTACAAGCTTATCCAGCAACCGTTTCAGATCGGCGGGGGTCAATTGCTGGGATGCATCGCTCAATGCCTCCGACGGTCTTATGTGGGACTCGATAATCAGTCCGTCAAAGCTCAGGTCCATGGCTTTTTGTGATATTTCATAGAGGAATTCACGGTTACCGCAAATATGGCTGGGGTCTGTGATCAGCGGGAGATCCGGCACCCGTCTTTTGATTTCAATGGGGATTTGCCATTGCGGATTGTTCCTGTACTCACTTTTTTCAAATGAAGAAAAACCACGATGAATGGCCGCAATCCTTTTGATCCCCACCCTGTTGATCCTTTCTATGGCTCCGATCCAGAGCTCCACATCCGGATTAATGGGGTTCTTGATCAATACCGGCACATCAATCCCTCTCAGGGTATCCGCTATTTCCTGAACAGCAAACGGATTGGCTGTGGTACGGGCTCCGATCCACAGGATGTCGACACCGTATTTCAAAGCCTCATAAACATGTTTGACATTGGCCACTTCCACAGCGGTAAACATGCCGGTTTCCTTTTTAACCCGCTGCAGCCATATAAGCCCTCTGGAACCAACGCCTTCAAAATTGCTGGGTCGTGTCCGGGGTTTCCATATGCCGGCCCGTAAAATTTTCAGACCAAAACCCGCCAGTTCCCTTGCCGTGGAAAGCAGTTGTTCTTCCGATTCGGCACTGCAGGGACCTGCTATGATAACCGGCCTGCTGAAAGTCATGCCCCCGACTTCAAAGGGCTCAAGCTCAAGATTTACTCCCATGATCGTGTATTGTTAGATGATTGATTTTCCTTTTTCATATTCCCCGATAATGCCAAGATTGCTGGTAAATGGCCTGATTGCCTCAAGTGACTGCCGGTACCGCTGGTAATCATCGAACTCAATATCCACATAAAATTGATATTCCCAGTCTTTTCCCATGATCGGCATCGATTGGATTTTGGTCAGATTGATCTCATAGAATGAAAGCAGGGACAATATCTTGGAAAGGCTCCCGATCTTATGGGCCAGGGCAAAATGAACGGATGACTTATTCACGGATTCCATCTGGCTCCTGCAGTTTTCCTTGTCTCCGAGTATCAGAAAACGGGTATAATTCATTTTATTGGTTTCCACCCCGGAGGCGATGATCTCCAGTCCGTATTTTTCGGCTGCCAGATCACTGGCAATGGCCCCTGTACCATATTGTTTCTTTTCGCTTATTTCTTTGGCACTTAATGCAGTATCCGGACTCTCAATGAGTTTTATATGGGAATACTGGTCAAAAAACACCTGACATTGGAGTATGGCCATGGGATGCGAATATACCTCCCGTATGTCATTCATATTTTGTCCGGGCAATGCAACCAGGTTCTGGACAATCCTCAGGTATATCTCCCCGATGATCTTCATGTTCGAATCCTGCAACAGTCCGTAATTGGGCAAAATGCTCCCAGCCAGTGAATTCTCAATGGCCATGATGCCGTACAAATTGTTGTTTTTTTTCAGGGTGCGCATTACATCCTTGAAAGTATTCCTTGGAACAATTTCAATTTTTTCATTTTCAAAATAATGCTGTGCAGCTATTTCATGGAAAGCTCCGTAACCTCCCTGAATAACGATGTGTTTTACCTGTGTTTGTGATTTGGCCATACGCGTTGACAATTATCAAAAAAAAATCCCGGGGTTGCCCGGGATCCTGTTCATATGCAAATGGAATGCCATTCATCCCGGGCAGATAACCTCAGATAAAAAAAATAGAAAAAACCAAAATAGAACATGTTTTCCCTGGCGTTCATAATCCCTGCTTGTTGAGTTCAACAAAAAATCCCGGCTTTCCCGGGACCTTCAACTGGATATATTGGCTGCCCGTCCCGTTCACAAAGGGTTTATACCAAAATAACATGCAAAACAGAAACCAAACATGGCAACCTGATAATTTGACACAAATCTAATGATTGTTTTTATAAATCCAAAAAAAATATCTTCAAATAAGAGGCATCAGGAATGAGACCGGGATTTCCCTGTTTTTGTCCGATGATAATACCGGCATATTGTTTTTAGTCCGCAGGCATCGCATTTGGGATTTCGTGCGGCACAAACATAACGCCCGTGAAGGATCAGCCAATGGTGAGCCCTGGAAATTATCTTTTCCGGGAAATGCCTGACCAGCTGTTTTTCCGCCTGCAATGGGGTTTTTGCTCCCGTAGTCAGGCCGATTCTGGAGGAAACCCTGAAGACATGAGTATCAACCGGCATCACCGGCATATTATAGATCACCGAAGCAATAACATTGGCTGATTTTCTCCCGATCCCGGGCAGCTTTTGAAGTTGTTCGACATCGGGGACGATCTCACCATTGAAATCCCGGACCAGGACCTTTGCCATCCCAATCAGATGTTTTGTTTTGTTGTTCGGATAGGAACAACTCCTGATCAACCGGTAGACTCTTTCCTCCGATGCTTTTGCCAGATCCCCGGGTCCCGGAAATTCCCTGAAGAAATCCCTTGTAATGATGTTTACCCTTTTATCGGTGCACTGGGCAGAAAGGATCACCGCAACCACCAATTGATAAGGGCCTGTGTATTTTAGTTCGGTACCGGGATCCGGCCGGTTGACAGAGAAATATTCAATAACGGTCCTGAAACGTTCAGCTTTTGATATTTTACTCATCATCCCTGGGAATGATCTACAAAAATAGAAATTTTCACTGAGTAGCCGTCATTTAATAATTCCCCATATTTTCTTATTTTTATCCTGTCAGGTAAAATCCCTGCAAGCATGCGCACAAACACCTGCCGTATAATTGTGATAATGATTTTCATCCTGTTGTCCGTCCTCACCATGGGATACCGGCCCAGGCGGATCGATTACCGGGACGGAAGGTATAAGAACGTATGCAAAGACCTTAAAAACAATGTATTGTTATATTTCATCTTCATCGACAGCAAAGAAACAACCCCATGGACGCAGTACGATATCCAGTCAACCATTGATTCGGTCCGCGTTGCCATTCAATGGCTTCAAAAACAGGCGGAAACAGAAAATGTGCATCTGAACATCATTTCAGATTATTGCATCGGCGAGGACTATACCACCATCCGTCGCAATCTGCCGGAAGGCAACGTCTACAAATCCATCACCCAGCCGAGCCTCAGGAAAGGGATCAGGAATTTGAACAAATGGGCAGACCGGGTCGCCCGCACTGCCGGATCTTCCATGCCGGTAATGGAAAGTGACGGAATCCCCGGGACCCGCCCCCCGGCCAACAAAGAACGGCTGATCGCTTACCTCAGGGATAAGAATCAGGTTGAAAGCGTTGCCTTACTGTTTTTCGTCAACAATTACTTCAAGAGTGATATATCCGTTCAGATAAACACAATGAATACAAGGGATGTGGAATTTGCCATTGTCAGTTACAAATATCCTTCCGAGATCGCCCACAATTTTCTTCACCTTTATGGAGCAGCCGATTTATACAATACTCCTTTCAGAAGGGACAAAAGCAAAATCAAAAAATTACAGGAAGAATTCCCTTACGATATCATGCAGGATCCCTATGCCAAAAACATCTGGGAACTGGAAATGGGGCATTATACAAAATATCTGATCGGCTGGAGCAACGAGCTGGATAAAAATTATGAGCCCCTGCTCACCGACAGGATCATGAACCTTTCATTCGAATATATTTCAGTTAAACATTTAATATATAGCACGTTACAATGTCAGTTCAAATACTTTGATTTTTTGTTGCCGGCCACCCGCGGGCTGTCCACCTGCCTGGCCGGCGAACCCCCATATGCAATAACGATGCTGGTCAATATATTCATTGCCTTTTGTCTCCGAACGGCGGCTTGCCGCCGGATCGGTGATGGGGGTTCATTCTGATACCGGAATCCTTTCAATCGGTTTACCTGATGAACGAAATATATCTCGATTACAATGCCACCACGCCTATCGACAAAGTTGTGGCCGATTTCATGAAAGATTACCTGTATGATCATTTCGGCAATCCTTCAAGTAATCATTCATTTGGAGTAAGGGCACGAATGGCCGTGGAGGAAGCCAGAAAATCGGTAGCCACACTCCTGGAGTGCATGCCTGACGAAATCATATTCACCGGCGGAGGCACAGAATCAAACAATCTTGCCATCAAAGGCTATGCCCTGGCCAACCGAACGCACGGAAATCATATCATAACTTCTTCAATTGAACATCCGGCTGTACTCGAAGTATGCCGTTACCTGGAAACACTTGATTTCCGGGTGTCCTACCTACCCGTAGATTCAAAAGGCATGATTGATCCGGACGAACTTGAACGTTCCATACAACCCGATACCATATTGGTTAGCATCATGCATGCCAACAATGAGATCGGAACCATTCAGCCCATCAGGAAAATTTCAAAAATTACCGCAAAACACCACATTGCCCTGCATACGGATGCAGCACAATCCATCGGAAAGATCCCGGTCAGTATCCGGGAACTTAATGTGGATATGTTGTCTGTGGCAGGTCACAAGTTTTATGGTCCCAAAGGAATAGGTGCCCTGTACGTTGGTCACGGAGTCCGCATTCAAAAACTTATCCATGGAGCCGGTCATGAATCCGGTCAAAGGGCAGGAACCGAAAATGTGCTTGAGATTGCCGGTATGGGAAAGGCATGTGAATTGGTCAGAAAACGCCTGGACCGTGATGCAATTCATATGAAAAACATGAGGGATCTGCTGAAAAACGGATTAAAGAAATCACTGGAAAACCTTCATCAAAACGGTGATCCGGAACATATGCTTCCCAATACACTGAGTCTTTCTTTTCCCGGAACCGACAGTAACCTGCTGCTTCAATCATTCAATGGTATAGCAGCATCTTCCGGCGCAGCATGCCATGCGGACCATCAGGAAGCCTCCCGTGTATTACAGGCCATCGGACTTGATCCGGCATACGCAAGAGGTACGGTTCGGTTCTCCACGGGCCGCACAACCACTGAGAAAGAAATCATGGATGCCATTGACATTGTATCAGAAAAGGTCCGTTCACTTTCTTCCTCCTGTGTTCCGGAAAAATCCGGGAATGATTCAGAAGAAATCCGGTTGACACAGTTTACACACGGAATGGGATGTGCATGCAAAATGGACTCGGGAATACTCAGAAAGATACTGGCCAGGTTCCCGGCGATCCATGATCCTGACGTGCTCGTTGACTCAAGCAATGCAGATGACGCAGCGGTTTACAAAATCAACCGCGATACGGCCATCGTGGTTTCCCTGGATTTCTTCACACCCATTGCAGATGACCCTGTTTCATTCGGATCCATTGCAGCAGCCAATGCGCTCAGCGACATTTACGCCATGGGGGCACGTCCGCTCTTTGCCTTGAACATCCTGGGTTTTCCTGTCCACCGGCTTCCACTCGAGGTCCTTCATTCAATCCTCAAAGGTGCCAGGACAAAATGTGCCGAAGCGGGAATACCGATCCTGGGAGGGCACAGCATTGAGGACACCGAACCCAAATACGGCCTGGTGGTCTGTGGTATAATTCATCCGGAACGAATTGTAAAAAACAACCAGGCAGAAAAAGGAGATCTGCTTATATTGACCAAACCTCTGGGCACAGGCATCATTACCACCGCCATGAAAAAAGAAATGGCTACAGATGAAGTAATCAGGGAGGCAGTCCGTTCCATGGAAAAACTGAACGACCATGAATCAGAGGCCATGAAAAAGCTAAATATCCGGGCCTGTACGGATGTTACCGGTTTCGGGTTGCTGGGGCACCTGCATGAAATGTGCGCCGCGAGCCGGGTAAATGCAGAAATCAGTTACCGTAAAATTCCACTGCTGAATGGTGCTTACCGGCTTTGCTCATCCGGCGCGGTTCCGGGCGGAACCAAACGGAACCTGAAAAATACCGAGGGGAAAATCAAATGGGACAGATCGGTCAGTCCGGCCGGAAAACTTGTTCTGTGCGATGCGCAAACATCCGGCGGATTACTTTTTGCAGTGGGTAAAAACAGGGAAGCAGAACTCATGCAATTGCAAAAATCAATAAACACTTTGCATATCATCGGAAGAATAACCGGGAAGGGTCCGGGAAAAATAACCGTTCTGCCTTGATATTTTCTTTTTTAAAAATCCGTTTTTCATTTCTTTTTTTTAACTTTGTGTTATCTCAATGTTAAATTTATGTTAACAAGCGTATAACAAAAATAAACGCCATGAAACGCTTATTCATATTACCGGTCCTCCTCCTGTTGTCACTTTCCGCTTTCTCTCAGATATTCGAAGGAAAAGACGGACGATATTATGCATATCTCAACGAGCCATTCAATGGCACCTATGAAGAATCCTATGACAACGGGAACACAAAACTGCTTATGAACCTTAAAAACGGACTGGTTAACGGGCAGATCCTTATGTTTTACGTGAACGGGCTCCGTAAAGAAATCAGATCATACAAGGACGGAAAATTCGACGGAGAATGGATCAGCTGGAATGAAAAAGGCCATAAGACCGGAGAAGCCCACTACAAAAACGACAAAAAACACGGCAAGTGGTACATATGGGATGACAAAGGAAATCTCAGGTATGAAATGGAATACGATAACGGGGAAAAGACGGGAACCTGGAAAGTCTTCGATGAAAATCGGAATCTGATCAAGACCATGAATTTTGACTGATAATACGTTTTTTCATGGAAACAAAACCGTCAGGTGATGCCCTCCTGACGGTTTTGTTTTGTATTGAATATGCCATGAATGAATTGATTTCACTGAGGTTTCTGCAATTTTGTATTTAAAAAAAAAGTGTTAATTTTACTTCAACGAAACACACCATTTACAGACTCATTAAAACAACAACCCATGGGTAAAACACATTTCTTTCCTTTACCTGCCAGTTTTGCTGTAGTCGTTTTCCTGACATTTCTCACAATGGGCTGTGCTTCTGATAAATCCCGTCAGGGCACGGGTGAAATTGACCTTGATTCTGCAGAGATCAATGAAGAGCTGAGGGAAAATATTCAAAGTGCAAAACAGATCTTCTATTCCATGCCTTCACCTCTTGAAACAGCCATGCTGATCAAAAGTGCAGGAGCCAGTTACAATGAAGATCTGCTCAATCCCGTGGAGAACTCAGCCAACTACACGACCAACAAAAAAATGGCCCTGAATCTCGGTATTTATACAACCGATCTCAGCTTTGCCAGTCTTTTTGACCAGACACAAACCTCTATCCGGTACATGAATGCAGCCAAGGCCATGGCAGAAGGACTTGGAATACTGGATGCCATTGACCAGTCTACGGTTGAGCGTCTGGAAGAAAATGTAAACAACCGGGATGTAATCATGAACATTGTATCGGAAACATTCATGAGTTCGAGCTCTTTTCTGAAAGAGAATGAAAGATCTGCACTGGCTTCCATCGTCCTGGTGGGGGGATGGATAGAAGGTTTGTACATTGCAGGAAATCTGGTTGAAGGTGCCCCCATTGAAGACAATAAGCTTGTGGAGCGTATTGTGGACCAGAAGCTTTCATTTGACATTGTCATGAACCTGCTCAATGAAAACCGGGACCACCCGGATGTATCTTCACTGATTCCTCAGATCACCGACTTGAAAGAATCTTTCGACAAGATAAAGATTACCACATCGAAAATTGAAGTTGTCCCTGATGAAGAGTCAAACGTAACCGTGCTCAGGTCAGAATCGAAAATTGATATTACCCCCGGAGTATTCAATGAAATTATCAATAAAGTGAAGGTCCTCAGAACAAACTTTATTTCTTAAAATCTTCATCATGATGAAAAGAGTCTTTCATTTTTCTCTGATTTTCGCTGTACTTACCTTTCTTCCAATTACATTAAACGCACAATGCAAAGGTTTCGCCAAAAAGATATGCAAGGTTGAACTGTCACCCTATATCCATGACGGGAACTATCATGCCGCCGTACTGACCATAGGAGAAGAAGCAGAATTATACAAAACATTTTACTCCGATACGGATTACAGGATTGCGGTTTGCGGATCCGATGCCTTACCTGAAATTGAATTCCGGGTGATTGATTCTGACAGAAATGTGCTTTACAACAACCGGGATAACCAGTACTCAAGGATCTGGGATTTCAGGCTCGAGTCCAGCCAGCAATTGAAGATCTTTGTGAAGGTCCCGCCCGGCGAAGGACTGCCTGAGGACATCATCAGCGGGTGTGTCGCCATCATGTTCGGCTTCATGGAAAAATAAACTACAGCCTGGCAGCAAGATACTTTCCGGTATGTGACCGGCTATTTTTCACAATGTCTTCGGGAGCACCTTCATACACTATATTTCCACCTCCCTTACCTCCTTCCGGCCCCAGATCGATCAGCCAGTCAGCCGATTTGATCACCTCCAGGTTATGTTCAATCACCACCACCGTATTTCCACGCCTGATCAGCGCATTGAATGATTTCAGAAGTTTCCGGATGTCATGGAAATGGAGTCCGGTTGTGGGCTCATCAAACAGAAACAGAACCGGTTGCGCAGTATCCCTGGCCAAAAAGGACGCCAGTTTTACCCGCTGACTCTCCCCCCCGCTAAGCGTGCTTGAGGACTGGCCCAGTTTAACATACCCCAATCCGACATCAGCCAGGGGCTGTAATTTTTCAGCAATTTTGTTTTCCACATTTTTGCGGATTGATCCGAAAAATTCAATGGCCTCATTGACTGTCATTCCCAATATCTGATACACATTTTTTTTCCTGTATCTGATATCCAGGATTTCATCCTTGAATCGTTTCCCTCCGCATCGTTCACAAATCAGGTTCACATCAGCCATAAATTGCATTTCAACTTTGATGGTTCCTTCTCCCTGACATTCCTCGCAACGGCCTCCCGGGATATTGAAAGAAAAATGAGATGCTTTCATTTTCTGTGCTTTTGCCGCCGGCTGAGCTGCAAAAAGTCTTCTGATTTCGTCATAGACCTTGAGATAGGTTGCTGGATTGGAGCGGGAGGATCTACCAATGGGGTTCTGGTCAACCAGTTCCACTCCTGATAATGCATCCAGATCCCCTTCGATCAAATCATGGGCGCCGGTATGTCCTCCGGCCCCATGATAAATCTTGTTCAGAGCCGGATAAAGCACATCACTGACCAGGGATGATTTTCCGGAACCACTGACACCGGTAACCACGGTCATGATATCCAGGGGGAATGTAACGTCGATTGATTTCAGGTTGTGTTCCCTGGCTCCCTGTACCCGGATAAACCGGTTCCATTTACGGCGCCCTTCAGGTACCGGGATCCTCTCTCTTCCGGAAAGATATTTTGCAGTCAGGCCTTCCATATGCCCGTTCAGTTCGTCCGGACTTCCCTGGAATACCACCTCTCCTCCATGCCTTCCTGCAGCGGGGCCGATGTCTATAATCTGATCTGCGGAACGGATGATCTCCTCGTCGTGTTCTACTACCAGCACTGTATTCCCCAGGGTCTTCAAACCCTTCAAAACATTTATCAATAAGTGATTATCCCTGGGATGGAGCCCGATACTGGGTTCATCCAGAATATATAAAGAGCCCACCAGACTGCTTCCCAGTGATGTAGCCAGATTGATCCGTTGAGCCTCACCCCCGGATAATGTGGAGGAAAGCCGGTTCAGGGTAAGATAGTCCAGTCCCACGCCAAGCAAATACTTCAGGCGGAAAGTGATTTCATCGAAAATACGACCTGCAACATCACGATCATGTTTATTCGGCTTTAAATGAATAAAAAAAGCATACAATTCATCAATGGGCATCAATACGAGATCTGTTATGCTTTTGTTTTTGATTGTAACATAAGAGACCTCCTTTTTCAGGCGTGTTCCTTTACATTCCGGGCAAACGGTTTTACCTCTGTACCTGCTCAGCATAACCCTGTACTGGATTTTGTATTTCTTTTTTTCCAGATACCTGAAGAAGGCATTCAATCCCCTGAAATAACGATTTCCTTTCCACAGCAACTCTTTCTGGGCGGGGGTTAACCGGCAGTATGGCTTGTGTACGGGAAACCCGAATTTGTCCGCATTGTAAAGCAACCGGTCTTTCCATTTGCGCATTTTCTCTCCCTTCCAGCAAACAATGGCATCCCCGAATACCGACAATTGCTTGTTGGGGACCACAATATCCTCATCAATGCCGATGATCTTGCCATATCCTTCACACCTGGGACATGCACCCAAAGGATTGTTGAAGCTGAACATATGGACCGTGGGCTCTTCAAACATCATCCCATCTGCCTCAAAACTTCCGGAAAATATTTCCTGATCGGTTTTTCCGTTGTTAAAGGATTGAACGATGCATTTTCCCCTGCCCAATCCAAAAGCTGTCTGCACAGAATCGGCACAACGGGCTTTCATATCTTCATCATTTTCCGTCTTGATCCTGTCCACGATGATGTTGCAGCAATCCTTAATTTTTATGGCTTCCTTTCCGGCAAGCAGGTCATCGACATGAAAAATGGCTCCCTCCGTATTTTCCAGCCGGGTGATGCCTTGCTTTGACAAGAGTTCCAACTGCTCTGAAAAAGGCCGTTTTTTATCAAAATGGAAAGGAGCAAGGATGATAACCCGGGTTCCCTTTTTCAGGGACAAGGTATAATTCACAACATCGGAAATCGTATGTCTTTTGACCAGACGGCCCGATTTCGGAGAATACGTTTTTCCGATCCGGGCATACAGCAGCTTCAGATAATCGTATATCTCCGTGGAAGTGCCTACGGTGGACCTCGGACTTCTTGTATTTACTTTCTGTTCAATGGCAATGGCAGGAGGGATCCCCCTGATATATTCGACATCGGGTTTGTTCATCCTGCCCAGAAATTGCCTGGCATAGGAAGAAAGGCTTTCCACATACCTTCTTTGTCCTTCCGCGTATAATGTATCAAATGCAAGTGAAGATTTCCCCGAACCTGAAAGACCGGTGATCACTACAAAACGGTTCCGGGGGATGGCTACATCGATGTTTTTGAGATTGTGTACCCTGGCACCTTTTATAAATATATGATTATTAATATTTTTTGCATAACTTGGCATAAATTTTGTTTTGTTTTTGTGCAGTCTTTAACTTTTTTTAACCAATTTTCAAAAGTAATGTTTTTTGGATTATGATATAATTTGTATTACTTGGTAAAAATTTCACAGCCAATATAAAAACCAAAACAAGAGGAGGACTGCCTATAGAAAATTTTACACCTGAATCATTAAAAACGGAGGTGGTTTTGAAAACACGTGAATTAACAGACCAGGAACTGGTCAGGAAATTCGTTGAAGAAAATGATAAATCGAGCATTCAAAAGCTTATCAACCGGTATAAAAACAAGGTTTATACATATATTATACTACTCGTTAAAAACCAACACCTTGCCGAAGATATCTTTCAGGACACCTTCATCAAGGTTATCAATTCACTTTTGGCTGGCAAATACAAGGATACCGGCCGTTTCGTTTCCTGGGTGATCAGAATAGCCCATAACCTGGTCATTGATCATTACCGGAAGGAAAAGCAGATCAATACCCTTTCAAATGATGATTATGAAGCAGATATTTTTAATTCCAAAAAATTTTCGGATTCCAACATAGAAGATTATCTGGTCGATGACCAAATCAACCGCGATGTTCGTTCATTGATCGATGAACTTCCCGAAGACCAGAAACAGGTAATACTTCTTCGTCATTACGGCGGATTGAGCTTCAAGGAAATCGCCGAACAAACAGATGTCAGCATAAACACAGCCCTGGGAAGAATGCGCTACGCACTGATCAATCTCCGAAAATTGATCAGGAAAAAAGAACTGAATCTGACCCGGTCATAAAATCATCCTGACAGAGCACTTGTCCGGTTTGACCATACATTTATCCCTGCCGGCAATAATATTTGCCGCAGGGAACCGTTTGAAATATGTATTTATCAAACTTTATCCGGCCTATGGACAAGAATTCTACCCTGCTCTATATGATCAACAACCTGGAATCACCCGGAGAAGACTTCTTCCTGCTTGACGATCTATTCGCACCGGACAACAATGATTACCAGGAGATCAGAACATATCTGGATGAGCATGAACAGGAAGTGGATCCGGTCATTGTAAAAAACCTTCTGGATATTGTCCGGCTTCAGGGAGCGTAAGCTCCGTTTCCAGGTTTTTATTTTGACTGCCGGTTCAGCATGTTCATATAACAGCACACCATGATCCCGGCGGTTTCGGTCCGGTAACGGTATGGGCCGAGATTGATTATCCGGAATTGGTTTTCCCTGGCCGTTGCGATCTCTCCATCTGAAAAATCTCCTTCGGGCCCGATCATACAGGTCAGCTCACCTGCAAATTTATCCAGTCCGCATTTCCTTATGTCTTCACCGGAAGCATGTGCCAGCATTTTCTGCCCAACAGACCGGTTTTTCACAAATTCAGCGAATGTGCTGTTTTTTTCGATAACCGGCAGCCATGCACGGCCCGATTGTTTCATGGCCGATATCATAACTTTTTCAGACCGGTCTTTTTTTATGATTCTGCGCTCAGAACGCTCACAAATAACGGGATGAATCGAATGAACACCTATCTCAACGGCCTTTTCGAGGAACCATTCAAAACGATCTGCACGTTTGGGAGGGGCGATGGCAATATTCAGTGCAGGTCCGTCCGGGGTCTTTTCAAATGTTCTTGCATTCACTTCAAGCAAACATCCCCTGATGTCGGTTTTTTTGATCACTGCGGCATAATGCCCGCCCTGCCCGTCTACGAACCGGACCGGATCCCCTTTCTGCTTTCTGAGTACTTTCAGGCAATGCCATGATTCTTCCCCGGAAAGAACAGCCACATTCCCGTCAACCGCCGGACAATAAAAGATCCGGGCATCCTTTTGCATCATATTCGATTAGGGTTCCGGTTCCGTTTCCGTTTCCATTTCTTCTGTAAATCTTCTGAGAAACAACTGCCTTTTTCGCTGGGTGGCCACAACATAAACGTAAGGCACTTCCCGGCGGCTGGTTTTTAGTTTCCTTTTTCTCGTCTTGATCCCGGCTATGATGCCATTGTACATCCTGTTGGATGAGGAAGTCTGCATAACCCCCCGCGTGTATCCAAAATAATACCAGTGGCGTCCGTCGGGTTTCAGATAGATATCCAGCTGATCTCCCGCCCTTTTTTTGGTAAGCTCCACATATCCGTCTGCCATTTTGTTTATCTGGACAGTACCGATGCTTCCCACACCTATTTTCCCGTAATTCCTGTATGAACTGGTTTCTGTATTCCACCGCAGTTTTACTTTGTTCAGAAAAAGGGTATGTACCAATTCCGGGGGAGTGGCCGAATAAGTACCGTACAGACTTAATTCGGCATTCAGTTTTTCTGCATTTTCCTTCCCCACCAGTTCAGCCATTCCTTTCTGATACGCCTGATCCGAAAGGTCAAAACCTTCCAGTCCCGGCAAACTGTCAAGTTCCCCGGCCATCAGGTCAAGTGCTTCCTCCGATATAAAAAAGTCAAGGGCAATCATGGTTTCCAGTTCCGAATGATCTTCGGGAATATCATAACGGATATTGCCCACGGTCCGCATCCTGACCTGACCAAGCCGGAGTCCCAGAGATATGTTGCCTTCCCCTGTGATAACACATGGTTTTCTTTCCAGAACCAGCAGATTACCGGTTTGGTTTTCATCCATGATCTTTTCCCTGGATGAGATTTTGTATTCTCCGGTTTCCTTATCATAGTAGAGGAATCCGCCGGCATTGATGATCGCCCGGTCACTGGCGAGTCTTTTCCTTGAAAAGAAAGCAGGGTAAATATGTGAGGAATCTGCTGTAATATACAAACCTGCCCTGATGTATTCCATATTAATATCCCTGGGTTCACCGGAAACCGGAATAAATATCTCTTCGGGATCGATCATGGATTCAAAATAGAACCACCGGTGATTTAAAGATTCACATTGGTGTTTCAATCTGACCGCACCATGGAAGGTGAAAAATTGCTGACCGGCAAAGGCAAAAACCTTTCCCTGGTAATCATAAAAGGGACTGAGCGTAAACTCCTTGGTTTCAGGAATGATTCCTTCGGCATATGTTGACAGATCATCATCGGGTTTGATCAGATCAAAATGAATGGTTTGCTTTGCTCCTGTCTCATCAATGTAATCATGGTCCCCCGACCCCTGATATGCATTCCTGCCCCGGATGTTTACAGTGGCATTGCAGAAGTTCAGCGTTCGGTTAAGTGTATCAGCGGTAATCTGTGAACCGGTCATCTCGCCCATCACTGCATTCTTGTCCACAAATACTTTTCCGTCCTTCGGATAAACAAATGCATCAGCCACCCGGATATGCCTGACACCGGATGCATCGATTACATTGTCGCGGTAATTGTATATGGCCAGGGGAGAAACAAATCGCAATGAGTCCTGCGCAGGGTCAATGGAGATAAATTCAGCTCCCGCATAGGGAGCATCTTCCCCGGAAGGCGAAATATCCGGTTCTTCCTCAGTTTCAATACCCATTGAAAGTTCCTTTTTCTCCATATTCCACCGGAAAAAACGGATATGACTTATGTATTTGTTTTCAGGAAATTCAACAAGCGTAAAATCCTGGTTGGTGTTGAATGATCCGGAACCGGAATCAAAGTCCACATGAGCATTGATATTGTCTGTGATCAAAGCATAACCGTCGGTATACAGGGATTTCAGTTTGAAGTCCGCCGTATCCGAATCAAATTGATCGGCCCGGAAGGAAAAGAGGTCGGATTCGAAAACCGAATTGATCAGATCCAATGTACCGGAACCTGTCAGACCGGCAGAAGACAGCACAAGCTCTCCTTCAAGAAATGAACTGTCATTAAAAACGGTGAACGGTTTTTCCCCCTGACTTGTTAACAGCTGGTCTTCATAAGGATACCATATAATACTGTTGTTGCTGGAAGCAACAAATGGAAACTGCCTTCCGGTTTCCGTTTTTTTTATCCGGAAACTTCTGGTTTCTGCAAAGAGGGAATCGGGATGGAAAGTGCAATCTTCCGTTTCACTGTTCGAAGCAAGGTATTCCAGCTTACCCCTGCCCTTCAATCCGCGGTTACTCATTTCAATATAATCATAAAACCTGCCCCTTTCTGAATATACGGGAACACCTTCAGGAGGCACCATATATTTAAAGCCCAGTGAATTATCCTCCTGAAGCACCAGGGTTTGTTCCATGTCGGGTATTATTCCCGCGGAAACGAACTCTCCTTTCAACTGAAGTCCTCTTTTTGAGAAGTTATCCAGACTGTCAAATGAGAAGGGATAGATTTCAAAATAGAATTTGTCTTTTTTGTAAACTCCATTTTGAATCCCGGGATCATCATAATAAACAAATGAATTCTCCTTGCTGATAAATTCCGGATACCTTGGAAGATCTTTGAGACCCGATTTGTTTTCCGGATCATCGATCAATAATTCTCCGGTCATGTCCTGAATGATATTCCGGACATTTACCAGAAGGGCACGCCCATAGCTGTCCAGTTCCTCAGACTTTGCCTTAATGCTCAGAGAATCAATATCCTGCAGATTCAATCGAAAACCCTCGTAATCAAAAAAGAAATTGTTGCCATAAAAAGTAAACAAACCGGCATCGATCATTCCGTTGAACTGGAAATTTCTGTTCCTTTTCAACACCAGCGTTTCCTCTTCCGGATAGATCACTACATACTGGGCATTGCTCAACCGGATATCAGAAACACCGAAAATGGTTATATCCAGATTGCTGAGGTCTAGTCTGGCATTTTCCCGGGATGAACCAACCTCCGATGCCAGATTGATCACATCATAATCAATATACCCCACACTGGCATAAATATAATCGTACATTTTCTGTCTCACGGTGGCCATGTCTGTTTCCAGATCATACAGAATAAAACCCTCCCGCGCCAATCTTTTCAGCATTTGCTGTACCTGATGATGGGAAGTCCGTATATACCGTGCATATTCCTTGCCTTTAAAGCTTACATCAAACACTTTCTCAGAAAATTTCCGGAGCGTTACCAGTGGATTTACCGAATCAATGCCCTGCAGCCTTGCATACTTCTGCGCATCAAAAAGATTATAAGATTCAAAGTTGGCAAATCCTATGGCAGAACCAATCGCCGAAGTGAAAAGAATGATATTCTCATCCAGTTTCCAGGAAATCCTTTCAAAATTCATTTCAACCCTGTGATATGTATTGTAAAAAGGAGCCTGGGATGAATAATCGCCGGTCCTTGTCAGAGAAACCTCATTTTGCCCAGGGAAGTAAGATAATGCCAGGTCCGGATGATAAATGGAATCAGATTCGAGGGGGATCATAACCGATGTATTCCTTCCGACGGCCTTTTCCGGCTCAAAGCTGAAAAACCTGGCACCGGCCTTCAAACGCAAAGAATCCTTCATGTAAAAAAGAAGTTCGGCACAATTTTGGCGTGTACCGAAACCGGCAAGTCGTGTCCCGCGCATGGCAAGACCTCCACGATAATAAACATGAGGATAGAGGTTATCAACTTCATAATTCTTCTGATAGGAGGTAAATACGGGGAAATTAACATCCGTCCCTGAAAGTCCGGGAACAACCCGGTCTTCCATACTTCCGGTCATGTCAAAATCAAAATAAATGCGGTTAACAAAAATGACAGAATCTGCCTGGTAACCTGAAGAAATCATATTGATCCTGTACTCCGACAATGTGGCATATACCTGTGTTCTGTCATAACCGGAACGCTCCCATGTTACCAATCCACTGTTCCCGTGCCACAATCCGGAAGAAGGGACATAATAACCGCCGGCATTCCTGATATGCATACTGTCCCGGACAGAAATACATGTCAGAAGGACCCGGTCAAAATATATTCTCAGTGAATCCTTGAATTCAAAACGGTCGAAGGGCTGGTCAGATTTCCATATTGTGGTCGGACTGCGATGAAGCACATTGTTCCTGAGAATGTCCCGGGTATTGGTCAACAGATTCGTCACCGGTTTGAGCGAATTACCGGAATTCAGGGATCGATCCAGCTCCTTCATCCATTCCATGAAACAGTTCCCCCCGGAATAATCCCTGTTAAAAGCCATAACAACATCAATCCATATAACAAAATGCGGCTCAGGTTTGGCACGGCGTTTCAGGAGCTTGTTCGAAATCCGGAGTATCTGCTGTTTGCGGACTTCATCGATATGTCCGGAATCCCATTCAGCGATAAACTTCTCAAGGATAAAATTCTGGTGTTCATTGAGGGCATTTGACATAAATTCCCTGAGATCCGCGGTAAAATTTGAAGAGTCATTTGAAAATTCTTGAACAACCTGCCCCCGCATTCCGGTAAATCCGAGGCAAAACAGAACAGGTATCAGAAAAAACCGGATAATTACAATACGCTCCATATTCCGGCAGATGAGTCAATTCCTTCAAAAAGAGCGGATGATGCCCATAAAATCGTCTGCTTTCAGGGAAGCTCCCCCGATCAACCCGCCATCTACATCAGGATTCGCGAAAAGTTCTTTGGCATTGGATGGTTTGCAGCTGCCACCATATTGTATGGTGGTATCTCCGGCGATATCTTCTCCGTATTGTCCGGCTATCAGTTTTCGGATATGTGCATGCATCTCCTGGGCCTGATCCGGGGTTGCAGTTTCGCCTGTACCAATGGCCCATACAGGTTCATAAGCAATGATAATCTTTTTGAATTCCACAGGATCAATGTTGAAAAGACCATGGGACAATTGATCCCTGACCACGTCAAAATGGTTGTTTTGCTTTCTTTCCTCCAATATTTCACCGCAGCAAAAAATCGGATTCAATCCATGCTTCAGCACCAGCTTAACCTTTGTATTCAGAGTTTCATCATCCTCATTGAAATAAGTCCTTCTTTCCGAATGTCCGATGATTACATATCCGGCTCCGGCTGACTTGATCATCCCGGCAGATACTTCACCGGTATATGCTCCCGAATCCTTAAAAGCACAATTCTGAGCAGCCAGTTGTACCGTACGGAGCACCTGTTTGATCTCAGTAAGGTGTGAAAACGGAGGAGCCACAATGACCAGGACATCCCCGTGATTTTTCGCGTTTTGTTCTTCGATGGCTTTTGCCAGTTCAACACCTTCCTGAACCGTCAAATTCATTTTCCAGTTTCCGGCAACGATTTTCTTTCTCATAATGCATTTATTTGTTTTGAAAACATGTCATTCATTCCAAAAATACGAAAATATGTACCGCAAATGAGACCAAAACCAAAAAACGTTCACTGACCCTGAGAATTCAATGGCGCACCCTCGGGTCCAGGATTCCGTATAAGGAGTCCACCAGCAGATTGATCAATACAAAGAAAAACGAAATGGTGATCACGGCTCCGATCACCACAGGAAAATCATAAAAGTTCAGTGCATTTACGATCACATATCCCAAACCCTTCCATCCGAATATATACTCAACAAAAATCACACCGGCCATCAGGGAGGCAAACCACCCACTGACAGCCGTTATCAATGGATTCAATGAATTTTTCAGGGCATGCCTGAAAATGATCCGGGAAAAAGCTAGCCCTTTGACCCTTGCCGTTCGTATGTAATCCCGGGAAAGAACGTCAAGCATGGAATTTCTGGAAAGTTGCACCACCACTGCCAACGGCCGGATCCCCAGCGTGAGTGCGGGAAGGATAATATTCTTCAGAACAAGTCTGCGCCCTTCCCCGAAATCATCCATTTCATATAAATTCCCGGTCAGGTTCAACCCGGTAATATCCGACAGAACATATGCAAAAAGCCAACCGATCAGTATGGCAGCAAAGAAGGATGGCAAAGACATACCCAGGGCAGAGAACACCAAAGAACATTTGTCGAAGAAACTATCCTTAACAATGGCTGCGATGATGCCCGTAAAGGTTCCCAGCAAAAAGGCAAAGAGAATGGAAACCATGGCCAGGATGGCTGAATTCGGAATGGCCTCAGCCAAAATAGACCCCACGCTTTTACGGCTTTGATAAGACCTTCCCAAATATGGCCATTTAAGCACCAGCATCCGTTTTTCTCCCAAACCAATCAAAGGAAAGGAATTGTACTTTTCATGGTCGAGGTAAAAAAAATCCTCTCCGGCCGTGGAATGGAAAGAAACCGGCGAAAGATCATTCAGATATTTCATGTACCGGATATGAACAGGCTTGTCCAGGCCCATCTCCGTTCTGATGGCTTTCAAGGTGTTTTTATCTGTACGCTGCCCTGCGATCATCCGGGCAGGATCACCCGGCAGAATATCGAACAAAAGGAAAACAACGGTCACAACCCCCCAGATAACCAACAAGCTGTAGAGCAATTTTCTGACCAGGTAATCAACCACAGGCTTTAATCATTGGATTTGGGCCGGAGAATATAAAAAGTGAGACGAATAAGCAAAAACAAAACCGCAACAAAAAAAGCGACAACAAATGCTTTCCTTTGACCATGAACCCTTGTCAGGGACGCAGACAAATAACCTTTTTCCAGTTCCCCGGGGGAAGGCAAATTGACCGATGGCCACTTTGCCAGAATGGTCCCCTCCCTGATCAGCATCAACCCGGGATTTGAACGAATGATGGTTTTCAGTGTGATCTCATCGGTGGTGTAAAAATCAAACACGGGCATAATTTCCTGCTCAACACGCTTTATATGGGTTTCAGGTGATGCGGTGAGACAATAGAATGAGCACCCCATGGACTGGCAATGAACAGCCAGCTTATTGGCCTTCCTCAGGGCTTCCATGCCGGCCCCGGTGATATCCTGACTGATCAGCAACATGGAATAGTCCCGGTCGGAAAGAACCAAATCTGTGATATCGTTGCCTTGCCTGTCAACAATGGTAAAATCATGAATGGGTGGTTCATATCCTTTGCTGACCAAAACATGTTTGCTGTCAACAAATTTCCAGGTGGTGTCCTGCCAGGGAAAATTCTCTTCGGTAAATTCCTGTACTTCACCATTTTTCTCATAGTAGAGATAGGTTTTGTATACATCTTCCGTCGAACCTTCAGGCACAACCATTTTATCCGGTATATTGGTCCCGATACGATAAGGCCTGAAATCAATGACTGGCAGCGTTCTGTAGCACCAAAATCCGGTTATAAAAAAAATCAGTGCAAACACTGACAAAACAGTCCATTCCCTGGGGGGGGGGAACAAATCTCCATACCAATTCCGGCAATAAAAGATCACCAGGGTAAAAAACATAAGAACCACATTTTTCCAGAATGTCTGCCAGTTGGTCATGACCACCGCATCCCCAAAACATCCGCAATCACTCACCGGATTGGTCAGCGCAAGAACGAGGGTCAGAATGGTAAAAAACGACATAAACACCATCAGCACCCGGGAGACGATCTTCATCCTGAATCCCAGAATAAGGGCAATTCCGATTGAAAATTCAACCACAGCCAGCAAAAAAGCCAGGATCAGCGAAACGGGTTCAAGAAATCCAATTTTGAATGCAATGAAGTAATCATTGAATTTATACATTGAGCCAAGCGGATCAATGCCTTTTACAAAACTTGAAAAAACGAAAACGGCACCCACCAATATCCTGCTGCTGTTCATGAGTGCCTTCAATACGTGGGATTTGGTATTGTTCATAATGTGATAACCTTCCTGATTCTTTCGAAAATCTTTTCCGGGGGCAATATAGTATTGTCTGAATTCCCACAATCAACAACATACATACTTTCATCTTCCCTGGATACTTCCAGGTATACCTCCCTGACCCGCTTCTGGAATTCAAGATCTGCCTCATGGATATCCTCTCCTCCATTCAAATACCTCCTGTCATCACCGGCTCTGCGGCCGGAAAGCTTTTCCCTGGTAAAATAAAAAGGGACATCAAGAAAGATATTCAAATCAGGAACCGGGATTTTATTGTATCCGTATTCAAGCCGGTATATCCAGTCCTTCAGATTTTGCCTTTCATCCGGGTCATCCAGCTTGGCACATTGAAAAGCGATATTTGAAATCACGTAACGGTCGAGCAACACCCAATGACCGGCATTCAGCCATCTGCGTATGGATTCTGCGGCATTGTGCCTGTCGCCTGCATACAACAAGGCAACCAGACATGGATGAACCGACTCTTTATTTCCGAAATCCCCCCTTAAAAAACGGGCGATCAAATCACCATATATTGGAGAACCGGTACGTGGGAAATGCACATACTTGCAGGAAATTCCGCAGTTTTCCAGGAAATCCCGGAAAAGCCGGATCTGGGTTGATTTTCCTGACCCGTCAAGTCCTTCTATAACAATAAAACTCATGGGTTTGTATGTCCGTTTATTGGAATGGTTTTGCTATTTTTATTGCATCGTTCTCAACTCCAAAATGAACAAAGATACACTTTTTTCGAGGAAATATTCGATCAATATCCGCGGGAAACTGGTTGATTTGTCCACACCTGCGGTCATGGGAATATTGAACATCAGTCCGGATTCTTTTTATTCCGGGTCCAGGATTGCCTCTGAGGGCGATTTATTGGCCAAAGCCGGAAAAATGATCCGTGAAGGAGCCAGGTTCCTGGATTTGGGTGCATGCTCCACACGCCCGGGCGCAGAAGAAATATCCGAAAAAGAGGAGCTCAACAGGCTGATCCCGGCACTCGATGCCATACGCAAGGTACATCCTGATATCATGATCTCGGTGGATACCCGCCGTGCTGCCATCGCCAGATTGGCGGTCAGTGATTACCGGGTGGACATGATCAATGACATTTCAGCCGGCGTTTTTGACCCAAAAATGTTTGAGACCGTGGCCGGATTGCAGGTCCCGTACATTATAATGCATATGCGCGGCAATCCGTCAGATATGCAGACATTGACCCATTACGACGATCTGTTGAAGGAGATTTTTTATTACTTTTCAGAGAAAACCAACAGGCTTTTTCAGATGGGGGTCAGGGATATTATTCTTGATCCGGGTTTCGGATTTGCCAAGACCATGGACCAGAATTACCAGGTACTGAACCGGCTGGAAGATTTCAGAATATTCGGTTTGCCATTGCTGGCCGGACTCTCAAGAAAATCCATGATCTATAAGTTTCTGGGAACAGATCCCCCGGGGGCATTGAATGGCACCACCGTACTGAACACACTGGCCCTTTACAAAGGAGTAAATATCCTGCGTGTACATGACGTGAGGGAGGGCGTGCAAGCCGTAAAACTCCTGGAAAAAATGGAGGAATCCCAATGCTGATTATTTTTTATAAATTTGTGGCAGCATTTTTGGCTGAAATCCTTTTAAAGGTTTACCACAAGAGCAATCCGTATTCATGACCTTTGCTTTCCTGTCTATAAGGGTACTCGACATCATAGATATTCTGGCAGTCGCCTTTCTGATGTACCAGGTATACAAACTCATCAGAGGTACCATAGCCATGAATATTTTTGTGGGCATTTTCTCGGTTTACCTTTTATGGCTTGTCGTTAAGGCGCTGAACATGCAGCTTCTGGGTTCCATCCTGGGCCAGGTGATCGGCGTGGGTGTCATTGCATTGATCGTTGTATTTCAACAGGAAATAAGAAGATTCCTGATCTTTTTGGGCAATCAGTATTACAGCCGCAACAGGTTTACCATTGAAAAGATATTTCCCGGCGGATTCAAAGCAGGTACCAACGTGCGGATCAAATCCATTCTGAAAGCCACCATCAATCTGGCCAACGGCAAAACCGGGGCACTAATTGTGATAACCAGGAAATCCAGATTGCTCGTTTATGCAGAAACGGGGGATATCATGAATGCGCAGACTTCCAGCAGATTGATTGAAAGCATTTTCAATAAGGAAAGTCCACTCCATGACGGTGCCATCATCATTGAAAACGAAAAAGTTCTGGCAGCCCGCTGTGTGCTTCCTGTATCAGAAAACATCAATCTCCCTCCCCATTTCGGTATGCGTCACAGGGCGGCTATAGGAATCACGGAACACACAGATGCGTTGGTGATCGTCGTATCTGAAGAGACCGGCGGCATTTCCATTGCAAGGAACGGAAAAATCAGGACCGATGTTGACCCCAAAGATCTATTAAACATCCTGGAAGAAAATTTCGGTTAACCCCCCACGGCCATATCATTCAAAGAAATCATTGAAACCAAACTGATCTCAACGGAGAATATCGATCTGTCCCTCTATCATTTGCTGATCATCCTTCTAATCCTTGCAGGTAAGCGTTTCATCCTTTGGCTTTACAGGAGGATATTGAAAAGACAGGTTAGGAAAAAGTATCTTGACATCGTCAAAAGCCATGCACTGTATCAGTTGGGGGCCTATATTTTATGGGTCATCGCCATTACAGTATCCATGGAAACGGCCGGCATAAAGATTACCATACTGCTGGCAGGTCCGGCAGCCCTGCTGGTTGGTCTGGGGCTCGGATTGCAGCAGGTATTCAAGGATTTCATATCAGGATTGTTCCTTCTTTTCGAAGGGCACATCAAAGTGGGAAATATTTTTGAGCTGGGAAGTAACATAGGCCGGGTCAAGGAAATCGGCTTGCAGAAAAAATTAAAAGCGAGTTGCGATTTGCCATTGATAAAAAATTCAGGAAAAGCCAGGTAAAAATTCCTTTTCCCCTGCGGGATGTTCATTTATTCAATACAAAAGACCGGCCACCAGCGCCGGGCATTACCTGAATTGTATCCTGGACTCCTCCCCGTGAAACAGGCGTTGAATGTTTTTCCCGTGGGTGATCACCAAAAGTATCGTAACACCCAATGAAAATATCTTTAAAGGCAGACCTGAACCCTGGGAAAAAATCATCAACACCAAAGGATAAAAAATCCCGGCAAGCAGTGACCCCAGGGAAACAATACGGAACAAAAGGACCACCACCAGAAACAATCCCAGGCAGATCAAACAAGCCCATGGGGTCAGTGTCAGGGCCACACCAAGCAGTGTTGCCACACCTTTCCCACCCCTAAAACCTGCGAAAACAGGGAAAATATGTCCGCCAACCGCGGTAAGCCCCAGCAATATCCGGATCAGGTCCGTTCCGGAATTCCCGGAATCAGCATCCGGGAGCAACCGGAACAACTGAACGGCCGCAAATGCTTTCAGAACATCAATCAGCAAAACAGATAAACCGGCTTTCCATCCCAGAACCCTGGTGGCATTGGCAGCTCCGGCGTTTTTGCTACCGTGATTTCTGATATCCGTCCCGTAAAACCATTTTCCCAGCCAAACGGAGGAAGGAATGGATCCAAGACAATAGGCTGTCAGAAAAACAGCTGCATAAGTAAAATAAACCATCCGGGATTCAATGTGTTTATTCCAGCACGGGACCGGCGGAAATCAACGCCCTTGTATCTTCCGAATCGGCAAAATGTTCAAAATTGTCGATAAACTTCCTTGCCAGATTTTTTGCCTGAGTGTGCCATTCCTCAGGATCTTCCCACAAATTCCCGGGATTCAGTATATGTGAGTCTATACCGGGCACGGATTTCGGTATCCAGAGATTAAATACCGGCAACTGTTCATATTCCACCCGGTCAAGGTCCCCGTTCAGGATCACATTGATGATCCTGCGGGTAACGGGCAGGTCGATCCTGTCCCCCCCCTGACCCGCAGCTCCTCCAAACCATCCGGTATTCACCAGCCAGGCAGAGGAACCGTGTTCTTCCATCTTTCTGATCAATTCATCGGCATAAACAATGGGGTCAAGCAATAAAAAAGCGGCACCGAAACAGGCAGAAAATGACGGCACAGGTTCCTTGATCCCCCGTTCAGTCCCTGCGACTTTTGCTGTATACCCGGATATAAAATGATATTCGGTCTGTTCAGGGGTCAGTTTGGATATGGCCGGCAAAACACCGAAAGCATCGGCGGTGAGAAAGATCACGTTTTGGGCATGCCCGCCCCTGGAAACTGGTTTTACAATGTTCTTGATATGATATATTGGATACGAGACTCTCGTATTCTGGGTTTTGGAAGCATCGGTAAAATCAATCTTCCCGTTTTCATCAACCACCAAGTTTTCCAGCAATGCATCACGCTTTATGGCATGGTATATATCAGGCTCCTTAACCTTGTCCAGATTGATTGTTTTTGCATAGCAGCCACCTTCAAAATTAAAAACCCCGTTATCATCCCAGCCATGCTCGTCATCTCCTATTAATGCCCGGTTAGGATCGGCAGACAGAGTGGTCTTGCCTGTTCCGGACAAACCAAAAAATATGGCGGTATCTCCTTTTTTGCCTACATTGGCAGAACAATGCATGGTGGCAATTTTTTTCAGCGGCAGATAATAATTCATGATGCTGAAAAAACCTTTTTTGATCTCGCCACCGTACCAACTGCCCCCTACACAAGCCATCCTTTCCTTCAGATTAAATGCCACAAACACCTCACTTCTCAATCCGTGTTCCTTCCAGTCGGGATCTGTGGTCTTCGAAGCATTGAACATGACAAAATCAGGTTCAAAATCCTTCAGTTCTTCTTCACTTGGGCGAATGAACATATTTTTGACAAAATGAGCCATCCATGCCACTTCAGTGATTATCCTGATCTTCAGCCTTGAATCTTCATTGGCCCCGGCATATCCATCCTGAACATACAACTTCTTTCCGGATAGTTGTTTGATGGCGGTTTTTTTCAGATCCCGCCAGACATCCTCACTGATGGGTTTGTTGTCGGAAGCCACCCTTCTCTCATTTTTCCACCAGATGTTGTGCTCACTTGTTTCTTCTTTGACAATGTATTTGTCCTTGGGTGAACGGCCGGTGAAAATCCCGGTATCCACGGCAACGGCACCGGTTTCTGTTACCACACCGCGCTCAAAGCCCTTCAGTGACGGATCTGTTTCATGTTCGAACAACTCGTCATAGCTAAGATTGTGAAAAATCTCTTTCACACCTGTCAATCCGTAAGCTGACAAATCAATTTTATAAGGATTCTTTCCCATAAGCAAAGTATTTTTTATGGTTTATAATTTCGTTGCAAGATAAAAAAACAATTCAAATAATAAAATTGTTTTTTTTTTCGGCATAAAAAAGCCGTCCCAAAACATATTTGAGGCGACTTTCTTAATTATATTGATATTGAATTGATTAAATAAGGCACCTACCAAAAGTTTCGAAGAAAGTTTTGAAGTGCCGTTTTAATCAATACTTTTTAAAAAAAGGTCGTTCAGCTTTTTTCCTTGATTGCTGCACGGGCAGCTGCCAATCTTGCTATGGGCACCCTGTACGGAGAACAACTCACGTAATTCATACCCACTTTATGGCAGAACTCCACTGAATCCGGTTCGCCGCCATGCTCTCCGCATATTCCGACTTTCAGGTCTTTGTTGGCCTTACGTCCCCTTTTGGTCCCGATTTCAACAAGCTGCCCCACACCTTCCTGGTCCAGTTTCTGGAAAGGATCGTCCTTTAATATACCCATTTGCATGTATATCGGGAGAAATCTCCCCGCATCATCCCTTGAATATCCAAAGGTCATCTGGGTAAGGTCATTGGTCCCGAAAGAGAAGAATTCAGCCGTTTCTGCTATTCGTTCCGCCACCAACGCTGCTCTCGGCACTTCAATCATGGTTCCGACCAGGTATTCAATCCGGTCGTCCCTTTCTTCGAAAATTTTTTCCGCCGTCTGGCGAATGATTTCTTCCTGTTTGCGAAATTCTTCCCGGGTGCTTGTCAGGGGAACCATGATTTCCGGAATTGTTTTGACTCCCTTTTTCTTGAGATTCAGTGAAGCTTCAATGATGGCGCGGGTCTGCATCTCGGATATTTCCGGGTATGTATTTCCAAGGCGGCATCCCCGATGGCCCAGCATGGGGTTGAACTCCGAGAGTTCTTCAACCTTTGTCTTTACTTCGTCCACACTGATCCCCAGTTCATCGGCCATCTCTTTCTGATTTTCCTCTTCATGGGGGACAAACTCATGCAGGGGGGGATCAAGCAAACGGATGGTAACAGGAAGGTCATGCATTGCCTCGAAGATCCCTTCGAAATCCTCCCGCTGCATGGGCAGCAGTTTTTCCAGCGCTTTTCGTCTTCCCTGTTCATCCCCGGCAAGGATCATTTCACGCATGGCAACAATACGTTCACCTTCAAAAAACATATGTTCGGTACGGCAAAGGCCGATTCCACCGGCACCAAAATTACGCGCCACTTTGGAATCTTTCGGGGTATCGGCATTTGTCCTGACGTACATCCGGGTATATTTATCGGCCAGTTCCATGAGTTTTGCAAAATCCCCGCTCAGTTTGGGATCTATGGTGGCGATCTTGCCTTTATAGACCTTACCCGTGGTGCCGTCCAGACTTATCCAGTCACCTTCCCTGAGTTCTTGTCCGTCAACGGTCAGTTTCCTTTCCTTGTACCTGATCTTGATGGCGCCTGCTCCCGACACACAGCATTTCCCCATTCCCCTGGCAACAACGGCAGCATGAGATGTCATCCCACCCCGGGCTGTCAATATGCCTTTGGCTACATTCATTCCCCTGAGGTCTTCCGGGGATGTTTCATTTCTTACCAGGATCACATTTTTCTTGTCTGCCGCCCACTCTTCTGCATCATCAGCAAAGAAGACGATCTGACCGGTTGCTGCTCCTGGTGAAGCAGGGAGGCCCTTGGCAACGGACTCGGCCCTTTCCAGGGCCTGCATATCAAAAACCGGATGCAAAAGCTCATCCAGTTTATTGGGTTCATTCATCAGCAACGCTTTTTGCTCATCGATAATCCCTTCATCCAGCATATCCATGGATATCTTGACCATTGCTGCTCCCGTGCGTTTACCGTTCCGCGTCTGCAAAAGCCACAGTTTGCCTTCCTGGATGGTAAACTCCAGATCCTGCATATCCTTGTAACGATGCTCAAGTTTATCCTGTATCTCATAAAGTTCTTTGTAAATTTCGGGCATGCTTTCCTCCAACGATGGGTACTTCGATTTTCTTTCGTCTTCATCCACACCGGCAAGCTTTGCCCAGCGAACGGATCCTTCTTTGGTAATCTGCTGGGGAGTTCTGGTCCCTGCAACTACATCTTCCCCCTGCGCATTGATCAGGTATTCACCGTTGAAAAGGTCTTCACCGGTGGCTGCATCCCGGGTAAAGGCCACACCGGTTGCGGATGTATCGCCCATGTTGCCGAATACCATAGCCTGAACATTAACCGCTGTTCCCCATTCTTCGGGAATATTGTTCAATTTCCTGTAGTATTTGGCCCTTTCATTGTTCCAGCTGTCAAAAACAGCAATGATCGCACCCCATAACTGATCCCATGGATCCGTTGGAAATTCTTCACCGGTATTTTCTTTTATGGCCTTTTTGAAACGCGAGCTCATTTCTTTCAAATCATCGGTATCGAGTTCCGTGTCCAGTTCAACATGCTTCTCCTCTTTCATCTGCTCAATGATCTCTTCGAACGGATCGGTATCTTCCTTGGATACGGGTTTCAAACCCATGACCACATCCCCGTACATCTGTATGAACCGGCGGTATGAATCCCAGGCAAAACGGTCATTTTCCGTTTTTCCTGCCATCCCTTCCACCACTTCGTCATTCAATCCAAGGTTCAGAATGGTATCCATCATTCCCGGCATGGAAGCCCGGGCGCCTGAACGTACCGAGACAAGACACGGATCAGATTTATCACCAAATGATGTTCCCATGATCTTCTCGATATTTTTGATCCCTTTTTCCACGTCCTTCTTAATGAGTTTAAGAATCTCATCCTTTCCTTTTTCATTATATTCAATGCAAACATCCGTTGTAATGGTAAAACCTGGTGGAACAGATACGCCAATGCGGCTCATTTCAGCAAGATTGGCACCCTTGCCTCCCAGAAGATTCTTCATATCTGCTTTCCCTTCAGCTTCCCTGTTGCCGAATGTGTAAACCCTTTTTGTTGACATTGTTTTTTTCTTTTTGAATTAGACTAAATATCAAATGATTCGTTCAGAATTTTTAAGGAAGTACAAATGTATTTAAAAATATTTTATTTCGGCTTGATTTAGCATTAATTTGAATCAGGAACGGATTTCTCTTCCTTTACCCGACCGGGGATGATAATGAATGATCGCGTCGCGAAGATATTCCCGGTCAAGATGAGTGTAAATTTCGGTGGTCAGAATGGATTCATGACCGAGCATTTCCTGAACGGCACGCAGATCAGCCCCTCCGTCGATCAGATGAGTGGCAAAGGAATGCCGGAAGGTATGCGGACTGATCTTTTTTTTGATCCCGGCTTTTCCGGCCAATTCTCTGACCAGATGGAAGATCATACCCCGGCTAAGCTTCTTTCCGCGTATATTCAAAAAAAGTATGTCCTCGCTGCCCCGTTCAATGACCGGCCAGCGTTTGCGTTCTTCAAGGTGTAATTGTAGCTGTCTGAGGGCCATGGTCCCCACCGGTACCAGCCTTTCTTTCCCCCCCTTGCCCTGAATGCGCACAAAACCTTCCTTGAGATTCAATCCCGACAATTTCAGGTTTACCAGTTCCGACACCCGGAGTCCGCACCCGTAAAGGACCTCCAGCATTGCCCTGTTCCTGTGGCCTTCTCTTTTACTCAAATCGACAGACGAAAGGACCCTGTCGATCTCTTCCCTGGACAATACCTCAGGCAGATGCCTGCCTGTTCTGGGCACTTCCAGGAGTGCGGCCGGATCGACTGAAATTCTCTCGTCCAGCAACAAAAACCTGAAAAAACCCTTGATGCCCGAAATAATCCTTGCCTGTGAACCCGCTTTCAATCCGGCATCATTCAACCAGTGAATAAATTTCTGAAGTTGAACATGACCAACCTCCTCCAGGGAGACCCCGGGATAATGATCCTCCATAAACTTAATCAGTTTTTTCAGGTCTTCAGAATACCCGCTCACCGTATTTTCGGAAAGAGATTTTTCGAGCCTGAGAAAAACCTTATAATCTTCAATATGTTCAGTCCATTGATCCAATTCAATTGAGCCGGTTTTAAAAAAGCAAGTTAATGTATTTTATGCGACATTATCCGGATCATTAAATAAAACAAAAATTATTGTAATTTTGTTATCCGTTTGATCCATGAGAGCATTAAACATCGTTCGCGGGAAGCTGTTTTTTCTTTTTGTTTGGATACTGGTGTTTGCCGGCCACCCTGTCCATGTATCCGTGGCAAATATTGAGCTTGACCGGAAAAGCGACTCGGTAACGGTTTCCCTGAAGATTTTCTCCGATGACTTCCAGAATCTGATCATGCAGAAATATGGAGTGGAAATGAACATCATCGGCCAGGAGCATCCGGGAGAACAAATCGATGTTATTCATCGTTATATTGAAGAAGCATTTTCCTTGCGGATCAATGGAAAAAGTAAAACCAGGCTGGAATTCCACCATCTTGAAATGAACCGGGAAGCCATCTGGTTGTATTATTCAGGATCAATCAGCAGAAACATTCATAAGATCCGGGTAAAAAATGCGGTTATGATGGAATTATTCCAGGATCAGACCAATCTGGTCATCGTCAGTCATGAAAACGGACAGGAGGGCTACCGTCTTACCCATGGCCATGAATGTTTTGAGATCGAGTTGGATTCATCAGCCCGATAATAAATTTACAAGGTGATCAAAAGTATTGTTACAATATGTTTGTTGCTTTTTTTGGCCCCCGGGCCACTGATGGCGACACATAACCGTGCAGGAGAAATCACCCTGAAACAAATCGGTGAATTCACCTACGAAATCACCATCACCACTTTCACTTATACGCTTAGTGCAGCGGACCGCAGTGAACTTGATGTACAATGGGGAGACAACACCAGGTCTGTGGCTCCGAGATATGAAAAGATCACCCTGCCCAATTATTATTACCGGAATAAATACAGGGATACACATACATATCCGGGCCCGGGTGTTTATGAAATCGTCGTCCAGGATCCTAACAGAAATTACGGGGTTCAGAACATACCCAACTCCGTAAATGTGATCTTTTCCATCAAGACCACCCTCATGATCAATCCGGATATCGGGAAAAACAGTACACCGGTACTCCTGAATCCACCCATCGACAAGGCAGCGCTGAATCATGTATTCATCCACAATCCTTCGGCTTTCGATTCCAACGGGGACAGCATTTCCTACAAACTGACCGTATGTACGGAAGAAGACGGGAAACCCATTGAAAATTATACGCTTCCCGCGGCCAGCGATACACTGTTCGTTGATCCCCGTACCGGAGATCTCGTCTGGGACAGTCCGGTTGACACAGGCATATTCAATATTGCCATTGACGTGGAGGAATGGCGGAAAGGCGTGAAGATCGGGAACATCGTGCGGGATATGCAGATAGAAGTACACAGGGTTGACAACGATCCTCCGGTAAACGGTGATCTCCGGAATTTCTGCGTTCAGGCGGGGGAACTCATCCGGTACAATATCAGCGCCAGCGACCCCGATGGTGACAGGATCATCCAGTCTGCTTCAGGCGGACCTTTCATCATTGAAGAAAACCCCGCCCGGTACGATACCATAGAAAGCGGGTACGGAACATCCACCTCAGAGTTCTTCTGGCAAACCAGCTGTGCACATGTGAGAACACAACCCTACACGATCATTGTCAAATCGGAAGACATCAATGAAGAATTGCGTCTTGTCGACATTGACAATTTCAACATCAAGGTTATAGGTCCGCCCCCGGGTACGCCCGTAACCACACCGGCAAGCAACACCATCCGCCTGGAATGGGGGGCCAATCCTTGTGAACAGGTGACCGGATATGAAATTTACAGACACAACGGCCCTTCCGGTTTTGTTCCCGATTCCTGTACAGAAGGAATAAAATCAGGAGCCGGATTTGAACTGATCGGCACGACCTCTTCGCGTACGGACACATCGTATACCGATAATAATCAGGGGAACGGACTTGTTCAGGGAAACAAATACTGCTACCGGATCGTGGCTGTATTCTCCAACGGAGCAAAGAGCTTTCCTTCAGGGGAAGCATGTGATATTCTGGTCCCGGGAACTCCTGCCGTTCTGCAGGCGAGCGTTGAAGATCCGGGGACCAGAGGGGAAGTAAAACTCTCCTGGGCAAAACCCCGGGAACTTGACACTGTACCGGACTTGGGGCCTTTTGAATACCGGATTTACCGTTCGGATGACTTGTGGGGCAACAATCTGCAAATCATACATACATTCAGCACCAGTGACCTGAATGATACGGTTTATCTTGATACTCCCCTGGATACGGAAAGATTCCCCTATTCCTATCAAATAGAACTCTATAACGATGCGCCGGGAAACCGGTTTCTGATCGGGAACCAGGAAGTGGCTTCCACAACCTATCCTGCCCTGACCGGGATGGACAACCGGATTAAAATGGAAATGGTCAAAAACGTGCCCTGGATCAATACACGTTATACTGTATACAGATTGGATCCCGTGACCCTGACCTATGATTCGGTTGCTTCGGCAAACATGGATTCCTATACGGATTCATTACTGGTCAACGGAAAACAATATTGTTACCGGGTAAAGAGCTATGGCTGGCGGCAGATCGGAGAAAGGGTATTTGAATCGGTCAACTGGTCCCATCCAAATTGCGCAACTCCCCTGGATACGGTCGCGCCCTGTCCTCCGGAACTGGAGGTCACCAGTCTGTGCGACAGCATGCTCAACCGTCTGGTGTGGACCAATCCCAATCATTTTTGCGCGGATGATGTGGTTGGATACAACATTTATTATTCGCCCGTACTGGAAAATCCGCTCGCACTGATTGACAGCCTCAGGGGATCTGCAGAAGACACAACTTATTTGCATGCTCCGGAAGGAACCATGGCCGGTTGTTATGCAGTCACGGCCATTGACTCTTTCCGCAATGAAAGTGATTTTTCTCTTTTGGTTTGTGTTGACGAATGCACCAACTTTGACCTTCCGAACGTTTTTACTCCCAACGGGGATGGGATCAATGATTTCTTCCGCCCCACACGTTACAGCCTGGTGGAAAAAGTGGACATGAAGATATTCAACCGCTGGGGAAACCTGGTATTTGAAACAACTGACCCGGATATCAACTGGGACGGGAAACACAAGGATACCGGCAAAGTCGTACCGCCGGGAGTTTATTATTACGTATGTGATGTTTATGAGAACAGGTTAACCGGACTCGAAGTCAGGAATGTGGTGGGTTTTGTACACATCTATACCGAAAAGGGAGTCAAAAACGCGCAACCGGAAAAATAAATGAGACACATTGTCTGCATATTCTGTTTGTTAACATCAATTATGGCTTTCGGCCAGGAAATTCCGGAGGTTCACCGTGCAATTGCAGAACAAATGAAAGGTCATCATAAACAAGCCATAGAGCTTCTGGACCAGGCCCTCCGTTTAGAACCTTCCAACCCATGGTATCTGTTGCTAAGGGGCAGAAACCATTACCGGACAGGGCATTTTGATCCGGCCATCCGGAATTTTCTCAGTGTGGAGGAGCTCAGGGACGGAAAGGCCAGTCTGGACCTGGCACGTTGCTACGCAAGAACAGGTGATCATCAAAAAGCCTTTTCATTCCTGGAAAAACATCTTGATTCAAAATACAGGGAACCTGAAGCGGTTGTCAGACTCGATCCCGCGTTTAGCAAATTGGAATCTGAAAAACGCTGGATCAATATCTGGAAGAAAAACTGGTATACCGATATGGAAAAATTGCTGGCAGAAATCAGGTATCAGAACAAAACCGGCCATCATATCGAAGCCCTCGGCCTTGTCAACGGGGCACTGGAAAAAGAATCACTGAAACATCAGCTTTATGGGGAAAAGGGCCATATTTTCCTGACCATGAAGAATTATAAAAATGCGGTTCGTGAGCTGGACAAAGCCATAGGAATCAACAGCCGTCAGACTGCATATCTTATTGACCATGCCAGATCTCTCACCGCTCTTGGCCGGTATGAGGAAGCCGTTGAGGATTATGACAGGGTGCTTTCATTTGAACCCACACGCTTTGAATGGTATACCGAAAGAGCAGCCGTACTTTCCGAACTGGGCCGGTATCCTGAAGCCGTCCGGGACATGGAATACTATACCGAACTTTTCCCGGATGATCAGGAAGCCTTGTTTCACCTGGGAACCATCCATCATGATCATGAGAAATATTTCAAAGCCCTGGAATGTTTTAATAAGATTCTGAAAAAAGACCGGGGAGAACCGGAATATTTCATTGCCAGGGCAAAAACCTATATGGAAACCAACACCCTTCATTTCGCCATCAAGGATTTTTCCATGGCCCTGGACATCAATCCCCGGGATCATGAAACGTGGTTCAATAAGGGTCTGGCCAGATTCAGGTCAGGCGACAGGGAAGGAGCATGTTTTGACTGGAAAATGGCAAGACAATACGGATCGGCAAAAGCAGAACGATATATCACTGATCATTGCCATTACTCCGGATCCGAATAATACTTCAGGAATTGCGATCTTTCAAAAACAGCAGGATCTTCTATTTTCGAATAGTTCATCCTGCCCCGGAATTCATCAATTGATTTGTATTGTTTTTTATCCATCCAGTCTTCAATTTCATCCCTGATCCTGCACAGATAACCGACTCCTTTACGGTACAATACCGAACACAGCTGTACAACCTGTGCACCGGCAAGCAATTGCTTTATTACAGCTTCCCCGCCATGGATCCCGGTGGATGCAGATATCTGGATTGCCGGAACCTGGCTGGATACAATGGACACCCAGCGCAGGGATTCCCGCATCTCTGAAGGAGAACTCAGAACGCTCCCTGCTGTCATCCGGAAATCCCGTATATGGATATCAGGCGAATAGAAGCGGTTAAAAAGAACAACCGCTTTCACATCCCATGAACTCAACTGGTCCACGAGATACACCAAATTGGTAAAATTCTGACCCAGTTTCATGATTACCGGTATGGATACCCGTTTACATATTTCAGCGGCAATATCAAAATACCGCTGTTCATATTCAGCGGATGCTTTTCCCCGGTCCAGCGGAATATAGTAAATATTCAGCTCCAGTGCATGGGCGCCTGCATCTTCAATCCGTTTGGCAAAATCAGTCCATTCACTTGCCGCCATGCAATTGATGCTGGCAATTACAGGCAGTTGGGTTTTCTCACGGGCAGATTCGATCAATTGCAGGTATTTTTCCACATTATTATAACGGGCATAATGGCTTACATAATCATGGGCTTCAGGATAATCTGCACCTTCAAGAAGCAACCCGCTTTCATGTCTGATCTGTTCCTCAAAAAGAGATTTCAGTACAACGGCACCAGCCCCTTGCTTTTCAAGCTCCAGTATCTTATCAAGTTGATCTGTAAGTCCGGAACTGCTTATGATCAGTGGATTTTTAACGGAAAGACCGACGTATTCCGTTTGCAGATCTGCCATGGCGGTTCATTTTATTTAATGTATTAATCCTTCAAGCTATGCAAAATCAGTCCGCTCCTCAGTTTTGGCTCAAACCAGGTGGTCTTTGGAGGCATGATTTTTCCTGTATCAGCGATATCCATAAGCTGCTCCATACTGACGGGATAAAGGGCAAAGGCCATTTTCATTTCTCCGCTATCCACCCGTCTTTGCAGTTCTTCCAAACCCCTGCCCCCCCCCACGAAGTCGATTCTGCTTGAATGCCTCAGGTCCCTGATGTCCAGAAGAGGTTTCACAACCTGTTTGGAAAGAATCGCAACATCCAGATAATCAATAGGATCACTTGGATTAAAAAGACCTTCCCTGGTGGTAAGCAAATACCAGTTGCCATCCAGGTACAGGGAAAAATCATGCAACCGGCGGGGTTTTATGATCTCCTGTCCTTTTTTTTCCACAATAAACGAATTCCTGAGTTTTTCCAGGAAAATTTCCGGGGTCATCCCGTTAAGATCACGAATCACCCGGTTATAGTCGATGATGTTGAGCTGGCTTTCCGGAAAATGAACCGCAAGAAAATAGTTGTATTCCTCCCTGCCCGTGTGTACCGGGTTTCCCTTTCTCAGCTCGTTTCCAACATGTGCTGCTGCAGCCGTGCGGTGATGACCGTCGGCAACATAGGTAAAAGGAATATCGGTTGCAAAAAAGCAGGTCAGTTCCCTGACAACTTCCACATCACTGATCACCCAAAACCTGTGTCTTATACCGTCCTCACTGGTAAAATCATATTCAGGGCTATGCTCCGTATGCTTCTCCACAATACAGTCTATATCCTTATGGTCCGGATAGGCAAAAAATACCGGTTCGGCTTGAAACATGGTGGTTTTGATATGCGTTTTCCGGTCATTTTCTTTTTTTGGCCTGGTCAGTTCGTGCTCCCTGATCACATTGTTGTTGTAATCCGAAACACTTGCACAACCAACGAGTCCGTACTGCGTTTTTCCTGACATGGTCTGGGCATATATATACAGGCAGTCTTGCGGGTCCCTGATCAGGATCCCCTGATCGATCATCCGGTAAAGATTCTCTTTCCCTTTCTGATATATTTCAGGAGAGTACGGGCTGGTACCCGGGGGGAAATCAATTTCAGGCTTCACCACATGCAAAAAAGAAAGATCATTGCCCCGGGCTTCTTTTCTGGCTTCCTCTGAACTCAAAACATCATAGGGCTTTGAAGCGATTCTCCGTGCAAATTCTTTTTTTGGACGGAATCCTTTGAATGGTTTGATTATTGCCATGGCGCATAATGTTGCATAATATGCCGGAACTCACTTATTCACCTGAAAAGTTGTATCCCCGTTTTTCATAAAATTCACGATCTGGCTGGCTGCAGCTATTCCTGCATTGACATTGGCCTCCCGTGTTTGGGCACCCATTTTTTTTGGTGTAAAGAAGAATCTGCCCGGGTATTTTTTTTCAATTTCCGGTGCTGCATCGGGCGCAACATCCGAAACATATCTGAAATCATCCCTTTCAGTAAACATTTTCAGCAAGGATTTCTCACACATGATTTCCTTGCGGGCGGTATTGACCAGCACGGCGCCATCGGGCATACATGACATCAGGCTGTAATCAACCGATTCTTTCGTTTTCTCATTTGCAGGCAGGTGTAAGGAAATGTAATGGCATTTGGCATAGAGCTCCTCTGCATTGTTTACCGGTGTCACACCGTCACTGACCATATCCTTGCTTTCTATAAAAGGATCATATGCATAGATTTCCATTCCAAATCCTTTGGCAATCCCGGCCACGAGTCTGCCTGCATATCCATAGGCCTGAATTCCCAGGTTCTTTCCTTTCAGTTCAGTCCCCGGTTTACCATTGAAACAATTCCTGGCCATGTATACCATCATCCCCAGGGCCAGTTCTGCAACTGCATTTGAATTCTGACCCGGCGTGTTCATCACCACAATGCCCCTTTTGGTGGCTTCTTCAAGATCGATGTTGTCGTATCCTGCACCGGCCCTGGCAACAATTTTCAGTTTCTTGCCGGCCTTCATCAATTCCGCATCCACCAAATCGCTCCTGACGATCAAACCTTCTGCATCTTCAACTGCTTTATGAAATGCAGATTCATCCGGATATTTTTCAAGTATGGCAAATTCAAATCCCGCACCGGTGATCACACGATCGATTTGTCCCACAGCTTCCGGAGCAAAAGGTTTAATGGTTGCAACCAGTATTTTTGTCATTTTACCTGATTTTATGTGTATTCAATGTTTTTTCTCAAATTCCTGCATCGCATTGATCAATGCCTGTACACTGCCGGCAGGCAATGCATTATACAGGGATGCCCGGAATCCCCCGACGGAACGGTGTCCTTTGATTCCCACCATTCCTTTGGCAGAGGCAAAATCGAGGAATTCACTTTCCAGTTCCTTGTATTCCTCCTCCATGACAAAGCAGACATTCATGACCGAACGATCCGAATCATCCGCAACAGTACATTTGAAAAGTTTGTTTCTGTTAATTTCCCGGTAAAGCATCTCTGCCTTTTTCACGTTCCGGCGTTCCATCTCCTTGACCCCACCTTGCTCTTTCAACCATCTCAGGGTTTGGAGGCATGAAAATATATTGACCACCGGTGGGGTATTGAAAAGAGAATCCTTGTCAATATGAACCTGATAATTCAACATACTGGGTATAATCCTGTCCACTTTACCCAAAATGTCCTCTTTAATGATTACCACTGCAACTCCCGCGGGGCCGATATTCTTTTGCGCACCCGCGTAAATGAGACCATATTTTGAAACATCCACCGGGCGGCTCAGTATATCCGACGACATATCCGCCACCAGGGGGACATCAACCTGCGGGTCTTCCCGGATCTCGGTGCCGTATATGGTATTGTTGGATGTAATATGGAAGTAGTCCGCGTTACCGGGAATTTGATAATTCTTTGGAATATATGTAAAATTCCTGTCCCCGGATGAAGCAACTTCATCCACTTCACCAAAAAACCTGGCTTCTTTTATGGCTTTTGAGGACCATGATCCTGTATTCAGGTATGCTGCCTTGTTTTTCATAAGGTTATAGGGCACCATACAGAAATGCATACTGGCTCCTCCTCCGAAATATAAAACGCGATATCCTGAAGGGATTTCAAGAAGCTCTGCGATCAGGGCCCGGGCTTCCCTGATGATGGCGTCAAATTCTTTGCTCCTGTGTGAGATCTCCATGACCGACAGTCCGGTCCCATCCAGCTCCCGGATCCCCTTTGCTGTTTGTTCAACCGTGTATTTTGTCAGGATCGAAGGTCCTGCATAAAAATTATGTTTTTTCATTTCGTAAAATTTAATTTTCTGAAAAAAATTTGATCGCGGAGAAGGAAACCAAAGTTCTTAAAAATTCAACAGTTTTTTCAATGATTGATGATTTTTTTTTTCAACTTTGGTTTTGTTTTCAATTCATCCCGGGAGAACCCATCATTGCACACGATGTTTAACAACAAAATATACAATCAAATGAGAACCAACCTTATGTGGGCGGTGTTGTTTTTCTCTTCACTTGCCATTCATGCCCAGAAGACAGATATTCTCGCATTGCCTGATATTCAGCCTGAAGAGCGGATATGCTTTGCCCTTTACACGGTGCATGACCATACCCTCAAGCTGACTGCCCAGCTTTATCCCCTGCATAACACAGAGGATATCCGGGTGTATCTTGAGATCAACCGCGACGGGGAATGGGAACAGGTCGCCGGCACGGAAATCATATATCCGGGATATACCGCCCCGTTCCGTGTGGAAAAATGGGACGACTCCGAAAATGTTCCCTACCGGGTAGTTCACAACAATACTGCATATTATTACGGAACCATCAAAAAGAATCCCGTCGATCAGGATACTTTCACCATATTCGCCTTTACAGGTAACTCTATCTATTCAGCCCACGGGGGCGACATCCCGAGGACCGACATCGTTGAGAACATCAAAAAAGCGGATCCCGATCTGTTGTTTTTCAGTGGCGACCAGGTTTATGACCATGCCAGACATTACAACGCCTGGTTGAAATTCGGAAGGGATTTCGGGGAAGTGATCAGTAACATACCCACCATCTGCATACCGGATGATCATGATGTGGGGCATGCCAATCTCTGGGGGGCCGGCGGAAGAAAATGCAAGTCTGCGGCTGGAGACGATGGCGGATATTACATGCCCGTGGAATATGTGAATGAAGTACAGCGTGCCCAAACCTCCCACCTTCCCGATCCCGTTGATCCGGAACCGGTAGATCGAGGAATCGGAATTTATTTTACCCGCCTTACATGGGGGGGGATCAGTTTTGCCATCCTGGAAGACAGAAAATTCAAATCCGGACCGGACGGATTGGTCCCTGCCATGGGTCCCAGACCTGATCACATAGCAATCCCTGATTATGATCCGGATGACCTGGATGTGCCGGGAGCTGTCCTGCTCGGTGAAAGGCAACTCGGCTTTCTGGAAGACTGGGGGAAAGACTGGACAGATGCCCGGATGAAAGTTGTTCTATCACAGACCGTCCTGGCGGGAGGAGCACATATTCATGGTTCATGGAACAACAGGCTTTACGCCGATATGGATTCCAATGGCTGGCCCCAATCCGGCAGAAACAAAGCACTGGACAAGATCAGGAAAGCCTTTGCACTGATGATCGCCGGGGACCAGCATCTGGGTACGGTGATCCACCACGGGATCGACCGTTGGAACGACGCGGGTTACTCATTCTGTGTACCTTCCATTGCAAACCTGTACCTCCGTTGGTGGGCACCGCTCAAACCGGGAAAAAACAGAAAGAAGGGTGCCCCCGAATACACCGGTGAATTTGAGGACGGCTTCGGCAACAAAATCACCATGCTGGCGGTTGCCAATCCGGATCCCGAAGAAAACCACAACAAACTAACCACCCGGGCTGCAGGATTTGGTGTCATTAAACTGAACAAAAGAACCAGGAAGATCACCCTGGAATGCTGGCCCCGGAACGTGGACATTACCGATCCGGGCAACAAGCCATATCCCGGATGGCCTGTCATAATTGACCAGGAAGATAATTATGGAAGAAAGGCAGCGGGCTATCTTCCGGAACTGAACATCAACAAGTCAAATCAGGTGGTCAGTGTGATCAGCGAAGGCAACGGAGAAACAATATACACCCTGCGCATCAGGGGCAATTCATGGCGTCCCAAAGTATTCAGGAACGGATTGTATACCATACGGATAGGTGAAGGGATAAATACCAGGGAAATCAAACATATTGAAAGTTCAGAAGAAAAATCCGGAAAGCCGATCCGTGTAGAACTGTGATCTACTTTTCAAGCACCACCAGGGCATTCTCCCGGAAGACCGGAATTTTATCCGTCACATCGCGGGTATGACAATAGGGTATGACATCGTCAAGATTCTTTTGCCTCAACCTTTCCCGCTGGGCCGCTTTGTCAATATATTGCAGCATATTGCCTTCTGCCAGGGAATACAGGTCCATGGCCGCTGTAGCAGAATCACATATGGTATGGAATAATCCGGTGGCAAGCAATTTCCTGACCATAAAACCTGCAAAAACAGAATCTTCAAGATTGAATTTATTCTTCCATCCTGCACACAAAATGATCAAATTTCTTTTCTGACGGGTAATCCATTCACATATGGCCGTACAATTAAGATATGCACCGATCACTACCCGGTAGCATCCAGCTGCCATATGGATGGCCATGGTGCCGTTGGTGGTACTGTAGACAATCTGCTTCCCACCAACACGTTCCGGAGTAAAATTGAACGGGGAATTGCCGAAATCTGCAAAATCTTTCACGTACCCATCCCGTTCGGCAGCAACCATAAATCCCTTTTCTTTATAGTCCTTTGCCTCCTGAACCGTACCTACCGGTATGATTTTCTGAACCCCGTTATGGAAAGCGTTGCAAATGGCTGAACTGGCCCTGAGAATGTCCACCACCACCACGATGGCTTCGGAATCTTTAAAAAAGGGGAACAGGGCCGGCGAAAAACAGACTTCAATCTTGTTCTGATCCATGAATCAGGCTTTATAGATCGGGAAACCGGTAATTTCTGCGCCCAGGACCTTATTCCGGATCCTGATGTTGATCCGGGTTCCTTTTTTGGAGAACCGGCTCTTGACATATCCCATGCCAATGCCCTTGTTCATCATGGGAGACAGGGTTCCTGAAGTAACCCGTCCAATCAATTTCCCCTGATCATCCAGGATATCGTAATGACTCCTGGGAATGCCCCGGCCCGTCATGACAAAACCGGTCAGTTTTCTGTCAACTCCTTCTTCCTTCTGCTTCAACAGGCGTTCCCTGTCTATGAAATGGTTTCTGTCATTGAATTTTGTAATCCATCCGAGTCCGGCCTCAATCGGGGAAGTGGAATCGTCAATATCATTACCATAAAGGCAATAACCCATTTCAAGCCGCAAGGTATCCCTTGCAGCCAGACCCGCAGGTTTCAGATGCCGGGTTTTCCCGGCTTCGGCAAGGATATTCCAAAGATGAACCGCATCCTTGTTTTCGACAAACAATTCAAATCCGCCGGCGCCGGTGTAACCCGTAGCGGAAACTATGACTTTCCGGATGCCGTCCAGCCGGAGTGTACGCAAATTGAAAGGTTTTATGCTTTCTACTTCAGGGCCACCAATTTCTTTCAGGATACTTGCAGACCGGGGACCCTGAAGGGCAATCAGGGATATTGCCGACGAAAGATTTTGAAGATCAGCATTTTCCCTGTTATTCTCATTCAGCCATTTCCAGTCTTTGTCAATATTCGCCGCATTGACCACAAGCCAGTATTCGTCATCACCCAACCGGCATATGAGAAGGTCATCAACGATTCCGCCCCGGCCATTCGGCATGCAAGTATATTGAACCTTACCCGGATCCAGTTCAGATACATCATTGGTGGTCATCCGCTGCAGAAAATCTGCAGCATACGGGCCGCTTGCCCGGAATTCCCCCATATGGGAAACATCAAAAATCCCGGCATTTTCCCGGACATTTCTGTGTTCAGCAATTACACCGGTATATTCAACCGGAAGATAGAAACCGGCATATTCCACCATTCTGGCTTCAAGTGCCTTATATATTTCATACAAGGCCGTTCTTCTCATCGCGATAACTTTGCTACTTGCTGAGTATTTTGAATTCCACCCTTCTGTTTTTTTCGCGTCCTTCAGAAGTATCATTGGGTGCTATGGGCTGGGTAAAGGCGTATCCCTGGGCATCCAGTTTGTCCGGATCTATGCCTTTGCGCACCAGGTAACTGACGACCGCCTGAGCCCTCGATTTGGACAGGCGTGTATTGTACTTCAGAGATCCCACATTGTCTGTGTGTCCGGAAATTTCAAGTTTGAGGGTTGGGTTGTTGTCCATGAATTCAAATATCTGATCCAGCTGCTTGTAAGATTCCGGCTTTAGTTCCGCCTTATTGGTTTCAAAATAAATATTCTCCAGTACAACCTTTGCCCCCACCTCAACCTTATCAAGCTGAAAATCCCTGGTGTGCCCAATATCAGTGCCGGCACCCGAGAGATCAACCATATCAAGGAAGAAAAGATAATCCCTTGCCATGATCTCAACTCCATATGATTTGTCATCCGGCAAACTGATTTTATAAAATCCGGTATCATTGGAAACCGCGGTTGCGATCACTTCCGATCTTTCCAGGTCAATAAATTCAAGCTTGGCCATGATTGGTTCATCACTTCCCGCATCGGTCACGGTTCCTTTCAGGGTCAGGGAAGAATCCACGGCCAGGGCCACCGGCATATCAAAAAAACCCTCCCGGGAATCACCGGGGAGTCCGGAAATCAGCTTTTGTTCGGTACTCATGACCAACTCTTTCTCCGAACCGAGGAAAACAACCCGGAATATATCTTTTCCTCCGATTCCCCCCATCCGGATCGTCGAATAGTATCCATATTTTCCATCCCCGGTTATCGAATAAAACAGATCATGATCGGGTGTATTCATCGGATACCCGAGATTCTCAGGAGGCATCCACTCCCCTTTGTCATTCAGCACACTCCTGAAAATGTCATAACCACCCATCGAGTTATGTCCTTTTGAACTGAAATATAACTCTTTGCCACTCTCGGCAAGAAACACCCCGATCTCATCATATGTTGTATTGATCAGGTCCCCCAGATTTTCAGGTTCACTCCACCGGCCCTTGCTGTCCATGGAAGAAACGAAAATGTCCCTTCCCCCAAAACTGTTTTTTTTGTCGGCAGAGGTAAAAAACAAAGTACGGCCCTCAGAATCAAAACAAATATCGCCTTCCCGGTCCCGGGAATTGAATCTGGCAGGCATTGAACGGGGCGATGACCATCGCCCGTCCCGGCGGGTTGAATAGTAAATATCTCCTGAATTCTTGTCTCCGATGTATATGTACAATTGATCACCTTCATTATTGATACCCACTGCGGCTTCATTTCCCCTGGAATTTATCCTCTGGCTCAAAGGCCTGGCACCGGTCCATTCATTGTCCCTCAAATAACTGACATAAACGCTTTCATAAAATTTGTTGTCAACCGGACTCCTCTTGGATCCCGATCGTGCAGGCCTCCTGGAGGTAAAATACATGATTGTGTCTCCAGGTCCGAAAACCGAAAAATAATCATCGTACACAGAATTGATGGAATCACCGAGATTGGTAATGATAACCCGTATGGGATTTTCCACGAGTTTCTTGCCGTTCATGCACTGGTCGATCAGATGGTTCAGTTCCGGCAGAATCCCGGAAAGCTTCTTCGTTTTCAGGGTTTTCCTGTATGCATTGTACTCCATGATCGCTTCATCGAATTCCAGCACCTGATGGTGTGCTTTGCCCATCAGGTAATGAATGTCCTCACTGATACTCTTGTCCAGCACATATGCTTTCGTAAGGTATTCCAGGGCTTCGTACTTTTCGTCTGAAAACAAATAGCAAACACCGGTCTTGTAATTCAGTCCGGCATTTTCCGGATTGCAGGCATGTGCCTTGAGAAAATGCTCTCTTGCAAGCCGGAAAGTACCCTTGCCCTGTTCATAATAATGTTCACCTTTTTTGATGTGGTCCCAGGCTTCCCTGAATCCTTCAAGAGAATCGGTTTTGAACTCACTTCTCCTGATCTTTACATCCGTTTGGCCGGATACCGGTATCACGGCAAAATAACAAAGACCGGCTATTAACAGGGCAGTATTCCTTATATATTGAAAATTGATTACTGACATTCCTTTAAATATTTTGTTGCTTCATCTGTTCCGTATTTCTCTGCCAGTTTCCAGTCGGCGCAAGCTCCGTCCAGATCACCGGTCAATTCTTTGACCAATCCCCGGTTCAGGTAACCCTCCCCGTATTCCTCGTTGATCTCCAGTGCTTTGTTGATGGAATTCACTCCTTCTTCAAGCTCATTCAGCTTGGTCAGGGCACTTCCCCGGTTGTTTAATGCATAAATATATTGCGGACAGATAGACAGGGCTTCATTGAAATCTTCCAGCGCTCCCTCGAAATCTCCCAGCCGGAATTTTGCGGCTCCCCGGTTGTTGTACGCGATATGAAACTCAGGATCGAGCTGAATCGCAACTGTATAATCTTCAACGGCTCCTTCAAAATCTCCCAAAAGCTTTTTGACATCACCCATATTGTTGTAGGCCACAATAAAATCGGGTTTGTAATTTACCGCCTCCCGGTAATCATACAGGGCGCCCTGATGATCACCGATCATTTGTTTCGCCACACCCCGGTCATGGAATGCTTCGGCATAGGTCTGATTTTTTTCAATCGCCCTTGTAAAATCAAGAATGGCGCCTTTCAGATCACGGGTGTTCAATTTATACAAACCACGGTAATAATATACGTAATCATTGTCAAATCCCAGCTCAACCGCATGGTTGAAATCTTCCATCACCCGCAGATCAGAATCTTTATCCAGACTTGAATAACCCCGGTAAAAATATGCCGGGGCCAACCGGTCATTGTGATCTATGGCCCGGTTGAAATCCGTGATGGCCTGTTCCGTTTCTCCTGCTATAAGTGATAACCTGCCCCGCTGCAGATAGGCCTGGCCAAAATCCGGATCGATCTTCAGGGACCCGTTTAACAGTTCCCCGGCAGCCATATAATCGCCTGAACGGATGTTCCGGACTGCTTTGTTGTACATCAACCGTGCTTTTATTTCCTCCTTCCGGGTGACTTTCTGGGGCACCCGGCTCAATCTCTCCTGGGAAAAAACATTGATTGCGGAAAAAGAAAAAACCAGGACCAGGATGAAAAACGATCGTATCATTCGGTTCTGAATTTGAATTCAAACGGACCGATCCGCAACAAAACATAACCTGCGGAAAAGATCCGAATTTGTTAACGAATTTAAACTTTTTCAACAGAAAAACTGAAAAAAAAATTATATTTCGCTAAATTTACGGAAAGCAGGCAGTCTGTTCATGCTTATCCATAGGATAACCAACAAACCGGTACCATATTATTATGCAGACGAATTTACGTTATCTCGAAGATATGTGCGAGGGAAGTCCCAAACTCATAAAAGAAATGATCGGCATTTTTTCCAACCAGGTGGATGAATACAATCATGATTTTGATCTGTTGCTGGAAAGCAAGGACTGGGAGCAATTAAGCCGGTTGGCACATAAAGCAAAATCATCGGTGGCTATCGTGGGAATGGAAGAATTGGCAAATAAATTAAAGGATCTTGAATTGCTTGCCAGGAAGAAAAAAAGAACGGAACAATATCAGAAAATCATCAATGAATTCAGGAAAGACACCAAAGAAGCCATAAATGAACTGAATGATTATCTCAAAGGTTTGTAGAAATGTTAAAAATCTGAATATGCTTAAAACCAAACAAATAAACGATGTTCTTGTGGTCCGTTTTGACAACGTGAACCGGTTCAATGCCCTGATCACCGAACCAGTAAAGGAAAAAATGAAAAGTTTTTATAACAAACCCAATGTAAAACTGGTACTTGATCTGGAAGACATTGATTTCATTGACAGTTCAGGTTTCGGAGTATTTCTCTCCATCATGAAAACTGCCAATAACAATTACGGACATTTCAAGATCTGCAACATTGCACCGGAGGTTATGGAATTATTCAAGCTCCTTCAATTGCACAATGTTTTTGAGATCTACAACAATCTCGACGATTGCCTGAAAAGCTTTAAATAATTAGTCTTTATTCTTAAAAACCAATCCGTTCCCATCAAAGTCCACAAGTATGCCCTGATCCCTGGTCACCTCACCTTCCAGGATCTTTTTGGATAATTCATTCAGTATGTTCTTCTGTATTAATCTTTTAACCGGACGGGCACCGTACTGTGGATCAAATCCCCTTTCTGAGATCCAGTTCACAGCCGCATCGGTCAGCTCCATGGTTACATTGTCCTTCTTCAGCATTTTCTGAACGGTTCCGGCCTGCAAACTGACAATTTCACGCACCTGATCCATGGTAAGCGTCCTGAACATGATGATCTCATCGATCCTGTTCAGAAATTCGGGCCGTATGGCTTTCCGGAGTTCGTTAAACACCATTTTTCTGGTCTGTTCATAGTTTTCCTCCCGGTTGTTTTTACCGGTTTTTTCCATCATATCCTGAATGATATGAGAACCAACATTACTGGTCATGATGATCAGGGTGTTTGTAAAGTTTACGGTCCGCCCCTTATTATCGGTGAGCCTCCCGTCATCCAAAACCTGCAGGAGAATATTGAATACATCCTGGTGTGCTTTTTCAATCTCATCGAGGAGAATGACCGAATAGGGCTTTCGCCTTACACTTTCTGTGAGTTGCCCACCTTCATCATAACCGACATATCCGGGTGGTGCACCAATCAGCCTGGAAACCGAATGCCTTTCCTGGTATTCCGACATGTCGATCCGGGTCATCAGGTTCTCATCATCAAAAAGAAACCCGGCAAGAGCTTTGGCAAGTTCGGTTTTTCCCACGCCTGTTGACCCGAGAAAAATAAATGAGCCGATGGGACGTTCTGCATCCTGCAATCCCGCTCTGCTTCTGCGCACAGCATCTGCAACCGCCTGAATGGCTTCATCCTGTCCGATGACCCTTTTATGCAATTCATTCTCAAGGTTCAACAGTTTTTCCCTTTCGCTCTGAAGCATTCTGTTTACCGGAACACCTGTCCATCTGCTGACAATCTCGGCAATGTCTTCATCATCAACCTCTTCCTTGATTAACGGGTGTTCGTTTTGTACCTCCTGTAATTCTTTCTGCAAGGCGATGATTTTGTCTTCGGCAGCACGGATTTTCCCATAGCGCAACTCAGCGACCTTTCCATAATCACCATGGTTTTCAGCCCTTTCTGCTTCCAGTTTAAATTCCTCGATCAAGGCTTTGTTTTTCTGTATACTGTCAATGATGTTCCGTTCGGACTCCCATCTGGCTCTCAGTTCATTCCGGTCCTCCGTCATATCTGCGATCCTTGCACTTACTTCATCCACTTTCCTTTTGTTTCCATCCCGCTTAATGGCCTCCCTTTCAATTTCCAGCTGTTTAATCTCACGTTCGATCTCATCGATCTCCTGGGGCAGGGAATTCATTTCCAGGCGTAATTTCGAAGCCGCCTCATCGATCAGGTCAATGGCCTTATCGGGCAAATGCCTTTCCGTAATATATCTTTGTGAAAGCTCTGCTGCAGCAATGATCGCCTCATCCTTTATTCTCACCTTATGATGGGATTCATATCTTTCCTTCAATCCCCGGAGTATGGATATGGTACCCCCGACATCGGGTTCGTTTACCATGACAATCTGGAACCTTCTTTCAAGTGCTTTGTCCTGTTCAAAGTATTTCTGATATTCATTCAATGTGGTTGCACCAATCGCTCTCAACTCCCCTCGGGCAAGTGCAGGTTTCAGAATATTGGCAGCGTCCATTGCTCCCTCGGTTTTACCTGCTCCGACCAGTGTATGTATCTCATCTATGAACAGGATAATATCCCCCTCCGAAGAGACCACTTCCCTGACCACCGCTTTCAGTCTTTCTTCAAATTCTCCTTTATACTTTGCTCCTGCAATCAATGCACCGATATCCAGTGAAAAAACACGCTTGTTTTTCAGATTCTCAGGCACATCCCCCTTCACGATTCTCTGTGCGAGCCCTTCAGCGATGGCCGTTTTTCCGACCCCCGCATCTCCGATAAGGACAGGATTGTTCTTTGTCCTTCGGGAAAGGATTTGTAACAACCTCCTGATCTCATGATCCCTGCCGATCACCGGATCGAGCCGGGCCGTCCTGGCCATTTCGTTCAAATCAATGGCAAAACGGTTCAAGGCATTGTAGGTATCTTCCGCTGTCGGGCTGTCTACTTTGCTTCCCTTCCTTAATTCCTGGATGGCATTATTCAGATCGCTTTCATTGATGCCATTGTCTTTCATCAACTGCGAGACGGAATCACCGGATGACAGGATTCCAAGCAGAATATGTTCAACAGATACAAATTCATCACCAATATTCCCGGCAACCGACCGGGCTTTCTGCAATACTTTTCCGGAGTATCCGCTAAGATATTGTTCACCGCCGGTAACCTTTGGATAAGATTCAACGATCTTGTCCAGAGCCTGCCTGAAAACAGTCAGGTTGACTCCAATCTTTTGAAAGATAAAAGAAACTATATTGTCAGATACATGAAATACTCCCTTCAGCAAATGACCCGGTTCCACAGCCTGGTGCTGATAACCGGCAGCAATGGAAAAAGATTGCTGAACAGCCTCCTGGGCTTTTATGGTTAAATTATTAGAATCCATTTTTTTCCTTTTTCAACTACTATAAAATGCACCGGGTTCCCTTCAAATGACCTGCCAAATATAAAAATCACCAGAATGTTGACTTTATGTCACTCATTTTCAAAAACATAACGTCATAATGTCAGGTCAGTACAAAGAGGACTGTAAATCAACTTTTGGCACAGAACATGAAGCAACTTTTTTATGAACAAAAACTTTTAGTTATTGTCATAGGTTTAGGTTACGGTTAATTATGCATTTGTTTAAAAACAAAATATTATTCATTGGCAAACTGATGGGTATTTTCATGATAATTACCATTGCATCAAAGGCACAGGTCAGCGAAACTACCCGCAGCCAACTGGGAGATGAACTAAAATTTACCCATCCCAATCAGCGAAGCATGACCCTGGAGGTCGAACTTTACAATAACCTGATTATTATACCGGTACAGATCAACAATTCGGATACGCTTCGTTTCATTCTTGATTCGGGCATGAACACATCCATTGTTACCAGTCTGCCTCCCGAAGAAGAGATCAGTATGTTGTATGCAAGGAATGTGACCTTGCGCGGACTTGGCACGGGTGATCCCCTGACCGCAATTCATTCCTACGGTAACAAAGTGGATATCGGTGACATCACCGGCATCAACCAGGATTTTTACCTCCTGGTGGAAGACTACTTTGAATTGTCAAAAAAGCTCGGTCGCCAGATCCATGGGGTCATGAGCATGAACGTGTTCAACAATTTCATTGTTGAGATCGATTATGACCGGGAAAAATTGACCTTTTACGATCCATTGTTCTACAAAAGCAAAATCCGGCGCAGGGATGCAGTCGTCCCCATCATCTATCACGATACAAAACCTTATATCAGGGTATATCTTCAGCAGGAGAACAATGAAGTCGTTCCGGCCAAGGTACTGCTGGATACAGGGGCTTCCAGTGCTATTTGGCTTGATATCGTATCCATCCCCGAACTGGAAAAACCCCAACCTCTAAAAGACGCTTATCTGGGGTTCGGACTGAGCGGGGAACTTCACGGAAAGATCGGACGGGTGGATAAATTGATCATCGGAAAATTTGAATTGAAAAACCCCGTCGTTTCCCTCCCCGATTCAACATCCATTGTAAATGCCATGGGCATTGACGAGAGGAACGGAAGCATCGGGGGAGAGATCCTGGCCAGATTCGACATTGTAATCGATCATCAGGAAGAAAGACTCATCATCAGGAAAAACTCCAATTTTCGTAAAAAGTTCAGTTACAACATGAGCGGGATTGAAATTTTGGCACCGATTCCCGGACTCAGGTATTATGAAGTTGCATCCGTCAGGAAGAACTCCCCGGGCGATGAAGCCGGGGTCAGGGCCGGAGATGAGATCATCTCCATTAACAATACAAAGGCCACCCGGCTTGAACTGAGTGATATCTATGAAATATTCCAGCGAAGGGACGGAAAGAGAATCAAGCTGATCATCAGGCGGAACGGCGTCAAATACACCAAAATATTTCGCCTCGAGAAATACATCTGAACATACCGGTTACGGTTACCGGGTCCCATTTTATAAATACTCAAAAAAATATTCTGAAACCTTCTTCATCAGATGGATCCTGTCTTTCCCCCGCACATTGTGTTCATGCGAAGGGTAAACAAAATAATCCACCTGGATTTGCTTTTTGATGCATTCCCTTATATACAGCAAGCTGTTCTGCCAAACAACCACAGGATCCTGTGCACCGTGTATCAGCAGTTGTTTTCCCTTGTAAGTACCGGCTTTGTTGATCAAACTTGATTCCCTGTATCCTCCGGGGTTGTCCTGAGGGGTATCCATGTATCTTTCTCCGTACATGACCTCATATAACCTCCAGTCGGTGACCGGCCCTCCGGCCACGCCAACCTTGAACATCTCCGGATGGCGGTTAAGCATCAAAAGGGTCATGAACCCGCCGTAACTCCATCCATGAACACCAATGCGGTTCGAATCCACGTAATCCTGCCGCAATAGAAATTCAATCCCCTTCATCTGGTCGTTTACTTCACAAAAACCGACATGGCGGTATATTGCATTTTCAAATTCAATGCCGCGGCTGGAAGTTCCGCGGTTATCCAGTGTGAATGACAAATAACCACGCTGGGCCATGTAATGCTGCCACATCCTGGCTCCGGCAAGCCATCTGTTTTGAACAAGCTGTGAATGGGGACCACCGTATACATACACAATGACCGGATATTTTTTGCCGTGATCAAAATCCGGGGGCAGGATCAGTCTGCCATACAGGTCATATTTTCCGTCAGCCGACTTGACGGTGATGATCCGCGTTTCTCCCAAACGGTATTCCGCAAGGGGATTTTTTGCTGAATGCAACTTTTCCAGGATATGGCCATTTTTACTCAACAGATAGTAATCCAGTGGGGTGTCTACACTGGTCAGCTCATCGATAGACAATCCCTGAAACTGGTTATAATGAATCCGGCGCCTTCCGCCCAGGGAAGTTATTTTCTGACATCCTCCGTTGTCCATATCCGTGCTGCAGAGACAGGTGCCAAGCGGATCGTCTTTTGTCGAAAGAAAATAACATTTCTGTCCGTCCGCAGAGAACCCCACAACTTCCTTTACGATCCATTTGCCCACGGTCAGCTGCCTGATCAGCTCACCGGAAGTATGATACAGATACAAATGCCTGTATCCGTCCCGTTCACTGATCCAGAGAAAACGGTCCGGCAACAGGGAGGAAAATATCAACGGATCTTCGGGTTCGATATATTTTGGATGCGTTTCATCAAACAGGGTTTTGATCAAACGGCCATCCCGGGCCATAAATTTCTGCAACTTCAGATGATCCTGATCCCGGTTCAGGACTGCAATATAAATATGCTTCTCATCCGGCGCCCAGGTAATGCAGGTAAGATACTGATCTCTGCCATCACCTGACTCTGCAAAGACCAGAGCGTCCTTTTCAATACAATAGATGCCCAGTCTGACCTGTTCACTGGTTTGTCCTGCCATGGGGTAAGGGATCATTTTCGTTCTGGCAATCCGCTGCGAAATATCCACAAGAGGATACCGGTCGACCATGGATTCATCCTTCCGGTAAAAAGCAAGGTATCCGGATCCCGGGGACCAGAATGTACCCCTGGATATATTGAACTCCTGGCGGTGTACGTAATCATCCCCGTTCACGATGTCCGGATTCTGGTCAAAGGTGACTTGTATCTGCCTGTTCTCACCGGCGATAAACAGATTATTACCCAAAGTATAGGCAACCATCCTGCCTGACGGCGACGGATCAATATTGTCTGCCTTTTCAGGCAAACAGATCTTTGTGGTAAATCCGTCTTCCGCCGGACAATAGACAAAAAAACATCCCCCATGCACAAAAGACAGGTTCTGGTTATCAAACCATTCATAATCCGGAAAGCATTCCAGGGTATCATGCCCATTTTCCTCAAGTGCTGTATTGATCACTTGCAATGTGGTCAAAACTTCCTGCTTGCCCGAACGCACATTCCGGCGGATAAGCCGTTCGTTATCCACCCAGGTATAAAAGCGGGAGGTACCCTGCCATGAAAGTCCTGACAACGGCTGTGGCCGGAGATGGGCATCCATTCCGGAAACCGATTCATTGATTTCCAGCATCTTGTCCTGTCCGGATGTCCGGACATTACAAACGGAAGCCAACAATATGGCGTATCCGATCCACAGCTTTATTCCGGTGTGTTTCAGATCATTTGTTGCAGGCATAATCAATGGTCAATGAGGAAATCATGCATATCCTAAATTAACGAAATTTGGCTCTATTTTTCAATTATTTACTATATTTCGAATGGCAACGCGGATATTCATGAATTCATTATTGATCTGCTATGAGTGAAAAGATATTGAAGGCACTGATGCAACTTTTTGCCATCATTGCCCGCCCCGAAAGCAACCGGACAGATCGCCGGACAGTGGTGGAATCGTTTCTGAAACGGCAATTGAACCAGGAGATCGTTCAGGAATATCTGAAAGTCTTTGATGAATACTACCGGATTCATCAGGAAAAACAAAAAGATACATCGAAAAAGAAAAGACTCATTTCCTCCAGTTCGGTCAGGGTGCTCAAGATATGTACCGCCATCAATGAAGAACTGGTGCAGCAGCAGAAAATAATCGTACTGATTCAGTTGCTTGAATTCGTGAAATCGGACATCAATGAGGTTACGGACCAGGAAATGGAATTCGTTAAAACGGTTGCAGAAACTTTCAATGTGCCCGAAGAAGAATTTGAAAGGATCAAGGAATTCGTATTGTTTTCATTTGACAAGATCCCGGATTCGCCGAATCTTCTCCTGATCGACAGCAATGATGAAAGTTCCGGAAGAAACAGAAAGCATATCCATATCAAATCCCTGCAGGGACAGATCAGGATCCTGAACATCCGGAGCGCCAACATGTATTGTATCCGGTACATGGGGAAAAGCGAGATGGAACTGAACAGCCAGTTGATCCAGGAAGACAAGGTATATGTCTTTACGGGCGGTTCTTCCCTTCGGAATCAGCAGATCAAACCCATTTACTACAGTGACGTTGTCAGCAAATTCCATGTCGACAGGATAAAGGACCGGATCATCTTTGAAGTTGACAACATTGAATACAGATTCAAAGCCGGCAACTATGGTCTCCACGACATGAGCTTTTCAGAACAGTCCGGGCGGATGGTCGGTATTATGGGAGCGAGCGGGGCGGGAAAATCCACGCTGCTGAATGTTCTGAACGGATCTGAGAAACCCACCTCGGGAACCGTAAATATCAACGGGTTCAATATCCACACCCAGAAAGAACATATCGAGGGGATCATCGGTCATGTATCCCAGGACGACCTGCTGATGGAAGACCTTACCGTATATCAGAACCTGTACTACAATGCCAAACTCTGCTTTGACAATTATTCGGACGATCAGGTCAGAAAAACAGTGGACAGCACACTTGAAAACCTCGGCTTATACGAGATCAGGGATATCCAGGTAGGAAGCCCCCTGAACAAAAAGATCAGTGGCGGACAACGAAAACGGCTCAATATTGCACTGGAACTCATCCGGGAACCGGCAGTCCTGTTCCTGGATGAACCCACATCCGGACTTTCCTCAAGGGATTCGGAGAACATCATGGACCTGCTGAAGGAATTGACCCTGAGAGGCAAGCTGGTTTTTGTTGTGATCCATCAGCCCTCATCTGAAATATTCAAGATGTTTGACCGGCTGCTTATCCTGGATACAGGAGGGTATCTGATCTACAACGGAGATCCCATCGAATCGATCATCTATTTCAAATCCAGGATCCACCATGCCAACTGGAATGAAAGCGAATGTCACTGCTGCGGAAATGTAAATTCCGAACAGGTTTTCAATATTGTTGAATCCAATGTTCTGGATGAATATGGCAAACTGACCAAAACCAGGAAAATTTCCCCTCCTGAGTGGTATGAATATTTCAAGGAACTGGATGTTCCCAAACCCGAAAAAGATCCGGAAGAACTGCATATCCCGGAAATATCCTTCAAAATACCCAACAAGTTAAGGCAATTCTGGCTTTTTGTCAAAAGAGACCTGTTATCAAAACTCGCGAATACCCAATATCTTGTCATCAATTTCCTGGAAGCTCCCGTACTGGCATTTCTTTTATCCTATATCATAAGATACTATAATGTCAACATAACCAACCAATACGGATATACCCTGGAAGGGAACAGTAATCTTCCGGTTTATATTTTCATGTCGGTGATCGTGGCCATATTCATGGGCTTGACGGTTAGTGCCGAAGAGATCATCAAGGACAGGAAAATATTGAAACGTGAAGCATTTCTGAACCTGGGCTGGTCCAGTTACCTGTTGTCAAAAGTATTTATTCTTATGGGGTTGTCGGCCATTCAGGCATTTGCATTTGTCCTGGTGGGCAATGCGATCATGGAGATCCGGAATATGTATTTTGAATACTGGCTTATTTTGTTCAGTGCATTCGTATCATCCAACATGATGGGGCTTCTGATCTCCGACTCCTTTAAAACCGTGGTGACCATATATATTCTGATCCCTTTTCTCGTAATTCCCCAGATCATCCTGAGCGGTATCATTGTAAAATATGAAAAATTGAATCCGGACATTTCATCGCCTACGAAAATACCCTTTTATGGTGAAATCATCACTGCCCGCTGGGCTTATGAAGCATTGGCAGTTTATCAGTTCATCAACAATGATTTCCAGAGAAAATTCTATCCGTATGACAAGGTCATGAGCATTGCCGGCTATAAAAAAGACTATTGGACGGTAAACCTTATGAACAAACTTGAAAACATTGAGCGCAACCTGGACAATCCCGCCAAAAAGAAAGAAATTATCTCTGATCTGGAAGTTTTGCGAAATGAGATCAACAAAGAAACGGACAAGAACCGGCATATAAAATTCAGCAATACCGAGAACCTGGTTTACGATAAGCTGTCCGGATCAATGATCCGGGAAGTCAGGGATTACCTTGAACTCATTAAAAGGTATAACATCAAATTATACAACAAAGCCAACCGGGGCAAGGACCAGCTTAAGACCGAACTGCAAAATACCCCTGAAAAGAAAGAAAAGTATTTCCTCACCAAAAGACAGCACAACAACGAGACCCTTGAAGAGTTTGTAACCAACTCCAACGTAATGGAAAGGATCATCGAATACAAGGGTGAACTGTTCCAGAAGATCAACCCGGTCTATAAGGATCCGGGCTGCAAGCTGATCAAGGCACATTTCTATGCACCCAGGAAACAGGTATTCGGCCGTTTTTTCAGCACTTTCAGCGTCAACACTGCCGTTATCTGGTTCATGACCCTTCTTCTGTATATTTTGCTGTATTACAGGGTTCTGAACAAAACACTTGCTGGTTTCGAAAGTCTTTCTGACCGGATAATGAAGAAATCCGAATAGATCCGGTCAAATAGAAAAAGCCACCTCGGCAGGGATATGAGGCAGCTTTCAAAAAAAATACCATATTCAACAGAACATGCGTCTGTTACTCAACGATCTCAATCATTTTAAAAGGAACCCGGATGATGGATTCGTAATCTTCACCGGCTTCCAGCATATCTTCATCATCTTCCTCATAATACCAATTTACCTGCACGTCATTCTTGGCTTTATGAATGGCTTCCAGCTTCTTAAAAACATCCAGGATACACTTGGATGAACTGGTATTGAAATACTCCAACTGAATATTTACGGTTGTCTTCCCGGCAGGTCCATTGGCATATTCCTCCAGCCAGTCAACAAGTGGCTTGTAAAATTCGATCGAATTCTCGGGAATGGATCTTCCCTTGATTTCAACCAAGCCCTTTTCGGCATCAAAATTAACTGTTGGCGTTTTGGGTGTTCCTTCAATTGAAATTGGTTCCATACTATTAAAAAATTAGTAATTTATTCTTAATTAGAAATATAAACATCCAGACTGAAAAAATAATATTCATCATTATAATTCTGAAAGGAATACTTGAGTTTATTACCTGTTTTCCGCGCAATATCAACCAATCCGAGTCCTCCTCCACCTTTTGCGGATAACTTCTGATGATTCAGAATAAACTTGTACATATCCTTGAGCTCCTCTTTGGACAATGAATTGATTTTGTCTATTTTGTCTTTCAGGAATTTGATTTTTCCCGAGCTGATAAAATTGCCTGTGGTAATCTTGTATTTGTCGTCCAACCGGGCAATGACAAGAACGCCAAATTTGGAATTGAACTGGTCTTTGAGCGGTTCCGGAAGGTCTTCCACATGATGATAGAGATTTTGTAAACTCTCCACCAGTACATTGTATATCTTTTTTCTCAATTTGGCCTGTTCATTCGCCTCTTCCAGCTTGGCTTCAATATTTTCCAGAACGCTATTTATCAAATCAGTACTGATGCTTCCCTTATAGGCAAGAAGAACGTCCCCACTACCGTTAAGCCTGGAATAATACTCATTCACATCAAAGCTCATTGGGCTTGTATTTATATTATAATAACCCGCTCAGCAAATATAGTAAAAATAATTACTCAACAAAACGCCGGAAGACCATTGCCATATATATGGAAAACGAACATCATTTATTCATTTTTGCACTTTAATAAGGTCTGGAAATCCCGGACCATCCTCCGGAGAAATCAATTGACAATCAAGGCGTGATACGCAGACTCGTTATTAAGGAGTTCAACCGCTTTGTTTACCGCCGGATTTGCACTGTTCATGATCTCATAGAATTCGCTTGTATTCCACAGATCACGCGCAACATATGCTTTCATTACAAGGCCTATGTGCTCTTCCGACCTTTCATAGCCCTTCCGGTCCATTTCCAGTCCTTTTTCCCCGGCAAATTCCACAAGTTCCTTCATGAGGGCGTCCCCGGGAAAAGTTCCTTCTTTAAACGATTTGAAATCGGAGTATTCATTCATTAGTTCATTCCGGTTCCGGTCAATATAATCCAACACAAAAAAGTTCAGTATTCCACGATTCAAAAGTTTACGGTAGTAGCCGGAATAATAGGAAGTATCCAGGGGAACAAAATAATCGGGCATGATCCCTCCCCCGCCGTACACGCTCCTTTGATTCTTCAATGTCCGGTAATGAAGGGAATCAGGAAAGACAATGCTGTCTGAGGAATTGAGTTCGCCATTTTTTATCCGTTTGATCAGGTCCCTGGAGTAGTCGGTATACCCTTTTTCATATGGTTTCTGAATGATACGGCCGGTAGGTGTATGGTACCTTGCAATGGTCAGCCTGATCATCGAACCGTCATTCAGTTTGAGCGGACGCTGGACAAGACCCTTTCCAAAAGAACGCCTGCCGACAATCAGTCCCCGGTCCCAGTCCTGAATCGCACCGGCCACAATTTCACTTGCAGAGGCCGATCCTTCATCAATGATCACAATAACCCTGCCTTGATGAAAGACTCCTTCCCCGGAAGCAAAATATTCCCTTTTCTCGTGATGAACACCTTCGGTGTATACGATCAGTTTACGATCATCCAAGAACTGATCGGCCAGTTTTACGGCAACATCAAGATAACCTCCACCATTCCCCGAGAGATCAAGAATGAGATCATCAACCTTCTTCTCCCTGAGCTCTTGATAAGCTTTATTGAATTCATCCGGACTGGTAAAGGCAAAACGGTTCAGCTTGATGTAAGCGATTTTCGGAGTGATCATATATGAGGCATCCAAACTGTAAATGGGTATCTTGTCCCGGATGATGGTGAATTCCAGCAAATCCTTTATGCCTCTTCTTGCAACGGTTACATTTACCCTGGTCCCTTTTTCACCGCGTAATTCCGAGATCACATCGGCATTGGTGATACCGGTCCCGGCCACATTTTTCCCTTCAATTTTCACGATCCGGTCACCTGAAACAATGCCAACACGTTCAGAAGGTCCGCCAGGAATGGGATTGATCACAAATATGGTATCCCTCAAAATATTGAAACTTATCCCGATCCCTTCGAAGTTTCCCTGCAGCGGCTCGCTCATCTTCCTGACTTCTTCCCGGGTCAAATAGGTTGAATGCGGATCAAGCTCTTTCAGCATACCGATAATCGCTTCTTCAACAAGCCGGGATTTGTTTACACTGTCGACATAATACTTGTCAACCCAATTCAATGCCTGTCCGAATTTTACCGCTTCCTCATTAAATATCTGGGCCCGGACATCAATCCGTCCAAAAACAGAAAAAACCAGTAAAACAAAACACAGCAACAACTTTCCATTTCTTCTCATTCGATATGAATTTAGTTGAAATACAATTTAATCAGTTTGTTCAAATAAAAACGTTTTTTTGGTTACAAAGTTTGCAAATTCCGTTCCGCAATTCTTAAAAGGTCATAATTATTCCCATTCTATGGTTGCCGGAGGTTTTGAACTGATATCATAAACCACCCTGTTCACCCCCTTTATCTTGTTTATGATTTCGTTGGATATTTTTCCAAGGAACTCGTAAGGCAATTGAGACCAGTCTGCCGTCATCCCGTCGGTGGATTCAACCGCCCGGAGGGCGACCACCCTTTCATAGGTGCGTTCATCCCCCATAACCCCCACTGAATGAATGGGCAACAAAATGGCAGCCGCCTGCCATACATGATCATACAGATCATACTCCTTCAATCCGCGGATAAATACATCATCCACCTTCTGAAGAATGGCAATATTTTCCCTGGTGATCTCCCCCACAATCCTGACCGCGAGTCCGGGCCCCGGAAAAGGATGCCGGTTCAGAATAACATCCTTCAGGCCAAGTACCTTACCAATATTCCTGACTTCATCCTTAAAAAGCAGTTTCAGGGGTTCAACCACCCTGAGATTCATCTTTTCAGGCAATCCACCCACATTATGATGAGATTTGATCTTTGCAGAGGGTCCGTTGACTGAAACGGATTCAATAACATCAGGATAAATGGTTCCCTGTGCCAGCCATCTGATATTTTTGATCCTGACCGCCTCGGCCTCGAATATTTCAACGAAATTCCTGCCAATGATCTTCCTTTTTCTCTCCGGATCGGACACGCCCGAGAGGTCATCCAGAAATTGAGCAGAAGCATCCACACCATGGATATTCAATCCCATTTCCTTGTATGAATCCAAAACAATCCGGTATTCATTCTTCCGCAGCAAACCATTGTTTACAAATATTCCGGTCAATTGTGAGCCGACTGCTTTATGGAGCAACAGGGCTGTTACCGATGAATCAACGCCACCGGACAATCCCAGTATGATTTTGTCTTTTCCGAGCAATGATCTCAATTCCCCGATCTTCTGCTCAATGATCGAACCGGCAGTCCATGATTGCCTGCAACCGCATATATTGACCAGAAAATTCCTGAGAATATCTTTCCCGTTTGGAGTATGATACACTTCCGGATGAAACTGAAGTCCGTATACATCCTGCTTCCTTATCCTGAAGGCCCCCACGTGGATATCTTCCGTACCGGCCAGTACATCAAATCCTTCCGGCAACCTGGAAATTGTATCACCATGAGACATCCAGACTTGTGCGTGTTCAGGGATATGATCAAATAAAGGGGTCTCTGTTTTTATAAATTTCAGATTGGCTCTGCCATATTCCCTCGAACTGGACGGAAGGACCTCTCCGCCATGATTATGAACAAGATACTGTGCCCCGTAACAAATCCCGAGCAAGGGGATATGACCGGTGATACCCGAAAGATCGGGATGAGGAGCGTTTTTATCCAGAACGGAAAAAGGACTCCCTGACAGGATTATACCTTTGACACCGGTGTCTGGTTTGGAAATCCTTTGGAAAGGGAAAATCTCACAAAAAACATTCAATTCCCTGATTCTTCTTGCGATCAACTGGGTATACTGGGAACCGAAATCGTATATCAATATTTTTTCCTGCATGACACGAGCCGGAAAAAGGAACTTCCGGATTCAAAGATACATATTTCAGAAAGTTACTCAAAGGCACTGACTGGTCCGCCTCAATCTGACCCCATATACCTCTCCATCCCTGACCCCGAATGTGTTCGGGAATATTTTCCTGGCTTCTTCAACCAGAATGTCATGATTTTTGTAGCGGCTTGAGAAATGTCCGATCAGTAACTTTCCGGCTTTTGCCTTTCGGGCAATCCGGGCAGCCTGAACGGTTGTTGAATGATGGTTCTCCGCAGCCATATCTTCATCCCGCTGAGCGAAGGTTGCTTCGTGAAACAGGACATCCACCTCTTTCACATGTTCGACAATGGATTCGGAATATTTTGTATCGGAACAATAGGCATATGACCTGGGCACATAAGGCGGCAGCGTACATTCTTTGTTTTTAATGATCTTCCCGTCTCTTGTGACCAGGTCTGCCCCCTCTTTGATCTTCACAATATCCCGGATGGCAATGTCATACTTCTCAATATAATCTTTGCGGATGTTGAGGGGCCGTTCTTTCTCACGGAAATAAAAACCGCAGGCAGGCACCCGGTGATCCAGGGGAAAAGCATCAACAGTCATCAGATCATCTTCAAATATCCTTTCACTGGCATCACACGAGAGTGCATGAAATACGATCCTGAATCCCGGTTTGCCAAAATAGCCGGTATGATCATCAAGAATTCTCTCCAACATTGCCGGAACATACAGGTGAAGGTCGGTTTCCCTCCCAAGCAGACTGAACGACGAAATGAGTCCGAACAAACCATAAACGTGATCACCATGAAGATGGCTGATAAATATCCGGTTGATCTTTCCAAACCGGATTCTGTTTTTTCTGAGTTGTATCTGGGTGCCCTCCCCGCAATCGATCAAAAAAAAACGCTCACTGGCTTTAAGCAAATGAGCGGGAGGAAACTTATCTGAAGTGGGTAACGCAGAACCGCTTCCCAGAATGGTTATGGAAAAAGACACCCGTTATCAAGCTTTATTGCGCGTTCTTCAATAATTTAACGCCGTCTTCGACAGTATCCGTGATGTTCAGCACAGTGTCCAGTTGGGATATTGTGATCAGTCTTTCGACTGCATCATTCAATCCGGTCAGGACAAATGTCCCGCCCGCATTTTTGCAAAGACGGTTGGCCACAAGGATTGCACTAAGACCTGATGAGTCACAATAACGCACATTACCTAGATCAAGTATAATATTCTTTTCACCATTACCCGAAACTAGTACAAGCTCAGATTTCAAGGTCGGGGCAATGTGTGTATCCAGTTTTTCTTCAACAACCTGAATCAATGTGTAATTGTCAAGTTTTTCGATCTTGAATTCCATTGTCGATATGATTTATGAATACCTTATTTCTTTTTTTTGTGATCTTTTTTTCGCTCTTCCTCCATTTCTGTCTTCAATGCGGCAAGTTCGGAAATATCACCAAGGGTTGTCTTTTCCATGCTACCTTTGGCCTTTCTTGAAGGCTTCCTTGCACCCTGTTTCTCTTTTTTGCCATCCTTGTCTTTTACAGCGTCTTTTTTCTCATCATGGACCCTGGTATGCGAAAGAACGATCTTTTTTTGCGATTTGACAAAATCCAAAACTTTAAATTCCAGTTTTTCGTCAATTTTGGCTTTGCTGCCATCTTTCTTGATCATGTGTTTTGGAGTCACAAAGCCTTCAACTCCATAAGGCAAAGCCACCGTCGCACCCTTGTCAAATACTTCCACCACTGTCCCTTCATGAACCGATCCCGGTGTGAAAATGGTTTCAAAGACATCCCATGGATTCTCCTCGAGTTGTTTATGTCCCAGACTCAGTCTTCTGTTTCCCTTGTCAATTTCAAGGACCACCACCTCTATTTCTTCTCCGACAGCAGTAAACTCCGCAGGATGTTTTATTTTCCTGGTCCATGAAAGATCCGAAATATGGATCAGTCCGTCAATACCTTCTTCTATCTCAACAAACACTCCGAAATTAGTAAAGTTACGAACTTTTGCCTTATGTTTGGACCCAACGGGGTACTTTTCTTCAATATTTTCCCATGGATCGGGTTTCAATTGTTTCATGCCCAAAGACATTTTCCTTTCTTCCCTGTCCAGGGTAAGTATAACCCCTTCAACTTCATCGCCTACTTTCAGGAAATCCTGGGCGCTGCGCAGATGCTGAGACCATGACATCTCGGAAACATGGATCAATCCCTCCACACCCGGAGCAATCTCAACAAACGCCCCGTAATCGGCCATGACCACCACTTTCCCTTTTACTTTATCACCTACTTTCAGTTCAGGGTCTAGTGAATCCCATGGATGAGGGGTCAGTTGTTTCAAACCCAGGGCAATGCGCTTTTTGTCATCATCATAATCGAGGATCACAACATTCAGTTTCTGATCCAGTTCCACAATTTCTTCAGGATGATTGACACGACCCCAGGAAAGATCCGTAATGTGGATCAATCCGTCCACTCCCCCGAGATCAATGAACACCCCGTAAGAAGTGATGTTCTTTACCGTTCCTTCAAGAACCTGCCCTTTTTCGAGCTTGGCAATAATCTCTTTCTTTTGTTGTTCAAGTTCAGCTTCAATCAGGGCCTTGTGGGACACAACAACGTTTTTGTACTCATGATTTATCTTTACAACCTTGAAATCCATGGTCTTGCCAACATACGCATCATAATCACGGATGGGCCTTACATCGATCTGTGAGCCCGGGAGGAAAGCTTCAATACCAAACACATCGACGATCATTCCCCCTTTGGTCCTGCACTTAATATAACCCTTAATGATCTCATCTTTTTCCAGGGCTTCATTCACACGTTCCCAGGACTTCATGGTCCGGGCTTTCTTGTGGGAAAGAACCAGCTGGCCTTTTTTATCCTCCTGGCTTTCGACATACACTTCAACTTTGTCACCGGGTTTCAGGTCGGGATTATACCTGAATTCATTGTAATTCACAACCGCCTCGGATTTGTAACCGGTATTGATCACTACTTCCCTCTTGTTCATTGAAATCACGGTTCCCTCAATCACTTCATTTTCGGCGATAGTAGATAACGTATCAGCGTATATGGATTCATATTTTTTTCTTTCGCCTTCGGAATAGACATCTTCCTCCCTTGAATAATCTTCCCAATTGAAATCCTTATCCCCTTCAGCCAAAAGTCTTTCATCTTCTTCGCTTTTTCCGGACTTTTCGGTTTCCGATTCATCCTTTACATCAACTTCAGAATCAGGTTCTTCCGGCTTGGGTTCTTCTGATTTTGGCTCTTCCTGTTTGGATTCTTCCGGTTTCGGCTCTTCCTGTTTGGATTCT
>CAZNPH010000001.1:312750-346933 GCA_964574985.1 uncultured Bacteroidaceae bacterium
TCCGGTTTCGGCTCTTCCTGTTTGGGTTCTTCCGGTTTCGGCTCTTCCTGTTTGGATTCTTCCGGTTTTGGCTCTTCCTGTTTGGATTCTTCCGGTTTCGGCTCTTCCTGTTTGGATTCTTCCGGTTTCGGCTCTTCCTGTTTGGGTTCTTCCGGTTTCGGCTCTTCCTGTTTGGGTTCTTCCGGTTTGGTTTTTTCTTCTTTTTCTGTTTCCTGCTTCCCTTCTTCCTCACGCCTGCCGGCCACTTTTTCTGTTCCTTCTTTTTTTTGCCTTGTTTCACCGGCCGCTTCTTTTCCTTCTTCTTCCTTTGTTTCCGCCTCTATTTTGTCCTCTGCTTTTTTATCCTCTTCTTTGCCCTCAACCGGATGATCTCCTTTTCTACCCTCCACCAACTGATCCTGTGTATTTCCCTCTTTTTGAGGATTCTCAACCTCCCCGGATGTGTTCATCTTTTGTTCTTCCAATGTTTCTTTTTTCTCTTCTGTCATTAATAATTAATAATTAGTATGTTAGACAATATGTTCAACAGAGCTGCAAAATTATAATTTTATTCTTAAAACAACTAATTTATAAAAAAATTATGGACGTCTGTTTTTGTGGATTGGACGCAATTTCCAGACAATATATATCCGCCGGAACAATGACGGGAATACAATATGTAATCCTGCAAAAATGAATTATCTTTGATGTCCTGTTGCTCTCAAATCAATTATCGATATGAAGATTGCTGTCATTGGAACCGGATATGCAGGACTGGTAACCGGAGCATGTTTCTCTGAAACCGGTGTGGAAGTGAGCTGTATGGACGTAGACGGCCAAAAGATTGAACAGCTGAATCAGGGGAAATCCCCGATCTATGAGCCCGGACTGGAAGTGATGATTCAAAAGAATATCAGAAAGAATAGACTGGGATTCACCACAGATCTGTCCGTAAGTCTGGACAAAGCAGACGCAATCTTTATCGCGGTCGGAACTCCCCGGGATGAAGACGGGAGTGCAGATTTGAAATATGTGCTTCATGTTGCCGCTGAAATCGGCAAAATAATTGACCAATATATTCTGGTCATTACAAAAAGCACTGTTCCCACCGGCACCGCTGAAAAAGTACGTACAAAGATTGCATCCGTCCTGAATAACCGCAACCTGTCCATATCGTTTGACGTAGCATCCAATCCCGAGTTCCTGAAAGAGGGATCCGCAATCGAAGACTTCATGAAGCCTGACCGGATCATCATCGGTGTAGATTCTAACCGGGCTGAGAAAATCATGAAACGTTTGTATAATCCGTTCCTGCTGAACGGCCATCCATTGATCTTTATGGACATTCCTTCAGCCGAAATGACCAAATATGCTGCCAATGCCATGCTGGCAAGCCGGATAAGCCTCATGAACGAATTTGCAGGTCTGTGTGAACGTACCGGGGCAGATATCAACCAGGTAAGAATAGGGATCGGAAGTGATCCCAGGATCGGCAACAAATTTTTATATGCGGGCGCCGGTTACGGGGGCTCTTGTTTTCCCAAAGACGTCAATGCACTTATCAAGACCGGTATATCGTACGATTGTCCGATGGATATCCTGCAGGCAGTTGACAAAGTCAACAATCAACAAAAAACACTGATCTTTGAAAAATTGATCGGTCATTTCAAGGGATACATCACAAATAAAACATTCGCTCTCTGGGGTCTGTCATTCAAGCCCAATACAGATGATATGCGGGAAGCGCCTTCACTGGCCATCATCGACAAGTTGCTGAGCTGCGGAGCACGGATCAAGGCCTACGATCCGGTTGCCATGCATGCAGCGAAAAAAATACTGGGAGATGCAATTGAATTTACCCGGGATGCCTATGAAGCGCTGATCGATGCCGAAGCACTGGTTTTGGTCACCGAATGGCCTGAATTCAGGGTCCCAAATTACAAAATCATGAGTAAACTTATGAAAAACAGACTGATCTTCGATGGCAGAAATATCTATAAAACCGAGGAAATGAATGAATTCGGATTTGAATATTACGGAATCGGCCAACCCAAAAAATAATCCCCATGAGTCCGCCATTCTCCAAGAAACGAATATTGGTGTCCGGTGGAGCGGGATTCATCGGATCACACCTGTGCGAAAGATTGTTGCAGGGAAAAAATGAAGTCATTTGTCTGGACAATTATTTTACCGGAACCCGGAAGAACATCATTCATCTGCTGAAAGATCCTTACTTCGAGCTGGTACGGCACGACATCACCATGCCTTATTACGCCGAAGTCGATGAGATCTATAATCTCGCCTGTCCGGCTTCACCCATACATTACCAGTACAATCCCATCAAGACCATCAAAACATCGGTCATGGGGACTGTCAATATGCTGGGACTGGCCAAGCGTATAAAAGCCAGAATATTACAGGCTTCTACCAGTGAAGTTTACGGCAACCCCAAAGTACATCCCCAACCCGAAACATACTGGGGCAATGTAAATCCTGTGGGAGCCCGCTCCTGCTATGATGAAGGGAAAAGATGCGCTGAAACCCTGTTCATGGATTATCACAGGCAAAACCAGGTCAGGATAAAAATTGCCAGGATCTTCAATACCTACGGACCGAGAATGGATCCGAATGACGGACGTGTCATATCCAATTTCATCGTTCAGGCCCTGGAAAACGAGGACATCACCATATACGGAAATGGCAAACAAACCAGGAGTTTTCAGTTTATCGACGATCTGGTGGAAGGAATGATCCGCCTGATGAACACGGATGACGGAATCACAGGGCCCGTCAACCTGGGTAATCCCGAAGAATTTACCATAGAGCAACTTGCCGGGAAAGTGATCGGACTTACCGGTTCATCATCCGGTATCATCTACAAACCGCTGCCCTGCGATGATCCCGAACAGAGAAAACCCGATATCGAACTGGCCGGAAAATTGCTCGGAGGATGGCAACCCGGTATCGGACTGGAAAAAGGACTGGTAAAAACCATCGAATATTTTAAAAATTTACTGGGAATATGAAACCCCCGTCACCGAAACGGCGGCACGCCGCCGCTCGAAGACAAATAGGGTTTTACCGGCCCTGTATGGTGGACAGCCTGTGGGTGACCGGCAACAAAAGAGCATAGTGTTAGAACCATAATTATAAAGTGCTAAAAATTAAATTGTTAATATAAATATATTCGCATGAAGGGAATTATTCTTGCCGGAGGCTCCGGCACCAGACTATACCCGTTGACCCACAGCATTTCCAAACAAATCATCCCGGTCTATGACAAGCCCATGATCTATTATCCGCTTTCTGTGCTAATGCTTGCCGATATCAGGGAAATCCTGATCATTTCAACCCCTCAGGACATCGGTCTCTACAAGAGACTGCTGGAAGATGGCGACCAGTTGGGCCTCACTTTGTCATACGCCGTTCAGCCAAAGCCGGAAGGCCTTGCCCAGGCTTTTATTATCGGAGAGGATTTCATCGTTGAAGAACCGGTGTGTATGGTATTGGGAGACAATATTTTTTACGGTCATGGATTCGGGAAGGTACTTCAGGAGGCAGCCAGGCTGGAAGACGGAGGGGTGGTCTTCGGATATTATGTAAATGATCCCCAGCGATACGGAGTGGTTGAATTCAATGATCACCGGGAAGTACTCAGCATTGAAGAAAAACCCGCCAAACCAAAATCAAACTATGCCGTGACGGGGCTGTATTTTTACAGCGGGGATGTCGTGGAAAAAGCCAAAACCCTTCGACCTTCCGCGAGAGGTGAGCTGGAGATAACAGACCTGAACAAACTGTACCTGAAAGAAAAACGTTTAAATGTAAAACTGCTCGGAAGAGGCATTGCCTGGCTGGATACGGGTACGCATGACAGCCTGTTACAGGCGGCCAATTATATTCACACCGTCGAAAAAAGGCAGGGCCTGAAAATATCCTGCATTGAAGAAATCGCGTATAAACGCGGATTTATCAGCAAGGAACAGCTCCTCAGACTCGCCCATTCCCTCCGTAAGAATCAGTATGGAAAATATCTCATGCGCATCGCCAGCGAAGAAATTTTCACCATAGAAGAATAAAAGAAACATTATGCAAATCGTTCAAACAGGAATTCCCGGATTGGTACTGGTCAAGCCCGGAGTTTTTAAGGATCAGCGAGGCTATTTCTTTGAAAGTTACAACAAGAAAAAATTTGAAGATATTGAACTCCACGCTGACTTCATACAGGACAACCAGTCGCGTTCATCCTACGGAGTGGTCAGGGGTTTGCACTATCAGCTCGAACCGCATGCCCAAACCAAGCTGGTCAGGGTCCTTCAGGGCCGGATACTAGATGTGACCGTCGACATAAGAAAAAACTCCCCGGCTTTCGGGAAATCATTTTCCATAGAAATGACCACGCAAAATCAGATCCAGATATGGGTTCCTGCCGGATTCGCACATGGTTTTTCAGTATTAAGTGAAACAGCCGTTGTTTTCTATAAATGTGACGCTTTTTATGAACCGGCATCGGAAAGGGGTATATACGCCAGGGACACCTTTCTGGACATCGACTGGAGGATACCTCCGGAAAGGATGAAAATCTCACCGAAGGATTCCGGACTTCCGGGTTTTGAACAGGCAGAAATGAATTTTACATTCCCAACTGGAAAAAGATAAAAACGCCCATATGATCAAAGTCCTTATAACCGGAGCAAACGGACAACTGGGCCGGTCCATTGAACGGACTGCAACCGGGCATCCCGGATTTGACATCGAATATACGGATATAGAACAACTGGATATCACCGACCGGAAACAGGTTGAAAAATTCCTGGAACAAAAAAATTTCAGCTACCTGGTCAATTGTGCTGCCTATACCAATGTCGACGGAGCGGAAAATGACAGCAGGAATGCATACCTGCTCAACGCCGGAGCAGTCCGGAATCTTGCGCAATCTTCAGCAAAACATGGAATCTTCATGATCCACATCTCCACAGATTATGTATTCAATGGCAAGCAATACCGACCATACCGCGAAAACGACCCTGCCTCGCCGGAATCAGTTTACGGGAAAAGCAAAAGAAAGGGAGAAAGATTGTTTCTCCGGGAAAAAACGGGGATCATCATCAGGACTTCCTGGTTGTTATCTGAATTCGGCAAAAATTTCCTGAAAACCATCCTGAAATCCGGACGTGAAAAAAAAGAATTAAGGGTAATTTTTGACCAAATTGGATCCCCAACCTATTCAGGCCACATGGCTGAAGCCATCCTGGATATCATCACCATCCTGGAAAATGAGCCTGAACGGAAGGTGCCCGGTATTTATCATTATTCGGGCGAAGGAGTATGCAGCTGGTATGACCTGGCCATTGAAATACTGGAAATATCAGGCATTGATTGCAAGGTAACTGCCATTGAAACCAAAGATTTTCCCAAACCTGCAAAAAGACCCCATTACAGCGTTTTGAACAAAAACAGGATCAAGGAAAATTTCAGGATCACCATCCCTCACTGGAAGGAAGGGATCAGGGATTGCATCGCCAATTTTTTATCAGATCAATAAACCGAACATGGAAAGCAAAGAGAACATACGGGCACTGGTAATGAAAAGGGCCCGTCAGTGGCTGGACAGCAACATTGATGAACAGACTGCCAATGGGATCAGGACCATGATGGAAAAGGATGAAGAAGGACTCATCGAATCCTTTTACCGCCATCTTGAGTTCGGAACCGGGGGATTAAGAGGCATTATGGGTCCGGGCACCAACAGAATGAACATATATACGGTGGGGATGGCGACACAGGGACTCTGCAATTATCTAAAATCATTTTTCTCCTCCCTGGAAAAGATCAAAGTGGTGATCGGACACGACAACAGAAACAACAGCCGGAAATTTGCAGAGACTGCGGCAAAGATCTTCTCCGCCAACGGCATAAATGTCTTTATGTTCGATTCTTTGAGGCCGACCCCTGAACTTTCATTCGCCATCAGGGAACTCGGATGCCAAAGCGGGGTTATGATCACAGCATCTCATAATCCCAAAGAGTATAATGGTTATAAAGTATACTGGGACGACGGGGGGCAGATCATTCACCCCCATGACCGGAACATCATCGAAGAAGTAAACAGAATCACGGATATCGGGTCCATTGATTTCAATGGCAACGAAAAACTGATCGAAAACCTTGGCGAAGATTTTGACCGACGCTATATTGAAAAACTATGTACCCTTTCTCTGTCTCCCGAGGCAATTGCCCGTCATAATGATATCAGAATCGTATATACCCCGATCCATGGAACCGGTGTCCGCCTGGTTCCCCAGGCACTGGAAAAATTCGGATTTAACAACATCATGCATATCCCTGAACAGGACATCACCGACGGGGATTTCCCCACGGTCATATCACCCAATCCTGAAGAGCCGGCAGCCCTGTCCCTGGCACTACAAAAGGCAGAAAACGCGGGAGCAGAATTGATTATGGGCACCGATCCCGATGCCGACCGGGTAGGCATTGCCGTCCCGGACCCGGAAGGGAACATGGTCCTTCTGAATGGAAACCAGACAGCAGCCCTGCTGATCTACTATCTCATCCGGAAATGGGCAGAGCAAGGCAGGCTTAAAGGAAAGGAATACATTGTAAAAACCATTGTGACCACCGAACTGCTTTCAGAGATATCCAATCATTACGGAGTAGAGCATTATGATGTCCTTACCGGTTTCAAATACATCGCCGATGTAATCAATAAACTGGAAAACAAAAAGCAGTTTATCGCCGGGGCTGAAGAAAGTTACGGATACCTGGCCGGCGACTTTATCCGGGACAAGGATGCCGTAATGTCTTGTGCCCTGATCGCAGAAACAGCGGCATGGGCCAGAGACAACGGCAAATCACTTTTTGAATTGCTTCTGGAAATATACAGCATGTTTGGCCTGTACAGGGAAAAACTGATATCTGTATTTAAAGAAGGGAAATCCGGTGCTGAAGAAATCCGGAAAATGATGCATGCCTTCAGAACATCTCCTCCGGAAGAAATCAAGGGGTGCAGGGTAATTCAAATCCTGGATTATCAGCAAAGGATATCCCTGGACACAATAACAGGCAAAAGCTCTCCGATTGATCTCCCGGAATCCAATGTTTTGCAGTTTATCCTGGATGACGGAACCAGGATATCGATCCGTCCCTCCGGAACCGAACCCAAAATCAAATTCTATTTCAGCACAAAAACCTCGCTGGGTTCAACGGAAAACTTCGACCGTAAAAACCGGGAGCTGGAAAAAGAAATCGACCGGATGGCTGCCGAACTTCAATTGTAATAAGATCACCCTATTCACCTATGATCTTTACCAGCACACGTTTCTTTCTTTTGCCGTCGAATTCACCGTAAAATATCTGCTCCCAGGGACCGAAATCAAGTTTCCCGTCTGTTACAGCAACCAGTACTTCCCGGCCCATAACACTGCGTTTCAGGTGAGCATCTGCATTGTCCTCAATGGTGTTGTGGTTATACTGTGAATAGGGTTTTTCCGGAGCCAGTTTTTCCAGCCATGTCTCGAAATCCTGGTGCAGGCCGGATTCGTCATCGTTAATAAACACACTGGCCGTGATGTGCATCGCGTTTACCAGCACAACTCCTTCCTGAATACCACTTTCGGCAAGGGCTTCCTGTACCTGTGGAGTAATGTTTATGTATTGTCTTCTCTGGGGAACATTGAACCACAATTCTTTCCGGTAACTTTTCATTAGAAATGAATTTAGTTAAATATTTAAATTTCAACATGTTATAATGTCAGTTCAAATACTTTGATTTTTTGTTGCCGGCCACCCTCAGGCTGTCCACCTGCCGGGCCGGCGAACCCCCATATGTGAAACCTATGTTGGCCAATATATTCATTGCCTTTTGTCTTCAACCGGTAGCTTGCTAATGGATCGTTGATGGGGGTTTATTCGAATATATTTAAGTTAATCATTTAAATTTCAACATGTTATAATGTCAGTTCAAATACTTTGATTTTTTGTTGCCGGCCACCCTCAGGCTGTCCACCTGCCGGGCCGGCGAACCCCCATATGTGAAACCTATGTTGGCCAATATATTCATGGCCTTTTGTCTTCAACCGGTAGCTTGCTAATGGATCATTGATGGGGGTTTCATTTTTTTGTCTTTATGTAAATGATCATTATCAACAGCACAAAAATAAGCAATCTGCACTCATGACTGAAATGTATCCAGGAATTCTCCGGGGAAATTCACCAGGTAAACTTTGGTTGTACCCCGGGTCAAAGCTGTGTACATCCACCGGAGGTAATCGATATCCATCATGTCTTTGCGCACGGCTCCCTGATCAATAAAAACCGCTTTCCACTGCCCCCCCTGGGCCTTATGACAGGTAACTGCATAAGCAAACTTCACCTGCAGGGCATTGTAAAAAGGGTGTTCCTTCAGTATGCGGCTCCTCTTGTTTCTATTCTGCGCTTCCGGGTGGTCTTCCAGTATTTTAAAGTACAATTCCTGGTTTTCTTTGCCGGACAAGGATGATGTATTGATCTTCAAGGTATCCAGTATAATCTTGGCTTCAAATTCCAGATTGTTGTAATCGGGCATTTTCAAACTCACATCAGCAAACCGGTAGCCGTATCTTTCCTGGTACTCATGGATACCCACCACCTCAGCAATATCCCCGTTGGCAATAAAATCCATTTCTTCATAATCGTTGATCCAGAAATAATTATTCCTGACAACCATGATCCGGTCACCGCGGCAAATCTCCTCCTCCCTCCAAAGAATGCTGTTCCTGATTCCCTGATTGTACTTATTGGCCATGTAATTGGAGCGGGTCACAACAATGGTTTCATTTTCGCCGTATTTCCCGTAGGCACTGTCTATGGTCTCTGCCAGGTGGGTACCCGGTATGGCTTCCATATCCTCATATTTACCGGTCTGTAAAACAGGTAAATTGAGCATATTACGGGTAATGTTTTCCCGTATCCGGGTGGCATTGAAAAGGATCCCCGAATCAACCGAGTGCCTGACAATGTCCCTCAGGAAAGTCCCTTTGACCGAAAGGCCATATCCGGAAAGTACATCCGGATCCAGGGCCGGACTCAGGCTGATCCCCACAGGCGGTAACTGTGCTGTATCCCCTATCAGTATCATTTTACAACGTCGATTGTTATAAACGAACCTGATGAGATCATTCAGCAATCTGCCACTTCCGAAAATACTGGATTCAGAAGAATGGTCGGTGATCATGCTGGCTTCGTCAACGATGAATACCGCATCGGACAGTAAATTACGGTCAAGCGAAAATTCGGCAATTCCCTCTTTTTCCCTTTTTTGGCGGTATATCCTCTTGTGGATGGTACTGGCGGACCGCCTGGAATAATTTGCAAGCACTTTTGCAGCCCTTCCGGTAGGTGCCAGAAGTACATACTGTTGCCCGGTTTGTTCCATCGTTTTTACCAGGGAACTGACCACCGTCGTTTTTCCCGTTCCTGCATAACCCTTCACCACAAGAACAACACGTTGGTCATCACTGGTCAGAAAATTGCCCAGCAAGTCAAATAGCTCCTGCTGACTCTTGGTCGGTTCGTGATTGAGGTTGTTTCTCAGCAATTTGCCAATGTGGGGATTTAACATTTGAAGGCAATAAATGCAATTTATAAATTTAATATTTAATTTTTTCTTTTAAATTTGCAGCCAAACTTAGTTCCAAATAATGTAAGATGAAAACAGTCATCCAGGTCATTTTAACAATCGCCATTCTATTCCTTGGGTATTTACTATGGGAAAGCATTCAGACCCCAATACGGTTCAACCGGGAAAAGAATGCAAGGGAGCGGGCGACCATTCAGAGGCTGAAAGACATCAGAAGATCACAAATCTCCTTTAAATCTGAATATGACCGCTATACGGCCAGCTTCGACACACTGATCAATTTCCTTAAGACCGACTCATTCAGGGTGGTCAAAGCCATCGGAAGTATCCCGGACAGCCTGAAAGAAGCCGGAATGACTGAAAAAGAAGCATTAAACAGAGGGTTGATTTCCAGGGACACAATCAAAATCCCGGTTCTTGATTCCCTTTTCAGAAAAACCTATCCTGTCGATTCAATCAGATACGTTCCTTACACCCGGGGGATAGAATTTGAAATGGGAGTCGGTGAGATCGAAACCGCATCAAAAGTCACCGTGAAAGTTTTCGAGGTCAAAGTTCCTTATGATATTTTGCTGGCCGGACTCAATCCGCAGCTGATCATCAATTACAAGGAAGAACGCGAAAAGATCACGGGTTATCCTGGACTAAAGGTGGGATCGTTGACCGAAGCCACCAACAATGCAGGAAATTGGGAGTAAGGGATAATCATAAATGCGCATTGTCAAGTTTCTCGACCAAAGCCTGAATCCGCAAAAAAGCCAGCATTACCAGATATTCATCCAGACCGGGCCGGATGGATTTTCCTTCTGCATACTGGACAAAAGCCGCAACAAGTTTATCGGTTTTAAACATTATGCATTGCCGGAGCATCCTTCCCGCCACAAATTGTTTGATATTTTCCAGGAAATATTTAAAAAAGAAGAGTTCTTCAAATACGAATATCATTCCGCAGGCATTATTTACAAATCTCACCGCACCACCCTTTTACCGGCTTCCCTGTATGACAGGGACAGCCTGAAATTGTTTTATGAATTCAATCACCAGCTTGAAAAACTCGATGAACTGCATGCCAATTATATAAAGATCCCGGATGTTTATCTTCTCTTCCCCGTGCATTCTGATTTAAGCAACATGGCCATTCAGACCTTTCCGGACATCAAATTTTACAACCAGGCCTCTCCCCTGATAAACAATGCTCTCTCGGATGATCCCCCGGAGGGCGGAAAAGGAATATGGGCAAGTTTCCAGCAGGATTTTTTCGATGTCGTGGTCATTGACCACAGCAAACTGATCCTCCACAATACATTTCAATACAGGGATCCGAAGGATGTACTCTACTTTATCCTGTATATTTATGACAAACTGGGGCTTTCTCCTGCCGATCAGGCAACAATCCTGCTTGGGAAAGTGAACAAAAATTCCGAAATGGTTGCCTTTTTAAAAAAATACATCCGGAATGTCCGCTTCTGCAAAAGAAGCAAGCACACAGAATATTCCCATGCACTCGATCCGGTTGAGGAACATAGATTTGCAAACCTGTTCAATCTTGTCCATTGCGGATAATCAGCGGAAAACATAAAGGAAGGCGGTTATCTCCTCCGGGCAGCATAAATACACGGCCTACAACCGATTTCGCCAAAGAAGGACTTTTTAACATTATTGGCAATCATTTCGATTTCAACAATATGCCGGTTCTTGATCTGTTTGCCGGAACAGGCTCAATCAGCTACGAGTTTGCATCCCGGGGCGCTTTCCCCATACATACAGTTGAGGACGATCCCAGGCATTGCCGGTATATACGAAAAACCATCCGGCAACTGGAATTATCCCAGATCCGGTTGTTTCAAACGGATGCATTCACCTTCATCCCCAAAAGCAAACTGCAATACAGGATCATTTTTGCCGATCCCCCCTATGATCTGAAACAAACCGGTCTGCTTCCCGGACTTATATTTGAAAGGGAAATGATCCTCGATCCCGGATGGTTCGTGCTCGAACATCCGCGAAAACTTGATTTTTCGGATCATCCGTATTTTTCCGGCCACAAGAAATACGGCAACGTGCACTTCAGTTTTTTCAGTTCAAAGCCCTGACCGTTAGCTGCCTCCGTATATATTAGTCAATGGCAGTCAACAGCAGTGATTTATTAAAGTGCTTTTGCAAAATTTGCTTTTGGAATACGAAAAAAACATGTAATTTTGCAGGGCAAAATCCGGTGACGTAGTTCAGTTGGTTAGAATGCCGGCCTGTCACGCCGGAGGTCGCGAGTTCGAGTCTCGTCGTCACCGCTTCAAACAAAAATCCCGCAACCATGCGGGACTTTTTTTTCCTGATTGCGTTGCAAACCTGAAATACACAAGCAGCAGCACGCAAGTGGGACTTTGTTTTTCTGGAAGAATTAATAATTTCCTATTTAAAAGTGAACCAAAAAATAATACATCTAATCATCAATTACGTGTATAATCTGGTTATATAGTTCGGGAATCTTATTCTTAATAACATCCCATACAATCGAATAGTCAACTCCAATGTAATCGTGAATAAGTCTGTCCCTCATACCTGCCATATTTTTCCAATTAATTGAATCATATTAAACCTTAAAATCTGCAGGTATCTTTTTTGCTGCTTCACCAATGATATCGAGACTCCTCACAACAGCACGTTTGATTGTCTCTTCATTCAAAAAGTCATTTTTCTGATAAACCTTCTCCAGAAACGGAAAGGATAAATGAACATTCATCCCGGATGTGTTTTAGATATTCAATCGGATCCTCAGAAGCCTCTCCACTGACATAGGACCCAAATAATCCAATGTTATTTATACCAAACTTTGCCAATTCAGACTTATGTGATCTTATGGCATTTAATATGAATTCTCTATTCTTCATACAATTTTATGTCAAAGATATTTTCACTTCCTGCAACCAGGGAACCGGGCACGGAAACAAGATGTATCCCACCCGGTTCTCCGAGATTGCCGGTATACTGCTTTTTCTCAACGCCGTTCCAGTGCTCATGCACACCCAGGCTCCCTATGGGCATCCCGTCATTTTCCGGATCGTAAACGATACCTGCCGGCCATTCAGAAGGACTTGCGGCCTGATGGATATAATCCTGGGTGGCTGCATACAGGGGATAATCACCACCCCTCAAATTGCCATGGGCAAGATACTCCTCAAACAGAAAATCGAAACCCACCGATTCCACCGCAACCGGATCCTGAGATAAAAAGAGGGATGACATCCAGTCCCCGTCAAACGGATCCATCTGCCAGGGATAAACCACGCCGTTCCAGTTGTGACCTGTCCAGATGGCATCCACGATATATAAAACAGTATTCCCGCCCATATACCGGTTGCCAATATAATCCACCAATTGCCTGTACTCTCCCATGTTTTCATACCCTTCGCTGGTTGGGAAACAGTAATGAAGATCCTTGCCAACATGCTGATTTTTTGCCGTCTGGCCTTTCCCCAGCACCGATCCCTGATGGTTCTTGGCCGCAATGGAAATCCCGGCCGCATCATGTGACTTCAGACAGGGCATATTGATAAAATAATCGGCCTCTTTGTAAGCCAGGGGGATAACCGAGGAAAATCTCCCGTCACTGGTATAATATTCTTTGGTGGAGGTCACCTGGGTCAGAATCCTTCCTTTTTCTCCCGTATCATCAATGTACTTCACATCCGGGAACACGGAATGACATTTATCCCAGTAAATATCCCTGAACGTACGGAAGGGATCGCCCAGGGTAATATCTTCTTCGGCCACACCCACTTCTTCCACCAGGTGCCTGAGCAGGGCGAGCACCAGCTGGGGAGTGGCATCCATTCTGCCATTGCTATTGAATCCCAGTTGTAATGAATTGGTAACATTCACTTTGATACAGATCTTTTCACCCGGTGCATATCCCCGCAATTCCCTTCCCTTTTTCCTGTTGTGATAGGCAAACAGGGCATTCCAGGCCTCCGCAACCGTATTTTCACCGGCAATCTTTTTTATTCCGTCGGCCAGCATCTTTTCAACAACGGCCTGATCCGTGTTTTTGTCTTCAAACCAGTAATCCCCTGCCGTATTCGTACATTCTTCATTGGTAGCTTCCGGATCGCAAACCCATACCACTCTTCCCTTATAAATCCCGTACCCCTCACCCAACGGTGCATTCCTTTCATCGGTCAGTCCGGTTACCCGGGGGACGTCATTCCTTGCTTCTGCAAATCCACGGGTCAGATTTGCTGCCAGAAACCCGATGCCTCCGGCAATCCCCAGAACGAACAATGCCATGGAAACAACGTATTTCGATTTCTTCCACCTTTCCCTTGCCTTCTTCACGGAAAAAACGGCAACCAGAAATCCCGAAATCCATAACAAAAAAGAAGACATAACAGGCGCCGCTGCCTGTACACAGGGATAGGTGATACGGCTGGGTTTCTGTATCACCCTTGCCAGGAACCACAACGTACTGGCCAGTCCGGTGACAATAAACGCGGTTTTATAAAATACTTTGTTCCCTTTCAGGTAAATCCAAAACTGTTTCATATAACTTTTTAACAAAAATAGCAAAAAACAGAAAATTCTTGAATATCAATTTCAACCTGCCTGCTTGTTGAAAAATTCAGGGTGTTCTGCATGCCTGTATTCTCCCATATTTTCATACACTTTGCCGGTTGGGAAACAGTAGTGAATTTCTGAAAATTTTCTGCCGGATTTATTTTACTTTAGATACATATTTATTAAGATCGACGGACTCAAAAACACTCCGATGAGAACAAAAAAATTACTCCCTGTCCTGATTGCACTGGCAGTTCCCGTACCCGCGGCCCCCTCCTGCACATCTTTCAAAGGCTATGAGGGGGTCCCGCATGTTGAAAAAACACCCCGTGACTGGGAAAACCCCGCGGTCTTTCAGATCGGCAGGGAGCCGCCAAGGGCATATTTTATTCCCTATGCCGGTGAGCATGAAGCCAGATCTGCTGATTTCAGCAATTCATCCCGGATCATGTCCCTGAACGGCATGTGGAAATTTCATCTTTCACAGAAACCATCGGAAAGGCCCTTGTGTTTTTTCAAGAATGATTTTGATACAAGGGACTGGAAATCCATACCGGTACCATCCAACTGGGAGATGGAAGGATACGATTACCCCATATATACCAACATACGTTACCCGCATGAAAAAACCCCTCCTTTCATCCAGGATCATTATAATCCGGTCGGATCCTATAAAAGAACCTTCACCCTGCCCCGGGAGTGGAAAGGCAAAAATATATTCCTGTGCATCGGTGCGGCCAGCTCCGCCATGTACGTATGGGTGAATGAAAAAAAAGCCGGATATAGCGAGGACAGCAAAACCCCTGCAGAATTCAACATCACCAGCCATTTGAAGAAAGGCAAAAACACCCTGGCCATTGAGGTATACAAATGGTGTGACGGCAGTTACCTGGAGGACCAGGATTTCTGGCGGATGGGGGGAATTACACGGGATGTTTACCTGATCGCAAGGAATGATCGGTACATCAGGGACTATCATGTGATCGCTTCACTGGATGACCGGTATACAGACGGGCAGTTTGAACTGCAGGTTGAAACGTCAGGTCCGTCTACCACCACCGGCGAACCCCTGACCCTCGAAGCCGTTCTTTATGATGGCAATGTTCCCCTGAAAAAAATGACAGGCGAAACATATACGCGTCAAAGAAAACCGGTTGTGACCCTGCGGGAATCCATCCCCGAAGTCAGAAAATGGTCGGCCGAAACACCGAACCTGTATGAACTGATCATTTTGTTGAAAGACCGGAATGGCCGGGTTCTTGAAGCACTGCGGCAGGATGTGGGATTCAGGCGGGTGGAGATACAAAACAATCAATTGCTGGTGAACGGGCGAACTGTATACCTGAAGGGGGTCAACCTGCATGAGCACCACCACATCCATGGGCATGTTATCGATGAAGGAACCATGCTGAAGGACATTTCCCTGATGAAAAACCACAACATCAATGCAGTCCGCACCTCCCACTACCCCCAGCCCGAAAGATGGTATGAACTGTGCAACAAGTACGGGGTCTATCTCATTGACGAAGCCAACATCGAATCCCATGGAATGGGTTTCGGGGAAGAATCCCTGGCCGGGGATTCCACCTGGATGGCTGCCCATCTGTTCCGTACCCGGAACATGTACGAAAGGGACAAGAACCAACCCGCGGTGATCATCTGGTCACTGGGCAATGAAGCGGGCAACGGGGTCAATTTCCGGGCAACTTACCATTATCTGAAAGAATCTGACCCGACCCGGCCTGTGCAATACGAACAGGCCCGGCTGGAGGATAATACGGATATTTTCTGCCCGATGTACATGCGTGTTGACGGATTGGAAAATTATGCCCTGGGGGCACCGGACAGGCCCCTGATCCTGTGTGAATACGCCCATGCAATGGGCAACAGTCTGGGCAACTTCCAGGACTACTGGAATGTCACTGAAAAATACGATGTGCTTCAGGGGGGATTTGTCTGGGACTGGGTGGACCAGGGCATACTGATAAAAAACAAAGCCGGAGAGGAATATTGGGCCTACGGGGGTGATTTCGGGCCCGATACCGTCCCCTCTGACGGAAATTTCTGCATTAACGGCGTGGTTAATCCCGACCGGGGCATCAAACCCGCATTGCATGAATTGAAAAAAGTATACCAGTACATCGGATTTCATCCGGTTGATCTGGGAAAGGGGCTGATCGGGATTGAAAACAAATATGCTTTTCTGAACCTGGACCTTTTCGATTTCCAATGGAATATCAAAGGGAACGGCAAAACAATAAAGCAGGGAAAGATCAGGAACGTGAACCTGGGGCCGGGAGAAACCGGCAATTATACTGCGGGCGTCATTGACCAGCCGGAAACCGGAACGGAATATTTCCTGAATGTATTTGCGGTTGCCAAAGAATCAAAGGATCTGATAAAGGAAGGCACCATTATGGCCAGGGAACAATGGCGCCTTCCTGTCTGGCGGGAACCACACCCCCCCTCCGATTCACAAATGCCGGAACTCGTTTACACATTTAAGGATGGGTTGATCATTATCGACGGCAGTGATTTTCAGATCAGATTTGACACCGCCAGGGGTATGATCAAGTCCTATTATTACAGAGGAAAGGAATTGCTTCTTTCCGGACCGGAGCCTGAATTATGGCGCCCTCCTACAGACAACGACCTGGGAAACAACCTTCATGTCAGAGCCAGGATATGGCGAAAAGCCGGTAAACGGAGAACCCTGAGGGATATGTCAATTTCAAGGGGATCATCCCAAAAAATCAATATATCAGTATATTTCCTGCTGAACGACAAAAACGGACATCCGGTCGCCGTATATGATTCTGAATATAAAATCCTGGGCAACGGATCGGTTTCGGTAAACAATACATTTGAAATGACCCGGACCGGCCTCCCGGAGATTCCCAGGATGGGAATGAACCTGGTTATGCCGAAAGAATTCGATCGTTTCACATGGCTGGGCCGGGGACCCCATGAATCATACCGGGACAGGAAAACCAGTGCTTTCGTGGATCTCTACAGGAGCAGTGTGAGCGGACAATACTGGCCGTATATCCGCCCCCAGGAAAACGGGAACAAGGAGGATGTCCGGTGGGCAGCGGTTACTGACAGTACAGGTGTGGGATTGTTGTTTTCCGGTGATCCCCTGATAGCGGTATCCGTGCACCATAACATCATGGAGGATTTCGAATCCCTTGCACTCATGAACAATCCGGACAAAGATGCCCACCGGTCCACGAACCGGCATACAGTGGATGTCCGGGAAAGGGATCTGACTTCGGTGGACATCGACCTGGCACAGGCGGGGCTGGGAGGAGACAACAGCTGGGGAGCCCGGCCCCATCCGGAATACCGTCTGACAGAAAGAAAATACACCTATTCTTTCCTCATCCGTCCTTTCAGAAAGGAATAGGAAATATACTAAATTGTGCGATTCCATTATTTTCACATACCCGATGAATTCATCTCATTTTTCATCATCGCGTCTGACATGGCCTCTAAAGCCATAGAAACCAAAGGGAAAAGACCCGTACGATACAAAACCTATAGGGAAACATGTGTATGTCGAAAAACCCATAACACATAAGATCAGTGAATTGTACAGACTCAGAAAAGCGGTGGAAAATTCCGGCAAGATCCTGCAGCTCGGCCATCAGAAAAGGCAAACCTAAAGCTTTCTGACCGCCAGGGATGTGATCAACAAAAAAGTCCTCGGACATGTGAACCTGGTGGAAACCAGCACCAACCGGAATACCGACAACGGGGCCTGGCAACAATACATCAAAGGATATTACAACATCCCTTTCAGCAGGGAAAAATTTTTCAGATGGAGGAAATACTGGCAGTTCGGATCCGGACTGACCGGGACCTGCTGAGCCATTCATATGACAGTGTGAACTGCATATTGAATATGGGCATTCCCAGATTTGTCACTGGATCAGGAGGAATATACACCCACCGTGACGAACGGGAGGTACCCGATATCATGCATGTGACCATGGAACTGGGCCGGGAGATCACCATCCGGGCCGATATATGTTCGACCCGTTACAGCAAGTCTCTGGAAAACGGGGTCATTGATGCCGTTACGCCGGTCTTCAAATTCGATCCGTCAATCAACCATGTTGATATGCTGACTTCAGCCACAACCCAGTATTTTGCCGATAAAGGCCTGCTTCTGGACTACCGGAATGGCCGGTTTGTTGACACCACGCACCTGCACATCAAGGAAGGATACGAGGAAGCGGTATCCGCCATTATGGCCAATTTGGCATGTAAAACAGGCCGCAAAGTCGAATGGGATCCGGAAAACGAACAGATCATTCTTGATAACAAAAACAACGCCGAACTGGACAAAATTCTGGTATCCTGATCAATCGAAAGAAATATCAGGCTTCCTCAAGGACTTCAAAACCCATCAGGCTGGCTGCATTGTACAGGAGCCGTTTGTGATCACCGTAATATGTAACCCGGTGCCAGCCCCAGCGGTCCCACTGTTCCATCAGTTTGTAGACATCACCCTTGACCTCGACGGCCAGCTTGGTGCGGCATGCCTTGTCGACATCAACATTCTCGACCGATTTTCCCTGATGCAAAATGGCCTGCTTCTTGTTGTGGTCAAACTGAATGGTAGTGGTCATCCGGTTCAATGGCATCAATGACCTCGGGCACGCCCCTTTTCTGTCCTCCGAATGGTCCCTGATATGATAGGGATTTGACGGGCCTGCAGGCCCATAGACTTTGGTGGTGGCCATACAATGTGCATAAATGATCCGGTTCCGGGCAGTATCGATCACCGGGTCGGATATGAATCCCGGCTGACCCGCCAGGTAGGTCATGAGGACTTTGGTTACTGTAGAGCGCTGATCTGCTTCACAGGCACCCACCATGCCCTCATTGTCCAATTGCATAAATCCGAGGCACGGATAGGCATCAATCATTTTCCCGCTGTAAATTCCTCCCAGGCAATTGATGGTAATGGCCTGGGCATTATACTGATCCATAAATGATGCCATGGCCAGGTACATGGCAGCCGCTTTGTCGACATCTTCCCTGGAAGGCTCGATCACCCTGTCGGCCCGGGTAATCCATTCATCAGCCACTTTCCGGGCATCTTCACGGTTTATTTTTTCATATACTTTGTTGATCTCATCAAATTCAACCTTTTGAACCGCTGTTCCATAAGTCTCGGTCACCCCCTGATCGGGGTCCCTTCCCACCACCAATATCCTTGATTTTCCCAGTTTGCTGATGGCATCGATGCAATTCACTGCTTCAGCCACATCGTCAAAATTGGAGGACGACACACCAACAACCTTGTGACCGTTCCGCTTTAAATTTGCATAGCTGGTAAGGAACTCTCCGGAACCGGCAAAAAGATTGTCCACAACTACCGTGGGTTTGCCTGAAGAACCTATGGCCTCGGTGAGTTGCCCCCACAGGCATCCGGTCAGGTATACCACGTAACCGTCATAATCTTCGCTGTTCCTGACAATTTCTTCGCCTTTTTCCTTTGCCCCCGTATCCACCGTAACAGATGAAAATTCTATATGGGGACATTTCTGACCGAGTAGTTTTTTCCTTTCCTCGATATAGCCGGCGAAATCATATCCGATATTCGGCCAGTTGGGGCGGGTTGGATCCGGATGGGCATAAATGACCTTGATCCGTGTTTTGGGCATAGACCGTTCACCTGTTGAAAAAAGACGCGGGTTTACCGAAAGACCCAGTGAAGGAGCCATTAAGAATCCGGCCGCCGAAGCCGAACAATTACCGATGAAACTCCTTCTTGACATGCACGAATGAGAATTTTTACAGTTTTCCATAGGACCGGTTATTTTTTTTTAAACATATGAATGTTGAGCAAAAGGTTTTTCGGGGATATTCAATAAAAATATATATTTTTCGGTAATTTATACCATATCTGTAACAGGTCTTCACTCCATTATGCCGGATCCAGAAAAAAAGAAAGGAAATGTACAACCGGGATTCGATGCCGTATTCGATAGCAGAATGCTTTTCCAACAAGCCTTTCAAACCACCCCGGATGCATTCAATATTTCCAGGTTTTCCGATGGGCTGATACTGGAAGTAAATCAGGGATTTGAGAAACTAACCGGGTATTCCGGAAACGAAACAATTGGCAGAACATCCACGGAGATAAATCTCTGGGAAGATCCTGAAGACCGGAAAAAGCTGGTTGACCAACTGGTAAAAAAAGGACGGTGCGAACGGCTGATTGCCCGTTTCAGAATAAAGGACGGGAAGATCAGGACAGGGATCATGTCTGCCGCCACTTTTAACCTTAATCATGAGAAATACATCCTTTCCATTACCCGGGATATTACTGAAGAGGAGAAAATGTATGAAGCGCTCCGTGCCTCTGAGAATGAATACCGTGCATCCCTGGATTCACTGGATGATTCCGTTTTTTTGGTGGATACAGACAAGACCATCGTTTTGACCAACCGTTTTCTTGAAGAAAGGATGAAAGCATTGGGACTGGATCACAACATAACCGGGAAAAAAGTCCGTGAAGCATTTCCTTTCCTGACTGACAAAATGATCAGCCGCTACGATAAAATTTTCCGGCAGGGAGAATCATTCCACACAGGAGAACATTTTAAAATCGGTGACCGTAGCTATTTTTCCGAAAACAAACTGATACCGGTCTTTCAAAAAAACAAAGTGGAGAAGATCCTTACCATTATCAGGGATGTCACCAGCAACAGAAGATCGGAACTGGTCAGGCAAACCCTGTTCTCCATTGCCAATGCTGTCAATGTAACCAAGGACCTTCATGAACTGCTCCGGGTGATACGGAAGGAATTAAGCCAGATGTTTGACACAAGCAATTTCTTTGTGGCACTTTATGACCGGGAATCCGACACATTTTCCCTGCCATACATTGTAGATGAAAAAGATGATTTCAATGTTTTCCCTGCAGGGAAAACGTTGACCGGTTATGTTGTCCGCAACGACAAACCTTTACTGGTAACCAATGAAAATATTCAAGAACTTGTAAAAACCGGTGAGGTGGAAAATATCGGTACGCCCAGTAAAATATGGCTTGGCGTACCATTGAAATCATCCGGCGAGATCATCGGGGCCATTGTATTACAAAGCTATGAGGATGAAAATGCTTATTCGTTCAATGATTTTGAGATCCTTCAATTCGTATCCAATCAGATAGGTCTTTCCATTCAGAGCATTCGTGCTTTTGAGCAGCTTACCCTGGAAAAAGCATATTTTGAACAGTGGTTCCAGAGTGCCCCGGAAACCATAATACTTACCGACAACGACGGGCACCTGCTCAGGGTGAATAAAGAATTTGCCCGGATGTTCGGGTATCGTCCGGGCGAAGTCATAGGGAAAAAAATCGATGACCTGATTGTATCCCCGGAATACATGGAAGAGGCACAGACATATACCCGTCAGCTTGCTGTCGGAAAAACCTTCAAGACAGAAACCATTCGAAAAAATAAAAACGGAAAACTCATTCATGTTTCACTTCTGGGAACACCCATTTATATCGGCAAGGGCCAGGTAGCCGTGATCGTAATATACAGGGACATTGCCGAGCAGAAAATCGCGGAGCAAAACCTCAAAGCCGCCAAGGAAAAGGCAGAAGAATCGGACCGGCTCAAATCGGCTTTCCTGGCCAACATGTCACATGAAATACGCACCCCCATGAATGCCATCCTCGGATTCGCAGAGCTTCTCAGGGACAATGCCATAAGTCCGCAAGAAAAAAAAGAATATCTGGACATCATCCGCGACAAGGGAAAAGAACTGATGGTGATCATTTCCGACATCATAGACATTTCCAAAATTGAAACCGGCATACTGACCGTTCAGAAATCAACTTTTGCCGTCAACGATCTCCTCAGGGAGACTTTTCGCCATTTCAGGGAAGAATTCAGTCTCAAACCTGAAAAAAAGCTTGAGCTGAAATTGAAAATTCCGGATCATGAGAATCCCCTTCTGAAATCCGACAAACAGAAGTTGAAACAAGTCTTTAGCAATCTTTTGCATAATGCCTATAAGTTTACTGATAAAGGAACCATCGAGATCGGATATTTCAGGGAAGATCAGAAGATCGTTTTTACGGTGAAAGATACGGGCATCGGGATCGTCAGGGAAGATCAGAAGATCATTTTTGAAAGATTCAGGCAGGTTCATCAGAACGCTGACCGGGAATACGGCGGGACCGGACTCGGACTTGCCATTTGCAAAAACATCATTGAGATCCTTGGAGGTGAAATATGGGTAAAATCACATCCGGGCAAAGGCTCAATCTTTTCCTTTTCACTTCCGGTCAATAAATGACACAGACCGTCCACGAAAATATTCCGGCTTTGAATGCCAGAATGACAAAATACTTAACTCCTATTGTGCAAGAGAATCAAAAAATATGGTAATGCCGATTTCAATCCCCGGTCCGCCTGTTATATGTCGGGCATTAACATCGCTGTCAGGATTTTTGGCAGTCAGATGATCATACAGAACGAGTCCGTCAAAAGATATATTATCCGCGAACAGGTAAGAACCGCCGACACCCAGTCCCCAGTATGTCAGATTATGCTTTGATTTGATTGTGCCCGTTCCGGTTTCTGACTTATAGACTTCAGAGCCAATACCCAGACGCAACTCACCGAAGGGCCTCAGTTTTTCAATCCCGTAATAATATCTTCCCATCGGGCCGATCAGAAAGTTCGTAGAGATGGATTTATTCTCAGATTCCATGATGAATTCCGTTGTTGTGCTTCGCGAATAATCCAGGAATCCGCCCACCGCAATTCTGTTCTTGATAAAATATGCGGCAGCAGGTGTAAAGCTGAAATTGAAAATTTTATCCGGATCTTCCTGTTCTCCTTCATCATTTTTCCATTTGGTCTGTTGAGTCTGCAAATTCAATCCTGTGGATCCTTTGACGAATTTGCTTCCGGAGTTCATTTGTGCACAAACAATCCCTGCTGAAAAAATGATCAACAGGATCATTGACAGTAATTTTCTCATGATTGATTTTTTTAGATTTTACCGGATAAAAATATCCATTTTGAACGAAATCCTTTATTCTGTTCATCAATTATTTTGAATCATTGACAATAAATTCTTAGCCGGTTTTTACAATGGCTTGGCGAGCAGGGTGTCTGTATCGTCATAATCACTTCAGAATCCATCATGGCCCTGGTAGCCATGGCCTTATTCATGTGCGGCAAATGGCAATTCAGGGAAGTCTGATATTCAGCACTGCATCTTTTTATAAGCAGATTGACGATATGCATGGATCCGGCACCATGGACCTTACGGATGGCAATTTCCCGTGTTCTCAGACCGCTCATAAAGAACACGAGTCCGAACAAACCAATACAGGCAATCAGAAATGTCAGTGTGGAAAAGATGCCATGATCCTTCCCAAATCGGCTTGTTTTTCAAGCAAAAAATATACAAAGATCTTCTCAAGATTATTTATGGTGTCGTTGATCAGGATAGTTTTATCCCGGAGGCAGATTCCGGCCAAAGGATCCGGTCCGGATTTTCCGGACGATTTGATGAGCTTGATCTTTTCACATGCTTTGTTGACCGCCTTTATGAAACGTTCAAAAGAAAAAGGCTTTACCAGATAATCCACTGCATTTACTTCAAATCATTACACAGCAAACTCAGGAAATGCAGTGGTAAAAATGATCTGCGGAGGTTACTCAGGGGTTCCGGGCATATTGATGTCCGGAAAAACAATGTCCATAGGATCTCTGTAAAGATATTCGATGGGATAAAAATCGAGATACTGCTTGTCCCCCGGCGCAAGCAAATGGACGGCGAAATCGGCCGATATGCTGTCTTCGAAAATCTCCAGCCGGTATGTTAATGTCAGATCAACAATAAAATATAAAAGATCAGAATCTAAAGTTGTATTTGACTTTCACCCTTGCATCTGCCTGTTGAATAGCAAAACGGTCAAAAGGATCGGTGGATTTGGATTTCCATACGAAAAACAGCTCCCTGCCAGGTGTAAGTATCCACCGGAACCGGGACTGCCATCCCAATGTTTCGGAATAGCTGTCAAACTGAAGAAAATTGCTCAAACTGATGTCCGGTGAAAAAAGCAGGTCCAGCTTGCCTCTGTAGATCTCTGTGGAAAAATCACCGGAATTGATGTTTACGAAATTTTTTTCAAACTCCATGCCCAGAAATACCGGAACTGAAATTTTCCAACCGTATTCCAGTTCGATCTGCCTCCGGCTTCCGTTATAAAAAGATCCGATGGTATAATCAACACTGCCCCATAGAAGTCTCCTTTTCGCCGAAGTCAACTCAAAGGAATGCCTCCAGAAATCATATACTCCCTTGGAGATCAAATGATCCCCGTAAATATTGAAGTCTGCTGTAAGCATCTCATACGTGTGATCTGAAAAAAAACCGGTTTCATCCCCTGAAATGAATTTGATATTCAATACATCAATATCCAGATTTCTGGTCAGCAAAACATTGCCGGGATCCGTGATATGATCCAGACCAATCCCGGATTGGACCTGAAGAATCCCGAATTTTTCAGGACGGGGACCAATGGCAATCTCTATATAATTCTCCCGGATGCCTTTTCTGGGTACAAATCCGACACCCGCGTTAAAATTCTCCCCGATTTCCTGATGACCTAACCGGAGGGACAAGAAATCGTTGGGATAAACAAACTCACCGCCAAAGGCCACATCGCCATTGGAAATCCCTTGTGTCTCCGATTTAATCCCATAGAAAACAAGTGCGATATTTTTATCTCCCATGAACTCAGAACTCGCTATTTTCCCGTCAATACCAATTAACCAACCTGGGGCAGTACCAAAGGCATTGCCGAAAGTGCTGATAATACCGGCAGAGGATTGTTTGCCAATATTCCTGGAAATCCGGGCCACTCCATAATTTTCAATGCCCCCCATCCTCTCATCAGCTATATCCATAATGCCAATATTCCATTTCCCTGCCTGTCCGGTGAATTTACCTCCCGCAATGATAGGAACCGGGTTTCCCAGGGTGTCCAGTCCGATCCGTCTTGAAAAAAAGGGGATCAGCCTGTTTCCGTAGGGACTGGTCCCGTTTCCACTGATCCCGAAATTGAAATAATTGCTTCCGTCCAGAAAAAAATCCCGCTTTTCAGGATACAATAAACTGAACCTCGTCAGATTGATCCGGCGATCATCCACTTCGGTTTGCGCAAAATCGGTATTGACGGTCAAAGCAGACTTCAGCCCCGGAGTTACCTGATAAAAAACATCCAGTCCGCCATCCAGCTTCCGGTCATATTTTGAAGACCGGTCGTATAATAATCCTGCAAGGGCATAGGGCGTGATATCCAGACCGATTCCCTGTGAGATCCCCTTCAAACCATACAGGAGTCCGGCATCCGAAACCTGGAACCTGTAAGTATCCAGATTGGCCACAGGCCAGTAGGCACTTTCGAGTTTTCTCCGGATATGCCGTATAAATTTAATTCCCCAGGCCTTTTCCGTTCCAAAACTCAGTGTCTTAAAAGGAATGATCACCTCGGCATCCCAACCCTCGTCATGTATAACCGCTTTCCCGTCCCATAGGCCATCCCAGGCTTTATTGAAACCCGCCCCGTTTTCGCTAACGATCGCATCCCCGATGGATCCCCTGGGCCCAATCTGGAACCAGTATCCGTTCCTTCCGTCCAAATGGGTATCGATGATGATCTGCACCCTGTCATCATAACCAAGGTTGGCATCACGGGCAAGTTCCTTGGCCGTAAGTTTTTCAGGATCATCCCGGCAACGGAATGCGATATAAAGATTATGTACATCATAGCACAACAGGATCTCTGTCGGTTCAGAAACCGGTTCCCCGGTATTTGGTTCACGCTGTACCAGATAATCGATACTTGCGGCCTGTTCCCAGGCAGGATCACCGGTCAATCCGTCTATCCGGGGTGGATCCGTGGCATACCGGGCTTCTATTGAAGACTGTGCATGGGTAACGCCCATGAACAGAAAACAAATGAAAATCAGGAAAAAAAACAGCTTGATTTGAGACTTCACGATTCCAGCTTTCTTACCTTCTGGTATCCCGTACCTGCATCGATCATTTTTGTCCAGGAAACGGTTCTGCTATCTGCAAGGGACTTGTATACAATGCCTTGCTGAACTTTCATGATTCTGCATTCTCCAAGATCATACCGCGGTGACAGGACAATATCCCCCTCTTTTATCTCATTTCCGTCAAAATCACAGAACGAAACACTCTTCCCTGAAGGAAACCTGTTTTTACGGAACAATCCAAATGCCATATCAGAATAAAATTTCTGAAAGATAAAAAATCTATGTTAATTTTATCATATGATTTAAACCATCAGGAGAAAACACAGTCAAATCTATTAACAAATCATTGAAAATGAAACACCACTTAAAATCAAAATTCAATCTGATCATTGATGGCATCATGCTGGTTGTTTTGACGGGTCTGGCCGGACTCGGGTTCCTGATCAAGTTCATTCTTATTCCGGGTGAAGAAAGATGGGAAATATACGGAGCCAATGTAGACATGAGGTTTTTGGGACTTGACCGCCATGAGTGGGGGAGCATCCATCTGACCCTCGGCTATATCATGATCGGACTGTTGTTTTTGCATATCCTCCTGCACTGGAGAATAATCCTGGGAATTTTCAGAACCATGACCATTAAAAAATCCGTCAGGTTTGGTGTACTTTTTACATTTATTTTACTGGGAATTTTTTTAATACTCTCTCCATTCATGGTCAAACCGGAAATTGGCCAGGAAATAAGCCATCGACGGAACAGACAACCGGATCGTGAAATGCCGGGTCAAAGCCAACAAAAAGAAGCAGCCAAAGAAGTCAGCAGATCAAAAGAACCGGAGATAAAAACCGCCGGACATGAGTACGGATATGCAGAACATGAACCTTTGCACCGCAATGCACAACAGAGAAGCACTTCAGAAAATATCATCCGGGGTTATATGACCATAGACCATGTAATCAAAGATCACGATATTACATTGGATGAATTCAGAAAATCATTAAATCTCCCGGCAGATATCCCTTCCGGCTCACAATTGGGGCACCTGGTCAGACTATATGACTTCGCCATGCAGGATATCAGAAGGACGGTCGAAGAATATGACAGAAAAGCAGGTATAAATTAACATCAATCCCATAAATTCTCAGGATACACACCCTTCCCCACCAATTCTCCGATCATCTCAACAGCCGCCGGTTTATCTTCCCGGTAGGTAACTCCGAACCATTGGTCGTCCGCAGGAAGTATTTTTACTTTTTCCACTTCTTTTCTGACCAGTTCATTAACCACGGTAGGAATATATAATTCAGCTTTCCTGTCATTATTATGCTGCTCAATAAATCTTTTGAAATGATCTCCGAGATGACCGAATACAGATGGATAAAATCCCCAAATATTCATAGAAACCAGTGCATCTCCGGAAAGAGGGACATCATTCCCTTTCTCATCTTTATAGATAATCCGGCCATTTACCTTTTCAATCTCTGTACGTTCGACCACATCACGTAAAAATCCGTGCCCGTTGCTTTCACAAATGCCCCTTGAAACCGAACCATGCTCTGACAGGGTTTGTCTGACTTCATATCCGATCATGCAATAACTGTTCATTCCTGAAGTCTGGTTTTTTACCAGATGGTCATGCATCTTCTGGTAGGAACCGGCACCGTAAAAATCATCTGCATTGATCACCGCAAAAGGTTCATGAACCGTTTCCCTTGCCACCCATACTGCATGAGCAGTACCCCAGGGTTTTTCTCTATCCTCGCTGAAAGTTACATTTTCCGGAACCATATTCAATTCCTGGTGAACGAAATCGAAATCAATCCGGCCATTCAGCTTCCTGCCAAAGAACCGGATAAAATCCTCTTCCAGTTCTTTTCGAATGACGAATACGACTCTCCCGAAACCTGCCCTGATGGCATCAAAAATGGAATAATCAATGATCGCCTCCCCTGAAGGACCAACTGAATCAATCTGTTTGAGTCCGCCATAACGGCTTCCCATTCCGGCTGCAAGTATTAACAATGTTGGTTTCATAAATTATTTGAAAAAAAACGAAATTATTATGGACATTTAAATTTGCATTCGTATATTTGTATTTACGAGTCTGTGGGGTAACATGCTCACCTTAGCAATTATCAATAGTGGTTAGTTGGTTAATTAGTAATGATCTAAATCCTACTCCGTTCCCCACAGGCTCGTTTTTTTAATGGCTCTTTATCTCTCCTCCGCCTCCAAACAAAACAAATCCCTTAATGATCATTTCTTTGGTTGGTTCATGAATCACATCTGTATCCCGGATGCGCTTGTCCGAAAATCCACCAAGAATACTGGTCACCTCAATTTTCACATCCCATCCTGATGGGATGATGAACTTGGCCTCTCCGAATATGGCCAGAAGTTCTGAAAACCAGCAAAAGTCCGACCAGGATCAGCATGGCCGGCCAAAACATCCGCCCCCAGTGGAATGAAACATGAAAAATATCCGGAAGAAGAAAAAAACCTCCCACAACGATCAATATAATTCCCGGAACTGAATTCCTTCCGGTAACCAACAGAATGATACCAATGAGTATCAACAGGGATTCCCATGAAAAAATAAAGCCATGGTAAAAACGGGGGATCCAATTCAGCTTATTGGCTGCAAACAACAAAGCAATAATGATCAAAATGATCCCGAAGAGAAAACTTCTATTGGTTTTTCCATCAGCCATTTTTCTGGTTATTCTTGTTCATCTTCAACTGTAAAATCGAGAGGGATGCCCAAAGATTTGTAAAGCCTTCTTCTGCCGGCTTTATCTTTTTTCAGAACATCATGCGCGTATTCTGCCACCTGAACCGCTTTTTCACGGGGTACAACAATCACACCATCCCCGTCGGCAACAACCACATCTCCGGGTCTGACCAAAACACCTCCAACCACCACCGGATTGTTCACTGATTCCAGTTCATTTCGTCCCGGACGGATCCCCCGTCCGCGATTTGCTATATCCAGATAAACAGGAATCCTTTCTTTGATGATTTCATCGGTATCCCGTACCCCACCATTTGCAACCAGTCCGACCATACCTTTCTTGGTCCAGCCCAGACTGTTGTTGGAACCTGCGGAACCTGTATCGCCATCGCCGCTGCAATCCATTACCACCGCTGTACCGGGCTTTATCAAATCTGTCCATGTTTCCGGGGAAAGTTCGGAATACCAGTTTCCAACCCATTTGTTGAATTCTTCCGGTGAAAGGTCACCTGCGGGAGCTGGATGATTTGTGGCCACATACCGTACAGTAAGGGCGATACCACAAAACTGATGATCAAAATTCTCGATATCCTTCCATAAAGCCTCGATCTCAGTGCCCATAAGACCTGCATCTGGCAAACCTACATAGTCCATACCATCGGAAACATCAGCCACCCTGATACCTTCGTATAATTTCAATAATTCTTCATCACCGGGAACACTGCTTTGTTGTGAAAAAACAGAATTCAAAGCAATGAAGGTTAAACAGAATAAAAATAAAACCGTTTTTTCCATAATGAATATTTTATGATTTCCTCAACTCAATATTACTTCAATACTTCCGGAAAAAAAAATTATAAAAACCTTTATACATACGGAAAGAGGCAAAATTTTTACAAATCTGCTTATTCCAGTTTAAAATTATGCATTATGAACTGATCATTTTCCCTGTTTTTTTTCTTAACTTCATTCTAGTTTTCAAAATCAACCAACTATCTGCAATTCAATTAGGTGGTTAATAGATATTTGAATGGAAACAGAACCCACATACGAACAACTTGTCCAGCGTAATAAACAGCTGACCAAAAAATTAAATGAGCTTGAAAAGCTTGTCGACACAATTCCCTGCCGGATTTTCATAAAGAATAAAAATCATAAATATAAATTTGTCAATCGATACTTTGCAGATCTTGTTGGCTTAAATAAGAAACAAATGATCGGCAAAGCAATCCGTGATATTCTGCCTGATGAAGACAATGCACGAAACCTGGAATATGAAAATGAAGTAATAAGAACCGGAATCTCAAAGCACAATATTCTTCATACCATCAAAACCCTGACGGGAGAAAAGATATTTTCGACGAATAAGGTACCCTATTTGAACGAAAATTCCCAAGTCACGGGTGTAATAGGTGCCTCTATTGACATTACTGAAAGAGAAAAACTAAGGTTTGAACTTGAAAAACAAGCAGACAAACTGCGAAAGCTTATCGCAAGCCGGAACAAGTTCTTTTCAATCATTGCCCATGATCTCAAAAATCCTTTCAATACAATTTTAAGCTTCAGCAAATTGCTTAAAAACAACCTTAAAAATTTCGATCAGAAGGAACTGGAAAAAATCGCAAACCTCTTGTATAATTCAGCCGAAAAGGGATCCGAACTCCTGCAAAACTTATTGAACTGGTCTCAATCACAGACCGGGGCATTGCGATGTCAGCCAGAAAAATTCGACATTTCCCTTATCATTGGCCTTAATATTGAGTTCCTCCAACATTTCATCGAACAGAAAAACGTCAGGGTCATTACCTCCGCTACCGAAAAACAATATGTGTTTGCTGATAAGGAAATGGTTTCCATAATATTAAGGAATCTGATCACCAATGCCGTCAAATATTCGTTTCCTGATACTGAAGTGAAAATTTCCACAAAAACTGAAAATGGATTTGTGCATGTATCGGTACACGACAAAGGCATTGGAATATCCAAAACAGACCAGGAAAAACTCTTTAAAATTGAATCCGGTTTTATTCGGTCAGGTACCAAAGATGAGAAAGGTACCGGTTTGGGATTGCTATTGTGCCAGGATATGGTCAAAAAAAACAATGGCAAAATCCGGGTTGAAAGCAAATCCGGAAAAGGAAGCACATTCGTGTTCACCCTACCCTGTTACCAGGACATAGATCAATAACGGATCAGCCATCTGTACCTTCTGGCACTGTCTCCGAACTTAACAGCGATCATAATTTCATGCGAGCCAAAACTATGTTTCATGATGCTGCTGAGTGTATAGTCGAAGGCATAGCCAAAGTAAAATTTATCCACCTTAACCCCTGCCATTACAATAATTGCACCACCTGTTCTGTATGATAATCCGGCCCAGTATTCATCCCGGAAATACAACCGTGTATTGATATCAGCCTGAAAATTCCAGTTTTGAGAAGTTTTAACCAGCAAAGAAGGCTCGATCATCATATTATATCCCACATCGAAATTTATACCGCCTGTAAGATAATAATGCCGAAGCAACCTGTAACTTTCATATCCCCTTTCGCTGAACTTCAAAGATGACTGAAAAAGCTGTGCGACAGATAATCCCGCATAAAGTTTTGGATTCGAATAGTATACTCCGGTATTCGCATCCGGTATAAACATGGTCTTTTGTGCATTCTCAATCAATTCATCACCAGGTTCATACAGGCGCAAACGGTTTTCATCAATGGAAAACTGGAATCCTGTTCCTGACAGTCCGAAAGACAATTGCCCTTCCTTCATTTTGATATGATAGGCATAGGTCAGTTGAAGGCCCGTACGGTTTACAATGCCAGTCTGGTCATTGAAAACATATGCTCCAAGACCGACCCGTCCGCTTCTTGAACTTCTTTTTGCATCTTTTCTTATGGACATATGCCTTGAAATGAAACTATTTTTCAGAACCCGGGTTTGTGCACTTATTGCATGGGTTTTTGGCGCATTCTTCATCCCAAGCCATTGCTCCCGGGCCGTGATATTAACAGAAGTATATCCTTCACTACCGGCAACAGCAGGATTGATCAAAAATCTGTTCATCATATACTGGCTGTATAACGGAAGCTGCTGTGCATGCAGGCCAGTATGCCATTCCAGCCAAATGACACCAAAAATCAATATTTTGATCAGGATTTTCAAAACTTCCTTTATCAATTAATAGCCATAAAAAGCAACATCCATGCAATCAATTTGTTGCAATTATAGGAAAAATTCCCGGACGCATTCCTGCACCGGAAGGTTTTTATATAAACAACCCTTTACAATATATTAACGTATTATGGTAACTGTACCAACAATTGGTTCGGATCCATCATGCAGATCAATTACATAGTAATATGAATCCATTGGAAGCGGTTTACCATTAGCCGATGTGCCATCCCATGGATCGGGATAACCAGATTCAGATTTAAATACAAGGTTGCCCCAACGGTCAAATATTTCAACCGTTAAATTATTGAAAGCATTTGCCTGGTCAAACCTCCAGGTATCATTTTTCCCATCTCCATTGGGAGTGAAGGCTGTTGGAATATCCTTAAAGTAATCAGAAGGCCGGCATGGATATATTCGAATGGTATCACGCCCCACACATCCGTATTGATCGGTAATATTTACCCAAATAACCTGTTCACCCGGAAATACGGTAATGGTCTGGAAAGATTCACCCGTTGACCATTCATAATCAGCCCCGAAATTGCCTGCATCAAGTGTTAACGTTGAATTTCCACACAATGATGTATCGTTTCCAAGATCAACTTCCGGCGAAGGATGGACAGTAACCTGCACGGAATCTGTGTCTTTACAGCCGTATTCATCGGTAACTTCCAGCCATATTGTTTCAGATTCTTTCACCAAATAAGTCGGTGCAGAAGAACCGTCATGCCATTCGTATATTGCATAATCCATTGTTGGTTCAATGATCAATTCATCACCTGAACAAATCGTACGATCATCTCCAATGTCCAGATCAGGATCAGATACAACTATCTCTCTGGCAAGGGGATCTGAAGCACATCCGAATTCTGATATCTCAACTACCTGAATACTGTAAATACCTCCTTCATCGGTCCAGTCAACAATGACGGATGTTCCATTATCCTGAACAACACTTCCGCCAGTAATTGTCCAGTCAAATGTTGAATTTTCGTTTCCGGATATTGTATATTCAGCATTTTCATCCCCTGCACACAATTCAAACACGCCATCCGTAAATATGGGCTGAGATATTTCATGGATCCTGACCTCCACGCTCCGGGCGGAAGTAACATTGCACGGTCCTTCAAACCTCACATAATACGTGGTTGTGGTTAAAGGAGCCGTTATCCTCACATCATTACCATATCCGATAACTTCAGACATTGCAAAATCCTTATACCATACTGATGTAGCATTGCTACCCAGTTGTCCCCCTGAATAAGACAGAGTAATATCAGGACCTTCACCCTGGCACAGATCAGTATTGTCTACAGAAGCTTCTTCCGGAGCTACAGAAGGCATCAACACCCCGACTTTCACGGCAGCTGTATCGGTCACATTACAGTCTCCTTCAAATCTTACATAGTATGTTGTTGTACCCGAAGGTGCAGTAATGTTCAGATCATTGCCACTACCAATATTGTTGGTCAGTGCAACGTCGTCATACCATTCTGCAGTAGCTCCTGTACCCAAAATACCACCACTATAGCTTATAGTTATGTTCTCCTGTTCACCTTGACAGAAACTCTCAAAATCACTTGTAGCTGAAACCGGGGATAAAGAATTGGTTTTGACTGTTACCGTTACCTGTGCTGTTGCTGTGGTATCATCTCCTTCAAACCGGACATAGTATGTAGTGGTTTCTGTTGGAGCATTTATATTCAGATCATTACCCGTTCCGATACTGCTTGTCAGTGTAATATTATCGTACCACCGGGCCGTGGCACCCGTGCCAGGCGTGCCGCCGCTGTAGCTCAACGTGATGTTGGCAAAATCACCGGGACAGAAGTTGTCCTGGTCACTCGTCGCACCCGTGGGGGCGACAGACTCTTCCCTGACCGTTACCGTCACGCTGGCCGCGGAGGTCGTGTCGCAGTCTCCCTCGAACCTGACATAATAGGTCGTGGTCACCGCGGGAGCGGCTATTGAAAGGTTATTGCCGCTGCCAATATTGCTGGTCAGGGCCGCGTCGTCGTACCACCGGGCCGTGGCACCCGTGCCGGGCGTGCCGCCGCTGTA
>CAZNPH010000002.1:0-184052 GCA_964574985.1 uncultured Bacteroidaceae bacterium
TGTTGATAACCCCAGGTTTTTCCTTATTTTTGGATACCAGCTAAACAGTTACAAATATTGATAATACTAATACTATAGATATTGAAAAGAATAATATTAATAATTCAGATATTAATGGTAATAGTATTATTCAAGGGAATTCACTGGAAATACTTCTAATAAATGAACAGTTCAAGATGATCTTTGAATACGAAGAATATGATAAATATGATATCTCCAAATTCAGTGATGCTTATATAGCACTCTTGGTGATTAACAAAGAATTGAAGAATGATTATCCAAGTGATCTTGATGCATATTTTATGGCTTTCCTTCGAGTACTTGTAAAATTTAGTTTTGAAGCAGATACCCCTCCAAATAGACTAAAAGGTGAAGTGATTTCCCAACTTAAAAGGATTAATGAAGAAGATAAACTTCAATATATTATAAGGTAAAGATTGCAGATCATTGACAAAATATTTAACATACCAAATCTGCAAAGTACTTACATCAATAGTTATCCTTCAAAGTAACAATTCAATGTTACCATTTCATTGATAGCGTCACATAACATCCTCAAATGGGGAGTTTGAGGGATGCTTAGTTCCGCCCCCGCCCACCCCCGCCAAATTGCATGCTTTATTGATTGTGTTTAATTCATATGGTATGAGATGCAACAAATTATTCGTCTCATTCAAAGAAGTTCTGAAAAGCATTTATTACTTTTAAATATTTATTGCCCAATCTATTATAATGGACAAGAAATCTCTGTCGGAAAGGGATATATGTACCAAGTATATCACACCTGCCATACAACAGGCAGGATGGGATATTCAAAAACAAGTCCTTGAAGAAGTATTTTTCACCGATGGTAGAATACATGTCCGTGGCAGAATGACCGCAAGAGCCAAGGGGAAACGTGCTGATTACATTTTATATGATCATTCAAATGTCCCTGTAGCAATAATAGAGGCAAAGGACAACAATCATTCAATAAGGGCAGGTATTCAGCAAGCATTGGTTTATGCTGAAATTCTGGATATCCCTTCAGTTTTTTCGACCAATGGTGATGGTTTCTTATTTCATGATCGCACCGTAATTGAAGGCAAAATCGAACAGGAATTATCCCTTGATGAATTTCCTGCACCTTCCACGCTATGGGAGAAATACAAGCAGTATAAAGGGATAGAATCCCCGGAACAGGAAAGGATAGCAAAGCAACCATATTATTATGACGGTTCAGGAAGAAAGCCACGATACTACCAACAGATTGCCGTAAACAGAACAGTTGAAGCCATAGCAAAAGGTCAGAATCGTATTTTTATAGTGATGGCAACTGGCACAGGAAAAACCTATGCCGCATTTCAAATTGTATATCGATTATGGAAAGCAGGGGTTAAAAAACGAATCCTATTCCTTGCAGACCGCAATGCCCTGATTGATCAGGCAAGACGAAGTGATTTTAAGTACTTCAAGGACAAAATGACAGTGGTCAAGCACCGGGAGGTTGACAAATCCTATGAAGTCTATTTATCATTATATCAGGGGATATCAGGCAAGGAAGAAGAGAGAAACATCTATAAACAGTTTAGCCGTGAATTCTTCGATCTGGTAGTGATTGATGAGGCACATCGAGGGTCTGCCAGAGAAGACTCAGCATGGCATGAGATTCTAAAATATTTCAACCAAGCAACCCATATTGGTCTCACTGCTACCCCAAAAGAAACCGATACGGTTAGTAACATTGAATATTTTGGCGATCCAATATACACCTACTCACTCAAACAGGGGATTGACGATGGTTTTCTCGCTCCCTATAGAGTGATTCGAGTTGGAATGGATGTGGACCTTGAAGGTTGGAGACCAGAAAAGGACAAACTGGACAAGGATGGCAATCCAATAGAGGATCGAATATACAACGCCAAAGACTATGATCGTAATCTGGTAATAGATGAGAGAACTGAGGTAGTTTCGAAAAAGGTATCTGAGTTCTTAAAAGGTTACGATCGGTATGCAAAGACAATAATATTCTGTGTAGACATAGACCATGCAGAGAGAATGCGATCAGCATTGGCAAATGAAAATGCTGATCTTTATTCCGGAAACCAGAAATACATAATGCAGATCACAGGGGATAATGATGAGGGCAAACGTGAATTGGACAATTTCACCAACCCCGAAGAAACATATCCTGTTATAACCACTACTTCCGAATTAATGACAACTGGCATTGATGCAATTACATGTAAAGTGATTGTTCTTGATGCCAATATCGCTTCAATGACCAAATTCAAACAGATAATTGGCAGGGGTACGAGAATCAGTGAGGACTTCGATAAAATGTACTTCACCATCATTGATTTCCGTAATGCCACGAATTTGTTTGCCGATCCAGAATTTGATGGTGATCCTATTCGTATAAAGTCAGTTTCGCCTGATGAGGATTTGGGGGGAGTAATTGATGAAGAAGAACCAGATGAAGGTGGTGAAATTATAGATATTTTCCCGCCAGATGAGGAAGATGAGGGTTATTTACCACCAGATATAAGAACACCTGACGGTGAGCCTGAGGTTGTTTCTGAACCACATCCCAAAGTTTATGTAAATGGTGTTGATGTAACTGTTTTGGTTACACGGGAACTTTATTTCAATAAGGAGGGGAAACCAATAACAATAAGCCTGAAAGATTACACCAAGGAGTTAATTACAGGGCGTTTCACGACACTTCAGGACTTTCTGAATACATGGAACACCTCAGATAGGAAAACCGCTATAATCGAAGAATTAGAGGAATTGGGAGTAATGGTGAATGAGTTGCTGGATGCGGTTGATAAAGAAGTTGACCTTTTTGACCTTATATGTCATGTGGCATATGATCAGCCACCATTAACCCGTAAAGAACGTGCGAATAATGTGAAGAAAAGAAACTACTTCACCAAATATGGGGATCAGGCAAAAGTGGTACTTGAGAAATTGCTCGAAAAATATGCAGATGAGGGAATTGAGAACCTTGAAAGTCTGGAGGTACTCCGATTGGAACCCATTAGTGAAATCGGATCACCAGTTGAGATAATAAAAATGTTTGGGGGGAGAGAGAAATACTTCGATGCTATACATGAAATGGAAAACGAAATATATAATGCCGGATAATTGCACTAATAATTTTACACTCTACATACAAAAAATATGTGAATTGACATGGGTTTAATGATTCATTCGTTAGAAGAGATTCCAGAGAGTATTGATAGAGATTATTTCATCTATCTACTTGATTATGGTTGGCAAGAACCACTTAGCGACATAGTCATGGGAAACTTCTCAAAAATCTCAGATCAAGCCTCTAAAAGCAATTCCGTTTTTATTAAGGGGACTGTTGGGAGCCATGTAGATAATGAGGTGCTTTCTTGGCATCATATAAATGGAGAATCTGGTGAAGATGTCCTACCTGCCCTTCTAATAACTACTCAAAATCCTCATGCGTTTAGAAATGCACAATTTTCTGGAAAAGAAGATTATCCCCCGAAAATTGTTTTAATACCACTCATGGAGTGCTGTAGTTCTTCAACAGACGTGCTCAGGCTAATTAAGCGGATTTTTACGGACATAAATGAAAAAAAATCAATTGAAAATTTTTCGATAGTTAAGGAAATGAAGAAAGGTATTGGACAAAATATTGTTGATGGAGTAATTCTTCAACCAAATTTCTTTGGAATTGGATTTGATCTAAAGAAGTTTTTCCAGCATTAATTGCATAATATTATGCCTACAAACCCCAATGCCATATATGTTTATTGCGATGGATCAATGGATTATGATTCGAAGAGCACGGGCGGTGTGGGTTATGCTATTGTTTTTCCGGATTCAACAGGATTAGATGAAGTTAAAGATTCTTTAGGAAGATATCAGGGAGCGAATATTGTGAGATTGGAAATGGAAGGGATCATTCAAGGTCTAATAGCGGTGATTAATGCCTATGAACAATACGGAGATCGACTTAACAGTGTGAATGCAATAATTCTCATCACAGACAGGTTTGATCTAAGTGATTGTGAAAATACAAATGTTTATAAGATTGATGCATGGAGAAAGAACAAGTGGCATAATTATGAAGGAGTGCCAATAAAAAACCATGATCTGATAGACAAAATCGATAAAAAAAGAAAGAAGTTGAATTCATTGGCTCGTTGCAGGGTAGAAATTAAGTATAGGCGTAGAAAGTATAACAAAACTGCGGACAAGTTGGCAAAGAAGGGAAAAAGGGAAGCCAATCTAATTGATTCAATTGCTGTAAAAGGGACTAAGGTTGGAAGAAGGTTTTTTGGTGGAAATGAGGTTCTATACAAGAACCTCATTGTAAAGGATTACATAAAGATTCATATTTATAAGAAAGACCCTGTACAGAATGAATGGTCAGTTTCTTCGGAAATCATTGAAGGTGAAAACAAAGGGAAGAAGTTAAAAATCTACGTGGATGATGTGGTTGCAATGAGATTGAATAGGCATCATTGTTATCGTGTTCGGATAAAAGAAATATTAACATTTGGTATAAGGGTTTATAAAACAATAACAGAAATAAAGAACAAGAAAAAGTATAGTACACAATTATGACAAACCTTTCAGGAGTATTGAATAGCATCCGCCAGATCATGTGGCAGGATACCGGATTGAATGGAGATGCTCAACGGATTGAACAATTGGGATGGATGCTGTTCCTGAAAATCTTTTCAGACAAGGATCAGGAATTAGAATTAATGGATGAAACCTATTCATCTCCTATCCCCAAAAAATATCGATGGATAAAGGAAAAAGGCAATTGGGCAGGAGATGACGAAGGAATGACTGGTGATGAACTCCTGACATTTGTGGATCAGAAACTGTTTCCTTCATTAAGGAATGTTGATGTAACGACAGGTAATGGAAGGTCACTGATTGTCCGGGAAGTCTTTGAAGGAAACCACAATTACATGAAGAGTGGAATCAATATCCGAAAGGTATTGAACAAATTAAATGAATTAGATTTCAATATTGCTAAGGAAAAGCATTCATTTGGGGAATTGTATGAAACGATTTTGAAAGACCTTCAGAGTGCAGGTAAATCTGGTGAATACTATACACCAAGGGCAATCACACAGTTTATTACGGATATTATTGATCCTAAGATTGGTGAAAAGATATTGGACCCATCTTGTGGTACGGGTGGATATCTAACTTCAACGATTGAACACTTGAAGAAACAGGCAAGTAATGTTGAAGAAAGACAAAGCATTCAGGAAAATGTCATAGGTTGGGAGTATAAACCACTACCATATCTTCTTACTACGACTAATTTGATTCTTCATGATATCGAGGTTCCCAAGATCAGGTTTAGGGACTCGCTGGATCAACCATTGACCAGTTACAGAGAGAGGGATCGAGTAGATGTGATTGAGGCAAATCCACCATTCGGGGGCATCGTGGCTAATAATAATGAAAACAACTTTCCCCTGAATTATAGAACTAAGGAAAGTGCTGACCTGTTTTTGGTCTTGATGATCCACCTATTAAAAAATGGTGGTAGAGCAGGTATAGTGCTCCCGGATGGGTCATTAACCGGAGAAGGGGTCAAACAAAGGGTGAGAGAAAGACTTCTAACGGAATGCAATCTACATACCATCATCAGACTACCAAATTCTGTTTTCCAACCTTATGCCACTGTTGCCACAAACCTTCTCTTTTTCGAAAAGGGCAAGCCCACCAAGCAAGTGTGGTATTACGAGCACAGATTGCCAGATGGTCAGAAGTCGTACAGCAAGACCAAACCCATACGTCTTGAAGAACTTGACCCCATAAAAGAATGGTGGAACAATCGTCAAGAAAATGAAGTGTCATGGAAGGTCAATATCAAAACCATTATCGAGAGGGGTTACGATTTGGATATCAAAAATCCGAACAAAGAGGTAGAAGAGCAGGAGTACTCAAGTGCTGAATTGATTACCATGCTGGAAAAGAGTATGAAAAAAAGTGCTAACCTGCTAAACCAATTGAAGGGAGAATTATAATGGGGTGGGAGAAAGTGCCATTAGGTGATATTTTATCGGAGAGTAGAATTCCATGTAAAAATCCTGATCCTGACAGAAGAATAAGGGTTAAACTGCACATTGGAGGAGTTGAAAAAAGACCTTTGGAAAATGAGATGAAGGGAGCAACCAAACAATATATTAGACAGGCAGGGCAATTCATTTTTGGGAAACAAAATTTTCATAAGGGAGCGTTTGGTGTTATTCCAGCAGATTTAGATGGATTTGAAACAAGTGCTGATATTCCAAGTTTTGATGTTAGAGAAGATTGTTTGCCAGAATGGTTGTTCTATTATTTCAAATCTGGCAACAGATACCTCGAATTGGAAAAACTTGCAAGAGGTGTAGGATCACAGAGGATTCACCCAAAACAAATTTATAATATCGAAATTCCCCTTCCCCCAAAGGAAATTCAGCATAGAATAATCGAAACCCTTATAAATACTGAAGGGCAATTTTACGATATTAAGGATGAACAATCGCACCAACTTGTTCTCCTTAAAAAACTCCGCCAGCAGATACTTCAGGATGCTGTGCAGGGCAAATTAGTCCCACAAGACCCTAATGATGAACCTGCCAGTGAGTTGCTGGAAAGAATAAAAGCGGAAAAAGAAAAATTGGTTCAGGAGAAGAAAATCAAGGAGGATAAACCAATGCCTGAAATTAAGGCGGAAGAGATTCCGTTTGAAATTCATGAGAATTGGGTGTGGTGCAGGTTGGGAGAAGTAATTGAACTGATTTCAGGACAAGATTTAAGACCGAATGAATATTCGGCTAATAATAGTGAAGGAGTTCCTTACATAACTGGAGCAAGCAATCTCCTTGAAGAATCAGTTATCATTAATAGATGGACTAAAACCCCTAAATCATTTGCTGTTGAAGGAGATTTACTACTTACTTGTAAAGGTTCGGGAGTAGGTAAAATGGCATATTTATATGAAAAATCTGTACATATTGCCCGTCAAATTATGGCAATTAGAAGTCGTTTTATTCCAGTAAAATATGTGAAAAGAGTTGTAGAAATGAATGTCACAAGTTTTAAATCAAAAGCAAAAAGTTTAATCCCCGGTATTGATAGAGAATTGGTTTTAAATACAATATTTTCATTACCGCCACTACCCGAACAACACCGCATCGTTACCAAAATAGAACAACTCATGACCCTCTGCGATGAACTGGAGCAAAGTATTCAGCAGAACCAGAAATATACACAGGAATTATTGCAGGTCGCTTTGAAAGAAGCACTTCAGCCTGATTAAAGATACTATTAAACCTCATATTTATGAAGGCATTATTAGATACCAATATTGTAATTCATCGAGAGGCAAGTAAATCGATTAACAAGGATATTGGACAATTATTTTTTTGGCTCGATAAAACAAAATATGAAAAATTCTTGCACCCACTAACAGTAGAGGAAATTAATAGATATAGGGATAGTCAGGTGGTTTCTGTGATGAATATCAAACTGGACAGTTATAATATTCTTAAAACTGAAGCACTTTTTGATGAACCTGTAGCATCTTTGAGTGCTTCAATGGATGTTACACCAAATGATGTTACGGACTCAAAACTACTTAATGAATTAATACATGACAGAGTTGATATTTTCATAACTGAGGATAAGAAAATTCATCAAAAGGCAAGCCTGTTAGATATTGGAGATAGAGTTTATTACATAGAGTCATTCATAGAAAAATGCATATCTGAAAACCCGTCTTTAGTTGATTATAGTGTCTTATCAGTTAGACGCCAGTTCTTCGGAAAGGTTAGATTAGAAGATAATTTTTTCGATAGTTTTCGTGAAGACTATGCTGGTTTTAATAAATGGTTTAATGGCAAATCAAATGAACCTTGCTACACTTGTTATTATGGCGATGAAATTGGCGCATTCTTGTACATAAAGAAAGAAAACGAGACAGAAAACTATTCAAATATTGTTCCTGTCCTTAGACCCAGAAAAAGGATGAAGATTGGTACTTTGAAGGTTTCACTAAACGGTTTCAAGATTGGGGAAAGGTTATTAAAAGTTGCGTTTGATAACGCAATGAGACAAAGAGTGGATGAAATCTATGTTACCATCTTCGAGAAAAGACCTGAACAATTAAGACTAATATCCTTGCTGGAAAGTTTTGGCTTTGAGTATTATGGAATAAAAAATACTGCATCTGGTGAGGAGAATGTATATGTCAGGTCTCTCGCTCCACGATTTGACGGGAACAATCCAAGAAGTACATATCCTTTCTTTTCCAGTAAAAACAATATTTGGTTTGTTTCAATTTATCCTGAATATCATACAGAACTTTTCCCAGATTCTATTTTGAGAACTGAATCACCAAATGAGTTTGTTGATAATGAACCACACAGGAATGCTATCGGTAAAGTATATGTTTCGCATTCTTATGAGCGAAGCATACAAAAAGGAGATACTATTGTTTTTTATAGAACTGGTGGTTTACATAAAGGAGTTATGACAACTATTGGTGTTGTAGAATCAATTGTAAATCCCATCACGTCCCTTAACCATCTTATTACTTTATGTAAGAACAAATCTGTACTCACCAGAGAACAAATTGAAAAATTCTGGGTTAGGCATGGTGAGTATAAACCATTTGTAATTAATTTCTTATATGCATATTCCTTGCCTAAAAGACCAAACTTGGCAAAACTGATAGAATTAGGTATAATTGCTGGTGTTGATAAAATGCCACGTGGTTTCGCCAAAATCAGTGAAGATGATTTATATAAAATCCTAAAAGTTTCACAAAGCAATGAAAGTATTATTATCAATTAAACCAGAATTCGCAAAGAAGATTTTTGATGGGTCTAAAAGATTCGAATTTAGGAAATCAATATTTAAAAATAAAAATGTCAATAAAATAATAGTTTATGCTTCTGCACCTGTTCAGAAAGTTATCGGAGAATTCGATATTGAAGAGATTATAGAAGAGAACCCCTCAACACTTTGGCTCAAAACACAAGAGTATTCTGGAATATCAAAAGAATTCTTTGACCAGTATTTCAATGTTAGAGATAAAGGATATGCTATAAAAATAAGTAACATCCGAAAATATGATTCACCATTAACCCTGCAAGACGATTTCGGTATCAATTTCCCGCCACAGTCATATATCTATTTGCAGTAATAGATTTAGAATTTGTGCGGAGGCTGTGCAAAACAAACCCTTACCCCAAACAAATAGCATGTGCTAATGGGAATTGAGAACCTCAGTTTTTACGTGTTCATCCCCCCCCTGTAAAAATTAGGCAAAATAAGGGTTGGGTTATTTTGGTCAGGTGATTGTCTGGATGAGAACTATTCCATATCCCATATTTTACCCTTATAGCCTTTGCTTTCCATTACTTTGGTAATTATTTTATATTCTTCCTTTTCCGATTCAAGGGATTCAATATAGTGTTCAATGCCATTTTTTAGCAGTTCTTTTACTACTTCTTCTTCTGATGAATACTCATGCTTCCAGAGTTCTTTGAACGCTTCAACTGCTGCATTCATTTTTTCGGTCAAAAAAACTGTTACTTCTTTCATATTACAATCATTTTTGAAGTTATTTTGTGAAAATATTAATGAACGTCATGAAGTTCGCCATTTCTTTTAGAATTCACAAGGAGAATAACTTCAATTAAATTCATTATCTGAATTTCCTTGATGTCAAGGGGTACATTCCGTTGGACATGCCCAGAGAAGCCAAGGAACTGGTATCCTACCTAACCCTGATTATTGAAGCAGCCACCGACTTTGAATCTGAAGCATGGGGATTTGAGACCGAAATCAGATGCAACCAGACTGATTGTCGTGGTAAAAGACACAGCAGACCTGTGGTAGAAGAAGACCGTGAGATATATTGGTGGTGTCCTGAGCGTAAAAACGAGGGGATTATTACGGAATAGGAAGGTACGCAATGGGATGGGAGTTAATATCACACGAAAAATATATTATGGCTTCTTGGTTGTTAATGCTGGCAATTAATTTTAGGTGTGCAATCAGGGTGTGCAAAAAAATAAAACCCCCTGAAATTCAGGAGGGTTTAAGTTGCAATGCGCAGTCCGTAGGGGAATCGAACCCCTGTTACCAGGATGAAAACCTGGCGTCCTAACCCCTAGACGAACGGACCGTGGAAAACACCATATCTTTTGGCGGTGCAAATATAATTGAATTTTTGATTCAGGCAAAACCGAATATCCATTGATTTTTTTGAACAGTTTTTTGGACCGGTTTTTGTTCATTGTCACATAAAGCAAACATCAGGAGGCAATCAGATATGAGAACACTAAACATGATCCTGTTGGGTCTGGTTATCGGTTCATGTGTTTTCGGGCAAGTGAAAGAGAAAGAATACGAAAAGGATCGCAAGGAATATTTCAGGAAAAAACGAAAGGAGGAGAAACGGCAGGAGGAAGAAAGACAGAAACGCCTGACCCGGGCCATCCTGGAGAATCACCGGTTCGTGCTGGAAGCGGATTTCATCAGTGACCAGTACGGAAAAAGCATACCGGTCAATCAAAACCTGAATTTTGTGCTGGTTGATTCAACAACGGCCACATTCCAGTTCGGGGACGGGATCGGGATCGGTTACAACTGGCTCGGTGGGGTTACCATCGATGGCAGGGTAACCGAGTACAAACTGAAAAAGGTCAAGCGCAGAAGGGGAAATTTTTATACGGTAACCGTGAATATACTCGGATCAACCGGATCATATTTCATTTTCATCAATGTTTCTCCCCTGGGAAATGCCGACGCGACCATCAGAAGCAATCAACCCGGTGCTTTGCGTTTTTCCGGGGATCTTGTTCCGCTCTCGCGCAGCGATGTTTACAAGGGAAAGCCTGTGTATTGACAGGACAGGATTGGCTTTTTCAGTTCAGATACGGAAAGAAAGGCCTGAAGCATATCACCAGAAGAAGAAGCGAAAGAATCCCGTCGGCCCATGCCAGGGACCGTTCACTGAGTACATTGCGTATCAGAAGGATGGATGCGGTGGGCCGCATGGCCAGTTGGATCAGAAAAAAAACAAAGATCCTGAGGGCGTATGGATTGTATTGTGCGGCTGAATCAGCCTCACCCCGGATAATTTCTGAAAACGCCCTGGACAAACCACTGCTTCGGCCCGGTTCCCCGGTCATGATCTCCTGAATGGATGGAAGGGGATGGTTGTTTTTTTCTGCTGAAAAAACAGCCGAATAAATAAAAATCAGCAGAAAAAAACATGACAAAGACAGGTTGACGATATGATAGGGCTTGTTTCTGATCCCGCTCAATCTTCTTCTTTTACTTTTTCCAGGGCCTCTTCATAGCGCTTGTTGATCTCTTCGAATCTTTCCCTTTGTTCTTCTTTCAGGTTAGGCGATACAGCGGTCAGTCCGGCCGTGAATTCAATGGCTTTTTTATACACTCTGGTATAACCGGGGATGGAAGAAATGCTTTTTTCCCTTGTTTTTTCTGCAAGATCGATATAGTCGCTGATCAGTTTTTCGTATTCACCGATCAGTTCTTCAAATTCCCGGTCGGTTATTTCTTCGTCCCACTGGAACTGTTCCAGATAATTGCTGTCTTCTTCAAGTTCTTCCATTTCTTTTTCAAGTTCTTCGAGAGTCTTCTCCATATCCCGGTCAATTTCATCCATGGATTCTTCCATACTTTCCCTGACCTCCTCGCGGATATCCCTGCCCACATCCCTGAATATTCCCCGGCCTTCAAAAGAAGCTGTGGCAAAGAAAAGGCCCCACATCAGGGCAATGGAGGTGCCCACGATGGAGGTGATCAGTCCGGCAATGATCACTCCCTTCCGTCCGTATGCTTTGCTGGCCTGGGAAAGACCGATCGCACTGAGAATGACACCCGCGGCTCCCAGGAGAAGGCCAAGCAAGAATGTACAACCCAAAATGGCAAGTGGTATGGCCACCAGGCCGAGAACGAGTCCGGCGATCCCCAGTCCCTGTCCGGCCGTTGTTTTATTTTCCGTGTTTTCCGGCATTGCCGCTGATTTGGAAACCCGTTTGATTGAAAATCAGTTATTGAACCAAAGATAATAAATTGTCAACTTAATATAAAGACGCGATGGCACTCACCCCGATGCAAATTTGTTCAGCAAAATCTCCAGTATTTTTACCGCTGTAACCGGAATGGATGTTCCCGGTCCGAATATCCCCATGACCCCTGACCGGTAAAGTGATTCATAATCGTTATGTGGTATCACTCCTCCGGCGATCACCATGATGTCTTCCCTCCCGAGCATTGTCAGTTCTTCGATCACCCGGGGGATCAGTGTTTTGTGTCCTCCCGCAAGTGTGGAAGCCCCGAGGACATGCACGTCATTCTCCACCGCCTGTCTGGCTGCTTCGGAAGGAGTCTGAAAAAGAGGACCGATGTCCACGTCGAAACCGATATCGGCAAAGGCGGTTGAAACCACTTTGGCCCCGCGGTCGTGTCCGTCCTGGCCCAGCTTGGCGATCATGATCCTGGGCTGGCGACCCTCTCTGGAGGCAAAATCCCGGGTGAGCGCACACGCTTTTTGAAACTCACTGTTCTGTCCTGATTCCGATGCATAGATCCCTGAAATGGTGCGGATCACGGCTTTGTATCTGCCGAATTCTTTTTCCAGGGCCAGTGAGATCTCTCCCAGGGTGGCCCTGTTCTTTGCGGCAAGGACGGATAATTCAAGCAAATTTTCCTTACCTGTCCTGCATGCGGTGGTGATCCTTTCCAGTGACCTCTTCACAGCCGCCTGGTCACGTTCGGCTTTTAATTTTTGCAGCCTTATAATCTGGGATTTCCTGACCGATGTATTGTCCACTTCAAGAATATCCACCGGATTGTCTTCTTCCGTCCTGTATTTGTTGACACCCACGATGACGTCTTTGCCTGCATCGATCCTGGCCTGTTTCCGGGCTGCCGCTTTTTCAATTTTCATTTTTGGCACCCCTGTTTCAATGGCTTTGGACATTCCTCCCAGGGATTCGATTTCCCGGATGAGTTTCCATGCCTTATGGGAAAGTTCATGGGTCAGGGATTCCACGTAGTATGATCCTGCCCAGGGATCCAGAGACCGTGTGATGTTGGTTTCTTCCTGCAGGAATATCTGGGTATTTCTGGCGATCCGTGCCGAGAAATCCGATGGCAGGGCAATGGCTTCATCCAGCGCGTTTGTGTGCAGACTCTGGGTGTGGCCGAGGGTGGCAGCCAGTGCTTCCGTGCAGGTTCTGGTCACGTTGTTGAAAGGGTCCTGTGCAGTCAGACTCCATCCCGATGTCTGTGAATGGGCCCTCAATGCAAGTGATTTCGGGTTTTTCGGATTGAACCGGCCAACGATCTTCGCCCACAGCATCCGGGCCGCCCTCATTTTGGCAATTTCCATAAAATGGTTCATGCCGGTGCCCCAGAAAAAAGATATCCTGGGTGCAAAAGCATCAATGTCGAGTCCGGCCCCGATTCCGGTTCTCAAATATTCAAGTCCGTTCGCCAGGGTATACGCCAGCTCGATATCGGCGGTGGCTCCTGCTTCCTGCATGTGATATCCCGACACACTGATGGAATTGAACCTGGGCATATGCCTGGAAGTGTAGGCAAAAATATCGGCGATGATCTTCATGGATGCACGGGGAGGGTATATATAAGTGTTCCTGACCATGAATTCTTTCAGTATGTCATTCTGGATGGTTCCCGAAAGCCGGTCCGGGGCAACCCCCTGCTCGAGTCCGGCTACAATATAAAAAGCCATAACGGGCAAAACGGCTCCGTTCATGGTCATGGAAACGGACATTTTATCCAGGGGGATCTCATCAAACAGGATTTTCATGTCCAGAATGGAATCCACAGCCACACCCGCTTTTCCTACATCCCCCGTCACCCTTTCATGGTCTGAGTCATATCCCCTGTGGGTGGGCAGGTCGAAAGCCACCGAAAGGCCTTTTTGTCCGGCGGCCAGGTTGCGGCGGTAAAAAGCATTGGATTCTTCTGCGGTGGAAAATCCCGCATATTGCCGGATGGTCCAGGGTCTCCTTACATACATGGTGGAATAAGGTCCCCTGAGGAACGGTGGGATCCCGGCAGCATATTCAAGATGTTCCATCCCTTCCAGGTCGCTTTCATTATAAAGGCTTTTTACCGGCAGCTGCTCAGGGGGCATCCACGCAGCAGTGCTTTCACCTGAAGATTCGTTCTGACCGGAATTTCTGCGGTCGGGCAGTTCCCTGAGAAAATTGCATTTTGTAAAATCGGGTCGCATGAAATTTTTATTAGTCTTTACTTTTCAATATCATTCCCTGAAACTTTTTTAATTCCGCCAGCAAATTGGATTTCCGGTGAATAAAATGTTCCACCCCGGCATCCCGGAGTCTGCATGCAACCGGTTCCGGGGGAGCTCCGGCTGCGACAATGATTGCCTGGTCTTTCAGGGCTTCGCGTACTGCAGGAGCCAGATCCGGATACTCTTCATCCGAACTGCAGAGAACCACAATCTTCGCTTTACTCCTGGCAGCAGCACGGATGGCTGACTCCGCCGATTTGAATCCGGGATTGTCCACAATGTTGAATCCGGCTGTTGCGAAAAAATTCCAGGCGAACTGTGCCCGTGCCCTTCGAATGTCCGGATTGCCAAGGGTCATCAGGAACACTGAAGGCGGGGTTTCCCAGGATTGTTCCGTTTTAAGCCGGAGTTGCTCAAATTCACCGGCAAGCCTGGAAATTTTCAGGGGGCGGAACGGACCGCCGGCTGTTACTTCCTGTTTGATGTATGAAGGGGTGCCCGGGGCTTTTTTATCGGGATCGGGATACTGGTTTGTGCCCACCGATATGATTTTCCGCCGGGAAAGACCGGCCTTGTTCACGGCAGCAGCGGTTTCGATCCTGTCCTGTATGATCCCTTTTTTGAAAGCGGTGAGATATCCGCCTTCCTTTTCCAGTTCAATAAAAATATTCCAGGAATGACTTATCAGCTCATGGCTTAGATTCTCGATATAATATGATCCGCCTCCGGGATCGGCCACTTTGTCAAGATATGCTTCGTGCCTGAGAATGGTTTGTGTATTGATGGCGATTCTTTTGGCAAATGTGCCGGGATTCCTGAATGGTTCGTCGAAAGTCCTGACGGTCAGTGAGTCGGCCCCCCCCAATATGGCAGACATGGCCTGGGTTGTACCTCTCAGCAAATTGACCCACGGATCGTACAGGGTCTGGTACCATCCGGAAGTGTATGTATGGATGTGGGGAGTGGCTTTTTTCCCGGCATCCGGTTCGAACGCATTCAACATCTGGGCCCAGAGAAAGCGCATGGCCCTGAATTTGGCGATCTCAACAAAAAAATTATTGCCGGATGCGAGGTTCAATTGTGCATGTCCCGCCAAATCGCCGGCCTGCAAGCCATTATCTGTCAGATTGGACAGGTATTCGGCCCCGGCAGAAAGGCAGAGGGCGATTTCCTGCACGCCTGGTGCGCCGGCCTGGTGAAAAATATATCCGTTCACAGGCAATGTTCTGAGATTGGGCAATTCCCGTTTGGCGAGCCGGATCGTCCCCGCCAGTTTTCCGAAAGATTTTTGCTGATCGGGCATTTTGCCGGACAGACTTAATTCACCGAGCGGATCAAATTCCAGGGAACCATGGATCCTGGCGGGATCAAGTTTTCTCCGTGAGATTTCCCCGGCAAGCAGGGCACATATCCTGAGGGCATCATTTCCTGTGATCAGGTTCAGGGGAACTTCTTCAACCGGGATGTTCCTGAGCAATTGTTCAATTTCTTCCGGCTCATTTATCTGCACAGACCGGAGGTCGAAGCCAATGGTGCCGGCTCCTTTTCCCAGGGCATTCATTGCCTCAAGGTTTGCTTCCCGGATTGATCGGACCGGTATATCCACCCTGATCTCCCATTGATTCCCGTGGGTTCTTGCTCCCCGGGTATAAGGAAATTCCCCGGGCCGGCCTTTCATATAACTGAGTCCTTTTACGTCTTCTGAGCGGTAATAGGGTTTTACCCTGAAACCTTCACCGGTATTCCAGAAAAGGTCTTTTTCGTAATCGGTCCCTTTCAGGTCATCCCGGATCTTTTTTTCCCATATTCCGGTTTCTACCGGTGGAAATTCCTGAAAGAGTTTTTCCTGATTTTTTCCTGTCATGGAAAGCTTATCCTTTTTTGCCTGTCATTCTTTCGGGCCTGATCCAACGGTCAAATTCCGCTTCGGAAAGATATCCCGATTCGGATGCGGCCTGACGGAGGGTTTTGTTTTCAGAGAATGCCTTTTTGGCGATCTCCGCAGCTTTTTCATATCCAATGTGCGGATTCAGGGCGGTCACCAGCATCAGGGATTGTTCAAGGTATTTTTTGATGACGTCGTGGTTCGGTTCAATGCCTGCCGCACAATTGTCATTAAAAGAAATGAGCGCATCGCCCAGTAAACGTGCAGAATGAAGCAGGTTGGCGATCATGACCGGTTTGAAAACATTCAGTTCGAAATGACCGCTCATTCCTCCGATGGAAACAGTAACGTCATTGCCGATGATTTGTGCACAAACCATGGAAAGGGCCTCTGCCTGGGTGGGATTCACTTTTCCGGGCATGATGGATGAACCCGGTTCATTGGCCGGGATGGTGATCTCACCGATTCCGCATCTGGGTCCGGATGAAAGGACCCGGATGTCATTTGCGATCTTCATGATGCTTACCGCAAGTCTTTTCAGGGCTCCCGATGTTTCCACAATGGCGTCGTGTGCGGCCAGGGATTCAAATTTGTTATTTGCTGAAACAAAAGGCAATCCGGTCAGTTCGGCAATTTTGGCTGCAGTTTTTTCTGCATATCCTTCCGGGGCATTGATGCCTGTTCCAACCGCGGTTCCTCCCAGCGCGATCTCGGCCAGGTGGGGCATTGTGTTTTCAAGGGCGGTGAGTCCGTGCTCAATCTGTGAAGCGTAACCCGAAAATTCCTGGCCAAGGGTAAGCGGGGTGGCATCCATCCAATGGGTGCGCCCGACTTTAATAATATTCTCGAAATCCCCGGACTTTTCACGGAGGGTCCCCAGCAATTTTATGATCCCCGGAATGGTGGTTACGGTGATCATTTGATATGCGGCAATATGCATGGCTGTTGGGAATGTGTCATTGGAGGACTGTGATTTGTTCACATCATCATTGGGATGAATGAATCTTTTTCCCTTTCCGGGTCTGCCCCCCTGTAACACATGTGCCCGGTTGGCGATCACTTCGTTCACATTCATATTCGTCTGTGTACCGGATCCGGTTTGCCATACCACAAGGGGGAACTGGTCATCCAGTGTGCCGGTTAGTATCTCGTCGCATACCCGGGTGATGAGTCCGGCTTTTTCTGCCGGCAAGACGCCCAGTTCAAGGTTGGCAAGTGCGGCTGCTTTTTTCAGACAGGCAAAGGCATAAATGACCTCCATGGGCATTTTTTGTCCCCCGATCCGGAAATTGTTCAGTGCTCGCTGGGTTTGTGCCCCCCAATATACATTGGGGGGAACTTTAACTGTCCCCATGCTGTCTTTTTCGAACCGGGTCATTATTCGAATGTATTTACGTTAACCATTTAATATTTAGCACGTTATAATGTCAGCTCTAATGCTTTGATTTTTTGTTGCCGGCCTCCCAAAGGCTGTCCACCTGCCGGGCCGGCGAACCCCCATTTCTAAAAACGATGTTGATCAATATATTCATGGCCTTTTGTTTTCAACCGGCGGTTTGCCACCGGACCGGTGATGGGGGTTTCATTACATATGTTTTTTGGACCTGCCTTACTGCACAACCTCCGGTATGTTCAGGAAAAGATGTGTGATCCACATTCCACCCTGATCGTCCCGGGCAATTCCGGGGCCTGATTGGGTATAGGTTCCCAGCAGGGTCTGCCGGGTGTTTTCATTGCTGATCCAGCGGTTCACCACGCTGTCGGCAGGGAAATCTGCATCGGCATAGGAAATAATAACTCCGTAATTGGTGCCGGTCAGTTTGTCTTTCACCACCTGGATCCTGTCTTCGATTCCCTCAAAAGGATCATCAACTTCCTGGGGATCCTGCCCGGCGAGGTTGCGGCTGTGTATCTGGGCTTCCTTGACCATTACGAACTGCAGTACGAGCTGGTTCAGTCCGAGGGATTCCGAAGTGTCGGAGACCGCTGCCCGGTATTGGTTGACAAGGACGTGAAGACGGTCTTCGAATGCACTTACTTCCGTGAAATCATCATTGCCCTTTTCACAGGACAGGACGGAAAAAGTCATGGCGATGATCAGCATGATGCCTCTGGTAATCCGGTTTGGTCTCATAGGGGTTTATTTTTGGCAAATTTACAACAATTGATCGACAATTACAGCAAGTCCCGGTGAAAGTCCGGTTACCCCCCACCACTACCGGAATCAACGGATTCCGGGGCACGATGATCGCTGCTTTCCTTTATTCTGACCAGAAAGATAAAGATCAGAAAGGAACCGGCAATGCCAAAAACATTTGCATCGAGTCCGAACGGCAGCCTCCATGCCAGTATTGATAGAAGAAGCGTAATGGATCCTCCTCCGATCATGGCCCAGAAAGCAGCCGTGCTGGTTTTTTTTCTGAAGAACAATGCCCCGATAACAGGCACAAACAGTCCGGATACCATAAAAGCATACGAATACAGCATCAGACTCAGTACGTTGGGCATGTTCAAAGCAAGCACCAGTGCGAAGGCCCCGATCAAAAGGGTAATGACCTGGGATGCCCTGAGTCTGTACCGCTCACTCATTCTGTTCAGGTATTTTCCGGAAAGATCGGTCTGGATGTTTCCCGAGGCAGCCATCAGGCAGCTGTCTGCCGTGGAGAGAATGGCTGAGAAATACGCGGACAACATCAAACCCATGAGTCCGACCGGCAAAAATGTCCTCAGCAGTACAGGGATCCCCATTTCTTCATCGAAGGCAATCCCCGGATGATACCCCAGTCCGGTAAACATCCCCTTTTCAAATGCCACCCGTGCAAAAAGTCCGAGCAACACCCCCATGAAAGCCATCAGGGGCCATTCGAAAATGCCGGCAATATACCAGGCTTTTCTTGCCGTCTGCTTGCTTTTGGAAGCATAAATCCTTTGATAAATGGTCATGCCTACGAACCAGATGGGAATGATGGTGACGGCCCATTTCAACAGATCCTGCCATGCAACATTGGAGAATGAAAAGAATCCGGACGGGATCACGGATGATATTTCACGGTATCCTCCCAGGGCGAAATAACTGACAGGCAAACCAATGCCGATGAGTCCGGTCATCAGGATGATCCACTGGATGGTATCGGTATAGATCACCGCTTTGAGTCCGCCCATGACCGTATAGGCCACAGCGATGAATCCCATGATTATGACCGCGGTTTGCAGGTCAAGACTGATGAAGGATGCAGATGCAAGTTTGGCACCGGCCAGGATCTGGGAACTGGTGAACCCCGTATATCCGATGGCTGAAATGATGCCTGCGGTGAGGGCCACGCGGCGATCATAATAATGGCTCAAAAGCTGGGGAAAGGTGAGGAATTCCTTATCCGCGGCCAGTTTATAAACTCTGGGGATCAGGATAACAGCAGTTAACCAGGCTCCGATCAATCCGGTAAACAACATCCATGTTCCCGCCAGGCCGATCATGAATCCCAATCCTCCCAGTCCGATGGAAAATCCTCCTCCCACATCCGTAGCCACAACGGAAAGCCCAATGTGCCATGAACTCATTTTTCTCCCCCCCACATAATAATCGTCCATGTCTTTGTTCTTCCGGAAAAAGAAAAATCCGACACCCAGCATCAGGAGCATATAGATGAAAAAAATCAGCAGGTCAATCCAGTGCATAAAGAAGATCCTTGTGAAAGGGACAAAAATAATATTTATGATTTAATGACAAATAAGATGTTTTATTCTTTTATTTTGACCAGAAGAATTGTATATTTGCATTCAGAATAAGTCCGCTAACCACGGCCCTTTACAAAAAGTATTGTTTTGACCGGACGGATCCCCTGGGTGGGGAATAGATTTTGAGCAGGTGATTTTCATTTTTTGTACGGTTTTTGCAGGTCGTTCATTGCATGGAATAATTATATACAGGATTCATTAAATATTTGGCAGAATTATGGTTGGTGACAGGAAAAGAGCAGAACGGGAAATCAACCGGATCATGGATCATCCGTTGAAACTCAGGATCCTGAATCATTTAAAAAGGAACCATGAGTCTTCACTGGGGAACATTATCCAGGATCTGGGCATTTCCGTGAACAAAGGGTTGAGGCATGTGATCGAATTGAAGCATCTCGGACTGATCCAGTACAATGATCAGAAAAGAAGTTTTTTGATTCCCAAAGATCAGGAACCGCTTACCGAATACATTCTGGATCATGCCTGAAGGCCCTGAGCATCATTGTTGATTTGGCTTCCGGATTCAATGCAGATCCGGGCAGGGCTTATTTTGCCGGTTATCAAAGATCATCTCCAGGTCAATTGCTCCCGAACTCCATAAGATATGCTTTGATGAATTCATTGAGATTCCCGTCAAGCACATCCTGTACATTCGAAGATTCATGCGAAGTTCTCAGGTCCTTCACCATTTTGTAGGGGTGAAGCACATAATTCCTGATTTGGGATCCCCATTCAATTTTTTTCTTTTCACCTTCAATCCTGGCTTCTTCTTCCTTTCTTTTTCTTAATTCAAGTTCATACAACTGGGATTTGAGAATGCGCAGGGCGTTTTCTTTGTTCTTGGCCTGTGATCTGGTTTCCTGATTTTCCACCACAATGCCGGAAGGTTGGTGGCGCAACCGTACAGCAGTTTCCACTTTGTTCACATGTTGACCTCCTGCTCCTGATGAACGAAAGGTTTCCCAGCTGATATCGGCGGGATTGACTTCAATTTCAATGGCTTCGTCAATGACGGGGGAAACGAATACGGATGCGAAAGAAGTGTGGCGCCGGTGGCCTGAGTCATAGGGAGACAAACGAACCAGTCTGTGGACACCGTTTTCGCTTTTCAGATATCCGTATGTATATTCCCCGCTGATCTCCAGTGTGGCTGATTTGATTCCCGCTTCATCGCCGGGGTGATATTCCAGTTCCCGTACCTTGTAGTTGTTCCTTTCACCCCAGCGTATATACATCCTCATAAGCATTTCGGCCCAGTCCTGGCTTTCCGTTCCCCCTGCACCCGCGTTGATCTTCAGGAGGGCACCCAGTCTGTCCTCTTCATTTTGCATCATGTTTTTGAACTCGAGGGATTCTATCGCACGGAGTGATCTTTCATAATGTTGGTTGAGTTCATCTTCGGGTGCTTCGTTCTCATGAAAAAGCTCCAGCATTGCTCCAAGGTCATCAAGACTCGTTTTGACCTGATCGTATGCTTCTGTCCATGCTTTTAAACGGGAAATTTCCTTCAGATGATTTTCTGCTTCCCTGGGATCTCCCCAGAAATCAGGCGCCTGTGTCTTCTTTTCTTTTTCTTTTATTTCCTTTTTCTTGCTTTCGTGGTCAAAGATGCCTCCCCAGCGATTCCAGCCGCCTTATAAGATCCTTGTATTGTTCTTCGGTGATCATGTTTTTCAGATGATTGTGGTGCCGTCAGGTGAAAAGTTCATCAATGGTCCGCTTGATGATCTCATTTTCATAACCCCTCTGTTTGCCGAAATTGAACAAAGCCCCCCTTTTTTTAATGGCAGGTTTGGATTTCAGGGAAGCGGCTTTTTTTTTCATTTCGCTTATGACCATTTCTTCGTATTCTTCCCGGTCCATATTGACGAATGCTTCTTCAATGACCCTTTCGGATATTTTTTTTTGTTTGAGGGCATATGAAATCTTATGGGTGCCCCACTTGTTGAAAACAACTTTTTCCCGGGTGAATGTCCCGGCAAATCTTGCTTCATCAATGAATTTATCTTTGATCAGCTGTTCGATGATTTCCAAAATGACCCGGTCGCTGAGCCCCCAGCCGGAAAGCTTCCTGAAAATATCAAGCTTGCACATTTCCTGCCCCGCACAAATTTTACGGCATTTGTTCAGTGCTTCTTCTTTTTTGAATATTTTTTTCATCGTCTCTGGTTGCCAATGGTGCACCGAACCATCCGGTCTTTTCCATGCAGGTCTTTTTTTATGGTTATTTCTGTACAACCCATTCCTGACAGGAATTCACGGATTGCCCGGCCATCTCTTTCATTGATCTCACAATACACGGAACCGGTTGTTTTAAAAATCCGTTTTGCAAGTTTAACAATTCCCCTGTAAAAAATAAAAGGATCCCGGTCTTTTACAAAGAGCGCATGGTGAGGCTCCCATTTTACTACGGTTTCAGGCATTGTTTTTTTTTCACTCTGGCGGACATAGGGCGGATTGCTGACCAGAATGTCAGGGTTTCCCTTCCCGGGAGGGAGTCTTCCCAGAAAAAGATCACATGTGAAAAAATCGGCCTCAAGATGATTTGCTTTTTTATTCATAACCGCCAGTTCGATGGCCTTCCGTGATTTGTCCATGCCCGATATTTTGCTGAGCGGAAGGTGTTTGCTCAATGCCAGTGCAATACAACCACTTCCTGTTCCGATATCAAGGATGAGGTGTGAACCCTTGCCAAGGTCCTTCAGCATCCATTCAACCAGTTCTTCCGTTTCAGGCCGGGGGATCAGTACGTTCCGGTTTATTGTAAGATGCAGTCCGTAAAATTCTGTCTCCCCCAATATATACTGGATGGGTTTATATTGCCTGAGTTGTTCGATGATCCGTTCGGTCCGGACTGCCCGGTCATGGTCCATGCTGATTTTCTCTTCTGCAAATCCCGGGGAAGCAACGCCAAAAATATGGGAAAATACGATCCGGGTCAACGATTCAAGCTCGCGGGCAGGATATCGGGATCGAAGTTCTGTGAAAATCCTATCTTTGATCTGTTGATAGGGTGATTTTCCGGGTATCATAACCCAAAGTTAACCATTCGATTGATGTGCCGGAAAGAAGTGAATGCAGTTTTTATGCGCAGGTGCCTTGAACTGGCAGCACTGGGCAGGGGCCGTGTGTCTCCTAACCCTATGGTCGGGTCGGTCATCGTACATCAGGGCAGGGTGATAGGGGAAGGGTTCCACAAAGCGTTCGGAAAAGATCATGCCGAAGTTGTTGCCATTGAGTCTGTACGGAACCGTGAACAACTCAGGGAATCCACCATGTATGTCAATCTTGAACCTTGCGCACACCGTGGAAAAACACCACCCTGTTCAGAACGGATCGTCCAGGAAGGAATTCCAAGGGTGGTCATCGGAACCCCGGATCCCAATGTCATGGTTTCGGGAAAGGGTGCCCGGAGAATCAGGAAGGCCGGGTTTTCCGCCGGGTTTGGATTGCTTGAAAATGACTGTATTGAACTCAACATACGGTTTTTCACCTTTCATATTCTTCAGCGGCCATATGTTATATTGAAATGGGCGCAAACGAAAGACGGTTTCGTGGATATTGCCAGGGACCAGCGTTCAGAAACTGCACCTGCCTGGATTACCGACGAGGTTTGCAGATCCCTGGTACACAAATGGAGAACTGAGGAAGATGGAATTTTGGTGGGTACAAATACAGCCATGAAAGATGACCCGCAACTAACGGCACGGTCATGGGCAGGCCAAAACCCGGTAAAGGTGGTGATCGATATGACCGGGAAGCTTCCGGCCAACCTGAGATTATTCGATCACGCGGCACGCACCATCCTGATCACTTCGCCGGCAAGCAGAGGCCTTGCCGGTTCCGGCCTGCCTGAACATGTTGAAGTGATCCAAACCAAAGGAAAGGATCCGCCCTCCGTGGAAATATTGTCTGCCCTGCACGGAAAACAAATCCAATCCGTTATTATAGAAGGCGGCCCAAAGATACTGAAAACATTTTACCAATCGGGATGTTGGGATGAAGCAAGGGTTTTTACAGGGGAACGGACTTTCATCCGGGGAGTCCGTGCCCCCGATTTCCCTGCTCCCGTAAAGGGCAGGTTTTCCATTGGGAGCAGCCAACTGGCAATTTCCCGGAATCCGGATACTGCAAACATCATCCGCGACAGGATCCGCCAATTGGCACGGGAATGGTAAACATATTGGCCTGCAGAGGGAAAGCTTGAAAAGATGTTGAAATAATGCATATATTTGTTACAGGGAATGCGGTGAGTTTTATGCAATTCTCCGATCATTAAATATTATGAGTCATGAGAAACCTGAGCCTTTGTCTTTTGTTTATCTTCCTTATGGTTATCGGTCCTGTTCAGGCACAGAATGCCAGGAGATACTGGAAGGCAGGAGGGGAATTTATGGAAGTTCTCAATTACGAAGATGCCATCAGGCAATTCACAAAATCCATAGAGCTCGATCCTGATTTTGAAAAAGCATATCTGTCCAGGGCCAATGCCTATGAGAAGATTGGAAACCTTAAGGCCGCTGTTGCGGATTATGACCGGGCGGCCACTTTTGATCAAAAAAACACGGACATCTTCTGTCAAGCCGGAAAGCTTTATTATGAGATGGGCGATTACGAGTCTGCCATCAACCGGTTGAATACTTCCATTAATCTCAAAAAAACCAATATCCCCGCTTATCAATATCTGATACAGACATTGATCGAAACGGGTAGTTATGCCGAGGCATTGCAGATATGTAAACGGGCACTCACCATCCGGGAGAGCGACCTGAATTTTTATTACCGGGGGGTGGTCAATGAAGAAATGAACAATTACGTGGCCGCCGAAGAAGATTTCGAAAAAGCCATCAGAAAAAACAAGCGATTGGTCGAAGCATATGTTGACCTGGCCGATCTGAGGATCAAGCTCAACAAGTTTGACAATGCAATGGAGAATGTGAACAAAGCCCTTGAACTGGATCCCAATAACCGGAAAGCACGTTATGTGCGGTCAAAGATTTATGTCAAGCAACTGAATTATTCAAACGCCATTGATGATATTTCAAAAAACATTTTGCTGAATCCCGGGGATGAAGAAATGTTTTTTATCAGAGGAGGTTATTATCAGGACTTTACACAACATCAAAGTGCGATCAATGATTTTACCAAGGTAATCCTTTTGAACGATAGCAATATGGATGCCTATTATCAGCGTGCGAGGTCCTATGAGCAGATCGGGAATTTCCAGGCTGCCATAAGGGATTATCAAAAGCTCGCCGAAATCTCGGAAGATGATGAAGAAGCCAGGGAACTGCTTGCCAAAGCAGAAAAGCGATTGTTTGAACTGAACCGTGAAGCCAATAAACCCGAAATTGTGATCGTGGATCCCAGGCCTACCCATGAGGGTCAATTGAATTTGCCCAGAGGCAGGGAAACAGCCAGCATCAAAGGGGTGGTTAAGGACGAAAGCCTTCTGAACTCCCTGGTGGTGAACGATGTGAATATTCCCTTCGTCAGGAATGGGGAAGAATATGAGTTCATTGCCTCCCTGGCTCTGAAGGATGCCCGTCAGATAACCGTTACCGCGGTTGATGCCTATGGCAATATTCGTACTTCGACTTACGGGATCGTGCGTACCGAGGTGGAACCCCCGGAGGTTTCCATTCTGGCCCCCTATGCTTCCGACAACGGCGAGATCTATCTCGACAGCAATGACCCCAATCTTTATGTGGAGGGCAAGATCAGCGATGAGAGTCTGATCGAACGCATCATGATCAACGGAGTGGCGGCCAGCTACAAGCCTGATGAGCACAATCCGGTTTTTTCCGCGACCATAAACGTGATGAACAAAAACAAATTCGTGGTTGCTGCAGAAGATGTTTATGGCAATGAAACCATTACAGAATTCACTTTGAACCGTGACGCGGCTGCACTGCTGGAAAACAATCCCATGGGGAAGACCTGGGCAGTATTTATTGAAAATTCGAGTTACCAGACCTTTGCCAGTCTGGATGGCCCAATCAAAGATGTTAGCCTGATGAAAGCCGCCCTGGCCAAATACCAGGTACACAATATCATACACAAAAAAGACATGACCAAGAAAGAACTGGAAAGATTCTTCTCGATCGAACTAAGGGACCTGGTCAGGAGCAACCGGGTGAATTCAATCATGATATGGTATGCGGGGCACGGCAAATTCATCAATGAGACAGGTTATTGGATCCCCGTTGATGCGGAGCGTAATGACGAATTCACCTACTTTAATATCAATGCACTCAAGGCTTCGCTTCAGTCTTATTCAAATCATGTGACCCATACCCTTGTGATTACGGATGCATGCGAGTCTGGCCCCAGTTTTTATCAGGCCATGCGTTCCATCCCCACGGAAAGGAGCTGTGATGACTGGCAGGCCACAAGGTTTAAGTCTTCCCAGGTATTTTCTTCGGCAGGATATGAGCTTGCCGTTGATGACTCACAGTTTACCAGAACTTTCTCAAGTGCCCTGGCCAACAATCCGAATGCCTGCATCCCCATAGAGAAAATCGTGAATACGGTTACCCAGGCTGTGGTAAGCAATAAACAGCAGAGACCGCAATTCGGGAAGATTGCCGGACTGGAAGATGAAAATGGCACATTTTTCTTTATTTCAAAGGAATATTAATTTATTGTAGATGTCATTCGTTCCCAAACGATTGTTTCCGGTTAATTGCTCTCCGGAGCGAATAATTTTTTTGAGTCTCTGGCTTATTTCCGGTTTCCTTTCAACCAGGGGGCAGAACTATTATTTCGACAATTACGGGGTGACGGACGGACTCGCTCAATCCACGGTCTTTGCTGTGATTCAGGATCGCAACCACAATTTGTGGATTGGTACCCGGGGCGGTGTCAGCCGGTTTGACGGGATCACCTTTGATAATTATACCACTGAAGACGGTCTGGCCCTGAATGGGGTCAGAACCCTGTATGAGGATTCCTTCGGGAATATATGGATGGGACATACCGGAGGCGGGATTACACGCTACAGTAAAAATGCATTTGAAAAACTCAGGCTCCCGGAAGATATTTTGAAAACAGACATTACTTCCATTATAGAAGACAAGCAGGGGCATATGTGGATCACCACGGCAGGATCGGGTGCTGCCTGCATCCTGAATCCGTTTGACAATAGCGACAGCCTGAACATTGAACAATACCGGGGCAGCAGGCTGAGCGACAGAATTTTCGGAAGTATCTCCGACCGTGGAGGATTGCTGTATTTCATTACGGATATCGGTATCATTACCTGTGATCCCTGGACAAAGGATTTTGAAAAATATCACATTGAAGGAATGCCCCTTTATTTCCAGATCACTTCAATGATGCAGGATCACCGGGGAGACCTTTGGTTTGGCACTTATAACGGAGGATTATACAGATATAATCGTCAGCACGACCAATTTACGGTTTATGATAAAAGAGACGGACTGGCCCATAATTTCATCAGTACCCTTTTTGAGGACAGCCGGCACGATGTATGGGCGGGAACATGGGGTGGGGGAATCACCCGTTTCAGCGGGGATGAATTGAAGACATACTGCAGGGAGAACGGTCTTCAGGATGATGAAATCTGGTGTATATCTGAAGATGTGGAAGGGAATATCCTGATCGGAACCAATGAACATGGCATATCCCTGTTCAAGGGAGAAGGTTTTGTCACCATCACGGAAGAAGACGGACTGATCAATAAGCAGGTGTGGGCCATTCTTCAGGATGACCGGGAAAATTTCTGGTTCGGCACGAACAACGGCATAACGGTCTATAACCCGGAGGCAGCCGCCGGGGAAAGATTTACCCATTTTACGTCAGAAGATTATTCCATAGGCGATCAGATCCGCTTCCTGAGGAAGGACAAAGACGGCCATATTTGGATCGGGACCGATGGCATGGGGACTTTTCAGTACAATACCCGGGAGGACCGGTTCAATTACAGTTTTCTGATCAATTCCTACAACAAACAGATGATCGTTACGGCCATGGAAATAGACGGGGACAACAATCTGTGGGTAGGGACCACAGACGGACTCATATTCTATGATATTGATAAGCGGGAGGTGCAATTCCTGACCCAGTCGTACGGATTGGCCGGGAACGAGATATCCTGTATATATAATGACAGCCAGGGCCTCATATGGGTGGGCTCCACAGGAAAGGGACTCAGCAGGATCGAAGGGGCTGATATCAGAACGCTCAGTCTGGATGATGATTTCACCCCCAAATGCATGGTTGAAGACATGAAAGGAAATTTGTGGATAGGGACCGAAGGACAAGGGGTTTTTATTTACAACAGGGACAGCATCTCGGGGAAACTTACACGCAGGAAAGGATTGCTTGCCAATCTGATCACGCTTCTTGATGTGGATGACCAGGACAACATTTATATTGGTACCAATAAGGGGCTGAATAAATTTGACCGCCGGAAAGAAGAAATATATACCTATACGGAAAAATGCGGCTTCATCGGGATCGAGACAAAAAACAATGCCTCTTTCAGGGATTATAAAGGCCATATGTGGTTCGGAACAGTAAACGGGGCGACCCGTTACGATCCCTATTTCCCGAAAAGACCCGATATGGAACCATTGACACACATCACGCATCTCAGGGTCAATCTGGAGGATCATGAGATGCATGACGGAATGAAACTGAATTATAAGGAAAATTCCATCATTTTTGATTATAAAAGCATCTGCCTGACCAATCCGGATGCAGTCAAGTACCGGATCAAGCTTGAGGGCGCCGATATCGACTGGCTCCCCGAAACCGAACAGACTTCAGCTACCTATCCGGCCCTCCCCCCCGGCAAATATGTTTTTATGGTCAGGGCAAGAAACAATCAGGGAATCTGGAACAGCACGCCGGTTGATCTCAGTTTTCAGATCAGACCTCCTTTTTACAAAACCTGGTGGTTCATCATGATATCGGTCATCATGGGCGCAGCAGCCATCCTGATTTATATCAAGGTGAGAGAGCAGCAACTGGTGCGGGAAAACCGGATCCTGGAAGAAAAAGTACGGGACAGGACAGCCATTGTTGTCGCCCAGAAAGAAGAACTGGCACAAAAGAACAAGGACATAACAGACAGCATCCAGTATGCGCAGAGGATCCAGTTCGCCATGCTCCCTCCCGACATTCCGTTTGATGACACCTTTGTGCTTTTTAAGCCCAAGGATATTGTAAGCGGCGATTTCTACTGGCTGCTGGAACAGGATCACCAGGAATTTATTGCCGCGGTGGATTGTACAGGTCACGGAGTCCCCGGAGCATTCATGTCCATTATAGGGCACAACGGTTTGAACAAGGTGGTGAAGGAGTACGGGACAATGAAACCATCGGAGATTTTACAACAACTTGATCATGAGATCAGCAAAACATTGCATCAAAAAAGTGAAACAGACATCGTAAAGGACGGAATGGATATAAGCCTTGTGAATTATCACGCAGATAAAGGGTTACTTGAATATGCCGGGGCATACAATTCCCTGTATCTGATCAGGGACGGCACATTGACAGAAACAAAGGGCAACCGTTTTTCCATTGGCCGGACAGTGGATGGACGAGTCAAGGAATTCACCAACCATGAGTTCAAAGTTCAAAAGGGCGATACAATATATCTTTTTTCGGATGGTTATGCCGACCAGTTCGGGGGGGAAAGCGGAAAAAAGTTCAAATACAAACCCATGAAGGAGCTTCTTCTGAATATCCGGGATAAATCAATGGATGAGCAAAGGTCTATACTGGACCATACCATTGAGGCATGGAAAGGGCGTTTTGAACAGGTGGATGATATTCTTGTGATTGGAAGAACCTATTAGTTGAGTTATTCAAAACTTATCAACACCGGGATTTCCTTAGAACCATTTTCTTACCTTTACAACACTGGCCGGATATGCTGGTTTCCTATTGTATGTGATTCTTTTCCAACATTTTGAATGATGATCGATTTTACACATTTGCATGTGCATACCCAGTATTCCATTCTGGACGGTGCATGCAGGATTCCGGATCTCATCAGCAAGGCCAGGAAGGACGGAATGGATGCAATTGCCATCACGGATCATGGAAGCCTGTTCGGTGTGAAGGAATTTTTCAATTCTGCCAAAAGCAACGGCATAAAACCCATCATGGGCTGTGAGGTATATCAGGCAAGAAAAAGCCGTTTCGACCGGAAGGAACGCGAAGACAGGTCCGGTTTCCATCTGGTTTTGCTTGCCAGGAACAAGACCGGCTACCAAAATCTGATCCGGCTGGTTTCCCTGGCCTGGATCGAAGGCCATTATTACAAGCCCCGGATCGACCGGGAACTACTTGAAAAATACCATGAAGGGCTGATCGCATCTTCGGCCTGCCTCGGGGGTGAGATACCTGAGGCAATCCTTGATGATGACATTGAAAAAGCCGAAGAAGCCACCGAATATTTAAAAAATCTTTTTGGTAATGATTTTTACCTTGAATTGCAAAGACATAAAACAACAGATCCGGATGCAGATCAGCAAACCTACAAGAAACAGAAAAAGGTCAATCAAAAACTCATTGAATTGGCTGAAAAATTCGAAGTAAAGCTTATTGCGACCAATGATGTGCATTTCCTCAATCAGGAGGATGCCGGTGCCCACGACCGCCTGATATGCCTGAACACCAATGCCGATGTGGCTGATCCCTCAAGATTACGATATACAAGACAGGAGTGGTTCAAAACCCGGGAAGAAATGCTTGAGCTGTTCGAAGACATGCCTGAAGCGCTGTCCAATACCAGGGAAGTTGCCGACAAGGTGGAGCTTTATGATCTGAACAGCAAACCCATTATGCCGGATTTCCCGCTTCCCGAAGGATTTAAGGATGAAGATGATTACCTGAGACATATTACCTGTGAAGGAGCAGCCGAAAGATACGGGAACATCGATAAAAATATTGCAGAAAGGATTGATTTTGAACTGGGGGTGATCAAAAAAATGGGATATCCCGGTTATTTTTTAATCGTTCAGGATTTCCTGGCTGCTGCAAGAAAAATGGGCGTTTCTGTCGGGCCCGGCAGAGGAAGTGCCGCCGGTTCGGTGGTTGCTTATTGTATCCGGATTACCGATGTGGATCCACTCAGGTATAAACTTCTTTTTGAAAGATTTCTGAATCCGGACCGGATATCCATGCCGGATATTGATATTGATTTCGATGAGGACGGGCGCGATAAAGTATTGCGGTATGTGGTGGACAAATACAAAAGCGATCATGTGGCCCATATCATTACTTTCGGTACCATGGCCGCTAAAATGGCCATAAGGGATGTGGCCCGGATAGAAAAATTATCCCTCCAGGAAGCCGACCGGCTGGCAAAACTTGTTCCGGAAAGGCCGGGGATAACCCTGCGGAAGGCATTCAGTGAGGTGAAGGAATTGAAGGACGCCAGAAACAATGGAAGTGATGTGGTCAGGCGGGTTTTAAAATACGCGGAAACTCTGGAAGGATCCGTCCGGCATACGGCACTGCACGCATGCGGGATCATAATCGGAAAGGGGAAGCTGATTGATCATATACCGGTTTGCACATCCAAAGAAACCGATTTGCTGGTGACCCAGTTTGATGGCAATCATGTTGAAAATGTGGGAATGCTTAAGATGGATTTTCTGGGGCTGAAAACCTTGTCCATCATAAAGGATGCCATGAAACTGATCAGGGAATCAAAGGGTGTGGATATTGACCCGGGCCGGATCCCCCTGGATGACCAAAAGACTTTTGACCTGTACAGCAGGGCTGAAACCACCGGGGTATTCCAGTTCGAATCGGATGGAATGAAAAAACATCTGAAAGAACTGAAGCCCAACCGGCTGGAGGATCTGATTGCCATGAACGCTTTGTACAGGCCAGGCCCCATGGAATATATCCCCAGGTTCATCGCACGCAAGCACGGAAAAGAAAAAATCCATTATCCCCTGCCTTGTATGAAAGAGATGCTGGAGGACACATACGGGATCACCGTATATCAGGAACAGGTTATGCAGCTTTCCCAGGCTATGGCAGGATTCACGGGAGGCCAGGCAGATTCCCTCCGCAAGGCCATGGGGAAAAAGAAACGGAAAATGATGGAAGATCTGGAGGAAAAATTTTTCTCCGGTTGCAGGGAAAACGGGATCCATGAAAAAGTGGCCCGGCAGATATGGACCGATTGGGAAGCATTTGCCCAGTATGCCTTCAACAAATCACATTCCACCTGTTATGCCTATGTTTCTTACCGGACTGCATACCTGAAGGCCAATTATCCCGCTGAATTTATGGCTGCCGTATTGAGCAGGAACCTGAATGACATTAAGAAAATCACCGTATTCATGAATGAATGCAGAAGAATGAAATTGCAGGTGCTCGGTCCGGATGTCAATGAAAGCGATATTCATTTTAAAGTGGATGATCAGGGGAGTATCCGTTTTGGCATGGCGGCCATAAAAGGAATCGGGACTTCAGCCGTGAAGAAGATCATCGAAGAAAGAGAACATGAGAATAAATTCAGGAATATATTTGATTTTATGGAGCGGATAGATTTGCATTCGGTGAATAAGAAGGGACTGGAAGCCCTGGCAGCAGCAGGAGCTTTTGATTGTTTCGGGGACCTGAGCCGGGGACAGTATTTTGCAAAGGATGACAAGGGCATCAGCTTTCTGGAGCAACTGGTCCGTTACGGCCAAAGGGTCCAATCCGATCGCCGGGTCCATCAGCAATCTTTGTTTGCAGGAGGCCCCCAGTCAGAATATGCCAAGCCACAATTGCCGGATGCAGGGGATTGGCCAAAACTGGAAAGACTTGGAAAGGAAAAAGAACTGATCGGTGTCTATCTTTCAGCCCATCCACTGGATGATTTCCTGCTCGAAATAGAAAATTTTTGTACCCATAATTTATCCGAGCTTTCTGATTTAAAAACTTTGAATGGCCGGGAAATCACTTTTGCGGGAATCGTTAAAAATGTTCGCCACAGCTATACAAAGAACAACAATCCATTTGGCTCCATTGTTTTGGAGGATTATACCGATTCAATGAAACTGACTTTCTTCAGCAGGGATTACATTTCCTATAAAAACTATTTCACTGCAGGATACACCCTGCTGGTGAAAGGTCAGGTTCAGCCAAGACCATATTCAAACGGGGGTGAAAATTATGAGATAAAAGTCAAAGACATGATGATGCTTGCCGATGTCCGGGAACAAATGATCAGGAGCATATCCCTGAACATTTCCCTGAACCGCCTGACCGATGATCTGATCGGGGCGGTTATGAAACACGCGGTAACCTCGCGGGGTAAAACCAGGATCAGGTTCATGGTGACGGACCCTGATGAACATATACAGATTGAGATGTTTTCAAGAAAATATAAGGTAAAACCGACATCGGAATTTCTAAATTTCCTGGATAATAATTCCCAAATTGAATACAAAATCAACTGATTTTATTATTCAGATAAGTAGATTATTCTACATATTTCGGTTCATTCATAACATAATATTCAGAATATGGCACAAGATGTTACAGATCAGAATTTTGATGAAATCGTTTTGAAATCAGATCTTCCCGTTATTGTCGATTTTTGGGCTGAATGGTGCGGGCCCTGCCGGATGATTACCCCCATCATTCAGGAAATCGGGAAAGAGTATGAAGGGAAAGTAGTAACGGTTGAAATCGATGTAGACAGCAATCCGGGAATAACCGCCAGGTATGGCATACGAAATATACCCACTGTTCTTTTCTTTAAGGACGGCAAGCAGGTAGACAAGCAGGTCGGGGCGGTCCCCAAAAGCAATTTTGTTAGCAAACTTGAAGCCATTCTCTGATACGCCTCCACCTGGTTTTCCGGATATTATATGGTAAAAAATGTATGTATTTATTGCGCAGCCAGTCCGGGTATTGAGGAAATATATTTCAGGGATGCAGAGACTTTAACCGCTGAACTGGTAAAAAACGGCATCGCGATCAATTATGGTGCAGGGGCCATCGGCCTTATGGGTGCGGTGGCCAACACGGCTCTAAAAATGGGTGGGAAAATCACAGGATTTATCCCCAGGTTTATGCTGGACGAAAAGTGTGCGCATACCGGACTGGAAAACCTGGTCACTGTGGAAAGCATGCACGACCGGAAAAGAGAAATGATCCGGAACGTGGATGCGATCATTGCCCTGCCCGGGGGGGTGGGAACACTGGAAGAGCTTATGGAAGCCATTGCCCTGAAACAATTGGGCAGAATAACAATTCCCATTGTACTGCTCAATACCAATGGTTTTTTCAATGAGTTGCTGGTATTTTTTAAAACCATGATCCTTCAAAAATTTCTCCAGCCCGTCCACCGGGAACTTTGGCTTGTCACGGAGACGCCCGCCCAGGTGATACGTTCCATCATGTCAAGATCCGGGTCTGTTCAATCCATGGACCGCTTATCATGAACCGCCCAAACTGAAAATCATTAATTTCCTGCCTGGTTTCCTGAATATTAAAATATATTTTATCTTTGCACGCACCAAAAATTGAAGTATTCATAAAATTTTAAGCAAAGCATGTCAGTAAAGATCAGATTGACGCGGCAGGGGCGCAGTAAATTCGCCTATTATCACATTGTGATTGCCGACAGTCGGGCGCCACGGGATGGCAGACTAATTGAAAGAATCGGAATGTATAACCCAAATACAAATCCGGCCACCATCGAGCTGGATTTTGAAAAAGCCCTGGATTGGCTTCAGAAAGGTGCGCAACCTACCGAAACCGCCAGAGCCATTTTATCCTACAAGGGTGTCTTACTCAAAAACCATTTGCTGAAAGGCCTAAAAAAAGGTGCCTTTGATGAAGATGAGGCGGAAAGAAGATTTCAGGAATGGATGAGCCAGCAGGAGGCCAAAATTCAGCGAAAAAGGAATGCCGTAAAAGAAAAAGAGAATAACCGGATCAAAGAAAGGTTGGAAAAAGAGTCAAAGATAAAAGAGGAAAGAGCAAGACAACTGCTGAAGAAGCAATCCGAGATCGCCGGAAAGATAGAGGAAGAACGAGAAGAGAGTGCGGAAAGGGAATCCGCAGAAACTCCTGCGGAAACGGGCGAAGAAATAAAAAAAGAACCTGGTAAAAAGGAACAGCAGCCAGCCGGATCCGCTTCGGAAGATAAAGCGGATGAAAAGGAAAAAGCCGCTCAAAAGAAGTCTGAGAAACAACCATCCGCGAAAGAATCAAAAGACACTGTTTCTGAAGAAGGACAAAAAGAACCGGAGAAAAGTGCAGAAAAAGAAAAGGAAACAACGTCCGGACCCGAAACAAAGACACAAGCAAAAGAAGAGGCGGGGGGAGGCACCGGGGACAAACCAAAGGAAAAGCCCGCGGAAGAAACAAGGGAAAAGCCCGCGGAAGACGCGGAAGAAACAAATAAAGAATCCGGAAAAAATAAAGGAACAAAACAGCAGGAAAAGGAAGAATAGTCTGAACAAGCTGTTTTGCCCGGCTACATGAACTGGAACGATCTTGCTTATCTCGGGAAACTGGTAAAGATCCATGGGGTCAGGGGAGCATTGATCATGCGCAGTCAGGAGGAAGATCTTACCAAAATACTATTCAGCGGAGAACCGGTATTTGTGGATATTGACAAAAAGCCGGTTCCATTTTTTCTGGCAGATATTTCCTGCATAAGAAAAGGAGAATATGTCATTCTTTTTGAGGATGTACACAGTCCGGGGGAAGCGTTGTACCTGAAAAACAGGGATATATATTGTGAAAAGACGCAGTTGAAGGAAAACGGCCAGAACATCTTTTCTCCCCATGACCTTGTTGGCTTCAGTGCTTTCCTCCAGCCCTGGTCTTTGAAAGGGACCATCAAAGAATTCATGGATATACAAAGCAATCCTGTACTGCTTATCAGTTTGCCGGAGAAGGAGGTTTGGATTCCTTTCAGGGAGGAATTCATTGAATGGTTCGAACCTGAAAGACAACGTATTTCATTCAGGCTTCCAAACGGACTGGTTGATTTGTAAAATATCCCGGGACGTTTGATGCATCATTCGGTATTCATTTCAGCCTTTTAAACAGAAACTCCCGTCACAGATCAGGTGGTAAGCCGCCGGTTAAGGACAAAATGGGATTCGCCGGCCCGGCATACGGTTGCCATGAGGGTGGCCGGCGAATCCGCAGTAGAAGAAGCCGAAACTGCCATCAGTGGATCAGGGGACTGCAATGTCTTCTCCAACGGAGATATGGAAGTAAGTATTGCGGGAAGAGGCGATGTTCAATACAAAGGAAACGCGAGGGTAGATGCCAGCATTTCCGGTTCAGGCAAAGCATTCAGCAAGGATTGATCACTTTCTGATAACATCGATACGGTTATTTTCCCTGACCCTGATCAGTGCAGACGGACGGTTTTTCAAATGATCCTCACGGCGGTGCTGTACAATATAATCCACCTGTTTCAGGATTTTTTCGCTGATCTCATCATAGTTTGCAGGATAGGGATCACCACTGATATTTGCCGAGGTGGAAACCAGGGGCTTGCCAAGCCGTCCGATCAGCTGCTGGCAAAAAGGATCACGGGTGACCCGGATGCCTATGCTGCCGTCCCGGTTGATCAGGTTGCCGGGAAGATTTCTGGCCCGGGGGTATATAATGGTCAGTGGCTTTTCGGCAGCATTCAAAAGTGCATCGGCCACATCCGGAACCTTTACTACATAATCTTTCAGCATGGATTCTGAATTAACAAGTATCAGCATGGCCTTTGAGTCATGGCGTTTCTTGATCTGATATATCATTCCAACGGATTTTTCCCGGGATGCATCACAACCGATTCCCCAGATAGTATCGGTAGGATACAGAATGATTCCTCCCCCCAGGAGGGTTTCATATGCCCGGTTCAGATCATTCAGCATGTCTGAAGGATTTTCCGGTAAACACGGTGGACGTTTTGCGCCACCCGGTCCCCGGTGAAATTCAATGCATGATCATATCCTTTTTTGATCATTTTTTCTTTCAGGGTCGGGTCTTCAAGAATTTTCCTGATGGAAAAAGACAATTCATCCGTATCCGAAGGGTCAACATACATTGAATTGTCTCCTCCTGCTTCCCGGAAGCATCCGTTCCGCGAGGTTATTACGGGAGTCCGGGAAGCAAGTGCCTCCAGAATGGGGATGCCAAAACCCTCAAAAACAGACGGATATACAAAAAGGCTTGCTGCCTGGTACAGAACGGGCAGTTCCTCATTGGATAATGTATTGATGAAAAAAACATTCCGTATCCTGTTTTCCCGGATGTATTTGCTAACAAGGCGAAAATAGGATGTTTTTCTGCCCACCGCCACCAGGGGTACATCGATGCCTTTTGACATGGCTTTCAACAGGCCCAGCAGGTTCTTGCGGGGTTCGATGGTGCCTACATACAGGATGAAATCTTTGGGAAGCTTATATTTCTCCAGCATCCTGACTATTGAATCCTGACTCGCTTCAACATAAAAAGCAGGATTGCATCCCTGGTAAACCACATCGACTTTTTCCTCATGGACATGAAAAAAATCGATCAGATCGGATTTGGTTTGTCTGCTTACGCTGATGATTCTTTTTGCATGATGGCTGCTGTATCTGAATTTATTTTTGTAGATCATCCGGTCGGCCAGAGGGTACCAATGAGGGTACCTCATAAAGATCAGGTCATGAATGGTTACCAAACATGGAATCCCGGACCTGTGTATGCCGTATGGCAGCTCATTGCTCAGTCCGTGATACAGATCAACATCATTTCTTTTCAGATCAGCCGTGATCCCCGAGCTCCTCCATAGTGAAGGAAATAAGCGGTGAATGGATTTTCCGGGTTCGATCAGGATTGTATTCTCTTTGCCGAAACCTTCCGGGAACTTACGGGGAGGCGGACTGAACAGGAGGTACCTGTTCTCAGGATAGTGTTTTTGCATGAGGCGGATCAGGTTACGGCTGTAATTTCCCAGTCCGCTCCAGTTAAAAAACGCCCTTTTAGCATCGTAACCAACTCTCATACCGCAACATTGTATTCACGAAGCGCATCGTTTAAAGAAGTTTTGCGGTTGGTGGATTCCTTGCGTTTACCGATGATCATTGCGCAGGGAACATGATATTCCCCGGCAGGGAATGTTTTGGCATATGAGCCCGGTATGACCACCGAACGGGCGGGGATGATCCCGCGCCATTCTTTGGGTTGGTTGCCGCTCACGTCGATGATCTTTGTGGATTTGGTGATCACAACATTGGCGCCCAGAACGGCTTCTTGCTCAATCCTGACTCCTTCAACCACGATACACCGGGAACCTATAAAACAATGGTCTTCCACAATGACAGGTGCAGCCTGGACCGGTTCCAGAACGCCGCCGATGCCGGTTCCTCCGCTGAGGTGCACATACTTGCCGATCTGGGCGCAGGAGCCTACGGTTGCCCAGGTATCCACCATGGTTCCTTCGTCAACATACGCACCGATGTTGATGTAAGAGGGCATCATGATAACCCCTTTTGCAATATAGGCCCCGTACCGGGCAATGGCGTGGGGGACTACCCGGATCCCCAGCCGGTCATAACCGGTTTTGAGCTTCATCTTGTCATGGAACTGAAAAGGGCCGGTTTCGGTCACTTCCATTTTTCTGATGGGAAAATACAGGATAACGGCTTTCTTTACCCAGTCGTTAACGATCCATTCACCGTTCACAGGCCGGGCAACCCTGATTTCTCCTTTGTCCAGCAATTCAATGATCTTTTCAATGGCATCACGGGTTTGTTCATTTTTAAGCCGGGAACGGTCCTCCCATGCTTTTTCAACGGTTTGCTGCAGATTTGCCTCCATGGTTTTGCTATATTTTCCACAAAGGTAATGGATTTCGGATTATCCATGCAGAAGCAGAAAAATAATTCCCACCGTGGCGCCGATCAGAAGGTTGACCGATTTCATCAACAGAAAATTCCTGCGGGATTCTGCAAGCAGGGGAAGACCTCCGTGACCATCCTGAACAATGGAATTGGCCAGAAGGATGCCAAAGGGAATGGTTCCGTTGGCGAATAAAGTGATGAATATGATATGCGGGCCCGATTCAGGGATCAATCCGGCAAGAACCGCCACGGTCAGTATAACATACAGATTGGACTGCACCCATTCTTCCAGGTGCAGAAACTCCAGTCCGGCATGTATGACAATGAATGCACCGGTCGTCCAGAGAAATACTTTGAGGAAATGCTTTTTAATCACATGCTCCCAGAGATGATGGGTCAGGAAATGTTCGGGGACTGTGGAAACAATGAATATCTCAATCAGCACCACCAGTAAAAAAACGATCCTTTTCCAGTTCCAGGAATGGGGACCGATGTGACCACTCAGGAGGAATATCATAAAGAGGATCCCCCCGGACAGCAGCAAGGTTCTTTCAAAACTTATTTTCCTGAAATGATCGGGTATTTCGGAAGGCACAAAACATTTACAGTTATAAGTATGCGGATGATAGCTGAAACGGTGATCAGCGAGTTTGAAAAACGAACGATTCCCGGTCAGCAAACCGGTAATCACGCCGGAAACGATGGATATCAGAAAAAGCATCAGCATTATCAGAGCAGCAGAACCGGGGATCATGGTGAACATGACAAAAGCTTCATCTCCCGAAGTTGCGATCATGACAGTCACCAGGGCTGCAAAACTGAATACACGGTGGATATAGAGGGAGACCACCACGTAGGCACCCAAACATCCCGGTGTTATGCCCATGATGGCAGCAAAAATGATCTGCAGGAAAAGATTTTTTTCAAATGACCGGCTCCATTTGCCTCTGGACTGGATGGTCAGGTATTCGATCAGTAGCATCATGACCATCACAAAAATCGTAATGATCAAGGCATGGCTGACGATTTCCGAAAGGAATTGCAGAAGGTTTTCATAATGGATTTTTTCGCCCAGAATACCCATCCCCGGGTGTTCATGTTGTTCCATTATTGATTTTTTTGAAGGTGAAAAATCTGGGCTTTTCCCGCGGAACGGGGTCGTATCCGTGGCCTCCCCACGGATGGCATCTCAGGATCCGTTTCATGCCAAGATACAATCCGGCCAGGATTCCATGGGTTCTGACGGCTTCAATGGTATACCGGGAACAACTGGGGAAATACCGGCATGTATTGGGAAGCAATGGGGAAATGGTCCACTGATAAAGTTTTATGGGGATGATCACAATTGTTTTCAGGATATTCATGGCAAAGGAGCTTTTCCCGGGGCACCGGATTTATTCCGGAAGAAAAGAAAAGGGAAAATCAAAATTATCAATTTTCCATGAACAGAACAATGCATATCATGGTTTTGTTGTGACGGATCCCTGATCTCCTGATAAATTGATAAAATGGTGCCCTCAGGGTTTATATTTAGAAATAAAAACCATATTTTTGCTAACTGATTTAAATCATAATACTATTCATTAAGGATTATGGCAAATATGAAGAAGAAAAAAGGAACCATTGCAATTCTTACCGGAGGAGGAGATGTGCCGGGATTGAATCCTGCCATCAGGGCCATTACCATCCGGGCGCTGAGAGAAGGTTACAAGGTCATCGGACTGCGCCGGGGATGGGCAGGGATCATGGAAATCATCCGGGACAAAAAGGCTGACAACAGCCAGAAATACCTTGAATTGAGCGAAAGCATCGTTAATAAGGCCGGCAGAACCGGAGGAACGTTTTTACACACATCCAGGACAAGGCCCAGTCATGTGCCCAAAGCAGCGGTCCCCCATCATATACAAGACAAATACAATGAAGAGATCAATGATCTGACTCCGGAAATCATCAAGAATCTGGATTACCTGGGTGTGGATTATCTTATTCCCATCGGTGGAGATGACACACTCAGCTACGGGGTCAGGATGTATCAGGAAGGAGTCAGGGTCATTGCCATACCGAAGACCATGGACAATGATGTGCCCGGCACCGATTATTGCATCGGGTTCAGCACCTGTGTCACCCGGACCATTCATATGTGCAATACCCTGAGGACCTCAGCGGGTTCCCACGAAAGGATACTGGTCATTGAGGTTTTCGGAAGATATGCAGGATATACGGCCATGTTGCCTACCATGGCCGGTGCAGCCAACCGTTGTGTCATCCCCGAACACAAATTCAACATTAACCGGCTGACGGAATTGCTGGTTGACGACCGGAACAAGAATCCGAGCAGGTATTCCATTGTGCTGGTTTCGGAAGGCGCTACCATGACGGGTGTCAAAGAAATGGTCTACCAGAACAAGGAAAAGGATATGTACGGCCATGCAAAACTCGGGGGAATCGGTGATCAGGTATCTGCAAAGATCAAGGAACTATCCCCGAAATACAATAAAGGACAGAGGATCAATATTATAAACCAGCGCATGGGATACCTGGTCAGGGGAGGTGACCCGGATGCCATCGATTCCATTGTCCCCATGGCCTATGGGAATCTTGCCCTTGACATGATCCTGAAAGGCATACACGGAAGGCTTGTGGTGTTGAGAAATGGCCGTTATGACAATGCGCCGCTGGAAGTGGTAACCAGTTCAAAGAAACTGGTGGATGTTAAGAAACATTACAATGCTGAACGTCTGAGACCGCATTACAAGAGTTTTGAATTCCAGCCTCTGTTCATCATGACCGGGAGCAATTAACCTGTCATCAATTCACGTAGATCCAGGAATCCATTGCAACGTCGCTGCGCACAATCCGGAGTCCGTCCCTGGCCGGGCCCAGATTGTTGTAAGATTCAACGGAAACCAGGCGGAAACCATTGTCAGCCAGGATCAGTTGTGCATTTGAATACCCCATTTCCTTCATTTTCTTCAAATACCCGGAGGCATAGGCAGGGGTTTTAAAACCCCCGGTGATCAAATGATATTTACCTCCCGGGGCACCGGTTGCGGATGTACCTCCAAGCTCTTTTTCATAATATTCAATGATCGAATCCATCCGTGCCTGTGACTGTTTCTTCATTCTTTCTATCTCGAGCTTATGGGCAAGGTCCTGTTCAATCAGTTTTTCCTGGAGCTCCTGTGTGTAAACCAGAAGCGTATCCTTGTCCTTTTTCAGGATTTTGTTGTTGATGAATTTGCAGCCGGGGAACAGGAAAAAACCAAGACAAAGAAGCAGAATGGCCTTTTTCATTCTCATTAAGTTTAGTTAAACAATGTTATTGATTTTCTACAGTATCAGTTCAGACGTTAGGGTTGTTTATTGCCGGCCAACCATATGTTGTTCACATGCCGGGCCGGTGACCCCACCAGATACAAATGTAGTTAATTGATTTGTAAAAGTCTAATTTTCAAAATAATAATAAAAAAGTATTTGAAAAAACGTAACTTTAGAGGACAAATCAAAAAAATACAGGACCGGCATTTCATCCACATACCCGGGATTGAAGAACATTGCAGCATACGAACCTATACAGTTCATGAAGTATTTCAGAGGATATCCATACAAAATCTGATGCATGAATTTATAAACAGGGAATTCAGTCAGGCGGCCCGGGAATATCAGTATTTACTCGACCGGGATTATCCCAGGAAAACAATATTAAAAATCGTCGGAGACCGGCATATGTTGAATAAATCCCAGAGGATCCTTTTAAGCAGGGGGATTTTCAAAACATCGGCGGTGGAATGGAGAACGAAAAGAAAAAAAAGGGATATTGGTCATGATGTTTTGCATATCGATACGTATAATGTTCTTTTTACCGTTTCCAATTATCTATTGGGCCGGCTTACCTTTGTCAGCAATGATTATTTTATCAGAGACGCGGGAGAGATTTATGGCAAGTTGCACCGGAAAAAAGTTTTTCAACGGTCACTGGATCTATTGATGGAACTGATCGGCCGCTTCCATGCGAAAGAGTTCTTTTTTTACCTTGACCGGCCCGTTTCATATAGCGATGAACTTTCCGTAAAGATCAATGAAAAACTCCATCACGGCAACATCAAGGGAACTGCATGTACAGTGACCGATCCCGATGAAGAACTGATCCGTTTATCATCCGGGACCATTGCAACTTCGGATTCGGTGGTTATGGATGTTTCGGGTTGTACTTTGTTTGACCTTGCCCGGGCTGTACTGGATGCAAATTTTAATATTGACCTTCCTGATCTGACTTCTGTATTGTCCTGAACCTCCTGTAACAAACCGGAAGCAGGACATGAAAATCATTACATGTAAAAATTTTGCAGATGTGAGTCTGCCCACCGGACAAACCTTCTGTTCAATATGGTTGTCAGGCATCATGATCACATCAATCAGAAGAGAATCTGAAGATTCCCGGTTTTTTTTTAATTTTGCCCAAAATGATTCAACCGGATGCATGTACTGATACCTGAGTTTTGCGATGTAATCAATGCAGCCCAACGCATCAAGAAGTATGTAAACAAAACACCCGTGATGACATCGCGGACACTGAATTCGATGTTCAGGACCGATCTTTATTTTAAATGTGAGAATTTCCAGCGGGGAGGGGCTTTCAAATTCCGGGGGGCCGCCAATGCCGTACTTGCCCTTGCAGAAGATGAAGCAATGAAGGGGGTGGGAACCCATTCTTCCGGCAATCATGCGGCTGCAGTTTGCCAGGCAGCGAAGATCAGAGGGATCGAGGCCCATATCGTCATGCCCCGTTCGGCACCTGAGGTCAAGAAAAAAGCGGTCAGGGATTACGGAGGAAAGATCACATTCTGTGAGAACACCCTCATGTCGAGGGAATCCACCATGGATGAAATTCTGGGGAAAACAGGTGCAACATTCATTCCGAGCTACAATCATTTCGATGTGATTGCCGGTCAGGGGACTGCTGCCAAGGAACTGATCGAAGAGATTGATGACCTGGATTTCTTACTGGCACCGATCGGAGGCGGGGGCCTGGTCAGTGGTATGGCCATTGCGGCAAGAGGGCTTGCGCCCCGTGCAAAGGTCATTGCCGTTGAACCCAAAAATGCAGATGATGCCTATCGCTCATTCCGTTCGGGCAATATTATGCCCCCGCTTAAGCCCAATACCATTGCAGATGCACTGCTCACTTCACTGGGTGCTCTGACTTTTGCCGTGATCCGGGAGAAAGTTGACGGGATTGTAACCGTTTCGGAAAAAGCCATCATAAAAGCCATGCGCCTGATCTGGGAAAGGATGAAAATCATCATCGAACCTTCTGCTGCGGTTCCTTTGGCCGCTTTGATGGAGGAAAAAATCAACATCCGTCACCGGAAAGCAGGCATAATCCTTTCCGGAGGCAATGTAGATCTTGTTTCACTTCCTTTCAAATAGAGTTGCAATGACAAGTCATCAGGATTTGTTGCTGTGACTGAAGAGAAAATCCTTTTCTTTTTTGGACAGACTGTCATATCCTGACCGGGCGATCTTTTCAAGGATCCTGTCCATTTCTTTTCGGTCCTCTGCTTTTCTCCGGTTGTATTCCATATCCGTTTCAGGGCGTTTGTATTCAACCCTGATTCCGGGTTTGGGCTTGAAAAAGGAAACCAGATTCCCAAGCAAACGGTTAAAACCCCGGGTGAGGTCCTTTCCTTTCCGGTACTGGACGATATACAGGTAACCGAAAAGCGCACCGCCCAGATGTGCGATATGGCCCCCTGCATTGGAAGAAGCGATGCTTATCAGGTCAATAACGATGGTGGCTATGGCAATGTATTTCAGTTTTACGCGGCCCAGAAACAGCAGGAAGATGGTGTAATTGGGTACATAAACAGAAATGGCGATCACGATGGCCAGAACCGCGGCGGATGCCCCCAGTGCAAAAGACCGGGTCAGTATTTCCCGGAAAACGGGAAACAGGTTAAATGCTATGATGTACAGCAAACCACCGGAAAGACCTCCGAGAACGTATACTCCGGTAAGCTTTTTTTCATCAAGGTACTCCAGAAATATCCGCCCAAACCAGTACAGCCACAAGAGATTGAACAAAATATGAATAAAGCCCTTGTGAAGAAACATATAGGTGATCAGGGTCCAGGGCCGGGTAACAAGTACGGAAAAATCTGCGGGAACTGCCAGCCAGCGAACAAGGGAAAAAGACCCTTGCTGTATATTGAACAGAAAAAATATAACATCGATCAGATTGACAAGCACAAAAACCGCCAGGTTGATGTAAATGATCCTGATCAGGGCCGTTCCCCTGCGGAAAGAATCCTTGATTTCCTCCAGAATTGCCATGCCTCCTTTTTCCGCAAATTTAACAAGACTTTAATAAAAATCCTTCCGGCTGGTATTCCAAAACTTTATAAGAATAAATCCGAATAACATTCCGCCCAGGTGGGCAAAGTGGGCGATATTGCTTCCCGGCATGGACAGTCCGTGCCACAGTTCAAGTATACCCATTCCGATAACCATATATTTTGCCTTGATGGGGAAAAACGGGAAAAAGATCAGTATCAGGGGCATGTTCGGGAAAATAACCCCGAATGCAAGCAAGACCCCATACACGGCTCCTGAAGCTCCAACAGTGGGAATGTTCACCCTTGAATCCACAAAATCATTTATGAATTTTGTTGCTTCCTGCTCAAGGCTTGTGTTTCCCGGATTGGAAGTCCATGTCTGAATAAAGTCCTGAACCTGTGGGGGTATTCTTGAAAGGTGTTCTTTCAGAAAGTTCTGGAAAAGATCGGGGGAAGGGGTGTTGGCAAATGCCGTTGCATCCCTGATCATGGGGTTCAGTTCGAGATGGCTGACAAAAAGATGCAAAGCCGCTGCCCCCAGTCCGGTAAAAAAATAATAAAAAAGGAATCGTTTCCCCCCCCAGACCTGCTCCAGAACTTTTCCGAACATCCAGAGCATGAACATGTTCAGAAATATATGCATCACGCTCGCATGCATGAACATGTGGGTGACCAGCTGATAGGGCCTGAAATATTCCGATTTGAAATAATGGAGTCCGAGCAACCGTGTCAGATCAATGCCCAGTGAACCCGATATGATCAGCGTGGCCAGGTACATAAGGACATTGATGATCAGCAGGTTCTTGATAACCGGGGGTATGCCGCCGGTTCTGCCTGCGTTGTATCCGTTCATCCGAATATATTTATATTAATCATTTAAAATCCTGTACGTTATAATGTCAGATCAAACGATTTTGTTTTTTTGTTGCCGGCCTCCCGCAGACTGTCCGTATGCCGGGCCGGCGAACCCCCATTTGTCTATGAACGGCGGCCTGCCGACAGATCGGTGATGGGGGTTTCATACGAGATTTTGTTTAAGATCTTGCGCCGTCAAAGTTACACTTTTAATCGCTTATCCAATTCCCTGATGTCCATTATCGTAAAAACGGGTTTGCCGGAAGGTGAATAATTAGGGGTTTCACATGCAAACAGATTGTCAATGATTTCTCCCATTTCCTGTTCACTCAATGCTTTGCCGTATGCAATGGATGAAGCGCGGGCGGCTGATCTGCAAACCTTTTCACTGATCTTTTCCTTGATGTCCATTTCATCCTGGCTGTATTCATTGAGCAGCTCGTCAAAAAATGCTGCCGGGTCTTTTTGGGCAAAACCGGAAGGGTACCCGTTAATTATTACTGAATGTTTTCCGAATTCCCTGATATCAAAACCAATGGCACACAGGTCGTCAATGATCTCGTTCAAAAGACTGTGTTCCCGGGCATTGATCTTGACGGTTTGGGGATAAAGGTTTTTCTGTGAAGTGCCCGTCTTTTTTGTATTCCGTGAGGAGAAACTTTCAAAAAGTATACGCTCATGTGCCCTTTTCTGATCGATGATCATCAATCCGGATTTCACCGGTGTGAGTATATATTTGTTTTTTAGCTGAAAGACTTTTTTCCTGATTTCATCATTTTTGTGGTCGAGGGTTTGTTGTCCCGGCCCAAGGGGTTCCCCTTCACCGGAATATAAAGTCTCCCAGTCTCCCGGCCGGTCTTTTCGCAAGCGGTAATCAGCAGGAGGGGTGTCCTGTTTGCGGTCAGACTCACCGGAAAAGGGATTGTACCCTGACTCAAGATTGATATCGGGCTGTTTTGGCTCGGTGTTTTTGGTAAGTACAGGAATGTCAATAACGCCTTCCCGGTCGAAATCAATGGTGGGAACAATGTTGAATTTTCCCAGTGATTCCCTGATGGTGGCCATCAGTATCTTGAAAATAGATTTTTCGTCTTCAAATTTGACTTCGGTTTTTGCCGGATGGATATTGATGTCGATGGCTTCCGGTTCCATTTCAAGCTGAATGAAATACGAAGGAAGGTATTCCGGTTGCAGTATATCCCTGAATACTTCCATGACCGCTTTGTGCAGATAGGGATGACGTACATACCGGTTGTTTACGAAAAAGAACTGTTCCCCGGACTTCCTTTTGGCATATTCCGGTTTCGCAACATAACCGGTAATCCGGACAATGTTGGTTTCCGTGTGGAGGGTGATGAGATGCCGGTTGATGTCTTTGCCGAACAAATTAATGATCCTCTGTTTGAATTTGCTTGCCGGGAGATTGTGTATTTCACTGTTGTTGTGGATCAGTGAAAAAGCAACGCGGGGATGGGCCAGGGCAATTTTGTTGAATTCAATGATGATGTGACGAAGTTCCGTGGAATTGGATTTCAGAAACCTGCGTCTGGCAGGAACGTTGTAGAACAAATTCTTAACAAGAAAATTGCTTCCGTTTGAAGTCGCAACAGATTCACGGCCAACAAATTCAGAGCCGCGGACCATGATCCGGGTCCCCAGTTCGTCTTCCTGTCTTCTGGTTTTCAGGGTTACTTCTGCAACCGCTGCCACCGAGGCGAGTGCTTCTCCCCTGAATCCCAGCGTCCTGATTGCAAAAAGATCATTTGTCCCGGTGATCTTTGATGTGGCATGTCTTTGGAAAGCCAATTCTGCATCTTCCGCCGACATCCCGCATCCGTTGTCGATCACCTGAATGAGGGTTTTCCCTGCGTCTTTGAGATTGACCGATATGGAAGTGCTGCCTGCATCCACAGCATTTTCCGCCATTTCCTTCACAACAGATGAAGGCCTTTGAATGACTTCACCGGCCGCGATCTGGTTGGCGACGGAATCAGGCAAAAGGTGGATAATATTGGACATTGGATGCCGGTAGGGATTTAAAGAAAAAAGAGATAATAGGCCACAAACAGTAGAAAAACGATCAAAATGATCAGCCGCATATTGGAATATCTCTGTGATTTTCTTTTCCTTTCGAAATGTACGGAAAACGATCCTTTTGACAAGGTCCTGGTAATTTCATCCTTTTTGATGCCCATTTCCTGTTCGATCATCCGGATTCTCTCTTCTCTTTTCTCCTTTCGTTCGTCATAGTAAATGGGATCATAATTGAATACTTTGTGTTTTGGCAATTTGAAGAACCGCGGTATACCCATAATGCTTGTTTTATCCTTACAAAATTATTCAATATATTTAATTCATATCCATTCTGCAGCAAAATCTGTTCTGAACCATTAACTCAGGAACCGGTGGATTGTTGGTTGGTTTACTATTATCTTTGTTATCCGACGGATGGACATGAAAAGTTATTTATAAATATTTTAAACTGATCAATACCGGCTGATTTACACCACTTGGCAGGATACAGAAATACGGCGGGATTTCTGCCGGGGAAATATAATTCAGATCATGACAAAAATCGCTGAACATTTTGATGAAGCAGCCCGGGTGCTTGCGGATTTTGCTTCGGATGAGCAAAATATACAAGCCGTTGGGCATGCCGCTGCCATCATGTTGTCCGCTTTGCAGTCAGGGGGCAAAATCATTGCCTGTGGAAACGGCGGTTCCATGTGCGACGCCATGCATTTTGCCGAGGAGCTTACGGGGAGATACAAGAAAGACAGGCCCCCCATCCCTGCCCTGGCCATTTCCGATCCGGCACATTTGACCTGTACGGCAAATGATTACGGATATGCGGAAGTATTTTCAAGGTATGTACGGGCCCTGGGAAAAAAAGGGGATATTTTGCTGGCCGTCAGTACCAGTGGCAATTCTGAAAACATCATTCGTGCGGCTGAAACAGCCTCGGAAAAGGGAATGGGGGTTGTAGGACTGACGGGCTCCGGAGAAGGCCGTCTGGCCGGGAATTGTGATGCGCTTGTCCGGGTCCCTGGTGCGTCAGGCTCTGACCGGGTACAGGAGGTTCATATCAAGGTGATCCATGCATGGATCGATTTCATTGAGCAGGGCCTTTTCGGTTGAATATGCTGGTAAGGACTTATGGCGCAGCGGTTTTTGGGATCAATGCCACCACCATTACCATTGAAGTCAGCGTTTCCCCGGGGATCAATTTTTTTATCGTAGGCCTTCCGGATAATGCTGTGAGGGAAAGCCAGCAAAGGATCGATTCAGCCCTCCGCAACAACGGTTTTGAAATTCCCCGGAAAAGGGTGGTCATCAATATGGCCCCTGCAGATCTGAGGAAGGAAGGTTCATCCTATGATCTGGCTCTGGCCACCGGATTGCTGGCTGTTTCACAGATCATACCCCTGGAGCCGCTGAAGGATTACATGATCATGGGTGAACTGTCCCTGGATGGCAGCCTGAAAAGGATACGGGGTGTATTGCCCATAGCCCTGAATGCCCGGGATCAGGGTTTCAAGGGGCTGATGCTGCCCATGGAAAATGCCCGTGAGGCTGCGGTGGTGGAAGGCCTGGACATATACGGACTGAGGAATATCGGGGAGCTGGTCCGGTTTTTTCACCGGAAATCCCGGCTGGAACCGGTCAAAGTCAATATACAGGAAGAATTTTACAGGGATTGCAATCCGTATGATTTCGATTTTTCGGATGTGCAGGGTCAGGAGAAAGTGAAACGTGCCCTTGAAATTGCCGTAAGCGGTTCCCACAACATCCTGATGGTGGGTCCGCCCGGATCGGGAAAAACCATGCTTGCCAAACGGCTGTCAACCATAACGCCCCCGTTGACACTCAGGGAATCCCTTGAAACTACAAAGATTCATTCGGTTGCCGGTAAGATTGAAAAGGACGGTTTTCTCATTAACCGGCGTCCTTTACGGGCCCCGCATCACACCATAAGTGATGCAGCCATGGTCGGTGGGGGAAGCGTTCCCCAGCCCGGGGAGATCAGTCTGGCCCACAACGGCATTCTTTTCCTGGATGAGTTTCCCGAATTCAGGAGAAAGGTGCTTGAAGTTCTCCGTCAGCCGCTGGAGAACGGGTACATCAGCATTTCCCGGTCAAAAATCACGGTCAGGTACCCGGCGGATTTTATGCTGGTGGCATCGATGAATCCCTGTCCGTGCGGATTCTATAATCATCCCCGCCGGGAGTGCATTTGTTCCCCCGGCATGGTTCAAAAGTATCTCAACCGGATATCCGGCCCCTTGATGGATAGAATCGATCTGCATATTGAAGTGGTCCCGGTCCCTTTTGATAAGCTTTCGGAAACCGGATTTTCCGAATCCAGCCGGCAAATCCGGGAAAGAATCATGATGGCGAGAAAACGCCAATCGGAAAGATTCCGCGATTTACCGGGGATTTTCAGCAATGCACAGATGACCTCCCGTATGATGCCCCGTTATGCACCGCTTGATGCATCATGTCTTCTCCTGCTCAGGAATGCCATGGAAAGGCTGGACCTTTCAGCACGGGCATATAACCGGATCGTTAAAGTATCCAGAACCATTGCCGACCTTGACGGCTCAGGCAGGATCGGATCAGGACATCTGGCCGAAGCGATCAATTACAGAAATCTGGACCGGGTCACCTGGGGAGCCAAATTATAAAGCTTTGATGGTCGTGTGCGGATTAATGAAAAAGAAGCCCTGCGGACGTTCAAAAAATTCTTTCTGTTTTTGAGGACAGGATGGCTGGATATTCAGGAAAGGATGCCGGCCGGAAAACCATGCATGAACGCATCCGGAATCTGCCTGCGTTTATTGATCTTGCTTCCGGAAATATGGAAGAGATATCTTCCGTGTACCGGGAAATCGGATTGGAAATGACCGGTTCCGTGGAAAAATATTTTGAGTGGCTTCCGGCTTTCCCGTGAAATGCTTGAAAGGCGAATACGTGTTCACATGCACATGCCCCATGACCTGTCAGAGACCGGTGAAATCCTGATAAAAGATATGGAAGACAAGCTTCAGTCATAAATCCCCCTGACCACCCGGGTGGCTTGTTTGTGGCGAAAAATTAGTAAATTGAATGGGTTCATAATGAGTACATTATGTTCTGATCAGCAGGGAAGGCCGCAATTCTGGTTTCATTGCCATTGTCGCTGAAGAAGAAACCCTGGAGGATGTGGTGGAAAATGCAAATCTGGCCCGCCGGCTGGATGCCATCGACGGCATCAGGTTTGTTTTAATGGCACCTCATGAACTGGAGACCAGGCAGGGGAAAGTCAGTTACCGGGGGGAATCCGTTTCAGTAATCTTCATGGATTTCAATACCAATGTATTGCCCGACCTTCACAAAAAATACGGATTGGATGCTCTTATGCAGGCCGTACGCGAAAACCGGGTGATCAATCCCCGGGGAACCGAACCCGTAAATTTCAAAGGGGTTTACGAATTGATCACTGATCCGGAAAGGAACAGGGTTTTTCACCGGGAAACCGTTCGCAGAACCCCGTGGACCCGCCAGTTTTATCCGCGAAAAACCACGGGTCCGGATGGACAGCAAATCAACGACCTGATTGGCTGGACGGCAGATAACTGGGATCAACTGGTATTAAAGCCGGAACGCGGGTATTCCGGCAAAGGGGTGAAAGTGGGAAGCATTCATAGGGATGTTGAAGATATTATAAGGCATGTCCTTGATGAGGGAAATTATATTGTTCAGCAGAAGATTCCCCTGGACGAATGGGCGGAGATCATTCCTGAACCGGATCATTTGGCCCGGGACGTCCTGCTGAAAAGGTTCCAGACAGATTTCCGGTGTCTTTTTGGCAAAAACATTCTGTATGGATTCCCGGGAAGATATGGAGGGGTCCCCACAAATGTTGGCAGCGGCGGCGGAGTCCAGCCACTGGCTGTTTTTCCGGCCGGTACTGATATCGGTGAAGAAATACAGAAAATGAACAGCATCATATGCAATGCCGGTTATGACCGGGTACGTGAAGTCATCGAACAGCAGAAAAAGATGGCCCTCGGTCACCGCTTTACCTATCTTCTGGGGCCGATCAGGATCGCAATACGTCCGAGATTGATCAGAACCGACCAGTTGAAGGCCCTCGCCAGGTATTGCCGGTGCATCTGGAAAGATTGTCTGGTCCTGGAAAAAATGTGGTACGAAGGCAGACTGGGACTGAAAATTGATATGGATCCCGACGAGCTTGCCATCACACATTCACAACCGTGGAAAGGATCGGCGACCATGAACTTACCTGCAGGGAGGTGGATTATATTGAATCGGTCATGGGACTTGGAAAAACTGATTCCCTCCTGGATCTGTGCAGCGGTCAGGGAAGGCATGCTCTTGAACTTGCCCGGAGGGGATACTCCCGGATCACCGCCCTTGATTATTCGGGGTGCCTGATTGAAATGGGGGAAAAAGATGCAGCAGACGAAAGTCTTGACATCCGGTTTATCCGCGGGGATGCAAGAGAGACCGGACTTCCCGGCAATCAATTCGACAAAGTCATGATCATGGCAAGCTCTTTCGGTTATTTTGTCGATGACCGGGAAAACCTCAGGATCCTGAAAGAGGTATACCGGCTCCTGAAAAGATCAGGATTGCTTTTGCTGGATCTGCCTGACCGGTCATACGTCATCAGTCATTTCCGGCCCTTCTCGGAACATCATATCAATGAGAATATCAAGGTCACAAGGGAAAGGAAACTGGAGAATGACATTATGTATTGCCGGGAGACCGTGAATTCAAAAAAGGGGGAAATGATCCGAATATCAATCTATTGTATTCAACTGTATGCCTCCGACAGGATCACCTGCCTGCTGAACGATGCCGGATTTCACCGGGTGTGTTGCAAGATTGGTTTTATGGACCGCGCCGGGGAGGGGGATTATGGCTGTCTGACCAACCGGATGGTGGTTACGGCCACAAAAAGAATTCATCCGGCTAGCGGCCCCGGATAGATTTTCGCAGGTATCCGGTGGGCAGCTTGATCCGCCTGTCGGCTTTATCGAAACGTTTGGTCAGATGCCGCAGGATGTCATTGGCGATGGATTCAATGGCCTTGTTGCTTACGTCGACCACGGTAAAATTTCCCCTGAGGAAAACAGACCGGGCATATTCCAGTTCCTCCCGGATCTTGCGCGGATTGATATAATCCGTTTCGCTCAGTTTATCATAAAGGTGGAGGCGTTTTTTCCGGTGGGTCAGCAATTGTGTGGTGCTGATTTTTAAACCGAATACCCGCCGGGAATCCACTTCAAACAATTCCGGACTGGGCGTAAATCCTTTGATGATCGGAACATTGGCCACTTTCCACCCAAGCATGGCAAGGTACATGCTGAGCGGCGTCTTGCCGGTCCTTGATACACCGGTCAGGACAATATCGGCATCGCGGATGTTTTCAATGTTTAATCCGTCGTCATGCCGGATGGTAAAATCGATGGATTCAAGCCGGTCAAAATATTCCGTATTGGATTTCCTGAACAATCCGGGCTGATTGAGGGGTTCTTCTCCCAGGTCTTCTGAGATCATGTCGATCAGGTCACCCATCAGGTCGATGTACCGGCAATCGTTTTCCAGGCAAAGTTTCCTGAGCCTTTCACGCATGCTTTGGTCTACCAGGGTATACACGATAATTGCCCCGGCATCGATGCCTTCACGGACTGCTTTCTCCATCTTTTTGATGGAATTGACATCTTCTTTCAGAACAATGTCGATCCGGTTTTTGGGAAATTGTGCCAGTACCGATTGTACGATGAAATTCCCGGTAAAACCGTGTCCGCCTGTGACGATGTAAATGGATGGTTGGTGTTTGTTATGGTTGCTTTTGTTGGTGCCCATATGCCAAACTTACATCAATTTGCTGTAAATATGATGTAAGTATTGTTGAAATATTTATACTTTTAACCCCGTTTTGAAGAAAGCCGGAATGGGTTCTCCCCGGCATTTTATTGAAAAAAGTACTGATAATTCATGGGTGCAAATGTAAAGGTTTTCAACTTACTTGGGTGTGTTATTTCAGTGATGTTTTCAGGAAGTGCGCCGGCGCAGATCATCATGCCTTCTACCAGGGGGACTCCCATTTCGATTTTCGGGGAAGCCACGGATCTTGGTACGAAAATTACCGAAATGCCGGTCAGAAAAGGGCTGACCGGCTCGGGATACCTGTATGAAGACTGGTTGAAGGCAGACATCATATTTTCTGATCAAGACTTGCGGGTTCAGGACATTCCGGTAAAAATAGATATCAACCGGAGCCTGGTGGAAATACAATATAAAAACCAGATTAAGATCCTGGACGCGAGCCATGTATACAGCCTTATCCTCAAAGCCGGGAAAGATACACTAATCACCGCGAATGCACTGGACCAGAAGCTTCCCTATGGTTTTTTCAGACTAATCTACAATGGCCAATCTACGCTGTTGTGCCATCATTCCACAAGAATAAAACCGGCAAACTACAATGTGGCCCTGGATGTAGGGAGCAAAAATGACGAGATTGTCAAGGTCGAAACATACTATGCGATCCTCAACGGGAAACCGGTCGCGTTGGAAAACAGGCGCAATGCCCTGAAAAAACAATTCAGCGGCAACAAAAAAATATTTGCTTTCATTAAAAAGAACAGGATCAATCCGAAAAGAGAAGCGGATCTGGTTGATCTTGTGAAATTTTATGAGCGGCTGTCCGGCAAGTAAAATCCGGCTCTCTTTCTCCTGTCCGCACCCTCATTCTTTTTTATCCCAATGCCTGCAGGGCATAGGCGATCAGCACACCCAGGTAGTTGCCGACCGCGTATCCCGCAATACCGATGATCAGTCCCGTCAGGATGATGTCCCTGTTCTTCAGTGCGCCTGCAACCACGGGAACGAAAGGCGGTGAACAAATCAGGGCGGAACCCGAAATGATCACAGTATCGGCGTCGATCCTGAAAAATCTGGCCAGCAGTACATGCAGGAAATGGGAGCCGAACATGGCAAGCCCAACATACCAGAAAAGATTGAACGAGATGTTCACAAGCTTGCTGATATCCGCCATGGAAGCGACCACAAGGCAGAATATCAATATCAGGTACATGCCGGTTTGAAAGGTCATTTTGATTTTTTTTACCCTGGGCACGAAGGAAAATCCTATGCCGAAGGTGGTGATGAGCAGGATGATCGCCGCCGTCGAAAATTTATCGGGGAAGAGCAGGCTGAGGCCGTAACTTACAGCGAATATCAGAACGGAAAGTCCGAATGACCCCAGTGCAGGGAAAAAGGTTTTCCGGCGGAAATACCCTTCATAGGATTCGTATTCCGCTTTGAGATCGATTTTTTCCGTTGCCGGATGATCGTTTTCAAGGGGTTTGAATTTTGGCAAAAACAACTGAAAAACCCTTTGCCCTATGGAAAGAATAAAAACCAGATAAATGGCTCCCAGTGCCACTTCATATGTATGGGTCATCAGATAGATCTCCGTGTCCACGTTCAGGGCGGTTTTCATGGCTGCCATGTTGGGTGTCCCCCCTGTATACACGCCGGTCAGCAAACCTGCAATTTTCCAGGCTTCGTCAATGCTGTCCCGGAAGATCAGGTGTCCTGCGAAGATCAACAGCACCACGGTGATCAGTCCAAGCAACAGGGAAGTGAAAGCCGGCCCCGCTATTTTAAACCAGCGTTTCACATCCATGGAAAACAGAATAAGGGGCAGTGCCAGAGGAACCGAAAGCCTGGTAAGCCAGTCCTGATACACATATGCCCCTTCGGGAAGGATGCCGGTATTGCCGATGATGGCCCCCAGGACATAGCAGATAAGCACGCCTCCCGTTTTCTCAACGATCACGTATTTGCCCTCGAGGTATATGATCAACACAGGCATAAATAAAAAAAAGGCGATCATAAGGATGATGTGGATATCCATACAAACGGTTTTTGATTGGATGGGAAAGGGTCTTTTGGCGAAGCAATTTAGTAAAACTATTTGACAGCCCTGTTTTTTTGAATGTTCGTTCCTTTATCCGGTTGTATCTGTATTCATTACCGGAAGGGGAGGTCGGGTTGAAATATTCAGGATTTGGTTATACCCGGTTTTGATTTTCCCGGAAATTTTTCACTATCTTTACGCTTCAAAATTCCGGGTTCATTGAAACATATTGATTTCTAAATCATTATAAATAAAGTATTAACAATTAAAAAAATTCATCATGCAAAGTAACTTATTCTGGTTTGTTCCGCTGGCTTCTGTTTTGGCATTGTTTTTTGCCTGGTACTTTTTCAGGACCATGATGAGGGAAAGTGAGGGAACAGACACCATGAAAAGAATAGCATCTCATGTCAGAAGAGGTGCAATGGCTTACCTGAGGCAACAGTACAAGGTGGTGGGAATTTTTTTCATCATTCTGTCATTGATTTTCGTTCTTCTGGCATACGGTTTCAATCTTCAGAACGGATGGGTTCCTTTTGCTTTTCTGACAGGAGGCTTTTTTTCGGCCCTGGCCGGTTTTATCGGGATGCGGGCCGCCACACTGGCTTCTGCACGGACCACCAATGCATGCAGAAGATCACTTAACGCCGGATTGAAAGTATCTTTCAGAAGCGGGGCGGTCATGGGCCTGGTGGTGGTCGGACTCGGATTGCTGGATATTTCCATATGGTTCATTATTCTGAATCATTTTGTGGATGTTGAGCCCGGTCATAAGCTCGCCATCATCACCACCACCATGCTGACCTTTGGAATGGGAGCTTCCACACAGGCCCTGTTTGCAAGGGTCGGTGGAGGAATCTATACCAAAGCCGCAGATGTCGGTGCTGACCTGGTGGGTAAGGTCGAAGCGGATATACCGGAAGATGACCCCAGGAATCCGGCTACCATTGCAGACAATGTGGGTGATAATGTGGGTGACGTGGCCGGAATGGGCGCAGACCTATATGAGTCCTATTGCGGATCCATACTGGCGACGGCCGCACTGGGCGCCGCGGCATTTGCAAAGGACCCTGTACTTCAGTTCAAATCGGTTCTTGCCCCCATGATGATCGCGGCTGTGGGGATCCTTCTTTCCATTTTGGGGATCTTCCTGGTCAGGTCCAGGGAAGAGGCCACCCAAAAGAATCTTCTTACATCTCTTTCCAGGGGTGTAAATACAAGTTCAATCCTGATCGTTGTTTTTGCCTGGTTGATCCTTTATGTGCTTAAACTGGACAATTTGTGGGGGATCTGGGCTGCCATTGTGACCGGTTTGCTGGTGGGGATCGTCATTGGAAAAGCCACTGAATTTTTTACTTCCGAAGAATACAGGCCTACACAGAAAATCGCGGAAAGTTCGGAAACCGGACCTGCTACCGTGATCATTTCCGGTATAGGGACCGGTATGGTGTCTACGACCATCCCGGTTCTTTCGGTGGTGATCGGGATTATTTTTGCTTATTTGTTTGCTTCCGGGTTTGAATTGGCCAACACGGGCATGGGATTATACGGCATCGGAATTGCTGCCGTGGGAATGCTTTCCACATTGGGGATCACCCTGGCCACCGATGCATACGGGCCGATCGCGGACAACGCCGGCGGTAATGCAGAAATGAGCGCATTGGGCCCGGAGGTCAGAAAAAGGACCGATGCGCTGGACTCCCTGGGAAATACAACAGCTGCAACAGGAAAGGGGTTTGCAATTGGTTCTGCAGCACTTACTGCACTGGCCCTTCTGGCATCATACGTGGAGGAGGTCAGGATCGGCCTGGTCAGAATCGGTACGGAAACTTTGGATATCGGGAACAATGTGATGGTCGCCGTAAGGTCGGCCAGTCTGAAGGATTTTATGGATTTCTATGATGTAACCCTGATGAATCCCAAAGTTCTGGTCGGTATTTTCATTGGTTCCATGATGGCATTTTTGTTTTGTGGTCTGACCATGAACGCGGTGGGCCGTGCTGCTGCCCGGATGGTTGAGGAAGTGCGCCGGCAGTTCCGGGAGGTCAAAGGCATTATGACAGGGGAGACCGAACCTGAGTACGCCAAGTGTGTTGCCATTTCCACAAAAGGTGCACAAATTGAAATGATCACACCTTCCCTGCTTGCCATCATCATCCCCATCATTGTCGGATTGCTGTTCGGTGTTTCCGGAACCATGGGGTTGCTGGTAGGCGGACTCGGAGCGGGGTTTGTTCTGGCCATATTTATGGCCAATGCCGGAGGTGCCTGGGACAATGCCAAAAAATTCATTGAAAAAGGAAACCTGGGCGGAAAAGGCTCATCCAATCACAAGGCGGCCATTATCGGCGATACAGTGGGAGATCCCTTTAAGGACACGTCAGGTCCCAGTCTGAATATCCTGATCAAACTGATGAGCATGGTCTCTATTGTGATGGCCGGTGTCACCGTGGCGGTGCATCTGCTCTAAATGCTTTTATGCTTCGAACCGGTGCAGGCTGACGCGTTTTCCGTCAAAAACTGCATAACTGAAATTCACGATCCAGTCGCCTGTCAGGACCAATCGGCTTTTTTGGTTAAGATCCGATTCCATGGAAATGTGGCGGTGCCCGAAAATAAAATAATCGAAATGTTCGGTTTCGAGTTTTTCACTGGCAAACCGGAAGAGGGATTCATTTTCCTCGCCCAGGAATTCGAGGGCTATTCCCTTGGCATACCGGCTTTTCCTTGACCAGCGGTGTGCAAATGCCATGGAAAGATTGGGATGGATCCGGGCATACAGCCATTGAAGGGTTTTGCTGGTAAATATTTTCTTCAGGAATTTGTACCCTTTTTCTCCCGGACCGAGTCCGTCCCCATGGGCGATAAAAAATTTTTTTCCGTTGATCTCCCGGATCTGGGGACCGCGGTGAATGATCATCCCGGTTTCTTCAGGCAAATAATCAAAGACCCATACATCATGATTTCCGGTGAAGAAATGAACCGGGATACCGGAATCGGTCAGTTCCGCGATCTTTCCCAGAAACCTTGTAAATCCCCGGGGGACCACCTTCCGGTATTCGAACCAGTAATCGAAAATATCTCCCAGCAGGACAATTTCACCGGCATGGCCCTTGATGCTGTCCAGCCACCTGACCAGTTTTTTCTCACGTTCGAGGCTTTTTTCACGCGGAGGCATGCCAAGATGGGAATCCCCCATGAAATATACAATATTTTGATCTTGTCTTGTCAATGTCATCATTCGAAAATGTTGGCCAGCTTGCGCTGAAGCGCCTTTTTGTTGAGATCCCGGCCAATGATGTTCCGCTGTTCATCGATCAGGAAGCTGGTGGGAAGGTTCTGCACGTTGTATTTGCCGGGCAGACTTGAATTGGGGAATTGTTCATCGATCACGTTGATCCATGGATAAACTTCAAATCTTACAGATTTTTCCCATTTTTCCCGGTCGTTGTCAAAGGAGACCTGGTAAATCTCCAGGCCCTTTTGATGATAACGGTTGTATATTTCCTTCAGGTCCACATTGTATGAAATGCTGGCCGGACTCCAGCTGGCCCAGAAGTTCAGGATAATGGCTTTGCCGTCAACCTGGGAAAGGCGAAGGGTATCCCCTTCCATTCCCGGTAATGCAATTTCCGGAAGCCTTGATTCGGTCTGGTCAATCAGATTATCGAGAGCGGAATTATACAAACGTTTTTCCATGTTTGCCGCATCGGAAACCAGCGCCCGGACATGTTTGGATGCCGGGTACAGGGTATCCAGTACCTGGGCGGTGATCTTCAGTAATTGAATGTCTTTGTTCTGATTCAGAACAAAATTATCATCTTCCAGTTTTTGATATAAGGCGTAAATTGCTGCCAGGGAGGAACGGTTTTCGAGGACGTAGCCGATGCTGTACCTTCTTTGTGCATCGATCACCGAATCGAGCTTCGATTGCATTTTCCGTGTAAATCCGGGGGAAGGATCAGGATGCTGTTTGAAGAGGTTCCGCAGGCTGTCCATTTTATGTTTCGTGACCAGGAGCCTTTCATTGAGTTTTTTCAGATCCCGGCTGCCCGGCGATCCGGCAACCTGATAATCCTTGCTGAAATTGCGGAGATTGCAATGGATTTGCACATTTTCACCGGGAGCAAGCAGCAGTGGTATCAACCGGTTGTCTCCAAGCCTGAGATTGTAGAATTTTGGATATTCCGCGGCAATCCTGAAATGAAAACTCCCGTCCTGTCCTGTTCTTGCGGAATCAACCGGAACGGATTGCTGAACTTGTTGTTCATCCAGAAAAATAATGTGCCGGTTGGATCCGTTCAGGGTTCCTTCAATCCTGATCACCTGGTCACGCTGACAGGAAAAAAGCATCAGAAACAAAAGTGCTGCCGGGCCATAAATTGTCCTCATGGCTTATCGGGATGAAATATTTCTTTAAGTGTTTTATTTAATTGTTCTCCTCTCAGGTTGGAAGCGATCACCTTGCCTTCCTTATCCAGCAGGAAATTGGCCGGTATTCCTTTGAGGTTGTATACCGGAACGACCACCGATTCCCAGAATTTCAGGTCACTTACATGGATCCAGTCCAGCCGGTCATTTTTAATGGCTTTTATCCAGGGCTCGCGGCTTTTGTCCAGGGAGACCTGATAAATCTCCAGGCCCTTTTTATGGTATTTGTTGTAGGCTTTCACCAGATTGGGATGTTCTTTTCTGCAAGGTTCGCACCACGAAGCCCAGAAATCAAGCAGTACATAATTGCCCCGAAGGGAAGAAAGGAGAATGGTGTCTCCTTCCGGGTCCGGTAATGCAATTTCCGGTGCGGTTGATCCGGGTTTTAGCTGACTGGCAGCAAGTTCCATGTATTTCCGACGGTCCTTAAGGTCAAGTATTTGCCGGTGAAGATGCTCAACGGCATCGTACTGAGGATAAATCTCACTGAGTGAGCTGTCCACCATATGGTAATATTTCATGTCTTCGTCCGGGTCAAGGACCGACATATTGGGACCTACCTGTTGGTATAGTGCCATGAGACTGGCCAGTGAATTCAGGTTCCGCTTGATGAAATCAATGGTGAATTTTCTCTGGTTTTGTGCTATTTCCATGTACTTTGCATCCAGTCTTTCTTTGGTTTTTAGAAAACCGGGTTCATTCAGGCTGTCCTGAAAGACCTGCCTGAGCTTCTTAATTTTCTCAAGGTTTCTGTTCAGTTCGCTGGTCAGGATGCGCACCTGCCTGCAGTCCTCCGAGCCTTCCACGGTGTATGTCTTTTCCAGGTTTTCATAATCGGCGGTAACCTTTACCTTGTCTCCCGGACCCAGTATCAGGGTGATGTAATCGTCCTTTCCGCTCATCAGGGCATAAAACCTTTCAAAAGAACCTTTTCCCGTCAGGCTGAATTCTCCGGATTCATTGATGACCATGGAATCCACATGACGAAGGTCAAAGGTGGTCATTTCTTGCAGGTATATGGTTTTTCCCGCGGAATTGGTCAGTTCGCCGTTGACGGTGAATTTTCGCGGCCGGTTTTTACAGGCCGTAACCAGAATGATCATTATGAATACGAAAGCTGTACGAATTCTCATTTTTATTTATTCCTTTTTGCAAGTTCCTTCATTAAAAGTTCATTGATTTTCCGGGGATCGAATTTCCCTTTGCCTGCTTTCATAACCTCTCCCGTAAAAAATCCTGCCAGACCTTTTTTCCCTGCGTGGTATTTCCTGACTCTATCCGAATAAGAATCCAACGTGTTATGAATGGCCTTCAGTATGCTTTCCGCGTCGTTTTCCAGCAGCCAGTTGTTTTCGCGGGCTGCTTCGTAGGGATTTTCCCCGGGTTCTTCGGTCAGCAGGGGAAGGATCTTTTGGGCGGCGACCGTGTGGCTTACCTGCCCCCTTTCAATCATATCGATCAGTCCGGCTATTTTCCGGGGGTGCACAGGGAATTTTTCCATGGGAATGGATCGCTCGTTGAGGATTGACCTGACGGGACCCATGATCCAGTTTGCTGCAGTTTTCGGGGAGCGGGTCTCTTTGACAACTTCCCGGAAATATGAAGCGGTGCTTCTGTCTTCGGTCAATATTTCGGCATCACAGGGGTTCAGGCCCAGTTGCCCGGTAAAGACATGATACAGCTCATCGGGAAGAGCCGGCATTTGTTCTCTCAGTTTTTCGATATGGTTTCCGGATACTTGAAGGGGCACCAGATCGGGTTCGGGGAAATAACGGTAATCATCTGCTTCTTCCTTGGTCCTTAGCAGCAGGGTCCTGTTCCCGGATTCATTATAACTGCGGGTTTGCTGATCTATCTTCTTTCCTGCTGCATCCATTTTCATTTGCCTGTCTGACTCATATTCAATGGCTTTCCGCACGTTGGCAAAGGAATTTAGATTTTTGATTTCACAGCGGGTGGTCAGTTTTTCTTCTCCCACGGGCCTGACCGAAACATTTGCATCGCACCGGAGACTTCCTTCCTCCATGTTCCCGTTACTAATGCCGAGAAAACGAACCAGTCTCCGGATTTTATGCATGAACAGAAATGCTTCTTCCCCGCTGCGCAGATCCGGTGCAGATACAATTTCGATCAGTGGTACGCCGGCACGGTTCAGGTCGACCGAAGAAAATTCAATGTGCTGGTCATGAATACTTTTCCCGGCGTCTTCTTCCAAATGGATCCGGATCAACCTGACATGTTTTTCCTGTCCTGATATACGTATCCTGACCATTCCTCCGTTGCATAAAGGAGGCTCATGCTGCGAAATCTGATAACCTTTGGGCAGATCGGGATAGAAATAATTCTTTCTGGAAAAGATCAATTGTTCAGCAATCCCGGAACCGGTGGCCAAACCCATTAAAATGGCCGAATCCACGGCCTTTTGGTTTAAAAAAGGCAATGCTCCCGGATGTCCGAGCGAAACAGGACTTCCCGTTGTGTTGGGGGGGGATCCGAAAAGGTTGGGATCCCCTGAAAAAGTTTTGGTTCGTGTGGATAGCTGAACATGAACTTCAAGGCCTATGACGGTTTCATATGGAATTCCTGGATTCATAACCATATTCCGGATATGATGTACAATGCGAAGATATATATTCTACTGCAATGAGCAACACGAAAAATTAACGTGATAAATCGGGGAAGAATATTCATATGATAAGGAAAATTTCAATATTTGTAGGTTTTTGACATCTTCATTATTATCCCGTAAATCAAACAAAGCAATGGACAAAAACAATCCCGTGGTCGAAAATCTTTTCGAAATCAGCTGGGAAGTATGCAATTATGTCAGCGGGATCCATACGGTGATCTCCTCGAAAGTACTGGAAATCGGAAAAAGGATTCAGGGAACATATCTTTTGATCGGCCCCGATACCTGGAGGGATTCGGGAGACAGTCAGGATTTCTCGGAAGACAAACGGCTTTTTCGCCCATGGAGGGAGAAAATGCAACAGGAAGGATTCAGGATCAGGATCGGTCATTGGAATATCCCCGGTTCTCCGGCAACCATCCTGATCGATTTCACCACTTTCATGAACCAGAAAGACAAGATATTCAGTCATTTCTGGGAAAAATTCAGACTGGATTCCATTTCCGGCCAATGGGATTATATTGAACCGGCCTTGTTCGGGTACGCGGCAGGGAAGACCATCGAGCGTTTTGCCGGTTACTACCTGGCACCAACAGGCAGGACCATTGCCCACTTTCATGAATGGTCCACGGGCACAGGTTTGCTGTATTTGCATGAACATGCCCGGCAAATAGCAACAGTATTCACCACCCATTCCACAGTCATCGGAAAAGCCCTGGCCGGAAATAAAATGCCATTATACAGCCGCATGAAACATTATGATGCGGATGCCAAATCCAATGATTTCAATGTGGTTTCCAAACAATCACTGGAGGAATTGTCTGCCGCCCATGCCGATGTTTTTACCACGGTAAGCAAGGTGACTGCCAGAGAATGCAAGCAATTCCTTAAACGGGAGGTTGACCTGGTGACTCCCAACGGACTGGAAGAGCGTTTGGTCACAAAAGATCAGGATTATGAATCAGGGCGCCGGGAAGCCAGACAAATCCTGCTTCGTGTGGCCCGGGCCCTGACCGGCAAAAGAAACGGAGCAGAACCTTTTATCCTGGGGACGGCCGGAAGGTATGAACCCCGCGTAAAAGGATATGATATATTACTGGATGCACTTGCCGGAATAGGCAAAGATAAGGATCAGGAACGGGAGATCATCGCGTTCTTTTTTGTTCCGGCCGGACATTACGGCCCGAGGGAAGAATTGACCGGAATCATCAGCGGGAAAGACGAAAACGGATTGCAGGACCGTTTTGGGACGCATAAAGTTCGGAATCCGGAATCAGATTATTTTTACCGTCGCGTCCGGGAACTGCATTTTGAAAACCATCCTTCCCATCCGGTGAAAATGATTTTTGTTCCCGCTTTTCTGAATGGCCGGGATGGTATTTTTAACAAGGGGTATTATGATTTGTTGCCCGGCTTCGATCTGACGGTTTTCCCTTCTTATTATGAACCCTGGGGTTATACGCCCCTGGAAAGTCTGGCCTTCGGAGTCCCGACCCTTACCAGTTCATTTGCCGGTTTCGGGAATTGGATAAAGGATCATGCCGGTGAAACCGGCCTGTCCATAGGAATCATTGAGAGGGAGGACAATGGCCGGGAAAAATCCGTTTCCCAAATCAGACATTTCATTGAACAGATCAACATGCTTGATCCCGGGGAATATGAAGCAGTCAGGCAAAAAGCCAGGGAACTTTCCGGCATGGCCATGTGGAAAGAACTGATCCGTTATTATATCGAAGCATACGGACTTGCCATGGAAAAGCTTGGCAGCCGGACGGATCTGTATTTTACAGAAGACCGGGAGGATACAGAAGAAATACCGGTTTCGGGTGAATTACCTGTATGGAAACAATTCGTGGTCCTTAAGGAACTCCCCCCACGGTTGGCTCCTCTTGAAGAAATCGCAAAAAATCTCTGGTGGTCCTGGAATTACGATGCAATAGAACTTTTTTCCGCCATCGATCCCCGGTTATGGAAAGCTTGTGAGGAGAATCCGGTCGTGTTCATCGAAAACATTCCTTTGAACCGGTATAAAGAATTGGCAGGAAATAAAACATTTATGGAAAAGCTGGACAAAGTCGGCCAGCGTTTCCGGGGTTATCTCCGTGACAAAAAGGATAAAGAAAAGCCCCAGGTAGCTTATTTCAGCATGGAGTTCGGGTTGCATGACAGCCTGAAGATATATTCGGGAGGATTGGGCATGCTGGCCGGTGATTACCTCAAAGAGGCCAGCGATTGCAATCTGGATATCGTGGCGGTGGGCTTGCTGTATCGTTATGGATATTTCAACCAGGTGGTTTCCGCGGGCGGGGAGCAGATCGAATCGTATGAATCCCAGGATTTTTCAAAATCACCGGTTTTTCCTTTGCGTGATGAATCCGGAAAATGGAAAACCATCGGCATTGTCCTTCCAGGCAGGGAACTGAAGGCCAGAATATGGAAAGTAAATGTGGGAAGGATTGAATTGCTGCTGTTGGATACTGATTTTGAGGAAAATATTGATCAGGACAGGAGCATCACCCATCACCTGTACGGTGGGAATGAAGAAAACCGCTTCAAGCAGGAATTTTTGCTGGGAGTCGGAGGTATCAGGGCCCTGGATCTGCTTGGGTATGAACCTGACCTTTTTCATTGCAATGAGGGACATGCCGCCTTTCTGGGGCTGGAAAGACTCAGGAAATGTATCCGGGAAAACCGGATGACCTTTTATGAAGCCAGGGAGATCATCAGGGCATCATCTCTGTTTACCACGCACACTCCGGTACCTGCCGGCCATGACTCGTTTGACGAAGGCATGCTCCGGATGTACATGGCACATTATCCGGAAAGGCTCAAAATCAGCTGGAAAGAATTCATGGGCCTGGGCCGTCTGAATCCGGATGATCCCAATGAACGGTTTTCCATGAGCCATTTGGCCATCAATCTGTCCCAGGAAATAAACGGTGTAAGCAGGATACATGGCAATGTTACACAAAAAATGTTCAATGCCATGTGGAAGGGATATAATCCCGATGAATTGCACATCGGGTATGTTACCAACGGAGTCCATTTTCCCACCTGGATCGGTAAAAGCTTGATGGAACTTCTTTATAAATATCTGGGCAGGGATTTCATGCAACGTCAATCCGATCCAGGGATGTGGAAAAAAATCCTGGAAATACCGGATGAGGAACTGTGGGCAAATAAAATCGAGCAAAAAACCAGACTGATCAAAATCATCAAGGAACGCATGCGGGAAGCCGCAATTAAGCGAATGGAAAATCCCAGATACCTGGTGGAAGTTCAGGAAAAACTGGATCCGGAAATACTCACTGTGGGTTTTGCAAGGCGGTTTGCAACCTATAAAAGGGCTCATCTTCTTTTCCGGGATGTTGACCGGCTGGTCAGGATCGTCAATCATTCAGAAAGGCCTGTTCAGTTTATTTTTGCCGGAAAGGCCCACCCGAAAGATAAAGGAGGCAAAGAGCTGATCAAACGGATCGTTGAGATTTCAAAACAACCCGGATTTGTGGGCAGGATCATTTTTTTGCAAAACTACGACATCAGTCTGGCCAGGGAACTGGTCCGGGGGGTGGACGTGTGGCTCAATACACCTGCCCGTCCCCTGGAAGCATCAGGCACCAGCGGAGAAAAGGTGGTCATGAACGGCGGACTCCATTTCAGTGTGCTGGATGGGTGGTGGGCCGAAGGATATGCCCGGGATGCCGGATGGGCCATCAGTGAAGAGAAAGTTTATCAAAACCAGGAATACCAGGATGAGCTGGATGCAGAAACCATATACAGTATTTTTGAGAATGAAATCGTTCCTTTGTATTATGAGCGGGATGAAAAGGGGATTCCTCCGGAATGGGCCCGGTTCATCAAAAATTCATTGACGGGCATTGCCCCGCGTTTTACACTAAACCGGATGTTGTTGGAGTATAAGGAGAAATACTACCGTAAACTGTATGACCGGTTTTTACTAATGAAAGAGAACAATTACCGGATGGCACGCAGACTGACCCATTGGAAAAAGAGGATCCATCAATCCTGGCACAACATTGAAGTGGAGTCTTTCGAACATCCTGATATTTCAAAAAAACCGGTGATACTGGGTAAGAAATATGAATCCCATGTGGTGCTGAATTTGAACGGACTTCCTCCCTCGGATGTGGGAGTGGAGATCGTGATCCGGGAGTCCGGTCCAGATGGGGAGGAGGAAAGTACATATACACAGGAATTTGAAATGGCAGAATGTAAAAACAACAAGGCACATTATCAATTGCTTGTGGAACCTGTGAAAGCGGGTATCTTCCGCTATGGAATCCGCATATTCCCCAAGCATGAAGATCTTCCGCACCGGCAGGATTTTGCTTTTGTTAAATGGGTTTGACAAAATGATGCCTGAAAAAACAAGTTCATGATTATTCATGACGACGGTGAAAACAAATTTTCTGCCCGGAATCCGGTGGTGACCGTTGGCGTATTTGATGGTGTGCACAGGGGCCATGTTCATATCCTGGAGCACACATGCAATTCGGCAGGCCACCTTAAAGGTGAATCTGTCGTGGTGACTTTGTGGCCACATCCCGGGATTGTGCTGAACGGGAAAAAACAAGCCCCGGGATTGCTGAATACACTTGAAGAAAAGGAAAAACTGCTGGAAAAGCATGGTATTGACCAACTGCTTGTGTTGCCCTTTACCCGTCATTTCAGCAAATTGACCGGTTACGATTTCGTGGAAAAGATACTGGTGGAACGTTTGGCAACCCGTCATCTGGTGTTGGGATATAATCACCGTTTCGGCAAAGACCGGAAAGGCGATTATGCTTTTCTGAAGGATTGTTCATCCCGTTTCGGTTTTTCCATTGAGCAGGTCCCGCCTGTTGTGGTTGGCAAAGAAAAACCAAGTTCTTCATTGATCCGCCGCAAGCTGATGGGCGGGGAAGTAGAGAGGGCCAACCATTTACTGGGTTATCCTTATTTCCTGGGAGGAAGGATCATCACAGGGAACAGGATCGGGAGGAAAATCGGTTTTCCGACCGCCAATATTCAACCCGATCAACCCTTTAAGCTGGTCCCCGGCGACGGGGTATATGCTGTATATGCCACTGTCGGCAACGAACGTTTTCCCGGTATGCTGAACATAGGTTCCAGGCCAACGGTGAACAGGGATCCCAGAGAAAAAACCATTGAAGTGCATATGATAGGATTCGCGGAGAATATATACAGGTGCCCCGTTGAAATCGCATTCTTTTCGAGGATCCGGGATGAGATGAAATTCAGCGGGACATCTCAACTGGAAAAACAGCTCAGACAGGATAAGATCGATGTTTTGAAGGCACTCAGATCAATTGGTTAAACCTCGAATATCTTTTCCGGCTTTGGTTTTATTTGATTATTTTCGTAGGATTCAAAAGCCGGTTATGTTTTTCCCGTCGCCGGACGGGGTGAAAGCAAAAACAAAAAAATGAAAAAAAAGGAAACAATGGCCATGACCGGGACGCTGCCCCATAAAGTCAGGGATATCGGCCTGGCTTCCCAGGGCAGGAAAACCATGGAAATCGCCCAGCGGCAGATGCCGGGATTGATGGCCATAAGAAAAAAATATGCTCCGGACAAACCGCTGAAGGGAGCAAAGATCACCGGTTCGTTGCATATGACGGTTGAAACGGCCATTCTTATTGAAACCCTGGTGGCCCTGGGTGCGGAAGTCAGATGGTCATCCTGCAATATTTTTTCTACACAGGATCATGCTGCGGCTGCCGTTGCGGAGGCAGGTGTTCCGGTGTTTGCATGGAAGGGGGAAACCCTGGATGAATACTGGTGGTGTACGGAGCAGGCCCTGACCCATCCGGGAGGCGAAGGGCCCGACCTGATCGTTGATGATGGAGGAGATGCTACACTGATGGTACATAGCGGTTACCAGGCAGAAAAAGATCCCGCGATGACCGATAAGAAAGCAGAAGGCGGAGATGAAGCTGCAATGTTGAGGAAATTGAAAGAAACCCTGAAGGAGGATCCCGGTAAGTGGCAGAGAATGGCAGGACATATCAAGGGGGTTTCCGAGGAAACCACCACCGGCGTAAGCCGGCTCTACCGGATGAAGGAAAACGGCAAACTGCTTTTCCCGGCAATGAATGTCAATGATTCGGTGACCAAATCAAAATTCGACAATTTATATGGTTGCCGTGAATCACTGGCAGATGGGATCAAAAGGGCCACCGATGTCATGATTGCCGGCAAAGTGGTGGTGGTCATGGGCTATGGTGATGTGGGCAAAGGTTGCGCCCAGTCCATGCGTGCATACGGTGCAAGGGTGATTGTAACCGAAATCGATCCGATCTGTGCGTTGCAGGCGTCCATGGAAGGATTTGAGGTGACCACCCTGGAGGATGCCCTGGCCGAAGGCAATATTTTTATCACCGCCACAGGAAACCGGGATGTGGTCAGGGCTGATCATATGGCGGCCATGAAAGATCAGTCCATTGTTTGCAATATCGGGCATTTTGACAATGAGATACAGGTGGACCGCTTGAACAAATGGCCGGGGATCAAAAAGGTGAACATCAAACCCCAGGTCGACAAATACATTTTCGGGGATGGTCATGCCATTTTTATGCTGGCGGAAGGAAGGCTGGTGAACCTGGGTTGTGCTACCGGTCATCCGTCATTTGTCATGAGCACTTCCTTTTCCAACCAGGTACTGGCTCAGATGGACCTCTGGAAGAATGATTATCGAACCGGCGTATACCGGTTGTCCAAAAAACTGGATGAAGAGGTGGCCAGACTCCATTTGCCGCAGTTGGGGGTCAAACTTACCCGGATAACTCCCGAACAGGGAGAATATCTGGGGGTGCCGGTCGATGGTCCGTACAAGCCTGATCATTACAGGTATTAGTTCCTGATATACAGCATACCATTCCTGATGGATGTATTGTATTGTTTCAGGGGCAGGGAGGCCGGACCCTGATCGGGAAAAGCATTGTTGGGGATAACATATCTTGAACCGCAGCAGGGACATTCCGGCAGCAATCCTGTGTCATCCGGGTCAACAGCACAATACTCCGTTTGTGCTTTGTATGTGCAGGTGCGGTCGTATGCAATAAAGTCAGTAAGGGAAATCCGGTATATCAGCAGTCCGTTTCCATACACCGGATATGAAACCGGAATATCGGGCAGTTTTTCGGATGAAAATTCTAAAATCCCCGACTGATTGTTGTTGGCGGGAATGATCTCCGCGGTTTGTAAAACACCAAGATTGGCCAGGTCTGTTTGGATGTTCAGGACCACGTAGACACGAACATAGGGAACAATATTTTCCCGTTCCTTCTCACAGGAATGCAGAAGAAGGATCAATTGCAGGATTACAATAAAAAACCTTAATTTTGCCAAGGCAACAGGTTTGTGTTCTGATGGATCCGGATTTGCTTCGAAATTAATGAAAAAGTCAATAAAATAGTAACCATTATGGATTCTGACAGCATCATTTTTATCATCATCAGTATCATTATTCTTCTGGTTAGTGCGCTTGGAAGCAAACGCAAAAAGGGGCAGGGCAGGCAAACTGCGCCGGTTGGCAGACTCCTTGATCAATTGGCAGGAGAAGGGGAGGAGGAAGAACCGGAACAAATGGAATATGAAAAGGAATCACCCCGGGATCAGATACGGAAGAAAACCGCGGAACAGCCATTGCCGGGGAAAGCCGGTTACAAACCGGAGAAAATGGAAGAAACAAGACATTTCGAACAGCAGGTTCCTGAAACGGTTGCTCCATCGATCGATATTGATTCATTGCTGAAAGATTTTGATCCGCAAAAAGCGGTGATCTACTCGGAGATATTGAACAGAAAGTATTTTTGAGCTTTACCGGTTCAAGATCAATTGATTAATAAAAAAAATTATTATATTTGCTTGCAGAAGAGTTCCGAATCACGGGATTCTTTTTTGTTTTTATTCATTCAAGGAAATAAGTGTTGAAACATGCAGAAACTGAGCTATATAACGCAGGAGGGACTGGATAGGCTCAAGAAAGAACTCGACAAGCTGGTCAATTTCGAAAGGCCTGCAATATCCAGGCAAATAGCTGAAGCAAGGGATAAGGGAGATCTCTCCGAAAATGCGGAATATGCTGCAGCCAAAGAAGCCCAGGGATTGCTAGAGATGCGGATCGCCAGATTGAAAGACACCATCGGAGGTTCAAGGGTGATCGATGAATCAAAGATCGATACATCCAGGGTGCAGATCCTGACCCGGGTCAAACTGAAAAATACCCGGAACGATAAGGTTATGGAATACATGATCGTACCGGACAGCGAAGCCGATCTGAAAGCCGGCAAACTATCCATAAGTACCCCCATCGCAAAAGGATTGCTGGGGAAAAAAGCGGGGGAAGTGGTTGAGATTAAAGTTCCCTCGGGACTGATGTTTTTCGAGATCATCAGCATAAGCATTTAGGCAAATTATTCTTAAAATATCGACCGCATGGCTACATTGTTTACCAGAATCGCGAAGGGAGAAATTCCTTCCTGCAAGATCGCAGAAGATGATGACTATCTGGCTTTCCTGGATATTAATCCGCTGGCCAGGGGCCATACACTGGTCATACCCAAAATGGAAATTGATTATCTTTTTGACCTGGACGATGCCCTTCTGGGGGGCATGATGATTTTTGGGAAGAAAGTGGCCCGGGGGATTGACCGGGTGATTGATTGTGAAAGGGTTGGAGTGGCTGTGCTCGGACTCGAAGTTCCGCATGCGCACATTCATCTGATCCCCATCAATGAACTCGGGGACATCAATTTTGCCCGTCCTAAATTGAAGTTCACACCGGAAGAGTTTGAGCAAATTGCTGCAGAGATCCGGCAAGCTATCTGACCCTGCCCGGATTTTTACGAATGTATTCCTCCCAACTGTTGTATGGTGCCCCCCCGGTTATTTTCCCGTTCTGGTAATGATGGCAGATCGCCGTTGCGAGTCCGTCCGTGGCATCCAGGTTGCCGGGGATATCCCGGATGATATGCATTTTCTTCATCAGACCGGCGATCTGTTCCTTGGAGGCATTCCCCTGACCGCTTATGGAAAGCTTGATCTTCCTCGGGGCGTATTCGAAAATGGGGAGGGCCCTGGAAAGGGCTGCCGACATGGCCACTCCCTGTGCGCGTCCGAGTTTCAGCATGGATTGGATATTTTTCCCATAGAAAGGGGATTCAATGGCCAGCTCATGGATCTGATAGTGATCGATCAGATGCAATGTCCGCTCAAAGATCCGCTTCAACTTTTCATAATGGCTTGTATATTTTTTCAGATCGATCGTGCCCATGCAGATCATGCGCATATTTGTTCCTTTGGTTTGAAGGATCCCATATCCCATGATGGTGGTGCCGGGATCAATGCCGAGTATGTTTTTGGTTTTTCCCAGAATGCAGGTGTTTTATTTGGCTCCTATTTCGAATTCAAAACCGGTTAAATCCGTTCGCCGTTTCCGGATAAGGGATGATTTCCTTGCGCCGGAAGAAAAAGAACCGTTCCGGATAAAGTACAGGGTTTCCTTCAGGCAGTCCTCCTGACGGCTACCCAATGGCTCATCCAGATTGTCTTTTACATATGCATTTACCGGAATGCCATCGTAATAATCCCCTTCGCTGTTGCGGTTGAATAATTTGAAACAAACCGGGACCAGGGTCAAGTCATTGTATTCCCATGTGTACATGCCAACCGGCTTGCCATAGGTGTCATCCCCGATCAAATAAACATCGATATAGGGTTTGAGTCCGTTGATCAGGATCTCGCTGGCCGAAGCGGTCATGCCGCTGGTGATAAAAAAGATCCTGTCCAGGTCAATGGTGTATTCTTCCGGGTAAATCCTTTTTGAACTGTTCAGGTCGGTTTTGTTTTCATTGTGCACGAATTTCACAAAGGTGCTTTTATGCGCGAGGTCCCCGATGGTCAGATTGGCCAGGTAGTTCGAAATGTTGATCTGTCCCCCGGTATTGTACCTCAGGTCTATGATCATTTCGTCGACCGGCTGGTCCTGCAAGCCCGAAAAAAAGGATGTGATTTCGTCTTTGGTTTCCGAATAGAAATTTTGAAGCACAAAATAGCTGATCCTGGTTCCGTTCTGTTCAATGACTTCAGAATACAATATGCCGTTGATGTTGATCACCTCTTTGGTAAAGGTTTGCCGGAGGGTTGTTCCGCCCGGACTTTTAAAGCTGATCGTGTTTTGAATGCCTTCTTTATCGGCACCGAACATATTTGAAACGCTGCTGTCGGGATTGACTGCTGTGCCATTGATGTCCAGGATTTCCCATCCCCTTTTGACTCCTGCCAGATCGGGCTGGGAGTTTTCAAAGACAAAAGCCACTTTCAGGTGGTTATCACTGTCCCATTGGTAACCGAAGCCGTGCCCAACATACTGGCTGTTTTCCATAAGGTCCTGAAACTCATCGGTATCTGCAATATAGCTCCAACGGTCATATTCGTCATAGAGCATGGCATTCAGAAGTTCCCGGGGTGTCTGGTAATCCGATGGAATAACCTCCGGGACTTCCGCAATCCATAAATACCATTCTTTCATTTTCTCATGGGTGTTTTCAACCGTCAGGTTGTTCTCTTTGGGTTTGAAAAGGTTTTTTTCGCAAGCCGGCAAGGAACCCAGCAGTATGATGAGAAGGAGCAAAATCCTGACAACTTTTACGGGACGATATTCCATAAGGCTTCTCATGGTCTTATGCCTGAGTCCGGTGACTTTTCGCGGGATCTGTGATGAAGATTCCATCAATGATGATTTGATCATGGATATATACGAATTAACGGATTTTTCCGGTAATTATTCCTGCAATAATCAGGATAAGACCCAAAGGTGTTGTTATGTAGATTGTTTCACCCACAAAGATCCGGATAAAAATCAAAGAAATAAAGGGTGCAAGGTAAATAAGATTGCTGATCTTGTCAGTGGTACCGGACAGTTTCAGGGCTTTCAACCAGAAAACAAAGCCAAATCCCATTTCAAAAACCCCGCTGTAAATCCCCATGGCCATACCCGTCGGGGAAATGGTCCTGAGGCCTGATACAGTTAGAATCATTACAGTGATGAACAGGCAGGCGAAAAAAAAGTTGGTAAGCAGTTGAATGATCTCTTCCCTCCGGTCCCGAACGGTCAGGATCCAGAAAAATGCCCAGATGAAGGCGCTTCCGATGGCCAGCATTACACCCGCCGGGTCATCGATCCCGTTCGGGGTGATGTTCCCGCGGGAAGATATCAGGTATACGCCGGAAAAGCTTATGAACAATGCAAGGAAGCTCCCTGGCGCAATTTTCTGGTGGAGCAGGGGCACACTGAGAAAAACCAGTACGATGGGCCAGATCATGTTCAATGGCTGGGCAACCTGGGCGGGAAGAATGGAATATGCTTTAAACAGGACAAGGTAGTAAAGGAATGGATTCAGAAAACCCAAAAGAGCTGAACGAAGAAAATCTGCCCGTTTTTGCCTGAAAAAAAGATGTAGTTTCCCCTGCAGGGTGGCCACGGAGAATAATATGATGAATGAAGTCAGTGTAGCCAGAAACAGCATTTGAATGGTATCGATATGCTGCAGGCCGATCTTAAATGCAGTTGCCACCGTGGACCAGAAGAAAATTGTTATCCCGGCATACAGGTAGGCACGTGACTGATTTGTCATTCTTTGATTTCCTCGATCCTGGCCATGATGAGAGAATCGTTCATGTTCCCTTTGGCAACCCATGATATGCACTTTTCAATTTTTGTTTTCAGGTTGGCATAAGATTCAAGGATTTTAAGGCCATGAATATTATGACCAACAAAGTTTTTGCATATGGCGGTTCGCCGGCCCGGCAGGTGAACAGCCTGTGGGAGGCCGGCAACAAAAAACCACAGCCTTTGAACTGACACAATAACGTGCTAAATATTAAACGGTTAACTTAAATATATTCGCATGCAAAGAAAACCCGCAGTAGAATCAGCTGATCATATCAAAACCCGTGTATTTATGCAGTACTTCGGGCATCATGATCCCTCCGGGGGTTTGATTGTTTTCGAGCAGGGCGGTAACGATTCTTGGCAGTGCCAGGGCACTGCCATTGAGTGTATGCAGCAACCGGGTCTTTTTGGTTTTTTCATCCCTGAAGCGCAATTTCAGCCTGTTTGCCTGAAAATCTTCAAAATTCGATACGGAACTGACCTCAAGCCATTTTTTCTGTGCAGCGGCATACACTTCAAAATCATAGGTAAGTGAAGAAGTAAAGCCAATGTCACCACCACATAGCTGCATGATACGGTATGGAAGCCGGAGTTTCCGGATAAGACCTTCGATATGGCGGGCCATTTCCTCAAGGCATGCATAAGATTTACCAGGATCCTCGATCTGAACGATTTCAACCTTATCGAACTGGTGGAGTCTGTTCAAACCACGTACCTCTTTCCCCCATGATCCGGCTTCCCTTCTGAAACAGGGGGTGTAGGCTGTTATTTTGACGGGCAGATCCGCCCTGCTGAGAATGGTATCCCGGTATACATTGGTCAAAGGAACTTCAGCTGTCGGGATCAGGAAAAGATTATCCGGTGAAACCGAATACATCATGCCTTCCTTGTCGGGCAATTGACCGGTGGCAAAAGCAGAATCTTCATTGACCATCAAAGGAGGGATCATTTCTTCATAACCGGCGCGGATATTTTCATTCAGAAAAAAATTGATCAAAGCCCGCTGGAGTTTGGCCCCGGAATTTTTATAAACGGGGAAACCGGCTGCGGTCAGTTTATTGCCCAACCTGAAATCAATGATGCCGTATTTTTTAATCAGTTCCCAGTGAGGCAAAGATCCATCCGTTAATTCGGGCATCTTCCCGCCGGACCTGATCAGTTTGTTGTTGTCTGAATCTTTCCCGGGCGGGACAGACTCGTGAGGGATGTTTGGTAGTTGCAGGATTAAGGCGTTCAGATCTTTATGGATTGAACCCAGGTCCTGCTGCATGGTTTTGATGTTTTCCTTCCAGGTGCCTGTGATTTTTTTAAGATCGTTTGCCTGGTCATTCCGGCCGGATTTATACAATTGACCGATCTCTTTTGACTTTTTGTTCAGATCGGATTGGAGATTTTCGATTTTGTTGAGAAGATTTCTTTTTTTTCGGTCCAGGTCGATGATCCGGTCAACCGTTTCCCGGGCATCAAAATTTTTTATTTTGAGCCGGCTGATGACCTTATGACTGTTTTCACGGATGGTTTGAATGGAGAGCATATGTCCCGCTATTCATTTGACGGAACAATATTCACGGTGGATTTATTGCCTTTTTTTCTTTTGAACTCAACCTTGCCGTCCACAAGCGCAAATAATGTATGGTCCTTTCCCATTCCCACATTTTGCCCGGGATAATGCCGGGTTCCCCTTTGCCGGATAATGATATTGCCGGCTTTGGTGAATTGTCCGCCGTATATCTTGACTCCCAGACGTTTGCTCTCCGATTCCCTTCCGTTCCTTGAACTTCCGGCTCCTTTTTTATGTGCCATGGTTTGGGTTTTTAGAACTGATTATTTCTTCGGATCCGTTTTTTTCCCGGCAGTTTTTTTTGTTTTTGTGGTTTTCCCGGTCGTTTTGCCCGCGGATTTTTTCGACGGACTGGTTGATTTGGCTTTGGCCGGTCCGGAGGATCCGGCTTTTGCCGGTGTCTTTTTCGGGGATTTTGCCTTCGTCCCGGTCTTTCCGGTTTCCGTCTTTTTTTCAATGATCTTTTCGATCAGAACTTCAGTGAGAAGCTGCCGGTGCCCTTTTAAGACCTGGTAACCTTTTCTTCTTTTTTTCTTAAAAACACGGACCTTGTCCCCTTTGGTGTGACCGACAATTTTCCCCGCCACGGATGCTCCCTGCAGTGAAGGTTCGCCGACCAGGATTTTTTTTTCGTTGTCAATCAACAATACCCGTTCGAAGTGAACCACGTCACCTTCCTTGTGGTTCAAACGGTTGACATAGATCTTTTGATCCTTTTCAACCTTGAACTGATGTCCATCTATATCAACGATTGCATACATTGTACGGCTTTTTAACCTTACGAATCTCAGGGCTTGCAAAATTAAAAAAGTTTCCTTGATAAAAAAAGTTTTTTTATTCGCTTTGCCGGGTTTTTGCTGAATTCAGATCTGAAGCCATTAAAGAAGTAAATAACCGATAATTTCATAATGAACAGGTGATTCATTTATAAGAGTAAATGAAATCATTATATTTGTGATGATGGCAAAGGCCTTTTTGATGATATTGAGATGAGTAAAATAAAACTAAAAGTACTGGGGATCTCATACAGTCAGACGCAATCCGGGGCTTATGCACTGGTGCTTACTGAAGAAAAAGGGGAAAGAAGAATACCCATTATTGTCGGTGGTTTTGAAGCCCAGGCCATTGCCATACAACTGGAAGGCCTGAAGCCCCCGAGACCCCTGACGCATGATCTTTTTCTGAATTTCGCGGTCACTTTCAAGATCGATCTTATCGAGGTGGTCATTCACAAGCTTGAGGAAGGTGTGTTTTATTCACGCCTGTTGTGTAAAAGCAACGGAAACAGAATTTCCATCGATGCCAGGACATCCGATGCAATTGCCCTTGCATTGAGATTCAAATGCCCGATCTACACAACCGAAGAAATCCTGAGAAGGGCCGGCATTGTGCTGGACATATCCAAGGAAACAAAAAAGAAAAAGAAAGGTGAACCGGAGAGGAAGGTTTCCCATAAGGAACATCCTTCCGGTGAATCCCCCAGGAGCGATGAATTTGTCAAATATGATATCGGGGAATTGAAGAGGATGCTTCAGGAAGAGGTTAAAAAAGAGAATTACGAACGTGCTTCTGTGATCCGCGATGAGATCGCCCGCCGGAAGAAGTCGAAATAATTTCCGCCATTCAGCTTCGCAATATTTTTATTTTCTTCCCGTGTACTTTTCCATAAATCATTATCTTTGATATAGATGTGTCTCAATTACCCAATTATTTTATATGTCAACCGGCTCAAAACCTGATGAGGAGCAAGAAAATGCCCGTACCAGAAAACTGGGGAAAAAGATCAGCGAACTACAGGAAAAATTGAAAGTTACTGAAGAAAAAAATGCCCGTCTGGCAAGCGGGACGGTGCATCTGAATGGCTTGATTGAGAAAGCCCCGGATGAAAATAAAGAAAAGTTGAGTGGTTTTTTGCGGTTATTGCCTGAGGTGATTTTTGAAGCAACCACTTCAGGAAGGCTAACCTTTGTGAACCTGAAAGCATTCGACATTTTCGGATACACCGAAAAAGAATTCAGGAAGGGTTTGTATATACTGGATATGGTGGTTCCGGAGGACCGGGAAAAGGCAGCTGCCCGTTTCCAGAAGGTTCTGGAAGGAGTGGATTTCAAGGGCTCGGAATATACCGTTCAGACCAAAACCGGAGAAAGGATCCCTGTCCTGGTATATAGCAGCCGTATGATTTGTAACGGGGAGCTCATCGGGGTGCGCGGAGTAATGGTGGATATAAGCCGCAGAAAAGAATCGGAGCTTAAAGAAAGGAAGCATCAGGAGAATCTTGTTTTTCTGAACCGGACTGCACTGGATTTTCTTGGCCAATCGGCAGATACCGATGTCTTCAGGTACATTGGTGAGAAACTGAATGACCTGGTTGAGAATGTCATCGTCATGGTTGCCCGTTATGGTGAGGAATCGTCGGAACTCAGAGCTGAGTACATATCCGGAATTGACCAGAACATTAAAAGCGTTGCCGGTATTCTGGGCTGCTCTCTTTTTCAGCTAAGGATCAGGGTATCGCCGGAACTTCAAAAAACAATCGGGGATTACGCCGACCGGCTGTATTTATTCACCGGTGGCTTGCGTGAGGTAACCGACGGTCAGTTGCCTTTGTCCGTCTGCAAGGCGCTGGAAAAACTGACCGGTTTGAAAAAAATGTATGGAATGGGCCTTCTCAGAGGCGGGAAACTTTATGGCACGGTTTTGCTCGCACACAGGAAAGATTCAAAAATGGCCGCACCCAGACTGATCGAAACATTTGTGTATCAGGCATCCATTGCCCTGCACCGGAGGCAGCTGGAAAATGAACTGATAAAAGCAAAAGTCCGGGCCGAGGAATCTGACAGGTTGAAAACCGCTTTTCTTGCCAACATGTCCCATGAGATCCGCACACCCATGAGCGGTATTCTCGGACTGACCCAGCTGCTTGAAGCAAATGATTTAAAAAAGTCAACCAGGAATGAATATTTGCAGATGATCAGGCAAAACGGGGATCTGCTTATGAAGCTGGTTAATGACATCATTGATATTGCGAAGATTGAATCGAACCAAATCAACTTGCAACGGCGGAATTTTAAACTGAACGACCTGCTCGGGGATATTTACCGGTTTTTTATGTCTGACCGCCGGCTGATCAATAACAAAGACCTGAAATTATCTGTGGATTGTCCCCTTCCGGATGATGAGAGCAGCATATGTGCAGATCCCCTGAGATTGCACCAGATATTGAATAACCTTATTGGTAATGCGTTGAAATTTACTGAAATGGGCAGGATACAGTTCGGGTATCGTTTGAAGGGCAGCAGAACGCTTGAATTTTATGTATCGGATACAGGAAAAGGTATCGATCCGGACAAATTGCCTGTGATCTTTGACCGTTTTACCCAGGCCGACTGCTCATTGACCAGGGAATATGGAGGGGCCGGACTCGGACTGGCCATATCCAGAGGCCTTGTTGAACATATGGGCGGGAACATCTCGGCAAAGTCCAGACCGGGAAAAGGATCAGAATTTGCATTTACCATCGGGTTTGTTGCGGCTGATCAGTTGACCGGTTCCGGAAAATGATCCCGGACTGTTCTGCCAGTCCCGGTTGAGCGATCATATATGAACCTCCTTTATATCATAACCGTCTTGCTGCTTTTCGCATACTGCTGGATGATTTCCCGGCTGGGTGCAGGCTGGAAAAATCTGCACGGATATGTCCGGGCACCAAATCCCGGAGAAAAAAAGAAATTTGTTTCCGTGGTGATCCCTGTCCGCAACGAGGAAAGGATCCTTTCCGGCATTGGCCGGGACCTTGCCTTCCAGGACTACCCCGGACATGCTTATGAGATCATTTTCATCGACGATCATTCCGCAGATGGGAGCCTGCGGATATTGGAGGGATTCGGGGGAAAGTTGAATAATTTGCGGGTATTGAAAGCGGACCAGGATCGTGGCGGGAAAAAAGCAGCTCTGGATAAGGGCATCCGCCATGCGAAGGGAGAGATAATTCTCACCACCGATGCAGACTGCAGGGTAGGTCCCCGCTGGATCAGCACCATGGCTGGTTATTTTTCTGCCAATCCGCGTTGTCAGTTGTTGTCGGGTCCGGTAATCATCAGGCCGGGAAAAGGATTCATGGGATATTTCGAACAATTGGAATACTCTGCCCTGGTGGGTTCGGGTGCCGGTGCCATTGGACTGCACAGGCCGCTGATGTGCAGTTCCTCAAATCTTGCCTATTACAGGGAAAGCTACATAAGGCATGCCCGGGATATACATGCGGAGACCCCTTCAGGGGATGATGTTTTTCTTATGCTGGGTTTGAGCAGAAAGGATGCCCGTGCAATTTTTTTCATAAAGGACAGGGCAGCCATGGTGGAAACCGAAGGGGCGGGAAGCATAGGCGATTTTTTTATGCAAAGGCTCAGATGGACTTCGAAAAGCCGTTATTACCGGGATTTAAATCCGGTATTTGTCGCCCTGTTGGTTTTTACCGTCAATGCCTGGCTTTGCATGCTGTTCTGGGGGCTACTGATCGATTTTTATACGTTCCTTGTATCTTTTTTATTTGCAGTAAACATAAAAACAATTTGTGATTATCTGTTCTTCAGGCAAATAAAAGGATTCCTCAATATCAGTGCCGGATTTTTCAAACTCATCCCGATGGAATTTATTTGCTTTCTTTACATACCCTTGATCGGGTTATCGGGAAGCATTGTTCCGGTGAAATGGAAAGGAAGAAAATTAAAGACTTGAGCAGTCAGAGGGAAACATACGAACTTGTTATCAGCGGGTCTCCTGCCGGAATCCTCTGGAAACGTTTTTCCAGGAACATCCTGTCCGTGACCGGGGGGATTGTGATCCTGGCGGTTTTTCTCCTGGCCCTTTTTGCATACCTGATCATCCCTGACAGCACCCCCCATGCAAATGAGCAACATCTGGAACTGTCAACCAGGAAGCCAGGATTCTCTGTCAGGATGTTGCGGATAAAAAAGAATGAAAAAATACCGGTCAGATCCCTGTCTGCCAGATTGCTTTCGGGCCAGCCCGGTCAGTTTAACCGTATACCCATTGATACTTTCTGTTTTCAGGGCGACCGGATCGTGATCACCACATTCAATGATGTTCAGGGTGAAAAGGGATTCGTGCAGTCCTATTCGCTTCCGGACGTGGTATTTCCCCTTGATTATGAAGCAACCCCGTTTATGGTTGAGGATGGCGTGTGGCGTTTACGGGATGTTCATGGACGTTTTCATGATGTATCCATCCGGCATTTGAAGGAAAAGATACTGGAGGAACACATCATTGAAGAAAGATATCCCCTGGGAACCGACCGTTTTGGCAGGGATTTGTTGAGCAGACTCATCCTGGGTGCGCGGATTTCTTTGTCCGTCGGTTTCATTGCCGTATTCATATCCCTGGTTCTTGGCATAACGATGGGTTCGGTGGCCGGTTATTTCCGGGGATATACCGACAGGCTGATCATGTGGCTCATCAATGTGGTCTGGTCCATTCCCACCCTGTTGTTGGCGATCACCATTACACTGGTCCTGGGAAAGGGATTCTGGCAGGTGTTTGTTGCTGTCGGACTTACCATGTGGGTGGAAGTGGCCAGGGTGGTCCGCGGCCAGGTGCTCAGCCTTCGGGAAAAGGAATATGTTGAAGCCGGTCGCGCTCTTGGGTACAGCCATTCCCGGTTGTTGTTCCGTCACATTGTCCCCAACGCCCTGAGTCCGGTCATCATCATCGCCGCCGCCAATTTTGCTTCTGCCATTTTGATCGAGGCAGGATTGAGTTTCCTGGGCATCGGGATACAACCGCCTCTCCCCTCATGGGGTTCGATGATCAGGGACCATTACGGGTACTTTTTGGTGGACATGGCATACCTTGCTGTCCTTCCGGGAGTGGCGATCATGATCCTTGTCCTTGCCTTTACCATGATCGGAAACGGCTTCAGGGATGCGCTGGATACCAGAAACCTGGTCATCGCGGGTGGATGAATAAATTCAGAGGTCCCTTTTTCTTAAGATCAGTCCGGAGAAATAAACAAACGCTGCCAGATATATCAAAGCCATCAAAAGATTGATATAAATAGGCAATTCCCGGGGGAGAACGCCCATTTCCCTCAGATCAAGGGTGCTTTCCCCGGAAGTAATGGAAAGGAATTCAGGTGTGGGTGTAAGGCTGGATATCGCTTTCATGGGGAAAAAAGGACGTATGTGCCTGGGAAAAAAATGCCTGAAGACCGGTTCAATGATCAACCGGTATAAAACGAAAAGGGTGATGGATAAACCGGAGCTGCGGAACAAAATGGCAAAGAAGAGTCCGGCCGACATATATGCCATGGCCTGAACGAAATAAAGCAAAACAATCCGGAATTCAGCGAATGGTTGGGAAAGATCCGCTCTGCCGGAAAAAAAGAATCCGAAGACAAAACCGCAGGTCGCCACCAGCAGGAATCCGTACAGGGCCGTGCACAGGATAAGGAATCCTTTCCCGCCCAGCAGTTGGTTCCTGCTGAGTCCGCTAATCACCTGCTGCCTGAATGTGCCGAAGGCGTATTCATTGCAGGTCATGAAGATGATCATGATGGCCAGGAGAATATTGAACCAACTGGCAATCCAGGAAAAAAAACCCCACACATGAGGAAAACGGAACAGATGTTCTGTACTGAACTCCGGCAGGGTGATGTTCAGGCGGGAAGCGATCAGTACCACCATGAGAAACAAAATGAAATGCAGACCGATAACCACATGGAATGATGTGCAGGAAAGTGTTTTTATCGATTCAACCCGTACAATTTGTCTCATTGAACAAGTTCAAGAAATTGTGATTCCAGACTCCGTTTCCTATGTACCAGTCCTGAAAGAACGATTCCATTCTCAAAAGCAATCCTGTTCAGGTCAGCGGGGCCGCAGTCCTTTCTGAGGATGAGGGTGATCTGTTTGTCTTTGACTGCAAACGATTTGGCCAGTCCCGCTTCTTCGATGATCCCCAGGAATTTTTCGGGCTGGTCGGTGTTGAGAACCACCTGGGCTTCTCCCTGCAATAATTCATTTACCCTGCCTTCGGCTATGATCCTGCCTTCCTTCAGAATGCCCGCGTGGGAACATACTTTTTCCACTTCATCAAGAATATGACTGGCCAGAATAATGGTTTTGCGGTTTGTGGCTTCCATCCTGATGATCTCACGGACTTCGGCAATGCCCTCCGGATCAAGTCCGTTTGCCGGCTCATCGAGCACAAGGATTTCAGGATTCCCCAGGAGAACGGCGGCCAGGGCAAGCCTTTGTTTCATTCCCAGTGACAGGGTGTCATACCGGGAGTTTCTTCTTGAAGAAAGCCGGGTAATGTCGAGGACACGGTCAATGTCTTTTTCCGGTATATCTTTTATGGTTGAAATGATGCGAAGATTGTTGCTGAGACTCAGGTAGGGATAAAAACCGGGCACTTCCACCAGTGCCCCGGTTTTTTTCCTTACGGAGGATGCGGGTTTTTTCCCGAACCAGGAATATTCTCCTTTGTCCTGGCCAATAATGCCGGTGATGATGGCCAGTGTGGTGGTTTTTCCGCTCCCGTTGGGCCCCAAAAGTCCGTATACAGAACCCTGTCCCACATGGATGGACAGGTCATCGATGGCTGTGATCCTTCCGTATTTTTTGCTCAGGTTCCGGGTAACGAGTATGTTTTCCAAAGCTTTTTTGTTTGCGGCAGGTATATAAATGATTTCCTGGCCTAATGCCCCATTTCCGAAAGAAACTTGATTCTCATCAACCGGATATCTTCAGGGGTATATTCATCCTCACCCAGTTCATCCAGGGCATCCCGGATCGATTCGGTTTCGGCCGTGTCCCTGAAATATTCAAAAATTTCCTCCTGGTGTTCTTCATCCAGCATTTCATTGATATAGTAATCAATATTCAATTTGGTTCCCGAATTGACAATGGCTTCTATCTCATCAAGAAGCTGGTCCATTTCCAGGGATTTTGCACTGGCAATATCTTCCAGGGATACTTTCCTGTCAATATTCTGAATGATGAAGACCTTGAGCCCTGATTTGTTCACCACAGATTTAACAACCATATCCTGTGGACGGATGATCTCTTTGTCCTCAACGTAGGAGTTGATCAGTTCCACGAATTCTTTGCCATAACGGCGGGCTTTTCCCGAACCGACTCCATGGATGTTCCGGAGCTCATCAATATCGACCGGATATTGCGTGGCCATGTCCTCCAGCGAGGGGTCCTGAAAAATAACAAATGGCGGCAGGTTCAGTTTTCTTGATACTTTTTTGCGAAGGTCTTTCAAAATGCTCAGCAATTCTTCGTCCACCGTTCCGGTCTTGCCGAAACCGGAATTTTCGCCCGCCTCGCTGATGTCGTATTCATGATCTTCAGAAAACATGAACGATGTGGGGTTTTCCAGATATTCCCTGCCCTTTTCGGTAAGCTTCAGCAGTCCGTAATTCTCAATATCCTTGTGTATGAATTGTGCAATAAGTGCCTGGCGAAGGACCGCATTCCAGAATTTCTCATCCTTTTCACTTCCTGTTCCGAATATTTCCAGATGATGATGCTTGTATGATTTTACCGACGCATCGGCTTTTCCGGCAAGGATGTTTGCAATATGTGAGGCTTTGAATTTTTCATTGACTGCCAGGATTGCTTCCAGCGCTTTCACCATGTATTCTTTTCCTTCAAATTTTTCTTTCGGATGCAGGCAGTTGTCACAGTTGTTGCATTTACCTTCCATAATCTCTCCGAAATAGTTCAGAAGCAATTTCGGGCGGCATACCGAAGATTCTGCATAGGAAACCGTTTCCAGCAGCAATTGCTTTCCGATTTCCTGTTCGGCCAGGGGTTTCCCCTGCAGGAATTTTTCAAGCTTCTGAATGTCCTTGTAACTGTAAAAAGCGATACACCTTCCTTCACCTCCATCCCGGCCTGCACGGCCTGTTTCCTGGTAATAGCTTTCCAGGCTTTTGGGGATGTCATAATGAATGACAAAGCGGACATCCGGTTTATCGATGCCCATTCCGAAAGCAATGGTTGCTACAATGACATCGATCTCTTCCATCAGGAACATATCCTGGTTCCTGGTTCTGGTGGCAGAGTCCATTCCGGCATGGTAGGGAAGCGACCGGATCCCGTTCACTTTCAGGGTTTCAGCAAGTTGTTCAACCTTTTTCCTGCTCAGGCAATACACAATGCCGGATTTGCCGGGATTATTCAGGATATATTTAATGATTTCCTTGGTTGCGTTTGCCTTGGGCCTGATCTCATAGTACAGGCTCTCTCTTCTGAATGAAGATTTGAATACGTTGGCTTCCAGCATATCAAGGTTTTTCTGAATATCATGCTGAACCTTGGGTGTGGCAGTTGCCGTAAGTGCAATGATGGGAGATTTGCCAATTCGGTTGATGATGGGGCGTATCTTTCTGTATTCCGGCCTGAAATCATGTCCCCATTCAGAGATACAATGTGCTTCATCAACGGCATAAAAGGAAATTCTGATCTTTTTCAGAAATTCAATATTGTCGGTTTTGGTCAGGGATTCAGGAGCCACATACAGCAATTTGGTTTTTTCATCCAGCAGGTCTTTTTTTACCCTTTCAAGCTGGGCTTTTGTCAGGGATGAATTCAGAAAATGGGCAATGCCATCCTGTTCACTGAAGGCCCTCATGGCGTCAACCTGATTCTTCATCAATGCGATCAGGGGGGATATGACAATGGCTGTTCCCTCCATCAACAAAGAGGGAAGCTGGTAGCAAAGGGATTTTCCTCCTCCTGTTGGCATAAGTACAAAAGCATCCTTCTTGTCAAGGACATTCCGGATGATCTGTTCCTGATTGCCCTTGAAAGTATCAAAACCAAAATACTCTTTCAGCCACCTGTTCAACGATATTTGTTCTGTTTTCCTCATAAATACATTACACAGAATAATTCCCCGCCAGGCCGGAGCGGCTTCATACAGGGCAAAAAGAATTTATTAATTTAAGAATTTTCACACTGAAAATTGAATTCACGGGAGGATTTTTATGGGATTTTTGACAAAATCCGGTAATTGTCATATGCTCTATTCCAGTTTTAAAATATATCAATACATTTGTAGTCTGGAATTGAGGGGGTATGAGAGCAAATTAAACGAAAAGAGAATCCTCCGGGTTTTTCATTACAAAAATCAGACCAATGCTTGAATATATTCAATGCTGTAAAGATGGCTAAGAAAAGCGCACAAAATGAAATGTCTTTCCTGGAACACCTGGAAGTGTTCAGATGGCATTTGATCAGGTCCATCGTGGCCATCCTGGTTTTTGCCATTGTGGCCTTTATTTTTAAGGATATCGTATTCAACGGAGTGATCCTTGCCCCCAAAACGCCGGAGTTTATTACCAACCGTCTTTTGTGTTCATTCGGCAAACAGTTGGGGGTGCTTACCCTTTGTATCAATTCAAAGCCGTTCCAGGTGATCAGCATAAAGATGGCCGGACAATTTTCCATGCACATCATGGTGTCGGTGATTACAGGTTTTGTCGTCGCGTTTCCATATGTTTTCTGGGAATTCTGGCATTTCATTACTCCGGCCCTTTACACCAAAGAAAAACAACATGCAAGTGGTGCTGTTTTTTATAGCTCCCTGCTTTTCCTGTTGGGTGTTGTTTTCGGGTATTTCGTGATCGTTCCCCTTTCGGTTCATTTCCTGGGTTCATACAGTGTATCGGAGCAGGTGACCAACCAGATCAATCTTGTTTCCTATGTTGGCACGGTGGCGTCGGTTGTTCTGGCAGCAGGAGTGATTTTTGAACTGCCCATTCTTGTTTACTTCCTCAGCAAAGTGGGGCTGGTTACCCCGGATTTTCTCAGAAAATACAGAAAACACTCCCTGGTGCTCATCCTGGCACTGTCGGCCATCATCACCCCTCCGGATATATTCAGCCAGATACTGGTGTCTTTTCCGTTGATCATATTGTATGAAATCGGGATAAGCATATCCAGGCGCATCATGAAGAGCCAGGAATTACCCGGGGATGATGAAAAACAGGATTGATGTTAACAACTTTTGACCGGATGAGATTATACACAAAAAATCTGGTAAAAAAATACAGGTCCCGTGCCGTGGTAAATAGGGTTTCGATCGAAGTAGAGCAGGGAGAGATCGTTGGATTGCTGGGACCCAACGGTGCAGGCAAGACCACAACGTTCTACATGATCGTTGGTTTGATCACCCCAAAGGAAGGACGGATCTTTATGGATCAGCATGACATCACCCGTGAACCGGTCTATAAGAGGGCGCGGAAAGGTTTGGGATATCTTTCCCAGGAAGCTTCGGTGTTCAGAAAACTCTCGGTGGAAGACAATCTGTATGCCGTTCTTGAGATGTCGGATCTATCCAGGGAAGAGCAGCGCAGGAGAACAGAATCCCTGCTCAGGGAATTTGGACTGACCAGGATACGGAAGAGTCTGGGCATCCAGCTTTCCGGTGGAGAAAGAAGAAGAACTGAGATCGCCCGGGCATTGGCACTGAATCCAAAATTCATCTTGCTTGACGAACCGTTCGCAGGCGTGGATCCCATTGCGGTGGAAGATATACAGGATATTGTATCCGGACTGAAAGACAAGAACATCGGCATTTTGATTACCGACCACAATGTTCATGAAACCCTGTCTATAACCGACCGGGCCTATCTTTTGTTTGAAGGTGCGATCATGAAATCGGGTACGGCTGATGAACTGGCCCGTGACGAAGAAGTCAGGAAGGTTTACCTCGGACAGAAATTTGAGCTCAGGAACCGTCGATGAGTTTGTGGGACATAACCCGATCAGTCTGATATAAGGTAACTGCCCTTTCCTTCCGGAACCAGGCCGTCAATCCGGCCTGTTTACTGTCCGGATCGATCCGGACAACCGCATTGGCCGTTCCGGCAAGAAGCATCCCGTTCTCGTAAAACAATCCGTTCGGGTTCTCCGGCAATTGGTGATCCGGTAAATGCTTCCTCCCGTGAATCGGAAACATGGAGTTTCCCCCGGAAAACACCCATCCCCCTGGGCGCATTGAGTCCGTTTACCCATTTCAGATTAATTATTTCTCCGCTTCCGGATAGTTAGGAAATGAATCCGTTACCGGAAAGCAACTTTTATTTTGCAGGCACATCCCCGTGTCAGAATGGCAGGGTTGTTATAGGGGATTGTGAAGCCGCGGCTGTTATTTGTCAATAAAAAAGAATAAATTTGCGCAGAATTTTACAGGCGGATGTGGCGGAATTGGTAGACGCGCCAGACTTAGGATCTGGTGCCTTAAACGGCGTGGGGGTTCGAGTCCCTTCATCCGCACAGTCCGGAACCTTTTTAGTCTCCGGTCAGATCGCGGATGACGGCATGGATTTTGGAAGCAATCAACCATTAAATTGAATAAGTATGGATATTAACAAAGAAAATGTTGATGAACTGAATGCCCTTTTAAAGGTCAGGGTAACACAGGAAGATTATGAGGATCAGGTAGACAAGGTGTTGAAAGATTACAGAAAGAGGGCAAGGATAGACGGATTCAGACCCGGGAAGGTGCCTGCCGGACTTATCAGGAAGATGTACCGGAAACCGGTGATGATCGAAGAAATCAACAAGGTTGTCCTGAGTTCCGTCAGGGAGTATTTAAAGGAGGAAAAGATCCGGATTCTCGGGGAGCCGCTCCCCGATAAGGAAAAACAGGCAGATATTGACTGGGACAATCAGCAGGAGTTTGAGTTTGTGTTCGATCTGGGCCTGGCCCCCGAATTTGAACTGGAGATCAGCCAGAAAGATAAGATCCCATATTATGAGATCAAAGTGGATGACAAGATGATCGAAAACCAGAAAGAGAATTATAAAAGGCGTTTCGGCACTTTTGATAAAATAGAGAAGGCAACCGGTAATGAAATCGTCAAAGGGAAAATGGAACAGACAGATCCTGAAGGAAATCCAGTGGAAGAAGGCATACGGAATGATGAAGCCGTTTTCTCCCTGGAGCTCATGAAAGACAAGGACGCTGTAAAAAAATTTGTCGGCAAGGGATCGGGGGATGTTGTGGATTTCGATGTGAAAAAAGCATATCCCAATGAGCAGGAGGTCGCCTCATTGCTCAAGATCGATAAGGATCAGGTGAAAGAAATCCAGGGTGATTTCCGCGTTACCATACAGGAAATCAACCGGTTCAAGCCGGCTGAGCTTAACAGTAAATTCTACGACCAGATTTTTGGTAAGGATCAGATAAAAACCAATGAGGAATTTACCCAACGCGTTATCGAAGAAATCAAATTTGATCTTTCCAGGCAGAGCAACAGCAAATTTGCTGAGGACGTGAAAGCCCATTTCCTGGATAAAACCGGCCTGAAATTACCTGCAGAATTTCTGAAGCGCTGGATAACAGTAAGCAATAACGAAAAATTTTCGGAAGAGCAGATCGAAAAAGACTATCCGGCCATGGAGGATGACCTGAAATGGCAACTGATCCGGGAAAAGATCGTCCGGGACAAAAACATCAGGATAGAAGAAAATGAAGTGAGGGAATATGCCCGGGAATATGCCCGGATGTATTTTCAGCAATATGGGATGGGCGGGGTTCCGGAGGAACACCTGAACAACTATGCCGATAAGATGTTGAATGACCAGAATGAGAAACGAAGGATCCATGATACCCTGGCCGATCAGAAGATCGTTGAATTTGTCAGGGAAAACGCCGGAGTTGATGTGAAAGAGGTGTCTGCAGAGAAATTCGAAAAAATAATGCAAAAAAATGCTTAAATTTGACATAAATGCTAAATCACGGTCATATGAATGAACAGGATGATTTCAGACAATATGCGATAAAGACAATGGGGGTCAGCAGCATGACCCTGCATAAATATTCTTCCATCATACAAAATTATATTTCACCCACCATTATTGAGGAAAGGCAACTGAACATTGCCACCATGGATGTTTTTTCCCGGTTGATGATGGACAGGATCATTTTTCTGGGTCTGCCCATTGATGACTATGTTGCCAATATCATCCAGGCACAATTGTTGTATCTTGATTCAAGTGATCCGAACAAGGACATCCAGATATATTTCAATACGCCGGGTGGAACCGTCCATGCAGGTTTGGGGATATACGACACCATGCAATACATAAGTTCGGATATTGCCACCATCTGTACGGGAATGGCCGCATCCATGGGAGCGGTATTGCTTGCTGCCGGCACGAAAGGCAAACGTTCGGCACTGAAGCATTCCAGGGTCATGATCCATCAGCCCATGGGAGGTGTTCAGGGCCCCGCTTCCGATATTGAGATTACCACCCGGGAAATTCTGAAGCTGAAAAAGGAATTGTATGTGATTTTGGCCGAACATACGGGAAAAACCTACGACAAAATTGATAAGGATGCTGACCGCGATCACTGGTTGACCTCTGCGGAAGCTCTCAGCTACGGAATGATCGATGAAGTGCTTGAAAAGGGCCCGGATAAAAAGAAATAATCAAAACCATACCAATATGGACCGTTGTTCATTTTGTGGAAGGGAAAAAAAAGAAACCAGGCTCCTGATCGCAGGAATATCGGGGCACATATGCGACAGTTGCATCGAACAGGCCTATAATATTGTTCAGGAAGAACTGAAGAAAAAAAATGAATTTGATGTAAATCAGATCAAATTGTCCAAGCCTGCCGAGATCAAAGATTTTCTCGATCAGTTTGTCATCGGCCAGGATCAGGCCAAGCGATATGTATCCGTTGCGGTCTATAATCATTATAAAAGATTGATGCAGCAAAGCGTTCAGGAAGATGAAGTAGAAATTGAGAAGTCAAACATTGTCCTGGTCGGAGAGACCGGCACCGGAAAAACCCTGCTGGCCAGAACCATTGCAAAAATGCTTCATGTCCCTTTTACCATCGTGGATGCCACGGTTCTTACGGAAGCGGGTTATGTGGGAGAAGACATTGAGAGCGTGCTTACACGGCTTCTGCAGGTAGCCGATTACAATGTTGAAGCGGCAGAAAAAGGCATTGTCTTTATCGATGAGATCGATAAGATCGCCAGAAAGAGTGACAATCCTTCCATAACAAGGGATGTGTCCGGTGAAGGAGTGCAACAGGGGCTGCTGAAACTGCTGGAGGGTTCGATCGTTAACGTTCCGCCACAGGGAGGCAGAAAACATCCCGATCAGAAAATGATACCGGTGGATACAAAAAATATCCTGTTTATTTGTGGCGGGGCATTCGACGGGATCGAGAAAAAGATCGCCCACCGCCTGAATACCCAGGTTGTGGGATACGCAGCAAGCAGCTCCAACGAAAGAATTGACCGTGACAATCTCCTGCAGTATGTGGCACCCCAGGATCTGAAGGCATACGGACTGATCCCGGAGATCATCGGCCGCCTTCCCATATTGACTTATTTGAATCCCCTGGAAAGGGATGTGCTGAGGAGGATCCTGACCGAACCCAAAAACGCCATAATAAAGCAATACATCAAACTTTTCAAGATGGACAGGATCAAACTTGAATTTGAAGAAAAGGCACTTGAATTCATCGTTGACAAAGCCATTGAGTTCAAATTGGGTGCACGGGGACTCCGGTCGATCTGTGAAGTGATCATGATCGATGCCATGTTCGAGCTTCCTTCCGGGAATGTCCGTGAAGTCAACATCACCGTGGACTATGCAAGCGAGAAAATACAAAAAGTGGACATAAAAAGACTGAAAGCGGCATAAAAATTTCCCCGGTTGTTTGAAATTTGGAAAAAAGTATTTTTCTTTGAAGTGACAAGAAGTGACAAAATCAATGATATGAATCAAAGTATAAACAATAACTGGTGGTGGTTCTCATGTCTGCGTTTTTTCGGATCGTGACAGGGACTGCCATGGCATCATAAGAGAACAAAGGCCCGCCCCAACACGGCGGGTTTTTTTGTACCAAAAATTCAAAAAAATGGAAAAAAACAAGGTCAGGGTCAACTTCAAACAAATATTGGCCGATACCATTACACCGGTAGGGATTTACCTCCGTTTGCGGGATGTGTTTCCCAATTCTCTTTTGCTGGAGAGTTCCGATTACCACGGCAGTCAGAACAGTTTTTCCTATATATGCCTGCAGCCGCTTTCTTTCTTCCGTGTGCACAGGGGAAAGATTGAGATTGGAAGCCCCGGCAAAGACATCGGGCAGATTCAGGGGGTCACGGTGACGGAAGCGCTCGATGATTATCTCAGGTCATTTGAAGCCGAAGATCCGGATGATCTGCCGGTCCGGATCAACGGATTGTTTGGATATATGTCGTACAATGCAGTTGACTGTTTTGAAAAGATCGGACTCAGGGAACCTCCCGGCGAAACATCAGAAATTCCTGAAATCCAATACGGTTTCTACAAATACATCATTGCCATCAATCATTTTCAGAATCAATTGTATTTAATTGAAAATCAATCGGAAGGAGAAAAGACCGGATTGGATCATATTGAATCACTGTTATACAACCGGAACATAGCCAGGTATCCTTTTATGATCGGGAAAAAAGAAGAATCGAATATGAAAGACCGCGATTATATGGATCTGGTCAGATTGGGGCGGAATCACTGCCACCGGGGTGATGTATTCCAGATTGTGCTGTCCAGAAGATTTTTCCGCACTTTCACCGGAGATGAGTTCAATGTGTACCGTGCACTCCGTTCCATCAATCCTTCACCTTACCTTTTCTATTTTGACTACGGCAATTACCGGATATTTGGTTCTTCGCCGGAAGCCCAGCTGCAAATATCAGAGGGGAAAGCGTATATCCATCCCATCGCCGGAACTTTTAAGAGGACCGGGGATGACCAGAAAGACAAGGACATCGCTTTTCAGCTTTCAACCGATCCCAAAGAAAATTCCGAACATGTTATGCTGGTTGACCTGGCAAGAAATGATCTCAGCAGGAATGCGGATAAAGTCAAGGTGGAAACCTATCGTGAGATACAATACTATTCCCATGTGCTTCATATGGTATCCAAGGTATCCGGCACACTGCCGGATCATTACAATGCAATCAGGATCCTGGCCGATTCATTTCCGGCCGGCACCCTTTCCGGTGCTCCCAAATTCAGGGCCATGCAATTGATCAATGAATATGAACCGTCGGGACGGGGATATTACGGGGGCTGCCTCGGGCAGTTGGGTTTCGACGGTTCCCTGAACCATGCCATCATGATCAGGTCCTTCCTGAGCATGGCCAATACACTGCATTACCAAGCCGGAGCAGGGATTGTGGCGGACTCTTCCGAGGAGAAAGAGCTGGCAGAGGTGAACAATAAACTGATGGCACTCAGACATTCCATCGAACTGGCAAAAAAACTGTAATATGGAAAAAATCGTGGTGATCGATAATTATGATTCTTTCACCTACAATCTTGTCTATTCGGTACAGGAAATTACCGGAAAGCGGCCGGCTGTGTACAGGAACGACAAGGTGGATTTCGAGGTACTGAATGCATGTGAAGGGATCATATTGTCCCCGGGCCCCGGTATTCCGGAAGAAGCGGGGATGCTGAAGGCATTGATCAGGAGATATGCCCCTGCGAAAAGCATACTGGGTGTGTGCCTGGGGCACCAGGCCATTGCAGAAGTATTCGGAGCTACATTGATCAATACCGAACGGGTTTTCCACGGGGTATCTACGTGGATCAACCTGTCGGATCAGGATGATTATATATTTCGCAATCTTCCGGAGAAGATACAGGGGGGACGCTATCATTCGTGGCTGGTTTCCGCAAGAACACTCCCTGATTGTCTGAAAGTTACAGCCAACGCAGAAGATGGGGAGATCATGGCTGTCCGACATCAGGAGCTGGATATCCGGGGTTTGCAGTTTCATCCCGAATCCATTCTCACCAAACAGGGGAATGAAATCATTTACAACTGGATCAATCATTAAGTTCATATAATCATGAGAGAAATTCTTTTGCATCTTTATGAGCACAAAACCCTTTCACGGGAAGAAGCCCGGACGGTGCTTACCAACATTGCAAGTGGGAGATACAGCCATTCTGAAATAGCCTCCTTCATCAGCGTATACCTGATGCGGAACATTACCATTGAAGAACTTTCGGGATTCAGGGATGCGCTGATGAGTCTGGCCGTCAGGGTTGATTTACCGGGGATGGATACCATCGATCTCTGCGGAACAGGAGGAGACGAAAAAAACACCTTCAACATCAGCACCATTTCGTCCTTTGTGGTTGCCGGGGCAGGGGCCAGGGTCGTCAAGCATGGCAATTACGGGGTGACTTCCACATGCGGCTCATCCCATATTATGGAATATTTCGGTTATGTTTTTTCATCCGATGCCGGCAAACTGAAAAAAGAACTGGACCGGGCAAACCTGTGTTTCCTGCATGCCCCGCTGTTTAATCCTGCCATGAAAAATGTCGCTCCGGTCAGGAAAGAATTGCGGGTAAAAACCTTTTTCAACATGTTGGGCCCAATGGTAAATCCCTGTCAGCCCAACAGACAGCTGGTGGGTGTATACAATCTTGAGCTGGTCAGGTTATACAATTACCTGTTCCAGAATTCAGGCAAACGGTATGTCATACTATACAGTCTTGACGGTTACGACGAAGTTTCCCTCACCGGTCCGTTCAAAATGGTCAGCCGGGAGGGAGAAAAGATCCTCGGCCCTGAAGATCTCGGAATGTCCCGTGCATCACCTGAAGAGCTGGAAGGGGGATCCTCGGTCAAAGAAACTGCCGGGATGTTTCTGGATATTATGCAGAACAAAGGTTCAGCAGATCAGAAAAACGTGGTGGTGGCCAATTCCGGTTTGGCTTTGTGGACCTATTATCCAAAAAAGAATCTTGAGGAATGCATCGATCTTGCCCGGATCTCCCTGGAAAGCGGAAAAGCCTACCGTACTTTCCGGGAACTGATTGAATTGAATACAGCATGAACAGGATGACCACCATGAACATACTGGATGCCATCAAAAAACATAAACTCGTAGAAATCGCACGGCAAAAGAAGGATTTTCCTGCAGAAAGGTTCTACGGAGAACCTGCGTTCAGCCGGAAAACCCGTTCCCTTTCCGGGGCCCTTATACGCACCGGCAGCCTGGGGGTGATCGCCGAATTCAAACGAATATCCCCCTCGCGGGGCAACATCCATGAGCAGGCAGATGCGGGTGAGATTATACGGGGTTATGCAGAGGCAGGGGCAGCAGGCGTATCCGTTCTGACCGACCGGAAATATTTCGGGGGAAGCCTGAATGACCTGGTGCGGGCCGGGAAAACAGCATCCTGCCCGGTTCTCAGAAAGGAATTCATCCTGGATGAGTACCAGGTCCTTGAATCAAAGGCCATGGGAGCAGATGCGGTGCTGCTGATTGCGGCCATGCTTGGCAGGGAAAAAATCCGGGAGCTTGCACGGAAGGCAAAAGAGGTGGGCCTCGAAGTATTGCTCGAACTTCATGATCCAGGAGAACTGGAAACACTCAATGAATATATTGATGTGGTGGGGGTGAACAACCGCGACCTGAAAACATTCCGGGTGGATACAGAAACCGGTATGGGGATGATGCAGGATCTGCCGGAAGATCTTCCGAAAATTGCAGAAAGCGGCATACAAAGTGTTGAAGATGCCGTTTCGCTGGCACATGCCGGTTATCAGGGTTTTCTGATCGGGGAATTGTTCATGAAACATGCGGACCCTCCCCGGGTGCTCCGGGAATTCATTCGGGAATTGCATAAATCTTTATGATATGATACATGGGTTGGAGATCAAGGTATGCGGACTCAAATACGCGGGAAATGCCATGGAGGTTGCCATGCTCAGGCCTGATTATATGGGTTTTATTTTTTTCCCGGGGTCACCCAGGTTTATTCCGCCGGAATCTGAAGATTTTATTGCCGGACTGCCGGAAGGGATCCGAAAAACAGGTGTTTTCGTGGACCAGTCCCCGGATGAAATACTGAGTAAAACAAAACATTGCAAGTTGGATTTTGTGCAGTTGCACGGACAGGAATCACCGGAATTGTGTTTGAAGATCAAAGAATATGGAGCGGGAGTCATCAAGGCTTTTGGTGTTGCTGCGGAAAAGGATCTTGTTGCGGTCAGGCCGTATCATAAAGTATGTGATTATTTTCTGTTTGATACCAGGACGAAAGGATTTGGCGGATCCGGAACAAAATTCAACTGGAAGATCCTGGAGGAACAGGGGGTCGATAAACCTTTTTTTATCGGGGGAGGGATCGGGTTGGATGATGCGGACCATTTTACCCGATGCATTATAAAAAATCTCCGGGGTGTGGATATCAACAGCCGGTTCGAAATAAAACCGGGTCTCAAGGATACGGAAAAAGTCGGATTGTTCATGGAAAAAATCAGAAGAAAACATGTATTATAACGTAAATCAACAGGGTTATTACGGAGATTACGGCGGTGCCTTTGTGCCCGAACTGCTCTATCCGAATCTCAGGGAATTGAGGGAATCCTATCTGGATATCATCCGGGACCGTTCATTTCAGCGGGAATTCAGACAACTGCTGAAAGCATACGTGGGGCGCCCCACTCCTCTGTATCATGCAGAAAGGCTTTCATCCCATTACGGGACAAATATCTACCTGAAAAGGGAAGACCTGAACCATACCGGGGCACACAAGATCAACAATACCGTGGGACAGATACTGCTGGCCAGGAAGCTAGGGAAAAAAAGGATCATCGCGGAAACCGGTGCCGGACAGCATGGTGTGGCCACGGCAACGGTTTGTGCACGTTACGGAATGGAATGTGTGGTTTACATGGGGGATACCGATGTAAGCCGGCAGAAACCAAACGTGCTGAAAATGAAAATGCTCGGTGCCCGCGTGGTACCTGTTCACAGCGGCAACAAAACGCTGAAGGACGCGACCAACGAAGCCATCAGGGACTGGATCAGCAATCCGGATGATACGCATTATGTGATCGGTTCTGTGGTGGGCCCTCATCCCTATCCTGAACTGGTTATGAGATTGCAGTCGGTGATCGGTGAAGAAATTTGTTATCAACTTGAGGAACTGGAGGGAAGACCGGAACCGGATTGCATCCTGGCCTGTGTGGGTGGTGGAAGCAATGCTGCAGGGGCCTGGTACCCATACATGGAGAATGAGCGGGTAAAACTGATTGCCGTTGAAGCTGCAGGAAAGGGTAATGAAACCGGAGAGTCAGCCGCCACCATGGTGCTGGGCCGTCCCGGTTTTATTCATGGATGCAGGACCTGGCTTATGCAGGATCATGACGGCCAGATCACGGAACCTTATTCGGTGTCGGCCGGATTGGATTACCCCGGAATAGGTCCTCTTCATGCACATTTGCATGCAACCCGCAGGGTCCGGTTCGAAAGTGTCAGAGATGTTGAGGCACTGGAGGCCGGACTCTTCCTGGCGCGAAAAGAAGGCATCATTCCCGCGCTTGAATCTGCACATGCACTGGCTTATCTGGAAAAGGAGAAATTCGGCTCCCATGAGATCATCGTGGTCAACCTTTCCGGAAGGGGTGATAAGGATATGGAAACGTACATCAAATATTTCAATGATGAACAGAATTGATCAGCGGTTCAGGGAAAACCCCTCCGGGATGCTCTCCGTATTTTATACTGCCGGATATCCGGAAAGGGACAGTACAACGAAGATACTGAACCACCTGCAGCATGCCGGTGTCGATATGGTGGAGATCGGGATCCCTTTTTCCGACCCGGTAGCGGATGGTCCGGTCATTCAACAGTCCAGCCAGCAATCCTTAAAGAACGGGATGAGTCTTGAAATCCTGTTCAAACAACTTGAAAATATCAGGAAAAACATCCGTATTCCCTTGTTGCTGATGGGCTATCTGAATCCGGTATACCGTTTCGGCATGGAGAGATTTTGTTCAAAATGCGCCGATACCGGCATAGACGGGGTCATCATTCCCGACCTTCCCCTGGAAGAATATGTAGAGCATTATGCGGAAATATTCGGCCGTTTTGGTTTGTACAACATATTCCTGATCTCACCCACCTCCGATGAACAGAGGGTCCGGAAACTGGAAAAGTACGGTCGGGGATTTTTATACCTGGTGTCCACCTCATCAACCACGGGGGTTGCCCGGGGGACGGTCCAAAGCAAGGATGCATATTACCGGAGGATCTTGAATATGAAGCTGCGTTTGCCCACCATGATCGGATTCGGGATCTCTTCCAGTGAATCTTTCCGGCATGCCTGCCGGTATGCCAGTGGGGCCATAGTCGGCAGTGCTTTTTTGCGCGTGCTTGCAAACGCGGTACCCGGTGACCCGGGTACCGCGATTCATGAATTTATTGAAGATTTACGATCCGGGCAAAACGGATGATGACCTGATCATACAATTTGACTTTTCTCTATTTCGGGGGCAGGGTAATCGTCCGGGTTTCCCCCTCTGCAGTCACCGTGGCTTCATTGTCGCATTCCCCGTCACCATAGTCCAGTGTGATCAGTGGTTTGTCCGTGCGTTCAATCCGGATGGTGCCGGATTTGATCCAGCGGCATGATACTTCGATCAGCAAGGGAGATACAATGGTTTTGGTGTAGTTCACACCAAACCGGTTGACCCCGGAAGATGATCCGGTTACCAGAAACTTGTCGTCAAATATCCAGCGCGGCGTTGCGAGTCCGTCAAACCATTCCCTCTCCCGGGTAAATTCCCGGGTGATCTCTTTTCCGGCGGGTGTGGTGACTTTTCCGCCCGTCAGCGATACATTGAAGATCATGGAACCGTCTTCATTCAGTCCCTGGTTGGAAATGGTTTTGGTTCCTTCCAGCTTGATCCCGTTGATATAATAATTCTCGAATGTGACGGTCCGGACCGAACCTTCCCTGAGATGCCTTCCCGTCACCGTGACAAGTATTTTCCCGCTTCTGACCACGCCGTTGGGTCCGGTACATGAATCCCCGAAATTGACAGTCACCGTTTTCGGCCAGTACGTGGTGTCGTTGTGGTCGACGGTGATGACAGGACAAGTGGCTAATCCGGCAGATTTTTTTCCGTTTCCGAAAAGCAACATATCAACGGTGGCCAGCGCATTGTCCGTTTCGCTGAAAACATCATCGAACAACTGATCGGTAAGGGCATCATCTTCTGCAATGGTCACGGCCTGACCGGTATCGGGTCCGTCCCCGTTTTTCTCGCAGGCGGAGAACATGAAAATGAAAGCGATCATCACAGGCAGCAATAAATTGTATGCTTGTTTTTTCATCAGAAAATAATTTAGTTAAACAAAAGATTATAATTCTGTTACAATGTCAGTTCAAATGCTATGGTTTTTTGTTGCCGGCCACCCGCGTGCTGTCCACATGCCGGACCGGCGAACTCCCATCTGCAAAACCGGTGTTTATCAATGTATTCATGGTATTTTGTCTACGAACAATGGCCTGCCACCGGATGATGATGGGGGTTTCATGGTTTTGTTTTTTATGAATGAATGATTCATTTAACGGAATTAAAGATTATATTGTTTCAACCATTTGGATGGTTTTTGTTGCGGAAGGTTTAATATGTATCCCATCAGGTTTTTTATTTTTGTTTTCCCACGAATATCCGGACTATGAGAAAACCGGTTTTTGTTGTGTATGCAGCTGTGCTGCTTGCCATGCTTTTCTGGGGAATGTCCTTCACATGGTATAAAAATTCATTTGCGTTTTTCAGACCGGTTACCGTGATCCTTTTCCGGCTGGTTATTTCCGGTTTTATTTTGCTGGTATTCGGGATCCTTGCCGGCAGATTGCAGAAGATCCGCCGGAGGGATATCCCCGGGGTGCTTATCCTTTCTCTTTTCAATCCTTTTGCGTATTTCCTGTGTGAAAGCCATGGGATGACCTTTGTATCTCCTGCTCTGGGATCCATTATCATATCGACCATACCCCTGGTGGTCCCCATAGCAGGATATTTTTTCCTGGGAGAAAGGATCAGTTTCCTGAACAAGCTGGGACTGACGGTATCCTTCGCAGGTGTAGTAATTTTTATAACCGCTTCGGAAGGAGGGTTCGGAGCCACGCTCCCGGGCGTTTTCCTGATGTTCGGTGCAGTGATATCCGCCGTGGGTTTTGCTATTCTCATCAAGAAATTGTCGGCCGACTATTCTCCGCTGACCCTGACCACATGGCACAATACGATCGGCATTTTTTTGTTTTTGCCCGTATTTTTATTTGTTGATTATGAATATGTCAGGGGAATGGCTATCCCGGTCCGTGCCTTCCTGCCTTTGCTTTATCTGGCCATTTTTGGTTCTTCACTGGCTTTCATATTTTTTTCTTTCGGGATCAAAAAGCTGGGAACCACACGTGCCAATATTTTTACCAACCTGATCCCCATTGTCGCTGCGCTCTATTCATATTTTTTCCTGGGAGAAAAGATGCCTGCTGCGAAAATCATGGCCATTTTTGTGGTGCTGGCCGGACTCTTCATGTCGCAGATGAAGACCACCGGGTTCGGCAGGATCATCCGTTTCAAGAATCAGGTGAAGAAAAAGAGATTGTCCTGAAGAAAAAATAATTTGCATGACTGCACGTTTTATTCCGGCAATCATTCCATTCATGGAGCGTTTCATTATTCTGCTTTTTCATTTGACATTGTTTTCAGGGATCGTTGCTGCCCAGCCAGGGGGCCGTTCAACTTTCGGTTTTCTTGACCTTGCCAATTCTGCACGGGTAGCTGCCCTGGGCGGAAAGCAGACGGCCATCCGGGATCATGACCTGAACCTCGTTTTTCACAACCCTGGTTTGTTGTCTGCTGAAATGGACAAAAACGTGGTTTTGAATTTTGTTTCCTATTTCGCTGATATTCATTACGGATATGTTTCTTACGCCCGGCACACAAAAAAATACGGAAATATGGCAGGCGGAATCCATTATGTCAATTACGGTAAATTTATTGCAGCCGACCCCTCCGGCACCATAACGGGGAATTTTCATGCTTCGGAATATGCCCTGAACCTGATTTGGTCAAAGCCGTTAGACAGCACATTTACCATTGGGATGAATGTCAAACCCGTGTATTCTTCACTGGAAAAATATCGATCATACGGATTGTTGATGGATGCCGGTCTTACTTATTACAATGAGGATTTGTTGTTTTCGGCGGCCCTGGTCCTCAGGAACCTGGGATATCAGTTCAGACCCTATCATGACGGCAACCGGGAGCCCGTGCCTTTCGAAGTTCAGTTGGGTGTTTCCCAAAAATTGAAATATGCCCCTTTCAGATTTTCATTGCTTCTGCAACATCTTCAAAAATTTGATCTGACTTATGAGGAACCCGGCCAGGATGAACAAGCCATTTCAATGGTTTCATCAGGCACGGAGGATCTTTCCCCCGTCGGCGAACTTGCCGAAAAAATGATGCGTCATGTTATTGTGGGTGTGGAATTTACACCCATTGATCATTTTTATCTCCGGGCCGGATACAACTATCAAAGGAGGAAAGAACTGCAGGTCAGTTCAAGGATCGGCATGGTGGGATTTTCCTGGGGTTTCGGCCTGCGGATCTCCCGGTTTCACATCAGTTACGGAAGGGCGACTTACCATCTGGCCGGTTCATCCAATCATTTTTCACTGAGTACGGACATTGATTAATTCATAAATTTGCAGCACATATGATCATCGCCATTGACGGATATTCTTCTTCGGGCAAAAGTACATTTGCAGGCATGATTGCCAGGAAAATGGGATTGGTACACATTGATTCGGGTGCCATGTATCGTGCCGTCACATTACATGCTATACAGGGGGGATATATATCCGGTGGAAGCATTGACCGGGACAAATTGATCAGGGATCTGGAAACGATCTCGATCGAAGTGAAATACAATGGAGACAATGACCGGTATGAAACTTATCTCAACGGCAAAAATGTGGGGAAAGCCATACGGGATGTTGAAGTTTCCCGGTATGTCAGTGAAGTGAGTATGATACCGGAGGTCAGGGACCTGATGGTGCGCGTACAGAGATCAATCGCAGAAAAACATGGTGTGGTGATGGATGGACGGGACATAGGCTCGGTTGTCCTGCCCCATGCGGATATCAAGATATTTCTCAATGCCGGTGCAGACGAAAGGGCACGCAGAAGATTCAGGGAACTGAAATCGGCCGGAATGGAAGTCCGGCTGGAGGAAGTCAGGCAAAATATTCTGCACCGTGACCAACTGGATACGAACCGCAGGATCAGTCCTCTCGTCAAGTCACCGGGTGCCGTTGAGCTGGACAATTCGGAAATGTCGCCGGAGCAGGAGATGGAGTGGTTCGAAAATCTTTTAAGGAAATACGAAAAAGAAAAAAATAAAACATGAGGCCATTTCAATATGCGGATTGAAATTGAAAAAAGGTCGGGTTGTTGCTTCGGGGTGCAGAATGCCCTGGAACTGGCCGAAGAATTGCTGGCAGAAAAGCAGGAATTGTTTTGCCTTGGCGAGATCGTCCACAACCGCATGGAATTAAACCGCCTGGCCCTGAAAGGATTGGTCACCATCGGATATGAACGGTACAAAAAATTGAAAAATAAAACCGTATTGATCAGGGCACACGGGGAACCCCCGGAAACCTACAAGATCGCGCATAAAAATCAACTGACCATCATTGATGCCACATGTCCCGTGGTGATGAAACTGCAGACCAGGATCAAGGAAGCCATGGATGAGGCCCGGAAAGAAAATGGTTATGTTCTGCTTTTTGGCAAGAAAGATCATCCGGAAGTAAAAGCCCTGGTCGGACAAACAAACGGTGATGCCATTGTATTTCAGAAGACGGAAGAACTGGCAGATCTGGATTTTACCAGGCCGGTCTGTTTGTTTTCACAGACCACCATGGATACGGAGAAATACAACGATGTCTGCCGGCAAATCGGTATTATCATGAATAAAGGCCGGAAAAACGGCAAACCGCGGTTTCATTGCTTCAGGACGGTTTGCAATATCATCGCCCAGCGGGAACCGGGCATCAGAAATTTCGCATCCCGTCATGATGTGGTCATCATGGTGAGTGACCCCAACAGTTCCAACGGGAAAATGCTTTTTGACCAGTGCCGGGAGGTAAATAAGAATGCATATTTTGTTACCGGGCCAAAACAACTGAAAAAACATTGGTTTGCAAATGCCTCATCGGCAGGCATATGCGGAGCAACTTCAACGCCCGACTGGTTGTTGAAAGAAGTTGCCGGGGCCATAGGGGAAATGACCCGGAATTGAAAGTTTTTTTTGTAATTTTGAATTTCATTTTGGCATCCAGTAAGCAATTATCAGAATCATGGCAAAGATCAAAAGAATCGGCGTATTGACTTCCGGGGGCGATGCCCCGGGCATGAATGCCGCCATACGGGCCGTTACCAGGATGGCGATATACAATAAGATCCGGGTGATCGGCATCCGGCACGGGTACTACGGAATGGTTTACGGGCATTTCAAGGAACTGAAGGCACATTCGGTCAGCGACATCATTCAAAGAGGAGGCACCATTTTGAAGACAGCCCGCTGTAAAGAGTTCAGAACTGTGGATGGCCGGAAACAAGCCTATGAGCACCTGATTGAGAAAAACATAGATGCCATGGTGGTGATCGGGGGTGACGGTACATTGGCGGGTGCAAGAAAATTCTCCGAGGAATTCGACATTCCTTTCGTGGGCATTCCCGGGACCATTGACAACGATATTTATGGAACGGATTATACCATTGGCTATGATTCTGCATTGAATACGGTGGTGTGGGCCGTGGACAAGATCAGGGATACGGCCTCTTCCCACAACCGGCTTTTTTTCATCGAGGTCATGGGGCGTGATGCCGGTTTCATTGCATTGAGAAGCGGGATTGCCTGTGGTGCCGAAGCCATCCTGATTCCTGAGGTCAAGGGACAGGTGGAAAACCTGAAAGATTACCTGGAAAAGGGTTTTAAAAGAAAAAAATCCAGCAACATCATCATTGTCTCGGAGGGCGATGAGAGCGGGGGCGCTTTCTCCATTGCCCGCAAGGTAAAAGATGATTTCAGGGATTATGATGTCAGGGTTTCCGTATTGGGGCACCTGCAAAGGGGGGGGACCCCGTCCGCCTTTGACCGGGTTACCGCCAGCAAACTCGGTTATGCTTCCGTGGAGGCATTGCTGGATGATCAGAAAAGTGTGATGATCGGACTGGTGAACAATGAAGTTGACCACATTCCTTTCAATAAAACCATCAAAAGGCACAAGCAGATCAACGAATCCATGTTCGAGATGGCCGAGATCCTTTCCCTCTGATTGCACACCCCTGATCCTGTTTGCATAAGCCATGGGTGAAAAACATTATGTTGATGTAATACTTCCCTTACCCCTGCCGGGCACATTCACCTATGCCATACCACCCCGGATGCAAAACAGGATTGATCCCGGAACGCGTGTTTCTGTCAGATTCGGCAAGAAAAAGGAACATACAGGGGTCGTTCGTTCCCTGAGCAGCATGTCCCCTGATGCCGATTACCGGATCAAACCGGTTTTGTCCATCGTGGACAAAAGGCCGGTAATCAGCGAACGTCAATTGCAATTGTGGGATTGGATGGCCGGGTATTACCTGTGTGCCCTGGGTGAGATATACCGCGCTGCTTTGCCGTCAGGCATCAAATGGGAATCTTACCGGCCAAAACTGGAAAAGTATGTAAGAATATCTCCCGGGTACAGGAAAGAAAGTGTTTTAAACCGCCTCCCTGACCAATTGAAAAATGCACCACGGCAAAAAAAGATCATGGAGGAGATCATTGCTTCTGCATGGGATAAAAAGGGAATGGCCAAAGGGATCAGAAGGAGCGGATTGCTTGCATCTTCGGGTGCTTCTTCGCAGACCCTCAGTGCCCTGCAAAAAAAAGGGATGCTGGAAATATTTGACAAGCAGGTCAGCCGGTTACCCGAAGGAAATATATCCTGTAATCCTCCGGAACAGCTTACCCAAAAGCAACAACAGGCGCTGGAAAGGGTAAAAGAAGGTATGCAGAAAAAACGGGTTACCCTGCTTTTCGGGGCAACATCCAGCGGCAAGACCGAAATATACATTCATTTGATCAGGGAACAGGCAGATCACGGGAAAACAGTGTTGTACCTGTTGCCTGAAATATCATTGACCACCCAGATCATAAACCGTCTCAGGGCGGTATTCGGAAATGCCGTATTTGTGTACCATTCACGTTTGGGTGATGCAGAAAGGGTAGAGATCTACCGGGACATGCTGGATCACAAACGCAGAAATTCGTTTCGTGTAGTACTGGGGGCAAGATCCGCAGTATTTCTTCCCTTCAGAAACCTGGGGCTGGTAATCGTAGACGAAGAACAGGATGCTTCATTTAAACAATCGGATCCGGCACCCAGGTACCATGCCCGGGATACTGCCATCATGCTGGCAACCATCCACAATGCCCATGTTTTACTCGGTTCGGCTACCCCCTCGGTTGAGTCATTTTACAATGCGAAACGGGGTAAGTATGAATTAACGGAACTCCGGGAAAGGTACGGAAAAGTGGAATTTCCCATGATTCATCTTGTGAATATCCGGGAAACCTGGAGAAAGAAAAAGATGAAATCCCATTTTTCTCCCCGGATGCTTGAAATGATGGAAGGAACCATGGAAAATGGTGAGCAGGTCCTCCTTTTCCAGAACAGAAGAGGGTTTTCCATATATCTGGAATGTCCCCGGTGCGGTTGGGTTCCCCATTGCCGGAATTGCGACGTAAGTCTGACCTATCATAAGCAAATCAACAAGCTGGTATGCCATTACTGTGGTGCGGTTTATCCGGTCTATGCACGCTGCAGGGAATGCGGTAATGAAAAGATGTCCCTGCGCGGCTTCGGGACACAAAAGATCGAAGACGAACTCGGACTGTTTTTTCCGGAGGCCCGTGTGGCAAGGATGGATCTTGATTCGGTAAGTACACGCAGGCAGTATGAAAAACTGATCAGGGATTTCGAATCGGGCAGGATTGATGTTCTGGTCGGAACGCAAATTGTTACCAAAGGTCTTGATTTTGAAAATATCGGGCTGGTGGGCATTTTACATGCCGACAATTTGTTGAATTTCCCTGACTTCCGGTCATTCGAACGAAGTTACCAGCTGCTATATCAGGTTGCGGGAAGGGCTGGCCGGCGGGATAAACGGGGAAATGTGCTGATACAGACTTTTTCACCCGGGCATCCGGTCATTCAAAGGGTCCTGAAAGGGGATTATACTGACATGTACCTTTCCGAATCAAAAGACCGCCGCGAGTTTCTTTATCCGCCTTATTGCCGGCTGATCCGGATAATTTTCAAACACAGGGAAAAGGAAACATTACGGGAGGAAACCGACCGGTTTGGTGACCGGTTGAGAACATTTTTGCCCGGAAACCGTGTTTTGGGTCCCCAATACCCCCTGATCAGCCGGATCAAGAGATCCTACATTCAACATATACTGGTAAAAACCGGTAAAAGTCCGGAGGGCAACCGGCATAAACAACGGATCGGCACGTTGATCAGGGAGTACAACCACAGCAAACACCATGGTTATGTCCAGGTCTATGCGGATGTGGATCCGTACTGACCCCATTGGACAAAAAATATTATCTTTGCCTGCGAATTCTGAAAACGAAAGCTTTGAAAAGGGCGGAAATCAAACGGCTTTTTGAACGTTTCAGCAACCTGAGGATCCTGATCCTCGGGGATGTTATGGTCGATGCGTATATCTGGGGAAATGTGGAACGCGTTTCTCCGGAAGCTCCCGTTCCTGTGGTCACGGTGGATCATGAAGCCAGAAGGTTGGGTGGTGCCGCCAATGTGGCCGTCAATATACAGGCCCTCGGGGCCAAGCCGGTCCTTTGTTCCATCACCGGACATGACAAGCACAACGGGTTGTTCAGGGAAATGCTTCGCAGGGAGGGCATTGAAGACCGGGGAATCATCGAAGATCCGGAAAGACAAACCACTGTCAAAACCCGGGTCCTGGGCAACCGTCAGCAATTGCTCAGGGTGGACAGGGAATCTCATGTGCCGGTCAGTGCCGGGAGTATAGGTAAGATGATGCAATTTGCAGAGTATGTCATTGAACAGGAAAAACCGGATGCCGTATTGTTCCAGGATTATGATAAAGGAACCCTGAGCATTGAAGCGATTGAAAGAACCGTTGCTTTGGCCAGCCGCTCCGGTATTCCCGTCCTGGTCGATCCCAAGAGCAGGAATTTCTGGAATTATCATAATGTACAGTTGTTCAAGCCCAACCTGAAGGAATTTGCCAGCGGAACACAACGGGAGATCGACCGGAAAGATGCTGCCGGCATTTTTGAAGCAGCCCGGATTTTGCATGAAAAAAACAGGATCGGGATCGTGCTGGTGACCCTTTCGGAATCCGGGATATTTGTCAGTGACGGAAAAAACTACAGCATCATTCCTGCCTATGAAGTGAGGGATGTGGCCGATGTCTCCGGAGCCGGGGATACGGTGATCGGGGTGGCCAGCCTTTGCCTGGCCGCGGGTCTGGATCCCGTGCAATTGGCCACAGTGGCCAATCTGGCCGCCGGACTGGTCTGTGAAAAAGTGGGTGTGGTTCCGGTGGATAAAGACCGGTTGATGGATGAATGCGTCAAACAATTTTCGGGGTATAGCGCAGTCCGGTAGCGCGCTTCGTTCGGGACGAAGAGGTCGTGGGTTCAAATCCCGCTACCCCGACAAAAGAAAAAGGTTTTCTGCGAAGCAGTCAGGATTTTTTGCGTGGAGACGGCTCAAGTTTGCTTGAAGATGGCGCCACGCAAAAAAGACTGAAATGAGCGAAGCGAGTGAAAAGCTTTTTCTTTTTGGTCAATCCCAGACCGGGATCAACCCTTTCGGGGTAATCCCGCTACCCCGACAAAAGAAAAAGGTTTTCCTTACTGATTTATGGCGGTTTCGGCCGGATCGGCGAAAAGAAATCCGGTGAACCGGGGCAAAACTCCCATTTTGAATCAGGAAAAATGTATAAAACCCTGAAATGCTATCCATATATTGATGCTTCGCTGCCATCGCTTGATTTCCTTTCCCCTCCGCTTTTTTGGCCAGCGCTGCTTTACACTTTGCATGCATGGTTCCCAATGCATGCAAAAAGTAAAGCTCTATCGCTCTTTTGTTTAACCTATGAATAAAAGTCATAATAGACATGTCTTATCTTTCTTTCAGTTTTGTGTAAACGAGCCTTCAATGGGCATCTGTAATTTCCTATGTTCCCATCCTTTCGAGTTTAGACAGTCTAAACGATGATTCAGAATATCATGACTAAAGTAAATATATTTTAATTTCTTTACAAATTGTAGTTCGAATTATCGTAACTAATAAAAAAGAATTCTAAATTTATGTCTTGAAAATCAGGACTATCATGACAGAACTCGGATCATATTTGACAAGAAAGTCAGCGAGTAAGGCAGAAATTGCCAAGAAAACCGGTATTAGTAAATCAAGGATCAGCGAACTGACTCTCAACCCTTCTACCCAAATAAGGGTAAGGGAACTTTACCTGATTGCCCTGGCAATTGATGCCGATCCCGGTGAAGTTCTAAAAGAGATTTGCAAGGATCTGAAACTGGAACACAAGTAAAAGTTGAAACATGGACGGAAATTCTCTCGACATACAACAAACACAACTTATAAAGCTAAATGAACTTTTCCCGGAAGCAATTAGTGAAGGAAAAGTAGATTCGGAAAGGCTGAAAGCTACGCTTGGAGAAGATATTATATTCAGCAACGAACGCTATGTTTTGAACTGGGCGGGGAAAAGTGATGCCTTTAAGGTATTACAGTCTCCGACAACCGCTACTCTGATCCCTGCCAAAGAAGAATCCATCAACTTTGAAGATACCGGACACATCTTTATTGAAGGCGAAAACCTTGAAGTGTTGAAAGTGCTCCAAAAAAGCTATTACGGCAAGGTGAAAATGATTTACATAGACCCGCCTTACAATACAGGGAACGACCACTTTATTTATCCCGACCGCTTTTCAGAAAGCAAAGAAGATTATTTAAAGCGTGTGGGCGAAAAAGATGAAGAAGGCTACCTGACCCGTGAAGGCATGTACCGAAAAAACAGCCGGGACAGTGGGCATTACCACTCCAACTGGCTCAATATGATGTATCCCCGCCTTTTCCTTGCCCGGAACCTGCTAAAAGATGACGGAGTAATCTTTGTTTCCATTGATGACAATGAGGTGCACAATCTTCAGTTGGTGATGAACGAGATTTTTGGAGAGGAGAATTTTGTAGAAGAAATTATTTGGCAAAGGACATTTGCAACAAAGAATGATGCAAAATATCTTTCCTCAGAGCATGAATATATATTGTTATATGCAAAAAATATTGAAACTGTTACCGTTTATGCATTGGACAGAACTGAAAAGCAAAACGATCGATATTCAAACTCAGATGATGACCATAGAGGACCTTGGACTTCAACAGATTTATTACGTATGGAGCACCGGGATAACAGCGTTTATACAATAACGTCTCCATCTGGTAAGAAATGGACTCCAAAGTCAGGAACAAGTTGGCGACATCCAGAAAATGAAATGAAAGAACTTATAACCAATAATGAAGTTTATTTTGGAAAAGATGGCACTGCAAAACCACGGAGAAAAAGATTTTTGAAGGATGTAAAGCAAGGAATAGTTGCACAAACCATTTGGAAACATCAAGATGTAGGTCATACGCAAGAGGCAAAACAACAACTAAATAAGCTTTTTACCGGGGAACCAACCTTTGACACACCGAAGCCTGTAAGGTTAATTAATCAGATGCTAAAAATAACTTCCAAGCCTAATGATAAAGATATTATACTTGATTTCTTTGGAGGAAGTGGCACACTGGCTGAAAGTGTTTTAGAAACTAATAAAGAAGAAACAGGAAATAGAAAATTTATTTGTGTTCAACTTCCAGAAGAATGTGAGCAAAAATCTGATGCATACAAATCTGGATACAAAACCATTGCCGACATAGCCAAAGAACGCATCCGAAGGGTTATCAAGAAGATTGAAAATGAACAGGAGGCCAAGAAGAAAGAAAAAGCCGGAAAGCTGGATTTTGGAGATGAAAAGGAAGTACCAAAACCCGATCTTGGTTTTAAAGTATTCAAGCTCCAATCTTCCAACTTCAAAATATGGAGAAGGCAACAAGTTTGAAAACGGGGAGCAACTGGACAAACAGATGGATGCTTTTACTGATCCTGTCAATGAAGGCTCAGAAGAAGAAAACATGCTTTACGAATTGTTGCTAAAATCCGGTTTTGACCTGAACAGCATTGTTGAGAAAAGGGGAGATTTTTATGTAGTCAATGGAAATGAAATGGTCGTTGCACTTAGCAAGATGAATGAGACCATTGTAAAAGATATCATATGGCTGAAACCAAGCAAGTGCATTGCACTGGACAAGCTGTTTGCCGGAAACGACCAGTTGAAAACCAATACCGTACTGCAAATGCGCGATGCTGGAATTGAATTTAAGACGATATGAAAAAAATGGAGCAACATAGCATATTTCAAAACGGCAGCGCCTGGCTGCGTGCTGACTTCCATCTGCACACCAAAGCGGAGGATAATTTTAAATATACGGGTACGCAGTTTGCCAAAGATTATATTCAACAACTCGTTGAGCAGAAAATTAATGTAGGTGTTATTACCAACCACAATAAGTTCGACCTGCAAGAGTTTACGCAGTTAAACTCAGAAGCGGAAAAGCACGAAATCTACTTATTACCAGGAATGGAGTTTTCCTGTAAGGATGGCAGAACAGGAATTCATCTTTTAATTGTTTTTGACCATTCATGGATAAAAGAAGAAAATCTTATTGAAAGGTTCCTTATCCAAGCATTCAGTAACATTACGGGCTGTGAAAGACCAAATTATCCTAATTCAAATTTTAACCTTAGCGAAACTGTAAATTGCCTTAATCAATACGGAAGGGATTTCTTTATAATTGCCGCACATGTAGATGATGACAATGGATTATTTAAAGAATTAAAGGGTAGAAATCTGGAAAGTTGGCTAAAATCCGATGCCTTTAATAAGGTTTTAGGACTCCAAAAAGCATGGTATCAGGAAAATGTCAGGAAGCTGGAAAAGATATTAGGAAACTCTAGAAGTATTGCACTTATCGAAGGAACCGATTCTGCACATTTGGGAATTTCAGGCATTGGAGTAAGCAATAAGAAAAATGGAGTTCCCCAAAAAACCTACCTCAAAATGGGCGATTACAATTTTGATGCACTCAAGTTTGCCCTCATAGACAAAGATTACCATATAGCATCAAAGCTGCCTGAAATAAAGAATGGTTATATCAAGTTTATTACCTTTCAGGGAGGTAAATTGGGGGGCACAACCATCAACCTTAATCATGCCATGAACAACCTGATTGGGATCAGGGGAAGCGGCAAATCTTCTATTTTTGAATCTATCAGGTATGCATTAGATATTGAGCTTACAAAGCAAAATGTGCACAGGGAATACAAAACAAATCTTGTGAATCATGCGCTTGGCAGCGGTGGAAAGATAATACTACAGGTAGTGGATGATCAGAACAATGAATACAGAATAGAAAAAATTCTTGGGGAAAGCGCCAATGTTTTTAACGGTAGCGAACTACAGCATAATCTTCCTGCAAAAGCCATCGTACAGAAACCAATCTATTATGGACAAAAAGACCTTTCACAAATTGGGGATTCTGTTTCCACCGAATTTTTACTTAATCGATTGATAGGTGATCAACTTAAAGAGCATAGAAGAAAAATTGAAAGTAAGAACCAGGAAATCATCAATATTTTTTCTGACTTAAGGAAAATAGAAAAAAATCTTTCGCAAAAACCGGATATAGAAGCTAAGAAAGCAGAATTAGAGCTGAATATTAAGAAATTCAAGGATCTTGAAATAGATAAAAAACTTGAAGAACAGATAGGATATAATAAAGATGCCAACCACATAAAACGGATGCGTGAGTATGAAGAAAGGGTACTGGAAAGCATAGATGAGCTTATAGAGGAGTACAAAGAAGGTTTCGATACGTTTACGAAGTATGAATCCAAAGAAAATCCGCAGCTTTTCAAGAGGCTTTACGAATCCTTCCAGTCGTTCCGGAAGCTCTTTGGACAGATAGAGGATATTAGCAAAAAGTTATACGGTGAACACAAGACTTTTACAGGTATTGACGAAGAATTTCAAAAGAAATATGAAGCCCTAAAAGAAAAGTTTGCCGAAATCAAACGGGAGATTAAACTGCCAAACATCCATGCAGATGATTATATCAAGTTCACCAAGAATCTTGATTTGACCAAAGCAAGGTTGAAAGAGATAGATAAGCTTTCAACCAAAAGGGATGCTAAAACACGACAGTTAAATGAGGCTCTTGTTCAACTCAAGGATTTGTGGCTGGAGGAATACAACATCATTAAGGATGAAGTTTCCAAAGTAAACAAAAACCAAGAGTCTATTGAGATAAAGACAAAATTCAAAGGAAACAAAAAAGCCTTCAGGATATTTCTTCAGGAAAAAATGCGCGGAAGCGGTTTGCAAGGCAAAAAACTGGAAACAATTGCAGATGAATATAATGATCTGGTAGAACTTTATTATAATCTGGAAAATGATAATGGCAAGCTGGGTGAAATCTTGTCAGGTGGTAATCAATTACTTTCATTTCGGGAATATTTTCAATCTCAATTGCCGGATTTGCTCATATTCCGTGTACCTGATCATTTTGATATTATTTATCACAAACGTCCATTAATGGAGCACTCTCTCGGTCAAAGAGCGTCAGCATTAATCATTTTCCTTTTGACCATTAGGGACAGCCATTTGATAATTATTGATCAGCCGGAAGATGATCTTGATAACCAAACCATTTATGAAGACGTAATCAAGGTTTTAAAGGATTTAAAAAACGACACTCAGTTCATCTTTGCCACGCATAACCCTAACATCCCGGTGCTGGGAGATTGTGAGCAAGTAATTTCATGCAGGTACAGTTCTGATCAAATAGCTGTGAGTCAGGGAAGCATTGACAATGAGAAAATGAGAGATGAGGTTATTGAGATTATGGAAGGTGGATATGAAGCGTTTGATGAACGAAAAAAGAGATACGAACTATGGAAGCATTAGAGCTTATTGAAATAATTGATTTGGGGGAAACCAGTACTGTAGAATTTAAAGAGAAAATTCCTTCCATTGATGGGCTTGCTGCGGAAATGGTCGCATTTGCCAATTCATTGGGTGGTTTTCTCATCGTTGGTGTTGATGATAACGGTCAGATCAAAGGTTTAACCGGTGAACAGCTTAAGGAATACCAGGACATGGCTATGAAGGCTGCATCTAATGGGGTAAAACCGCCACTTGGAAGTATTTGGACTGAAATTGTTAAAATTGAAGAGAATAAAGTCCTGGTAATGCATATTGAAAAAGGCAATACGCTTCATAGAGATAAAAATCATGCAATCTATGTACGTAGTGGTCCTAACAAAAGGAAAGTAACGGATAATGCGGAGCTGTCAAGATTGATGCAGGAAAAGCAACTCTTGTATGCAGAGCAGCAAGTAATTGGAAACTGCTCGGTTGATGACCTTGATATTCGGCTTTTTACAACTTTCTACAAGGAACGGCATAAGCAGGAAGTAGGTGATTCAAATGAAGAAATCACAAGAGTTCTAAACAATCTTAGACTTTTGAAGGACGGTTCCCTCACTCTTGCATCCCTTTTGTTATTCGGGAAAAATAATGATATAGTGATCCCCCACTTCTGCATTAAAGCAATTTGGTTTCATACCAATGATTTTTTGACAGACCAATATCGTTCAAGCGATAATATTTATGGGAATATTTTGGATCAATATACCAAAGGAAAGGATTTTATTGTTGCTAAGCTCCCCCGTATACAAGGTGAGAAGAGTTTTAACAGTATTGGAGATTTGGAAATCCCTGAACTTGTAATTAATGAGCTCCTTATAAATTCCATCATGCATAGGGATTACTTTATTGAAGATTCTATAAAGCTTTATGTTTACCCCGACCGGATAGAAATAAAAAGTCCTGGTAAACTCCCTAACAACCTCACTGTGGAGGATGTAAAACAAGGCATTCAAAGGAGAGACAGAAATATTTTACTCACATCCTACGGGTTTAATTTATTGCCCTATAGAGGGGTTGGAAGTGGCATACTAAACTCTTTGCAAGCTTATCCAAGTATTGATTTTGAAAACAATATTGACGGTGATTATTTCAAAGTAACTATTTACAGACCGGTGGAATAAATGAAACTCCAATTCGACCCCAATCAAAATTATCAAAAGCAAGCCATCAACGCCATTGTTGACATCTTTGAAGGGCAGCCTTTGAGCAGTAGCGAGTTGGATTTCACATTGACGTACGGCAGTTTAAGCCTTTCCGAAAATGGCGTAGGAAACAATATCGTGCTGACAGATGAACAAATTCTGAATAATGTTCAGGAGGTTCAGCAACGAAACGACATTGAACCTGTATCTGAACTGGACGGCATGAACTTCTCCATTGAAATGGAGACCGGAACCGGTAAAACATACGTGTACCTTCGAACCATATACGAACTCAACGAAAAGTATGGATTTAAAAAGTTTGTGATTGTTGTGCCGGGTGTAGCCATCCGGGAAGGCGTGTTGAAAAACCTTGAGATTACCTGCGATCATTTCCAAACGCTTTATGACAAAGTACCCGTTGATTTTGGCGTGTACGATTCCGGGAAAGTTTCTCAACTTAGAGGGTTTGCATCAAGCAATACGGTTCAGGTTCTGGTGATGAACATTGATGCCTTTGCCAAAGATGAAAACATCATCAACAAGCCCAACGACAAACTGACCGGCAAACGTCCGATTGAGTTTATCCAATACACTCGTCCATTCGTCATTGTGGACGAACCGCAAAATATGGAAACCGATATTCGAAAGAAGGCTGTAAAAAACCTGCATCCTTCCTGCACTTTACGCTATTCGGCAACTCACCTGAATCTATATAACCTTGTTTACAGTTTAGACCCGGTAAAGGCTTATGACCTCGGTTTGGTGAAAGAAATTGAAGTGGATTCCGTATTTGCGGAGGATAACTACAATGATGCTTTCGTAAGCCTGGAATCGGTCAATGCCACCAAAACCCGGACATCCGCCAAGTTGCGGATAGATGTAAACCAGGACAGCGGTGTCACCAAAAAGTCAATTACCGCGAAAGTTGGTGATGATCTGTATGCCTTATCCAACATCCGCGAAATCTATCAGAACGGATTTATCATTGACGAAATTGATGTTGCCAATCAGTGCATCTCGTTTACCAATGGAACCATGCTTTATGTGGGAGACACGCAAGGTGGACTGACGGACGAGATCATGAAATTCCAGATTCAGAAAACCATTGAAGAACATTTCAAAAAGGAACACAAGCTCAAAGAAAAAAACATTAAAACACTTTCACTGTTTTTTATTGATAAGGTGGCCAACTACCGCCAATATGATAATACCGGCAACTCCTTACCGGGTCGCTTTGCCCAATGGTTTGAAGAAGCTTTTAAAAAAGTTACCGGAAAACCGGCTTTCAAGGGATTGATTCCATTCCCGGTCGAACAGGTTCATAACGGCTATTTCGCACAAGACAAAAAAGGAAGGTTCAAAGACACTTCCGGTGAAACAAAAGCGGATGATGATACTTACAGGCTCATCATGAAGGACAAAGAAAGGTTGTTGGATAACAATGAACCTTTACGATTCATTTTCAGTCACTCGGCTTTGCGTGAAGGATGGGACAGCCCCAATGTGTTCCAGATTTGTACGCTGAACGAAACCAAGTCGGAAATGAAAAAGCGACAGGAAATAGGCAGGGGATTGCGTTTGGCGGTGGACGAAACCGGCAATAGAATTCACGACCGGAACATTAACCGGCTTACAGTCATTGCCAACGAGAGTTATGAAGACTTTGCCAAAAAGCTGCAACAGGAAATTGAAGAAGATTGCGGAGTGGCATTTAGGGGTCGTATCAAAGACAAGCGGAAACGGGTAAAAGTGGAATACCGCAAAGGTTTCCAGGCAGACCCGAAATTCCTTGAAATATGGGAACGGATCAAATCGCGAACTTATTATCGGGTGGCGTATGATACAAAGGAGTTGATAAAGGCAGCTTCCAAATCCGTAAAGGAAATTGAAGAAATCAAAAGGCCCCGGATCAAGTCCGTAAAAGTGGGCATTCTCCTTGAAGAACCCGGAGTGAATTATGAAGTAAGAGCCTCGAAGGTGCTTGAGCCGGAAAAAGATCATGACATCCCGGACGTACCTGGTTATATCCAAAGCAAAACCGAACTGACACGCAGCACTGTTCTGGAAATTTTGAAACAGTCCGGGCGAATGAATGACATTCTGGTCAATCCGCAATTATTTCTTGACAGAGCCGTAGCTGCCATCAGAATCGTACTTTATGAATTGATGATTGACGGCATTAAGTATGAAAAGATCGGCAGCAAAGACTTTGAAATGCTGCTCTTTGAAGAAAACGAGATTGAAACCTACCTTGACAGCCTGACTTTTGAGGTAAGCAAAAACGACAAGACCATTTACGATAAGTATATGCCCCTTGACTCGGACGTTGAGACAGACTTTGCCAAAGAGTGTGAGACACGGGAAGACATTGAGTTTTACTTCAAACTCCCATTCTGGTTCCACATTGATACGCCAATAGGAAAATATAATCCCGACTGGGCATTGGTCTTTAAGAACGAGAAGAAAATCTACTTTGTGGCCGAAACAAAAGCTACAAAAGATTTATCAAAACTAAGGAACGAAGAACGATTAAAGATAAAATGTGGAATTAAGCATTTTCGTCAGTTTGAGGATGTCGGATACAAGTATGTTACGAAGGTGCAAGACATTATTTGAGTTATTCTTTTATGAATTACATAAATCAATTTGAATTGATTCATGCAATAATGGAGCATAAGGACGGATGGCTTGACTATAAGGAACTTCTGTCCACTGTCAACAGGCAGCAAATCATGAAGAAGCTTCAAAAGTCTAACCCTGGACTGAAAGGAATAAGCGATTTTTTTATCACAGAAGAACCAATCGAAGATGAGAACTGGTTAAAGTTACCGGAAAGAGACAAGAAGAAGATAGCGATACTGAATGCAAAGATTAAAAAATCTAAAAATCTCCATTCGGTCATTGCAGATCTGCTCAAATATAAATTGAAGTATCCGGATGTACCACCTATCTATAATTACCTTGGGATTGCATATAACAGAGCCGATCAACAAAAGGAGTTTTATCGCATTTTACTGGAAACCAGGGAAAAGTTTCCGGACTATGTTTTTGGGAAGATTTCAATGGCTGAGTATTATCTTTCTATTGACCGACATAAAAAAATACCCGACATACTTGACCATAAATTCGAAATTACCCAGCATTACCCAGTCGGAACAGAAGCCTTCCATATTTCAGCAGTCAGGGGCTTTTACTACGTAACCGGCATGTATTTTATCAGAGCCGGGAAAGCAGAGATGGCATACAAATCATATTTCCTTTTAAGTGATCTTGATATTGATAATCCATCCACCCAAATACTCGGACATGAGATTATTGGCCATGAAATCAAGGCCTTAAAAAGGAGAATGGATAGTTAATCGCTGATTTAATAAATGAAGAAATACGGACAAACCTGGTGGGGTGCCAGATGGATGAACGCCCTTTCTCATATCGACTATTCCAACCGGCTGCCCAGGGGACGGAGTTATGCCAACAAAGGCGCCGTGAAAGACCTCAGGATCTCGGGTCGCAGAATTATAGCGAACGTCAAGGGCACACGTATCAAACCCTATCAGGTGACCGTGGAGATCCCCTCCTTTACGCCTAAGGAGAAGGAGTCACTGACCGGTGTGATCCTGAACAATCCGCTGCTGCTTTCTAAGTTGCTGAACCGTGAGCTGCCCGAAAGCCTTCACTCCATAGCGGAATCTCATCAGATCCGGATTTTTCCCGGCCGGTGGAACGATCTGGATATGCATTGTTCATGTCCTGACTGGGCCGTACCCTGTAAACACCTGGCAGCTGTGATCAATGTCATTGCCAATGAGATTGACCGCAATCCCTTCCTGATATTCAAACTCCACGGCTACGATATCATACATGAGCTACGGAGCCTCGGGATTGAAGCCATCAGCGATACCGTTACAATCCCCAATCTCGCATCCCTGGCCGTAGCTGAGCCGGCAGAGGATTACCACAGGGAGAAGACCATGGCGCTGGAAGATATCGATTTTTCAGTGCTGGACGATATGCGGGAAAAGCTGCTCTCCCTGCTCCCTGAAAAACCGGTTTTCCATTCAAAAGATTTTAAGAAGGTGCTGGATACACTCTACCGGAAAACATCCAGGAAAATAGCCAGGGAGAACATGGCGAGTGCCGGATTATCACACATACCGGATCAAAATTCATCACACTACGAGAGATACTCGGGTATAGATATCGTGCTGGACAGACTCAATGGGCTGGCAGAGTGCAGGATTCATGGCGAACCTGGTGGCTCGTGGAGCGACCATCATCAGGTAGGCCAGGAGGAAACCTGGGGTTTTCAGAGCGATTTTGAAATGCTTCAGTTTGTATCAGCGATTACTCCCAAACAGGCACACCGCTTATCCCCCGGAATAACTTACCTTTTCCTGGTTTATCATTTCAGCAGGAAACTGGCAGAGACCTCATCCTTTATCCCACAGCTACTCAAGATCACGGACGGCAACTATTCCGTCCGCTGGATCCCGGCCCTGATGGATCAAAAAGTCGATGAGATCTTCAGAAGTCTGGCTGCAGCCTTTCCTGATGAAGAAGAACTCAAAATCGAACGGGAATCCACGAAACCGAAATTCACAAAACAGGAACAGTTGAGAAGCCTGATCTCCTATTTCATTGGTCAGTTTATCAGGGATATTGGATCTGACAAGCAAATGGCAGGTGATCCGGTCTACGCTATATTTGTTGAAAATCACTCCTACCCCTTTGATCTTCCGGGCGAAAAAGAGATCCCTTCTTCCATTCAGCGCTGGATTGACAGGTTCTACCTTACCCGTCAGGCATTTTCCCCGGTGCTGGAGATCTTCGAAAAGGATGATTCAGGTACGTTTGGCCTGAAAGTTCTGGTGGAAGATAGCCAACAGCCGCTGAAAGAAGCGATTCCCCTGTCCGATATAATGACCCTTCCTGAATACAGCAACTCCAGGTACGAAGTACTGCGCAGCATCGAACTGCTGACTCCTTCACTTCCCGAACTGGAGTTTATTCTCTCCACTTCGGGCAGACATATCCCGGTCTACACCCCCGCTGAGTTTGCTAATGTATTGTTCAGCATTCTGCCCATCATCAGGCTTTATGGCATCCGTGTACTGTTGCCGGATGAGCTGAAAAGCCTGATCCGCCCCGCCGCCTCTGTGGCGCTTTCTTCTTCGGGCAGGGTTGTCAAAAAATCATTGCTGAACCTGGAGAAGATACTCAGCTTTCAATGGAAGATTGCCCTGGGAGACACCCTGATGGATGCAGGCGAGTTTTTCAGGATGGTGAAAGGGCTCTCGGGAATTGTTAAGATGAGAGATCAGTATCTCTACCTGAACACGGCGGAGCTGAAAACACTGATGGATCAGGTACAGCAGCAGGAGGGGAAAATAGAGAGGAGCCAACTGCTGCAGGCTGCCTTAACCGGCGAACTGAATGGCGAGAAGGTGAGTATCGATAAGGCCACGAGGAAGCTGATCGATGAGATGCTTAGCGTGGAACAAATCGAAATTCCCGGGGGACTCGATGCAACGCTGCGGCCCTACCAGCAGAATGGCTTTGACTGGTTATACAAAAATGCCACCCTTGGTTTTGGAAGCATCATTGCCGATGACATGGGACTTGGAAAAACCCTGCAGGTGATTGTCACGTTGCTGAAACTGAAGGAGGAGGGAGCGCTTGATTCCCGGCAAGTGCTTATCGTGGTGCCTACCACCCTGCTTACAAACTGGAAAAAGGAGTTTGAGAAGTTTGCTCCCGGCATATCTCATGCCTCTTTTCACGGACCGAACCGGACCCTGAACGAAGAGGTTGATGTGATCCTTACCAGTTACGGGATTACACGCAGCGACCAGGAGCTGCTCTCGAAAAAACGATGGGGCGCAGTGATCATTGATGAAGCACAGAACATCAAAAATACAGAGGCCGGGCAGACCCGGGCAGTAAAAAAGCTGAAGTCGGATATCCGGGTAGCCATGAGCGGCACCCCGGTGGAAAACCGTCTGTCGGAGTACTGGAGCATCTTCGATTTCATCTACAATGGATACATGGGAAACCTTAAAAGATTCACAAAAGAATATGCATATCCCATTGAGGTAAACCGGAACAAGAAACAGCTTGACCGCTTTCTGAAGATCACCTCCCCCTTCATTCTGCGCAGACTCAAGAGCGACAAGTCAATTATCAGCGATCTGCCAGAGAAGATTGAAAACGATTACATGGCTGCGCTTGTGAAGGAACAGGGAGCGCTCTACCAGGGCGTTTTAAATACTATGATGGAAGATATTGAGGGGATTGATCCGGAAGAAGAGGAAGCTGCCATCAGGCGACGTGGCATGGTATTGAAACTGATCATGGCCCTGAAACAGGTTTGCAACCACCCCTCGCAGTATCTGAAAAAAAGCGACCCTTCACCAGAATTGTCCGGCAAATCCGGCATGCTACTAGACATGCTTGTTAATATCCTGGAAAATAATGAAAAGGTGCTAATATTTACCCAGTTCAGGGAAATGGGAGTGATCCTGCAACAGATGATCCGGGATCGATTCGATACCGACAGCATGTTCCTGCATGGCGGAACCACCCGGAAAAAACGTGATGAGATGGTGGAGCGCTTTCAGAATGATCCCAGGGAGAAAATCTTTTTACTCTCCATCAAAGCCGGGGGAACCGGGCTGAACCTGACCGCAGCCAGTCATGTGATCCATTACGACCTGTGGTGGAACCCTGCCGTTGAGACCCAGGCCACCGATCGTGCCTACCGGATCGGACAAAACAAAAATGTGATGGTCTACCGCCTGATTACACAGGGTACCTTTGAGGAGAAAATTAATGACATGCTGAAGGATAAGAGAGAGCTGGCCGACCTGACAGTCTCCACCGGCGGAAAATGGGTGGGCGAGCTGTCAAATCGCGAGCTAAAAGCACTTTTCACTATCTCAGATTGAAGATGATTTGCGATAATCCAATAAGTGTTACTAATTTCATGTCCGAGAGAATTAAGTTTCTCCACCCGGTTTGCCCATTTCAGGATTTTTTGCGTGGAGACGGCTCAAGTTTGCTAATACTTTTCAAGCAACTCCGATCTCTTTGGCAAGGTAAACATCCTGTATGGCATGCAGCAATTCCACACCTTCCTTCATGGGTTTCTGAAAGGCCTTTCTTCCGGATATGAGTCCGGTGCCCCCGGCACGTTTATTGATTACAGCCGTTTTCACGGCCTGTTGTAAATCGTTCTTGCCGCTGGGCCCGCCTGAATTGATCAATCCGGCTCTTCCCATGTAACAATTGACTACCTGGTAACGTGTAAGGTCAATGGGGTGGTTGCTGGTAAGTTGTTCATATACCAGATCATGGGTTTTCCCAAAGCCGATTGCCCTGAAACCCTCATTGCACACAGGCATTTTTTGCTTGACAATGTCGGCCTGGATGGTCACGCCAAGATGGTTTGCCTGCCCTGTCAGATTGGATGCAAGGTGGTAATCGGTGCCTTCCTTTTTGAATGAAGCATTTCTCAGGTAGCACCACAGTACGGTGAACATTCCCAGTTCATGGGCATATTCAAAGGCCTGGGACACTTCTTCAATTTGCCTGCCTGATTCTTCCGAGCCGAAATAAACGGTGGCTCCGACAGCCACGGCTCCCATATCGAAGGCCTGATCCACGGAAGCGAACAACCGCTGGTCGTATTTATTCGGATAGGTGAGGAGTTCATTGTGATTCAGTTTGACGATGAAAGGGATCTTGTGTGCGTATTTTCTTGATACAGATCCCAGCACGCCCAATGTGGAGGCCACGGCATTACAGTTTCCCCCGATGGCCAGTTTCACGATATTCTCCGGATCAAAATAGGCCGGGTTGGGGGCAAAGGAAGCGCCGGCCGAATGCTCGATGCCCTGGTCTACAGGCAGTATGGAAAGGTATCCGGTGTTTGCGAGCCGGCCGTTGCCGAATACAGACTGCAGGTGACGAAGGACGGCGGTGGGCCGGTCGGTATGTACCATGATCCGGTCGATAAAATCAGGACCGGGCAGGTGCAGATCATCCTTATTCACTGTTTTGCATTGATGTTCCAGTAATGACCGGGCATCATCTCCGAGTAATTGTTGGATTTTATCAAACATAATTGCGGTTGTTACAATAAAGGTGAATAAAGTTAATCCGATAAAAAAGAATTTCAAACAAATACCGGCATTATCTGAAGGTATTTTATTTTCATCCGGACACATAATGGGCATTATCTCAGGGTTTGAAACAGAATGCCGAAGGGGCGATGTCGGTTTGAAACGAATCGATGAGCATACCGGTGGGTGCATGGCGGTATATCCATCCCGGACTGATGTAATCCACGGCATCGCTCACATACACTTCGGAAGTGACGGGATCCACTCCCAGTCCGTAAAACAACCGGGTTTTTTCGGGAATAAAAGGCTTGCCGGGTATGTTTTCTGCGGTAACGGCCATTCTGTAAACTCCGGGTTCGGTTCCTGAATTGCCTCCCCAGCCTCCGTTCAGATAGAAAAGCGTGTCCTTCGATTCGTTGAGTGTGAGCCGGGTAGGTGAAAATTCCTCATCCGGAAAGACGAAAACCCTGTCGATGGTGAAGCTGACCAGGTCGATGCAGGTCAGTGCAGGTTTTTGCTGTCCGCCCGGGATCCCGGGATAACCTCCGTCAGAGAGCACCCAGAGCTTTTCATGGATATCCTTTGCCATGCTGTTGGGTTGCAGGGCAACGGTCAGGGAATCTGTCAGCAGATCCTGCCGGCAATCTATCTTGTATACTTTGTCCCCGTATGACCAGTTACAGGCATATGCGAAATTCCCCGATTTCACCATATGTTCGGTTCCCCGGCCGGTTTTGATATGACCGGTCACCTGGAATGATCCCGGATCCATGATGGTGATGAACGGACTGTACAGATCGCTGACATAGGCTTTGGTTGCACTGACCATACAGATATACCGGGGCGATGTGAGTCCGTTTACCGTAGACAAAACCCTGAAATCATCCACGTTGATCACCAGTATCTTGCCGGAGTTGTTGATGACCACGAATCCGGTTTGGTCCCGTATGACCATGGATTGCATGACATCCCCCGGCGGAAATCCGTTGGCGTTGAAGAATACTTGGTTGGATACTTCTTTGGTGACCGGATCATAAAAAGAAAGGGAGGAATTGCCATAGGTGAAGTTCCCCTCATTGCATATGAAAACTCCTTCGCCGGAATCATATTCCCCGTAGGGTGTCCCGTTTTCGCTGCACTGGCTGAGGATGAACAGGGACATCAGGATGAACGGCCGGATGCGGATGGTCATGTGAACTGATTTAAAATTTGATTTTGCATATGAACATATGGTTGCGTCCCGGCATGGCCCTCCAGAGAACCGCCTGGTAATCTTCATTGAACAAGTTCCTGATGGTATACTCCAGGTGGAACCGGAACCCGGAAACCCTGAATTTTCTTCCCGCGCTGATGTTGTGCAGGTCATATGCAGGCAGACTGTGCCGGTTGGTTTCACCGCCTTCGGCTGTAAATCTTTTCCCCGTCAGTGCAAAAGAATAGGAAAAATTATTGTTGCCCAGTGTGGAAATGAACCTGGCACCCGCTTTGTGCAGGGGGATATATATCAATTGGTTGTTTTTCTGGTTGGTCGTCCGGGTATAGGCATAATGGGCGTTCAGGCGCAGGTTCATATTCCGCATGAGGTAATTGCCCGTGAACATGCATTCCAATCCCCTGGAAAAAACCTTTTTGATATTGTCTGCCTGCCAGAACCTGAATTTGCCCGGGGCCCACATGATCCAGTCGTCAATCAGCGATGCATATGTGTTTGCCCTGGCGGTGAATGCAAATGTGCTGTCCCGGGCGAACCGGTATTCCAGGGAGAGGTCTGCCATGGTCCCTTTTTCCGGACGGAGGTTGGGATTCCCGCCGGGGCTCCAGTAAAGGTCGTTCAGCGAAGGAATGTTGTATACTGCGGATACGTTGGATCTGAGTTTCAGATCCTGCAGTCCGGGAACGGTCCATTCAAATCCTGCCGAAGGCATAAAAGGCGTGAATTCCCGGTCCGCGTACTCTTCCCGTAGGAGTCCGAATACCGTCAGTTCGCTGCTTGCCGCATGATGGAGGCTGACAGTGGCTCCAAGCTCATTGCGAACCACATCAAATCCGCCGGTTTTCAGGTGATCGGTGACGGTTCCCCTGTGGAAATAATAATTCACCTGGCTTTTGAAGACCGTTTCCGGTGAGATCCGGATTTCCAGTTTGTGCCGGTTATACAAGCCTTCAAATTCATTTTGTGTATCAAAATTTTGAAGTATCCCCCCTTCTGTATGGTTGGCCAGGCGGTACCGGAGATCCTGATGGCTGAAACCCGTGATGAGTTCAGACCGGAACTTTTCCCCGTGCCTGATCCATGAGGCGGTCAGATGCAGGTCCCGGTCCTTTTGGTTCTCATCCCTTTCGCTTCCCTGGTAAGACATGATGGGAGGGAGGTTGCGGTCGGATTCCTGGATCCAGGCATGGACGGATACGGTCCCGCCGGAGTAAGTCCGCATATACACCTCCCCCTGCGCACCGGTTTTGGCGTAATCCGCGTTTTTTTGCTTTTCATATCTCCACAGTCCGTTGGCATCATTGTAAAAAGTAAAATCATTTTCAGAGCGCTGATGGAAAACCCTGAAGTTCGTCTGCCACTTCGTATTTCCCCCGCCCAGGGTAAGAAATGACTGATAGGTGTCAAAGCTGCCGATACCCTGAATGGCCGATCCTGAGAATCCTTCGTACCAACCGGTACGGGTACGGAGATGGATGCTTCCGCCCAGGGCCCCGGGTCCTTCATGTAAAGTGCTTCCCCCATGGAACAGGTTGATCTCGTCGATCAGAAATACAGGGACCAGGGAAAGATCCGCCTGTCCGGTAAGCGGACTGTTCAGGGGGATGCCGTTCCAGACGATGCGGGTATGGGATGAAGCAGTGCCACGGAAAGAGACGGTCGACAGTGCCCCGGGTCCGTAACTCCTGATAAATACAGGAGTGTTTTCAGATAGCAGTTCGCCAAGTGAGATATTGAATGCTTTTTGTATCGCGGATGAGTCCACCCGGGTTTTGACCAGTCCTTTTTCCGGGACAGGAATGGAGGCCTTGATCCGCACTTCGCGCAGCAGTATGACCGTATCGGCCAGATTCTGTGCCTGGAGGGACAGGCAAAAACCGGTCAGCCATAGGAAAACCACAATATGTATGCATTTTCCGGTCATTCTGTAATCAAAAGTTTGCCTTTAAAAATCTTTTTTTCCTGCCGGAACATCAAAATGTATATACCCGGCACCAGGTTCCCGGGTATGTTCAGAGCGGCCGGGTGTATGTTTTCCTTCCGGGTCATTTGTGTGGTCTTCCCTTCAAGGTTTATCAGAGAAGCTCCCCGGATCATTTTCCGGGAGTTCAGGCATGGATGGCGGATTGAAATCCGGTCGCCTTTGGAGACCGGATTGGGGGATATTTCAAGGAATTCCCGGATGTTATGCCTGCAGGGGGAATACAGGTGCCCGGTGCCCGCAGTCTGTGCATAATGGATCACTCCGATTGCATTCAGGTCGAATCCGCCGTTCCAGTATGGAGTGGGCCAGGGGTCGTTGATGATGGTTCCCCGGGAGTCAAAACTGCAAAAACTGCTGTCGATGCTTCCCACCACATCGATGACCCTGACCTGCCGGATGTTGTGGATATCGATTCCTGAGCTGTCCCTCAAATCCTGCAGATCGAAAGGCGTACCATACCCGCGGGGATATTTGCCGGCCAGGTTGTGGAAATTTTCCGGGTCCATGGGCGTAAAGCTTCCGACCTGCAGGGTGTCCTGGTTATCTGATATGGACGGGAAGCGGACAAAATGAATACCGTCCGAACTGACTTCTACAAAAGCCAGCTCAAGATAATACAGGTTTTCGCTGCCTGCCGCATGAAAACCATTTTCGAATACGGCAAAATCAGGACCTTCACCGTCGGACAAGGGACGGTGGAATTCCAGGATGGCCTGTCCCCCGTCGCCCAGACTGACACAGTCCATGTTGCCTGACGGTTTGCCGGTGGCCAGACTATCATACCCGAAGAAAGCACGGTTGGAGGTGATCCCTCCCTCCGTGCAGGTAAGATTGGTGTCAGCGATGTTGAGATAACCCCTGCTTGTCCGGCAGCCGGCAGCCCATCCGGCAAATACGGAACTGTCCTTGTGGATAGGCCCGGTTCCGTTCTGCCCGGAGGAAAGAAACTTCTGTGCATATCCGCCGGTTGATGCAAGAAAACACAGACAAAGAAAAATGAAGCAAGGTCTTTCCATCGTTTGCCGCCATTTTATGAAGCCTGATTTTGCAGCAAACGATGTCGGGGAGAGTTGAAATAGACATTGCTGATTTGCTTCCTGTTCACCGCAGGCTGCAAAACCGGCAATGCACTGGCAGGTCTTCTGACTTGTCCCGGTTCCTGCCCCCTTCCCATCTTGTTTTGTTCAAAACAGTGGTATATCCGGCAGAAACCATGTGGCCCCGATGGGCCCGGGTTCACAGCAGCGGGAACTGTTGCCGATTCTCACGGCATTCCTTATTAATCCCTGCAAACGGGAACCAATGCATCATGTCAAATGTAAGGCAATTTTGTGGAATTTTTTGTATTTTCACCATTGGATTTGAATTGATCCTCTTCAAAATGATGAAAAAAAGCTTTTTACTGCCGGTGTTGCTGTTGATCGCCCTGCCTTCCTTCCCACAGGGGGAGGCAGTGAACAAGGTGTCCGTAGAAGTCATCCTGGAAAAAAAATACATGAACTTTCCGGTTTGCAACCGGGAAAAAAGACAGATCGTGCGGATTTATGCAGGGGGCGAAACAATCAGGGAATTCACCATTCACCTGGCAGCCGGCAGTGTGGATTGGTGGGCGTACCTGGACATCAAACCTTTTTCCGGGAAAAGGGTTGTTGTTGCGGTGGAAGGATACCCGCAGAATTCAAGGGGCCTGGATATGATCTTTCAGGACGATACCATGGCCAACGCGGAGGAACTGTACAGGGAAGAGCTGCGCCCCGTTTACCACTTTACGGCTGCCCGGGGATGGCATAATGATCCGAACGGACTGGTATTTCATGATGGGATTTATCACCTCTATTTTCAGCACAATCCCTACGGATGGAACTGGGGAAATATGCACTGGGGGCACGCGGTCAGCACCGACCTGGTGCACTGGAAGCAACTGGATGAGGCCCTTTATCCCCCGGCTCTTCATGACATGCGTTTTTCGGGTTCGGCCGTGGTCGATCACCAAAATACGAGCGGTTTTGGCCGGCCGGGGCGGCCGCCCCTGATCACGGCCCATACCAGCACCGGGCGGGGGGAAGTCATCGGTTACAGTCTGAACAACGGGAAGACCTTCACCGGGTATGAAGGCAATCCCGTAGTTGTGCATGAGCATACGGGAAGGGATCCGAAAATATTCTGGTACGAGCCGGGCGGACACTGGGTTATGATCGTTTATGATGAAAAGCCCGATAAAAATCAACAGGGCATTCAAATCATCAAAAGGACTTTTGACATACATACTTCGCCGGACCTGAAACATTGGACCTGCCGTTCCGCCATACCTGGTTTTTTTGAATGCCCCGAACTTTTTGAATTGCCGGTGGACGGGAATGAGAAGGATACCCGGTGGATCGTGTATGACGGGATGGGCGACTATCTGGTCGGAAAATTCGATGGCATGGTTTATGCTCCGGAATCCGGCAAGCATGATTTTCATAAAGGCCATTTTTATGCATCACAGACATACAATAACATGCCTGGCAACAGGCGCGTACAGGTCGCATGGGGAAAGGGCATGGAATTCCCCGGAATGCCATTCAACCAGATGATGCTGTTTCCCACCGAACTGAGTCTGCATACCACCCAGGACGGAATCCGGATGTTTGCACAACCGGTCCGGGAGATCGAAAAACTCCACGGAAGATCGTACCACCGTGAGGATATCACATTGACCGATACCAATTCCCTGGTTATATATCCTGAAACCTGCGCCCTGCATATCTTGTCCACCATCAGGCTTGATGATCCGGCAAGTTGTGGGATGGAGGTAAATGGTTACCGGGTCCATTTCGACCGCAGAAGATGGGAGCTGAACGGACATTTTGTCCGGCCGGTGAACAACAGGATCCATCTGGAAATCCTGGTGGACCGTGCAAGTATTGAGATATTTGCCAATCACGGACGGTTGTACATTCCGGACTACCATTTTTCAACGGGTAAAAATCCCTGTGTAAAGATCTATGCCGGAAAAGGCGGAGGCGGAACAGGGATCGCGACAGTCGAAAACCTGGAAATCTATGAAATGAGGTCTATCTGGCTTGATTAACAAAATCTTACACATAAAACATATTTGGATAAAACCTCCCATTGGTTTATATTTGAATGAATTATATCATGCCTTTATATTTTTCTTTCCATGAAAATCAGGGATAAGCTCATTGTATGTGCAATCATCATCGGCCTTTCATATTACGTTCTTGATGCATTCATTGATTACCTTCTTTTTTACGAAGATCTTTCCTTTTTTCAGATCCTGGTGCTGAAAGTTCCCATTGCCGAGCTATACAACCGGCTGATCGGCATTACTGCCATATTAATTTTCGGGATCATCATTTCGGGTTTTATGGCCGATCTGCAAACCGACCGGCACCTGACCATCAGAAAACCGGAGAACGTGAAGGACGAAATGATCTTCGATCCCAATCTTATGGTCAAACTGGCCCATCAGATCAGGATACCGATGAATGCCATTGTCGGCTTTTCTGACCTGCTGAAGGATCCTTCACTTTCCGTACAGTCCAGGCAAACCTATATCAATCATATCAATTCCAGCGGGAAGTACCTGCTCAGCCTCATTACCAATATGGTTGACATAACCCGGCTGGAGATGGGCCAGTTGCCGGTGAACAAAAAAAATTTCAGTCTGAATGAACTAATGCAGGAGATCCATAATGATTTTGAAAAGCGGAAGAAAGAAAGTGGGCGGACTGAAGTCGGGATCGTCCTCAGAAAAGGCATCAGGGAAGGGGATTTCACCTTCCATACGGATCCGGACCGGCTCCGGCAGGTCATATCCAATTTGCTGGAAAATGCGCTTAAATTCACCGAGGAAGGCTTCATCGAATTCGGGTACAAAAAGCCGGATGGAAATGAACTCGAGTTTTATGTGAAGGATACGGGTTCGGGTTTTTCCGGAGAAAGGCTTGAAGTCATATTCAAACGTTTCAGAAACATGTCCGACAACCAGATCCATCCTTTCGACAGTGCTGCCCTGCGGCTGAACATCGCCAAAAACCTTGTCTGCCTTCTCGGTGGAGGAATGTGGGCGGAATCCAGGATCGGACAAGGGTCCACGTTCCGTTTTACCATATCCGGTAAAAGCTATGAAGAGATCATTGAGAAAGAAAAAATTGAGAAAAAAGAAACCGGACAAAAAAACTGGAAGAACAAAACAATCCTGATCGCGGAAGACATTGAATCCAACTTCATTTACCTTCATGAGATACTGAAACCCACAGAAGCCCGATTGATCTGGGCAAAAAACGGAAGGGAAGCGGTTACGCACTGCCAGAAAAATGACCGGATCGATATTGTGCTTATGGATATTCTGATGCCGGAAATGGATGGATATGAAGCATTGGAAAAGATCAAGGGGATCAATGAAGACCTTCCTGTTGTTGCACAAACCGCATATTCCCTGGAAGGAGAAACAGACAGAACACAAACGGAACGTTTCGATGATTATCTGACCAAACCCATCTGGTCAAACCATCTATTGTCAACCCTGGGGAAATATCTCAATCAATAGTTACGGTTTTTCCGCATCGCGTTTTTTCTTCTGCAGCTCCTTTAATTTCTGGCGGAGTTCGCTTTCGCTTTTGGCAGATTGTTCCTGAATGGCTCTCATCTCTTCCATGTTCTGGCGGAGTTCTTCCTCCTGCGAAGCAAGTTCCTCGGTTTGTTGCTGTGATTTTTTCAAAAGCAGGGATGTTCTGATGTTTGAGCGGACTGAAGAAATGGTGCTGGCAATGTTGATGGCAATCCGTTCCACGAAATCGATTTGATACGGCCGGAGTATATGGAAAGAAGCAATTTCAACGGCACCCAGAATGACCTCGTTTAGTTTCAGGGGGACAATGAGGATGCTCCTGGGATTCGTTTCTCCCATTCCTGACGAGATGGTAATATAACCCGGGGGTATATCGGTCAGGAATATGGTTTCTCCCTCCTGAACGGATCTTCCCAACAAGCCCTCTCCATAGGGGATCTTTTTTTCAAGGGCCTTCTTTCTGTCGAAGGCAAAGCATGCCATCATCTCGATATATTGGTAATCCTTTTCCCGGTCATCAACAATGAAAAGTCCCCCTGCCCTGGCATCCAGATATTTTACCAGGTTGCGGATTATATTGTGTGACAGGTCCCGTAGATCCTTGTGCTCTTCCCTGAGAATGTCACTGAAAACTGCTATGCCCTGCGCGGCCCAGTTTCGCTGGTCATCTTCCTTTTTTCTTTTGGCTTCTTCCCGGGCCGCGTTCCTGAGTTCGTTCCGCATGTTCATCAATGCGCTTCCCAGTAAATCATGTTCGCTCAGGGGATTGAATTCCTGTTCAAAGTGCCCTTTCCCAATCTCTGCAGAAAAATGGGTCAATTGTTTGAGCCGTTCGGAGAGTGCGTTCAATGCTCCGGCGATCTTGCCCATTTCATTTTTGGCTTCCGGGATTTTTTCGGTGGGCAAAATGCCGTTTTTCATATCCCGGATGATCGTGCTGTACCTGGAAAGGGGCCGGGTGACCAATCGGATCATATACCAGGCGGCGCTGATGATCAACGCGATGAGAACCGCTGCCACCATGAACAGGAACCTGCCGGACCGGTCGGACAATGCTTGCAGATTTCTTCTTGCCTCCCGGGTTTGTTGTTGGAAAGTGCCGGTCAGAAAACTGATGTTCCCGGAGATCTGGTTGATCCGGGTAGCCGGGACCGTGTCTTTCATAAGAAGCGAATCTTCGATCTGCCTGAACAGATCCTGCAGCAGGAGGGCCCGGTCTTTTTCCCATTCCACTGAAAGTTCCCTGAGATGTGTTTTCAGTGAAGGGTACCGGATGTGCTCCGGAGTGTGAAGCTTTTCCCCGGGATATGTTCCGGCCTGAAGGACAAGTTCGTTCAACTGCTTGAGTCCGTTTACCGCCGGATCCAGTGAGTATGCGATGCCGGTGTTCAGTTGACTGATCCTGTTCAGATGTTTTTTTCCTGCAAATGCAGCCAGCACAATGGCCGCTGTGATCAGGCCAAACAGCAAAACGCAACGAAAAGCAATGGTATGCCAAAACCTCATGGAAAAAGGTTTACTGAACTGCAGAGTAAAGATAATGAATTATTTTTCCTGCTTCTTAAAGAATGCATCTTTGCCGGGATAGTACAGCCCTTCCCTGGCTTTTTCCAGGGGATAAATGTAGTAATCGACCAATGCGCTGGCACATACTTTTCCTTCGGCGTCGATCAGATCCACGTCGATGCTGGCAATTCTGCGCACGATTTCACGGACTTTTGCGACCAGCCGGATTTTTCCCCTGTTCAGGTACATGGTTTTTTTGAATTTCATATCCAGTTTGTATGTCACCCCGGCCGTGCCTGCTTTGACGTAAACGGTCCAGCTGGCAATCTCGTCCGCCAGCGTGGCCTGGATGCCTCCATGAAGGATATTGGAGTATCCCTGGAATTGTGGTTCGGGATCCCATTCGCTGACCACCAAATCACCGTCTTCAAAAAACCGCAACCGGAGTCCGTTTAAATTCCCGGGAGAACAACCAAAACAATTATAACCCTCGTATTGGGTAAATGGATTCTGGATTTCTCGCATATTTTTGCCTGTTTTTGGGCAAATGTAAGCTTTTCCGGGGAAAAATAAACCTGTCATTCACCGTGAAAAGTCTTAAATTTGCCCAAATGCATGGTAAAGCATGAGAGCAAAGAAAAGCCTCGGGCAGCATTTTCTGACCGACCATAATGTGGCCCGGAAGATTGTGGATCTTTTGCATCCCGGTCCGCATGAGCCCGTTCTGGAAATCGGTCCGGGCGCGGGCATACTGACCGGGCTGTTGCTGGAAAGGTTTGGGGAAAGGCTTTATTTGGTTGAGATCGACCGGAATGCGGTTCGTCAGCTTGTGAATCTTTATCCTTCACTTTCAAAGAGGATCATACTGAATGATATCGTGAAGTTTGATTTTGCCTCGATTCCCGGGAGGAAAATAAGTGTCATAGGGAATCTTCCGTATAATGTATCCAGTCAGATATTTTTTCATTTTCTGTCCAACCGGATGCTGATTGCAAGGGCCGTTTGTATGGTACAGAAGGAAATGGCTGAACGCATTGCCGCACCCCCCGGAACACGTAATGCAGGGATTTTATCGGTTTTGCTGCAGGCATACTATGAAATTGCCTTTCATTTCACGGTGACCGAAAAAGTATTCCGGCCCGTACCCGCTGTGAAATCGGCTGTGATCACCCTGAACAGAAGACCGCTTGGGAAATTGCCCTGCAATGAAGCACATTTTTTCAAGGTGGTAAAAACATGTTTCGGGCAAAGAAGAAAAATGATCAGAAATTCAATAAAGGTACTGACAGTGGAAAATGCAGATATGGGTGATTATGCAACCAAAAGGCCCGAACAACTGACCGTGGATGATTTTGTACACCTGACTTTGATGTTGCAAAGTCAGATTGAAGCATCAGAAAAACGGGAAAATACATAAAAAACATATATTTGCCGGTAATTTGGCATCATTGATTCAGAATAACTGACAGCAATGCATTTTGAACTAACCCGGGAATATGTCGATCAATTGAAAGTGCTGATCGATAACCATGATGAACCTGGTATTGCTGAGCTTGTTTCTCCCCTTCATGCTGCGGATATTGCGGAAATTTTCAAAGAGCTGGATGAAGAAGAGGCCAGAACCGTCTACCTGCTTCTGGACGGAGAAAAAGCGGCGGATGTTATGATCGAAATGGAAGAAGACCGGCGGGAAAGATTCCTGAAAACCCTGCCCGGCCATGTGATCGCCCGTCAATTCATCGACAATATGGATTCTGACGATGCAGCGGACATCATCGGAGAGCTTTCTGATGACAAAAAAGAAGAAGTCCTCCAGCATATCGTGGATGTGGAGCAGGCGGGGGATATTGTGGATCTGTTGAGTTATGACCGGGATACGGCGGGAGGATTGATGGCCAAGGAGCTGATCCGTGTAAACGAGAACTGGTCCATAAAAACATGCCTCAGGGAAATGCGCAAGCAGGCAGAAGAGGTCGATGAAGTGTATTACGTTTATGTGGTGGATGACGATAACAAACTGAAAGGAATCCTTTCCCTGAAGAAAATGCTTATCAGTGATGCAGGCACAAAGGTGAAAGACCTTTACAATCCGGATGTCATCTCAGTCAGAACAGGAACCCAGGCCGAAGAAGTGGCCAATATCATACACAAGTACGACCTGGTGGCCCTGCCGGTGATTGACTCCGTCGGCCGGCTCATGGGCAGGATCACCATCGATGATGTGGTGGATGTGATCAGGGAAGAAGCGGAAAGGGATTATCAGATGATCTCCGGTATTTCAGAGGACGTCGAACCTTCGGACAATGTCTGGCTTCTGACCCGGGCACGGCTTCCCTGGCTTTTCATCGGCCTGCTTGGCGGAATACTGGTTGCCGGGGTGATCAGCGGTTTTGAACATGACCTGAGGATCTATCCCGAAATGGCTTTTTTTATTCCCCTGATCGCAGCAATGGGCGGAAACGTCGGTGTACAATCCTCCTCCATCATTGTGCAGGGTCTGGCAACCAAAACCATCGGTCTGGAAAGTACAGCAAAAAAGCTGCTGAAGGAATTTTCAGTGGCACTGGTCAACGGCATTACGCTGTCCGGACTCATTTTCGCATATAATCTTCTGGCCAGTGATTCCTATGCCCTTACCATAACGGTGAGCAGTGCGCTGTTTGTGGTCATCCTGTTTGCGTCCCTTTTCGGAACCTTCGTTCCCCTCATCCTCGACAAGCTCCGTGTTGACCCGGCCCTGGCAACCGGACCGTTCATTACCACGGTCAATGACATCATCAGTCTGTTCTTTTATTTTTTCATCGGCCGGATCCTGTATGCCGTTTTTTAAATTCAGAATGTGGTATTGATCGCTTCCACCGGATTCATCCGGGAAGCAGAATACGCAGGTGCATATCCGGAAATCAGGCCGATGATGCTCGAAGTGGCCAGTCCGAGTACAATGTTCCCGGCAGTAAGGGTTATGGAAAAGTTGGTGGTTACGCCGAGAATGGCAGTGCCGATGAATATGAGCAGCAGTCCAATGGCCCCGCCCGTGACTGCAAGGAGTATCGATTCGGACAAAAACTGAATCAGAATAAAGAACCTTTTGGCGCCAAGCGCTTTTTGTATGCCGATGATGTTGGTCCTTTCCCTGACCGATACAAACATGATGTTGGCAATCCCGAAACCTCCCACCAAGATGGAAAAGCCCCCGATAAACAAACCAGCCAGATTGAATACGCTGAATATCTGATCGATTCCGCTGGAGATCATACTGGTCTGGTTCAGTGCGAAATTGTCATCTGCTCTTGGTTTCAGACGTCTTGCCGAACGCAGGATCATACGCAGTTCACTGATAAGCTCATCGTTTGACACGTAGGGTTTGGCCTCCACCCAGATCATGGGATTCGCGTTTTCTTTTCTGATATCCACCAGGGTTCTCATAAAACCGATGGGAACAACAACGATTTCATCCAGGGAGCCCCCGCCGAAAAGGCTTTTGCCTTCCTTTTCGCTTACGCCGATGACATGGATATTCCTGCCCATGACCTTGATTTGCTGCCCCAGAGGATCCTGGTCCCGGAATAGTTCTGTGGCAATGGTATGCCCGATGACGGCAAGGTTCTTTGCGGACTGGAATTCGAACCGGGAGAAAAAACGTCCCTTTTCGATCTCCAGGTTGCGGAGTTTTTCAAATTCATGAGAAACACCCCAGATTTGGGTTTCTTCAATGCTGTTGTTCTCCCATTTGATGCCTTTACTGGTAAGGCTGAAGAACATGACTTGCCGGGCAAGCTGTGAACGGTGCCTGATCATTTCATATTCATCATAGGTGGGAACAGGCCGGTTCAGGTATTGCCACCATTCATAATTTTCTCCTTCCTCCGGGGCCCATGGCCACTTTTCAACATAAATTACATTTTCACCGAAAGAGGACAGACTGTTGCGGATATTGTTTTCCAGGGAATCAATCACGGTAAATACCGAGATGATGGCAAAAATACCGATGGTAATGCCCAGCAGGGAGAGGAGGGTCCTGAGTTTATTTACCACCACCGAACGGAAAGCGAAAGAAAGGCTTTCGCCGATCATTCTCGGTAGTTTAACCGGATTTGGCATTAAATGCAGGTTTTCACGGCAAATTTACCTATTTTTAGCAACATTTTTAATAACTTTGTCGAAACTTAACAAATACCTGTTAATGAGTGATTTAAGAAGAGTCAAGCGGGCGCTGATTTCGGTATATCACAAGGATTTTCTGGATACAGTTCTTGCCGCCCTGGGCAATTTTTCAGTCGGTGTAATTTCTACCGGAGGAACCGCAAAATACATCAGGGAAGCCGGGTACACGGTGGAAACGGTTGAAGAGATCACCGGATATCCATCCATTCTCGGGGGGCGGGTGAAAACATTGCACCCCTGCATATTCGGAGGAATTCTTGCCCGAAAGGATGTGCAAGAGGACCATGATCAGCTGGTAAAATACAATATACCCGCCATTGACCTTGTCATAGTTGACCTGTACCCTTTTGAGGAAACCGTCCGGTCCGGAGCTGTCGAGAAGGATGTGATCGAGCAGATCGATATCGGGGGGATTTCCCTGATCAGGGCTGCAGCCAAGAATTACAAGGATGTTCTTGTGGTTTCCGGCCGGCATCAGTATGATGAATTGATCTCATTACTGCAGGGAAAAGAGGGTGCTACAGAATTGAGTGACCGGAAACGGTTTGCCGCGGAAGCATTTGATCTGACGTCTGCCTATGATGCGGCCATCTTCAATCATTACAATGATGATTCTCAAAGGGTTTACAAAATAAGCATGGGGAATGGTTATAAACTCAGATATGGAGAAAATCCCCATCAATCCGGTATCTTTTATGGCGGTTTTCGTGAGATATTCGACAAACTCCACGGCAAGGCGGTTTCATACAACAATCTGCTGGATATTGATGCGGCGGTCGGACTCATATCTGATTTCCGGGAAACGACTTTTGCCGTTCTCAAACACAACAATGCATGCGGAGTTGCCTCCAGGGAGTCCCTGGTACAGGCATGGAAGGATGCCCTGGCCGGCGATCCCGTATCGGCTTTCGGAGGTGTTTTGATCACCAATCGCATGCTGGATGAAGAAACTGCCGGTGAGATCCACAAGTTGTTCTTCGAAGTGATCATCGCACCCGGATACGAGCAAAAAGCCATGGAGATCCTCCGGCAGAAGAAGAACCGGATCATACTGAAACAGAAAAAACCGGTTTCCGTCGAAAAGACAGTACGTTCCTGCCTCCATGGCATGCTGGTCCAGGATAAGGACAGGGTGACCGAGAATGCAGGGGACCTGCAGGTAGTCACTACCCGGAAACCCGGGGAAAAGGAAATGGAGGACATGCTTTTTGGGAACAAGATCGTCAAACATACCAAATCCAATGCCATTGTGCTGGCCAAAAATAAACAATTGATCGCCAGTGGTGTGGGACAGACCTCCAGGGTGGATGCATTGAAACAGGCTGTTGCCAAAGCAGAAAGCTTTCATTTCGATCTGGACGGAGCCGTTATGGCCTCAGATGCTTTCTTCCCCTTTGCAGACTCGGTTGAGATTGCACATCTGGCAGGAATTTCCTCGGTCATTCAACCGGGCGGTTCGATACGCGACAAGGATTCCATAGAGTATTGCAACAGCAAAAACATGGCCATGGTATTCACCGGCATACGCCATTTCAAGCATTAGGTTTTTGAACCGATAATCATCACATACAAGATATGGGCATTTTTTCATTTTTGACTCAGGAGATTGCAATTGATCTGGGAACTGCCAATACGATCATCATTCACCATGACAAGGTGGTGGTGAATGAACCCTCAATCGTGGCCATTGATCAGACAACCAAAAAACTGATAGCCATCGGGGAGAAAGCCCGCCAGATGCACGGGAAAACGCATGAAAACATAAAGACTGTCAGGCCCCTGAAAGACGGGGTGATCGCGGATTTCAATGCAGCGGAACAGATGATCAGGGGGATGATCAAAATGATCAGCAGCAAAAGCCGCCTTTTTACTCCCTCCCTGCGCATGGTGGTTTGTATTCCGTCGGGAAGCACCGAGGTTGAGATCAGGGCTGTGAGAGATTCTTCTGAACATGCCGGAGGGCGGGACGTTTACCTGATCTATGAACCCATGGCGGCAGCCATCGGGATCGGTATTGATGTGGAAGCGCCGGAAGGGAACATGGTGGTTGATATCGGCGGAGGTACCACAGAAATCGCGGTAATCGCCCTGGGAGGCATTGTGGTCAATCAATCCATACGCATCGCAGGTGATGGTTTTACCAAGGACATCCAGTCCTATATGCGGCACCAGCACAACATCAAGATCGGTGAAAGAACGGCAGAAGAAATCAAATTCGCTGTTGGATCCACCATGCCTGATCTTGAGGATCCCCCCGGGGATTTTATGGTGCGGGGTCCGAACCTGATGACCGCCATGCCCATTGAAATTCCGATATCTTACCAGGAGATTGCCCATTGCCTGGACAAATCCATTTCAAAAATTGAAACAGCCATACTGGCCGTTCTTGAACAAACACCCCCTGAACTGTATTCTGACATCGTAAGCAAGGGCATTCATTTGGCCGGCGGAGGCGCATTGTTGCGGGGTTTTGACAAACGTTTGACAGACAAGATCAACATTCCCTTTTATCTTGTCGAGGATCCCCTTCAGGCCGTGGCCAGGGGCACAGGCATTGCTCTGAAGAATGTGGATAAGTTTTCATTCCTGATGAGATAGTCAGATTTGAAATATGAGGAATTTGTTACGGCTCATTGTTCGCTATCATTTCCTGCTGTTGTTTCTGGCCTTTGAGGCCCTTTCCTTTATAATGGTTTTCAATCACAACCAGTTTCAGAAAGCAGGTTTTGTGAATTTCAGCCGGTCGGTGGACGGATTTCTTCACCGAAGGCTGGGAAGGATCAGTAATTATTTTTCATTGTATAAGCTCAATGAAGCCCTGTACCGTGAAAATCTCAGGCTACGGAACCGGGTGGACCAACTTGAGGAGTCTGTTTCTGCTGCCGGGTATCCTGTTTCCGATACCGCGGCCGGAAGGAAGTTTTATTATCAGTCTGCCAGGGTCATCAACAATTCTGTGACCAGGCAATACAATTACCTGACCATTGATAAGGGAAGCAAACACGGAGTTGCCGAGGAAATGGGCGTGATCGGCACCGGGGGTGTGGTGGGTGTGGTCTACACCGTATCCCCGAATTTCTCAACCGTTATTTCCTTGTTGAACAGAAATTTCAGATTGAGCGCAAAAATCAAGAAGAACGATTATTTCGGATCCCTTGCCTGGACAGGTACCGGTTACCGGAGGGGACTGCTGACCGAAATACCGTATCATGTAGATGTGCAGACCGGAGATACGGTGGTCACCAGTGGTTATTCAGCCATCTTCCCGGAAGGCATCATGATAGGCACTGTGGCCGGCTACAGTGTCAGGGAGGGCAATTTTTATGAGATAGAGGTGGAGTTGTCAACAGGATTCAAGGATTTGGTTTATGTATACGTGATCGGGAACACCACCCGTGCAGAACAAATGGAATTGGAAAACATCAGGAATAATGGTTAGGATACTTTCCCGGAACATATTCAGGTTTTTCCTTTTGATATTTCTGCAGATATTGATCTTCAACAATATCCAGCTGAGCGGTTACATCAATCCCTATTTTTACATCCTGTTCATTCTGCTCCTGCCTTTCGAAACACCCGGATGGACCATACTGCTCTCGGGTTTCCTGCTGGGTTTGATGATCGACCTGTTTATGCATACCCCGGGTATGCATGCAGCAGCAACGGTATTCATTGCCTTTTTGCGTCCGTCCATTCTGGAATTTATTGCACCCAGGGACGGATACGAATCAGGTTCATTCCCCCGTTTATATCATTACGGCTTTGCCTGGTTTCTGAAATATACCGTGATCCTTGTGTTTGCCCATCACTTTTTTTTGTTTTATGTGGAAGTTTTCCGGCTGGCTGATTTTTTTCATACCCTGGTCCGGGTGATCATGAGCACGCTGTTTTCAAGTTTGCTGATTGTTATCAGCCAGTATTTCATTTTCAGAAAGTAAATGAAGCAGTTTTCGAACAGAAAATATTTGATCGGGGGCATCATTCTGGTCACTGCCTCTGTTCTTTTGATACGCCTGCTGGAGCTTCAGGTGCTGGAGTCATCCTATAAATATTCTGCCGACAGCAATACCCGCAGGACCATAACCATTTATCCGGCAAGGGGGCTCATCTTTGACAGGAACAGGGATCTGCTCGTATGCAATGTTGCAGCTTATGATTTGATGATGAACCCTTCCCAATTGAGTGGCTTTGATACCACGGATTTCTGCGGGATCCTCAACATCACAAAAGAAGCGGTCAGGGAAAAGATCAAAAAAGCAAGGGATTATTCAAGGTTCAGGGCATCCATATTCCTGAAGCAGATTTCCTCGGAGACATACGCGGTCCTTCAGGAAAAGCTGTATAAATTCCCCGGGTTTTTTGTACAGCCCCGAACCCTGAGGAAATATCCTCCGAATATCGCAGCCCATGTTCTGGGGTATGTGGGGGAAGTGGATGAAGGGATTATTTCCCGTGATCAATATTATAAAATGGGGGATTATATCGGGATCAGCGGAATTGAACAGGCGTATGAGATAATATTGCGGGGCAAAAAAGGGGTCCGGGTATATCTTGTGGATGTACACAACCGGATCAAAGGATCATACCAGGACGGCAGGCTGGATAAACCTGTTAGGGTAGGCAGGGATATTGTATGTACGCTGGATGCCGGCCTTCAGAAGTACGGTGAGAAACTGATGGACCGGTTCGCAGGCAGTATCGCAGCCATTGAGCCATCATCCGGGGAAGTTCTGGCACTGGTAAGTTCTCCCGATTACCAGCCGGAGTTGCTGGTTGGACGGGCAAGATCGCCCAATTACACGAAACTGGTGAAAGATACCCTGAATCCATTGTTCAACCGGGCGGTCATGGCACAGTATCCTCCGGGTTCCACATTCAAGGTGGTGAACGGATTGATTGCCTTGCATGAAGGAAGGGTCAGGACCACCACGGAATATTATTGTGACCTGGGATTTCATTACAAGGGATATACGGTTGGTTGTCATTATCATGATTCACCACTTGATTTTGTGGGAGCTATCCAAAACAGTTGCAATGCATATTTCAGTCATGTTTTCCTGAACATCATCAATGACCCCGAATTCGGATCTCCTGCCGAAGCATTCAACAATTGGCGGAAACACATTCTCAGTTTCGGGCTCGGGCAGAAGCTTGAAACTGATTTTACCAATGAGCTTTCGGGATTGATTCCCACACAGGAGACCTATGACAACATTTATGGCAAGGGACACTGGAATTTCCTCACCATTCGCTCTCTGGCCATCGGACAGGGAGAGTTGGGGATCACTCCCCTGCAAATGGCCAATTTGTCAGCGACAATAGCCAACCGGGGGCATTATTTCATTCCCCATGTGGTAAAATCCATTCAGGGAGAAACATCCATTGATCCGTATTTTTCAGAAGTCATACGGACAACCATCGATACGGCTTATTATGAGCCGGTTGTCGAGGGAATGTACCAGGCAGTCAATGGTGGCAGGGGTAGTACGGCATGGAGGGCGAAAGTCCGGAATATTGCCATTTGCGGAAAAACCGGTACTGCAGAGAATCCCCATGGGGAGGACCATTCCATCTTCATTGCTTTCGCTCCCCGGGAAGATCCGCAAATTGCGGTTTCCGTATATGTGGAAAACGGCGGCTTCGGAAATACCTGGGCGGCTCCGATCGCCAGTCTTATGATCGAAAAGTATCTGACTGACAGCATTTCCCGTCCCTATATGGAAGACTATGTATTACATTCGGAATTCGATCCTGAATGATACGGAAAGAAAACATCGTAAGCAATATTGACTGGATGACGGTGGTGCTGTTCATACTGCTGGTCCTGCTTGGCTGGTTGAATATCTATTCTGCGGTCTATAATAACGAACAACACTCCGGCATTCTGGACACCTCCCAGCGCTACGGCAGGCAGGCCATATGGATTATTGCTGCCATGGTGATGGCTTTTCTGATATTCCTGATCGACGGGAAATTCCTGGCTTTTTTTACATATCCCATATATGCGTTTCTCTTGCTGCTGCTGATCGCCGTGCTTGTTTTTGGCCGGGAGATCCATGGTTCCACCTCCTGGTTTGAACTGGGCAGTTTTCATTTTCAGCCCGCGGAATTTGCCAAAATAGGGACCAGCATGGTTCTGGCAAAATATCTCAGTTCCTACAATGTCAGGGTCAATTCGTTCCGGTCGGCCGTGATCACCGCACTGTTTGTTTTACTGCCCGCCGCTCTGATCGTGATCCAGCCAGATATGGGATCAGCGCTTGTATTTGTCTCCTTCCTTCTGGTGATCTGCCGGGCAGGTTTTTCCCCCTGGATCCTGCTGACCGGGATCCTGATGGCAGCTTTCTTTCTGATGGGCCTCCTGCTGGACAGATTGATCATTCTGGCCATCATTCTGGGCATCGCCCTCATCACATTCTGGCTGGTCAGCAGGAAATTCAGTCAGGTTATGGCGGTTCTGGCCATTCTTGCAATACCGGCGGGGGCCGTGTGGCTGCTGTCCCTTTATCCCGGAGTCGATATTTCGCTTTATGCAACCATTCTGCTCGCACTTGGTTTTTCCGCCCTGGTTTATTTGTACCTGGCGTTTCGCCACAGGCTGCAAAAAACTTTATGGATCCTTTTGTTTACGGCGGCATCGATCGGATTGACCTTTTCGGTTGACTATGTGTTTACCAATGTGCTGAGTGAACATCAGCAGAACCGTGTCAGTATTATGCTGGGAATAGAATCGGATCCGCTGGGTACGGGATACAATGTCAATCAGTCCAAAATAGCCATCGGATCGGGCGGATTCTGGGGGAAAGGATATCTGCAGGGAACACAAACAAAATTTGATTTTGTGCCGGAGCAGAGCACGGACTTTATTTTCTGCACAGTAGGGGAAGAATGGGGTTTTGCCGGGACCTTCCTGGTGGTATTGTTGTTTGTAATCCTTTTTCTCCGGCTGATCCTCATAGCCGAAAGGCAGCGGTCCGATTTCAGCCGGTTGTACGGATATGGTGTTATTTCTGTTCTGTTTTTTCACTTTGCCGTCAACATCGGTATGACCATCGGGATATTTCCGGTGATTGGCATACCGCTGCCGTTTTTCAGTTACGGGGGTTCCTCTTTTTGGGCCTTTACCATTTTGCTGTTCATATTGCTGCGGTTGGATGTTTCCAGAAAGGCATTGTTTATGTAAAGAGCCGATGATGCATCCCGGCAGGTCAGGCGATCAGCTTGATTTCGTGTTTCGATTCCACGTAATCCATTATTTCCCTGAAAAAGCGGGCAAAATGGTCTTTGATCAAAAGGTAATTGTTTTTCAGGCTGGTGATGGCAAAATCAACATGATCCGGAAGTGATGTCCGGTAAGTCATCCGGTTGAGAACGGACTGAACCCCTTCTATATTTGCGTATGCTTCCAGCCAGTTGCTTCTGATGAAATACGGAAAAAAATTCTTTACTTCTCCGGGGAAGATATCATAATAGATATTCAGGATGTTATATTTTTCCCGGGTGTATTTCTTCAGGGGCATATCTGAATATTGATCCCAGCCGGCGGCAAGAAAATGATCATAAAAAATGTCGACCACAATGCCGGAATACTTGCCGTATTCTTCGCTGATCAATTCACGGGAAGCCCGGGTGAGGGAATGTGAATCGGTAAAAAAGTCAATGTTCCTGTGCAGGAGGATCCCTTTCCGGATGGAAGGGGAATATTTTTCATAATCCCGGCCTTTGACATAGTCGCCGATGAAATTGCCGATCAGAACCCCTTCTGATTCGCCTGATAAATACATATGGGCCAGGAAATTCATCGATTATGTGGTCATTTTATGTAGTCATTAAAATCTGGTTATACTTACCAACGGAAAATTCGCCGGTATATGTATATCATAAATGATGTTGTGAAATATGCTGTATAGTATGATTTTCATGGAGCCGGATTTGCCCGGTAAAATGTACCTTTGATTGATTTTTCATCAATCAGCCAGGCCATGGACCAGGAAAAAAGAAAGAAAGTGATCATCATGGGAGCCGCGGGGAGGGATTTTCATAATTTCAACCAGTTATTCAGGGACCATGGGCAATACGAGGTTGTTGCCTTTACGGCTGCCCAGATACCTGATATAGAAGGCAGGAAATATCCGCCTGAGCTTGCAGGCAGACTCTATCCCCGGGGCATCCCCATTTACGCTGAGGAAAACCTTTCCCGGCTGATCCGGGATCTGGACGTGGATGAATGCATTTTCTCATACAGTGATGTTCCCTATCAAAAAGTAATGTCGGTTTCCGCCCTGGTGAATGCGGCGGGTTCCGGATTTATCCTGCCGGGTTGGAAGGATACCATGATCAGTAGCAGCAAGCCGGTCATTGCGGTCGGTGCAGTAAGGACCGGTTGCGGGAAAAGTCAGACATCCCGGAAAATCATTGATATCCTGATGGAAAAAGGGTACAGGGTGGTGGCCATCCGCCATCCGATGCCGTACGGAGACCTTGTCAAACAAAGAGTTCAGCGGTATGCGGATCTTGATGACCTGGAAAAGCATCATTGCACCATTGAGGAGATGGAAGAATACGAACCCCATATCGAGAGGGGCAATGTCATTTATGCAGGCGTTGATTACAGCGCAATCCTCAGGGAAGCCGAGCAGGATCCCAAAGGATGTGATATGATAGTCTGGGATGGGGGCAACAATGATTTCCCTTTTCTCAAGCCCGATCTCATGATTACGGTGACCGACCCGCACAGGGCAGGTCATGAGCTGACGTATTATCCGGGAGAGGTGACTTTGAGACTGGCCGATGTGGTGGTGATCAACAAGACCGACAGTGCCCGCCGGGAGGATATCCGGATACTGAAGAACAATATCGGAAAAGTCAACCCGGGTGCCGTGGTGGTCGATGCTGCGTCTCCCATTTCTGTGGATGACCAATCGGTGATCCGGGGCAAGAAGGTGCTGGTCATCGAAGATGGTCCCACCCTGACACACGGTGAAATGAAAATCGGCGCAGGCGTTCTGGCTGCCAGGAAGTACGGAGCCAGTGAACTGGTAGACCCGAGGCCCTATGTGGTGGGGCGGTTAAAGGAAACTTACAGGACCTATCCGGAGATCGGGACATTGCTGCCGGCCATGGGATATGGAAGGCAACAACTCAATGATCTGGAAGAAACCATCAACCGGACCGAATGTGATTCGGTGGTGATCGGAACACCCATCGACCTGAACAGGGTCATCAGGATCAGGAAGCCATCGGTGAGGGTACATTATCAATTGCAGGAAACCGGGAGTCCCGGACTGCAGGAATTGATCGAAAAATTCATCTGAAATTTTTCAACCTTTCCCGGATCCTGCGGGTTTCTTCTTCAGATCCCGGCTTTTCAAGAAGCGCGAACATGTTCTTTTTGTATGCTTCGACTCCCGGCTGGTTGAACGGATTGATGCCCAGGATATATCCGCTGATGCCACAGGCTTTTTCAAAGAAATACATCAGTTCACCCAGGGCATGTTCATCGATCCTGGGAATTTCGATCCGGATATTGGGAACACCTCCGTCGACATGGGCAATCAGGGTGCCGAGTTCAGCCATTTTGTTTACTTCATCGATCCTTTTCCCGGCCAGGTAATTGAGCTGGTCCAGGTTGTCCTTGTCCTTTGGTATGCGAAGGGTATGAATCGGTTCTCTGACCGAAATGACGATCTCAAAGAGATTTCTTTCGCCTTGTTGAATATATTGCCCCATGGAATGAAGATCGGCGGTGAAATTGACGCTGGCGGGAAAGATGCCCTTGTTTTCCTTTCCTTCACTTTCTCCGTACAATTGTTTCCACCATTCAGACAACCACACAAGCTTCCGGTTGTAATTGGCCAGGATCTCCGTGGTTTTCCCTTTTCTGTAAAGGGCATTGCGTGCAGCCGCGTAAAGTGCCGAATGATTGCTGCGAAAAGGAATGTCCAGACCGGTTTCTTTTTCCATGACGCGTGCCCCGGCAATAAATGCCCGGATGTTGATACCGGCACATGCAATGGGCAGCAGTCCCACCGGAGTTAACACCGAATAACGGCCCCCAACATCATCGGGGATGATGAATGACTGATAGCCTTCGTCATCTGACAATCTCCTGAGGGCACCCTTGTCGCGGCCGGTTACGGCCACGATTCTTTTTCTTGCTTCGTCAACGCCTTTTGTTTTTTCCAGGTGGTTTCGCAATACACGGAAAGCAATTGCCGGTTCGGTGGTGGTTCCCGATTTTGATATGACAATCAGTGAATAATCTTTGTCTTCCAGGATATCCAGCAGGTCGTTCAGATAATCCTCCCCGATATTGTTTCCGGTAAAAAGGATCTCAGGCAGTTCCGGTTTTTCTTTCAGGGTCCTGAAATTGTGACTGAGCGCCTCGATGGTTGCCTTTGCACCCAGGTACGATCCGCCAATACCCACCACAACGATATACTCTGACATTTCCCTGAGTTTTGCCGCGGTGTCTTCAATCTCCCCGATGTGATCTTCTCCTGTGCGGGACGGAAGATCGAGCCAGCCGGTAAATTCGCTGCCCGATCCTGTTTTATGGTGCAGGGCTTTCAGGTGCCCCCTGATTTCCTCCTCGTAGCCAAAGATGGTTGCTTCCGGGACAAAGGAGAATACATGCTCAATGCTCAATGATAGTCCTGCCATAACGAATGAATAATTAATTATTTGAAAATCAGTAAGATTTATTGATTGATCCGATCCGCCAAATTTAGTAAAATATTTTTTCTATTTTTATTGATGAATTAAAAAACGGAACATTGTGGAACTGGGTTTTATGACAGCCATCTTTCCGGACCTTGAACTTGAAGAGGTCCTTGAATTTGCATCCGAAGATACGGGTTACTCCTGTATCGAGGTGATGTGCTGGCCGAAGGGAAAAGCCGAAAGGCGATATGCAGGCATCACTCATATTGACGTAACGGATTTCACCAAAAACCGTGCCGATGAGGTCCTGGCGCGTTTCTCCGAATACGGGATAAACATAAGCGGACTCGGTTACTATCCCAATTTTCTGGCACCTGACAGGAAAATGGCCGGAACCTTCATTGATCATTTCAAAAAACTGATCAGGGCCGCTTCCCTGATGAATGTTCCGGTAGTGAATACTTTCATCGGAAGGGACCGTACAAGAAATGTTGAAGAGAACTGGCCGGGGTTCCTTGAAGTATGGAAAGACATCATCGGGACCGCCGAAGAGCACGATGTAAAGGTGGGCATTGAAAACTGCCCCATGATCTTTACCTGGGACGAATGGCCCGGGGGCAAGAATCTGGGACACTCTCCCCGGTTGTGGGAAAGAATGTTCGAAGCCATCCCAAGCGATCATTTCGGACTCAATTACGATCCCTCACACATGATCTGGCAGCATATGGATTATCTTGCCCCTCTCCGGCAGTTTTCCGGCAAGCTTTTCCACATCCATGCCAAGGATGTCCGCATCGACCGTCATAAACTGGACCAGATGGGGATCATGACCCCTCCGAATTTCTGGCATACGCCCAAGCTGCCCGGACTCGGAGAGGTGGACTGGGGAAAATTCTTTTCCGTCCTTTCCGACACGGGATATGACGGTCCGGTATGTGTTGAAGTCGAAGACCGGGCGTATGAAGGTTCACTTCAAAGGCGGCAGGAATCCTTGTTGCAGGCCGAAAGATTTCTCAGGCAATTTGTTTGAATCTCAGGACCCCTCCTTTGCCGGGATCTTTTCCAGAAATATGTTCCTGAACTCCATGGGGCCTCCTTCGGATTGAATCCCTATTTTCCCTTTCCTCAGGGTGGCATCATGGCCGCGGTTTTGAAGTGCTCCGTTGACTTTCAGCTCGATGAGGTCCCCACTGCATTTTATTTCATAGACATTCCACCTGCCTGCCGGCTTTTCCGAACTCTCCCTGAATTTTGAAATGGACTCAAATTGTCCTTCCCCTTCTTCGATCAGATGGGTTGTATCATTTACGGTTATGCCACTGCCTTCGCTGATCAGCACAAGATCTCCGGCATTCCCGTGCATTAACTGGGCTTCGATGCACAAAGGCCACAGGCGATCCTCCCCCTGGATATGCAAAAGGACTCCTGAGTTTTTGGGCTCTTCCACCCATCTCCATTCCACATGGAGCAGATAATCACTGTAGGACTCCTTCGTACGGACATAGCCGTTGGGGACACCCTTTACTTTCAGAAGTCCGTTTTCAACATAGAAAACATCCCCGGGATCTACAGCAGAGTCGGCGACGTACATGGTCCAGTTATCCAGGTCGTTTCCATTGAATAACTGAACCATTTCAGATTCCTTGCAGGAATATGAACCCGCAACCAGCATAATTCCGAGAATGAGGCCAAATAAGTGTCTCATGATGTATATGTTTTGGTTAGGTAATATATTTTGATTCTACCGGATCCATCCGGCGACCTGATCGACGGACACGGTTTCAATATCCAGGCTGTTTTTTTTCCGGTATCCCATCATTTCCTGATGAAGTTTCCCGGGTCTTTCCACCTTTTTCAGCTTTTCAATGGTGGTATACCCGAGCTTTTGCAGAGGTTCCACCCATTTTTCGGGGATTCCCATTTCTGTGTATTTTCCGGTGTTGTCGGCTTGTTCCCGGCCGCTTCCCGTTTGCTTCATCTGGGGGAAAAAGATCACTTCCTGGATGGACCGTGAGTTGGTCAGGATCATGACCAGCCGGTCAATCCCGATGCCGAGACCGGCCGCGGGAGGCATCCCGTGTTCCAGGGCCCTGAGAAAATCCTCGTCCAGGGCCATGGCTTCCTGGTCCCCTCTTTTCCCCAGCAGGACTTGTTCCTCAAGCCTTTCACGCTGATCAAGGGGATCATTGAGTTCAGAAAAGGCATTGGCGATTTCTTTTCCGTTGCATATGGCTTCGAACCTTTCCGCAAGACCGGGTTTCGAACGGTGTTTCTTGGCCAGGGGAGACATCTCCACAGGATAATCCATGATGAAGGTTGGCTGGATCAGCCGGCCCTCGACCTTTTTGCCGAATATTTCGTCGATCAGCTTGCCCTTGCCCATTGAATCTTCCGTTTCAATATCCAGTTCCCGGGACAGCCGGAACAATTCTTTTTCCCCCATTGCGGAAATATCATATCCGGTATATTCCTGAATGGCACCGGACATGGTCAGTCTTTTCCATGGACGTTGAAAATTGATCAGGTGGTCACCTGCCTGTATGCTGGTTTTTCCGAAAAGGTCCATGACAACTTTCTCGATCATCTCCTCGACCAGATCCATCATCCAGAGATAATCCCTGTATGCCACATACAATTCGACCTGGGTGAATTCGGGGTTGTGAAAACGGTCCATCCCCTCATTGCGAAAATCCTTTGCAAATTCAAATACACCCTGAAATCCGCCCACGATCAGCCGTTTCAGATAGAGTTCATTGGCAATGCGGAGATACAGTTTCTGGTCCAATGTGTTGTGATAGGTTGTAAAAGGCCTGGCTGCGGCCCCTCCGTATATGGGCTGAAGTATGGGAGTCTCCACTTCAAGGTATCCCCGGCGGTTCAAAAAGTCCCTCATGGATTGGATAATCCGGGTCCTTTTGACAAACAACTGCCTGATCTCCGGGTTTACGATCAGGTCAATGTACCTTTGCCGGTACCGGATTTCGGGATCGGTAACCGCATCCCATGTTTTGCCCTCTTTTTCCTTGACTACCGGTAACGGACGAAGGGATTTGCAGAGCAGGGTCAGTTTTTGCACATGGACGGTGATCTCTCCCAAACGGGTTTTAAATACAAAGCCCCGGATACCGATGATGTCTCCCATATCCAGTAATTTCTTGAAAAAAACATTGTAATAGGACTTATCTTCTCCGGGGCAAAGGTCGTCACGGCGTACATAAATCTGTATCCTGCCCTGTTCATCCTGAATTTCTGCAAAAGAAGCATTCCCCATGATCCTTCTGGATATGATCCTGCCTGCAATGCTTGTCTGGCGTTTATTCTCTGCCCAGGAATCAAAATTATCCAGGACATCGGAGGTGGCGGCATTGACCGGGTAGGTTTCTGCCGGATAGGGATCGATGCCCATGCGGATGATCTCCCTGAGCATATTCCGTCTGATTTGTTCCTGTTCACTCAGTTGCGGATGACTGGCCATGATCGCTCGATTGGAATTATTGCAAAGATAGTCAATTAAGAAAAAAATCCGGTGTTGTTCATGGTTTTCGGTACCCCCTGCAGTATGGATTGTCAAAATTGAGTTTTTTGAGGATTTTTCAATTAAATTTGCATGATATGCATCACAAGACAGACGTTCAAAGATTGGCACGTTGGCTGAAGGTGAAAATGCCGGGGGGAGGACAATATGCCGCTGTGAAAAGAGTAGTGGAAACCCATCATCTGCACACCATATGCATGAGCGGTCGCTGCCCTAATATCGGTGATTGCTGGAGCAGAGGGACGGCCACATTCATGATCCTGGGCGACATTTGTACGAGATCCTGCAGGTTTTGCGGGGTGCGGACGGGAAAACCGGGTCAACCGGATCCGGATGAACCTTTCCGGGTGGGGGAATCGGTCAGACTCATGAAATTGAAACATTGCGTCATTACTTCTGTGGACCGCGATGATCTGGAAGACGGGGGAGCCGGTCACTGGGTGAAGACCATTGGGGAAATCAGGAAACAAAATCCGGGCACCACCATGGAAGTGCTGATCCCCGACTTCAGGGGAAATCAGGAATCCCTGCAGCAGATAACAGCATGCAAACCGGAAGTTATTTCCCATAACCTGGAAACGGTGGAGCGCCTGACCCCCGTGGTGCGCAGTGCAGCAAATTACCGGAGAAGCCTCAGGGTGCTGGAATTCATTGCCCTTCGCGGATTCGCCGCCAAATCAGGGATCATGCTCGGACTGGGAGAAACGGAAAAGGAGGTGCTCAGGACGATGGATGACCTGATCGGGGTGGGTTGCAGTGTGCTTACCATGGGGCAGTATCTCAGGCCTTCCGAAAAGCATTATCCGGTTATCGAATACCCGGAACCACGCGTCTTTGATCGTTATAAAAACATGGCCCTGGAAAAAGGATTTTGGGCGGTTGAAAGTGCACCCCTGGTGAGGTCATCTTTTCATGCCGAAAAACACGTAAGGCAATGATGAAAACCATTCGTTTCCGTGACCTGGGGCTGGTCGGTTATAAGCAAGCCTGGGATATGCAGGAAAAAACCCTTGAAGCGGTCATTCGAAGGAAACTGGGGAAAAACAACCTGTCTGAAGACCACCAGGTTGTTTTTTTTTGTGAGCATCCGCATGTATATACACTGGGCAAGAGCGGACAGGAAGGCAACCTGCTGGTGGACACCGACCACCTGAAAAAGATCGGGGCGGAGCTGTACAGGATCAACCGGGGGGGAGACATAACCTACCATGGCCCGGGGCAGATCGTGGGATATCCGGTGATCGACCTGGATGAATTCGGTATGGGAGCAAGGGATTACATTAACCGCCTGGAGGAGTCGGTGATCCGGTTGCTTCAGAACTATGGAATTGTTGCCGGCAGAAAGGAAGGGGCCACCGGTGTGTGGATAGATCCGGAAGATACTGGTTCCGGCAGGAAAATATGTGCCATTGGAGTGAGGATAAGCCGTTCGGTGACCATGCACGGTTTTGCATTGAACGTAGCACCGGATCTCAGGTATTTCAATTATATCAATCCCTGCGGATTTACCGGCAGGAATATTACATCCATGAAAAAAGAACTGGGAAGACATCCCGGAAAAGAACAGGTAAAAAACAGACTGAAGCAGATAATGGCGGAGGTGTTCGCCATTGAATGGAAAAACTAAATGTTTATGGTGCCCGAAAAACATTGGATATTGAAGACACAGGCATCTCCCGGTGAGATCGAAGCATTGCAGAAGCAGTTGAAAATTGACTGGCAATTGGTAAATTTGCTGATACAGAGAAGAATATCCACATATGAGGAAGCAAGGAAGTTTTTCAGTCCGGACCTGGCGGCTTTGCATGATCCGTTTTTGATGAGGGACATGGACATGGCCGTGGAACGGATCGAAAAAGCCATTCAAAATGAAGAAAAGATCCTGATCTACGGTGACTATGATGTGGACGGAACCACTTCGGTGGCCCTTTTATACACGTTTTTTAAGAATTTCTCCGGAAACCTTGATTTTTATATCCCCGAGAGATATTCGGAAGGTTACGGAATATCATACAAAGGCATCGATTATGCAGAGCAGCACGGATATTCATTGATCATTGCACTGGATTGCGGTATCAAAGCGGTGGATAAAGTGGCTTATGCCGGCGGAAAAGGCATTGACTTCATCATATGTGATCACCACACCCCAGGGAACCGTATTCCGGATGCAGTGGCCGTGCTTGATCCCAAACGCCCCGGATGCGATTACCCGTTCAAGGAACTCTCCGGTTGCGGGGTCGGTTTCAAGCTGATCCATGCGTTTGCCCTCAGGAACGAAGTGCCCTTTGATGAGATTGTGCCCTGTCTTGATCTGGTTGCCGTAAGCATTGCCTCGGATATTGTGCCCATAATCGCTGAAAACAGGGTTTTGGCATATTACGGACTCAGACAGCTGAATGATGATCCCCGGACCGGATTGAGGATCATCATTCAACTGGCCGGCATGGATAAGAAAAAAATCGGAATAGAGGACATCATTTTCAGGATCGGGCCCCGGATCAATGCAGCAGGCAGGATAGAATCCGGCAGGAGTTCCGTTCGCCTGCTGGTGGCGGAAGATGAACATCAGGCCCTGCTGATCGGTGAAAAAGTCAATGCATACAACCGGGAACGCCGGCATATTGACAATGACATAACACAGAAAGCTCTTGCATTCCTGCAAAGGGATCCGAAAGCCCGGGAATCCAGAACAACGGTGCTGTATCATCCGGACTGGCACAAAGGGGTCATTGGCATTGTGGCTTCAAGATTGATCGATTATTACTACCGCCCCACGGTGATCCTTACCGAGTCGAACGGACTGGCCACGGGATCGGCCCGTTCGGTGTTCGGATTTGACCTGTATTCTGCCATTGATTCCTGCAGTGCTCTGCTGGAAAATTTCGGCGGACATAAATATGCTGCCGGATTAACCATGAATATTCAAAATGTTCAGAAGTTCAGGGAAAAATTTGAGCAGGTGGTCGCCGAAACCATTGCCCCGGAGCAAACCATTCCCGTGGTCGGGATTGATTCAGAAATCGGCCTGGCTGAGATCACATCCACTTTCTTTGAGAACCTGAAACAATTCGAGCCTTTTGGTCCGGAGAACATGGCTCCGGTGTTTCTGACAGAAAATGTTGTTGACAACGGAACAGGGAAAAAAGTGGGCAGCACCGGGAATCATTTGAAGCTGAACCTCATCCAGGAAGAAGATCCTTTCCGGGTTTTTCCTGCCATCGCCTTCCAGCAGGGTCATCAATACAAGCGAATACGGCAGGGCAAAAGTTTTGATATTTGCTATTCCATCGAAAAGAATGAATACATGGGGAAAAAAACACTTCAATTGAACATCAAGGATATCAAAACCGACTGAATCCGCTCACAGCCACTTTTTGATCTTCATATATACGAGCATGATGACCGCAATAACAACCATCAGGATCAAAACCGCAGGATAACCATATCTCCATTCCAATTCGGGCATGTTGGCAAAGTTCATTCCATAGATCCCGGCAATGAAAGTCAATGGGATAAAAATGGTGGCAATGACGGTCAGGGTCATCATGATATTGTTCATCTTGTTTGCCTGGTTGGTCCTTTGCAGGTCCATGAGTCCGGTATTCAGTTCGAGGAAGTGTTGTATAACTGCATTCGCATGTGACAGATGATCTTTCAGGTCATTGAAATGGGCGTAATTCCGTTCCTCGATCAGTTCGAATTCGGCTGTCTGTACCCTGCACATTTCATTCTGCAGGGGGGCAACCAGCTTGTTCATCGTCAAAATGATCTTTTTCAGTGAAAAAATATCTTCCGTTCGTTCTTCTTTGGGATTCTTTTGCAGCAAAAATTCCAGTGAATTGACCTGGTTGCTGAGTTCATCGAGGATGACCAGATATTCATCAACGATGCGGTCGACCAGCAGGTAAAACAAATAATCGGCTTTCCGGGATCTCATCCTGCCATGTCCTCTGATGATCCTTTCCCGTATGGGTTCAAATACATCCTGCAATTCTTCCTGGAAGGAAATGACAAAATGATCCCCGAGAACAAGTCCGACGTGCTTCATTGTAAGCTCATGGGATACGGACTGGTACCGGAGCATTTTCATGATCAGGAAGAGACAATTCCGGAATTCTTCCACCTTGGGCTGTTGTTCCGTGTTCAGAATGTCTTCCAGCAAAAGAGGGTGAAGATCAAACCGGTTCCCGATTTTTTCAACCAGTTCCGGATTCTGAAGATTACTGAGATTGATCCAGTTAATGACATTTATGTCTGTTTTTTCCAGCAATTGCATTACCGGAAGCTGCTCAAAATCTTCACAGAATTCCGGAGAATATTGTACAAGGCGAAAAACAGGTTTTCCCGTGGTGATTTCACCGGTATAGGACAGGGTGCCGGGTGGCTGACCGGACTTCCTGCCCAGTTTCAGAAATCTGGATTTTTGCATGGTTACGGGTTTAATCGGCTTTATTAAAGATAACCAGATTTTTTGATATGGCACACCGCCATGCACATATTGTACAGGGTCAGAACCTGAAACGGCACTGCAGGGTCAGGTCGGAACGTTTGTTTCCCTCTGTGGCGGATAAGCCGCTGCCTACGCGGTCACGGTCATTGTATGCGGTCATGGCATATTTCATCCAGAGATCGATCTTTTCCGAAAGGGGGTAGCGCAGGTTCAGGTAGGTCCGAATGCCCCTTCCATAATAAGCCGGCACCGAAAAAGCATACAACACATCGTGTTCATAGGCATATATTCTGGCCGCATAATTTTCCACGTCGAACACTGCAATGCGGAAAGCCATCCTGAGGGGGAAATTCCCGAAATTCCCGGTGGCATCATGGTACAGTAAATACCCCGATGATTTTCCGTGGTCGGTATCTGTCGAAGCAGTGATTTCAACCCTGTTCCGGAACCTGAATTTTTCAGATATTTTGTAGGAAATATCATACCGGAATCCGGACAGCCTGTTTTTGCCTGTGGGTGCGATCCCGGGTTGCGCGGTTTGTGCGTCTTCTTCGCGCATTCGCATCCTGTAACGAATGTACATGGTGAGGTCATCACCGGCCAGATATTTGCATTCGAAAAAATGATCATGGCCATGGGAAGGGCCACTGGTATTATATCGTACCCATGGAAATGAAAAAACGTCGAAATATCCCGAGATCATCCAGTTTTTAAAAGGTTCCAGGGACGTTCCCAGATAGAAACCGTTCTCATTGACCGCATTTTGATCTTCCCCGAACGCGTCTGCGTAAAGGGCCTGGTGATTCTTCTGATACCATCTGTGCAGCAAGGCCAGCCGTATCATTGGAAAAGGATCGAAATTGATGCCATTAAGCAGGGCTTTCCCACGGTTTATGCTCATGGCCGCTTCCCCGAACATGGATACCCTGCCTGTCATCAGATGGTAATCGATGCCGAAATTTGTGTTGGAGGTTCCGCTGAACCGGTATTGATTCCACGGAGTATCATCCCGTTTGAGTTCAGCGCCGAAAAAATAATGCACAGCGGTGAATCCGATTTCCAGCTTTTCGGAATTGTATCTGAAATGGCCGCCTCCGATGGTTTCCGGAACGGATTTTTCATCCTCAATTTCACGGGGGATCCTGTGCATGCCGGTTTCCTGAAAGGCTGAAAATACCACGGGTTTGTTGTTCGCCGAATCGTATTTGACAATATTGCCATCCACTTTTTTGTGCGAAAAGAAAGTGGATAATTCAAAACGGTTGAATGCCAGTGTGGTGGCAATGCCCCTGAGGAAACGGTTTTCATTGGTGGAGGCGTAGGGAATAATGCCCGTGGCCTTTTTTCGTATGGAAACGGCGTAGGGTGATTTTCCGAAAGAAAGGCCCGACCAGAAATTCAGGCCCTGCCCCAGTCTCAGTTGATAATCTCCAAGAATGGCATTTTTTATTGTGCCCGGACCTGTTACGGCGATGTGCCCCGAATAAAAATCAAATCCGGTTTTGCTGGTTCCGGCAAAGAATTCTTCACCGGGATCCTTTTCGGCAATGAACCCTGCCCTGATCCTGCTACCCATGGCGTATTTGTAGCGGGCATAATATCTCCAGGGATTCCCCGGGTACCGGCTGTTGGGGTCGGGAATCCCTGCCGTGTCTCCCGGGGATGTATATCCTTCCTGTTGCTCCAGGACCCTTTTTGATCTCAGGATCAGTGAATGCCTGCCGTGCCGCCGCCAACCGGAAAATTTCAGGTCCCGTACTGAAGAAGGGACGGATTGAACAGTGACAAACGGACTGATCAGCCGGGCGATTTCTTCCGTAAATCCGTAAACCAGGGGTAATTCATAAATGGTTTCCAGGGGACCGTTGGTTTCAATGTAGGTATGCAGACTGCTCACCTGAAAATCGGTCAGCACCTGTAATTTTTCCAGTTCATCCCGGGTTGCCGCGTTCAGGTTCAGTGGATCTTCAAGGAAACGGTTGAGATCGGCGAACAGGGTATTCAGATCGGTCTCGTCACCGGTGGATTCAAATATTTTTTCAGCATACTCCTCGATGACCAGGCTCCGGTTTTGATCACGGTTCTGGCCAAGAGCCCTGTGAAATCCAGGCATCAGGAAAAACAGGGCGGGCAGAAAACATTTCAGTATTTTTTGAACCGGCTGGCCGGCAGAACAAAGGGATCCGGGGAAATGCATGGCCGAAGGTTATTGAAAAGCGAGCTGAAATGAAAAATGAGGGGTGAAACCCAGGATCTGATGATGGGTAAAAGCAACATCTGCACTGACCCTGCGGATATTGATGCCTATCCCGAAAGTATTTCTCACAGGGTTTGTGGAGACACCGGTCCGCAGATACAGATTCTCAATGATCCGGTACTCAATGCCTGATCTGAAAACAGCCGGATTTTCCAGGTCTTTTTCCGTTTCCACGGAAAGGATCAGTTTTTCAAAGAACATATAGGAGAGTCCGCCCCTCATGATGGTAGGGATTTGTTCGTTTTCATGTATGTTGGAAAGTCTGGCCCCGGTTGGATTGAAAATGTGGACACCGATGAAAAAATCCTCAGCTGGTTTCGCGATCAGTCCTCCTTCCACGGCAATGGTTCCTGTATTTCCTGTTTCATCCGCAATATATGTGTTGAAATAATTCAGCTGGATGCCTGCAGAAAAAACCTCATTCAATTTTTTGCCGAAACCGATCCCGATTTTGCTTTCGTTGTACAGCCGGTATCCGAAATAGGTATAATTGAGTCCGAATACACCTCCGGCGGCAGGCAGGGTGAATGCGAGTGAATGCAGGTTGTATTCGGGAACCACGAACATGTTCTCGTGATGAAAACCGATGGCCATCCGGTTGTAGATCCCGAGACCGGCCTGGTTATGATGAACCGACCAGATCCCGGCATGCATCACGGTTGCGTTGGCCAGGGCAGAGGCCCTTGCCCCCACGGGATGATTGTCGTTGGCTCCCGATGAAACGACACAATCCAGCAGTAAGGCGGTTATGATCAGCAACGGGGGTTTCACCGAGAATATTTTATTTAAACATCTTATTATTAGCCTGTTGCAATATCAGTTTGCCTTAAAGGGGAATTCAATTTTTTTCAGTTCTTTGTTGGCCTGCACGATTTTACCGGACAGGTTCTTTTTGAACGCCTTTACTTTTTCCAAAATCTTCCTGTCCCCGGCAGCCAGGATCTGGGCAGCCAGGATCGCTGCATTCCCGGCCCCGTTCAGTGAGACGGTTGCCACCGGTATGCCGGGTGGCATTTGCAAAATGGATAGTATGGAATCCCATCCGTCAAGGGAAATGGAAGCCTTGACCGGAACCCCGATTACGGGAAGCGGGGTAATGGCCGCGATGATCCCCGGCAGGTGAGCCGCACCTCCCGCTCCGGCGATGATTACCCGGATCCCCCGTTTGTCCGCTTCACGTGCATATTCGATGGTTTGTTCCGGCGTCCTGTGCGCCGACAAAGCATTCATCTCAAAGGGGATTTCAAATTCGTTCAGGATCTCTGCAGCTTTTTCCATGACCGGAAGGTCGGATGTGCTGCCCATAACGATTCCGATGCTGGGTTTCACGAGAAATATATTTACGTTAAATATTTAATATTTAGCACTTTATAATGTCAGTTCTAACGCTTTGTTCTTTTATTGCCGGCCTCCCGCAGGCTGTCCACCTGCCTGGCCGGCGAACCCTCTTTTGTCTTCAACCGGTAGCTTGATACCGGATCGGTGATGGGGGTTTGACAGTTAATGGGCAACTTGCTGAAAAATCAGCAGTTTATTGTATTTTCGTACAAAATAAGAAATCAAATGATTATTTCATGAATGCCGTCAGGATTTTTGACAAGGAATTCCGTCTTATGATAAAATCAGGCGAAATATCCGCCTGTGTGGAACGACTTGCCGGAAGGATTTGCCAGCAGCATGAAAAAAACGAAGTGATTTTCATCGGGGTGCTGAACGGGGCTTTTGTTTTCGCATCGGATCTGATCAGGAGGATGCCCTTCATGGCAAGGGTTTCTTTTGTAAAACTCGCGTCCTACAGCGGGGGAAAAAGTTCCGGGGATGTGCAGGAACTGATCGGACTGGAAGAGGATATACGAGGAAAGACCGTGGTGGTGCTGGAGGATATCGTGGATACCGGATTGACCCTGGAAACCATTAACGGTATACTGGAACGGAAAAATCCGGAAAAGATTACCACGGTGACCCTCCTTTTCAAGCCGGATGCTTTCCGTGGGAAGGTTCGTCCGGATTACACCGGAATGGAGATACCCGGGGGGTTTGTGATCGGTTACGGACTGGACTACCGGGGTTACGGGCGCGGACTCCCGGATATTTATATGCTTGCATAGAGCCGGAAATAGCATATTTTCCTAACTTTGTCAGCTCCAAAAAAAACTAAATATTATACCATGCTGAATATCGTAATGTTTGGTCCTCCGGGATCCGGAAAGGGAACCCAGTCCGAAAAGATCATTGATCAATACGGATTGGTGCATCTTTCCACCGGAGACCTCCTGAGGAGTGAAATTTCCGGTGACACACCCCTTGGCAGGAAAGCTGCCAGGATCGTGGACCAGGGAAAGCTTGTCCCGGATGAGATCGTGATCGGGATGATCCGGAACCAGCTTGACCAGGCGACTGATGCGCCGGGCTTTATTTTTGACGGATTTCCCAGGACTGCGGACCAGGCAAGGTCGCTTGACCGGTTGCTTGAGGAACGCGATACCGCCGTGTCTGTTATGATATCCCTGGACGTTGAACGTGAAGAGCTGATCAAGCGCTTACTGAAAAGGGGCAAGGAATCAGGACGGTCAGATGACAACCTGGAAGTGATCGAAAACAGGATCCGGGTTTATCATGAACAGACATCGCCGGTCATGGATTATTACCGGAAAGCCGGGAAATTTGAATCTGTGAACGGAACCGGTTCAATTGAAGAGATTTTTGAAAGGCTGGTCCGGGTGATCGATTCCTACCGGTAGCCATGGAAGGATCGAATTTTGTCGATTATGTGAAAGTCTTTACCCGTTCAGGCAACGGCGGGGCAGGATCCGCTCATCTGCACCGGGAAAAATACAAACCAAAAGGAGGACCTGACGGAGGTGACGGAGGTCGTGGCGGGGATGTGGTGTTGCGGGGGAACCGGCAGCTCTGGACCCTTTTGCATTTGAAATATAAAAAACATGTTTTCGCGGAAAATGGCAAACCGGGTGCGGCATCCCTGAAGACGGGCGCTTCCGGCAGGGATGCGGTGATTGAAGTACCCCTGGGTACGATCGCGAAAGATGCCGGAAGCGAAAAAATACTGTTTGAGATCACCGGGGATGGCGAAGAAAAGTTGTTGAGGAAAGGGGGGCGGGGCGGACTCGGGAATTATCATTTCAGATCACCGACCCGCCAAACCCCCAAATATGCCCAACCCGGTGAACAGGGATCGGAAGGCTGGAACATACTGGAATTGAAGATCCTTGCGGATGTGGGCCTTGTGGGTTTTCCCAATGCCGGCAAGTCCACCCTTCTGTCGGTTATGTCGGCTGCCAGACCCAAAATATCAGATTATCCGTTTACCACCCTTACACCCAATCTGGGCATTGTCCCTTATCGCAACAGCAGGTCTTTCGTGATGGCTGACATTCCCGGGATCATCGAAGGAGCAAGCGAGGGGAAAGGGCTGGGTCTCAGGTTTCTGAGGCACATAGAACGGAACCCTGTCCTTTTGTTCCTGGTGCCCTGTGATACCGGTAACATCAGGCAGGAATACAATATTCTTCTGAATGAATTGAAAAAATATAATCCCGGGCTGCTGGACAAGCGCAGATTACTGGCCGTGACCAAGTCCGATCTGCTGGACGGGGAACTCATGGACGAGATCATGGACGAGCTTCCGGAGGTTCCCTGCCGCCTGATATCCTCGTTCTCAAAATACGGAGTGGGAGAATTGAAGGATATGCTCTGGGGACAGCTGAATAAAAAGGACGAAAATGCTTGAAGCATTGCTGAATATTGACCGTGAATTATTCCTGTTACTGAACGGATTCCATATATCCTGGATGGATCAGCCCATGCAGTGGGTCAGCGGGAGATTCTCCTGGTGGCCGTTATATCTGTTCATCCTTTTTTGGATGTTCAAACGGTACAGGAAAAAGACCCTGTTGATACTCCCGGTGCTGATTTTCCTGATAGCCCTGAGTGACCAGACATCGGTTCATTTGTTCAAAAATGTTTTCCAGCGGCTCCGGCCCTGCCATGAAAATGAGATGGTCCGGACAGTACACCTGGTAGAGGACCATTGCGGAGGGTTGTATGGATTCATTTCTTCCCATGCATCCAATGTTTTTGCTGCAGCTGTGTTTCTTTCCCGGCTTTTCAGGAAACCCTGGTTCTCCTGGACGGTCTTTGCCTGGGCCGTACTTGTCGCTTACAGCCGGATCTATCTCGGCGTCCACTACCCGGGGGATGTACTGGGAGGTGCCTTATGGGGTTTCCTGATGGGATATGGTTTTTACCGGTTGATGGTTCAGGCGACCGGAAAATATGTATCAGGAGCAAACTGGTGGACAGGAACCGGTCACCCTGTCCGGTAAATTAGAATCATCATGCATTGTTTCATCAACAAACGGACCGATCCCTGTTTCAATCTGGCAATGGAGGAATATCTGCTGAAACAGTCCGATAAGGAATATTTTATATTGTATAGAAATGATCCCTGCATCGTTGTCGGAAAGCATCAGAATACACTGGCCGAGATCAACCTGGAATACATCATGGACAAGCAGGTTACAATCGCAAGAAGATTGTCGGGAGGGGGAGCCGTTTACCATGACAGGGGAAATTTGAATTTTACCTTTATCCGGAACGGGAAAAAAGGAAAAATGATCAATTTCAGGATGTTTACTCAACCGATCCTGGAAGTTCTGTGGTCACTTGGCCTGCCGGCCCGGTTCGAAGGGAAAAACAATCTGACCCTTTACGGCAGGAAGATCTCAGGCAATGCGGAGCATGTATTCAAAAACCGGGTCATGCATCACGGGACCCTGTTGTTTGAATCATCCCTGGAAGACCTGACCACGAGTCTGCGTACAGGACCTTCTGAATATCTGGACCGCGCGGTGCAGTCTGTCCGGAGTCAGGTTACCAACATAACCGAACACCTGGGGAAGCATATGAACATGGATGATTTTGCCAGGATGATCCTGGATCATATCATGAAGACATACCGGGAAGCACAACCATATACTCTCAAACCGGAAGAATCTGAGGCCATTCATGCATTGGAAAGGGAAAAATATTCAACATGGAAGTGGAATTTTGGCTATTCCCCTGATTATGAGCTGAAAAGAGAGATCAAACAGGAAGGGAAAAGACTGAATACCCGTCTGCTGGTTCAAAAAGGGTATATCGGGCGGATGGAGATCACGGGCGACCTTCTGGATGACCGTGCTGCCGGACAGATCATCCGGATCATGACAGGCAGTGCCCATGAGGTCCGGCGGATCAGAAAAAAGCTTAAACCGGTCTTTGACCAGACATCCGGCGGTTCACTGTCCGTTGACCGATTCATCCGGGCATTGTTCTGAAAGTCTGTGAACACTGACCGGCGAATCCGGTGAATGACGGCAAAAACTTTGTAGATTTGAAAGAAACCGGTTGCAGTTATGAAAAAGCTTGCCGCATGGATTTTTTCTTTGATGTACTGGTTGTTTTTTGTGACCAGCTGTATTTTCTTTTTTGCCGTTGCTTTCGTCATATGGCTGTTTACTTTCCTGTTTGACAGGCGCTTGTATATTTTGCATACATATTCAAGTTTCTGGGGTTCTGTCTATATATGGCTGAATCCTTTATGGCGTGTCAGGATCCTGGGCAGGGAAAACGCAAAAGCCGCCGGTCCCTGCATTATGGTTTGCAACCACCAGTCCATGCTGGATATTCTGGTCCTGTACAATCTTTTCCTGAACTTCAAATTTGTGTCCAAAAAAGGGATTTTCCGCCTGCCCCTGATCGGATGGCTGATGAGAATGAACCGGTATCTTGAAGTGGACAGAAAGAAACCGGAAAGCTACCACAGACTGCTTCGTTCTGCAGCCATGCATCTGGAACGGGGCAGTGCCCTGCTGATGTTTCCCGAAGGGACAAGGCGGCCGGCAGGCGGATTGGGAAATTTTAAGGAAGGCGCATTCAGGATGGCCCTGCAGAACCGTGTCCCCTTGCTTCCCATTGTTCTGGAGGGAACAGGAGGGGCCATGTCGGGGAAATTTCCCGTGATGAAAAAAAAGCAAACCATCTACGTATCAGTCATGACCCCCATACCCTATTCCTTTTTCCGTGATATGCCCCCTGCCGATCTGCTTGAACACACCCGGAAAAAAATGAAAAAGACCTATGCGGACCTGAAGCGTTTTCGGAACAACCAGTCATCATGAGCAGGGAGGACCGGGATATAAGAGCGGATGCGCGCATCCTGCGCAAAATGAAGGTTCTTTCAGACCAACAGGGCATCATAAACCGGTATCTGCGGGAAAAGGATCTCTGGAACGAACACCTGGAAAACAGCAAATCCTTTATCACCGGGTGCTTAAAGAAAAGGATGGCCCGGAACATACTGGTACTGGGCAGTGGGTGGCTTCTCGACCTGCCGGTGGATTATCTGAGAAAACATGCCCGGAATGTGCGTCTGGCCGATATTCATCATCCGCCCCAGGTAAAACACAGGCTGGCCAGAGAACATGTGTTTACTCTGGAAGAACTTGACCTCACAGGGGGAGCAGTAAAGGCATGTTATGAAGTTTCCAGGGAGTACAGAATGAACCGAAGGAAAACTCCCGTCGATGAGATTCCGGTAAATGCCCCTTTTGCCGGCACCGGTGCTTATATCATTTCGCTCAACATCCTGAGTCAGTTGAATGCCCTGGTCACGGAGTATCTCGAGCGTTTCGGCATCTACAGCCGGGAGGAGCTTGACAGGTTAAGCCGGAGGATACAGGATGTCCACCTCAAAGCATTGCCTCCGGGCAACAGCTGTTTGATCACCGATTGCGAAGAAATAATTATCAACAGGAAAACAGGAAGTAAGCGTGTACGCGGACTCCTTTATGTTCCCCTGCCAGGACAATACAGCCGGATACGCCGGTGGGAATGGCATTTTGATTCGGCGGGCCGGTATCACAAAGACTCATTCACCACCATGAAAGTCAAGGCACTCGAATTATAAACGGTTTCCGGAGTTCCTGGCTGCACCGGGCAATTGGATCCGCCCCCGGCGTTCAATAAAGGGTTTGTTGTTCATTCCGTTGTTGAAAAACAAGTTCCGATCCATATTTTGTTTTGTATATATTTGTGCAAAATTGCGGGAAAATGACTGCCAACTATTCGGAAGAATCCATAAAAACGCTTGACTGGCGGGAGCACATCAGGAAACGCCCCGGTATGTATATCGGGAAGCTTGGTGACGGGTCATCCAGGGATGACGGCATTTATGTTCTACTGAAGGAGGTCCTGGACAATGCCGTGGATGAATTCATGATGGGTTACGGGAAAGTCATCGATATTACCATCAATGACAAGATGGTCAAGGTCCGGGATTTCGGCCGTGGCATACCCCTGGGTAAATTGATGGATGTTGCTTCCAAAATGAATACAGGCGCCAAGTATGATTCCAGGGTATTCAAAAAGTCGGTCGGATTGAACGGTGTGGGCATCAAGGCCGTCAATGCACTTGCTTCTGATTTTCAGATCAAATCCATACGGGACGGGCATGCGAAATGGATCAGATTCTCCGAGGGTAATTTTGTCCGGGAGAAGGATCTGACTGATACCGGACTGAAAACCGGCACCATTGTCTCCTTTGTCCCCGATGAATCCATGTTCGGAAATTACCATTACATTTCCGAATATGTAGAAGCCCTGTTAAAGAATTACATTTACCTGCACAGCGGATTGAAGATCATTTTTAACGGCAAGGAGTTTGTTTCCAGGAACGGGTTGCTGGACCTGCTCAATGAAAACCTCGACAGTCCGGGCCTGTACCCGGTCATCCACCTGAAAAACGGAGATATTGAAATTGCCATGACCCACGGCAGCCAGTATGGCGAGGAGTACTTCACCTATGTCAACGGGCAGTATACCCCGCAGGGCGGCACCCATCTGATCTGTTTCCGTGAGGCCCTGGTGAGAACCATCCGCGAATTCTACCGGAAAGACTTTGAGCCTGCGGATATACGTGCATCCATTGTGTCTGCACTGAGCATCAAGATCGAGGAACCTGTATTTGAATCACAGACCAAAACCAAACTCGGTTCCAGGAACATGGGTCCGGACGGCCCCACCGTCAGGAATTTCATTCATGATTTTGTCAAAACAGAACTGGACAACTACCTGCACAGGAACCCCCAAACCGCCGACATTCTTCTGAGGAAGATTCAGGACTCAGAAAAAGAAAGAAAGGCCATATCAAACATCAAGAAACTGTCCCGGGAAAGAGCCAGGAAAGCGAGTCTGCACAACCGCAAACTCAGGGATTGCAAGGTGCATTACAATACAAACCACGAAAACAGACTGGAAACCACCATATTCATCACGGAAGGTGATTCGGCAAGCGGATCCATTACCAAAGCCAGAAATGTAATGACCCAGGCGGTTTTCAGTCTGAAAGGGAAACCTCTGAACACTTTTGGTCTGACCAAAAAGGTGGTTTATGAAAATGAAGAATTCAATCTGCTGCAAGCGGCATTGAACATTGAAGAGGATCTTGACAACCTGAGATACAAAAATGTGGTCATCGCCACGGACGCGGATGTTGACGGGATGCACATCAGGCTTTTGCTGATCACTTTCTTTCTTCAGTTTTTCCCCAACCTGGTCAGAAAAGGGCATGTATATATCCTGCAGACCCCTTTGTTCAGGGTGAGGGATAAAAAGCAGACCCTGTATTGCTACAGTGGGCAGGAAAAGGAGAAGGCGGTGCGCAGGATGGGGGGAAAACCTGAAATAACCCGGTTCAAAGGTCTGGGGGAGATATCCCCGGATGAGTTCAAACATTTCATAGGAAGGGACATGCGCCTGGAGCCGGTCACCCTCAGCAAGGAAGATGCCGTATCAGAATTGCTGAAATTCTACATGGGAAAAAACACCCCTGAAAGGCAGGACTTTATCATCGGGAACCTGAAGCTGGAAGAAGATCTGGTTGAAGCATAGAAAATCATTTTTATGGACAGGGAAGAAAATAAGGCCGGAAAACAATCCGCTGTTGAGGATAATGGGATACAGGTGCCTCCGGAAGATTTGCACAAAGTGGTGCACCTTTCGGGAATGTACAAGAGATGGTTTCTCGATTATGCTTCCTATGTGATCCTGGAGAGGGCCGTTCCCGATCTCAAGGACGGACTGAAACCGGTCCAGCGGAGGATCCTTCATGCCATGAAGGAATTGGATGACGGGAGATACAACAAGGTGGCCAACATCATCGGCCATACCATGAAGTATCACCCCCACGGGGATGTGTCCATAGGCGATGCCCTGGTCCAGCTCGGGCAAAAAGAATTGCTGATCGATACCCAGGGGAACTGGGGCAATGTACTGACCGGGGACGGGGCCGCGGCATACCGGTATATAGAAGCACGGTTCTCCCGCTTTGCCCTGGATGTGGTCTTCAGTCCCAAGGTGACTGCCTGGAAACTTTCCTATGATGGCCGGAACAGGGAACCCCTGACCCTGCCGGTTAAATTCCCGCTTCTTTTATACCAGGGGGTGGAGGGCATTGCGGTCGGACTCGCATCCAGGATACTGCCCCACAATTTCAATGAGATCATTGATGCTTCCATCCATTACCTCCAGGGGAAGGATTTTGAACTATATCCGGATTTTCCCTCAGGTGGACACGCCGATTGTACCAGGTACAACGAGGGGATCCGGGGAGGGGTGGTCAGGATCCGGGCAAAAATTGAAAAGAAAGACAACAAAACGTTGGTTATAAATGAGATACCCTACGGTAAAACCACCATTTCACTGATCGATTCCATCATCAGGGCCAATGACAAAGGAAAGATCAAGGTCAGAAAGATCGATGACAACACCTCTGAAAAAGTCGAGATCATTATTCATCTTGCCCCCAAAGTATCCCCTGACAAAACCATTGACGCCCTGTATGCATTTACAGATTGTGAAGTGAGCATATCGCCCAATGCATGTGTCATTGATGAGAGCAAGCCCGAATTCATCGGTGTGCATGAAATACTCCGGCGTTCAGCCGATCAGACCGTGGACCTGCTCAGGCGGGAACTGGAGATCCGCCTTTCCGAACTTGAAGACCAGTGGCACTTTGCCTCATTGGAAAGGATATTCATCGAAAAGAGGATCTACCGGAAAATTGAAACCTGTGAAACCTGGGAGGCGGTGATCGATACCATTGACAAAGGCCTGGATCCTTTCAAGGAACTGTTGAAGCGTGAAGTAACCAGGGAAGACATTGTCCGGCTTACCGAGATCAGGATCAAAAGAATATCCAGGTATGACCTGAACAAGGCCGGGGAACATATCAATTCCATTGAACTGGAGATCGGGGAAGTGGAAAACCACCTGCGCCATATCACCGATTATGCCATCAACTATTTCCGGCAGGTGAAAAAGAACCATGGCAAAGGCAGGGAAAGGCAAACCGAGATCAGGAGCTTTGAAACCATTGTGGCCACGAAGGTGGCTGCCGCCACCCAAAAACTGTATGTAAACCGGAAAGAAGGGTTTTTCGGCACCGGACTGAAGAAGGAGGAATATGTTTGTGATTGCTCGGATATCAGCGACATCATCGTTTTCAGAAGGGACGGGGCCTATACGGTGAACAAGGTAGACGAAAAGGTCTTTGCCGGAAAGGACATCATTCACATTGCGGTATTCAAAAAGAATGACACACGCACCATCTATAATCTGATATACCGGAACGGGAAAAAAGGCCATGCCATGATCAAAAGAACGGCCATTACGGGAATTACCCGGGAGAAAGAATACAATCTGACCCCGGGCGGAAATTCCAGGATCCTGTATTTAAGTGCCAATCCAAATGGTGAAGCGGAAATTGTCAAGGTATACCTGAAACCCAAACCCAGGTTAAGAAACACCGTGCTTGAAGCGGATTTCAGCGGCCAGGCAATTAAGGGGAAGAATGCACGGGGGAATATCCTGACCAGGCATGCGGTTCAAAGGATCGTCATGAAAGAGAAAGGCGAATCAACCCTGGGAGGCAGAAAACTATGGTTTGATGATGCGGTCCTGCGTCTGAATGCCGAGGGCAGGGGCAGATGCCTGGGGGAGTTTTCCGGTCATGACAAACTCCTGGTCATAACCGCTTCGGGGAAATTCAGGCAAACATCATTCGATCTGTCGAATCACTTTGAGGACGATCTGCTTCTGATTGAAAAATTCAAACCGGGGAAAGTATTTTCTGCTGTTTATTTTGATGCCGGCCGGCAATACCATTACGTGAAAAGGTTTGAGCCCGGGATTACCCATAAGCCCGTGAGTTTTATCGGGCAAAACCCCGGGTCAAAACTCATCAGGCTTACGGAAGTTGAATACCCCCGGCTGGAAGTGAGTTTCGGCGGAAAGAATAAAGACCGCAAACCGGAAATCATAGAAGTGTCGGAATTCATCGGTGTGAAAAGTTACCGGGCCCGGGGCAAACGGCTGACCAGATATCAGGTAGATCAAATCAAGGAACTGGAGCCAGCGGTTCGGGAAGACCCCGCGGATCAAGCCGGTCCTGACGGAAAATCAAAGGAAGGAGGCATGGAGGAAAAACCGGAGATGAAGGCAGGCAGGCACGATGATTCGCAAATGATGCTGGATCTGAAATAAAAGGGATACATTTTGAGAATATTCCTGATCGGTTTTATGGGTTCGGGAAAAACCACCCATGGAAAAGCCCTTGCCGGTATGATGGGTTATGATTTCATTGACATGGATGAACGGATCAGCCGGGATCGGCAGAAATCCGTCGAAAAAATATTCCGTGAGGGCGGAGAGGATGTTTTCCGGAGGTATGAACGTGATCTGCTGGCCAGACTGGTCAAAATGGATAATATCGTGGTATCCACCGGAGGCGGGGTCCCCTGCCGGGAGGATAATATGGAGCTGATCAACCGGCACGGATTGTCGGTATACCTGAAGCTGGAAGTCCGCCACATCGTCAGCCGTTTGCTGCATTCTTCGGGCAGGCCTTTGATTTCCGGAAAAAACAAACAGGAATTGACCATTTATGTGAGGAATGTATTAAAAAAACGTTCGGAATATTATGAAAAGGCCCGGCTGATCATCGATGCACGGGATCTGGAAACCGCCGGCCTTTGCCGGGAAATTCAGGAAGCTGCACTATAGGTTGAAATCATGGTCACCCCGTTTTTCGGACCGGGTAAATTCACTGTCCGGATCCAGATGAAGATATTTCACCAGGGCCCTGGTACCGATATAAAAGGGAATGGTGTCAAGCAATGCAGAAACCATTTTGAATACATAATTGGAAAGGATCAAAACCAGAAGTGCATGAAACACCGTTTCTCCGGGTTGGATCTGAATGGCATTGGTGGCGTAGAAATAGGTGATGGTGACCACGGACAGGGAATCGACCATCTGGCTGGTCAGTGTGGAACCGTTGTTTCTCAGCCACAGCATTTTCCCCCGGGTCAGTTTTCTGATCAGATGGAAAATCTGCACGTCAACAAATTGTGCGGTCAGGTAGGCGATCATGGATGCTATGGTTGCCCCGAAGGTCCATTTCCGGATCTGAAAGAAAGTCCGGCTTGGATCTTCCAGTGCAGGCAAACCGTTGTCCACAAGCTCAGGATGGGGGGGGAGGGCTCCGCCCACCCACATGATGAACAATACCCATATATTCAACAGCAACCCCACCCACACAACGGTACTGGCCCTCTTTTTGCCATACAGTTCGCTGATAAAATCGGTGCACAGGAAGGTAATGGGATAGGGAAGAACCCCGACAAAAACCACAAAAGGGACCTCCATGCTGTTTATCCTGAATGAAAGGTCTATTTGCCTCGAGATCCCCAGAATATTAAGAATGGCAAGTGTTCCGAGAAACATTCCGGACAGTATGATGAAAACAATCTCCCTGCGGCGGCTTATCTTTTTATCAACTTTGTCACCGAAGTCAAACATGAGATCCTGAATGTACCTCTTTAATTACGGGATTATGACGAAACCGGCGTTTAATTTATGAAATAAAATTGAAAACCTAACAATTTATTGATAAAGCCATCGCACCCTATGGTTATTTTGACTAAATTTATGACCGGTTTTTCAAGAAGATCAATATGCCCTGGCGCTATACGCAACAGGGCAGCAAAAGCGGGGATGTTATGTTTCTTATATCAGCAGTATGCCTCGTGGAATATACAAAGCATTGAATATTGAACAGGAAGAAAAGACCACTGTCCTGTTGCTCATCGTTCAATCGGTTTTCCTGGGAACTTTTTACGGCGCTTTTGACATCGGTGCCCATGCCTTGTTCCTGGACCGCTTCCCTGCCCAAATGATCCCCAAGGCTTTCGTGGTATCCGGTTTTGCAGGCATCCTGATGACCTCTGTATATTCCTGGTTCCAGGCCCGGATGAAATTTGCCCTTTTTACCCTGGCCAACCTGTTTTTTATTGCTGCCGTCAGTTTTTTACTGTGGATGGGTTTTTTCTTTACCGGCGGTGACCGGCATGTATTCATAATATTCGTGATGATGGGTCCCCTGAATATTATTGCCTTGCTCGGATTCTGGGGTACCGTCAGCCGGATGTTCACCCTCCGGCAGGGGAAACGCTTGTTCGGACTGATCGATACCGGACAGATATTCGGGATCATTCTCGCCAGCTATGCCATACCTTTTCTGCTTTCTTTACAGATCGGCACACGTGATTTGCTACTGATCAGTGCTATAAGTATATTGGCTGCCCTGGTTTTCCAGTGGATACTTACCCGGAAATTCGAATTGGAGAAAGGTTCAAAACAAGAAGAAGAATCCGGAGAAAAAACCGGTTTGTTTTCCCTGCTGAAAAATCCCTATGTGCTTAACATGTCGGTCTTTGTCGGTTTGTCGGTTATGGCTGCCTTTTTTATTCATTATTCTTTTCTGGCAGTCACCAAAGAGAATTATCCCGAGAATGTCGATCTGGCTGCCTTTCTGGGATATTTTAATGGCACCCTGATGGTATTCAGCATTTTGATTAAAACTTTTGTGTTCAGTAAATTGCTTAAGACATACGGCCTGAAGCTGGCCCTTGTGCTGTCACCGATTCTGCTTTTCATGTTCACCGTTTTTGCAGTGCTGGTAGGGCAACTTGGAGGATATACCGCCGCTGCGGCCAGCTTTACGTTTTTCTTCCTGCTGATCTCGGTCAGCAAATTATTTTCAAAAGCACTGCATGATTCGATTGAAGCCCCGTCTTTCAAAATACTGTACCAGTCCCTGAACATCAACATCCGGTATCATGTGCAGGCCAGGGTAGACGGGACCATTAACGAAATATCCGCCCTCTTTTCCGGACTGATGCTGACCGGACTGGGAGCCATTGTTTTTATAAATCTCCTGCATTTCTCGTATTTCCTGCTGATCATATTGCTGGCGTGGAGCATTGCGGCCTTTGGTCTGTACAGAAGCTACAAGAGATCCCTGAACGAATCGCTTGCCAGGTATAAGAAATCCGGGGAATTGGTTGAAGAAAGCCGGAAGCGGGAGGAACCGCATGCAGCCGATCAAAAAGGATCTCCCCGGGAGCTGATCAACACGGTGACCCTGTATGAGATCGCTTTTCCGGAGAAGCTCAGGGACTATATCCGTGATGTTTTGAAAAAGGCCTCCGGCCGGATGGGGAAATTCCTGCTGAACAAAATCGGTGAACATGAGCTGTTCACAATGAAAGAAGCATTGGATCAATGGGTTGATGATAATCCTGATGAAGAGATCAAAACCCTTGCAGGCGACTTGTCTTCGCGGTTTGATGAAGTTCTTTCGGCAAATTATTCCTTTGAGCAGCTTGAAGATGGAATGAAATCGCAGGATCCGGAAAAAAGAAAACTGACGGCCGTATATATCGGGTTTCATCCATCTGCTGAATACACTCCGCTCGTGAATATATTGCTCAGGGATCATGACATCACGGTCAGAAGGTCTGCGATCGGGGCCGCGGGTGCTGTTAAATCCGGGGAACACGGTCCTGTACTGGTTGAACTTCTCTCCGGGCCGCTGTACCGTGAGGCCTCCGGGGCGCTCGTCCGCATGGGAGCCGCTTCGTTGGAAGGGCTGTCCCAGGCATTTTACCGGACAGGGGTTGAAGAGAAAACACTGGTCAGGATCATGAGAATCCTTCCCGGGATCGAAGATCCCGGCGCCCGTGCACTGTTGATGACACATATTGATCATTACAGTGCAGATGTTTCCCGGCAGGCGGTTGCATCGTTGCGGGAGATGAATTATCAGGCAGAGGCCGGGGAGGTTCCCAAAATGATCGAGCGGATCAAATCACACATAGGTGTCATTGCCTGGGATTTTTCAGCTTCGTATTCGCTGGAACAAAATGCTGGTTTCGATCACCTGCACAAGGCCTTCCGGGATGAACTTGCTGCTGATTTTGACCTTTTGTACCAAATGCTGTCCATTGCCTACGATCCCAGGAGCATCCATCATATCAGGAAAAACATTGAAACCGGAACCAGTGAAAGCATCGGATTTGCCATCGAGCTGCTGGACCTGTTTATCGCAGAAGACCTCAAAACAGTACTGTTCGCCGTGCTTGAGGATGCGACACTTCCCGAGAAGATCAGGCAGCTTCAGCAGTATTATCCGGTGAATCCCGTTGATATCCGGGAATTGTTGCTTTCCCTCATCAACCGGAACCCGAATCTGGTGAGTTCCTTCACCCGGGCATGTGCAGTCTATTATCTTAATATGCTTGAAGATTACCAGGCAAACGATGATCTGGTTGCCCAGCTGTTCAATCCCGATCCGATGCTCAGGCAGGTTGCCGGGATCAGGTTGAAGGAGATGGATCCGGAAAAATATGCATCGGCACTGCGAAGATTGCCGGAAGAATGGCAGCATGAAATGAGGGCATGGGCAGAAGACAAAGCGGATACAAATGGAGAGCTGATCCTGGAGAAGGTTTTTTATTTGCTCAAAAATGCTTACTTTTCTGATTTGCACGGGGAGGTTCTTGCCCGGATGGCGCGGGAATTATATACAATTGAAATGAAGCCCCGTGACGAATTGAAATTGAGCCCGGATTCTTCTGCAGGCAGGTTATGCTTTTTCGTCACCGGGGAGGTCAATGTTTTTCTGGGTGAACAGTTGCTTGAAAAACCCGGGAAAGGGGATATGATCGGTTTCCTGCCACTGCAGTACACGGGTGAGCAAAGTGTAACCTTGCGGGCCCTGAAAAAAAGCATATTGTATTATCTGGACAGCAGGATCCTCGATGAACTGATGTACGACCATCCGGATCTGGCAAGGGCAATATATGACTGGATGAATGAGTCCGGGCAGGAAAAATCAGAAAAAGGCAGGAGGCACGCAAAAGCGGTTTAAACGATATGGACCAAAGATACACAACCATTTTCAGGCAGTTGATCTACAACATTGTCGGTCCGGCAATCATAGCCCTTCTGATATTGGGTGTGCTGAACTATAACCACACCAAAAATATCCTGATCGAATCCAGTGAAAACAAGAAGGAAATCATCATTGACGAAATAACCCACATCCATGAATTGCAGGATATGGCCCTTGAGATCCTTGAACGGGAACTCAATGAAGAGATGCGGGTGATCAGCGACAAGCTTGTTACCGAATATTTTGCGGATACCCGGAATATTGAAAATGTAGATCTTTATGAAATCAGGAAAGAATTGGGGATGAATCCCGAATTTGAGGACATCTATATCATCAACCGGGAAGGCACTGTGGTAAATACCACATTTTCCAAGGATAAGGGTTTGAATTTATTCGCTTTTGGTGAAGAGCACAAAAAGCTGCTGATGGATGTTTTTGAACAAAACCGTTATGTCAGTGAGCGGTTTGCCATGGAAAGCCAGACCAAAAGACTCAAAAAGTTCACCTATCAACCCACCCTGGACGGCGCTTATATTGTGGAACTGGGCGTATATTCCCCCAAAGCCGATGAAACCATCCAATACATAAAAAGTACACTGAATGAGATCTCCCGGCAACAGGAAAACATCGTATCGGTGCATCTTTTCATCGGATCCGACAATCCTTTTTCGCTGAATGAGGATGTGCAGATCAAGGAAGAACATATGGACCTGTACCGGAAAACCCTGAATGAAAAAACCAATATCAGGACCAGCGAAAAGGAGGAAAAAACCCGGCTCAATTACAACTATATTTACATGCAGCGAAAGCATACCGATCTGTATAAGGGGTCGGTGATCCGGATCATTTCCGACCGTTCCGCAGAACGAAAACTGCTTCGTTACGAGACCTTCAAGTTCCTGATCATATTCGGGGTGACCATACTGGTGGTTATCGTGTTGTTATACAGAAAAACCCGGGTAATTACCGATCCCATCAAGAAGCTGGTGGAAAATGTGAACAGGATCACCAACGGGCATTTGGAAGAAAGGGCCGATGTGATCGGAAACAATGAGATCACCAAACTTTCCGAACAGTTCAACCAGATGATTGCCCAGCTGGAAAGCTATTACAATGAACTGGAACAGAAAGTCAAGGAACGAACTGCAGAAATTGAGAGGCAGAAAGAAGAGATTGAGGCCCAGCGTGATTCACTGGCCGAGCAGCGGAATATACTGAGGCAGACCAATTCGGATTTGCAGAAAGCGTATGGAGAGATCGAAGAAAAAAACAAGCATATTGAGGACAGCATCCATTATGCAAAAAGAATTCAGAATGCCATCCTCCCCCCCGACCATTATGTTAGTGACCTTCTGGGGGACGGTTTTATTTTTTACCGGCCAAAAGACATTGTCAGCGGGGATTTTTACTGGCTGAACAAAAAGAAGGACCTGGTCATGATAGCTGCAGTGGATTGTACCGGGCACGGGGTTCCCGGTGCATTCATGTCCATTGTGGGAAACAACCAGTTGAATTACGCCGTCAATGTGCTGGGTACAAGAAAACCTGCGGAGATACTGAACGCCCTGAACGAGGGAGTTACCAGAACACTCAGGCAGACCCGGGGAGGCAGGGGGGTTAAGGACGGAATGGATATGGCCCTCTGCGTCATCGACTACGGTGAGATGAAACTGGAATTTGCCGGGGCCTATAATCCAATGTTTCATATCCGGGATCATGAACTGAATGTGATCAAGGGCGACAAGCATCCGGTGGGTGGCTTCCTGGATGAGGAATTGCCTGAATTTACCAATAAAAAGCTGTCGCTCAAAAAGGGCGACATGATCTATATTTTTTCAGATGGCTATGCCGACCAGTTCGGCGGATCCAAAAACAAGAAATTCATGACCAGGCGTTTCCGGGAACTCCTGCTTGAGATTTGCCAAAAACCGATGCAGGATCAGAGAGACATACTGGAAGAGAGTCTGGACAACTGGATGAACGGACAGGTTCAGGTGGATGACATACTGGTCATAGGGGTAAAGGTTTAGTATGGTTACAAAGGCCAAAATAGGTATCATTCTTCCCGGGCCCGGGGATCAGTTGCCTGCCGGAATAATGGAATGGGTGGATACTTTCAGGAAGCATTTTGATGTGATGCTGAAAAGACTGACCGGAAGGGAAACAAAATGGATGGAACCGGAGTCGGGATATCAGTTTCGTCCGGAATGTGAGACCTGCATATTGATAATGCATGCGGGTCATCCGGAAAAGATGCCCGGTGATATACCGGAAAAGACCCTGCAGAAAGCAGTCAGACTGATGTTGTCGAGGTTCCGGTCCGGCGGTATCCCCGACGAACTGGTCAGGATTGAGAATTTTGATTTTTTCACCAAAGGTTCCGGAGAAGGGGACCAGGGTTTGCTTTCACCCCGGCAAAAAGAATACTGGCTTAAGCTGGCCGACCTGGTCATTGATATTTCAGACCGGTTTGACACCCGAAAAACGGGCATGAAGCCGGATGGAAAAGAAACCATATATCTGGCCGCCGGATGCTACGGACAGGAATCTGAAAGGGATGTTCTCCGCCGGGAATTTTCACAATGGGGATACCGGGTGGTCCCTGAGTATGACTTATCATGCCTTGATGCCGGAAAGCTTGTAAACCATATCAGGGAACAATGTGCAAATTCCATTCTTTCCGTTCACATCATCGGGGATGAATTCGGGACATCTTCCGGGGCCGGGAAGGAACCGGTTGATGATATGCAGATCAGGATCTGTGAAGAAGTTTTTTCCCGGCAAAGAGGGCAACCGGGTTCCGGTGAATGGCCTTACAGTTTTATCTGGCTGCCTGCCGGTTTTGTACCCCGGGACGAACAACAAAATGAAACAATTCAGCGCCTGAAAAGATCTGTTGCAAGTCAGCCCAATACCGAGATCATCCAGACTCCCCTGGAAGCATTCAAGGAAATTATACGGAAAAAATTGCTTGAAAGGTCTGTAGATAAAAAAACTGAAAAATCCCGCCAAAAAGCCCGGAAATCGGTTTATATGATTTGTGACCGGAACGATTTGCAAAAGATCGAACCCATAAAAAAGACCATTCTTGAGCATGGTTTTGAACCATTAACCATTGATTACGGATCGGGAAAGTATAATCTCATTCATGAACACAAACAGCATCTTGTTGAATGTGACGGGGTGATCGTTTATTATGGCAACCGAAATGAAAAATGGTTGATGAGCAAGCTCAAGGATCTTTTGAAATCACCGGGATTCGGACGACAAAAACCCATTCCCGGGAAGGCGGTATTCAAGGACCCCGGTTCAAAAGTTCCGGATATTCAGGGATTGGGGGACCTGCTGGTCATTGATCACAACGGGGAACCGGACAAATCGTTGCTGCAACCTTTTTTTGATAAGCTGACATGAGCGATCAAACTTTGAACAAAAAAACCATGCCGAAACCCGGTACCGCCCGGAATTATGCAAATCCTTTTCCCGGACTCCGGCCTTTTGGTATCGATGAAAATCACTTGTTTTTCGGACGCGAGGGACAAAGTGAGGAAGTATTGATGCATCTGGCAAGGAACCGGTTCGTTGCCGTGATCGGGGCATCGGGAAGCGGAAAATCCTCCCTGATGTATTGCGGGCTTGTCCCTACTTTATACGGGGGATTTATTGCAGATGCGGGATCCTCCTGGAAAATCATCACCACCCGCCCGGGCAACGATCCACTGGGCAATCTTGCCAGGTCCATTGCCCTGGAAGAAACCACCGGCCTCCGGGATGAAAATCCGGAAGTTGCCGTAAACATTACCGAAGCGGTCATAAGAAGGAATTCAAAGGGACTGGTCAATGCCCTGGAGCACATCGGATTGTCTGAGGGAGAAAATATTTTGCTGCTTGTTGACCAGTTCGAGGAACTTTTCCGGTATAAAGGCAGCAGGAAGGATGAGAATGCCTTCAATGACTCGGAGGTTTTTGTCAGGTTGCTGGTACAGGCCGTAAGGCAAAAGGAATTGCCTGTTTACATCGTGATGACCATGAGATCTGATTTCATCGGGGAATGTTCACAATTTCAGGAGCTTACCCGCTTGATCAATGATAGCAATTACCTGATCCCCCAGATGACACGGGATGATCTCAAAGATGCCATCGTCGGTCCCGTTGCTGTGGGTGGGGCCGCTATTGACCAAAACCTCATACAGCAATTGCTGAATGATGTGGGGGACAATCCCGATCAATTGCCCATCCTGCAGCATGCCCTGATGCGGACCTGGGATCACTGGCTTGCGCAAAAGGATCCTGAGCGGCCCCTGATGATCACCGATTTTGATGCCATCGGGAGAATGGAAAAAGCTTTGTCGGAGCACGCCAATGAAGCCTATGAAGAACTTGACGAAAGGCAAAAACAGATCTGTGAAAGCCTTTTCAAGACCCTTACGGAAAGAGGAGGAGATAACCGGGGCATACGTCATCCGACCCGGCTGGAGATCATTGCGGAGATAGCCCGGGCGGAGGTTGCTGAAGTAGCGTCAGTCATTGATGTTTTCAGGGCTCCCGGAAGATCTTTTCTGACCCCGGCCGTTCCGGCTCCCCTGACCCCGGAGACCGTCATTGACATTTCCCATGAAAGCCTGATGCGTATATGGGACCGGCTGAAGATCTGGGTTGAAGAAGAAGATCAGGCCGTGCAGATGTACAACCGCCTGGCCGAGGCCGCTGAGATGTACCAGAAAGGAAAAACAGGGCTCTGGAGGCCGCCGGATCTGCAACTGGCCTTGAACTGGAGAAAGAAGCAACACCCCACCCTTACCTGGGCTGAAAGGTACAATCCTTCATTTGAGCGGGCCATGGTCTTTCTGGAGACCAGTGAAAAGGAATTTATTGCCGAAGAAGAAAACAAGATCAAACTCCAGAAGAGGCAGCTGCGCAGGACAAGAATATTTGCCATTATACTGGGATCGGCAGCCATTGTTTCACTGGTTCTTTTGCTGTGGACCCAGGTTTTGAGGCAACAGGCAGAAAAAGCAAGGCAATTGGCCCAGGAGCAGCAGGCGATTGCTGTGTCCAAATCCGAAGAGGCCCAGGAACAAAGAGCGCTTGCGGAAGCATCGGCCGGGGAAGCCCAGCAACAAAGAGACCGGGCCGAGGAACAGAGTGAGATCGCCGGGGAAAGAAGAATACAGGCCGAGGAAAGCGCTGCGGAAGCCAGGAGGCAGCAGGCCATTGCTGTGGCCAAGTCCGAAGAGGCCCAGGAGCAAAGGGAAATCGCCGAAGAGTCAGCCGAAGAAGCCAACCGGCAAAGAAATCAGGCAGAAATTGCCAGGGAGGAAGCCTATAAGAGGCGAATGTTGTCCATCAGCCAGTCCATGGCGGTAAAATCCATGCAGGTCGATGATGATCCGGATATGAAGGGCTTGCTGGCCTATCAGGCCTATCTTTTCAACCAGGAATATGAAGGTGAGCAACATAATGCCGATGTATATGCAGGTCTGTATGAGGCGGTTAAAATGCTCAGTCCGGAAAATTACAATGTTTTTGACGGACATTCTGAAGCGGTACGGTCCATTGTTTTCGCCCCGGAAAAGAATGCATTTTACAGTGCGGGGAGCGACGGGAAGATCCTTCTGTGGAACCTGGAAGATACCGCTGCAAAATCCAGGGTTCTTGCTGAGACCCATACGGTGAACAGGATCATCGACATAACCGGTGACGGTAAATGGCTGGCCTGTGGGACGGAAGGCAAAGGAATACAGATATACAATACAACCTACATGGAAGGACCTGTAAGGAATCTGAGCGGACATGGCGGCAGGATATTCTGCCTTGATTTTTTACCCGACAACCGGAAAATGGTCACGGCCGGTCCGGATAACCGGATACTGATCTGGGATTTCGGGGATGGCCGGAAGGAGGAACTGGCCTCCGTGGGATCAATCATTCATGCACTTCAGGTTTCACCCGACGGACGGCTCCTTGCAGCGGGAACCAGGGATGGGTCGGTCCTATTGTGGGAACTTTCCGCAAACCGGGGTCCGGACACCCTGTTCCGGGAAGCAGGCAACCCGGTACTTGCCCTGGCCTTTGACCAGTCTGCGGATACACTGGCCACCGGTGATCAGCAGGGCAATATCAGGATCTGGGATCTCAGGGGGCGGAAACAATTGATCAACCTGAGAGGGCACAAGGCCCGGCTGACTGACCTTGAATTCAGCAGGGACAACAGATTGCTTGGTTCGTCAAGCAATGACGGAAGCGTGCGCCTCTGGGAAACCGGGGACTATAACAACCAGCCCATTGTGATGTCTGACAATGCAGGTTTTGTTTTTTCCCTTGCCTTCAGTCCGGATTCAAAAAAACTGGTGAGCGGAAGCACGGAAGAGGACCGGCTTGTACTCAGGCCGACCCGGGCCGGATACCTGGCCGATGGCATCTGTGAAAAACTAAACAGGAATTTTACCGGGGATGAATGGGAAACCTATGTTGCCACGGATATTCCTTACCGGAAAACCTGCCCCGATTACGGGATCGGGGTTAAAAAGAGCCCATCAAAATGAAAAAGGCACTGTTCATTCTTTTAGTCATGCATGTATGTACGCCGCTTTCGGCCCAGGACGAGGAGGAATGTCTTTATACACTTCGGCGGGCAGAAGAACTATATGACCAGGGTCTTATCGAGGACATCCCTTCAATGCTGCAGCCCTGTATCCAGCAAGGATTTTCCAGGGAAGACCGGCTGCGGGCATACAAACTGGTTATACTCAGCTATCTGTACGATGACAACAAGGAAAAAGCCGAGGCCGAAATGCTCGGTTTTTTAAGGCGTTACCCGGAATATGAACTTTTGCCCACCGATCCGGTGGAGTTTTCCTACCTGTTCAATTCATACGATACACGCCATAAATTTACATACGGAGTGTTCTTTGGCGGCAACATGACACATGGCCTGATCAGTGAACCCTACGGGGTTTATGATCTGGCCGGGGAAAAGCCGGAATACCGGTTCCTGTCTCCCGGAATCACCGCCGGCGCACGGCTGAACTTTTTGTTGGGAAATCAATACGAGCTCTGTGTGGAATCTCATTTTTCCACACACACTTTTTCATATGAGCACACCGGTCCACTGCTGGGATTTGCACAACTGGACCATGAGGAATCACAAAGCTGGGTCAATCTCCCCATATCCGTCACCCGGGATTTTTCCTTCAACCGCCTGGGGCTTTTCATCCGTGCCGGTTTCCAGTCCGCTTACCTGCTCAACGCAAAAGTCGATATCAACAGGAAATATACCGGGACAACCGACGTTGCATTCAATGAAGTAACCGGCCCCGGTCTGGATATCAGCTCTTTGAGAAAGAGCATCAATGTATGGGTGCTGGCGGGAGGGGGATTGAAATACAAGATCTCCAGAGGGTATGTGATCTTCGATGTGCGGTACAACATAGGTTTGATGAATCAGAATGGCGACTCACAGAACCGCTATACCGGCAATGAAGACATTCAGGATCTTAATTTTTATTATTATTATACTGACTCCGATTTTCGTATGAATCATCTGGTTTTTTCCATCGGATATCTTCGGTCGGTTTACAATCCAAAGAAAAAGTAAATTCAAAATATGAAACCCCCATCACCGATCAGGCGGCAGACCGCCGGTCGAAGACAAAAGACCATCCTTGCTTTGATCATGCTGATTTTCATGATTTTGCTGGCTTCAGGCTGCAACAAGTATGATATTTCTGATGATCAATCCGTCTCATTCCTCAAATTTTTTGGCAGTTACCTGGAAGATACGGGAAATGACGTAAAGCAGGACAATGACGGGGGGTATGTGCTGGTGGGGACTTCCACCACCACCGACCAGGGCAGGCAGATGTTCCTGGTCAAGACGGACTCTTATGGCAATGAAGCGGACTGGTCTCCCAGGTATTTCGGGGGAAGCATGGATGATCTCGGAACGGCCGTTGAGGTGCTTGAGGACGGTTATCTGCTGATGGGTACGGCCACCACTGCCGCGGGGGACAAGGATATTTTTCTGGTCAGGACGGACCGGCAGGGGAGTCCGGTTCACGGATTCCCGAAAACCATCGGTGGCCCCTCGGATGAAGAGGGGAATTTTTTGTTGATCAACAGTGCTGGCGGACTGTTGATTACTGGAAGCACCAATGATCCGTCCATAAGCCAGGGCAAAAAAGATATATTGCTTGTACACGCGAATGCTTCGGGGGATTCATTATGGGCCAGGTCGTTCGGTGGTGCCGAAGATGATATCGGGAACGGCATTGCCGAGGTTGAGAATGGGTATGTGATCCTGGGGACAACAAACAGTTTTCCAGGTTCGGGAGGACAGTTCAGTTCCGATGTGATGCTGGTCAGGACCAATCTCAGCGGACGCGCCATTTTTGCCCCCACCATTGGCGGCGGGACGACCGATGAAACGGGTGAATATCTCTTCATGGACGGATCGGGCAACGGCGCCGTGATCGGAACAAGTTTTTCCCAGGACGGATCGGTTTCCGGCATTTTTCTGGCCAGCCTGGATCAGGATCTCTCCCTGGAGGTTGTCTCCGTTCAGTCACCGGACGGTTCCGGGAATTATACCGGCAAATGCGTGTACGCCGATCAGGAAGGCCGGTATTTCATTCTGGGTTCCATCGAACAACTGAGCGAGCAGGATATTTATTTTTTGGGGGTGGACCAGAAAGGAAACAAATTGTTCTCCAATATATACGGACATTCAGGATCACAATGGGGTATGCGGTTTGAACCAACATCCGACGGAGGGTATATCGTAGTGGGAACCAATGGTTTTGAAGGAAATTCCATGGCTACCCTGATCAAAACGGGTCCGGAAGGCGGATTGTAAAAAAACCTGGTGCCCGAACAACTGTAAAATTGAATGCAATGAATCGATTCAAATCAACCCTGATGGCAAGCTGTGTTCTGGCTCTATTCTCTCATTTTGCCCTGGCTCAGCCCGTTATCGACGATGCAACCTGGGAGGACAGTGACCTGGACGGGAACATTGACCGGGTCGTGCTCACTTTCGATGTCAATGTGGATATCACCGACGGAAGTGACGAAGACGGACTGGATTGTATTGCCATATCCGACGGAAGCACCGTACTGATAGACAACCTGGATTATGGTGCAACCAACGTTCTTTCACTGACCCTGGAATTTACGGGGGATCCGGTCAGCGGAACGGGCATCGGGGGCCTGACCCTTGTCTATCAGTCAGGGACCACATCCATCAAGGACAATGCAACCTCGACCGAAATGACCGTGGGCACCACACCCTCGGCATATACCGACAATGCGGCCCCGGTAGCCGTTTCGGCCGTTTATCGTGACGGCCATCCCGATGAGGGCGACGGCAGCGGCTCCTTGTCAGCCGACGGGACCATCGACAATATACTGATCACCTTTTCGGAGGATATTTCCACGGAAACCATTGACGGCAGTTACCTGAAAGTGATCGGCAGCGGCGATATCAATCTGGATGACAATCCTGACTGGACTGCCGTACTGGACCTGACCGATGCGGACAAGCACAGGTGGACCGTGGCGTCCAACAATGTCGATGCCGATGTAACCGGCTCTTCGGTGAATCCGGTGATCCGTTTCACCGACAACGGCAGCAGCGATGTCAGCGATGCAGCAGGGAATCAATGGTCGGAGAATACCAGCGTGAACATCACGGTTTATGATGCAACCGCGCCGGTGATCACCGCCTCCTGGATCAGTCTGTCGTCCACCAGCCTGAAAACCGGGGATATGGTGACCGCATCCTGGGCCAATGGAAGCGAAACGGTGAGCAATCCGGACATTGCTTCCGTAACCATTGATTTTTCGGCGTTTGGCGGAGGGATTGAAACGGCCGCCGGACCGGGTACATGGTCAGCCGATTATACGATCGCGGAGGGATCCATCGATGCAACCAATCTGAACGTGGTGGTCACCGCCACGGACAATGCCGGCAATTCATCGGCCACCACCGATGATGACAATGCCACCCTGGACAACCAGTCCCCGGTGGTTTCGGCCGCCAATATAAGTTTATCGGGGGCATCGGGAACGGGAGGAATATTTATCAAGGATGATGAGATCACCGCCACCTGGAACAATACTTCCGGTGGGGACAACAACGGGGATATTGCCTCTGTTGATATAGACTTCAGTGAATTCGGCGGCGGGGTGGAAGCGGCTTCCGACGGGGGGACCGGGACCTGGACCGCATCATATACCATCACATCCGGCAGCATCGATGCAACCAATATCAATGTAAGCGTTACCGCCACCGATGATGCATCCAACAGCACCACGGTCAGCGACAATACCGATGCCACCCTGGACAACCAGCCCCCGGTGGTCACCGCGGCTAATGTAACCATCAGCGGGGCCGGGGGTACGGGTGGCGAATATATCGTTGGGGACCAGGTCACCGCCACCTGGGACAATACCGGGACTGGTGACAACAACGGGGATATTGCCTCTGTTGATATAGACTTCAGTGAATTCGGCGGCGGGGTGGAAGCGGCTTCCGACGGGGGGACCGGGACCTGGACCGCATCATATACCATCACATCCGGCAGCATTGACCTTGCCAACAGGAATGTTACGGTTACAGCCACCGATGATGCCGGAAATACCGGAAATGTCACCGATGATGAGAATGCAACGGTGGACAACCAGCCCCCGGTGGTCACCGCGGCCAATGTAACCATCAGTGGGGCCGGCGGTACGGGTGGCGAATATATCGTTGGGGACCAGGTCACCGCCACCTGGGACAATA
>CAZNPH010000002.1:184152-202553 GCA_964574985.1 uncultured Bacteroidaceae bacterium
ACAGCACCACGGTCAGCGACAATACCGATGCCACCCTGGACAACCAGCCCCCGGTTGTGTCTCCCGCATACATTTCACTGTCCGGTCATTCGGGAACAGGCGGGGAATATATCGTCGGCGACAACCTGCAGGTTACCTGGAACGATACGCCCACCGGAGACGACAACGGGGACATCAGCAGCGTGATTGTTGATTTTTCTGATTTCGGGGGAGGGGATGTGGCCGCTTCCGACGGGGGAAGCAATACCTGGACGGCCGGTTATGTCATTGCAAGCGGGCAGGAAGACATTGTTTCCGGGAAAACGGTTGTCCTGGATGTGACCGACGATGCGGGAAACAATGTGTCCGTGACCGACGATGCCAGTGAAACACTGGACAACCTGCTGCCCACCGGAACGGTATCCGGCAGCACCACCATCTGTGCCGACGATTCGGCCCTGATCACCGTATCGCTGACCGGGAACGCTCCCTGGAACATTACCTATCAGCGTGATCTGGGCAATGATGTGGATGTGACCGGGATCGCATCCAGTCCCTATACATTCTATACACAGACCGCCGGCACCTATTCACTGGCTGCGGTGACCGAATCCACCGGAAATGAGGCCACAAATCTCGGATCCACGGCCAGTGTGGCCGTCAATTCCCTGCCGGTCATAAACGACATCGATGTACGTTCCCTGTATAACCTGGACGATGATCCGGATACTCTCAATCCCGATCCTGCAGGGGGGACATACAGCGGACCGGGCATTGTTTCCTCAAACAATACATTTCATCCGGACATTGTGGAGGAGGGAGGTCCCTACACAATATATTACACCTATACGGATGCCAACGGCTGTACAAATATGGATTCAGCCAATACCGAAGTGGTGAAGGCGGGCGGAAGCATTTTCGGTTTCAATCCCTCGGGTGTGCATTGTTACGTGGAGGATCCTTTTCCCATCTGGGCCAGCAGCGAAGGAACTCCTTATGGAATGTACGGTCCCGGAGTATCCATGATCAAGCCCGATTCGGCCCTGTTCGATCCCAAAGCAGCAGGGGGGGGCTCCCACACGGTAAGCTACCAGTACATCAAGGATTCCGTATTGTTCACCATACAGGAGTCCGTTACCGTCGATTCCGTGGGCGAGGTGGATTTTGTCGGACTCGCGGACAGTTATTGTGTAAGTGCGGGTGATGTCCAGCTGAGCGCCCTTGCCCCTTCGGGGGGCACCAGCAACTGGACAGGTCCGGGTGCCGGTTTCTTCCCTTCAGGCAGGTCGGCTACATTGCAGCCTTCCAAAATAGCACCGGGGGATTACAACATTACGTACCATTATACTTCATCGCTGGGTTGCAGCGATGATACCGCCAGATCCTTCCGGGTGAATCCACTTCCCGGTGTTTCATTTACCATAAGACCGGAATTCAACGTGGAAGAGCCCCCGGTTACCCTAAGCGGCACACCTGCCGGGGGCACCTTTTCAGGCATCGGCGTCAGTTCGGCCGACAGCTCATTCAGTCCGTCCACCGCCGGGGTGAACAGTGCCCTTACCATTACCTATACCTATACCGATGCAAACGTTTGCACCAACGACACAAGCATTACGGTAAGTGTGGTGCCGGTCAATGCCGTGTTTACCAGGTTGCATGCCAATAATGTATACTGCTATGACGGGGGTGCGGATACCGTGCAGGTCGTTTCCCAGGACGGGATCGCCAGCAGCAGTTTTTCAGGTCCGGGTTTAACCGTTCTGGATGATTCAACTGCCCTTTTTGATCCGGTTTCGGCCGGGGAAGGCACACACCGCATTACATTCAATTATCAGAATCCGCTGGGAACACCTTTTGAGATCTATGAGGACCTGATCGTGGATTCCATCGGATCAGTCGATTTCATTGGTCTGCAGGATGAATATTGTGACAGCGACAATGACGCCGAACTGAATGCGCTTTCACCTCCGGGCGGCACCAGCAACTGGGCCGGTCCGGCCACCGGGTTCTTTACCAGCGGAAAACTGGCCAGCCTCCAGATCCAAAGCATTGATCCCGGTGATTATAACATCACATACAGTTATACATCTTCACTGGGATGTTCGAGTGATACCACCAAGTCCTTTACCATTCATCCGTTGCCGGATGTCGGATTTTCCATCCGTTCGGTATTCAATGTGGACGAACCCCCGGTAACCCTTTCGGGTACCCCGGCAGGAGGTATTTTTACCGGACGCGGAGTCAGTTCGCCTGACAGCACGTTCAATCCGGAAGTCGCCGGAATCACCGATGCACTGGGCATCACCTATACATATACGGATGCCAAAGGCTGTACCAACGATACAACAGCCACGGTCAGGGTGGTCGAGGTCAATGCAGAGTTTACCGGGATCAACAGCAACAATGTGTATTGCTATGACGAAGGCATGGACACCATTCAGGTTGTTTCCATCGACGGGATCGACACAGGAGTATTCACCGGTGACGGGATCGTGAGCATCATTGATGATTCAACAGCGGTCTTTGATCCGGTTGAAGCCGGGGAAGGGGTCCACCAGATCAGGTTCAGCTATGTGAACTTTAACGGGACCCCATTTGATATATACCGCGATTTGACCGTCGATTCCATCGGACGGGTGAATTTCATCGGTTTGCAGGATGAGTATTGCATCGACGATTTTCCTTTCGAGCTGACCGCTTTGTCCCCGCCCGGGGGCACCCATGTATGGGAAGGTCCGGCAGGAGGTTTCTTCCCGGCAGGGAAGGTTGCCAGTGTGGAACCAGAAAGCGTGGGGGCAGGCACCTTCGATATCCGCTATACTTATGTTTCTGACCTGAGCCCAACATGTACCAGCGATACGGTCAAATCATTCGTTATTCATCCTCTCCCGGACGTAACTTTCGAAACCCGTGATCTTTTCAACATCGATGAGGAACCGGTAGTCCTGAGCGGATTTCCTGCAGGAGGCATGTTCTCAGGACTTGGAGTCAGTGCGGCCGACAGCACGTTCAGTCCGTCTATCGCCGGCGTGAACAACAACCTGGTCATTACCTATACCTACACCGACAAGTACGGATGTGTCAATTCCGATGCCGACACGGTGGTGGTTTCGGAGTACAATGTTGATTTCACCGGTTTGCGGCAATACGGGGGAGACTTTGTCCTTTGTTACGCAGATGGCGTGGACACGATCGATGCAGTTACTGCCGGAGGCATCAAATCGGGGCTTTTCACCGGTCCGGGCATCGGTATGGTATCTGCCGACAGAGCCCTTTTCGATCCTGCAGTTTCCGGACCGGGCACGCATCCGGTCACCTACCAGTATGTGGACAACAACGACGTCCCCGATGAACGCACATTCAGCATAACCGTAGATTCCGTTCCCGATATCAGGTTCCTGAACATCGGGGATCTGGATGAATTCTGTTCCGATGATGAAAACCTGGTATTGCTGACCACACCAGAGGGAGGGTCCTTTATCCAGGCGGATTATCTGATCAATGACGAGTTTATACCGGGGAATGCCCCTGTGGGGTTAAATCCCGTGGAATATTCGTTCACCCGGAGCTCAAGTGGCTGCAGCAAACGAAAGGAGATCCGGGTCAGGGTGAACGGACTCCCAAATTTTGACTTCGGGATTCTGGACAGCTGTCTGATGCATGCGAACGACACCACCTATTTCTACAACAATACTTCAGCTGCCGACGGTTTGCAGAAACATGAATGGAATTTCGGGGATAATCTCGCCCCTGCGGAAGAGAATGTTTCCTCATTGCCCGTCCCCGGACACCTGTACCGTGCCCCGGGTACAAAAAACGTACGTTATACGGCCACCACCAACAAAGGATGTGACGCCACAGTGAGTACCACCATCAATATCGGGGAGAAACCCCATGCTGATTTCATATGGGAGACCGATTGCTATGAAGAAGGGACCCTGACCGGATTCACCAACGGTTCATCCATTCCGGTGCGGGATATCATCAGCCGGATTGAAGGCTATGAATGGAAGATCGGGGACAGCACCTATTTTACGGAGAATGTAAACCATATATTCCCTGACCCCGGGAAATACGACATCCGTCTGGTTGCTTATACGCAGTTCAATTGCTACGATTCCGTGACCAAATACCTGAGCCTGCGGCCGACCATCAGGATCGGGGAGATGATCGCCGATTCAGGAGCATATTTCGAAGATTTTGAAGACGGGAAAAAGGGCTGGGACATTTCCTTCGGGCAACCGGGCGCCAACAGCTGGCAATTCGGGGCACCCACCGGGCAGGTCATTGACCGTGCGTATTCAGGCAGTAACACCTGGTATATGGATCCGGATCAGGAGAACAGCGAAGAGAGTTCATGGGTGCTGAGCCCCTGTTTCAATTTTGAAGGGACAGAGCGGCCCATGATCCGGATGAAAATGCGCAGGGATATGGAGGATGAGCGGGAAGGGGCCGTATTGCAGGCCCTGACCGGTGATGCGGGATCATGGCAGCGGATCGGGATCAGTGACGGGATCAACTGGTATAATTCAATCAACATCATCAGCAATCCGGGAGGGCAGTCTTTTGGCTGGACCGGCAATAACAACCGTTGGGAAACGGCCAGCCACAATCTTGACCAGCTGTCGGGCGAATCCTATGTGCGCATGCGGATCGCTTACGGTTCGGATGGGAACGGACTGGTATTCAATGAAGGGTTCTCATTTGACGACATCTGGATCGGAGAACGAACCCGCAAGGTGCTGCTGGAACATTTCACCAATTCATCCGATCAGGGCAGCCGTGAAGCCGACAGCGTATTGACCCTGATTGCCGGAACAAATGCCCGGGATGTGGTGGACCTTCATTATCATACAGGCTTCCCCGGTGAAGACCCGATGAATTCGGACAATCCCGTTGATCCGTCCGCAAGGACACTGTATTACGGGGTATCGGAAGTTCCAATGACCATACTCAACGGAGGGAACGAACCAGGTCTGAAATTCGATTATGCCACATCACCGCTGACCGAAGGCGTGGTTAAGATCGGTGCCCTGGAAGAGCCCCTGTTCAGGATAGATATTCATTCGCCTGTTGTTTCCGGCAACTCGCTTGAAGTTGAAGTAACCGCCGAAGGTTTGGATACCGTTCCCCTGAAGGAGATCACGCTGCATGTGGTGGTATATGAAAAAACCTTTGATTATGAAGGACAGGAATTCAGGAATATAGTCAGGAAGATGCTGCCCAATGCAGGAGGCACTCAGTTCTACCGTTCCTGGTTCCCCGGAGATACTTCAACCACCCGTTTTTCATGGGAGCTGGAGAACATTACCCGTCCGGGAATGGTCAGGGTGGCTGCTTTTCTCCAGGATGAATCCTCACGGGAGGTTTACCAGGCCGAGACCAACGATACGGTAACGGCCGGACCCACCTTTGTTGTACCCCTCGGGGATCCGGATGACCGGGGATTGAATTTCATACTTTACCCCAATCCAGCCAGGGATGAATTCACCATTCTTTTTGAACATACGCTGACCGGGAGGATCCGGATGGAATTGTACAACGCGTTGGGCGGACTTGCCGGGGAATATCAGCTGGAACCCGGACTTGACCGGTATTCTGTTTACGCCGGAGCATTGAACAGGGGCATTTACCTGATCCGCTTGATCCGAGGTGACCGGGTGGTCGGAATGGCAAGATTGGCGGTGATCAACTGATCATCTTCTTCCCGAACATTTCACCGAACCGGATCAGCTCTTCCTGTTTCTCCTGATTTGGGTAAAAGCGGATGGATATGCCGTCGCCGTGAACCTGTAACTTCAGGTTGCGAAGATTGCCGGAGATCAGCCGGATAGCTTCGCCGCTCCAGCCGTATGATCCGAATGCCGATGCATGTTTCCCCTTGTCCCGGACAGGATTGATCAAACCGAACATGTTGTAAATCTGGGGAAGGGTGTTCTGATTGATGGTCGGGGATCCGATGAGGATAGCATTTGTCCGGATGATCTTTTGTTCAAGCTCGGCAGGAGGCATGTTTTCAATGTCAGCAATGTCTATCTCGAATTCCCCGGCCCTTTTGATCCCGCTTGCTATTATCCGGGCCATTTCGCCGGTATAGCCATATGCGGAAACATATGTGATCAGGATTCTGTTTCGCTTGCTCCCGGACTCGTCCAGGTACCTGGTGGCATATTTCCGGGACAATTCCACTTTTTCTTTCCAGGTGCTTCTCAGAACCGGTCCGTGCCCGGGACAGATCATCCGGATATCCAGGGGATCGATTTTTTCAATGGCTTTCAGCATAAATTTGCTGAAAGGCCTGAGGATCACATCAAAGTAATATTTAAAAGCATCCCGGTATTCACCCACCAGGTCGTCGAACAAGGCAGGGTGGCAGTAATGTGCCCCGAAGGAATCACATGTGAACAGCATTTGGTCCTGCTCAATATAGGTGTAGATGGAATCGGGCCAATGCAGGTTGGGGGCTCCGATGAATTTCAGGGTCCTGTTGCCCAGATCCAGTGTGTCACCGTCCCTGACCTGCAGGGTCTTGAAGGTTTTACCGGTCATTTCCTTCAGGTATTTCAGGCCCTGGGCACTGGCTGCCACGGTGGCATCCGGTGCCTGTTCAAGCAGTTTCACCACACTTCCCGAATGATCGGGTTCTGTATGGTTGCAAACGATGTATTCAATATCTGCCGGATCTGCGATCTGTCTGATTTTGCCCAGAAAATCAGGAAAAAAGTTTTTTTTGACCGTATCCACCACCGCTTTTTTATCTGCATCAATAAAGTAGGCATTGTATGTGGTTCCATATTTGGTTTCCATAACAATGTCAAAGGTGATCAGTTCACTGTCCTGAACACCGATCCAGCTCACCGGTCCGTGCAGGTGAATTGCCTTGTTGTTTTCCATTTTGATTGTTTTATTTATTCAAGTTTGGCCAGGGGGGTTTTCATCCCGTAGACTTGTTGCCCGTATTCTGCCAGCACTTTGGTGCCGGGCGGCATGACAAGGTCCACCCGTGATCCGAAACGAATGAACCCGAGCTCCGTTCCCTGCTGAAATACCTTGTCCTCCCGGGCATAACATATGATCCTTCTGGCCACGGCCCCTGCAATTTGCCGCATGAGGATCTGCCGGCCCTTTGGGGTTTCAAGCACAATGGTTGTCCGTTCATTCAGCAAGGAAGATTTCGGATGCCTGGCAACCAGATATTTCCCCGGATGGTAATTACACCGGAGAACCTTGCCGGTGACGGGGAACCAATTGATATGAACGTCCCATATGGACATGAAAACGGATACCTGCAACATGGTCTTGCCGAAATGTTCTTTTTCATGAATCTCCTCGATGGCCACTATTTTCCCGTCCGCAGGAGCATACAACAGGGAATTGGAGTATCTGTATCCCCTGCGGTCCGGTTTTCTGAAAAACAAGGAAACAAAAAACATGAACAGGCCAAAAACAACCAAAAGTGCCAGTCCGCTCACCATTCCCGCAAAAACAAAAACCAGGGCATCTGCTGCCAGCAATAGAACAGAAAAATTCCGGATGATCTTCTTTCCTTCTTTATGGATCCTGAAAGCTGTCATTGCATGATTTGTAGGATGACCAGTGCAGCAGGAGCCGCAAAAAAAGTGGAATCAAACCGGTCAAGTATGCCGCCGTGACCCGGAAGGATATTCCCTGTATCTTTTACCCCGTAATGCCTTTTGACCAATGATTCTGTCAGATCACCCATTGTTCCTGCGATGGAAATGACCAGAGCCAGAAGCCAGTAACCCCAGATGCTCATGTTTCCCCAGATTATCCAGAGAACGGTAGAGGCAATGATGGCCAGGATCAGTCCGCCCGCCAGCCCTTCACGGGTTTTCAGCGGGGAGATGCCCGGAATAAGCTTTTTTTTCCCGGCCATGATGCCGGTCAGATATGCCGCCGTATCAAATGCCCACAGTACAATGAAAAAAGTGAGTCCGTTCACGCTCAAAAAACCTGCAGCTCCGGAGCCGGGGTACATCATATAGGGAAATGCCGAAAGGGTACATCCGATATACATAACGCCTGCAATGGTCAGGGCAATATTGTGCAGCGGCTTCTCCTCATGGCGAAATATTTCAGCGACCGGAATGGCCAGCATCACCATCCCGGTCAGCCAGAAGAGAAGAAGGGCATTCCCTGACCGGGCCAAAGCATAGTGAATAACAAAAACCAATATGCCTGCAATGGTCCCGGTGTATTTCTGTGGTTTTACATCCTTCTCTCCGGTGAGCCGGTAGAATTCCAGCAACCCCAATACGATAATGACCACAAAAACAAAAGGGAAAAATATCTCAGACAGCAAAGCGGTCAGAATAACGGCCAAAAATACAATTCCCGTAAGCGTTCTTTTCAGTAACGTGTTCAAAGTTCAATTTTGTTGATGAGGTGTTTGGCCCTGATCACATCGGATTGCCTCGTATAGATCTCTATTTCCCCGAATTTATAGGATGAATCCTGTTTGTTGATGATCACGGAATTGATTTCGTGATCTGCCAGCATTTCTTTGATGATGTTTGCCTGATACAGGCGATTTGTCCCGTATGCCTTGACCCATCCTTTTTCCATCCGCACGTCCGTCTTTGTGTATTCAAACTTCGGTTTTTTCCTGTTCCCGTTTTTCCGGTTTTTTTTCCGGCTCTTTCTTTGTGTCTTCGGGTTTCTTTTTCCGGTTTACTTTTTTTTCCGGCTTTTTCCTGGCATGTTGCGTACGGGTTTGTTTGCGGTATTTCTCTTCCTGCTCTGCCGAATCGAACTTTCTCTTTCCGAAAATCTTTTCCAGGTCCTCGCTGAAGATAACTTCTTTGACAAGCAGCTGTTCGGCAAGCCGGGTCATCCCTTTCCGGTGCTGCCGCAAAACATCCAAAGCCCGCTGGTATTGCTGTTCAACGATCTGGTTGACTTCATCATCGATCAGTTCGGCCGTCTTGTCGCTGTATGGTTTGTTGAATGTGTACTCATTCTGTCCGGTTGAATCATAAAAGCTCAGGTTGCCCAGCTTTTTGCTCATCCCGAAATAGGAAACCATGGCGTAGGCCTGCTTGGTGACCCGTTCCAGGTCGTTCAGCGCACCTGTCGAAATACTCCCGAAATTGATCTCTTCGGAAGCACGTCCCCCCAGGGCGGCACACATCTCGTCAAGCATTTGTTCCGTGGTGGTGATCTGCCTTTCTTCAGGCAGGTACCAGGCTGCTCCCAGGGCCCGTCCCCTGGGGATGATGGTCACCTTTACCAGGGGATTGGCATGTTCGAGGATCCAGCTGATGGTTGCATGCCCCGCTTCATGGTATGCAATGGTGGTTTTTTCCCGTTTGGAAATGATCTTGTTCTTTTTTTCGAGTCCGCCAATAATCCGGTCCACGGCATCCAGAAAGTCCTGTTTGGTCACTTGTTTCCGGTTCTTTCTGGCGGCGATCAGTGCGGCCTCGTTGCAGACATTGGCAATATCGGCCCCGGAAAATCCCGGAGTCTGTTTTGCCATGAAGTCAACATCAAATTTTTTTTCCAGTTTGATGGGCTTGAGATGGACCCTGAAAATTTCTTTTCTTTCGTTCAGATCCGGAAGTTCAACCTGTATCTGCCGGTCAAACCTGCCTGCCCTGAGCAATGCCCGGTCCAGCACGTCGGCCCGGTTTGTTGCAGCCAGAATGATCACCCCTGTATTGGTGTCGAAACCGTCCATTTCGGTCAGGAGCTGGTTCAGTGTGTTTTCCCTTTCGTCATTGGCACCCATATTGGGATTCTTTCCCCTGGCACGTCCAACGGCGTCAATTTCATCGATAAACACGATGCAGGGGGCTTTTTCCTTGGCTTGTTTGAACAGGTCCCTGACCCTGGATGCACCCACACCCACAAACATTTCAACAAAGTCAGATCCCGATATGGAAAAGAAGGGTACATTGGCTTCCCCGGCCACGGCTTTGGCCAGCAGAGTCTTTCCTGTCCCGGGCGGACCGATCAGCAAAGCACCCTTGGGGATCTTTCCTCCCAGGAGTGTATATTTTTTGGGGTTTTTCAGAAAATCCACGATCTCCCTGATCTCGAGCTTCGCCTCTTCGAGTCCGGCTACATCCGAAAAATCAACTTTGACACGGGTGTCCTTGTCAAAGATCCTTGCCTTTGATTTCCCCACGTTGAAAATATTGCCCGCACCTCCGGTCCCCCCGGCCCCGGCACTCATCCTCCGGAATATGAAGATCCAGACGGCAATCAGAAGAATGATGGGCAACAGCCATCCCAGGAGATCCCCGAAAATATTTTTCCGGGTCTCATACAGTACGGGTATGTCCTGTTCAGGGGTGAATTCCTTTTGCGCTTCCTGGAGCTTGGTGTCAAAGGTTTCCACCGAACCGATGGTAAAATAGAACTGCGGACCGCCTTTTGAAAGAGGAGAGTGGCTTTTTGAGTCCTTGTCCTTGTATTCGGGTGAATTAAGCTTTTCAGATTTGATGTAAACTTCAACGATCTCCTTGTTGACCACCACCAGCTTTTCAACGTCATGGTCTTTCAGCATTTCCCTTTCGAACCTTAGCCATGTGATCTCTTCAGGTTTCCCGCCGAAATTCATGAATTGAATGGCGATCAGGGCAAGGGCGATCAATCCGTATACCCAGTATGCATTGAATTTGGGCTTTTGGCCGTTTTCCTTGTTTTTATCGCCCTGGGGTTTATTATTTGTATTTTTATTTGCAGCCATAGGTTTATTATTATGGTTCGCTCCGGATTTTGGTGACCGAAGCATCTTCCCACAACTCTTCCAGCTTATAGAAGCAACGGGTATCTTTCTGGAAAATGTGGACCACAACCGTATTGTAATCCAGTAATATCCATTTGGCGTTTTTGTATCCCTCGCTATGCCAGACTTTCCGGCCCAGGTTTTCCTTTACTTTATCCTGGACCGCATTGGCGATCGCTCTGACTTGTGTGTTGGAATCCCCGTGGGAAATGATAAAATTTTCACAAACGGGGTTTTCATCGTGAGAGATATCGATATGGATGATCTCCTGGCCCTTTTTTTCCAGAATTCCTTCTACTATATAATCTTCAATTTTTTTTTGCGAAACGGCTTTCTTTTTAAACATTCAATCCTTTTCATACAAAGGTAATGATTGAGAACGTAAATATATAACATAAATTTTTGAAATTTGTTGCGGTAAATTCATGGAAACAGATGTCCGGTAAAATCAAAGATTCCATTGGCTGGAAAGTCATCGGGGAAAAATCCACAGGCTCTACCAATGAGGATGCTTCCACCCTGGTCAGAAAAGGGAAGGCAAGCCACGGAATGGTTGTGCGCAGCGCCTTTCAGCATTCCGGGAAGGGGCATGATGGTCATGTATGGCAAAGCGAACGGAACAAAAATCTTTTGTTCAGCATCATACTTTTTCCGGAAAACCTGGCGGCATCGGCGCAATTCTATATTTCAAAGTTTGTTTCACTGGCCATTTGCGATTGGATGGTTGATTTTTGTGCCGGGGCAGCCATAAAATGGCCCAATGATATATATTGCCGGATGCAAAAGATCGCCGGGATCCTGATCGAGAATGATGTGGAAGGGGATACCATCATAAGTTCGGTTGCCGGGTGCGGGATCAATGTCAATCAGACGGCATTCGATGCGCAATTGCCCAATCCGGGTTCCCTGCGGCTAATCACCGGCAGCACGCAGAACCTTGACCGGCTTTTCACTGCTTTGATGGAAAAACTGAATGTCCGTTATGGCCAGCTGCTTGCCCGGTCCTATGGAAAGATCGACAATGAATACCGGCAAAAATTGTTCATGCTGGAAGAAATATGCCGGTTCAGAACCGGTTCAGGACATTTTGAAGGCAGGATCACGGGTGTGGAAAGAGACGGCAGACTGATCGTACTGGATTCGCAGGGGAAGGAAAGACGTTTTGCCCATGGTGAAGTACATTATGAACCGAAATATTTTTCCAGATGATCGACCAGAAGGTTTACAAATTGCTGCAGGGGTTTCCTGGCCATCATCCCCATGACCTGATTCATTTCTGCTTTGATGGTCAGTCTGATCCTGGAATCCCCGGGTCGTACTTCTTTGATCTGGATCCACAGGAAAAAGTTCAGGGCCGCCTGTCCGGTGCCTGATATCTTGATCAGTTTCCACGGCTCTTTTTCGATGATCTTCAATCCCGCCTCTCCCAGTCCGTTTACCGAAAAACTACAACTTTCCCCCTCTGAATGCCAGTTGGATACCCTGTCACGGGGAAGCAATTGTTCGAAATTTTTGAAATCCGATAAAAATTCATATATCTTTTTTTCAGATTCCGGGACCTTTCCGGTTTTGCTTTCCACATGTACCATAGTTCGCTGGATTTTAATTTATGGATTTTTACCCCAGTCCGCCGGATTTTTGCGCCATTCTTCGAGCACATGCAACTGACTTTCCGAAATGCCCCCCCCGCGGATCGCTTCCCGTAAAAGCGTTTCGTAGTCCAGCAGGGTATGTACGGGACACCCGGCTTCCCTGAATTTTTCCGCGGAAACATCGAAGCCATAGGTAAAGATCGCCGCGAGTCCGAGTACCCTTGCCCCTGCCCGCCTGAGTGCCTTGACAGCAGATAAACTGCTTCCCCCGGTGGATATCAGGTCTTCCACCACCACCACCGTAAGGCCCCGGTCCAGTTTTCCTTCGATCTGGTTCAGGGTTCCGTGGCTTTTGGGAGCGGAACGTACGTATAAAAAAGGCAGGGACAGTTTATCCGCCACCAGTACGCCATGGGCAATGGCCCCGGTGGCCACACCCGCGATCAGCCCGGGTTTTCCGTACTTTTCCAGGATCATGCGGGAAAAACTGTCCCTGATGAAGTTCCTGATTTCCGGGAAGGCCAGGGTCCGGCGGTTGTCGCAATATATCGGGGAGTTCCATCCGGAAGCCCATTTGAAAGGGTTTGCAGGTTGGATGATAATTGACTTACTTTGCAGTAAATAACCCGCGATTTCTCTGGCGGTTTTTTCCATGTCGACAAATGTATAAAGTTTTTTTTAAGGACAAGGTTATTTTTTTTGATGAGCCGGAGGCTTCCACAGAACTGGATCATGTTATGTCCGGTTCGGGAGTGGATGACAAAAAAATGTGTGATGCAACCGAAAAGTTTCTGCAGGACGGGGAAGGCGGCCAACTGGTATTTTATGGAGATACTGAAGTGCTTTTCGGCAAATTCATTTCCCTTTTCCAGGTGATCAGGGCTTCGGGCGGACTGGTAAAAAATGCCCGGAACCGGTATCTTTTCATTTACAAGCGCGGACGGTGGGATCTTCCCAAAGGGAAAACAGAAAGGGAGGAGGAAATCAGGGAAACCGCCCTCAGGGAAGTGACCGAAGAATGTGGAATCGGTGAGCTGCAGCTGAGGGGATACATCAGGGATACCTATCATATGTATTTCAAGGACAACCGGCTGGTGATCAAAAGAACTTCATGGTACCGCATGTTCCATCCGGGAGAAGAACAACCGAGTCCCCAAAGAAAGGAAAATATCGAAAAAGCGGCCTGGGCCGGTAAGGAAGACATCGGAAGGATCCTGCAAAATACTTATCCGTCCATTGTTGAAGTACTCAGGGAAGAGGGGGTCATTACCGGATGAACCGGTCAATCTTCGGGAGCATCTATTCGCCAGGGTCTCCGCTGTCATTCATGATCTTGAAAAGGCAGGATTCAAAATTTTCCAGCGGTGAGGGCGACGGAGAAAGCAGTAATTGCTGCTCCGGGCCGATCAGGTAATAGGTCGGGACCCCACGGATGTCATAGCGCTCTATGATGCCCGGATCGTGCCCGTAATGCAGGAAGACCCAGTCATAATTTTTATTTTCCAGAAAACGGGACATATCCTTAAAATCCTTGTCAAGGAATACGGTCATGATGCACAACTTTTCCCGGTACTTTTCATGGAGTCCGGCGAGCAGTTCCAGATCCTTGTGGCAGCTGTAGCTTTTTGTATTGCAGAAATTCAGATAAATATACTGGTTCTTAAAATCTGCCAGGCGCCACAGGGATGAATCCGGATCGAGAAGTTCAAACCCCGGGGCTTCATAGCCGGCAAGCAGGGAAGTGATGTCCTTTTCGATCGAACGGGCGATTGACCGGTGTTCGGGATGACCGGAGCTGCCAGCTATACCCTTCAGTATCCCGATGATGCCCGACCTGGAAAAGCCGGCATCATAAAATGCATCGTACAGGCCTTTGAGAACAATGAATTCAGCCATGGCACGGTCGTTGAAAAGGTCATCTTTCAGCAATGCAGAGATCAGAAGCTCCGGTTCCCTTCGGTTGTTGACGGCTTTCCTGATCCTGACCCCGGTTTGGGTATCTCCGATGAAACTGAAATATTTGTCAAAAATCTGATTGAACAATTCCATGTAGGCCGGATTGTTATAGAGAACCGGCCGGTCCCGGAAATAATTATTATAAACTGCCTGGGTTTTTTGCTGGCGGGAAAGATGTCTCAGCAGGCCTTCCTTGTACAGGATGTAATCCCGGAAAAAAGGATGTTCATATTTCCCGAAAGTATCTTTGAGTCCGGACAAAGCTTCATCCATGGCACGTATATCGCCCCGGGAATTGACTTCCACCACATGTTTGAAATAGTAAGGATAGAAGGAATCATTAAATGACCGGATGAGAAAGTTCAGTTCTTCGCCGGCCTGAGACAAGGTATCCCCGGTTTTCAGGGAACGGACTCTCACGTGCAGGTGGATGGGAACGGGTTCGAAATACGGATTCAGGCGGTCTTCGGCGGATTTGTCCCTCTTGGCCGGGAGCTTCAGATCATAGTGTTTTCCCGGTTCTGCGTAAAAATGGCAATCATATACACCCAGATGGCTGAACAACAGGGTAACTTTATCAATGTCCACGGTCATGGAGAAAGACCCGCTGTCGTCCGCAACACATCTGCCCAATTCTTCTTCCTGGTAGGTGATCAGATTGACATACCGGAAAAAGGGGATTTCGGAACCGGCATAGGAAGGAGCATTGCCTTCGATTATGACCGGGCGGGAATGGAGGCGGACAGGGATCAAAAGCAGAAAAGCCGGTAAAACGATTGTATATATCCTATTCATTGATCCGGGCTTTGGTAAGATCGATGGCTGAGGGAACAAACATGCCGGCGTCACCCCCGTGGCGGATAATGTCCCGCACAATACTGGAATTGATGGCCGTATGCTCAGGCCTGGTGAGCAGGTAGATCATTTCAAGCCGGGGGTGCATGGCCTTGTTCATCTGCCCGATGGCTCTTTCGTATTCAAAGTCAGCGGCTGTTCTCAGTCCGCGGATCAGGTAACCTGCGTTGACCTTTTTGCAAAAATCGATGGTGAGTCCGGTATACTGGTCCACGGTGACCTTGTTCTCTTTCCGGAAGAGGTCTTTGATCCATTCCATACGTTGTTCCAGGGTGAAAAAATCTTTTTTGTTGATGTTTTTCCCGATGGCGATGATGATCTTGTCGAACAGGGGCAGGGCCCTGGTGACAATGGATTCGTGCCCCACGGTGAAAGGGTCAAATGATCCCGCGAACACGGCAATTTTTTCCATGACTTTCAGGTTATTTGATTTCTTTTTCCTTGAACGAACTTACGAAAAGGATATTTCCCATATTTTCAAAACCCGTGAATATTTCAATGCCTTCGGCTTTGATCCGCTCATTTCTGAATCCGATGATGGTCAGGTCTGCATCGGCCGAATATTCCGATATGATGGTCCTGGGACTGACATTTTCATTTCTGGCAATGAATTCCAGATTGGACAGGGAGATGGGAAGACGGCCCGAGCGGATGAGCTCGGTCAGGTCTTTCCTTTTATTTTCCAGTTCTTCTTTTTTGTGTAACGCGAATATCTTGATCTGGCCCCTCCTCCATTCGGGATGCCCCAGGAGGATATACCCCAGCAGGATCATCAGATTGGCGTTTTCATAGTCCCAGGAGGTGATCCATATGTGGATATTTTTTTTGTACCCGAAGCCTTTGTAGGAGGTATTCAGAACAGAGATGTCGAATTCAGTGGCCTGGAGCATCCGGTAATTTTTCAGTGATTCCATGAGTTTATCGGGCTCGGTCCTGGAAAATTCGAACAGGATCATGTTGTTGCCCTTTCCTGAGATCCCGCTCAGCTGAATGACCTGGGCAATGGCCGATGTGTAGGACGGACTGATGATGGTGTCGAGGTAGACCCTGTTCTCCGTTTTGGAAGCCAGATTGATCAGCTTGTTCAATATTTCCTTGGACTCCCTGTTGGTTTCACCGGACAGGTATCCGGGAATATAGTGTATGTAGGTACCGAAACCGTATTTGTATGATAACCATTTTAACAGGTCAAAGGCCGATCTTCTCAGGAAAGTATCCGGTGAAATGCAAACCATGAATGGCCTCCAGTGGTCGGTAGATTCTTCGCGGTCGGCCCGCTGGGCGACTATCTGGAACCGCCTGCTTAGCTGGAATATCACGCCTTTGAACAGATTTACAAGGCCCCTTCTTTCCTTCCTGTAGGTGGTCACCCAGCTGTAAATCAGCCCCATGATCAACAGGGAAAGGAGGGCATAGGGTGTATTCATTTTGAACATGACCCAGATGGAAACAATTGTGCCCACCAGTGATATGTACCATTTGGACCGGAATGTGGGACGGTAGGAAGGATCGGCAGCAAAATGTTCCAGGAAGGATATCAGGCAGATCGCTCCATAGGTCAGGATGAAGAACATGGAGATGGTCCTGGCCACAAAATCCAGTTTTCCGATCCCCACAAAAACAAAGGCAATGATGATGGTGATGAAAGAAGCATTGAAAGGCTCGTATGATACCGGTTTCACTTTGGCGAGCCATCCGTTGACGGTTTTCTGGGGGAGGATATCGTCCATCCCGATCGCCTGCAGGGTACGCGGAGCGACCATGACCGAACCGAGCGCGGAAGACAGGGATGCCGCAGCCAGTCCGATCGGTATGATGGGCCCCCAGAGGGCGATCTTCTGCATGATCAGCTGATCCGATCCCAGTTCCTGGGGTGTGGCTGAAACGCGAAGTTTAACCGCGCAAACAAGATATGTAAGCATACCCAAACCGGTGGCCCAGAAAACCCCTTTCGGCAGCGACCGGGTCGGGTCCCGCAGATCCCCCGAAAGTCCGAGTCCGGCTGCCAGACCTGTAAATGCAGGAAATATAATGGTAAATACATAAAAGAAAGGGTCCGGATCCGGGATGGTTTGATTGTAATTTACCTGTGACAGCGGAAATTCGGATTTTCCTGCCAGAAACATGATGATGGCTGCCAGCAGGAGGATGACCACCCCGTACAGGGTCTTCATGCCCAGATTGGCACCGCGTGTCAGGATGAGCACTGAAATGATCAGCATGGTGGGCATGCTGATGAACCGGTTGTCGGGAATCAGAAAGTTGTATTCGCGGTAGAGAAAATCCATGAGGGGGTTGAAAGCTTGCCCGAAGGCAATGATATAAAAAGCCACGCTGATGGCCTGGGAAAGATACAGGGTGATGCCCACGGCACCGCCGATATTGAAGCCGAATGACCGGGAAACAATATAATATGCACCCCCGCCGAGTACTTTCTGGTTGGTTGCGATCTCAGCCACAGCCATTGCCGTGGGGATGGTGACCAGATGGCCGAGCAGGATGATGCCGATCGCACCGGTCAGTCCGGCATGCCCGACTGCGTACCCCAGCCGGAGAAAAAGTATGGCTCCCAGGATGGTGGCGATGGTGGTCATGAAGACCGGCATGGTACCAAAATTGGGCGCCTTCGCTTCGGTGAATCCGGCCATTGTGCCTGAGATGAATGGATTAGTTCAGGAAAAGATCAATCCCTGCTTACCTGCAATCCTCCGAATACCACATCGGCCTTGATGTCGAGGTGATTTTCGCCGGGATTGAATTTTTCGCTTTTGTATGTGCTGGACCCGAAGACCGCTGTGTTGCCGTCGGGCAGTTCGGCTCCTCCGAAAACCGCATTCGCCCTGATCACAACAGGCATGTCGCGGGGGATATGCAGGGTACTTCCCCCGAAAATTGTATTGATCCGTATCTTCACGGAAGACTGGCTCAGGTCCTTGCCTGAAAAATAAAAATTGCCTTTTCCGAATACGACATTGTATTCCTGCAGGTTCCGGGGATTTTCAAAGCGTTTTTCAGAAAAGAGCACATCGTTTTCCCCGGTATGAAAACCGAATATCCCGGAACCACCGAAAAGAAGCCTGAGTCCGAGGAAAATCAGGAAAAAAGCGATGATGATCTTGAATAAGGGGAATTCCACATTGAACACCACCCGGATGACCAGGCCCAGGCCGATCAGGATGAGAATAATACCCCAAAAAATTCCAGTGCCCATTTTCATTTGAATTTGTTTACGTTAAAAGTTTAATATTTAGCACTTTATAATGTCA
>CAZNPH010000002.1:202653-304149 GCA_964574985.1 uncultured Bacteroidaceae bacterium
GCCGGCGAACCCCCATCTGTCTCCGGATGGCAGCTTGCAGCCGGATCGGTGATGGAGGTTTCATTTGAATTTGTTTACGTTAAAAGTTTAATATTTAGCACTTTATAATGTCAATTCAAAGGCTGTGGTTTTTTGTTGCCGGCCTCCCGCAGGCTGTCCGCATGCCGGGCCGGCGAACCCCCATCTGTCTCCGGATGGCAGCTTGCAGCCGGATCGGTGATGGGGGTTTCTCGGTGATGGGGGTTTCATCGTATTGAGGATGAATAAATGATTATTATTCATCAAATATATAAAATACTGGTTCACGGGACTGAAAAAATCCGGTTTTTCCGGTTATCCGGAGACAGAGAGGTTAGCCGGACTTTCAACTGGCTCGTCACGCAGGGAAAGGTCCAGTACTTCCATGGTGTCAGACACAAAATGGAAATTCAATCCTTTGAGGTATATATCCTTGATCTCTTCCACGTCTTTCCTGTTCCCGGCAGAAAGGATGATGTTGTGGATGCCGGCCCGTTTGGCGGCCAGTATCTTTTCCTTGATGCCTCCTACCGGAAGGACCTTCCCCCGCAGGGTGATCTCCCCGGTCATGGCAATGTCTTTCCTCAGCTTTTTCTGGGTAAAAGCCGAAGCCATGGATGCCAGCATGGTAAGACCCGCTGAAGGCCCGTCCTTGGGTATGGCCCCTTCGGGAACATGAAGATGCACGTTCCTATGGTCAAAAAGATCCGCGTTGATATTCAGGGATGTACTCTGTGATTTCAGAAACTCAAGGGCCAGAATGGCCGATTCCTTCATCACTTCACCCAGGTTCCCGGTAATGGTCAGTTTCCCTTTTCCTTTGCTCAGACTGGTTTCCGCGAACAGGATCTCTCCTCCGGTGGTGGTCCATGCCAGTCCGGTTGCCACTCCCACGTATTCATTGCCCAGGTATTTGTCCTTCAGATACCTGGGTTTGCCCAGGATTTCATGGATATCCTTGATCCTGAGGTTTTTAAGGTATTCTTCCTCAAAGGCGATCTTTTTGGCCACGTTCCGTACCAGCTTGGCCAGGGTTTTGTTCAATTCACGGACCCCGGACTCCCTGGTATAATATTCAATAATATACTCGAGGACCCTTTTGGGGAAAGATACCTGATTCTTTTTCATCCCGTGTTCCTTCAGCTGTTTGGGGATCAAATGCCTTTTGGCGATCTCCCTCTTTTCTTCCACTATGTATCCGGTCACGTTGATCAGTTCCATCCGGTCGATCAGTGCCGGATGGATGGTCGCCGTGGTATTGGCTGTGGTAATGAACATGACCCTGGAAAGATCATATTCCAGTTCCAGAAAATTGTCATAAAACGTGCTGTTCTGTTCGGGATCCAGTACCTCGAGGAGTGCGGAAGCGGGATCTCCGTGCAGGTCACGGCTTACTTTGTCGATCTCATCAAGAACAAATACAGGGTTCGAGGTTTTGGCCTTTTTGATGTTCTGGATGATCCTTCCGGGCATGGCACCGACATAGGTTTTCCTGTGTCCCCGGATCTCCGCTTCGTCCCGGAGTCCGCCCAGCGACATCCTTATATACTGCCTTTTCAAAGCCCTGGCAATGGATTTACCGAGAGAGGTTTTGCCTACACCCGGTGGCCCGTAAAGGCATAGGATGGGTGATTTCAGGTCCCCTTTCAGTTTCAGGACCGCCAGGTGTTCCAGTATCCGGTCTTTGACATTTTCCAGTCCGAAATGGTCCTCGTCAAGGATTTTCCGGGCCCGGTTAAGATTGAAATTATCTTTAGAATACTTTTGCCAGGGCAGTTCGACCAGTGTATGAAGGTAATTGACCTGTATGGAATACTCGGCTGCCGCTGGGTTCATCCGCTCAAGCTTGTTCACTTCCCTTTCGAATTTTTCAGCAGCCTCGGTGGTCCATTTCTTCTTTTTGGCTTTCCCGCGGAATTCACTGATCTCTTTTTCAAGCGGATTTCCTCCAAGCTCTTCCTGAATGGTTTTCATTTGCTGGTGCAGCAGATATTCCCTTTGCTGCTGGTCCAGATCCGTTTTGACCTTGGTCTGGATATCGCTTTTCAATTCCAGCATCTGCACTTCCTTGGTCAGGTATTCGAGAAGCTGGATCCCGCGGTTTCTCAAGTCGTTAATTTCCAGCAATTTTTGTTTTTCCTGAAGGTTGAAGTTGCTGTTGGAGCAGATGAAATTGATCAGGAAGGTGGAGCTCTCGATGTTCTTCACCGCGAATGAAGACTCCGGGGGAATGTTGCTGGACAGCTTGATGATCCTCAGGGACAAATCTTTCAAAGAGCCCACGATGGCATTGTATTCCTTGCTTTTTCTGACTGGTTTTATTTCTTCCAGCGGTCTGACACTGGCTTTAAAGTACGGCTCATCGGTAATCATATTTTCCACCCTGAACCTTTTTTTACCCTGGATGATCACGGAAGTGGAATGATCGGGCATTTCCAGGATCTTGACGATCTGGGCAACCGTCCCCACTCCGTAAAGGTCCCCGGCAGAGGGGTCCTCTGTTTCCGGGTTCTTCTGGGCAAGGGTTCCTATGATCTTTTCTTTTTTATAGGCTTCCTTGATCAGCCGGATGGATTTTTCACGCCCGACGGTAATGGGCAGGATTACCCCGGGAAACAACACCGCGTTCCGGAGTGGCAGAATGGGCAATGCCTCCGGGAGATCGGTTTTGTAGATTGCCTCTTCATCATCCTCAGAGATCAGGGGGATGAAATCGGCATCGTTCTCTGAATTTCCGGTTATATATAAATTTTTGATTTTCTGATCTTTGAACTTATTCATATTTGTTTTTCTCCTTTCCGACAACTTGTCAGTTCCCTGCGATATCGGGATACCATACTGAACAAGCAATCTCCGTGCCAAAGATTGTGATCAGTTTTTCCTGTATTTACCGGTCATTTCAAAGATACTGGTCAGGATTTCCCGTTCGGTTTGGTCAAAATCTATTTCTCTCCGCTTCATGACACGTTCGGCCACCCCGAAAGCTTTGGAAAGTTCATAGGTTTTGAATCCGCCTGCCCCCCCCCATGAAAAGGAAGGTATGAAATTCCTGGGGAACCCGGTTCCGTATATGTTGGCATTGACCCCGACCACCGTGCCCGTATTGAACATGGTATTGATGCCGCATTTGGAATGATCCCCCATAATCAGTCCGCAAAAAGTCAATCCGGTGCCGGAGAACTTTTCCAGCCGGTAATTCCAGACCCTGACCGGGGCATAGTTGTTTTTCAAATTGGAATTGTTGGTATCTGCACCGATATTGCACCATTCACCCAGGACTGAATGGCCCAGGAATCCGTCGTGTGCTTTGTTGCTGTATCCCTGGATCACTGAATTGTTGATCTCTCCACCCACCTTGCTGAAAGGTCCCACAGTAGAAGGACCATAGATTTTTGCCCCCATTTTGACCGTGGACCCTTCACACAGGGCGAATGGCCCCCTGATCACAGCACCTTCCATGATCTCGGAGTCTTTGCCAAGGTAAACTGGTCCCCTTTCCGCATTGATGGTTGCGAATTCTGCCCTGACTCCTTCTTCGGCATATATGTTTTCTATTCCGAGAAGGTTGTTGGTCGGACTGAGGGAGTGGCTTGCGGAGGCATCGGTGATCATTTTGTAATCATTGCGGATCTCCGTTCCGTTATACCGGAAAATATCCCATGGGAACCGGATCCGCCCGACATTTTCAATTTGCCTGATCCTTTTGTATTTCAGTGTGGTGCTTTCTGTGAACCGCGACAATCCGTCCTCATCCAGTCTGGCCGCTATGATGTCATCCCCCGTGCCAAGAGCCTCCCCGGCCTCCAGCTGGCCGATCTCTTTCACCAGTTCACGGGAGGGGAAGACGGCACCATTGATCAGTATATTGACCGGAGCGGTCCGGAGCGGAAATTTTCCCTGCAGGTAGGGCCGGGTAAGTGAAGATGTTGGATTGACCAGCCTGGCTTCCCATTTTTCGCGGATGGTGAGAATCCCCGTTCTCAGTTCAGAGACCGGACGGGTGAATGTAAGGGGAAGAAGATCCTCCCAGCTTTTGTCGTCAAAAAGGATGTAATTCATAAGAAGTTGTTTACGGATCAGGACAAACAACGGGGAACATGACAAAATTACATAAAAAGAGGCTGCTTCAAAACAAATTGGGGCAGCCCTTTTTAAAGTTGTGGGGGGTTAGCTCTGTTTTTTCTTTTTTTCGTAGTGGCTCTTGTAACGGTTCATGAATTTATCTACACGCCCGGCCGAGTCCACAAGTTTCATTTTGCCTGTATAGAAAGGATGGGAGGTATTGGATATCTCCAGTTTAATCAAAGGATATTCCCTGCCGTCCTCCATTTTGATCTTTTCTTTGGAAGGTGCGGTTGAACGGGTGATGAAAGTATACCCGTTGGACATGTCCTTAAAGACCACTTCCCGGTAATTTTCGGGATGTATTTTCTTTTTCATCTGAAGTTCCTGTTTTACCACTGGGATCGCAAAATTAAACATTGTTTTTCAAAAATAAAAATGTCGTCGATATTACCCAATGACTTATCCGGAAGGCCTGATCTTTTTGTGATAATCCGTGCTTTTCGATGTTTCGGGCATATAGCGTTTGAATTCCGCACCGGGATCAAACAGATAACGGTATGTGTAATGGGTTTTGGCCATTTCCCCGCCCACCGCTTCGTACAACGCGATCATTTTTGGATTGAAATCACCCACCCAGGAAAGCTCGACCTCCTCATAATATTTTTTGTGTTCCATGACCTTGTCAAGATGCTTGAATATCCCCGATTCAATGCCTTTCCCCTGGAATCCGGGTACCACGCCAGCCACCACTGCCCGGATCCGGGTCATTTCATGGGTGTATTTATAGTAAAGGAAGCGGATCATATTGATCAGATGCAGCTTGCCGTTCATATGTTTGAGGATCTGGTTCACGTCCGGGAAGAAGATGAAGAAGGCAATGGGTTCGTCTTTGTAGTAGGCAAACCATACCAGTTCTTCATCAATGATCGCCCGGGCTTTCTTCATGGTCTTCCTGACCTCTGCCGGATCCAGTGGTGTGAAATTATCCTTGAATTCCGCCCATGCCTGGTTGTAGACACGGACCATGTCATGGATGAATTTATCGGTCTCGCGGAACCGGAAATGCCTGAACGAGAAATCTTTTTTCCGGAGGATCCAGTCGGCGATCTTCCAGAATCTTTCCGGGAATTCCTTGTTCAGGTCCAGGTGGAAGGTATACTGTTCAAAGTACAGTCTGAATCCGTATTCCTCAAATAGCTTTTTGTAATAGGGGAAATTATAGGGCATGCCGTACCCGGGGTGGGTGAATCCCTTGACCAGCAGTCCCCAGTTATGGTCGTTCTCACCGAAATTGACCGGTCCGTCCATGCCTTCCATTCCGTTGTGTTTCAGCCATTCTTTGGCGGTGTCGAAAAGCAGGGTGGAAGCCCCCAGGTCGTCGATACACTCAAAATTTCCCACACCTCCGACCGGTATTTCCTGTGCATTGGTTTTATCCCGGTTAAAAAAAGCCGCGATCCTTCCGATCAGTTTTCCCCGGCTGTCCCTGAGTACCCACCTTCTGGCATCCCCGTTTCTGAATTCCGGGTTTTCAGCGGGGTCGAAAGTGCTTTCAATGTCCCTGTCAAGCGGGCAAACCCAGTTAGGGTCATTTTTATACAGTATCTTGGGGACTTTCAGGAATTGTTTTCTGGTCGATTTGTCAGTTACTTCAATTGCTTCCATAAAAGCATAACGGATTATCCGGCGGGTCGATCCTTACGGGCAATCCTCCGGAAGAGCTTAAATATACGCACTTTTTACCATTTGTCAATATTCAGGAGATTTCTTTCAGGCGGACAGGGAAAAACAGGCACTTGCATTGCCGGTAAAGATAAAACCCATCAGCGCCTGCCGGCAATTTTGGCAAGGAGTCTGAGCATCTCCAGATACAGCCATATCAAGGTAACCATGAGTCCGAATGCTGCATACCATTCCATGTATCTGGGAGCACCTGATTCAGCCCCGTGTTCTATGAAATCAAAATCGAGCACCAGGTTGAGGGCTGCAACAACCACTACCACCAGGCTGAAGCCGATGCCAATGGGCCCGCTGTTGTGGATGAATCCTGCGGATATGCCGAAAATACGAAGAATGAAGGAAACCATGTAGATCAGGAAAATACCGCCGGTCGCGGCCACTACACCCAGTTTGAAGTTCTCGGTGGCTTTGATCCACCCCGATTTATACGCGAGGAGCAGGGCAAAAAGGGTCCCCAGGGTGAGTCCGACTGCCTGAATGACGATACCCGGGAACTGTGCCTCGAAATATGCCGAGATCCCCCCCAGGAACAGACCTTCCACCACAGCATACACGGGTGCGGTGACCGGTGCCCAGGTCCTCTTGAAAATGGTGATCAACGCCGTTATGAGTCCGCCTACCGCTCCCCCGATCATCCACGGGGAAACCGCCCTGGCAGCCAATTGCGGATCCACGGCCACCCGGTCGAAAAAAATTTTCCAGGTGTAGAATGCACCCAGCAATACAAGGAAAAACATCAGAAGGACCTTGTTGACGGTTCCGTTGAGCGTCATGACCTCTTCTTTCCGGCCGGAAATGCTGACATCCCTGAAAGTGCCCTTGTTCAGGGCCGGATTGGCGCTTCTTGCAATGTTCATTGGTAAAACCGGTTGATGATTTTCAACAGAATTCTGCAAAGATAATGGATTTTGTTCCCAACTCAGGCAAGATTGCTAAATTTGTTCCCATCCATAAAACAGTAGTGCATGCCCAGAAGGTTGCCGGTTTTTTTGCGTACGGAGTTTTTCAGGAATGTGCTGACCGTGATGTCGGGCACCACCCTGGCCCAGGTTGTTTCCGTTGCCGTTTATCCCATCCTTTCCAAGATATACACCCCGGATGATTTCGGGGTTTTTGCACTGTACATGAGCATTGTCAGCATCACGGGGATTGTCTCCACCGGCAAGTATGAAATGGCGGTCATGCTTCCCGGGGAGGAGCGGGATGGGGCCGGACTCACAATGCTGGCCATTGGTTTGTCCCTGGGGGTGAGTGTGATCCTGCTGTTTCCCGCGGTGGTGTTGAACGGGGAGATCGCCGGCTGGCTGGGGAACCCTGTCATCGCCCCCTGGCTTGTACTGGTCCCCCTGTCTACCTTTATGGTGGGGTCTTTTCAGGCCCTGAACTACTGGCACAACCGGCACAGGAAATTCAGGCGCATGACCCTGGCCAATGCCGGCCAGAGTCTGGTCAATTCAGGGATCAAGGTTGGGGGGGGATTTATCCGGACAGGGGCGGCCGGACTCATCACGGGGATGGTTCTGGGGCAGGGGGCCGGACTCGCCCTGTATGTGCGGGGTATATTCAAAAACGGGATGCGGTTTTTCCGGGGGATCCGGCTTCAGGACATCAAACGGCTGGCATTCCGGTACAGTTTGTTCCCCAGGTTCAATATGGTGCACGGACTCATCAATAATTTTTCCGGGGGGTTGCCGGTCTTTGTGCTGACCTCTGCTTTTTCACCCGGGGTGGCCGGATTGTATTCACTGGGTTTTACCATCATCTTCCGGCCGATGGGACTGGTCACCACCGCCCTTTCCCAGGTGCTTTCCCAACGGATGATCGGCAGGGTTCATGACCAGAAAAGATTGCTTCCCGGCGGGAAAAGACTGATCGGGAAAATGCTGCAGTTCAGTGCGGCCCCGTTCATGCTGACCGGGATATTTGCCCCGGCGATATTCCGGTTTGTGTTCGGGGCGGAATGGGAAGAAGCCGGACGTTTTACCCGGATCCTGATCCCCTGGTTGTTCGTGTTGTTCCTTTCCGCACCCTTTTCCTTTGTCCCGGATGTTTTCAGGCGCCAGAAAACGGCCATGTACATCGATATTGTTAAATTTATCCTGCGGATCGCGGCATTGATAACGGGAGTTTTCCTGGACGATCTGTATCTGGCCCTCATCCTGTTCAGCGCGGCGAGCCTCATTATGTCGGCCTGGAGTCTGTACTGGTACTTCTCGCTGCTGACACGGCATGACAGGAAACTGGCACAATAAAAATGAAAGACAGGCGGTATGCGTACGTTGAAAAAATTGTTGGGGATCCTCAGGGTTTTGATCAGAAAACCGGTCCTTCTGAACCGGGTGCTCAGTGAACCGGATATCTGGAAGGAGCATATTGCCCGGCGGTACGGTCCGGATTTCCGCCTCCGGCGGGTGGACCCGGAACCTTTGATCGGTGGCGGGGCACAGAGGGTATGCCCGGTCACATTTCTGGACGGGGGATCCCTGGTTACCGATCTGCTGTTGTTGCGCTCACTGGCCGGGAGGTATCATTCCTGCCGGTATTTTGAGATCGGCACCTGGCGGGGAGAAAGTGTTGCCAATGTTTCGGAAGTTGCCGGGGAATGTTATACCCTCAACCTGTCTCCTGAACAGATGCGTAAACGGGGACTGCCTGAGGGATATATCAAACAGGTTGGCTGTTTTTCAAAAGGCCTGGACAATGTGATGCATCTTCAGGGGAACTCCGCGGATTTTGATTTTTCGGCACCGGGGAAGAAATTCGACCTGGTCTTCATTGACGGTGACCATCATTACCACATGGTACGAAACGATACGGAAAAGGTATTCAGGCACCTTCTTCACGAAAGGAGCACTGTGGTATGGCATGATTACACAGACCATCCGGAACCGGTCCGTTTCGAGGTGCTGGCGGGCATACTGGATGGCGCCCCGGAAAGATTCCGCCTCATGATTGTGCATGTGGCCCATACCAAATGTGCGGTTTTTTTTCCTGAACAGGTCCACAGGGAATTGCCGGGTGGGGGAGCGGACAAAGAACCGGCCGGTCATTATTTTGATCTTCAGGTGAACATGAAAAAATCGGGAAAGGGATGATGAAGTTACTGTTCATACCTTCCTGGTATCCGCCGGACGGTGGGCGTTTCTTCAGAGAGCATGCGGAAGCGGTGGCCGGACAGGGATGCGGGGTACGCGTTCTGGCCAACCGGGTCCTGGGATTGCGGGATTGCGGACTCCGGTATTTTTTTCTTCCTGTCCGGCCGCAGATGGTCAGAAGGGGCAATCTTACGGAGCTCCATGCGGTTTTCAGAAAGATCCCCCGGTCAGCAGAGCTGAATGCCAAACGATGGGCCCGGAAGACCTGCCGGCTGTACGAACGTCATTTCCACCGCGGGGAAAGGCCGGATCTGATCCTTGCCCAGAGTTCCCTCTGGGCCGGATATGCTGCCTCGCTGATCCGCCGGAGTTACGGGATCCCCTATGTGGTTGCCGAACACAGGAGCCGGTTTGTTTTCAACACCGGGACTGCCCGGAAAATGTTCAGGCCCTACCATTATCCTTTGCTGAAACAGGCTTTCCGGGAAGCAGCCGGGGTGGTGGCTGTATCCCCTGCCTTGCTGAAGGGCATTGAAGTGGTGGCCGGTAAGGGCTTCGGCAGGAAAATTGACATTATTCCGGACCAGGTGGATACCGGATTTTTCAATCTTCCGGAAGAACGCCAAAGGGATGGTGAATTCATTTTTTTCTCACTGGCCAACCTGGTGTATGCCAAAGGGATGGATGTGCTTCTGCGGGCTTTTGCCTCACTCCCGGAACAACTCAGGCATACGTGCCGGCTCAGGATCGGAGGGAAAGGCCCGGAATACAAAAAGCTTCAAAAGATGGCCGGGGATCTGGGGATCGGTGAACGGATTTTTTTTACCGGGCACCTGGACAGGGAACAGGTCAGAAATGAATACCACCGGGCATCTGCATTTGTCCTTCCCAGCCGTTTCGAAGCTTTCGGGGTGGTATTTGCCGAAGCGCTTTCAACGGGATTGCCGGTGATCGCCAGCCGCTCGGGCGGTCCCGGGTCAATTGTTGACCGTTCCAACGGTTATCTGGTCCCGCCGGAAGACCCGGAAGCCCTGAAAAAAGCCATGGCAGAAATGATCAGGAAGCACCGGGACTTTGATAACGTCCTGATCAGGGAAAAAGCCGTAGAAGAATATTCAATGAAAACGGTTGCTTCCCGGTACATTGAATTGTTTGAAAAACTGAGCCATGCCGGAAATTGAACTGAAATTCAACCAGGGATTCCCATGGTTCCGAAAAGGCAGGATCCATGTGAAAGGCTTCCTGCATACAGGGAAGGGCAACTACCTCCGGGGGGATGCGCTTGCGGATCATTTCAGGGGGGTGCGTTCTTTTGAAGAACTGGAGAAAAAAATCGCCGGGTCCAACGGCATTTTTTCGGTAATCATTGAAGGAAAACCCTGGTTGATGGCCTGCGACTGCATCCGGATGTTCCCCCTGTTCTATAATACTGAAGGGGATATCCTGGTATCCGATGATCCCCTGTGGATCGCAGGAAGAAAGGGCCTGCACGATATGGACCCCCTGACGGAAAAGGAATTTCTGGCCACCGGCTATGTCACCGGCAGTGAGACATTGATCAGGGGGATCGCACAGCTGCAGGCTGGTGAGATACTTTCCTTTGATAAGTGCGGCATTCAAAGGAAGTTCTGGTATACCTACCGGGCAGCAGAAACCGTGTCAGGGGACTATGCAGGTGCCTGCCGACAATTCGGGGAAATCCTCGACGGTGTTTTCGTGCGGGTGGTGAACGGACTTGCCGGGCGGACTGCAGTGGTGCCCCTCAGCGGAGGATATGACTCACGTTTGATCGCGGCTATGCTCAGAAAAAAAGGGTACCGGGATGTGGTATGTTTTACCTATGGCCGGAAAGGGAATCCGGAAATTCCCAGGTCCCGGTCAGTTGCCGGGAAACTTGGCTATCCATGGCATTTTATCGAATACACTCCGGATCTGATCCGGGGATATGCGGAAGATCCCGGTTTCAGGGATTTTGCCCTGTATTCCGCGGGCTGTGTTTCCATGTTTTTTCTGCAGGAGTATTTTGCCGTGAAACAGTTGAAAAAAGAAGGACTGATCCCCGGAGAGGCGGTTTTCCTCCCGGGCCATTCGGGGGATTTCCTGGGGGGGAGCCAGATGATCAAGCACGGCAACCTTTGCCGGCGGGAAAACCTCCGCCGAACCGCAAGACGGATATTCAGGATCAAGTACCATTTGCTCCGTCCTGGAGGAAAGGATAAAAAAAGGATGATTCTGAGGATCATGGAATCCCTGCGGGAAAAGGATGCAGGAAATGATGGACCGGCCTGGTCGGTGTATGAGGACTGGGACATGAAGGAAAAACTGGCCAAGTTCAATGCCAACTCGGTCAATACTTTTTCCTGGTTCGGTCATTCATTTATGTTCCCCTTCTGGGATTTGGAACTGGTGAATTTTTTCCGGGACCTGCCCCTGGAATGGAAAGTCAACAAAAAACTCTATGACCATGTGCTGGAAAAGGATATTTTCAGGGCAAAGGGTTTGAATTTTCCCAGGGAGCTGCAACCCACGGTGCGGCAACTGAAAATCCAGCAGTTCAAGGACCGGTTGAGGGAACTTTTGCCGGTATCCCTGAACCGGCTTTTCATGCGCCGCAACGACCCCATTTTCTACCGGGAGATCACATCCTGCCTGGCCCGGGATTTGGCTGTCCGGGGGCGGAAGATCCTCATCCACGGCCGTTCCTGCAACTCCCTGATCGTCCAGTGGTATGTTCATTACCTGCATGGGATTTTATCCCGGATGAAACGTCCATAAGTTTTAAAAAATCCTTACATTTGCACTTCGAATAAATGGTGGATGTAGCTCAGCCGGTTAGAGCACTGGATTGTGGTTCCAGGGGTCGTGGGTTCGAGTCCCATCTTCCACCCGGAAGCATCTGCCGGTTTTCTCAGGAAAACCGGTATTTTTTTCAATTATTTCCTGAGTTTTTAACAATGACTGAACAGTTTTTTTCTTAATTGCCTTTCGTTCTGTTTCATAGCATTGAAGACTTTCCTGCCGGAATTACCCGTCCGAAAAAACAGGCAAAAAACTTCCCTGCATTGTTATCTTATTGATAACTTATCATTTATGTTGATATAAAATTTATAAGTATTCGTAAATTATTCACTATCTTTATTTAATGGCCCAATGTGACTGGTGATGGACCCGATCATGGAAAATAATGCCGAAGGTAAGCCCCAAATATGCTATGTCGATGATCATCAGGCAAACCGGGAGCTATTCAGGGCCAAAATGCAGAAATGTCAACGAAAATAGATATCGGGCAAAAAGACATCTGCCAGGGTTGAATTCCGGGGAATCGGAAAAGACGGTTCCGGCATTTTCCTGGAAGTGCATGCCAGAAAAATGAAAAAGTCAGGAAAGATCACCGGCATCAGGCTGTATTTTTGGGACATTGGCAAAGAAACACAAACCAGGGATGAATTGAGGCGTTCGGAAGAACGGCTTAAGATTTTATTTGATTATGCACCGGATGCATATTATTTAATTGACACGAAAGGGAATTTCGTTGATGGAAATAAGGAGGCTGAGAAAATTTCAGGTTACAAAAAGAAGGAACTCATCGGTAAAAATTTTCTGAAGCTGAAGTTGTTGTCTCCCGGACAAAACCCGAAAGCTACGACAGCTTTGCTGAAAAATGTTGCCGGAAAGGCCACGGGGCCGGATGAATTTATCCTTGTTCGTAAAGATGGTGACCACATACCCGTTGAGATCAGGACGTACCCGGTAAGAATCCGGGATCAGATGTTCGTTCTGGGAATTGCCAGGGACATCACCAGGCGTAAACAGGCCCGGGAAGAATTGATAAAATACCGCGATCACCTGGAAAAACTGGTAAGGGAGCGTACTTCAGAACTGGAAAGGGAGATAAAAGAACGCCGGAATGCGGAAGATGCAATCCGCGAAAGCGAGGAGAAATTCAGGTTAATTTTCGAATTGTCGAGTATTGGCAAAACACTTACCACTCCCGAAGGCATATTGTCAAAAGTCAACAGGTCATTTTGCGATCTTTTGGGTTACAATTCCAAAGAACTCGAAGTGAAAAGCTTTGCCGAAATCACCCATCCTGACGACCTGGACATCAGCAAGGAATGTGTCCGGTGCCTGCTGGCAGGGGAACAGGAAACATTCCGTTTCGAAAAAAGGTATATCCGGAAGGACGGGCAAACCATCCGGACCGATGTCAACACCATACTTATCCGGGATGCAAAGGGGAAACCCGTGCATTTTGTTACGGATATCGCGGACATTACCAAGAGGAAAAAGACGGAAATGGATTTGCGGGAAAGTGAAAATCGGTTCAGGACCCTGATCGGGAATATCCCGGGCGCCGTCTACCGCTGTGACATGGACAGCAACTGGACCATGCATTATCTGAGTGATGCAATTGAAAACATATGCGGCTACCCGGTTTCGGATTTTATTGACAATTCCAAACGAAGCTATAACAGCATCATCCATCCGGACGATCAGGGGAAGGTGGCAGAAGCCGTTCAAAAATCCCTTGCCAATGATAAGAAATTTGAAATTGAATACAGGATCCTGCATAAAAACGGAAACATTGTTTGGGTATATGAAAGGGGTCAGATTATAGTCAACACGGAAGGCGCCGTAGATTTTCTTGACGGCATCATCATCGATATCACAGGCAGGAAAAAAATACTTGAAGAACTGAAGAAGGACAAAAAGGATGCTGATGCAGCCAACCGGGCAAAAAGTGAATTCCTGGCCAACGTCAGCCATGAGATCCGCACACCCATGAACGCCGTTCTTGGATATGCGGAGTTGCTGATACCCCTGGTTTCCGGTAAAATACAGAAAAATTATCTGCAGGCCATAAAATTGAACGGGGCCAGTTTGATGACCCTGATCAATGATATCCTGGACCTGTCCAAAATCGAGGCCGGGAAGCTTGAACTTCAATATGAATATATCGATGCCCGGGCATTCTTTGGCGAGATGAAGCATTTCTTCTCACTGAGGATCGAAGAAAAGGGGCTGGATTTTATCCTGGACATCTCCTCCAGCAGTCCGGACGCCATATATATCGACGAAACAAGGCTCAGGCAGATCCTGATCAACCTGCTCAGCAACGCGATAAAATTTACGGAAAAAGGGTCGGTCAAGCTTTCCGTATGGGCTGAAAATCCGCAGATAAAGGAGTATGAGCCGGGTAAAATCGAGGAATACCTTGACCTGGTCATCGAGGTACAGGATACGGGAATCGGAATTTCAAAAGAGAGCCGGCAGGGAATTTTTGATGCATTCCGGCAACAGGACGAAATGATTACCAAAAAGTTCGGGGGGACGGGGCTCGGACTGGCCATAACCAAAGAACTCGTTGAGATGATGAACGGGACCATATCGGTTACTTCGGAACATAACCAGGGAAGTAAATTCAGGGTGGTTATTCCCGATGTTGCATTTCTCCGCGATTTTGAGGAAAAAGGACGGGAATTGCATATCAATACGGAAAACATCATTTTCCGGAAGGCCACCGTTCTGGTGGTTGACAATGCGGAACATAACCGGAAACTCATCAGCGACAACCTGAGGAATACCAATCTTAAAACCATAGAGGCGGAAAACGGGGAAGTGGCCCTTGAACTTGTTAAAAAGGTGATGCCGGACCTGGTCATCGCCGATATCAGGATGCCCGTGATGGGGGGATTTGAATTGCTGGAAAGGCTCAAAAAAGATAAACGGTTGAAACACGTACCGGTTGTGGCCTATTCAGCATCGGCCATGAAATCGCAGAAAGAGAGGATCATGAACGGTGATTTCGCGGGATTGCTGATCAAACCAGTACGCACCACCGATCTTTTCATTGAACTGATGAACCACTTGCCTCACCGGGTCAGGGATGAAGATAAGGAGCCTGAAGACCCCGGTGAAAAGATGGTGCCGGATGAAATCGAGGATCTGCCCGGACTCCTGAAGGAACTGGAAACCGGCCTTATGAAAACCTGGGAAAAATTCTCCAGTCGCCAGCCCGTGGATGAAGTAAAGGAATTCGGGGGGGGAAATACAGGCCCTGGGAGAAAAGCACAATGTCCCCCTGCTTAAGCAATACGGGAAGGGGCTTATCGATGCCACCGAGGATTTCAATATTCAGGAAACCCTCGGCCTGCTGAGGAGGTATCCTAAATTGATCGGCAAACTTAAAACTCCCGAATGATATGGATAAGGATTTCATCATCATTGTCGACGATAATCCGAACAACCTTCAGGTGCTGGGAAAGATACTCAAAAACGAAGGGTGTCACGTGGAATTTGCCATTGACGGCAAAACAGCACTGGAATGGATTAAAAACCGCAAATTCGACCTGATCCTCCTGGATATCATGATGCCCGGAATGGATGGCTTCGAGGTTTGCCGGATCATACGTTCGGAGGAGAAATACAACGACATCCCCATCATTTTTCTGACCGCGGAAACCAGCAAGGAAATGGTATTGAAGGGTTTTGAGACCGGGGCCCAGGATTACATCACCAAACCGTTTGATCCCCGCGAGTTGCTTGCCCGGGTGCGGCCCCAACTGGAAATAAAGCACAACCGGGAACAATTGCAGATGCTGAACAAAAACCTGGAAGACAAGGTCCGGGAAAGAACCCTTCAATTGCAGCAAACCAACGAGGAACTGAAGGAAGCCCACGAGAAGCTGCTGGAACTGGACATGGCGAAAAGCGAATTTCTCCAGCTCATAAGCCATGAGATCAGGACACCCCTGAATGGAATTCTCGGCCCTTTGCAACTGATAAGGGAGCGGATTGAATCCGATGATATCGGCAGACTGCTGGAAGTCCTGGATATTTCGGTATCCAGACTTGAAAAATTCTCCTATGATGCCCTGCTGATTACCCAGCTGAGGACAAAAAGGGAGATTTCTCCGGAATATCTTGCTTTAAAGAAAATCATCCGGGATTGCCTCGATGAGTTGTCTGAGCGCCTGCAAAAAAAAGATGTCCGGCCGGATATCCGGGAGGTCCCCGAAGATCTTCATGTGCAGGGTGAATATAAATTGTTGAAAACCTGCCTGATCAACATTCTGAACAATGCGGTGGGTTTTTCTCCTGAAAAAGGCATGATCACCGTAAAGGCATTCCGGAAAGACGGCCTGACGGTCTGTGAGATTATCGACAAGGGACCGGGATTCCCGGATAAAATGCTGGTCAAATCCTTCGACCTGTTTTCAACGGATGAACCGAACATAAACGGCAAACTGGGTTTGGGGCTTTACCTTTCGAAATTGATTATGGATGCCCATTCGGGAACCATTGAAGCCGGAAACAGGGACAAAGGAGGGGCTGTGGTCAGACTGACCTTCGGATAGTCAATGCCAAAAAAATATTTGTTGGCTTCGATTCCCTTCATTAATTTTGCATTTCCCTGGTAAGTAATTATTCATAGCACACAGAACGGATGAAAGCAAGTGTCATTTACCACAGCCGGCATGGCAAGACAAGGGCCTACGCGGGAGAAATCGGGAAATTCCCGGATAAAAAAGGCATAGAGAACCGGGTGGAAACCATTGATGATTACAGCAGGGAATACCTGGAGTCGGCCGACATTGTGCTGCTGGGTTGCTGGACCAACGGATTGTTCTTCTTTGCGCAGCGCCCCGACAGGATATGGAAGGATTTTGCAGGACAAATGCGAACTGTCGGGGATTCACCTGAAGTCCGGAAACAAAGATTTGAGTGAAAGGGACAAAAAACAGATCGAACGCCTGATCGAATCATAAAGCCATGGAAATCAGTCTGCACAACCACCCGTTGAGCGAATACATGCCGGACATTGCCGACGGGGACTGGAAGGAGGTGGCCGGATTCATGTTATCATCAGCCGATAAGCTTTCCGAAGCCGGGGCAGCCCTGAAATATGCCATGGACAAAACAAATCAATCATCATGAGGCAGGAACCGGTTAGTCTGGTCGACATTCAGGAAGGGAAAGAAGGAACCATTGTTTCCGTCAGGGGGGGGAGAATGGCCGTTAAAAGACTGTCTGATCTGGGATTGACACCCCAGACCCACATAAAGATCCTGAGAAAAATACGCTACCATGGCCCGGTCAGGGTCGAGGTCCGCAATTCCAGCCTGGTCATAGGGCGCGGACTGGCACAGAAAATCATGGTCCAACCGAAATGACGGAAAACAAACAGCTGAACATCGTCCTGGCAGGCCAGGCAAATGTCGGGAAATCTGTCATATTCAATCATTTTACCGGACTTCATCAGCACATCGGCAACTGGCCGGGCAAAACCGTTGAAAAAGCCGAAGGGACACTTTTCTACAGGGGTTACACCATTGATGTGGTGGACCTGCCCGGACTCTATTCGCTGAGTCCGTATTCCGCCGAAGAACTGATCTCCCGGGAATATATCGCCCTGCTGGGGCCGGACTTCATCGTCAATGTGGTCGATGTTACCAATCTGGAGAGAAATTTAATGTTTACCCTGCAGTTGCTGGAATTAAGAAAGCCCATGGTGCTGGCCCTGAATATGATGGATGTGGGCAGGAAAAAAGGGATCGAGATCGATGTTCAGCTCCTGGAAGAAATCCTGGGGATACCGGTGGTGGAAACCATTGCTTCAAGGCGGTACGGACTGACGGATATCCTGGACAGGGGGATCGGACTCAAACAGGGAGGCTCATCGCCAAAAGTGCTGAAATACGGCAGGGAAGTGGAGATCCGCATAGAAAAGCTGCAGGAGGTCATCACCGGGATCGATCTCCCCTACAACCACCGGTGGCTGGCCATCAAACTGCTTGAAAAGGATGAGGAGGTGGAAAAGCTGATAAGGAAAGAAAATGCCGCTGTACTGGAACATGCGGAGAAATATTGCCGGGAGCTGGAAAATATTCACGGACACGACTCATCCGTTGTGATCGCCGATGAAAGGTGCCACATGGTTTCCCACATGGTGGAAAAGATGGTGCGGATCCTGAAAACCAAAAAAGTGACCCAGGGCGAAAAACTGGACCGGATCACCACTCACAGGTTCTGGGGATACGCGGTTATGACGGCTATCGTGGCCCTTATATTTTTTTTGGTGCTGAAATTCGGTAACTGGTTCTCGTCCATGATGAGCGGTGCATTTGTTGATCTGCAATCCGGACTGGAGGCCATGACGGGCGCCTCTTTTACCGTTTCACTGGTCCTGGCTGCCGTGGAAAGTGCCCTGGCCCTGCTGGAGATCGTTGTGCCCTACATATTGCCTTTCTATCTGTTTCTATACATTCTGGAAGATGCGGGGTATCTGGCCCGTGTTTCCTTTCTCACCGATAACATCATGCACAGGATCGGGGTGCATGGAAAGGCCTGCATCCCCTTATTGCTGGGCTTCGGCTGCAATGTCCCTGCCTGCCTGGCCTGCCGGATCATGGAAACACGCAGGGAAAGGCTTATTACCGGATTCCTGGCCACCATGGTGCCCTGTTCGGCGGTTACGGTCATAATCATGGGGCTGGTGGGCAGATTTGTGGGGGTCGGCTGGGCGCTGTCACTGTATTTTTTTGCCGCCGTGGTAATTTTCGTGGTGGGCTGGCTGGCATCAAGGATCCTTCCCGGTGAGCCAACGGAGCTGATCATGGCCATGCCGGAATACAAACGCCCCAATTTCCGTACCATTGCCATACAGACCTGGTACCGGCTGAAAGATTTTATATTCATTGCCGGTCCGTTTGTTATTGTGGCCGGGGTGATCATCGAGGCGGCCTACCTGGCTGGTTGGCTGGAAACGGTTGCCCGGTTTATGAGTCCGGTTACCGTCGACTGGCTCGGGCTCCCCCTGATGACCGGCATCCTGCTGATCTTCGGGATCCTGAGAAAGGAGATGATCCTGGTCATGCTGGCCACCCTGTACGGGACCACCAATTTTGCACAGGTGATGGATCCCGTTCAAATGCTGACCCTGGCCCTGGTCAGCATGTTTTACATACCCTGTGTAGCCACCATTGCCGCGCTCTGGAAAGAATTCGGATGGAAAAAGGCAACCGGCATTTCCCTGTTTGAGGTCATATTTGCCATTGGCCTGGCCGGGGTCGTATCCAGGTTGTTGTATTTGTTTTGGTAAATCCGGCAGCCATAGGGCAGCATCCCCGCCGGCATCATATCCGGGTCAGTTTCCGGCCATGATGACAAAAGCTCCAAACAACCCGTAATCCAGCAGGTCATATTCATTGCCCGGAGGCTGGGATCCCGGTGCATCGTTGAAGCTCCATGGAGTGACGAATCCCCTGCGGGTAACAAAGTGATGGGGGCCCAGTGTATTTTTCAGGCTTCCGTATACGGTGACCACGATCTCGTTTTCCCCCGGATGTATGTATTCAGAAATATCCAGTTCATAGGGTTTCCAGCCGATGATCCCGGACTGCTTGCCGTTCACTTTGACGGAAGCGACTGTGCCTGACCATTCGTTCAGTTGCAGCTTGAAGTATCTGTAATCCTCATCCAGACGGATGGTTTTTGAGTAGGATACGGTGGATGGATAGAAGGGCATCATCTGGTCCTTCCAGGAACCTGTCTGCAGGGCCGGGGCAGCGGTCATAAGGAACCCCCGGCCGGCCGGTTCCAGTCCGAAATCCCCGGTTATGAAAATCTTTTCCAGCTCGGCGAGCACATGCATGGGATCTGCAATGAGGGTGACCGTGTTGGTGCCCTGTTGGAATTGTTCCTCAATGTCATATACGTTCATGGACTGGTCCAGCCACCATTCCCCTTCAACGGGGTCAACCGTCCGGCCGTTCACCAGCACATCATACAAATGGCCGTATTCCACCACCAGCAGGAGTCCCTTTGGTTGAACATCCGGTGCGGCCCTGAAGGAAAAAACCGCCTCAAACCCCGTACCCGGATCAAAAACATTTGTATCCAGCAATTCCGACCGGAACTGGATACCCAGGTTCCAGGGATTGCGGTCGATGTGGTAAGGTTCGAATCCGTGTTCCCTGTATATGAGATCGGCCGCATCGATGTAATACATTTCACCGTAATCCTTGTCCTTGATCTTCAGGTCACAGTAATCGAGCGCCAGCACGTTCGGCTCCAGTCTTTTTATTTCCAGGGGATCCCCGGATCCAAGGGTTGCCGTGTATTCCCGGACCGGGTATTCCCCGGCTGCGTATTTCTTTTCCGATACGAAAAACAGTTTGCTTTCCCCGGGGACCAGCCGGCAATTGGCGTGTACCCTGCCGTTTCCCCTTGCAGAGGGGTATTGGTAATATTCCCCGTTGACCGCATCGATGATAAGTATCTGTTTGCCAGGCAATGAAAATGAGAATTTTGCCGTTTCGCTGTCGCTGAAATTTTCCCAGAAGATCAGTTGTCCGTCGATAAGTATCCTGCGCTGATGATACAGTTTGTCATCCCGGCCGTTCATGAGGGTAAAGTTCAACGGATCACTTGCAAGCATGGAATACAATCCTTCGTCTTCCGTCCGGTGGAAGATCTCCCAGTTGGCTTTATTGCCCTGAACAAGCTGGCGTATCCTGACAGTCTCTTCACCGTCCAGGAATACGGGTGGATCAAAAAAGGAGATCACCTGACCACCGTTTCCCAGGTATTCTTTGAGCAGTCTGAATGTGGGTCTGTCCAGGTTTTCGGTATGGGGCCCGAGTATAACCATATCATAGGCCCTTTCCCCGATCACGAATGCATTGCCCTCCACCTTGCCGTGGTCCCGGATCACCAGCTCGCTGCCCAGGTCGTATTCGATCTGTTCGCTTTCCAGGGTTTCCAGGAATTCCTTGAATACCTGTCCGTGCCGGACATTTTTATTTTCACCGCCGGTATGTCCGGGCCCCTGCCCCGGTGTGAAGTACATCCAGGTGGTGGTGGTGGGTTCGATGACCAGGATGTGGTTGATGTGTTCTCCCGAAGACAGGAGCATGGACAAACGCCCGAAATAACCGGCCAGGACATGGTAGTGCGGCCACCAGGGATCGTGGTATGAAAAGGATGGCGGCCATTCCCTTTTTCTGGCCCCTTTCAGGGTCATGTAGGAATGGTGCTGGTTCATGAAATTGACCCCCATGACATATTCCCAGTCCCCCAGCTTTTTCATGGACTCAAAATCAAGGCTCCAGCCGGAAGCGGCATAGGTTTCAGAAAAGGTTCTCCGGCGGTTGAACTGGTCGGCCACGCTCAGCAGCTCGCGACCGGCCATCACGTTGCCGAACTGGTCGGGATGGTCCTGCGGATTGTTGAAAAGCATGTCAATGCCCGGCATCTGATGATAGGAAAACAGGACCATATTGTCTCCGGCGTGGGTTGGATTGGGCCATGCATGTTCCCAGTAGTGGCCGGTCCATTTCAGGTTGTGCTTTTCGGTGTATTCATACCAGGGTTTGCTCCAGTTTTCAACGAACAGGTCGATCAGCAAGGCATAATAATCATGCCGCACTTTCCGGTAATTGCCCACATTTTCGAACAGGGAAGGAAGATGTTCCCTGAGGGAATATCCCCATCTTTCGCTGAATTCTTCGAACAACGCAGGAGTCCACCGGATGTCCCGTGAAGAGGGAGGACGTATGTTGGGTTCGTCGGTGAAAATGCCGGGAACCCTTTTTCCGAATTCATCCCCGAAGATCCGCTCATAACCTTCCATGGTGATGGAAATGAATGTATCGGTCACCCCGGGGATCATCAGGTCGGGATAGGGGAATCCGGCCCAGCCTCCCCTTTCTCCCTCGTAGGTCTTGATAAACAGGTAATATTCGCCGGTCCTTCCGGCCGCCCCGGCCAGGTTATCCGTAATGTCAGTAAATGTGTCCCCGGACTTTTTCAGGGCCACCACGATTTCTTTCCGGACATCATCTTCCCCGATGCGGCCGGTTTTAATCATCCGCAGTCCCTGTCCCTGGTTGTATGACCGGGGCATCCGGTCCTGGACATGCCCTCCGGCAAAACCGCTGGGATAGGAATATTCGTCATACATCCAAACGTACATGCCATATTCCCCTGCCTTTCCCAGGGCATATTCGCACAATTCGAACCATTCATCCGACAGGTACCCGGTGATGAGTCCGGGCCGCGGATTGATGAACACCCCGCCGATCCCCTGTTCATGGAACTTTTTGAGCTGGAAGTCGATATTTTCCCGTGTGACCCGGTCGTTCCATGCCCAAAGGGGCACGGTAAGGAACCGCTTGGGCGGGTTTTTCAGCCATTCGGCGATATCCGGAAAACTGTTTGGGTAGCCCGATTCCCCGGTGAATTCTGACGGTTCTTCCCTGCACGAAGCGAAAATGAAAAGGAAAATCAATCCGGCCGGCAGGATGGTTCTGAAGGATTTGAAAATGTTTGATCTCATAATCTTAACAGACTTTTTATGCGGTTTTACTATTTCTGTATTTCAATCCGTTTTTTACCGGGTTTTTCTTCAATATCCCCAATAAACAGGCCGTTCCCCGCATCCCGGAAACGGATCCCTTCTGCCCGGGGCTCCCGGTCGCTGTATACGGCGAAAGGACCGGATTCCTGCAATTCGATCACCAGCTTGCCGGCAGTGCATTCGATGATCTGCAGGGTGGCCGGGGAGAGATATTTTTTGATGAGTCCGACCGGCGCCCAGCCCCTGCGCACAGGGATCAGATGCACCAGTTTGTCGGAGAAGCCGGTCAGTTCAAACGGATATCCGTCTTCCAGCATGCGGGCCTCCTGCAGTTCCCAATCGTAGGCGATCAAACCTTCTGCGGGGATATCCCAGGGGCCCGGGTAGGGCTGGATCATTCCGGGGGCACAGGTGTAATCCTCGGGAAGTATCTTTCCCTTTATGGTCACCGGTTCTTCCGAATCATAGAAATTATAGGCCACCACCGCAGCAGTCCGGTTGGCCAGGGGGGCGACCACCAGGTAAGGCTTTTTGTTTTTCATGGGATCGAGGAACACCGAACGCAGGACAGGAAAAGCGGGAGCAATCGGGCGGACCAGCCTGCCATCGGTATAACAAAGGGGCCATATGGAAGAAGGGACGAAATTCTCCGGGGCATCGGAGAGATACACGGGGGCCGCAGACATGGCCTTGGATACGGCCAGCAACCGTCCCGAAACCGGATCATTGGAGTGGAACATATCGTGATCGCCCCAGACGGTTTGCCCCAGCCAGAGGGTATTGCTGTAAGACTGCCAGGTGTGCAGGCGGGCCCTGGGGAAATCCCCTACTTTATAATCAATGCTGGCCCGGGCCACTGAACTGTAACGGGTATTGAAAATACAGGCCACGTTCTGATACATACAATTGATGAGTCCGTCCAGCATCTCATTCACCTTTTCTTCCATAACCCGTGAATTTGTAACCGAAGCTTCCACGGCATTTTCAGTGTTTTCATAAACCCTGAGGTTGACCGACTGGGCATCGATCTTGGCGAAATCGAATCCGTGATCGCGTATCGATCCGATCATGGCCCCGTAGAATTTTTCCGCACATTCGCGTCCGGGTTCGATGAAATAGAAAGGCTCATCGGATACCGTGTTGCGGGGGAATTCCCTGAAACATTCCTGCAGCTCTTCACCGAAAACATTTTGCCTGGATATCCCCCGCCAGTCCGCATTGAAGCTGTGCCACAGCCCCATCCATCTTACATGATCCTTGTTTTTTCTGGAAATGAGCGGCTGCCAGCCATTGGGGAACTTCACCGTATCCGGCGCGAAGCTCCGGATCTTGTTGTCTGACCACCGGTCGCCCGGATCGCGGTACTGGTGCCCGTCGTCAATCAGCATGTAACGGACGGGGATCCCCGATTTTACAATGTTGTCATGGGCGCTGACCAGGACCTGCTCATTGATGTCCATCCTGTATTCCTCCCAGCTGCACCATCCCAGGTATCTGAAAAGCCCGGGATATTCCTTGTTTTCCCTCATTATTGCAGACCCCTCCAGCAGGGGATGTTCAAGTGCGGTTTTCCATGATCGGTAGCAGGCATCGTAGAGGTTACCGGATACACACCAGGCATACAGTGGAAAATCACCGGAGATCCCTTCGGTTCCCAGGTTCCCGAAATTCAGGATCAGTTTTCCCTCCCCGTTCACATCCATCCAGCTGATGGTCTTTTCTCCCGCCACAGGGAGAAAAGACAGGTAATTCCCGTTTTGCAGTTCCAGGCAGATAAAGACGCCTCCCACATCCAGTTCCCTGAGGTCTTTGAAGGGATAAGGCAGGATCCGGTTCGCGCCCAGGGGCCAGGGAAGCACTTTTTCCTGCGTGTAATAGCAGCCCTGCACGAATTCAGGCAACAGGATCTCAAAACGGCTGATGATCCCGCTGGTGTCGGGCATGCCGGTGAAGTTTTCCAGTACCTGCATGCCTGAACTTTCTGTGCCGGGAAGTTCGAAATGATCCGGGACGGTGCTTTCATTGCAGCTTAAAAACAATGCCGTCAGCAGGCAAAGGGAAAGAAGAAGGAAGGATCGTAGCATGTTTTTGATCTTTGAAATAAGAATGGATCATGATTCAATTGAACAGTGCACCAAATTACAAAATATTTAAGGAGCCGGTTTATCCTGTAACAATATTTTGTCTGTTTTCATCCTTAAAAACCCGAAAATACCTAACGTTTATAGACAGACGAAACTTTCTGCAGAATTCACTGCCTTTTTCAGCTTTCGCCATGGGAGCAGGTACAAAAGGTTGTGCATTTCACTGGCGGATCAGGAAAAAGCCATGCTGAATGTTCTCGATTACGGCCCCCACAACATTAAACAACCTGCCCATAACGCTGTCTATAAAATTGTATCCGGTGATTAGTTAATTTTAGTTTAGAATGAATTCAAATTAAATATTGTTTCTTTTTTTTTAAAATACTAATTTGTAATTACATTTCATGTATGCACAGCAAGCCGTTACAGGTACTGTGACCGATGCAGAGGATGGAAGTCCGCTCAGAAATACTTTATCCGGGTGTGTCCCGCTGTTCCATGTGTTAATTCACGGATATACCTGAAAAAACAAACCGGAACCAGGTGCGAGAAAAGGAGCTTTTTCTGCATTCTAAGATCGTTCAGGCACTGGATTTTTTTATCTTCGCTATGAAACCGAAAAGCCATGACACAAATAAATCCATATGATCAAAACCAGAACCATTAAGCGATATCTGACTTTCGGCGTTTTATCACTGACGGCCACTGCAGGCGTATGTGCAAATGATCTGCCCAACATTATACTCATCCTTGCCGATGATCTGGGATACGGAGACCTGTCCTGTTACGGGGCAACCAAAGTGGATGCCAAAAATATCGACCGGCTGGCCCGTGAAGGGATCCGGTTCACCGATGCCCACACCCCTTCGGCGGTGTGCTCGCCCACCCGGTACGGACTCCTGACCGGGAGGTATCCCTGGCGGTACCCCAAACTGAAAACTGGTGTGCTTCACCACCGGGACACACTTTCCATCGGCGTGAACCAGCCCACCATCGCTTCCCTGCTGAAAACAAGGGGGTATGCCACCGCTGCGGTTGGCAAATGGCACCTGGGATGGGGCAGCGGATCCAATCCGGCGGATTGGAACAAGGAACTGAAACCCGGCCCCCTGGAAGTGGGTTTCGATTATTTTTTCGGCATACCCACGGTCAACTCGGAAGAACCCGAAGTGTTCGTTGAAAACCGGCGAGTGGCGGGATTGAAAGAAGATGATCCCATCATTGGAATCCGGGGCTACCGGATGATCGGAGGCGAGTCGGCACGCTACCGGCACGGGCACATCGATGGGCGGCATACCGAAAAAGCACTGGAATGGCTGGAAAAGAACAAGAAAGGACCTTTCTTTTTGTACTTCGCTACCTGTGCGGTTCATACCCCGGTCATACCCCATCCCCGTTTCCATCAATCCAGCCAGGCAGGGGAATATGGTGATTTCATCCAGGAAAACGACTGGCGGGTGGGCCAGATCCTTGACTGGCTGGACCGGTCAGGCCTGGCTGAAAATACACTGGTGATCTATACCAGTGACAACGGGGGTGCAGACATCATCAAATCATCGGGCCATCCCTTCTACCGGAAAGATCCGGAAGTGACCACTTCATACCATTACGGGCATTATCCCAATGGAAAAGTGCTGAGAGGGCAGAAATCCGATATCTGGGAAGGAGGGCACAGGGTGCCCATGATCGTACGGTGGCCGGCACAGGTTGAGGCCGGCAGGGTGGCAGACGGGTTGACCGGACTCACCGATGTTTTTGCCACGCTGGCGGATATTTTGGACATACCCCTGCCTGAAAATGCCGCTCCGGACAGCAAGAGCTTTGCACCCGTCATTACGGGCGACGAAGATAAGCCGGCAAGAACCCGTCTGATCATGGCAAGTATGGACGGTACGCTGGCCATCCGGGAAGATCACTGGAAATATATTGACGGTCAGGGATCGGGGGGCATTACCTCGGGAAAAGGAAGGTGGAACCCGGATCTGCCTTTTGATGAGAATGAACCTCCCGGCCAGTTGTTCGACCTCAATGCGGATCCCGGGGAACATTACAACCTGTATGAACAATATCCGGAACGGGTGGGGAGAATGAAATCAAGACTCCGTGAAATGGAAGGAGAAGCCCGTTCCGGGGAAAGTACTGACGGAGGCCCTTACCAGGCCACCGGGATTAAGATCTGCGAAGTTGATGATCAAGGGGCCATTATATGGACGAGACTGACTGAAAATAAAAAGCGCCTGGGTGATGATCATCCGCTCCCGGTTGTTGCCTATTATGACCGCCGGACCGGTATGCAGGCAAACAATTACAGCAAGCATGAAGATTCGGTAGTGGTCTGCTTTCCGGAAGATTCCGGCATTGAGACCATTGAAGGGGCGGTACCGGGAACCGGCGGGATGGTGAATGTTGCCTGCAGGAAAAAAGGAGGTGAAGAATGGAAAGAGACCGGCTGGCTGAGTGTGGATCCCGAACGGGACTTTACCCGGCAGGTCAGGCTGGACGGATTAAAGCCGGGAACCCATTACGAGATAAAGGTGTTCTCCAGGAAAAACACCGGTTCGGGTATGGGCGAGGTGGTCGAAGGGCAATTCAAAACGGCACCGGCAGCCGGGGTGGCTTCCGGTGTGTCATTTGCCGTAAGCACGGGACAGTATTATCCGCGTAAGGATACGCTGACCGGATTCCGGATCTATCCGGAAATACTCGAACTGGATCCGGATTTTTTCGTGCACACCGGGGATATCGTTTATTACGATGTTCTGGGTAAATCGGTGCCGCTGGCAAGATGGCACTGGGCGCGCATGTACAGTCAGCCGACCCATGTGGAATTTCACAGGAACATGGCCAGCTATTTCATAAAGGACGACCACGATACATGGATGGACGATTGTTGGCCCGATCAGAATAGCACTTTTATGGGTGATCTTACATTTGAACAGGGCCAAAAGATCTTCCTGGAGCAGGTAGGAATGGGCCGTCTTACTTACCGTACGGTACGCTGGGGAAAGGATCTGCAGATATGGATGGTGGAAGGGCGTGATTACAGAAGCCCCAATTCCATGCCGGACGGTCCCGGGAAAACAATCTGGGGCAAGGAACAAATGGAATGGTTCAGAAGGACCGTTGCTGCCTCTGATGCAACCTTCAGGATCCTGATCAGTCCGACCCCGGTGGTGGGCCCTGACCGGAAAGGCAAAAATGACAACCATTCAAATTCAGGATTTACATATGAGGGCGATAAGATCAGGGATTTTATATCCGGACAAAAGAATATGTTTGTGGTATGCGGTGACCGGCACTGGCAATATGTTTCTGTGGATGACCGGACAGGCATCAGGGAATATTCATGCGGCCCGGCGAGCGATATTCACGCCGGGGGCTGGTCCAATGACCAAGTAATGCCCGAACACCGGTACCTGAATGTTACCGGGGGGTTTTTACTGGTTGAGGTTGACCGTGAGGACGGCCGGCCCTGTATATCTTTCAGGCATTACGGTGTCGACGGAAAGCTTTTGCATGAAGACAAACTGACTGCCGGGTGCATCCGCAGGGAATCTGCCGGAGATGAACTGAGAAAGAAGGTGAATTTCGATGAGAACTGGGAGTTCACACTGAATGAGGATCTGGATATCCATTCCATCGAAGCAGGCAAGGGATACTGGAAGAAAGTTTGTTTACCCCATGACTGGAGTATAGAAAAAGGATTTGACCGGGACAATCCCTCCGGGGGGAGGGGCGGGTATTTCCCGGGAGGCACCGGGTGGTACAAAAGAGAATTTGAAATTCCTCCGGAAGGCCGGGAAAGGCATCTGCTCATTGTGTTCGACGGGGTGTACAAGGATGCGGACATATGGGTGAACGGACGGCATGTGGGTTTCCACCGCCACGGATACCTGAGCTTTTATTACGACATCACGGACTTTGTGCGGACCGATACCACAAATGTCATTGTCCTCAGAGTGGATAATACCGATCTGCCCCACGACCGCTGGTATTCGGGATGCGGCATCTACAGGCATGTCTGGCTGAATTACCTTTCGGGTGTGCACATTCCCGTATGGGGAACATATATAACCACTCCCCGGATCTCTGAAGAGAAAGCCCGGGTGGAAATCAAAACGGATGTTGTCAACGAACACGGGGAAGAAACCGGGTGCAGGATCAAAGCAGAGATCCGGGACGCTTCAGGGGAATTATGCGGAGAAAGCATTTCCGAAGATATTGTATTATCTCCGGGTGATACCCACCGGTTCGTTCAGCATATCGAAGTGCCTGCTCCTGATCTGTGGTCTCCTGAGCACCCGGCCATGTATTATGCCAGGCAAACCGTTTACAGCAGCGGCCGGGCAACGGACCGGCTGAGCACACCTTTTGGCATCAGGAAAGTTGAGTTTTCCGCGGAAAAGGGATTTTTGCTGAATGGGAAGAGAATATTCCTTGCCGGAGTGAACAACCATCATGACGCGGGATGTGTGGGTGCGGCGGTCCCCGAACGGACTCTCTACCTTCGGCTCAAAACTCTGAAGGAGATGGGCTGTAAAGCGATCCGCACGGCCCATAATCCCCATGCTCCGGAATTGTTGAATATGTGTGATACCATGGGCATCCTGATCATTGATGAAGCTTTTGACAAATGGGAGATCAACGAATTCGGGATCCCCGGCAAATGGAAGGTGCACCTGCCTTCCTTTGGTTTTAAGGAAAACCGGGAGACTTACCTGAAGGATTTCATCGACCGGGACCGGAACCATCCGGCAGTCATCCTGTGGAGTGTGGGCAACGAGGTTGTGGAGGCCGACCGTCCGCTGGGAGCTGAAGTGATGAAGCGGCTGGCGGATTTCGTGCATGAATACGAACCCACACGTTGTGTCAGTGCGGCATTGCAGCCCCCGGGCCGGGGCCCTGACGGCAGGCCTTTTGAAATGGCCTTTGAGATGGATGTTGTGGGGTACAATTACATGAACCAGTATTTCCTGGAGGACAGGGAAAAATACGGTTTCGTCCTGTATGCCAGCGAGGCCCTTGCCCGGTATACCCGCGATCTGAAGCATCCCCCGCCAAAATATATACCCGAACAGTCATTTTTCGATGCCGAAAAATATGCCTGCGGGCATTTTATCTGGACGGGGATCGATTACCTGGGAGAGGCGGTCCAGCCCTGGCCGCTGAAGGGATGGGAAAACGGTTTGATCAATACCTGCGGTTTCAGGAAACCTTTTTCCTATTACATTCAGAGTCTTTACTCGGATGATTCCATGGTTCATATCGCCGTGCGGGATCGCAGCGTAACCCGCCAGGTGGGAAAGAAGGGCTGGGACTGGCCACCGGTGGCTTCCCACTGGAACTGGGAAGGACATGAACAGCCTTTGGAGGTGTATACCTATACCAATTGTGAAGAAGTTGAATTGCAGGTCAATGGCCGGTCCCTGGGTGAAAAATCCCTGAAGGAAAGTTTTCAAAAGGATCCTTCGCAGAAAATGATCGTATGGAAACTGCCTTTTGAAGCCGGATGGATAAACGCCATCGGGAAGAATGGCGGAAAGGAGATATGCAGGCACCGGTTGAGAACCGCCGGTCCTGCAGAGGACCTGATTCTGGAAACGGGAAGGCGGTCACTGTCTTCCGGAAAACGGGAAGCCGCCCATATGGTAGTAAAAGTGACCGACGGGAACGGAACCCTGGTCCCCTCGGCCAGGAACCTGATCCAATTTACCCTGACCGGCCCCGCGGAGATCATCGGTGTGGATAACGGAGATCTGTGGAGCCTGGAGAGTTACCGGTCCGGCCACCGGGAAACCAGGAACGGGAAATGCCTGGCTGTCATCCGTTCCACGGGCGAAAAGGGGAAGATCACCTTCCAGGCGGCCAGTAAGGGATTTGATCCTGTTTCAGTAATCATCGATGTGAAATAAAATGGTTACATTCACCATGGTTATGAAGTATTTAATATTCAATGATTAACGTAGACATATAAATATGAACAAACTGGCGATCCATGCATTGATTTTCCTTTCAGCCTGTATGACACCGGCCGTGGCCCGGGAGAACAGTACCTGGAATCTGGAATCCCCCTCGGGAAACATACAGGTCAATGTATTGACCGGGAAAAAGATCTATTACCGGGTGGTATATAAAGGACAGGTTGTCCTGAGCCATTCGCCTGTTTCGGTCAATGTGGACGGAAAACAGCTCGGTTCTGATCCGCATATTGCCAGTGTGGAAAAGAACAACGTCCGGCAGGTCATCACTCTCCTTTACGGGACGGCTTCACGGATCCCGGATGAGTACAATGAGTTGGGCATTGAGTTGAAGGACGGACTGACGGTTATTTTCCGGGCTTATGACTGCGGGATGGCCTACCGGCTCCGGCTGGAAGGTTCCGGAGAGGTCAGGATATTTGATGAGGAAGTGAAGTACATGTTCCCTTCCTACGCCCACGGCTGGTTTCCGGACGAAGAGGATTATGAGACCACATGGACGTATGGTTCCGTTTTTGAACTGGACAAGCAAAAAAGACTGCCTCTGCCCCTGCTGATCCGGCCACTGCAGGAAAACAAGGCGGTAAAACTGGTCATCACCGAAGCGGATCTGCATGCCTATCCTTCCCTGTTCCTGCAGAAAACCAACGATTTGGAGATCCGGCTGAAGGGTGTTTTTGAAAAATATCCCCTTTCCACCGAATGGGGCGGATTCAACAACTATTCGCAAATGGTGACCGAACGCGCGGATTATATGGCACGGCTCAATGAGAACAAAAACCTTCCATGGCGGGTCATGATCATAACCGACCGGGACGAGGACCTGCTGCACAATACACTGGTGTACCGGTTGTCCTCTCCTTCAGCGCTGAAGGATGTTTCCTGGATCAGGCCCGGACATCTGGCCTGGGACTGGTGGCATGATTATAACCTGGAAAATGTGGATTTCAGGACCGGTATCAACACAAAGACATACCTGTACCACGTGGATTTTGCCGAAAAATTCGGGATCCCCTATATCAATATCGACTGGAAATGGACAGATGCGCATGACCTGTTCGTCATGAACCCGGAGGTGGATGTCCCCTGTATCATTGATTATGCAGCGAAGCGGAATGTCGGGGTGATCCTGTGGACCCCTTCCCACACACTGTATTCCCAGCTTGAAGAGGCCCTGGACCTGTTTTCCGGATGGGGGGCAGCCGGGGTAAAGGTTGATTTTTTCAGCCGGGATGACCAGCTGGCCAATAAAATGTACGGGGACATTGCCCGGGAAGCGGCCAGGAGGAAGATGGTGGTCAATTACCACGGATGTGCCCGGCCGGCCGGACTCGAACGGATGTATCCGAACATCATCAATTACGAAGCGGTGAAAGGACTGGAGGTTTCCAAGTGGGGGACGGAGATCACACCGGAACATGATGTCCTGATCCCTTTCATCAGGCAGCTGGCCGGACCCATGGATTACACCCCCGGGGCCATGCGCAATTATCCCCCGGAAAAGTTCAATGTGGTGTATCCTCCCGGAAGCCAGGGCACCCGCTGCCATCAGCTTGCCATGTATGTGGTATATTATATGCCTTTGGCCATGTTGTGTGATATGCCCACCGCCTATGAGGCCGAGCCGGAATATACTGAATTGCTCACCGGGATCCCCACAACCTGGGATGAGAGTCTGCCCCTGAAGGGAGAAACAGGCCGGTATGCTGCCATTGCCAGGCGAAGCGGGAAGGACTGGTACGTGGGTATTCTGAACAACAGTCAGCAACGGCAATTGGATATTGATCTGTCCTTTCTGGATGAGGGGAAATACCGGGCCACCATAGTCACCGACAACATCAATGCGGATAAAGTGCCCTGGGATTATGACAGGGAGGAAAAGACGGTGGACAGGGAGAGTGTGATACCGGTAATCCTCCAGGAAGGGGGCGGCGCTTTCATCAGGATGGAAAAATAATTTATTCCCCGGCCAGGCAATGGACGGAACCGTCCCGGCACACCAGGTACAATTTTTCATTGGCCACGGCCATGCCTTCGAAAACCGCAGGGGACTCAAAACGGTAACCGGATTTTTTATCTCCTGTCTCTGCGGATACGGCCCACAGCATCCCGTTCAGGCGTCCCCGGACAGCGGCAAGGGCTGAATCCGGCGTGGCTGGATCGGGATGGCCGGCGATCCAGAGGGTTTCTCCGGCCTTGACCATGGCCTTCGCCCTGACGGGGATCTTTCTGTGCCAGGTAAACGCTTCCACCGGATGGGCGAAAATGGTGTCAGCATCCGGGTCAGATTCAAGCTCTGCACTGAACAGATCGAAGCCCTGTCCGGCCCGGTGCATTTCCCAGCGGGCTGCATGAGGGTAGGCCCTGGTGGCATAACCGGTTTCCTGATCAAAAACGATGTACTGGGCGGCCACCTGTCCCACCGACCAGTAGGAACGGACATGCCAGGAATCATCCAGCAATCCGGTGGTGGAATACAGTCTTTTGCCCGGATAATTCTGATAGTATGAACGGTAGAAAGTGGAAGGTGTATTCTGCAGGGCATGGCGGGGCACTTCCATCAGGTTGTCCCAGTATTTGTGATCCCCGCCCCATTCTTCGCCTGTCCTTTCATCCGCCTCATAGTAATTGGGCTGCATGTTGGTCATCCCGGTGAGCGAAGGGTTGAATTTCAGATGACGCATATAGATGTGCTCCCCGTCGCTGACCAGGATATCGGGCAAAGCCCCGGGGATCACGTATCCCGGATTGGGATTCTCCCGGGAAAATCCTGCATCGGTGAAGGGTCCGTGCAGATGCCGGCTGCAGATCTTTTCACCTGTCACCGCATCCAGTCCGTATACATAGATCCCGTTGTCCAGGAAAGACGATCTCCCGGCAGCAAAATACACCACCCCGTCCTCTACCAGGACACTGCCGTGCACGGGCCAGGCCGATTCAGGCTGGCCGTATGAACCCATCATCAGATCGGAAGGGGCGGCCCGGAAGCGCCACACAAGTCTGCCATCCCGGGCACGCAGGGCATATACGGATCCGTCGGCCGAACCGAAAATGGCCAACCCCTTGTATATGGATGGCGGGGAATCGATCCGTCCCCCGGCGGTGAACTCCCACAGGGGTTTCCCGGAGCCGGCATCAAAAGCTCGTATGCTGTGTTCATCGACGGATGCCACGTACAAAATATTCCCTGCAATGACCGGAGCACTGAGTCTGGTCCCGGTAACCCTGCTCCAGACCCTGGATAATTCCGTGGACAGGGATGTTCCGGCGGTCCCGCTTCTGAACGGATCGTGCCGGTAAGTGGGCCATTCTCCATGGTATGTGGTTTCCTCCTCCCGGCCGGGTTCAAAAGGATACGCGGGACCTTTTTCAAGGGAGTTTTTGGGATCGGCTGTAAGCAATCTGTCAAAAGTATTTCTTTCGGGGGCCAGACTGAGTATGCCCCGGAGCATGGTTTCGGAATAGCATCTGCAGGAATGCGGCGGGGCATACAGGAGTCCGTTACAGGGCATGACCCCGTACGTGCAGGTCCCCCTCACCCAGTCGTTGATGGCCACTTCCCCGTTGTCAAGGTCCAGGAATTCCGCTCCGCGCCGGCTGTAAATCATATAATCACAGGTTGCCTTGGAGGGGTAACAGCGATCGTGGTGCCCCGCGTTCCATATCTGTCCGCAGGGAACTATCCTGACCACCTCTCCGGTTTGAGGATCCAGTCCAAGTGTCAGTGTTGCGTGAGCGATATCTTCTGCGTTCTCGTTCCTGTCGGTCACCCAGACGAGTCCGTCTATTATAAAAGCGTTCACCGAGCGCCACCAGGCGCCCCTTGCCCGGTTCATAAACCCCCACAGATAATTTCCCGTTTCCTGGGACACAGCGACCACAGATGCGCTGTTGCCCGTATTGAAAAGAGCGATCCCCTCCCCGCATCGTATGGGTCCCTGGAAGGCAAAATGTTCTTTCCTGCCTTCCCTGCTGCGGAATCGGAATGAAGGATCGATCCGGGATGTGGGATCATTTGCCCACAAAGCTTTGCCGGTTAATGCATCCAGGGCACCGATCACATTGCCCCGGGTGACATAGAATATTCTGTTCCGGTCCACGGCTATCCCCGATCCGCCCTTTTTTTTCCATACCTCTTCGGCGGTCATTCTGTTGAAGGCGGTGATCATGTAATGGTCATCTCCTTCATCCCGGGTGGCCGTGTACAGCATGTCCCCGGTCACCAGTATTTCAGTATACGGATGGCCCGTGCCGTAGGTCAGCAGTTCTTCCCCGGTAGAAGCATCCAGTGCCATGGCCGGTTGTTCGCTCCCTGGGGTGACATATACATGCCCGTCCATTGCCGCCAGCCTCCGCCGGTAATCGTCCGGTCCGGATGCCCAGAACTCCATGTCTTCATGCCACTTCTCATAGAACCAATCCGCCATCGGTGCCTCCCAGAGAAGGACACCGTTGTATGCATCCCGGGCGGTCAGCCAGAAGCTGGTCTGTATGCCGAAGTAGGCAGGGGGCGTTCTTTCCTCGATATAGAATACCCTCCCGTTTGCCGATACCATGTTGCTGACCGTGGGCGGGAACTTTTCGTGGTGCTTGGACCATTTTGGCCCGGCAACCCACTGCATGTGTTTTGGAGGGCCCACCAACCGGTCGTCGGCCACCGGATTGTTGTCTGCCCCGTGCAGGAAATGATGCCATTCGTCGGTCTCTCCGGGGACCGGTTTTTTGATCTGTTCCCGGCTGCTTCCTGTCCGGATCAGGGCACTGCCTCCGGGCACCAGGACCCGTATCATTTCTTCCTCTGAAATGTTCCCGGGATCATCCGAAACCAGGAGGTTGACAAAATTGTCGGTATACGGCAGGTGATTTTCCGGGCATTCCATGACCGAGACATCGCCGTATTTGCCTTCGCGGGCGATCCTTTTCCGTAATTTCTGTATTTTTTCTCCCTGGTGTGTGAGTCCGTGCACCACAAACCCGTTGCCCCGGTGAAGACGGGCGGTGAGCTTTCCGTTCCCGCATCCCAGATGAACGATCAGCCCTCCCTGTGTTCCGGTTCTTTCCAGTATCCCCGATGCCTTGCGGGGCAGAATATATTGGTTGCAGAGCCAGCCGGCAAGGGCCAGGGCGATGACCAGTAAAATGACCAATAATATTATCCAGCGCAGGATTTTATTTCTTTTCATACCCATGTTTATTGTTAACTACATTTCGATGATAAAGATAATATCACCGTTTCAATATTGAAAGGCATTTGTGAATCCGCATAAAAAGCGGATGGGAATTGTTTTTTTGCGCTCTAAACCTGCAAGCCCAGCAGTTCTGCCAGCAGGGCCTCAAGTTCCACGGGTGCTATGGGTTTGGCGATGTATTTGTTGCATCCCGATTCAAGTGCCCGGATCCGGTCTTCGGGGAATGCATGTGCCGTCTGGGCGATGATGGGAACCTCACTGTCCATGGATCTTATGATCCGGGTGGCTTCGAATCCGTCCATTTCAGGCATCCGTATATCCATCAATATCAGGTCTGTGTCCGGCTGCTTCCTGAAACATTCGATGGTTTCTTTTCCGTTCACCGCCCTGACTACAGCGGCATTTGACCGGTTGAGGATGGTTTTGAGAAAAAGGTAACCCGGGTAATCATCCTCCGCTATCAGGATCTTTTTTCCGGTGAGGTCGAGGGCCAGATCCTTTTTGCCTTCCGGACGGACAGTTTTCTCCTTTTGTTCCATAATGACATGTTTCCACGGGATGGAAACATAGAAAACCGTGCCCTGACCGGATGCGGATTCCACGGTCAGATCTCCTTCCAGGAGCTTCATCAGGCTTTTGGATATGGCCAGACCGAGTCCGGCCCCCTCATACATCCGTGTGGTCCCGTCATCGGCCTGCCTGAATCTTTCAAAAATGACATTTTGTTTTGATTGGGGAATCCCGGCCCCGGTATCTTTTATGTAGAGCATGACCTGTTGGTTTTCGGTAATCTCGGCACCCAGCTTGATCATGCCCTGTTCGGTGAATTTTATGGCATTGCTGACCAGATTGTCCATGACCTGTGCGAGTTTGTTCTGATCGGTGTTCAGACTGATGCGGTGGATCGGCTCCGGGAATTCCCGGAGAACGGAAATCTGCGCCTGGTCCTGGATCCTGGGATCCTGAAGGATCTTCCGGTGGATGTTTTCAAGAAAATGATCAAGTCCGAACAAATTTTTTCTGATGCGGATGTCGCCGGCTTCAATGCGTGAAATGAATATGATGTTGTCGATCAACCGTACCAGGTTGTTTCCTTTGGTGTGGATGATGTTGAAATACCGGTCCCGGTCTTTTTCCTGGACGGATCCGGATTTCAGCAAATTACTGAACCCGAGAATGGCATTCATCGGGGTCCTGATTTCATGGGACATGTTGGTCAGAAACCTGGTTTTAAGCCGGTCGGCTTTTTCAGCCTGTTCCTTGGCCTCCAACAGTTTTTTTTCATATATCCTCCTCTCTGAAATATCGTGGAGGATGCAATGGGTGATTCCGGTTTTCCGTTTGCGGTCCTGGATGATCTTCCCGGTCATGGTCACCGCGACCGTGCTTCCGTCTTTCCGGATGATTTCAAGGTCTGTTTCATGGATCTCTTCTTCTGAAAAAACGCCTGTGCTGTCCCGGGTGAGGATCTCAGCAAAAGGTTTGCCTGCAATTTCTTTCTGTGTGTAACCGGTCAGTTTTTCCCAGGCTTTGTTCACATTCAGCAGGCATCCTTCCCCGTCCAGTGATTGATATCCCATGGGGGCTTCCATGTACAGCTCTTTGTAATGACGTTCACTTTCTTCCAGTTCCGACTGGATCTTTTTGTAGGCTGTGATGTCTTCACTGATCCTGATGAAACGGATGATCCTGTTGTCCGGACCGGTGACGGGGGAGATGGTGGCAGACTCCCAGTACGGGCTTCCGTCCTTTTTCATGTTCATAAACTCTCCTTTCCATTCATTGCCTGAATGAATGGTTTTCCGGATCTCTTCCCTGATCTCCGGAGCGATTGTGCCGGACCTGAATATGTCGGATTTTTTGCCTGTAATTTCGTTGCGCCGGCAACCGGTAATTTCGGAGAATTTGTGATTGGCATATTCTATCACGCCCCCGGTGTTGATGATGACAACGGCGACCGGACTCTGTTCGACGATCCGGGACAATTGCAGGATCTGAAGTTCCGCATTTTGTTTGTCTTTCCGGGCATCGCTGAAAAGCACACGGTGTTTTTCCTCCATTTTCAGCAATTCCCTCTCGGCTTCCATGTAATCGCTGACATTGGTGGCAAATCCTTCGAGGTGTAAAAGATTTCCGAGGGGGTCGAATATTCCCCGTCCCTGTTCCCATATCCAGACAATGTATCCTTTTTTGTTGATGATCCGGTAGGTCATGGTCCACCGGTCTTTTTTCTCCAGGTGCTCGCTGACGATCTTCCTGACCATTTCCCTGTCGCCGGGATGAATGATCTCCTCATAGGAGATCTTCCGGTCTTCGATGATCTCCTCGGGTTTGTATCCGGTAAGGTCGTATGTGCCCCCGCTGACAAAGTGCATGGTGCAATTTCGGTTGTCTGACCGGCAGTACACCATCCCCGGCAGGCTGTCCATCAAAAAATCCAGCTTGCGGTTGCTTTCCCTGAGGGCTTCAAGTGCCCGGCGGTATCCGCGGGCAGCTTTACCGGACTTTTCCCCGGGGGTGACATCATGGGAATAAACGGAAATCCCGGTTATCTGACCGGATTCACGGACCGGATCCATGAAGAAAGAATATACGCGTTGTTCCTGATCCTCCGTTTGAAGAATCTCTTCGAAAACGACATGTTTTCCCCGGAGCGCGGCATCAATTCTCCGGGTCCAGTTTTCCGTCATCCTGGCGGACAGCAATCCGGTGAAGCTGTCTCCGGGTTTAAGGGTGGTATGGAAAGCCCTGCGGAAAAAATCCCGGGATTTCTTGTTGCAGTGGATCAATACACAATCCCGGTCCAGTGTCCAGACCGGTCCGGGGGCATTTTCGATGATCTGTTCTAACTGGGATGCTTTGTACATTGCCGGGAAACCGTTATGCAGGTTTCCATTATTTTAATCAATTTTTGACCAATAGCCAAAATATATACGTTAAATAATCGGGAAAGGTTATATAAAAGAAGGATTAATAGAAAAAAGGAGGTATGATCACGGCTCATGCCGTCCCTTGAGGTTCAGTTGTTTGCACAGTGGAACCAGCATCCATTCTTCCAGGGGGATTTCCGGAAATGTCACCACTCCCTTCATGAAAAGTGTATGGTCCAGCATCCATTCTTCCAGGGGGATTCCGGGAAGCTCATTGAACTCTTCACGGGGTTGTTCCATGGCAGGGGATCGTACCTCGGTGGCAGAAGAAGGTTCCGCCGGTTTTTCCGAGGCAAATGTGTTGTTCAATCCGGGGCCCGCGTTCATCAGAACGGCGGCAGCGATCAGGGTTATTGTTTTCAAGGTTTTCATCTCTGTCGCTTTTAAAGGTTTCACTTGATTTTTAAACAACAGAAATGCTCAGATTGTTCACAGGAAATCAGGCCAAAATTCACAAAACATTTCCTTATTTTTTGCCGGTTTGTTTCCGTTCATACACGGTGTATGAATAGGAAAAATCGTTTTGTTCATCATCTGTTATATGTTCCGCCGATACCCGCTTCCAGAACTCAGGATCGATCTCCGGGAAATAGGTGTCTGCTTCGAACTTTTTGTGCACCCTGGTAATATAAAGCTTATCCGCATATTGCAGGAATTCCCTGTATACCATGCCTCCCCCGATGATAAAACATTCCCTGTCTTTGGGGCAAAGGTCAAGCACATCCTGAATGGAGCGGGCCATGACACAGCCTTCGAAATTTTCTTCGGGATCATCGGAAATGACCACATTGGTGCGTTCTGGCAGAGGCCTGAGGGGAAGGGAAAGGTACGTGTTGCGCCCCATGATGACTGTTTTGCCGGTGGTGATCTTTTTGAATCGTTTGAGGTCCCCGGAAATGTGCCAGAGGAGCCGGTTGTCTCTTCCGATGGCATTGTTTTCCGCGAGGGCTGCGATGATGATGATCATGTTTCTTTGATTGGGGTTCAGACGGAGATATCACCCCGGATACGGGGATGGGGATCATAACCGGTCACTTCGAAATCTTCATAGCTGAAACGGAATATGTCCCTGACGGAGGGATTGATCTTCATTCGGGGCAGCTTCCGGGGTTCCCTGGTCAGCTGAAGCCTGACCTGGTCGATGTGGTTGAGGTAAATGTGAACGTCCCCGAAAGTATGTATGAACTCTCCGGGTTTCAGATTGGTGACCTGAGCCACCATCATCAGCAGCAGGGAGTAGGAAGCGATGTTGAAGGGAACGCCCAGGAACAGGTCGGCGCTCCGCTGGTACAAATGGCAGGAAAGCCGGCCGCCGGCCACATAGAACTGAAAAAGAACATGGCAGGGGGGCAGGGCCATGTTGTTCAGGTCCCCGGGATTCCAGGCACTGACCAGGTGCCGCCTGGAGTCGGGATCATTGCGGATGGAATCGATCACCCGGCTGATCTGGTCGATGTGTTCCCCTCCCGGTGTGGGCCATGACCGCCACTGGTATCCGTATATATGACCCAGATCTCCCTGTTCATCGGCCCATTCGTTCCAGATGGAGACCTTGTGGTCATTGAGGTATTTCACGTTGGTGTCCCCTCTGAGGAACCACAGCAATTCATAAATGATGGAACGGATGTGGAGCTTTTTGGTGGTCAGAAGGGGAAATCCGTCTTGCAGGTCGTGTCTCATTTGGTAGCCGAATGTGCTGATAATGCCCGTTCCCGTGCGGTCCTTTTTTTCGGTACCCTTTTCCAGGACATGGTCAAGCAGGTCAAGATATTGTTGCATATGTTTCCCGTTATCAGGTGATAAAATTAAGGAATTCGCGGGGATTGGTGAAAAAGCTTTTTGAACAGCTTTTGCACTATGCCGATTGTACCGGGCCCGGCGGGCAATGGCGGGGTTCAATTATTTTTAGTAGTTTTGAAAGTCTCATGAAACCCCCATCAACGATCCGGCGGCAGGCCGCCGTTAGGAGACAAATGGGGGTTCGCCGGCCCGGCAGGCGGACAGCCCGCGGGTGGCCGGCAACAAAAAATCAAAGTATTTGAACTGACATTATAACATGTTGAAATTTAAATGGTTTACGTAAATATATTCGAATGAATTCATTCTGCAAATATCTGCTGATCCTCATCGGGATCGCGGCCCTGGGTTATGTGCTCTGGTATTTCTTTTCCATTGTCGTTTATATTCTGGTGGCTGCCGTTCTTACCCTGGTCGGCAGACCCGTTGCCAGCCGGCTGAACCGCGTAAAGGCAGGGCGCTTCCGTTTTCCTTCCGCCCTCAGTGCGGTCCTGACCCTGATCGTTATCTGGACCCTGATCATCGGTTTTTTCAGGATCTTCGTGCCCCTGATCGCCAACCAGGCCAATGAATTGTCACAGGTGGACACCGAACAACTGGTCAATACCCTGGAACAACCCCTGAAGAAGATCGAAGCCTTTTACAACAATTATTATGCATCCCGGGAGGATGCCCCCACTTTCAGGGAATACATCAACAACAAGGTTACTTCCCTGCTCAATGTGGCTTTCCTTTCCAATTTCTTCAGTTCCATTTTCAGCATACTGGGAAATGTGTTCATTGCCATTTTTGCCATTTCTTTCATTACCTTCTTTTTTCTCCGTGACCGGGGCATACTTTCGGAATCCCTGGTGCTGCTGATTCCCGAAAAACATGAGGCGGCTGTCAGAAATGCCATTCAATCCGTCAAATATTTGCTCAGGCGCTATTTTGTCGGGATTTGCGGACAGATTACCGGCATCATGACCCTGGTGACCCTGGGGATGGTGATTGTCGGACTGGATTTCAGGGATGCACTGCTGATCGCGCTGGTGGCCGGACTCCTGAACGTGGTTCCTTACCTGGGGCCGTTGATCGGAAGCACGATCGGACTTTTCCTGGGGATGGCCGCCAATATCCAGATGGATTTTGCTTCCGGACTCCTGCCGTTGCTTATTTATATGCTGATGGTCTTTGTTTTCGTACAGATCATTGACAATGTACTGTTCCAGCCGCTGATATTCGGAAGCAGTGTGAAAGCACATCCCCTGGAAATATTTCTGGTCATTATGATCGCGGGGAGCCTTGCCGGCATTCCCGGCATGATCATGGCCATCCCCACCTATACCGTATCGCGGGTTTTTGCCAGGGAATTTTTCAGCAGGTTCCGGGTGGTCCAGCGGCTTACACGGAATATATGACCGTTTTTCGGCGTTTCCGGTTCGATATTGGAGGTAAATTAATATATTTATGAAAGAATACTGACCCCGATGACAATCCTCAGAGTTTGCGTGTGCTGTGTCATGTTGTTCTATGGCCTCCGGTCTGCAGGTCAGGTCTCCTTTTCGGCTTCCGAAACCCGGGGTTGCGATTCGCTTACCGTCAATTTCCTTTATACCGATGATTCTTCCGTGGACACCGTGACCCTGGTGGAATGGGATTTCGGCAACGGGAAGACCGGTACGGGGAAAACCGGTCAGACCGTTGTTTACGATTCTGCGGCAAGTTATACCGTATCCGTGACCGTCAATGGGAATACAACCATAACCAGGCAAAATTACATCGCGGTATACCCGGGTCCGTCTGCCTGGTTCAGGTATTCCGACACACTGGATCCCTGGACCTATTGCTATGTATTCAGGAACGTTCCCCAGCCGGTGGATACGATCAAATATACCTGTGACTGGCAGTTCAGTGACGGGGGAAGCGGGGATGCCCGGACTCTGATGTATACCTTTCAGCAAGCCGGCACTTATTATGCGCGCCTGGTGGTTACCGACGAAATAGGGTGTGCCGATACGGTGCTGCGGAGCATCCGGGTGGAAGACGACCTGGATGTACCCAATGTTTTCACCCCCAACGGGGACGGGAAGAATGATTTTTTCAGGGTCCGTTCAAACGGGGTGACCGTATACCGTCTGAAGATATTCAGCCGGAGCGGACTGTTGGTTTATGAGATCGAGTCTCCCAAGATCATATGGGACGGCAGGAGTACTTCCGGGAACAACATGCCTGCCGGCATTTACTTCTATACCCTTCAGGCAGCCGGAGGAAACGGTTCCCGGAAAATGAAAGGTTTTTTCCAGTTGCTCCGCTGAAGGGCAATACCCTTAAAAATATTCCCGGGCCAGGTATCCGAAGAGCCATGTGGTGAAAAAGGAAAACGAACCGTAGACCACGGCCACCAGGGCCATATTGTAATTGCTCAGGAGGGTGCCCGCCACGAAAATGGCCAGACTGCTGTTCTGGAGTCCGACCTCCACGGCGATGGTGAACTGGTTCCTTTTGGAAAGCTTGAACAGCCGGGGCACGTAGTACCCGGAGAACATGGAAAGGAGGTTCAGGGCCAGGGTAAAAGGGATCAGGTACAGGAATTTGTGCAGGTCGGATCCGGACCCTCCTTTTTCGATGAACATTACCCCCGCATAAACAGTCAGCAGCAAGACAGGCAGGATGAAGCGCAGGGGATTTTCCAGGCGTTCGGCCAGTTTTTCCTTCCAGGCCCTGATCAGGATCCCGGCGGTGGCCGGGATGATGGTCAGCACGAATATCTGGAATATGGTATTCATCAGGGGCAAATGGATCTCGGTGTCCTGTCGCATGAATATGTGCAGGGCCAGCCGCACGATCAGGGGGATCTTAACCACCGTTATGAGTCCGTGCACAATGGTAATACTCAGCGACAGGGCCACATTCCCCCGGATAATGTAGTTGACCAGATTGGAAGTGGCCCCTCCCGGGCACACCGAAATGATCACCAGTCCGACACTGTACACGGGTGGCAGTTTGGTCACCAGGGCGATGGAAAAAGCGATCAGGGGCAGCAGGATCATCTGGCTGAGGAGACCGATCACGACCCCCCTGGGGTACAGGGCGACATTCTTGATGTCGTCAAAGGTTAGCGAGAGTCCGAGCCCCAGCGTTATAATGGCAAGGGTGGCGGGAAGGAATACATTGGAAAACAGCGAAACATCCATGAAAGAACAGTTGGCCGGTGGTTCGGAACATTTCCTGCAAACTTACACATTTTTGCAAAAACGGAGGGGTTTACATTCCGGCATGTTCCTTCTTGCCGTTCATGTGTTTTTTCATGGCGTTGATCAGCAGATCCGGACTGATGGGCTTGGTGACGATCTGGTCACAACCGGCATCTTTGATCCTGTCTTCATAGTCGAAAGCATAGGCGGTTTGTGCGATCACCGGCAAATGCCCGCAAATCTTCTTGATGTGCAGGGTGGCTTCGATGCCGTCCATCACGGGCATTTGAATGTCCATGAGGACCAGATCGATGTCCCGGTTTTTCCTGCACAGCTTTACGGCTTCCTCTCCGTTCCTTGCCCAGATCAGTTTGGCTTGCGTTTTGTCCAGTATGGCTTCGATGAGCATGAAATTCGTTTGCACATCTTCAGCCACCAGGATGGTCTTGCCGGACCAGTCAATATTTTTTTTCTCTTGATTCATTTCTGTGTTCATGCGATAGCGGTGACAAACGGGCGGTTCAGACGACCTTCAGGTGTCCCTGCCGGGGAGGAGCTCCCTGCATTTTTTTCCGGAGCTTTTCCCGCATTTTGACTGTGTCTTCCGCGGTTTTGTTTTTTTCTTTCAATCTTACATGTTCCACGATCGTTTTGCTGATCTGGCAGGCATGCATGCCCGAGAACCGGTAATGTTTCAGCATCAATGTGCGGATCCTTTCCAGTTCCCGGGCAATTTTGAGATAATTCTCTGCATCCCTGATGTAATTTTCGAGTTCTCTTTTTCTGTAAATTCCGTCCAGCGCATCCGGGTCACGGTCCATCAGTTCCAGGGCCTGTTCGATGTGTTTTTCAGTCCCCTGCCGGGAACAACCCTCAGGTGCTTCCGGTGTTTCCGCCGGAAGGTTCCCGGGCAGCAGCTCCGAGATGCCTTTCAGCAGCCGCATGATCAGACTGCTGGCATCGGAGCTGATGCACAAACAATGCTGAAGGTCCTCCGGTTTCTGATTTTCCATGGCTTTGCGTTTTTTGCGTCTGGCCGGATCAGTGAAAAGGGCTTTCAGCCCTGCGGTTCTGTCGGAGGATCTTCAGGCGGGGGGGTTATCCCGTCCCCGCCGCGGAGCCGGTACATCTGTTCCGTTTCCAGTACCGCGTCTTCGAATTTCCCCATTCTGCTTTTGAGGTTTTCCTTTGACCTTTTCATGATGGATCGATTTTTTAAAAATTCCTACTCTTTTTTAGCTTTTCGGATTCCGCTATTTGGCATGGGCCTCTATTGTTTAGTTCCGGAAATCGGAAAAAGTGAACAGCCAAAAACGGACTTTTTTTTAACCGAAAAACGGACAAATTTCATAAGCAACAGTCCGCCAAAAAATTACAGCATTTTCAAAAAAATAATATATATTGATTATAAATAAGAAATTTGGCGGATCAGGCCCCAAATGGTTAATTTTGATTCATCGGAAAATGGTCAGAATTTGCTTTTTCGGAACCTAAAATACGGTTGGATCCTGCCGGCGGTTATGCTGGCCTCGACCTGCTGCCTGGCAGGCAGGTCCCCCGGGGAAGACCCGGACAGCCTGCTGGCCGGTGCGGAGGAACTGTATGACCGCTCCGGATACCGGGAAGCGGCCCTTCTGTACCGGCGGGCGGCAGGGTCATTTTTCCGGCAGGAACGATGGAGCCCCTATGCCCGTTGCCTTCTTCAGCTGGCCGACCACCAAAGGATCATGGGGCAGAATGCCCGGGCCGGGGATATCCTGGATTCGGCCGGGCAATGCCTTGAACGGCATTTTGAACAAGGCAGTGAACCCTGGGCGGATTATCATTATGTGCGGGGCAAGATATCGGCATCCCTGGGGGACTATGCGCGTGCCATGGAAGACCTCCGGGCGTCGGTCAGGATCAGGCAGGAAACATCCGGTGACCGGCGGAAGCTTTCCCGCACGTACAACTACATGGGCATTGTCCACTATATGGCCGGCGATTACAGGCGGGCCCGGGAGCAGTACAACAGGGCCCTGGGGATCATCTCCCGTCACCGGGAGGGCCCCTGCGTGGAAAAGGCCCGGTTTTACCACAACATGGCACTCATTGACAACATTGAGGGGAATTATGAATCCTATCTTCGGAATGAGAGGAAGAACATCCGGATGACCATCCGGCTTTTCGGGGAAGATTATGCATACCTGTATGCACCGTATATCACCATGGGGCATGCATATACATTGATGAACCGGTTTGACTCGGCACGGCTTTTCCTGGACAGGGCCGAACGCATACTCACTGAAAATTACGGGAAAGATTATATCAAGCTGCACCTGGTTTATTCCAACAAAGCCATTTTGATGGCAAATACGGGTGAATACAGCCGTGCGCTGGATTATTACAGGAAGTCCCTTTCAATCCTGCTTGGGCATTACCCGGAGAACCATCCGGAAGTCCTGCGGGTGCACAACAACATCGGGGTGCTGCATTTGAAAAGAAAAGAATTTGACCGGGCCATCGGGCATTTTTCCCGGAGTCTGGAACTCAGGGGGGAAATGCATCCTTCCTATTTGCTCAAGACCCATCAATACCTGGCTTCCGCTTATTCATCCGCAGGGCGGTCCCCGGAAGCAGACAGGCATTTCAGCCGACTGCTCCGGGGGATCAGAACCTACCACGGCGGGGAGAGTCTGCCCATGGCCAATGCGCTCGTTCAATACGGGGGCCATATGCTCAGGATGGAAGAAGAGGAGAAAGCCCTGGCTTCCTTCCGGGAAGCCCTGAGAATCCGCAAAGAGCATTACGGCAGGGAAGGGCATATGGTGGCCGATGCTTTTTACAACCTGGGTTATGCCCTGCTGCATTTTGCCCGGGCGCGGCAGGCGGTTCCCTGTTTTGATTCCGCCCTGGCCGCCCTGGATTTTCCGGTTCCCCGCCACCGGGAAGATCTGAACGGAACGTCCGGGAACGGTGAAGGGACTTTCCTGATCGACCTGGTCAAGGGAAGGGCCGGGGCGGCCGGGATGATCGCGGCAAGGTCCGCCGGTCAGGATGATTCCCTGCGGTGGCTTGAAGAATCCCTTGCCGGGTGGCTGGCAGCAACCGGTCTTTTGGAGAATGTGCGGATGGACTACCTGACGGAGGAAAGCAAATTGTACCTGTCGGAAAACGAAAAGGACTGTTACCGGAACAGCATACTTTCTGCCCTGGCATTGTACGGGATGACCGGAGATCCGGAATACCGTCCCCTGGTTTTCAGGCAGGTCGAGAAAAGCCGGTATGCCCTGCTGCTGGAATCCCTGCGGTCGGCTGAAGCCATGGAGTTCAGCGGTGTCCCCGGTTCAGTCCTCCGGCAGGAACATGATCTGAGACGCAACATCAGCGCATACCGGGAACTGATCCGGTCGGAACTCCGGGCAGAGGTTCCCGATACGGACAAAACCGCCCGCTGGCAGAACCGGGTGTTTGTATCCCAGGAGAAGCTTGAGGGGCTGATCTCCGGCATCCGGCGAAAATACCCCGGATTCTATAATCTGAAGTATGGCCGGGAAGTGACCTCTCCCGGAGAGATCGGCAGGTTGCTGGATGAAGATGAGTTGATCTTGGAATATTACCTGGCCGATACCCTGCTGACCGTTTTCAGGATCGGCCGCCGGGAAGTGGAAATGTTTTCTGCTTCCGCAGACAGTCTGTTTTACCGGGATATTAACACTGTTTGCGGATTTGCATCGGGATATCACCCCCTGGGATATGGTTCGGAAGAAGCCGTCTCCTTTTCGGAGGCTTCTTACAGGCTCTTCAGAACCCTGACCGGGGGAGCCGGGATCCCCTACCGGCACCGGGTCGTGGTCATTCCGGGGGGAAAGTTGTCCTACCTGCCCTTCGAGGTCCTTTGCACGGAACCCGGAGATTATGCATCCCGGGAGATGGCATACTGGCCCCTGGTGGTCAGGGAATATCCGGTTTCCTATGCATATTCAGGGACCATCTGGGCCGGGCAGCAGGGAAAAAAAAGGGTGAGGGGCAACCGGCTGCTGGCTTTCGCGCCTGAATATACCGGTATGACGGACAATGAAATACGGGGTCCGGCCAGCCGGGCCATCCGCTTAATCAGGGATTCGCTCCCGGTCCTGGAAGGTATTTCCTCCGAGGTCAGGGAAATCGGGAAGATCACCACATGCAGGATGCAACTGGGGAAGGAGGCCAGCGAGCACAGATTCAAGGAGCTTGCCCCGTCATACCAGTTGTTTCATCTGGCCATGCACGCTTTCATCGACGACCGGGACCCCATGTACTCAAAACTGGTTTTTTCGGAAAATTATGCCGGCAATGAAGACGGGTTGTTGAACGCGTATGAAATTTACAATCTGAACATGCAGGCCAGGATGGTGGTGCTCAGTGCCTGCAATACCGGAATGGGGAAGATCAGCGCCGGCGAAGGGGTTATGAGTCTGGCCCGCGCCTTTTCCTATGCAGGTTGTCCTTCCGTGATCATGACCCTCTGGCCGGTCGGGGACCGCAGTGGCCGGGACCTGATGGTGGATTATTACCGGTATCTGAAAAAGGGGATGGCAAAAGATGAGGCCATGCGCCGGGCAAAACTGAACCGGATGGAGGCCGGTGACCGGTTTTTGCAGCACCCTTATTTCTGGGCGGGTTATATGGTGATCGGCGACCGGTCCCCGGTATACGTGCATGCAACCCTCAGGAAGCTGATCGCCGGAATGCTCCTGGCGGTCATCCTTGCGGGATCTTTTGCAGCCTACCGCCGGAAAAGGAAAAGGAAAAGGGCTTAATTCAGTTCTTTCAGGACCTTCCTTGCTTTTGTTCTGAAGTGGTTCTTATGGCCGGTAAGGGGGTCCAGGTATTGTGCGGCTTCTTCGGGTGTGGCGGTTAGCAGCATGGAAAGTCCGGCATACCAAAGGGCATAATCCCGGTATTGGGGATCGGAAGTAAGCGTCTCCATGTTTTTTATTGCCATGGCGGGTTCCCCGAGTTCAATATAGCACAGCCCCCGCAGAAAGGCAGTCCGGTTGTATTCCGTGCCAGTTTCCGGTGATCCTTCCAGCTCACCGAGGGCGTCCGTGTATCTGCCTTCCTGGTAGGCAACAAGTGCCCGGGACATCCGGTCATTTTCAGCAGGGGCGATGCTTCTGCTGACCATATCGGTCCGGTAGGGCCGGTAATACTGTTCAAACAGCTCCGCCGGATCGCTTCCCCGCATGCCGGAATACAGCAATGCACCGCCAACACCGAGCATAATGGCCAGGGAGGCTGCCAGGGCCCGGATATGGGCGGGGCGTAAACGACGGGTGCCGGATTTTTTCTCTCCGGATTTGATGAAGCGTTTGCGGGCCTCTTTCAGCTTCCGGTCAAAGGCTTTCACATCATCCTCCGGTGCCGATTTCCTGACCCGCAGGTCTTCCAGATCCCGTTCCAGTTCACGGTGATCGACCAGTTCCCGGGAATCCTTCCAGGGGTCTTTGATCTGACGCTCCTTTTTTAGCACATTATGCTGTGAACGTATGAAATCAACGAGATGCCTGATGTTGTCAATTTCTTTTGCCAGTTCCGGGTCATGACTGAGCTTTTCCTCAAAACGTCTGAGTTCTTCTCCTTTAAGGTCTCCTTCAATGTATTTATCAACCAACCAGCTGTATTTCATTTTCAAGTATGTTATATTCCGGATTCCTGTATATTTTGCTGATGAGCGTTTCTTTACACCTGTATTTTTTTGCCCTGGCCGTTTCAACATTCTTGTAGCCCATGATCCTGCATATTTCTTTCATGGATGCGTTGTCGAGGTAGAGGTAAAGGACTTTCTGGCACTCCTTGCCGAGTTGCCTGAAATGTTTTTCGAACATCTTTGCCTTGGAAAGCTCCGTTTTTCCTTTCAGGACCAGTTTGCCTTCCAGTTCATCGGTGTCTTCATATTCCATGTCCATCCTGTTCTTCCTTTCCAGTTCCTTCAGCCAGAGCAGGCGGGAGATCGAGTAGAGGTAGGTAATGAACCGGCAGTTTATCCTGAAACTCCCTTCCCGTATTTTCTTGTATATGCAAAGCAGTGACTCCTGAAAAACGTCCCGGGCGTCCGATTCGTTCCCGTGATTGAACAGGACCAGTTTCCGGACCCGGGGATAGGCGGTACGGTAAACATGGTCAATGACCCGGTCGTCCTGTTTGATCAGGCCCCTGACAATCTCCTCGTTGTTATATTTTTTTAAAGTCCGCCCCATGCTTTGAAATAAAGTTAATAATTTTTTTCAACATGAGCTCCCGGAAAAAATTAAATTTTACGCCTGTAAAATTAATACATTTGAAGAACATCAAAATGCGGCAGCCCCGGTCAGGGTTCCCTGATCTCAAATTCATAACTTTCTATGACGGGATTGGTCAGGATCTTTTTGCAGGCCTCGTCCACCCTGGCCGATGCCTCTCCGGCGGAAGGGGATTCAATTTCAAGGGTCATGTGTTTTCCCACCCGCACATTGCTTATTTCATTGAAGCCGAGGTTTGCCATGCTGTGGGTAACCGCTTTGCCCTGTGGGTCCAGCAATGCTTTCAACGGCATGATGTCGATCTCTGCAATATATTTCATGGCTGTCTTTTTTTTGTGGCAAGATTGAACAATATGGATACAATGATATAGAATAATATGATCAGGGGCACGGCACCCAGATGAAAAATGAGCAGCAATGCCCCGGCAATGATAAGAAAAATGTATTGAACCTCATTTCCCCGGAAAGAAAAATGTTTGAATTTAAAGCTGAACATACGGATGCCGGAAACCATAAGAAAAGCAAGGAGGATGATCAAAATCAGCAGTATCAATTTGTTCATGAGCAGAACAGAAACTGTTTCTCCGCCGGAAAGAACGGACAACATTCCCAGTGAGGCAACCAGGATGCCGCAGGCAGGTGCGGGGAGCCCCCGGAAGGAAGTTTCCCGGCCATGCAGGAGGTTGAACCTGGCCAGCCGGTATGCGGTGGCTGCCAGCACAAGCATGGGAAGGAACAACCACGCGGTTTCCGCAGGTGATGTCCCGGTCCGGTCAAAACCGGTATCCTGCATCCGGAGGCTGTATTTCATCAGTTGATACAGGACAAGGGAGGGGGCCATGCCGAAACTGATCAGATCTGCCATGGAATCGAATGTTTTGCCCGGTTCGCTGACTGCATTCAGCAGCCGGGCCAGCAATCCGTCCAGGAAGTCGAAAAAGGCGGCGGCAAAGATGAAAATGCCCGACCAGAAAAGATGATTTTCATGGGCACAGGCAACGGCGATGCCTCCGCACACCAGATTGAGTCCGGTTACAACATTGGGTATGGACCTGACAAGGGACATGGACAATTCCCGGAACGGTTCCGGTTCCTGCTCGAACAATAAAAATAAACAAAGATAAGTTAAAAAGAATAGTTTGCGGTTCAAAACACGGAAATGACCCTTTCACGCCTGATCATGTTCTCAGGGATCGTTTTTGCGGATCTGCTTCCTGCACCGGCCCAAGTCCCCAAATACAGCAACGAATTCATGAAGATCGGAGCAGGTGCCGCTTCTTTGTCCATGGCCGGATCCAATGTGGCCATGGTGGGGGACGTCACCGCGGGATATATCAATCCGGCCGGCCTGAACCTGATCGGCAAAGGGTTCGGCGTATCCCTGATGCATGCGGAATATTTTGCGGGCATTGCCAAATATGATTACGGGGCAGCGGCCTGCCGGATCGACGGACAGTCCGTCCTGGGAGTATCGGTGATCCGTTTTGGGGTGGATGATATCCCCAATACCCTGGAGCTGATCGATGAGGACGGGAACATTCGCTATGACCGGATCAGGACATTCTCTGTTGCCGATTATGCCTTCATGGGTTCGTATGCCCGGGAGACCGGGGTAAACGGACTCACACTGGGGGGGAGTGTGAAACTCATTCACCGGGTTACCGGGGAATTTGCACGGGCCTGGGGGTTCGGACTCGATGCGGGGGTACAATACAGGAAAGGGAAATGGATGTTCGGTGCCCTGGCCAGGGACATTACCACCACTTTCAATGCCTGGCATTTCAATACCGGTGAACTGGAAACTGTTTTCCGGACCACCGGGAACGAAATGCCTGAAAATTCCCTGGAAATTACCCTTCCGTCCCTGCTGGCCGGTGCCGGAAGGTATTTCCGGATCACCGGCGGGATCGGGATCATGGCCGAACTGGACGCGGACATTACTTTTGACGGGAGACGGCATGTATTGATCTCTTCCGGACCGGTCAGTATTGATCCCCATGCCGGTGTGGAAGCGGACTACAAAGACCTTGTGTTTTTACGCCTGGGGATCGGCAATATACAAAGGACACCGGGCTTCGGCGGCGGAAATGAGCTGAGTTTCCAGCCGGATCTCGGGTTGGGGGTGCGTTTCCGGAATATTTCCGTGGATTATGCACTGACCGATCTCGGGGATCAGTCCGTCGCCCTTTATTCCAATATTTTCTCCCTCAGTTTTTATTTTGATGCCGCGGATCAGGATGGAGATGCGGATTGATCGTTCTCAGGGGCATGGATTATTTTGTATCTTTGGTCTGTTTAAAAAAAAGTACGGTTATGGCTAAGGGCAAGGAATCTTTTCCGGCGTATCTCAGCCGGATTTCCAATAAATACTGCAAGGATGTACCTTCGGTTGTCCACACCCGCAATTTTGTCGATGACATGGTGCGTTTCCTTTTTCCCGTGAAGACCGGGAATTCTGTATCTGCGGAGCAAATGGAAAGAACCCTGCATTCACTGAAGGAGCGGTTCATACTTCTCCTCTCCCCGTTGAAAAAGGAAATGAAAAAAGAACCGGATGAGATAGCCCGTTTGTATTTCGATGCAATTCCGGAAGTCTTCAGAAAGCTTCAGCAGGATGCGGATGCCTTTGTGAAGTTTGATCCCGCAGCGCGTTGTGTGGAAGAGGTCATTCTTTGTTATCCGGGCTTCTACGCGATCACCGTATACCGGCTTGCACATGAATTGTACCGTCTGGAGACACCTCTTCTCCCCCGGGTCATGTGTGAATATGCACACAGTGAGACCGGCGTGGACATCCATCCGGGTGCACGGATCGGCAACGGATTTTTTATCGATCACGGAACGGGTACGGTGATCGGGGAAACAACGGTGATCGGGGAAAATGTGAAAATCTACCAGGGCGTCACGCTGGGTGCTTTGTTCGTCAGGAAAAAAATGGCTCATAAAAAACGGCACCCGACCATCGAAGATAATGTGATCATTTATGCAAGGAGTACTATACTGGGGGGAGATACGGTGATCGGACATGACACGGTGGTTGGCGGTAACGTGTGGATCACCGAAAGCATACTGCCTCATTCCGTGGTGTATCAGAAACACAATACCCGGGTACGGGACAACCGGAAAACAAAATTTTAAATACAGGCGGATCCATGATAGCACAGAACGTACTGGAAACCATTGGCAGTACCCCGGTGGTCAGGTTGAACAGTTCGGATTCCCCGGTCATCAGTGGCGGAGAACCCGGTCCGCACAAGATACAGGGGATCGGTGCCGGATTTATTCCCGATAACCTTGACCGGGAGGTACTGGACGGTACCATCCAGGTCGGTTCGGAAGAAGCGATGGAATTTACCAGGCGGATTGCGCGGGAAGAAGGGATATTTGCAGGCATATCCACGGGCGCATCCCTGGCAGCCGTCAACAAAAAGACCGGGGAACTTCCTCAGGGTTCCAGGATCCTGACCTTCTGCTACGATACGGGTGAAAGGTATCTTTCGGTGGAAGATCTTTTTGATCAGGGGTAATTCCGTTCATGATCCGCTCAATTGAAATGAATATGAAAATCGCCGTTGATTTCGACGGAACCATTGTAGAACACAAGTATCCTGAAATCGGGAAAGAGAAACTGTTTGCCTTTGAAACCCTGCGGGAACTTCAGAAAAGGAATCATCAGCTGATCCTCTGGACATACAGGACCGGCAAAGAACTGGAAGCGGCCGTTGACTTCTGCAGGGAAAAAGGCATCGAATTCTATGCTGTAAACCGGAACTACCCCGAAGAGAAATGGGAGCCGGATACGGGCAGGAAGATCCATGCCGATGTATATATTGATGATCACAACCTGGGTGGTTTTCCCGGCTGGAGCATGGCATGGCAATTGCTCATGAGGGAAGAACAGGCCCCTGTAGCCGGACCAGCACGAACCTCCGGAAGGAAAGGCCTTTTCGGATTTTTCAAACGATTATTCAGGTGATAAAAATTATGCACAGGAATTTCCTGGCAGCGTTGTGCCTGGGTCTGATCCCGGCACTGACCGCGTGTCCCGACACCAATTCAGGGAAGGGCCGGGGCCTTGAACAACCGGGAAAAAACCGGGTAAGGCCGCGCAGAATGTCCAGTGATCTGGTCTCTCCCGGCGGTAAAAGTACTTATATGCTCGGAGAGGCCGTGCCGTTTGAGATATCCCCTGTGGATACGGCAGCCGTGATCGATTCGGTGCAATTTGCCCACCGGGGCAGACTCCTGAAGACGGTTCGGGAACATCCTTTTCGTTTTGAATGGGACACAAAGGGCGGCCGGGTGGGAAAATCCGGCCTGAGAATATCGGTGTTTTACAGGAACGGTTACCGGGAAAACAAAGTGGCCGGTGTCACGCTCCTGTCGGATATCGAACCCGGGAATTTACCTTTCCGGTTGACCGGCACATACCGGCACGACCCCGGTGCCTATACCCAGGGGCTGGAATACAGTGACGGATATCTGTACGAGGGCACGGGACAACTGGGCGAATCTTCCCTGAGAAAGGTGAATATTGAGGATGGAAGCATTGTGCAGCTGGTGGACCTGCCTCCCGATATTTTCGGCGAGGGCATTACCCTGTTTGGCGGTAAGATTTATCAACTGACCTATAAATCACAGGTCGGATTCGTATACGACAAGAATACCTTCCGGAAGATCTCCAAAGTTTATTACCAGAACAAGGAAGGGTGGGGTTTAACCCATAACGACACCTGTTTGATCATGAGCGACGGTTCATCCAACATCTATTTCATGCACCCCGAATATTTTAATGAAATCGGCCGCGTACAGGTATATGACCACCGGGGACCCGTCGAACAGCTCAATGAGCTGGAGTACATCGGGGACAAGATCCTGGCCAATGTGCTGATGAGCCATGAGATCATGGTCATTGAACCGGAAACAGGCCGGGTGCTGGGCATTCTGAACATGCAGGGCATCCTTCCCGGAAAAGGAAGGAACCGCAAGACCGGCGTGATGAACGGGATTGCCTGGAATCCCCGGGAAAACAGACTTTATGTCACAGGCAAATACTGGCCGAAACTGTTTGAAATCGAAATATTGAATGGAATTTAGTTGATGAACTGTATTGGGAACCAAAAAGTTGACCGGAGATGGTTGATAATTTGGTGACAAATTGTTAATAATGCGTTGAAAAGTGCAAATAAATTGTTTACAATATGGCAGGAAAGCGAAAAAACCATTGCATGATTAGTTCGTAAATTTAAGGCCTGTCACTAAAAAAGATCTTTTTATGGGGAAAGTAATTGCATTGGCCAATCAGAAAGGAGGCGTAGGAAAAACCACGACAGCCATAAATCTGGCTGCCAGTCTGAGTGTGCTTGAAAAAAAGGTGTTGATCATCGATGCGGATCCGCAGGCAAATTCAACTTCGGGGATCGGCTTTGAGCCCAAAAACATCAAGACCAGCATATACGAATGCCTGATCGATGATGTCGATCCGCAGGGGATCATATTGAATTACGATGAGATCGGCAGAATGGACATTTTGCCCTCAAGCATTGACCTGGTGGGTGCGGAGATCGAAATGCCGAACATGCCGGAACGTGAGAAAATGTTGAAAAAGGTCGTGGACAAGGTCCGGGATGCCTATGATTTTGTCCTGATCGATTGTTCTCCATCACTGGGTTTGATCACGGTGAACGCACTGACAGCCGCCGATTCGGTGATCATCCCGGTTCAATGCGAATATTTTGCCCTGGAGGGTTTGGGAAAGCTTTTAAATACCATAAAGATCATTCAGAACCGCCTGAACAAAGACCTGAAGATCGAAGGCTTCCTTCTGACCATGTATGATGCCAGACTGAGGCTATCCAACCAGGTGGTGGACGAAGTAAAAAAACATTTCCAGGATATGGTGTTCGACACCATCATACAAAGGAACATCAAGCTCGGTGAAGCTCCCAGTTTCGGAAAGCCGGCCGTGTTGTATGATGCCGATTCGAAAGGGGCGGTGAACCATCTGAATCTGGCCCGGGAATTGTTGCAGAAAAATGATTTGACCCGCATGAAAAACAGCGAAAAGATCCTGGAATAAACCAAATATCTGACTATGGCCAGAAGAAATGCATTGGGAAGGGGACTGGGTGCCCTGATCGAAGATGCCGAAAAGAGGTCCGGAATACCCGGGGCATCCATCTTTGAGGTACCTATGGATACCATCGAACTGAACCCTTTTCAACCCAGGAAGAACATAGGCGAGGAAGCCCTCAATGAACTGGCGTCTTCAATCAGGGAACTCGGGATCATTCAGCCCATTACCGTCCGGCAGGTCGAAGACGGGAAATTTCAGTTGATCACCGGTGAAAGAAGATTCAAGGCGGCCATGAAGGTGGGGCTATCCACCATTCCTGCCTATGTAAGAACGGCAGATGATACCAATATGCTGGAGATGGCCCTGGTGGAGAATATCCAGCGGGAGGACCTGGATTCCATTGAGGTGGCCATCAGCTACCAGCGATTGATCGAGGAATGCAGTCTGACCCAGGAAAACCTCAGTGACCGGGTGGGCAAAAAGCGATCCACCATATCCAACTATCTCCGGCTGTTGAAACTTCCTGCAGAGATCCAGCTGGCCATACGGGACCGGAAGATATCCATGGGCCATGCCAGGGCATTGATCAACATTGAGGAACCCGAAAAACAACTGGAGGTTTTTGACAAGGTCATAAAAAATGACCTGTCGGTGAGAAAGGTTGAAGAGCTGGTCAGAAAATACAACCGGGACAGGCAGACTGAGGGCGCCCCGCCCCGCGGCAAGGCAAATTTGCCTGAAGAATATCAAGATCTTCAATCCCAGCTTTCCGGATATTTCCGCACAGAGGTCGATTTCAGGCGCAGCAATAAAGGTTCGGGCAAGATCGTTATACCTTTCAAAACGGACGAAGAACTGGAAAAAATACTGGCTTTGCTGGATCAGCTTAAGCATTGATCCGGTCCCTCTTCTTCCAAACAAACCCTGAATTGAGATCCTTTTCTGTTTGCATAGTGGTCTGCCTGTTGCTTTCCGGAGCCGGTCCGGCAAAAAGCCAGCAGGATACCCTGGGCATTGATGCCCGGGGATCTCCCCGGGACACCGCACAGGTGCATTCACCCCAAAAGGCATCCGTTTATTCTGCCATATTGCCCGGCCTGGGCCAGGTGTATAATAAGAAATACTGGAAAGTTCCCATTGTATACGCGGGTTTCGGCGCGTTGATCTGGGCAGTGGATTACAATGCGGGGAAATACAAAAAATACAAGGATGCTTACCAGGCCCTGACCGACCAGGATCCGGACAATGATGATGTGTTCGGACTCGGATATCCGGTGCCGGTGAAACGGGTGGAGGTTTACAAGGATTACTACCGGAGGAACCGCGATTTGTCCATCATTGCCACCGCCGGTTTTTATATTTTGCAGATCATCGACGCAACCGTGGATGCATATCTTTTTGATTATGATATCAGCGATGAACTGACCCTGAGGCTGGAGCCGGCCATGATACCCGGTCCGTTTGCGCAGGGGGTGCCCGGACTCCGGTGTTGTGTTTCTGTTTCGTTTTGATTTATTTTGTGGGTGATCATAAAATCGAAAATATGCGGCTTTTACGGATTTCTGTATTTTTCTTTTTCACACTGACCGCTTCATCCGGCTTGTTTGCCACCGGTGAAGATTCCCTGAACGTGGATGTTGACGTGGGGGAGAACCTGGACAGCCTGCTCAATCTCTGGTATGTCAAAAACCTTCCGGATACACTTTTTCTTGGGGATTCTTCATGGGCCTTTAATGATTCGGCCATGGCAAACATTCCTGATTCGGTAATGATATCGAGATTCAGGAATCTTTTTTCTTTTATTCCCTTGACATACAACGAGATCGTCAGGAATTTCATCGGTGTTTATATCCTGGAACGCCGGGAGCTGGTGGAAAGAATGCTCGGCCTTTCGGAATATTATTTCCCCATGATCGAGGAAATACTTGACCGCTATGATCTTCCCCTGGAGCTGAAATATTGTGCCATCATTGAATCTGCACTGAACCCAAGGGCCGTTTCCCGTGCAGGAGCCACGGGCATATGGCAGTTCATGTACGGGACCGGGAAGATGTACGGACTCACCATCAATTCGTTTGTGGATGAACGGAGGGATCCGGTCAGATCCACCGAGGCAGCCGCCCGGTTCATGAAAGACCTGTATGAAATATACCGGGACTGGATACTGGTCATTGCTGCGTATAATTGCGGACCGGGCAATGTGCGCCGGGCCATAAGGCGTGCCGGGGGAAGGAGGGACTTCTGGAAGATCTATTATTACCTGCCCAGGGAAACCCGGGGGCATGTGCCTGCCTTTATGGCGGCTTTTTATGTGATGCATTACTACAAGGAACATGGCCTGTTGCCAGGAAGGGTTGAACTCCCCATTCCTTCGGACACGGTCCGTATCCGGGAAGCGCTTCACCTGGAGCAGGTTTCGAAAGTGCTGGGCATACCCATGAAGCTTCTCCGGGACATGAATCCCCAGTACAGGAGGAACATCATTCCACCGGACCCGGAGGAAGGGTATGCGCTGAAGCTTCCCCTGGAATACACAGGGGCCTTCATTGAGCTTCAGGATTCGATACTTGCCTGCCGGGATTCCGTATATTTCCCCGACGATATTTACAAAATACCGGCCCCGTACAGGCGGTCGGCTTATGTGCCCCCGCCCCCGGCGGCCAATATGAAGAAATTGTATTATACCGTCAAGCCGGGTGACAATTTGGGATACATTGCGGAATGGTACCGTACGCGGGCTTCCCGCCTGAGATACTGGAACAACATACGGGGCAGTATGATCCGGTCAGGGCAAAAGCTGCTCATCTACGTTCCTGAAAGCAAAATGGAAGAATACAGCAGGATAAATGAAATGAGCTTCGGGCAAAAACAAAGGATGATCGGGGCCACTGCCGGAAACAGTCAGCGAAAGGAAAACGGTCCCGCTGACCCTGACGGACCCTTTGTCTATTACCGGGTGAAGTCGGGCGACACCCTGTGGGAAATTGCCGGAAAGTTCGAGGGGGTCAGTTATGCGGACCTGATGGAACTGAACAACATCCGGGACGGCCGGGATCTTGTGCCCGGACAGGTCCTGAGGATCAAACCGGAAAGCTGATACAGGGCTTCAGTCCCCGTTCAGCCGGATCGGCTTATAGGGTCCTGGTGACAGACTGAAATACCGGGGATCGAGTTCGCGGGCATCCCATCGCATCCAGAAAGGCACACACAGAAAAAGATGATCTTCCTCCAGGGATGCGGCAAGTCCTTCCGGATTCCCGGAGGAGTAAATGGTCACCGAGTGTACCGGACCTTCCAATGAACTGTGGATCAGCGTTTCCACCCCCAGTGACCAGGTAAAGAGAATAACCGGAACATCCAGTTCGCTTTTACCGGCAATGAATTTGTCCCCGGATTCCTGCCGGGCACGGTCCCCGATCCTTTCCAGATAAACGAGTCTGCGCGAGTAAACACCGCTTTTCCCTGTGATGTGCACGGACCCGAAAACCAGTATGCTCAGTAAAAGAATGAATCCTGCCCTTCTGCCCCCGCGGGCACCGAATATGAGTCCGTTTAAAAAAGGGATCCCGGCAAACAGGATCAGGGGCATCAGGTTTTTTTCCATGGCAATGTCCGAATCCCCCGTGTGGTAGACAAGGTTGTTGATGAAAACAAAAGCCAGGGAAAAAACCATGATCAGAAGGGATGTGCGTGTATTTCCTCTGAGCAGGTAATACAACACGGCCAGGGCCAGGATGATCAAAACAGGCAGGTACAGATTGCCGAGCCGGACCAAAAGGAACTTCGTGCTGTACAGATCGAAAAAACCGGGGATCAGACGTGTGATTTCACCGGCCGGAGGCAGCTTCTGGCCTTCGTATGTCGGGGAAGCCGCCGTGGTAAATGCTTTCCAGCCATACAACAGAACAATGAAGGCTGCAAAGAATATGGGTTTTGCATCCTTTTTCTCAATCAGGGCAAACAGGCAGATGAACAGGAGGGGGAACACAGTGAGGGGATGGGAAAAAAAACAAAGAAGGATGATCAGGAAACCGGTTGCATAGTATATGGCCCGGCCTGCCCGGGTTGCGTTGAACCTGTGGCCATAACCGATCCATGCAAAAAGCAGGGTGGAAAACACCAGTCCCTGGGTGGATTCTGAAACGGGCCGGTAGAAGCTGTCGCTGACCCCCATGAACAGAAGCAGGATGACTGTCCATCCGGCCGTGCGGTTTTTCAGCAGGGACACGGAGATCAGGTAGGTCACGTATCCCAGCAGGACAAAAGACAGGGAATAGACCATGATCAGCATTTTCAGTGACAGTCCGGCCAGGGCGGAGGACAGGAGCGGAATTTGGGAAAAAACTGCGGAAAGCCGTCCATGTTCGATGTTGGGGGCCTTGAAATGGATGATCTTGAACAGGTAAAAGGCGGCATCGGAATTGATCATTCTTTCCTGGCTGTACATCCCGGCCAGGATGAACAGACAAAGAAAAGCGGCATGGCCTGCCAGGTCATAGGCTTTCATTCCCTGCTTGCTGATACTGGGGATGCTCATCATTTCAATCCGGTATTTCGGGTGCATTTTCCTTCTGGCAATAAGCAGCAATTATGAGAAAATCTTCAAAATATACGGTATCCCCGGAAGCATTCCAATAGTCGATCTTGATCCGGTCCCCGTCAAAGTCCAGCGGGACCATATAAAAACTGACCAGCAGGTCTTGTTCCTTTCCCATGGGGATTTCCCGGCTGATATGCCGGTAGAAGGAGGGTTCGGAATTCCCGGAAATGATCAGTTTCCCGGTCCCGGAGTCCGGCCGCCTTTTTGCGCTGACCCTGTAGAAATTTCCCGGTTCGGGTTTTTCAAGCACAAAAGCCGAACGGTATCTGCGGGGCGGGATTTTGCGGGTCATACTGTCGCAGTAAACCGTTACCCCTTCAATATCTTCCGGTTTATCCAATACCGGTTCGGAATCTGTTTTTTTCCTTCTGAAAACCACTGCATCGCGGCCCCGCCAGGAAGCTTCGTATAGCGGACTGCAAAGAAGATTATACAGAAACAGATCATATTGCATTCCGGTTGCCGGAAAGGTACTTTTTGCCAGCGGTGACAACACGATGAAACTTGCTTCTTTCCAGTGTCCGGGAAATAGGAAAATGCTGTCCCGGAAAGCCAGGCGGGGTACCAGAAAGTCCTGTGCACTCACCGATGCGCCGGCCGGAACGCTTTCCAGGGCCCGGCGGACATTTTCCGGATTGAATTCCCGCCGGTAATGGAGCTTGTGATAGAACCGGAACCTTGCCGGACGGAAGGGGCAGGAGTTTCTGTCCTCCATTTTCATAAAAGTGGTCGAGCCTGCTGAAAGCACCAGAAGTGAAGCTGCCAGATATCTTTTCCATCCCTCCGGCAATTTTCTGACCAGGTAAAATGAACCCAGTCCGATCAACGGCACCAGTTCAATTGAATAATGCAGGCTGAGACCCCATTTGACCGGATCGTCATGCAGCAGTTTCTGGCCGAAGACGGGCAGGAGCATCCAAAGGAACTGGGGTCTGAGAAACAACAGGATGCCCCCGCTGAGCAGGAAAGCAGAGAAAAGTTCTCTTTTGATGCCCTGGTTGTCCGGGTTCCCGCTGTGATTGGTAAATAATGAAAACAATACATAAAATGGTCTTCTCATCAGGGTGCGGGTAGCAGAGGAAGGATCTTTGCCCAGGACCGGATAATTGAAATGGCCATAACCGTTTTGACCCGCTCCTGAAATTTCCGGCATGACCATAAAAACAACTGCAAAGAACCAAATCAGGCTACCCAGGGCGAACAGGGAACCGGCGATCATCTTTTTCCTGTCTTTCAGGTACAGCAGGATGAGTCCGGTCCCGATAAAAAATCCCCAGAGAGCCATGTTCTCTTTGCCTGCCAGGATCAGAACGAAGAACAGGACCGCCTTTGTCCATTCACCATAGTGAAAAAATGCAAAGAACCAGGGGAGAAGCATGGCAGCCACCACGTTGTCATGATAATCGAAGCCGAGCGCGGAATATATGCCCCAGACGGTAAAAAAATGCAGCATGGAAAACAGGGCCAGCAAGCGGTCCCGGCTGAGGCGGTAAATGAAATAGTACATGCCCGCCCCGCCCGCCAGAATGGAGATAATCTGGAAGATCAGCAGCGTGCCGGACCCGAAAATCCAATAGAAAGGGGAAACAATCAGGGGATACAGGGAAAAGTGATCACCCAGCTTATTCTGAATCTGCTCACTGATCAGCGGGTTGTCATTCCAGCGGAAATGGGCATAGTCATAAATTTCATTGTTTTTGATCCCCAGATCCCAGGCATATGTCCTGAAATTCATATGGTTGACCAGGGAGACGGATGCAAAGACACCGGCGAAAAGGATGATAGCTGCAAAGGCCGGAATATGTTTTCGTGTGTTCATGGCAGGAACTGTACAAGTCTGAGCGGGGTTCGTTTCCAGCGGGTTTCAAATTCGTATATGACCTTTTCGTTTTTCTTCAGGGGGTCCTTGTCCACGCGGATGAAATATTTGTCCCGTCCGGTCTCCATGGAATGGCTGCGCAGGATCTCCCTTCTTTCCCTTTCAATGTAATACGTGGTTTCGTGGCTGATGGTGCAATGCCTGGCGAAATACAGTTCTTTCCCCAGGGTTATGCCGGCAACGGTGAGGGCCTGTTCTTTCTGCAGGACTTCCCGGGATTCATGGTAACGGACGGGCAGGACCACCAGATTGAAGACCACCCGGAATGCAAGCAACAGGGATGCCAGGTGGACCAGGTCGTTTTTCCGGTCCAGTTTGAACAGCATGACCAGGATGGCCGAAATGATGAATGCAGGCAGGGATATCCACAGGAGATGATCCGTTTTCCCGGTTTTCTCCAGGAAAGGCAGCAGCCCCAGGGCTGCCGCGGTAAAACCGCCGGCAAACAGCAATATGCTCCTGACCAGGGATACCGTTTGGCTGCCCGCCTGTTTTGCATCATGGTATGCTTTCACCAGCAATATGCACAACAGGGGATACAGCATAAAAAGATAGCGGGGATGGCTTCCCGGGGATATCCAGTAAACGGGGATGTTGACCAGGAAGGTCAGGGCAAGGAAACGGGTGAAAGGATCCCTGAAGATGCCCCTGACGGCTTTTTTTCTGAAAAAGGACAGGATCAGCAGTGACCAGGGGGCCAGGTACCACAATTGTTTGAAGGGGAAGGTCAGCAGGTGGAGCAGGGTCGGGCCCCGTCCCTGCTCCAGGGGCGTTCTTCCGGCCGATTCGGACCACAGGCGCCCGATGTATTGACCCAGGGGGGCATGCATGCTCAGGGGGATATAGTAGGAGGCAAGAATGAGTATGAACAGGCCCAATCCGGCAAGATGCTGAACCGACAGAAGTTTGCCTGCTTTTTTCTCAGCCGCAAGGAATGCCGTCAGGGTGAGTGCCTGGAACAGAACCGACGGGAGTCCCTTCATGAGGAACCCGGTGGCTGCCAGCGCCCAGGAACTGATGAAAAGGACCAGGTAATTTCTTCGCATGGAAAATTCATATATGCAAATGAATGATACGAAGGTAACCAGTGCATAGGGAATATCGATCAGTCCCAGCATGGAGTCGTAGAACAGGATCCTTCCGCCGGTCACGAATGCGAGTCCGGCCACCAACGCCACCCTGTCCCCGGTCCTTTTTCTGGCAAACAGCCAGATAACAACTGCGAAGATAATGACCGAAACGATTACCGGCAAACGGATGACAGATTCCGTGGCGGAACCTGAGATATTAAAAATCACGGCCAGCAGCCAGTTGTAAAGGGGTGGTTTGTTCAGGTAGGGATGCCCGTTGATGGTGGGGACCAGCCAGTTTTCACCCAGGATCATTTCCAGGGAGACCACCGCCCGTGTGGGTTCGTCCGCGGTGACCGGCATCAGCCCCAGATGGATGAGCAGGGCGGGCAAAAGCAGAATGGCAGCAATTGTATAGCCGGTGGCTGGTCTGGCTGTGAAGTACTGTTGTACTGCATTCCGCATATGGCAGCAGCATGATTGGCCGGTTTACCTGGAGATGGGTTGTGCGTAGGCAACCACGTCTTTTCCGGTGATCTCCTTATCGCAGAGAATGATCAGCCTTTCCAGGACGTTCCGGAATTCACGGATATTCCCGGTCCATTTGATTTTCTGGAGCTCTTCAATGGCTTCGGGGGTGATCTTCTTTTCCTGCATTCCGTATTCTGCACAGATCTGCCGGTTGAAATAACCGGCCAGGACAGGGATATCTTCTTTTCTTTCATTCAGTGTGGGGACATGGATCAGGATGACACTAAGACGGTGATACAGATCCTCCCGGAACCGGTTTTCTTCGATCTCTTGTTTGATGTTCTTGTTGGTGGCAGCTATGACCCGGACATCAACCTCTATGAACTTGTCGCTTCCCACCCGGCTGATCCTGTTTTCCTGAAGGGCACGGAGGACTTTGGACTGGGCAGACAGACTCATGTCGCCGATCTCATCCAGGAAGAGGGTTCCCCTGTTGGCCTGCTCGAATTTTCCTATCCGTTGCTTGTGCGCCGAGGTGAAGGCTCCTTTTTCATGGCCGAAAAGTTCACTTTCGATCAGCTCGGAGGGTATTGCCGCACAGTTTACCTCCACGAAGGGACCGGTGGCCCGGTTGCTTTTTTCATGGATCCAGCGGGCGACCAGTTCTTTTCCTGTTCCGTTGTCGCCGGTGATCAATATCCTGGCTTCGGTGGGGGCCACCCGGTCGATCATTTTCCGTACTTTCTGAATGGCCCTGGAGTCCCCGATGATCTCATTTGTTTTGCTGACCCTCCTTTTCAGGGCTTTGGTTTCCGTGATCAGACTGGATTTGTCCAGTGCATTGCGGATGGTGATCAGCAGCCTGTTCAGATCGAGCGGTTTTTCGATGAAGTCGAAAGCCCCTTTTTTAATGGCCTCCACGGCTGTATCGATGTTTCCGTGCCCCGAGATCATAATGACCGGGATATCGCTGGTTTTTTCAAAGATATTTTCCAGGACTTCAATGCCGTCCATCTCCGGCATTTTAATATCACAGAGGACAACATCCACAGATTCCTTTTCAAATATTTCCAGTCCCCGGGGCCCGTTTGATGCGAGCAATACCTCGAACTTTTCGTATTTCAGGATATCATTCAGGGTGTTCCTGATGCTTTTTTCGTCATCGATCACCAGAATTCCAGCCATACATTTCTGCTTTTTTACCGTGGCAAGATACAAATATTTTTCAACCGGGATATTTGAGCCATTTCCAGATCTCCCTGAAACTGGCCCTTTTCCCGTAAAGCAGGATGCCGGTACGGTAAATCCTGCCGGCCAGCCATGTGGTGACCAGAAAAGCCATGATCAGGAGTCCGGCCGACAATCCGACCTCCCACCCGGGCACACCGAAAGGAATCCTGGCCATCATGACGATGGGGGAGGTAAGCGGGATCACAGAAAACCAGAAAGCGATCGAAGATCCCGGATTGTTCAGTGCATTGGCCAGAACGAAGAGTGCAAGGATCAGGGGAATGGTGATGGGAAGCATGAACTGTTGCGTATCGGCTTCATTGTCCACTGCGGCCCCGATGGCTGCAAAAAAGGAACCGTACAGAAGATATCCGCCGAGGAAGAAAAAAATGAACATGCCGATCAGCAAGGGGAAATTGATTCCATGCACCGCTTTGAATATCTGCCTGACCTTTTGCATTTCCGGGTTGGCTGCCGCTGAAGTTTCTGCCGGAAAGGTTGTGCTGACCTCCGCGCTGCCGGGAATCCCCGCACCGGGACCGGGGAGGTCCATGCCGGGAAAAAATGCACTTTGAACCAGGCTGACCAGCACGAATGTAAACAGGATCCAGACCACAAACTGGGTGAGGGCGACCAGGCCCACACCGATAATTTTTCCTGCCATCAGTTGAAAAGGTTTTACCGAAGAGATCACCACTTCAATGATCCGGCTGGCTTTTTCCTCGATCACGCCCCTCATGACCTGTGCCCCGAAAAGGAAGATGAAAAAATAGATCAGGAGTCCGCTTGCATACCCTGTAATCATGGCCACTGCCGTATGACTTTCCCGCGCCTCCCCGTCCCCGGAAAGTTTGATGGTACGCACGGGTATATCCGTTTTAACCTCTTCCAGGATCTGGTCCAGGTTCTCAATGTTGTATGATTTCAGTTTCAGATCCCTGACCCTGTTTTCCAGGGCCCGGGAAATGTGGTTGGTTAAGCCGACCCCCGGCTGTTTATCTGAATAGATTATGACCGGACCGGGATCATACCCTTCCGCCGGGGGGATAAACAGAACCGCGTAATAACCCATCCGGGAGAATTCCTTCTTCAATTGCCCGGCGGACATTCCTTCAGGATATTCAAATTTGAGCGTTGCGGTTTCCGGGATTTCTCCCTGAAACCATCCCGAACTGTCTGCAACTGCAATTGTTTTCACATCCCCGTCTTCCATGGATGCAAGCCATACCGGTACCACCATGAATGCAGCGAAAATGACCGGACCCAGGACGGACATCAGGAGAAAGCTTTTTTTCCGGACCCGCGTGAGGTATTCCCGTTTGATGATCAGTGTGATCTTATTCATTTTGGTTTCCGTTGTGTACGACCTGTATAAAAATATCGTTCATGCCGGGGAGTTTTTCCCTGAAAGAAGTGATCTCAACCCGGGGCATGAGCCGCCTGAGCAATTCATTGTCTGAATCCCCGTGCAACAATTTGACCAGGGCCAGATGGCCCCCGCCTGCAGGCTGAAGATCTTTCAACTCATAACGGGAAGTGAGGGCGGACTTCAGAGCGTCCGGATCACCGTTGAAACCGACTTCATATACATTCGCCTTGTAATTTTGCCTGATCCGGTCAATGGGGCCTTCCAGCAAAGTTTCGGCGTTGTGGATCAGGGTGATGTGGTCACAGAGTTCTTCCACCGATCCCATGTTATGGGTGGAGAATATGATGGTTGTTCCCGATTCCTTCAGCTGGAGGATCTCATTTTTCAACAGGTTGACATTGATGGGGTCGAATCCGCTGAAGGGCTCATCGAAGATCAGCAGCCTGGGTTCATGAAGGATGGTGGTAATGAACTGGATCTTCTGCTGCATGCCCCTGGACAGTTCTTCTACTTTTTTGTCCCACCAGGGAAGGATTTCGAATTTTCCGAACCATTCCCTGAGCCGGGAAACCGCAAGATTCTTGCTGAGTCCTTTCAACTGTGCCAGGTACAGGGCTTGTTCCCCCACTTTCATTTTTTTGTACAAACCCCTTTCTTCAGGCAGGTACCCTATTTTCATGACATCACCGGATGTCATTTTCCTGTTTTCGAAAAACAGTTCCCCTTTGTCCTGCGCGATGATGCGGTTGATGATCCTGATCAGTGTGGTCTTTCCGGCGCCGTTGGGCCCGAGGAGTCCGTATACCGAACCTTCCGGGACAGAAACCGTAACCTGCCTGAGGGCTGTATGTCCGGCAAATTTCTTTACGATGTTCTGTGCTCGGAGAATTTCCATTCCGGATTCAACTGAATATATTCTTTACCCGTTCGAACAGGTTCCGTTCTTCCTGATCCGGGTTGGGTGTAAAGTTGCCGGAATTGCCGAGTTTTATTATCATCTTTTTTTCTTCATCGGACAGGGACCCGGGGACCCAGATGTTGATTTTGATCAACAGGTCACCTTTTCCGTATTCGTTGATGTCCGGAAGTCCCTTGTTCCTGAGGCGCAGGATCCTGCCCGGCTGTGTTCCCGGATCGATCTTGATTTTTACGCTTTTGTCAATGGTGGGGATCTCCACCTGTTCTCCCAGAATGGCTTGAGGGATGCTCAGATACAGGTGATACACAAGATCATTTCCGTCACGGATAAGATGGGGGTGTTTTTCTTCCTGGATGAGCACCAGAAGATCCCCGTTGATCCCGCCCCTTCTTGGTGCGTTTCCTTTTCCGGTGACGGAGAGTTGCATGTTTTCAGCAATGCCTGCCGGTATGTTGACGGGTATGACCTCTTCTCCTTTTACGATCCCTTCCCCGTAGCACTGGTGGCATTTTTCATCAATGGTTTTCCCTTCACCCCCGCATGAAGGGCAGGTGCTGGTGGCCCTCATCTGTCCCAGAAAAGTATTGTTCACCGTGGTCACCTGCCCAATTCCTCCGCATGTTGAGCAGGCAGACCATGATTTGCCGTCTTTTGCCCCGGTTCCCTGGCAAGCATCACAAACAACGTATTTTTTTACTTTTAGCTTTTTGGTAACCCCCGTGGCGATCTCTTTCAGGTTCAGGGTAACCTTGACCCTGAGATTGGAACCTTTCCTTGTATGCCGGGCATGACTTCTGCGGCTTCCGAATCCGCCGAAAGAACCAAAGGAACCTCCGAATACATCTCCGAAGCTTTCAAAAATGTCTTCGATGGTCATGCCGCCTCCGAATCCCTGGCCCGCTGATCCTTTCACGCCTGCATGCCCGTACTGGTCATAACGGGCACGTTTGTTGTCATCCCGCAGGATCTCATAAGCTTCTGCCGCTTCCTTGAACCGTTCCTCGGCTTTATAATCTCCGGGATTTTTATCGGGATGATACTTCAGGGCTTTTTTCCGGTAGGCTTTTTTGATCTCCTCTTTGGAAGCGTTCCTGGAAATTTCGAGTATTTCGTAATAATCTCTTTTTGTCATCCTGTATTATTCTCCGACAACCACTTTCGCGTATCTGAGTACCTTGTCCCTGTAAAAATATCCTTTCTCAATGACATCCAGGACCTTTCCTTTCATTTTTCCGGATGGTGCCGGGATTTTGCTGATCGCTTCGTGTTCATCGGTATTGAATTCTTTGTTCATGGCTTCGATCTCCCGGATGCCCTGCTGTTTCAAATATTCTTTCAGTTTGTTGTGGATCAGGTGAACCCCCTCCCGTACGGCTTTCTCATCTTTTGCTTCGTCAATGGATATGATGGCCCTTTCGATGTCATCCACGACGGGAAGCAGCTTCAGAAAAATGTCAGCGGATGCATAATCAATCAGTCCGGCCCTTTCCCTTACCGTTCGTTTTCTGTAATTGTCGAATTCTGCCGAGAGCCGGAGATATTTATCCTTGTATTCCTCCAGTTGTTCCTCAAGTACTTCGGTTTCATCCCTGACCTCTTCCTGTACGCCGGGTTCGGCCGTCCGGTTCTTTTTTTCTTCCTGCTTCAATTCATCTTCGATCTTTATTGATCTCCGGTTGTCAACGGATTCGCTGCCGGACGCTGCCCTGTTTTTTTCCGTGTTCTTTTTCTTCTTTTTGCCTGCGGATTTATTGGTCATATGAAAATGATTTTTTTTGAACATTCATCAGATCAAAAGATTTGCCAATCGGTTATTTAAAGACAAAATGACAGTTTTATGAATGAATCGGAGCAAATGGCATAAAAAACCGGAGAAAAGGTCATATTCTTTGAATATGTGCTCCCAGCCGGTTGAGCCTTTCATCGATCTTTTCGTATCCCCTGTCAATTTGTTCGATGTTGTGGATGGTGCTGGTGCCTTCAGCCGACATGGCCGCGATCAGGAGGGCCACACCGGCCCTGATATCCGGTGAGGACATGGTCGTGGCCCGGAGACAGGTATGGCGGTCGAGGCCGATCACCGTAGCCCGGTGCGGATCACAGAGGATGATCTGTGCGCCCATATCGATCAGTTTGTCGACAAAAAACAGACGGCTTTCGAACATCTTCTGATGGATCAGAACGCTGCCCCTGGCCTGGGTGGCCACCACCAAAAATACGCTGAGCAGGTCGGGTGTCATTCCGGGCCAGGGAGCATCGGCAATGGTCATGATGGATCCGTCCATAAATGTTTCGATTTCGTAATGATCGACCGGGGGAATTCTCAGGTGGGCATCCGTTTCTTCAATGCGTATGCCCAGGCTCCTGAATGCACCGGGGATGATGCCCAGATCTTCCTTGCTGACATGCATGATGGTAATGTCGGAACGGGTCATTGCAGCCAGGCCGATGAAGCTTCCTGCCTCGATTATGTCAGGCCGTATCCTGTGCCGGCAACCTTTCAGTGAACCGACGCCATGAATGGTCAGAAGATTGGATCCGATGCCGCTGATTTTGGCGCCCATTTCGGTCAGCATATGGCAGAGTTGCTGTATGTATGGTTCGCAGGCAGCATTGTAGATGGTGGTGGTTCCTCCGGCAAGTACCGATGCCATGATGATATTGGCGGTGCCGGTAACCGATGCTTCATTCAGCAGCATGTATGTTCCCCGGAGTTTTTCACAACGACCGGAATAGAATTTCCCCGACCGGTCGGTGCGAAAACTGGCGCCCAGTTTTTTCAGCCCTTCGAAATGGGTGTCAAGGCGCCTGCGGCCGATTTTATCCCCTCCGGGATTGGGAATGAAAACCTCACCGAAACGGGCGAGTAAAGGCCCTGCGATCATAATTGATCCGCGCAGACTTGTTGCCTTGGTGATGAAATCATCCGAATGAAGATATCCGGTATCCAGGGTCCGGGAAGTAAAGGAAAATTCATGATCACCCGTTTGCCGGACATCTGTTCCCAGTCCCTGCATGATGCTGATCAGGATGTTCACGTCCCGGATATCGGGAACATTCTGAATGGTCACCGTCTGACCGGTAAGCAAACTGGCACAGATGACCTGCAGGGCTTCGTTTTTGGCTCCCTGGGGAGTGATCTGCCCCTGAAGTTGCTGATTGCCTTGAATGATGAATGTCCCCATGGGCAATATGGCTAGGGGATTGGATTATTTCTTTTTCCGGTTGTTCTTCTTTTTCGACCGGGACAGTATGTCGCGGGATTCATGGAGACGCATATCCGGATAGGGTTTCAGTTTTCCGCCGGACAATTCCTCCAGGTCCCTGAAAATGTCATCATCGGTTACCACTTCCCGGTTCCAGGTCAGGTAGCATTTTTTCATGTGGTTGGCGATCAGTTTGGTCAGGACCCTTTTTTTCTCACCTTCCTCATATTGGGAAGCCTGGCGGATCATGCGCTCCAGAAGCTTACCGTAGTGTTTGTATTTGATTTTGTTGGTGTTGTATGGCACCGGCCGTGGTTTTTCATACAGAATCTCGGGTTGGGGGGTTTCGTAAGGCGCATCGATGTCCATCTTGAAATTACTGATGATAGCCAGGTGGTCCCACAATTTGTGCTTGAAATCATTGATGTCACGCAGGTGGGGATTCAGGTTGCCCATGATCTGAATAATGGCCCGTGCAGCATTGTTCCGTTCCTCACGATCTTCAATGGCGGTGATGTATTCTACCATTTTCTGGATATTCCTGCCATATTCGGGCAGAACCAGTTTATTCCGCTGTGTATTGTAATCGTATGCCATGAATTGTTTTTTACCGGATGGGTGTTTTTTTCATGACAAAGATAGAAATAAAATGGATATTCGTCCAAACTCCTGTCAACGAACAATGGTGAGTCTGGCAAACCGCAGCAGCAGCTGTTTCTGGCCACTCTTCCTGAAAAAGACCGTTGCCCTGGAGTCGGCTGAGGAACCCGTTTTGCTGAGCACTTTCCCGGCTCCGAATCTGGGATGAATGACTTCCATCCCGACCTGTATGTCATCCGGGTCGGCGGTATCTTCCCGGAAGGGGATTCCCTTTCCGGACTGTTTTGACCCGTCCGGGAAAGTCCTGGTCTTTTTTGGACGGGGAAAATTTAATGAAGGAGTATCCGGTTCGATGGAGATCTTTTCTTCATCCCGGGCATGCAGGTATTTTGGATCAATTTCACCTATGAACCGGCTGGGAAAGCAGTTTACAGGGATGCCCCACCTCATTCTGGTTCTGGAATGGCTCAGATGTGCATGTTTCATTGACCGGGTCAGGGCGACATAAAACAACCTTCTTTCTTCTTCGATTTCTTTGGGGTCTGAAACCGACAAACGGCTCGGGAACAGATCCTCTTCCAGTCCGGTGATGAACACATGTTTGAATTCCAGTCCCTTGGCAGCATGAGCTGTCAGCAGGGTGACCCTGTTCCTGTCTTCCGGTTTTTCCCGGTCTGCATCTGTAAGCAGCACGGCATTCTGAAGATACGCGTTCAGTGTTGCCCTGTCCTGTTCCTTTTGGTTTTCCGTAAATCCCCTGATGCTGTTCAACAACTCGTTGATGTTTTCCAGTTTACTCCTGTTTTCGTGGGACATATTGTCCCGGAATTCCTTCATGATGCCGGAATTCTGCACAATGGCGTAAGCCAGGTCAAAGGCTTCCATCTGCTCGTTCCCTTCATTGAACCCGCTGATCAGGGACCTGAAATTCCTGAGTCTGGAAGCAATGCCCTTGTTGAAAAGCTCTGAATGCCGTTCGATGTCCTGAAGGACTTCCCAAATGGTTTTGCTTTCCCCGGTGGCTATATTTTGCAGTCTTGACAGGGTGGTCTTGCCGATGCCCCTTTGCGGATAATTGATGACCCGTTTCAGTGATTCTTCATCCAGGGGATTCACAGCCATTCTCAAATAAGCCAGAACGTCCTTGATCTCTTTTCTCTGGAAAAAGGAGAGGCTCCCGTACACTTTATAGGGGATGTTGATTTTTCGAAGGGCTTCTTCGAATATCCTGGACTGTGCATTGGTACGGTAAAGCACAGCGATGTCCTGGTATTGCAGTTGTTCCCTGTTGATGATATCCCGGATGCGCCCGGCTACCTTATAGCCCTCTTCGATATCTGTGGATGCCGTAAATAAACTGACTTTTTCGCCGGTTTCATTGTCTGACCAGACCTGTTTGCTGATCTGCCCGCGGTTCCGGCTGATCAGACTGTTGGCCGCATCCACGATGTTGCGGGTAGAACGGTAATTCTGTTCCAGTTTGAAAAGCTTGTATGCCGGAAAATCATTCCTGAAATTCAGTATATTCTCAATACGGGCTCCCCGGAATGAATAAATGCTCTGGGCGTCGTCACCCACCACGAATATGTTTTTGTGCAGGTACGACAATTGTTTCAGAATGGAATATTGAGCAAAATTAGTATCCTGGTATTCATCCACCAGGATATATCTGAACCGTTCCTGGTAGGTTTTCAGCACCCGGTGATGATCCCTGAAAAGCAGGTAGGTGTTCAGTAAAAGATCGTCGAAATCCATGGCACCGGACTGGCGGCATTTGTACGCATATGTCCGGTAAATGTCTCCTGTCGCGGGCCTGCGGGCCCCCTGGTCCTGACGGATGAAGCTTTCATTGGACAGGTATCCTCCGGGAGTGACCAGATTGTTTTTGGCCGAAGAGATCCTTCTGTGGATTTCCGCGGCCCGGTAATATTCATCATTCAGGTCAAGTTCCCTGATGATGCTTTTGACCAGGTTCCTGGAGTCCAGGTTGTCGTAAATGGTAAAATCGGCCGAATAGCCCAGATGCCGGGATTCGATTCTCAGAATTCTGGCAAAGATAGAATGAAAAGTATTCATCCACAATCCCCCGGCCTTTACAGGCCCTGTGAGACGGTCGATCCGTTCCTGCATTTCCCTGGCCGCCTTGTTGGTGAAAGTGAGTGCCAGAATGGAAGACGGATGGATTCCCTGATCCAGCAGATGGGCGATCCTGTAGGTCAGGACCCTGGTCTTGCCAGAGCCCGCTCCGGCAATCACCATACTGGGCCCGTTCATATGAGCGGCCGCCAGTTGCTGTGCTTTGTTCAGATGTTTCAGAAAGTTCCCCACACCCTGGCTTTTGACACGCGAAAATAATACATGTGTGCTTAATTGCTGTCTCATCAGCAATTATTTTATAATATTGCACACAGTTATTATTTTTCCGTAAGCAAGTGACCCCCTTTCATAAATACCGGTATTGGCCGGGGATTTTCAATCCCCTCATTTCTTTATGTTTCATGGTTTTGTTTTTCGTTCAGGCGGGCGCACAAATTACATCCCCGGAGGCCGATTTTCATGATACGCTTGATTATCCCGTTTTTGACGGGGAGGATATCTTTTTTGTCCTTCATGTGAAAGACCTTCCTGAAAAACAAGTTCTGGGAGAACTAACGGCAAACCCACCCGGAGGCACTCCCGGATGGGATTTTGAATGGTCGGTGTACGATACGGCAACCGGGGATTTTGTGCCGTTCTTTTCTGAGAATGACCGCCCTTACTCAATGGTCTCGGATCTGGAACCCGGCGGATACAGGGTAAGAATCCGTTCGACGGATATGGACACGGTGTTCAGGGCGTGGATTTTTCGCGATCATCCCCGTATTTCGGTGGAAAAGAATTCAGAAGGCAAACTCAAACTGTACAAGTACACCTGTGATTATATTGTGCTGAACGGAACGGTGCGTCCCGATACCATAACATATTACGATCCTGTCAGCGGCCAGTCCGTAAATCTTCCGGTTGAAATGTCATTCGAATGGACTTCGGACAATGAAGAACTGGTGATCCCCAATGCCACTTCGGTGCTGGACCCCAACACCAACTACCGTCCGCCCACGGTTGATACCTGGTTTTTTCTCACCGCGGAGGACCATTACGGTTTTACAGGCAGGGATTCCGTGTTCTATGAGACGGTCCAGACCAAAGCATTGTTCGAAGTATACATTGAAGATGAAGACGAACCGGGTACCTGGTCCGGGACCGATCAACCGGAAGGCGAAGCACCCCTTGAAGTGAAATTCCTCAACCGGTCTGAAAACGGTGAGGAATTTGAGTGGGTATTCGTGGACACCCTTGTTCCCGGCGGGGAGCGCACCATGATCACGTATGATGTTGAGGATACGGCTGAATATACCTATTATATACCCCGGGAGTATGATCCGTTTCTTGTTTCCATTAGTGAGGAAGGATGCGTGGATACTTTCCGTCTGGAAACTCCGGTGGAAGTGCTTTCTTCCAAACTGGACCTGCCCAACTTTTTTTCGCCCAACGGGGATGATGTGAATGACCGCTTCAGGGTCAGTTCAACATCCATCAAGGAATTCAGGATCAAAATATTCAACCGTTACGGAAGACTGGTATATGAGCATGAACAAACCCGGGACAAGTTCGAATGGGAAGGATGGGACGGAACCATCAGGGGGAAAGGAAGGCCGGCCGAACCGGGCGTGTATTTTTACATCATCGAGGCCATCGGCTGGGACGCCGAAAAATACCGGGGCGGACTATACCGGGGTTTCGTGCATCTTTTCAGGAACAAACCATGAATGGTTATTCTTCTTCCTGCTCTTGTTCATAGGCCCTGAGCAATTGCTCCTGCACATCGGGTGAAACCTGGAGATATTCGGAAAACTTCATGGTATAGATGGCACGTCCGTTGGTGAGCGAACTCAGTGCGGTAGAATATTTGTCCATTTCCGCCAGGGGTACTTTTGCCCGGAGTTTCTCGAAGCCCTTTTCGCTGCTCATGCCCTGGACGATGGCCCGTCTTCCCTGCAGGTCGCTCATTACATCCCCTGTTTTGTCGGGGGGCACCAATACCTCAACATCATAGATGGGTTCAAGGATCTTGGGTCCGGCATTTTTGAAAGCTTCCCTGAAAGCGTTCCGGCCGGCAAGTTTGAAGGATATTTCATTGGAATCGACCGGATGCATTTTCCCGTCATAGACAGCCACCCGTATATCTCTTGCATATGAACCCGTCAGGGGGCCCTCCTCCATCTTTTCCATGATCCCTTTCAAAATGGCGGGCATGAACCGTGAATCGATGGATCCCCCCACGATGCAGTTGAGAAAAACCAGTTTGCCCCCCCAGGGCAGGTCAAGTTCTTCTTTGTTGCGGGCCGATACTTTGATATCCCTGCCGGCGATTTTATATACCGTCGGGTCAGGCATGCCTTCCGAATAAGGTTCGATCACCATATGCACCTCACCGAACTGACCGGCACCGCCTGACTGTTTTTTATGCCTGTAATCGGCCCGGGCAATTTTGGTAATGGTTTCCCGGTAAGGTATCTTCGGGGGAACAAATTCGGTTTCCAGTTTGAAAACGTTGTCGAGGTGCCATTTGAGGATATTCAGATGGTATTCCCCCTGGCCCGAAACAATGATCTGTTTTAGTTCCTTGGAATATTCAACCAGTATGGTGGGATCCTCTTCCTGCATTCGACTGAGCGCTTCGCTCAGTTTTTCCTCATCCCCTTCGTTCAGGGGCTTGATGGCGGTCCTGTATTTGGGTTCGGGAAATTCCGCAGGAGGATATTCCAGGCTGGAACCCGGTGCTGAAAGGGAATGATTGGTCCTGGTACTTTTCAGTTTGACGGTGGCGCCGATGTCCCCGGCTGCCAGGGAGGGAATTCTGGTCCTGTTCTTTCCGGCCGAAACGAACAATTGGGTAAACCGTTCCTTGTTGTTGGTTGTCTGGTTGATCAGGTCCATGCCTTCGGTGACCCGACCCGACATGACCTTGAAATAATTGATTTCGCCGATGTGGGATTCAACCGATGATTTGAATACAAATACAGAAGCAGGACCACCGGAATCCGGTTTTATATCTTTTCCGTCAACCGTTTTGGCCGGGGGGAACTGATCCGGAGAAGGGGCATTGGTTGCCAGGAATTCCATCAGGACATCAACACCGATGTTTTTTGCTGCGGAAATAAAGAAAACGGGAATAATGCCCTGCTGGAGGAGCCCGTTCCGGATGCCCCTGCCCAGTTCTTCTTCGTTAAGGGTCTCCTTCTCAAAGAAAGTTTCCATCAGGGCTTCGTCACTTTCAGCGGCTTTTTCCACCAGTTCATTGTGCAATTCGGTTGCCCTGTCTTTATGATCACCGGATATTTCCCTGGTTTCCGGTTTCCCCTTTTCACCGGTGTATTTCATCATTTTCATTCCCAGAACATCAATGAGCGTGTCAAAACCCTTTCCTGTCTCTGCCGGGTAATTGACCATGACGGCATTGCCGCCGAACCGTTCCCTGATCGATTCAAAAGTCTTTTCGAAATTGGCTTTGTCGTGGTCGCACTGATTGACCACCAGCATCATGGGTTTGTTGTCCCGCTCCACAAACCGGCTGTGGATCTTCGTACCCACTTCCACGCCGTTTTGTGCATTGATCAGCATCAGGGCCATGTCCGTGATCCGGAACCCGGATACCACGCCCCCGATGAAATCATCGGCACCGGGAGCATCGATGATGTTCAGTTTCTTGTCCCGGTATTCGGTGTACAGGACGGATGAAAAGACGGAACTTTCATTTTCATGTTCAATTTCGTAATTGTCCGATACCGTATTTTTCTGTGCCACATCTCCCCGCCGCGATATCACACCACCATTGAAAAGTATGGTTTCCGCAAGGATCGTTTTCCCCGATCCTGAATTCCCCACCAGGGTTAGATTTCTGATCTGATCTGTCTCGTATGGTTTCATTGTTACGTCGGATTATGAATAACATTTGCAGGGTACCGCCTTCAAACGGAGTTGCAAAAGTAATAATTTTTTCATTCAAATCAAGCCGCCCCCCGCCGTTTTAAAAGTCTGACCCCCCGCCTGAATTTCATTATTTATAACCGGGAATACTGTTCTGTTACGTAAGTATTTTCCCGCCTCACAGGCTCTTTCGGGAAGTCTCCGGAATGTCCAGAAATTCCTGAAAATATTCTTGTTTTTTAAAAAAAAAGAATACCTTTGCGAACCGATTTACAAGACCTGTTTTCAACTTAAAACGCTTAACAAATGCCGACCATACAACAATTGGTTAGAAAGGGGAGGAAGAGGCTTGCAGAAAAGAGCAAGGCCCCGGCACTGGATTCATGTCCCCAGCGGAGAGGGGTATGTGTGCGTGTATATACCACCACTCCGAAGAAACCAAACTCCGCCATGAGGAAAGTAGCCAGGGTACGCCTGACCAACAGTAAGGAAGTGAATGCCTATATTCCGGGTGAAGGACATAACCTGCAGGAGCACTCCATCGTACTGATCAGGGGGGGCAGGGTCAAGGACCTTCCGGGTGTCAGGTATCATCTGATCAGGGGTACAATGGATGCATCCGGTGTGGAAGGCAGGACGCAAAGGCGGTCCAAGTACGGAACCAAAAAGCCTAAAAAGTAATTCTATTGTCTGATAAAAATGAGAAAAAGCAAACCCAAAAGGCAAATACTTGATCCCGATCCCAAATTTCAGGATCCCATGGTGACCCGTTTTGTCAATAACCTGATGAAAGAGGGAAAGAAAAGCCTTGCCTATACCTTGTTCTATGCAGCCATTGAGATCGTGGGAGAGAGAATGAAGGATGAGGAAATCCTGCCGCTGGACATATGGAAAAAAGCGCTTGAAAACATCACTCCCCAGGTGGAGGTTAAGAGCCGGAGGGTGGGCGGTGCCACTTTCCAGGTGCCCATGGAGGTCAGGCCGGAAAGAAAGGTGTCCCTGAGCATGAGAAATCTGATCCGTTATGCTTCCATGCGGCCGGGCAAATCCATGAGTGAAAAACTGGCGGCCGAGATCATGGCCGCCTGGAAACAGGAAGGCGGCGCTTTCAAGAGAAAAGAAGACATGCACAGGATGGCGGAGGCCAACAAAGCTTTTGCACATTTCAGGTTTTAACAACTTATATATGGATTCCTGCAGCTGGTAAATATATGAAGGAAGATCTCAGATATACAAGAAACATAGGGTTTATGGCCCATATTGATGCGGGGAAGACCACCACCACGGAACGTGTGCTTTTCTATACGGGAATTACACACCGGATGGGGGAGGTGCATGACGGCGCTTCTGTCATGGATTGGATGATACAGGAAAAAGAAAGGGGTATAACCATTACTTCTGCAGCGACCACAAGTTTCTGGAAATACAAAGACGAACAATACAAGATCAATATCATTGACACGCCCGGGCATGTGGATTTCACCGTGGAGGTGGAGCGGAGCCTGCGGGTACTGGATGGAGCGGTGATATTGTTCTGTGCTGTGGGGGGTGTGGAACCCCAATCAGAAACTGTCTGGAGACAGGCAGATAAATACAAGGTTCCCAGGATCGCTTTTGTTAACAAGCTGGACAGAATCGGCGCTGATTTCTTCCGGGTGATCCGGGAAATGAAAGACAAACTCAGGACCAATCCCCTGCCAGTCCAAATACCCATCGGTTCGGAAGAAAAATTCAGGGGCGTGGTTGATCTGATCGAAAACAAGGCCGTTGTATGGCGGGATGATAAGACCTTACTGACCACCTACCAAACTGAAGAGACCCCGGATGATATGAAAGAACAGTCCGGGAAATGGAGAGAGACACTGATCGAGACGGTTTGCGAGGTGGATGATGTTTTGCTTGAAAAATTTCTGGATGACCGGAACAGGATATCCGCGGATGATCTTTTGCAGGCCATCCGGCGGGCCACCATTTCCCTGAAAGCCGTTCCTGTTTTTTGTGGCGCGGCTTTCCGCAACAAAGGAATACAACGACTGCTTGATGGCATCGTCGCATTCCTGCCGAGTCCGCCTGAACTTCCGCCGGTTAACGGAATCAATCCTTACACCCATAAGCAGGAAGAAAGACATGCCGGTCCGGAGGAGCCCCTGGCTGCACTGGCTTTTAAGATCGCTTCCGATGCCTTTGTGGGAAAGCTTGCTTACTTACGGGTATATTCAGGGGCCATCAAACCGGGCATTCAGGTATTGGATACCCGGTCAGGGCGGAAGGAAAGGATTGCACGCTTGTATCAGATGCATGCCAATAAGCAGAACCCCCGGGAACTCATCGAAGCCGGAGACATATGCGCCGTTGTCGGTTTTAAAGATATCAAAACCGGCGATACACTATGCGATCCCAGGCATCCACTGGTACTTGAAACCATGGTATTCCCCGAACCGGTCATCAGCATCGCCATTGAACCCAAAACCCAGAGAGATCTCGATAAGCTTATGGAAGGACTCAACCGGCTGGCAGACGAAGATCCCACGTTCCGGGTAAAAATGGATGAAGATACGGGCCAGACCATATTAAGCGGTATGGGGGAATTGCATCTGGAAATACTGATTGACCGCCTGAAAAGGGAATTCAAAGTGGAATGCAATCAGGGCAAGCCTCAGGTGAATTACAAGGAAGCCATTCGGAAACCCGTTGAACACAGGGAGACATTCAGTAAGCAGGTGGGCGGTAAAACAAGATTTGCAGAAATATTTTTCGAAGCCACACCCAATACCAAAAAAAAGAAGGGATTGGAATTCATTGATGATTCGCAGCCGGAGAAAATCCCCAGGGAATTTGTCCCGGCCGTTGAAAAAGGATTCGGAGAAGCCATGCAAACCGGTCCTCTGGCCGGATATCCCATTGAAAGGATGAAAATCGTCCTCAGGGACGGTTCATTCGAACCGGGGGATTCCGATACTTTTTCTTTCGAGCAGGCAGCAAGGACCGGTTTGAGGAACGCGGTCCTGAAGGCCGGACTGGTGCTTCTGGAACCGGTGATGTCTGCCGAAGTGGTGACACCCGAAGAATATATGGGAGATGTGATTTCCGATTTCAATAAGAGAAGGGGACAGGTTGAAGGGATGGAGACCCGTTCGGGCATGAAGGTGATCAAAGCCAAAGTGCCTCTGGCCGAGGAATTCGGATATGTTACGGTTTTGAGGACCCTGACTTCAGGAAGGGCGACGGCCACCATGGAGTTTCTGAGATATGAGGAAATTCCCCGGCCGTTTGCGGACGAGGTTCTTGAACGCATCAAAGGAAAAAGTTTGTTTGTTTAATTCAATATCAGAATGAGCCAAAAGATCAGGATAAAACTCAAGTCATATGACCACAACCTGGTGGACAAGTCTTCGGACAAGATCGTAAAAACGGTTAAGTCCACGGGTGCGGTTGTGAGCGGACCGATCCCCCTCCCGACACACAGGAGGTTGTTTACGGTGCTCAGATCGACTTTTGTCAACAAGAAGTCCCGTGAACAGTTCCAGTTGAGTTCGCACAAGCGGATTCTTGACATTTACAGCTCAACACCCAAAACCATCGATGCCCTGATGAAACTGGAATTACCCAGCGGTGTTGAGGTTGAGATCAAAGTGTAAACTAAAAGCAACAGAATACAATGCCCGGATTGGTTGGTAAAAAAACAGGAATGACCTCAGTGTTCGATGAGAACGGCAGAAATGTGCCCTGTACGGCCATTGAAGTCGGACCATGCGTGGTAACCCAGATCAAACTCAAGGAGAAAGATGGTTACAATGCAGTGCAGCTTGCCTATGATGACAAGAAGGAAAAACACACGTCCAGGGCAATGCTGGGGCATTTCAGGAAGGCAAAAACCACACCCAAAAGAAAAATCATTGAATTGCAGGGATTTGTGAAACACTGGAATGTGGGTGATATAATCGGGGTTGATTATTTCAGTGACGACACCTGGCTTGATGTAAAGGGCGTTTCCAGGGGCAAAGGATTTCAGGGGGTGGTTAAACGCCATGGTTTTGCAGGAGTGAACGATGCAACCCATGGTCAGCACAACCGCAACCGGGCTCCCGGTTCGCTGGGAGCTTCTTCGGATCCTTCACGGGTGTTCAAAGGGACAAGAATGGCCGGCAGAACGGGAGGAAAAAATATCAAGATCCTCAATCTGCGGGTGGTAAAAATCATTCCCGAAAAGAACCTTTTGCTGCTGAAAGGCTCGGTCCCGGGAGCGAATGGTTCATATCTGATCATTGAGAAATAAAAAATACATGGCTGTATAATCTTTGTAACTATTACAGAGGTTTAAGACAAATATTCAATAATGAGAGTTTCAGTATACAATACAAAAGGTGAAGATACGGGAAGAAAAGCCGACTTGAAAAAGCCCTTTTTTGGTATTGAACCCAACGGACATGTTATTTATATGGCCGTGAAGCAACATCTTGCCGCCAGACGCCGGGGCACAAGCAAAACCAAAGAAAGGGCCGAGATTACAGGAAGCACCAAAAAGATAAAAAGGCAAAAGGGTACGGGAACGGCCCGGGCTGGAGACATAAAATCGCCCATTTTCAGGGGCGGTGGACGTACTTTTGGTCCAAAGCCAAGGGATTATGGGTTCAAACTGAACAAAAAGGTGAAAAAGCTGGCACGTTTATCTGCATTATCCATCAAGGCAAAAGAGAAAAACATTACGGTGCTTGAGGATTTCAATTTTGAAAAACCTGCTACGGGAGCGCTCTATGATATATTCAAAAATCTGAACATTGAAGATAAAAAATGTCTTTTGGTTTTATCTGAACCAAATAAAAATATATATTTGTCGTCGCGAAATTTGCCGGGATCTGAAGTTATAACGATCTCAGGACTAAATGTTTATAATGTGATGAAATCCACAGCCCTTATATTTACGGAGACTGCGTTGAAATCATTGCAAAAAAAGTAATTCCATTAAGCTGATTATGAGCGTAATAATAAAACCAATGGTCACGGAAAAAATGACGGCTCAGGGCGAGGACCTGAACCGGTACGGATTTATTGTAATCAGAAAGGCCAACAAGGTTCAGATCAGGAAAGACATCGAGAAAATGTATGGTGTTACGGTTGAGTCGGTCAACACCATGATCTGCCCGGGCAAGGCCAAAACCCGTTATACAAGAAGCGGCATACTGACCGGCAGAAGCAGTAGTTATAAAAAAGCAGTGGTCACCCTGGCAAAAGGAGATGAGATTGATTTTTACAGCAATGTTTAAGATTTCCATAAGTACCAGATAATATGGCAGTAAAGAAGTTCAAACCCATTACACCGGGACAAAGAAGGAAGGTCATCAGCTCGTTCGGGGAGATTACCCGTACCGAACCCGAAAAGTCCTTGCTGCGTCCCCTCAAACGCAAGGGGGGAAGGAACCATTCGGGGAGCATAACGGTGAGAAACCTCGGGGGTGGCCACAAGAGAAGATACCGGCTGATCGATTTTGAAAGAGACAAGGACGGGATGCCGGCGGTGGTAAAAACCATTGAATATGATCCCAGCCGTTCGGCCAGGATCGCCTTGCTTGTATATAAAGACGGGGAAAAACGTTACATCCTGGCTGCCAAGGGACTGAAAGCCGGTGACAAGGTACTGTCAGGAAAGGGTGCTCCGCCGGACACAGGCAATGCACTGTTCCTGTCCGATATTCCCCTGGGCACGATCATCCATAACATTGAGCTTGCGCCCGGCAAAGGCGGCATACTGGCAAGAAGCGCAGGATCATATGCACAGCTTACTTCGCGTGACAGAAAATACGCAGTGATCAAGCTGCCTTCAGGAGAGACCAGGATGGTGCTGACCACATGCAGGGCTACCATCGGCAGTGTTTCCAATCCGGACCATGACCTGGAGAAATCCGGCAAAGCCGGAAGAAGAAGATGGATGGGGAGAAGACCCAGGACCCGGGGTGTGGCCATGAATCCTGTAGACCATCCCATGGGCGGAGGAGAAGGCAGGGCCTCGGGCGGGCATCCCAGATCGAGGACCGGTTTACTTGCCAAGGGGTTCAAAACCAGGAAAAGGAACAAAAGATCAAACAAATACATACTGGAAAGAAGAAAAACAAAAAAATAAACAAACAGAGAAATGAGCCGATCGCTGAAGAAAGGACCATTTATTGACTACAAGCTTGAGAAACGGGTGCTTGAGATGAATCAAACCGGCAAGAAATCCGTGATCAAGACATGGTCACGAAGATCTGTTATTTCACCTGATTTTGTGGGCCATACCATTGCCGTGCACAATGGTAATAAGTTCATCCCCGTATACATTACCGAAAACATGGTCGGGCATAAGCTGGGTGAGTTTTCACCTACCAGGATTTTCAGGAGCCACGGGGGGAAGCAGAGATAGTGTAAAGAATAAAATATGATTGATCACGTATGGGAGCAAGAAAAAAAAACAGGGCCGAAAGGCTGAAGGAAGAAAGAGAAGGCAAGAGTTTTGCCATGTTGAGGAATAGTCCCATTGCACCGAGGAAAATGAGGCTGGTCGCTGATATGGTAAGAGGAATGGATGTGAACCAGGCACTGGATGTTCTGAAATATGACAAAAAATATGCTTCCAGGAAAATGGAAAAACTGATTTTGTCTGCCTTATCCAACTGGCAGAACAAAAATGAAGGGGTCCGTATTGAGGACACCATTTTGTTCATCAAGGAAATTAAGGTCGATCAGGGCAGAACGCTGAAAAGGATCCGGCCGGCACCGCAGGGAAGGGCACACAGGATCAGAAAAAGGTCGAATCATGTGACCGTTGTGCTGGACAGCACGAGCGTGGAAGAAAACAAAGAAAATCAAACATAGGTATGGGACAGAAAGTAAATCCTATTTCAAACAGGCTTGGAATCATCAAGGGCTGGGATTCAAACTGGTTCGGGGGGAGGGATTATTCCTCCAAACTGGTTGAGGATTCGAAGATCAGGGATTATCTCAATGCCCGGCTGGCCAAAGCAAGCATATCCAAGATCATTATTGAACGAACCCTGAAACTGATTACCCTAACCGTAAATACGGCAAGGCCGGGGATCATCATCGGGAAAGGCGGACAGGAAGTGGACAAATTGAAGGAAGAACTGAAAAAGATTACAAAGAAGGAAGTTCAGATCAATATATATGAGGTAAAAAGACCGGAACTGGATGCCACCATCGTTGCCAACAACATTGCCAGGCAGATCGAAGGTAAGATATCCTACCGGCGTGCCATAAAAATGGCCATTGCATCTACCATGAGAATGGGAGCAGAAGGGATCAAAGTGTTGATATCGGGCAGGCTGGGTGGTGCGGAAATGGCCAGGACAGAGACCTTTAAAGAAGGAAGGATCCCCTTGCATACCCTCCGGTCGGATATTGACTATGCCTTGTGTGAAGCACACACCAAAGTAGGGGGCATCGGCGTTAAGGTCTGGATATGCAACGGGGAAGTATATGGAAAAAGGGACCTGTCACCCAATATGGGGATGAAAAATACAAAACACAAAGGGTTTAAAAAGAGAAGAAAATAATCACCAGACGATATGTTACAACCGAAAAAAACCAAATACAGAAGAAGGCAGAAGGGCAGGATGAAAGGAAATTCACAGCGGGGAAATCAGCTGGCATTCGGATCTTTCGGCATCAAGGCCATGGAATCTGCCTGGATCACGGGAAGACAGATCGAAGCAGCCCGTCAGGCAGTGACCAGGCATATGAAAAGAGAAGGACAGTTGTGGATCCGGATCTTTCCGGACAAGCCCATAACAAAAAAACCTGCCGAAGTAAGAATGGGTAAGGGAAAGGGGGCTCCCGAAGGTTTTGTGGCTCCGGTAACTCCAGGGAGGATCCTCATTGAAGTGGACGGCACTCCCTATGAAACAGCGCGTAAAGCCCTGGACCTGGGTGCCCAGAAATTGCCCGTCAAGACCAAGTTCATGGTCCGGCGGGATTTTGAAGAATCGGCAATATAACCGGTAAAACCGGTACAATCTTATGTGCAATGAAAGCAACCGAAATCAAAGAACTGACAGTCAAAGAAATTGAAGAAAGGATTGACAACGAGCAGGATTACCTGACGCGGCTGAGACTGAACCATGCCATAACACCGCTGGATAATCCTCATAAAATCCGTGAGGTCAGGAGGAATATTGCCAGACTCAAGACCATACTTGGTCAGAAGATTGAGGATGAAAAAGAACAAGCTGAAAGCTAAAATCCGAAATGGAAAGAAATATAAGAAAAGAACGCGTCGGTGTTGTGGTCAGCAACAAAATGGAAAAATCCATTGTTGTTGAGGTAAAAAGGAAGTTCAAACACCCCATTTACGGCAAATTCATCAACAAAAGCAGGAAATTCACTGTACATGATGAAGAAAATACATGCAATCCGGGAGACCTGGTACGTATAGCGGAGACCAGGCCCCTAAGCAAAAATAAAAACTGGAGGTTGGCGGAAATAATCGAAAGGGCCAAGTAGTCATGATACAACAGGAAAGCAGACTGGCAGTAGCCGACAACAGCGGTGCAAAAGAAGTTCTTTGCCTCAGGGTTCTTGGGGGCACCGGGAAACGTTATGCCAGCATTGGTGACAAGGTGGTTGTGACGGTAAAAAGTGCGCTTCCTTCCAGCGACCTGAAAAAAGGAACGGTTTCCAAAGCGGTGGTTGTCAGGACCAGGAAAGAAGTCAGGCGCAATGACGGGTCCTACATTCGTTTTGACGACAACGCGGTGGTGTTGCTGAACAATCTTGATGAGATCAGGGGCACCAGGATATTTGGTCCGGTTGCCCGTGAGTTGAGGGACAAATATATGAAGATTATTTCCCTGGCTCCGGAAGTTTTGTGAATGAGTTCAAAAAAATGAATGCATATGCCGTCTAAAATACATATTAAAAAAGGCGATACGGTTTACGTCAATACCGGTGAATGGAAAGGGCGCCAGGGACGGGTCCTTGATGTAAGCACATCGGGATACAAGGCAATCGTGGAAGGGATCAATATGGTTTCCAGGCACACAAAGCCCAATGCCCGGAATCCGGAAGGTGGCATCATCAAGAAAGAGGCCCCCATCCATATTTCAAACCTGATGCTGATCGATTCCGCTTCCGGGGAACCGACCCGTATCGGCAGGAAAAGGGATGAGAAGGGCAGGTTAATCAGATATTCCAAAAAATCAGGAGAGGAGATCAAGTAATGGCACGTACACCGGAACTTAAGCAAAAATTCAATGAAGAGATCATTCCGGCCCTTAAAAAGGAATTCGGATATACATCCATGATGGCAGTGCCCCGTCTGGAAAAGATCATCATCAATCAGGGGATTGGCCAGGCGGTTGCCGATAAGAAGATCATTGAAGTAGCCCAGGAAGAGATATCCCGGATTGCCGGCCAGAAAGCCATTCAGACGCTTTCCAAAAAAGACATTTCAAATTTTAAACTGAGAAGAAAAGTGCCCATCGGCGTGAAGGTAACCATGCGGCGTGACAGAATGTATGAATTTTTGGAACGGCTGATAAAGGCAGCACTTCCGGGTATACGTGATTTCAATGGTGTGGCGGGCCGGTTGGATGGCCGGGGCAATTATACCCTGGGGATCGCTGAGCATATCATTTTTCCTGAAATCGATATCGACAAGATCAGCAGGATCCTGGGCATGGAAATTACATTCGTAACCACAGCCAAAACCGATGAAGAGGGATATGCCCTGCTGAAAGCATTCGGTTTACCGTTTAAAGAAATAAAAAACAGATAATATATGGCAAAAGAATCAATGAAAGCCCGTGAGATCAAGCGGCAAAAACTTGTGGAAAAATATGCTGACAGGAGGGCCAGACTCAAGGCTGAAGGGGATTATGTCGGTTTAAGCAGATTGCCCCGGAATTCCAATCCGGTCAGGCTGCACAACCGGTGTAAACTTACCGGAAGGCCCAAAGGATATATGAGACAATTCGGTATCAGCAGGATTACATTTCGTGAAATGGCTTCCCGGGGCCTGATCCCCGGTGTCAAAAAAGCCAGTTGGTAGTGTTTAATTTGTTGAAAATCATGAGTTAAGATGACAGATCCGATTGCAGATTATTTGACCAGAATCAGGAATGCCATACAGGCCAGGCAAAAAGTCGTGGAGATACCCGGTTCAGGTATTAAGAAAGAAATGACCAGGATCCTCTATGAAAAAGGGTATATTTTAAATTACAAGTTTATCGGCGATGAATATCAGGACATCATCAAGATTGCTTTGAAATATAATCCGAAGAACAAAGCTTCGGCGATTAAGTCCTTGCAGAGGATCAGCAAGCCGGGGTTGAGAAAATACGTGAAATATGACAATCTGCCCAGGGTTTTAAACGGACTGGGAGTTGCGATCCTGTCCACATCACAGGGGGTGATGAGCGATAAGGAAGCCCGGAAAAAGAAAGTGGGTGGAGAAGTTTTATGCTATGTACATTAATTGGGAGGTATTGATATGTCGAGAATAGGAGATTTACCGATACAAATACCAGAGGGAGTGACGGTGGATATTAATGACCATCAGATGATCACCGTAAAAGGTCCGCTGGGTGAACTGAAACAGCAGATCGGTCAAGGCATTACAGCAGAAGTTGAGGATGGCCGGATTGTGTTGTCCCGTCCTTCGGACCAGAAGAGGCACAAAGCCATGCATGGTTTGTACCGTTCTCTGATCTATAACATGGTTTTCGGAGTATCCCATGGATATGAGATCAAACAGGAATTGATCGGGGTGGGCTTCAGAGCAGAAGCAAAGGGCCAGCGCCTGGTTATGAATATAGGGTTTTCACACGATGTTATGATCGAACTTCCTCCGGAAATCAAAGTAGAAGCAGAAACCAAAAAAAGGAGCAATCCCATCTTAACATTGAGAAGTGCGGACAAACAACTTCTCGGTCACATTGCTGCCAGGATAAGGTCTTTGAGACCGCCCGAACCTTATAAAGGGAAAGGGATCATATACGTGGGCGAACGCGTACGGAGAAAAGCGGGGAAAACAGCCAGTGTGTAATCATATGTAAAAGGTAGTTTAAATGGCTATAACCAAGACAGAAAGAAGATCGCGCATAAGAAAAAGGATCAGGAAGCATATTTCCGGGACGGGCACAAAACCGAGGATGTCGGTTTTCAGAAGCAGCAAACAGATCTATGTTCAGCTTGTGGATGACCAGCTCGGGAAAACACTGGTCAGTGCATGTTCAAGAAACAAGGAAGTTTTGGAAAAAAAAGACATCAACAAGAAGGAGAAATCTTTCCTGGTGGGAGAATTACTGGCCAAAAGGGCTTTTAACAAGGGAATCAAGGATGTGGTGTTTGACCGGGGAGGATACAGGTATCACGGTCGCGTGAAAAGTCTTGCCGAAGGTGCAAGAAAAGGCGGATTAAAATTTTAGGCAACCATGACGACAAGTATCAGAAGAGTAAAAACCAGCGACCTGGAGCTGAAAGACCGTTTGGTCAGCATCCAGCGGGTGACAAAGGTAACCAAGGGTGGCCGGACATTCAGTTTTTCGGCAATTGTGGTCGTGGGGGATGAAAACGGGATCGTGGGATACGGACTCGGGAAGGCAGGTGAAGTAACCACAGCCATTGCCAAAGGAATTGAAGATGCGAAAAAGAGTCTGATCAAGGTTCCCGTACACAAGGGAACCATCCCCCACGAGCAGCAGGCCAAATACGGGGGAGCAAGGGTTTTCCTGAAACCGGCTTCCAGCGGTACCGGGGTGAAGGCCGGCGGGGCCATGCGGGCAGTTTTGGAAAGTGTAGGTGTCAGGGACGTCCTGGCCAAATCAAAAGGTTCATCAAATCCGCACAATCTGGTCAAAGCGACCTTTAAGGCCTTGCTTGAGCTCCGTGATGCATCCATGGTTAGTCAGCAGCGGGGGATTAGCATGCAGGAAGTATTTAACGGTTCTTAATAAACAGGCATACAAATGGGGAAAGTAAGGGTCAGACAGGTCAGAAGCAGGATCGGAAGCACTGCCCGTCAAAAGAGAACACTCGATGCACTGGGTTTGAGAAAGATCAACAGCACCGTAGAGATTGATGACACTCCGGGAATGCTTGGTATGGTAGAAAAGGTAAAACACCTGGTGACCATTGAGAAATTGTAGGATCAAATAACTTAATGGGGTAACGCAATGGATTTAAGCAAACTAAAACCTGCAGAAGGATCAACCAGAAGCAATAAAAGGCTTGGAAGGGGGCAGGGTTCCGGAAGAGGAGGAACATCCACCAAAGGGCACAAAGGCCAGAAATCCAGGAGCGGTTACAAGAGAAGAATGGGATTTGAGGGCGGTCAGATGCCTCTGCAGCGAAGGGTGCCCAAATTCGGATTTAAAAATATTAACAGGAAATCATACAAATCCATCAACGTGGGTATGCTTGAAAAACTTGCTGAGGATAAGGGCATTCAAAAAATTGATGAAAAGGTGCTTTTCGAAGCGGGGCTGATCAGCAGAAAAAGCCGGTTCAAGATCCTGGGCAAAGGAAACCTGACCAAAAAGCTTGAGGTCAGGGCACATGCTTTTTCAAGGAAAGCTGCAGAAATGATCGAAGCCAGGGAGGGAACCGTAGAAAAATTGTAGTTTGATGAAGCAATTACTTGACACCTTAAAAAATATCTGGCGGATTGAGGATCTTCGCAACAGGATCTTATATACCCTTTTTATCCTTTTGATATACAGACTGGGTTCGAAAGTAGCACTTCCGGGGATCGATCCGGGTCAGCTTGCCGGCTTAAAGCAACAAACAGCCCAGGGGGTACTTGGATTGCTCGATATGTTCTCAGGTGGTGCGTTTTCCAATGCTTCCGTTTTTGCCCTGGGCATAATGCCCTATATTTCTGCGTCCATTGTTGTGCAGCTGCTGGGTATTGCAGTCCCTTATTTTCAGCGGCTTCAGCGTGAAGGGGAAAGTGGCAGGAGAAAAATGAACCAGATTACCCGGTACCTGACTGTAGGCATACTGCTTTTGCAGGCTCCGAGTTACCTGGTCAATTTGCATGCCCAGCTTCCACAGACCGCCTTTGTTCTGAAGGGATCCATGTTTACCGTGTCATCGGTGATCATCCTGACTGCAGGATCCATGTTCATCATGTGGCTGGGTGAAAGGATCACCGATAAAGGCATCGGCAATGGCATTTCCCTGATCATTATGATCGGAATTATCGCCCGGCTTCCCTTTGCTACCGTGGCCGAGTTCGGGACCCGGCTGGAGCAGCAGGGGGGCGGACTGGTGGCGTTTTTGCTGGAGATCGTCTTCTTGTTCGTCGTATTCATGTTGTCCATCCTGCTTGTCCAGGGTACCAGAAGGATCCCCGTACAATATGCGAAAAGGATCGTAGGGAATAAACAATACGGCGGGGTACGGCAGTACATACCGTTGAAAGTGAATGCTGCGGGTGTTATGCCCATTATTTTCGCGCAGGCTCTGATGTTTGTACCGCTGACCATCGCGGGTTTTGCAAATTCCGAACGTTTGACGGGATTTGCAGCGGCATTTGCCGACCTGACCGGTTTCTGGTACAACCTGGTCTTTGCAATCCTGATCATATTGTTTACCTATTTCTATACGGCTGTTACCATCAATCCTACCCAAATGGCTGAGGATATGAAGAGGAATGGCGGTTTCATCCCCGGAGTGAAGCCCGGAAGAAAAACAGTTGAATTTCTCGATACGGTAATGTCCAGGATTACATTGCCCGGATCCATATTTCTTGCGATCGTTGCCATCATGCCTGCCTTTGCCATGATCGCGGGTGTCAACAGACAGTTTGCCCAGTTTTACGGGGGAACGTCCCTGCTGATCCTTGTGGGGGTTGTTCTGGATACCCTGCAACAGATTGAGAGTCATCTGCTGATGCGCCATTATGACGGACTGATGAAATCCGGAAGGATCAAGGGCAGGACCGGCAGCATGTCTGCCATGTAATCATGCATTGATATATCGTTCTTTGATGATCGGGATTAAAACAGAGGAGGAGTTCGATAAGATTCTGAAAAGCAATGGGTTGGTTTTACAGGTTCTGGCTGAAATAGCCGGAATGCTCAGTCCGGGCGTAACCACCCGACGATTGGACGAAGTAGCTGAAGAATACATACGGGATCACCGAGGCATCCCCGGCTTCCTCGGATACAACGGTTTTCCGAATACCCTTTGCACATCAGTTAATTCTGAAGTCGTGCATGGAATCCCGTCGGATTATGCCCTGAAGGAAGGAGACATCATCTCCGTTGACTGCGGGATCATTCTGGATGGTTATTACGGGGATTCGGCCTATACCTTTCCCGTGGGGGAGATTGATCCTGGAAAGGAAAAATTACTGAAGGTTACGCAGGAAGCGCTTTTTCAGGGCATCGGTCAGTCGGTGGAAGGGAAAAGGCTGGGGGACGTGGGGTATGCCGTTCAAAAACATGCCGAAGATGCAGGTTTTTCGGTTGTCCGGGAAATGGTGGGACACGGGTTGGGCAGGAAATTGCATGAAGAACCGGAAGTCCCCAATTACGGAAAAAGGGGCACGGGCCACAAACTGAAAAAAGGAATGGTGTTCTGCATCGAACCCATGATCAATATGGGTTCAAGGAATATCAAACAGGACAGGGACGGATGGACCGTCAGGACCGTTGACAACATGCCGTCGGCCCATTTTGAATTGCCGGTGGCCGTTAATGGGAAAAAACCCATGGTATTGGGTGATTTCAGTGATATCGAGAACAAACTGAATATAACAAAATAAAGCGTATGGCCAAACAACCGTCAATCGATCAGGATGGCACCATTACGGAAGCATTATCGAATGCAATGTTCAGGGTGGAACTTGAAAACGGACATGTCATCACTGCCCATATTTCGGGCAAAATGCGTATGCATTATATCAAATTGCTGCCGGGTGACCGGGTAAAAGTTGAAATGTCACCCTACGACCTGACCAAGGGGAGAATAACATACAGATATAAATAGGCATTGTAACAGGTTTATAATCAAATGTAACTTAATTTATTGCAAATGAAGGTAAAAGCATCGGTAAAGAAAAGGAGCGCCGGCTGCAAAATTGTCAGACGGAAAGGGAGATTATATGTAATCAATAAAAAAAATCCCAGGTTCAAGCAGCGGCAAGGATAATTTATTAATTTTGCAAACCCAAATAATTTAACCATATGGCAAGGATTGTAGGCGTAGATCTGCCCAAAAATAAACGGGGTGAAATCGGCCTAACCTATATTTATGGCATAGGTCATGGTTCAGCCCGGAGGATCCTCGACAAGGCAGGCATCAACCCGGATATTAAAGTAAAGGACTGGACGGACGATCAGATTTCCAGGATCAGGAACATTCTGAATGACGAGTACAAGGTTGAGGGTGAGTTGAGGTCGGGTGTACAGTTTAATATCAAACGGCTGATGGATATTGGTTGTTACCGGGGCATCAGGCACAGGACCGGATTGCCGGTGCGGGGTCAGAGCACCAAAAACAATGCCCGTACCCGGAAAGGAAGAAGAAAGACCATAGCGAACAAGAAAAAGGCAGCCCTAAAGAAATAAAATATGGCGAAAAGAACGGCATCATCCAGGAAAAGATCGGTTAAGGTGGAAACCATGGGGCAGGCACATATCCATGCCTCATTCAACAATATCATCATTTCCATTACAAACAAAAACGGACAGGTGATTTCCTGGTCTTCATCAGGAAAGATGGGCTTCAGGGGATCCAAGAAAAATACGCCTTATGCTGCACAAATGGCAGCCCAGGATTGTACGAAAATTGCCTATGATCTGGGCATGAGAAAAGTAAAGGTGTTTGTGAAGGGACCCGGGTCAGGAAGGGAGTCTGCCATAAGGACCATCCATACCAATGGGCTGGAGGTGACCGAGATCATAGATATTACACCTTTGCCCCACAATGGTTGCCGTCCGCCCAAAAGAAGAAGAGTCTGAGCAAAAATCAAGTCAAAAGATCAATATGGCAAGATACAGAGGACCAAGAACCAAGATTGCAAGAAAATTCGGAGACCCAATTTTCGGGCCTGACCGTGTGCTGGAAAAGAAGGGCTATCCTCCAGGAATGCACGGAGCAAACAAAAGGAGGCGGAAACTCTCGGAATACGGACTCCAGCTGAAAGAAAAACAAAAGGCTAAATACACTTACGGAGTGCTTGAAAAACAGTTTCTGAACCTTTTCAAAAAGGCATCCGGAAGCAAAGGGGTGACCGGTGAAGTGTTGTTACAGCTTCTGGAATCCAGACTGGATAATGTGGTTTATCGTTTGGGTATTGCCCCTACAAGGGCTGCAGCCAGACAGCTTGTTTCCCACCGGCACATAACCGTTGACAGGGAAGTGACCAATATACCCTCTTATCTGGTTAAACCCGGCAGCATCGTGGGTGTACGCGAGAAATCAAAAAGCCTGGAAGTAATTTCCGAATCTCTTGCCTCTGCCAACCGGAGTTCGGCCCCCTGGCTTGAATGGGATGAGAGCCAGATGGCCGGCAAATTCATGAACATGCCCGAAAGGGAACAGATCCCTGAAAATATCAGGGAACAATTGATTGTTGAATTGTATTCCAAATAGAATAATATATATATTTTATGGCAATATTAGCATTTCAAAAACCCGATAAAGTCATCATGATCGAAGCGGACGATTATCACGGAAAATTTGAATTCCGTCCGCTGGAACCTGGTTATGGAATAACTGTTGGCAATGCCCTCCGGAGGATATTGCTTTCTTCCCTGGAAGGTTATGCCATCACCACGGTAAAAATCGAAGGTGTTGAACATGAATTCTCCACCATCACAGGGGTAATCGAGGATGTAACCGAAATCATTCTTAATCTCAAGCAGATCGGTTTCAGGCAGCAGATCGAAGATGTTGAAGATGAAAAAATTACGGTTACCGTAAATGGGCAGGAAGAGCTGAAAGCAGGCGATTTGTCCAAATTCCTCAGCGGGTTCAAGGTCCTGAATCCTGAACATGTCATATGTCACATGGAATCCGATGTGAAACTCCAGATGGAGATCACTATCAGCAAAGGCAGAGGGTATGTTCCGTCGGAGGAGAATAAACCCCTGGATGCAGAATTTGGCCTGATCGCAATCGATTCAGTGTTCACTCCCATCCGGAATGTGAAATATGCCGTGGAAAATTACCGGGTGGAGCAAAAAACCGATTATGAAAAACTGGTGCTGGACATCTGGACCGATGGTTCCATTCATCCGAAAGATGCGCTCAAAGAAGCTGCCAAGATACTGATCTATCATTTTATGCTCTTTTCAGACGAGAAGATCACCCTGGATACGGATGAAAAATTCGCCAATGAGGAATTTGACGAAGAAGTACTTCACATGAGGCAATTGCTCAAAACAAAACTGGTGGATCTCGATCTTTCCGTAAGAGCGCTTAATTGCCTGAAAGCTGCTGAAGTAGAATCCCTGGGTGACCTGGTCAAGTTCAATAAGAACGACCTGTTGAAATTCAGGAATTTCGGGAAAAAATCCCTGACCGAACTGGATGAGCTTTTGAATTCAATGAACCTCAGCTTTGGCATGGATGTCAGCAAATATAAACTTGACAAGGAATAATTGCAATGAGACACAGGAAGCGGCACAACCATCTGAGCCGAAAGACAGCGCACAGGAGATCGATGTTCGCCAACATGGCGTCTTCCCTGATACTGAATAAAAGGATTACAACAACCACAGCAAAAGCAAAAGCACTGAGGTCATTTGTCGAACCTTTGATCACCCGGTCAAAAAATGACAATACACATTCCAGACGGATCGCTTTCCGGAACCTGAAGGATAAGCATGCCGTATCTGAACTTTTCAGGGATGTGGCTGTTAAATCAGCTCAACGCCCGGGAGGCTACACCAGGATCATCAAGCTCGGGAACCGGCTGGGGGACAATTCAGAAATGGCCATGATCGAATTGGTCGATTACAATGAGAATTTATTAACCCAGCCGAAAGAAACAAAAACGAAGACCCGGAGGGGGAGAAGGGGTGGCAAGAAATCCGTCAAAGCCCAACCGGCCGGCGAACAGGAACAAGCTTTTGAAAAAGCGGAAGAAACAAAAACGGAAGAAAAGTCTCCCGGAGAGTCTGAAGTAAAGCAGGGACAAAAGCCCGGAGAAGCCCGGGAAGAGAAGCCGGAAGAAGCTAAGCCGGAAGAAAAATCCGAAGAAAAACCGGAAATGAAAGCAGGGGGATCCCCCAGGGACGAGGATGAGAAAGACGGGAAAAAGGAAGAAAAAGAACAGAACAAAGGTTAATCCGATTAAAATCTATTCATATGTCACAAATTGCAAAAATAAAGTCAAGGCAAATTTTCGATTCCCGTGGAAATCCCACCGTTGAAACAGATGTATATACCGAAGACGGTATCATGGGAAGGGCCATTATACCTTCCGGTGCATCCACAGGGGTTCATGAAGCGATAGAGCTCCGTGACGGTGACAGGAAAAGGTACATGGGGAAAGGGGTGACCAAAGCCGTGGAAAACGTGAACAACATACTGGACAAGGAATTGAAGGGCATGTTTGTTGCGGAACAAAACCTGATTGATCACAAAATGCTGGAGCTGGATGGTACTGAGAACAAGGGAAAACTCGGTGCCAATGCCATTCTTTCGGTATCCCTTGCCTGTGCGAAAGCCGCCGCAGAATATACCGCGCAGCCTTTATTCCGGTATATCGGGGGGGTGAATGCCAACACACTTCCCGTTCCCATGATGAATATCCTGAACGGCGGAAGTCATGCTGACAATAAGATCGATATCCAGGAGTTCATGATCATGCCCGTGGGTGCTCCCACATTCAGTGAAGCCCTCAGAATGGGAACGGAAGTATTTCATAACCTGCGTGCGGTGCTGAAAGCCAAACAACATTCAACAAACGTGGGTGATGAAGGTGGGTTTGCACCCAATCTTTCCTCAAATGAAGAAGCCATCGAAGTTGTGCTGGAAGCGATTGAAAAAGCCGGTTATAAGGGGGGCCAGGATATTTATATCGCACTGGACCCTGCCGCGTCGGAATTTTATAACAAGGATAAGAAAATATACCATTTTGAGTCAACCAACCAGGACCTTTCCTCCGGCGACATGGTCGAATACTGGAAGTCCTGGGTCTCCCGGTATCCCATCATATCCGTTGAGGACGGACTTGACGAGGATGACTGGGAAGGGTGGAAAGAACTGAATGCAACCCTGGGTGAACAGATCCAGCTGGTGGGCGATGATCTTTTTGTGACCAATGTGAAAAGGCTCCAGCGCGGAATTGATGAGGGTTCTGCCAACTCCATCCTGATCAAGGTAAACCAGATCGGCACGCTTACGGAAACCATCGATGCTGTAAACCTGGCAAAACGCAATGGCATGACTTCGGTTATTTCCCACAGGTCAGGGGAAACTGAAGATACAACCATTGCAGATCTTGCCGTAGCCCTGAACACCGGACTGATCAAAACGGGTTCTGCTTCACGCTCCGACAGGATCGCCAAGTACAATCAACTTCTCAGGATAGAGGAATTGCTTGGCTCCTCAGCTTACTATCCCGGAAGGGAATTCAAGTATGTTCGCTGAGTGTTTGAAAAATGATGATTTTTGAAGGCAGTAGCCAAGGTTGCTGCCTTTTTTATGATTCAACCAGTAAATTGTTATCTTTAAAAGGAAAAGCATAAAAGAGATGTCCAACCTGAAACAAAAACTTTTTGAGAAAATCGAACAGCATCGTCCACGTACCCTGAAACTGTTGAAGGAATACGGGCATGTTGTGGTGGATGAGGTAACCATTGCCAAACTGATCGGGGGTATGCGCGGACTCAAATGCCTGGTCAGTGATATATCTCATCTTGATCCTTATGAGGGGATCCGGTACAGGGGCTATGCCCTGCCCGAAGTTTTCGAGAAACTTCCCAAACCGAAGAAAGCTGAAATCCCTTATGTAGAAGGACTTTTTTATCTTTTGCTCACCGGGGATATACCTGTTGAGGAAGAAGTGGGGGAGGTGGCCGATGAATTCAATAAAAGAAGGATACTCCCCAGGTATGTTTATGAGGTCATTGATGCTTTTCCTTCAGGCAGCCATCCCATGACCATTTTTTCAACTGCCATATTGACCCTGAGCAGGGAATCTTTCTTCAGTAAAAAATATCATGCAGGCATCAACAAAACCGATTACTGGGACCCGACGTATGAGGATGCGCTGAACCTGCTGGCCAAGCTTCCTGAAATCGGTGCCTATATCTATTCCAAGCTTTATCAGGAAGGCAAAAGAAAACATTCCAATCCAAACCTTGATTTCGGAGGGAATTTTGCCCATATGATGGGAATCGAAAAACCCTATGATGATGTATCCCGGTTGCATTTCATTATACACAGTGATCATGAGAGCGGGAATGTGAGTGCACATACAGGGCATCTGGTGGGCAGCACCCTCTCCGATATATATCTTTCCATTTCCGCGATGATCAACGGGCTTGCCGGACCTTTGCACGGACTCGCAAACCAGGAGGTTTTACGATGGCTCCAGGATCTGATGGAGAGAATGAACGGGAAGATACCAACCGATGATGAAATGAAACAGTTTGTCTGGGATACCCTCAATGCAGGACAGGTCATTCCCGGATACGGACATGCTGTTTTGAGAAAAACGGATCCCCGTTATATGATCCAGCGGGAATTTGCGCTGAAATATATGAAAAACGATATTCTGTTCAAATATGTGGACAAATTATACAGGATCGTTCCGCCCATCCTGAAGGAACACGGGCACGCCAAAAACCCATGGCCCAATGTTGATGCACATTCGGGGATCATTCAGTGGCATTTTGGTGTCAAGGAATATGATTTTTATACCGTGTTGTTTGGTATAGGAAGAGCCATCGGCATATGTGCCAACCTCATCTGGGACCGGGCATTGCTTTACCCCCTTGAAAGGCCCAAATCCCTGACCACGGATATGCTGGAAAAGATCGTTATGGCCCGGAAAAAATGATGCTTCCATTCTTTACCTTTTCACAATTACATATTGTGTCAGAGGCCGATTAATCGTAAATTGGTCTCCTACATGGGGGGAGCATCATGACAAAAAGCATTCTGATTGTTTTCATCGCCGTATTCAATTTTGGGCGGATGATCAGGGCAGATGATCTTTTTATTGCGGAAAATCCGGCTCCTGGAATTTGCATCAACCGGATTGAATGCATTACTTCTGACAGTATACGGGAAATTCCTTTCGAAAATATTGATCCAATCTGTTTTCCCCGAAGGAATCAGGCAATCAGAATAGAATTTGCCGTAAGGGACCATGCAGGGAATGATCCCGGTCATGGTGTGTCCTATCTGCTGGCCAGGCAGGGACAAAAGGGCATCTGGCTGGATATAGGGGATCAGCGCTGCCTGGCATTTTCCAATCTTCAGCCGGGCTGGTACCGTTTTATGCTTCGAATTTCCGATCCGGTCATTAACCCTGCCGCAGGAAATATCAGGATGAATTTCATTCTGCCTGCCAGTGACTGGCGTTCGCCAAAAGCGGTTATGTTGTATATTATCGGTGCTTTGTTGACGACCTTTTTTCTGTTTTGGTACGGTACGAGAAATTTGCGAAAGGCCAACAAAATGCTCAGGGAACGTCAGATCGCGGCCAGGGGAATTGCACATCAGAAGGAAATGTTGATTCTCAGGAACAAAAAAGTGACAGACAGCATTAATTATGCACGGCGCATTCAGAGAGCCATGCTTCCGTCACCTGAATATTTACGGAAGATTGTGCCAAATTCGTTTGTGCTGAACAAACCCAGGGATATTGTCAGCGGTGATTTTTACTGGGTGCACCAGCGCGGCGACAAAACCTATGTAGCTGCCGTGGACTGTACCGGTCATGGAGTCCCCGGGGCATTTATCTCGGTTCTCGGATTTGAGTTCTTTCGAAGAATTACCAGTTCCGGGGTGGCAGAAAAGCCCGGACAGGTATTGAATGAACTGAACAGAAATTTCAGGGAAATATTTAAGTCGGGTCAGGATGTAACCATGAAAGACGGAATGGATCTGGCTTTATGCCTGTTTTACAAAGGCAAAAACCACATGGATTTTGCAGGAGCCTTTAACCCGCTCTATATCATCCGGGACAACAATCTGATCGAAATCAAAGCCGATCGTTTCTCTGTGGGTGCGGATCATATCCTGTCGGAACAGGCTTCTTTCACCAATCACCGCGTTGAACTGGTCAGGAATGATATTTTGTACGTTTTTTCTGACGGGTATGTTGACCAGTTCGGAGGTCCCGAAGGCAAAAAATTCAAGCACCGGCGGTTCCGTCACCTCTTGTTGACCATTCATCAATTGCCACTTGACAAACAAATGGCCTTTCTTGATGAAAGCATACGGGATTGGCAGGGGGATTATGATCAGGTAGATGACATACTGGTTATAGGGATCAAGCCGGAATGGTAGCTCCTGAATTTTATTTTTCCAGGAGTTCTTTTATTTTCATTACCAGTACGTCAATCTGAAGTGGTTTGCTGATGTAATCATCCATGCCCGCGGCCAGGCAATTTTCCCGGTCTCCCGACATGGCATTTGCGGTTATGGCGATGATCGGGGTATAGGAATTGGAACTTTGCTCGATCTCCCGGATCTTTTTCGTAGCGATAAACCCATCCATAACGGGCATCTGAATATCCATCAGAATGATATCGTATTTGGCCGTTCCGAATTTTTCCAGGGCTTCTTTGCCGTTGGCTGCAATATCGATGTTCTTAATAAACCTTTGCAGGCTCAGGGTGACGATTTTCTGGTTGATCAAATTGTCTTCAACCAGTAAAAGGTTTGCATCTTTGATAACAATTTTTTTCCCTGTCCTGAATTCTGCCGGTCCCAATTGTTTTTCCCGGACAAAAGACTTGTATTGAATGCTGCTTTTTTTCAGTTTGAGTGTAAAGGAAAACCGGACCATGTGATCCGTTTGCTGAATTTCCAGCTGCCCGCCCGCCATGCTGATCAATTGCCGCGGCAAAGACAGGTCGGACCCCGGCCGGTACGGATCAATTTCTTCCATGGTTGGCAGTGCTTCTTCCCGGATGGGTTGACCGGAGAGGTTTTTCACGGCAAACCTGAATTCAAGTTCAGCCTGATCATCGGTTTCGCTGTTGCTCAATACATGAATATCGATCAGACTGCTGTCTCCTGTCAGATAACTTTTTTGAATGTATTCGATCAGACTCAGAAATATTTGTTTGACGCTGACCGGGTCGCCGAGAATGTTTCCGGCCACGGAATCAGGATAGTCCAGGTTGATCCTGTGTTTTTCGCCTGAATACAGCTGGATAATACTTCTGATCGCTGCATGCAGATCGTAAGGTACCGGGGATGGTTTTGTGCCGCGGACATCGATGGCAGTCAGTTTCCCGATTTTGTTAACGGCATCCACAAGGTTGTTGGTTGATGCCAGGATGGTATCGATCAGATCCCTTTGTTCCTGGTTCAGATTTGAATCATTCACCAGATTGCCGATCATGGTAATATTGTTGAGCGATGTTCTGAGCTGGTGTGACAACCGGGCAATGAAACGATCGGTCTTCTTGTTTTCTTCCGCAAGCTTTTCCAGATCGTTTTTGGTATTTTTCAACTGGTGTGTCCTGATGAATTCAAAGGCATACATGATCAGGCAGAGCGCCGTGTATGCTACAACCAGTCTGACAAGAAGGGCGGAAGGATATTCCGCGCGGGGAATGAATCGCGGGGACAGGACCATGAAAGCAATGATCAGGAGGAGAAATCCCGCAGAAAAAACAATGCCTTTTTCCCTGCCCAGGAGAACCAGGGTTAGGGGCGGGTAAAGAAAGCACCAGATATAGCCGGTACCCCCGGTTCCTCCTGTGACAAATAAAAATGCAAAAAGCAAAACGAGAATGCCGGCAAGACTGTAGGCTGTTGCGGTGCTATTCCTGAAAATATTCAAAAGGGAAATTTTGTACCGTTTGATAAAATTGGAAATATCCGGATCCATCCAGTTTAGTTTCATTCGTAATAAATCTAGTTAACCATTTAATATCTATCACTTTAAAATGTCAGTTCAAAGGCTGTGGTTTTTTGTTGACGGCCTCCCGCGGGCTGTCCGCATGCCGGGCCGGCGAACCCCCATTTGTCTCCGAACGGCGGCTTGCTGCCGGACCGGTGATGGGGGTCATCAGTATGTGATTTCTTTTTTGGATGATATTCAGATTTGATCAGGATGTATAAAAGTATAAAAAAAAAAACAATCATTTTCAGGCTGATCCCGGGTTAAAAAATCAGCATAAAATCCATGCAGGGACATATCTTATTGTAATTTAGTATCGTTATTATCCTAACCTGGACAAGCCAGAACCAAAAAGGAATAAAGTTATAACTTGCCTT
>CAZNPH010000003.1:0-221454 GCA_964574985.1 uncultured Bacteroidaceae bacterium
TAGAAGCGAATATTTAAAAATCATTTCAGGGAGTACCCTGGTAAATAGTTACCAAAAAAGTTAAAACCATATTAAAACCAGACATAAAAAAAAGCCTCTTAGCGAATTGCTGAAAGGCCTATTATTACTGAGTGGGCGATGTAAGATTCGAACTTACGACCCCCTGCTTGTAAGGCAGGTGCTCTGAACCAGCTGAGCTAATCGCCCATGCATGAACTTCGTTCGCGGGTCAGGTGAGTTCAGGCGCATGCAAATATAGAGGACAAAATACAAAACACCAAGAAAATCAATCCGTTTTTGTGCCAGCTTAAATGGTAATCATTGTTTTCGTAACTTGATTTTTGTTTCTCACAGCATACAGGGTTTTTCCACGACCCATTTCAATGAAACCCCCATCACCGGACCTGTGTCAAACCGCCGTTCGGAGACAAAAAGCCATGAATATTTCTATCAACATAGTTTTTGCATATAGGTATTCGCCGGCCAGGTACATTGTTATTTGCCATTTACAACTGGTCAAGGCGCCGATGATGCATCTGGAACTGGTGGATTTCAATTCAGGAAAGTAACAACCGGATAGTTTCTCTATTTGCTTTCCATGTTGGGCAGGATATAGAGCCGGCCCTCATCGATATCCCAGGCAGCCAGGTTGCCGAGGTCATCGTAGATTGTATATACACAGCCTGCATCCAGATTGATCAGCTTTGAGGACGGATCGCGGAGGGTTTTTTGTATTTCTTCAACGGAAACGGGCGTGTGCCCGTGAATGATCTTTCTGCCTCCGGCCTTTTCCGCATCGTATTCTCCTTCCCTGGACCATACCATGGCATCCTTATCACGGAAAGGCTCTTCGCTTGCGAATGAGAATCCGGCATGCACGATGTAATAATCCTCCAATTCATGATAATAGGGGAGACTGCCCATGAAATCCCTGTATTTCCGGGGGATTCTTTCCAGTATTCCCGGTTGGGCCAGAAGGGACCAATCGATCCCGAAGGATTTCAGGGTTGTTTCGGCTCCGTTCTGTATCCAGAGGGAAAGGTTCCACTTGCTCATTCCGGCTTCCAGCATCATTTTTTCATGATTGCCCCGTATGGGGAAAAGCATATAACCTGATCCCTGCAGATGGATGATATAATCCAGCACTTCCCGGCTGGAAGGCCCGCGGTCGATGTAATCCCCCAGAAGATACAGGTTGTCGGCGGGTTCCAGGCGGATCTGTTCTTCCACCATTTTCCTGAAAGTGCGGTAACACCCGTGTACGTCCCCGATGACTATCCTGCGGTTCATGGGTTGGTTGTGTTTTCGACAGGCAGACTGGCACTGACTTCCAGCAGCCATTCCTCCAGCAATTCTTCCATCATTCCGGCTTTGTCCGGATTTTTTTCGACCAGGTTCTCCGTTTCACCCGGATCGCTGTTCAGATCATAGAGTTCCCAACGGGGGCCTTCATAATACTTCATGAGTTTCCATCCCTTGTAAATTATCGAACTAACCGGGGTTGTGGTTTCATAATAGTGGGGGTAATGAAAGAAGAGCGGACGCTCAATGTGTCGGGTCGAATCTTTCATCAGGGGGAGCAGACTCACCCCGTCGAGTCCGGCTAAGGTATCGGCCGCTGCACCCGATCCCAACAAATCCATGACGGTGGGCAGAATGTCAATGGTGGAGATGGATTCGCTGCAATCCCGGCCGGTGGTAATGCCCGGACAATAAATGATGGCCGGCACCCGCAAACCCCCTTCATACAGTGAACCTTTTCCGTTTCTCAGGGGATAATTGTCGGTGACTTTGCGGCCGTCCCAGTAATTGATGTATCCTCCGTTGTCGGAATAAAAAATGATCACGGTCTTGTGCTCAATATCCAGATACCGGATCTTGTTCATGATCCTGCCCACATTTTCATCCACGCTGGCCACCATGGCTGCATATTGCACATTCTGGTGCCTGTAACCGGACTGTTTCCTGTTTTCATAATAATGGACCCATTCGGGTTCACCTTCGGTGGGCACGTGCACGTTGTGAAAGGATAGATGAATAAAGAAAGGCCGGCCGGAAAAGTCTTCCATGATCTTGATGGCTTCATCGGTCAGCCGGTCTGTCAGGTACTCCCCTTCCCGCTCAAGCTCGTAATCCCCGAAAACATTCCTTTCGAGTCCGGGTACATACCTTTTCGAATTGTAAATCATCCCGCTGTACGGATAAAAATAACCGGCGGGCGTACCCCAGTGGGTTCCTCCAACGTTGATGTCAAATCCCTGGTTCTCGGGGTAATGATCCGGTCCGCCCAGATGCCACTTCCCCACATGTGCGGTCACATATCCTTTTTTCTTCAGAAGTTCGGGAAGGGTGTGCTCTTCCAGAGGCAAATCACCCAGCACATCGGGAGGAATCAGTTTCCGGTTGAAAACGGAGTTGATCGCAGACTCACTCCAGATGGTCATGTTCAGGTGTCCGGGGAATTTACCGGTCATAATGGAAGCTCTTGTGGGGGTGCTGACCGGGGCGGCTGCATAGGCCCGGTTGAACTTCATGCCTTTTTCCGCCAGTTGATCAATGTTGGGGGTTTCATGAAAATCGGCACCGTAACAGGAAAGATCCGACCAGCCCAAGTCATCGGCAATGATCAGAATAATGTTCAGGTCCGGTCCGTTGCCGTCCGAAGAATTGGCCCCGGAATGGACACATCCTGTCAGAGATGCTGCCAGTATTGAAGAACCCGCCAGAAATAAGAATTTGGAGCAATTATGTTGGCCCGGTATCATTTTTTCAGCCATTCATACCATTCCTGAAGACCTTCTCCCGTCTTGACCGACATTTCCAGCAACTCAATGTCAGGATTTACCTGCAGGGCATATTGCCGGCACTTTTCCATGTCGAAATCCACATAATCCAGCAGGTCGGTCTTGTTGATGATGCACAGGTCAGCCGTTTCGAACATGGTCGGATACTTGACAGGTTTATCATCCCCCTCGGTCACACTGACGATGACCACCCGCCGGTCTTCCCCCAGATCAAACAAGGCCGGGCAAACCAGGTTGCCCACATTTTCGATCATCAGAATGGCATTTTCCTTGATCTCCAGTTTCTTCACGGCCCGGTTAACCATGTCTGCATCCAGGTGGCAACCCGCTCCGGTATTGACCTGAACCACAGGAACCCCGGATTTTCTGATCCTTTCGGCATCATTCATGGTCTGCTGATCTCCTTCGATGATGAAAAAGTCCTTCTTTTGGTTCATGTCCCGGATGGTTTTCTCGAGCAGACTCGTTTTTCCTGATCCCGGGGAACTCACCAGGTTAATGCACAGGATGCCCCTGGCCTCGAAGTAACCACGGTTCCTTTCGGCCAGCAAATTGTTCCTGCCCAGCACATCCTGTTCCAGCTCAATGCGGCGTGGTTCCGTTACCGCATGCCCGTGGGTGTGATGTTCACCGGGGTGATGCCCGTGGGTGGGATGTTCACCGGGGTGATGCCCGTGGGTGTGATGTTCACCGGGGTGATGCCCGTGGGCATGGGTATGTATATGATCATGCTTATCTGTATCCTTTCCCGGAATCAATATTTTTACCTGTTCTCCCGGTTGTCCGCATCCGCAAATGTCACACATATTTATTCTGTTTTAGGCGCCGTCATTCGATCCGTCACTGATTTTCTGCAAAGATAGAAAAAAAGACTGTACTCATTCGAGCAGGACGGACTTAACACGTAATTCCCTTCCCCGGATGATATCGGGCGGTGCATGGCCGCATTTGGGGCAGGGTTCATAATTGTTGTCCACAGCATACTCATGGGAGCATTCCACACACCGGGCTTTTCCGTTAATTCTGTGGATATTTACCTTCGCTCCTTCCATGATTGAATTTTTCACCGCCGATTCCATGGCAAATTCCAAAGCGTCAATGACCACACCCGACAGATCGCCGATCTCCAGTTCCACTTCCAGCACTTTACCGGATTTTTCTTTCTGTGCGTGCTCTGAAACAATATCGATGATGTTCAGTGCAATGGAAAACTCGTGCATTGATCTAAATTTAATGCAAATTTATGATTATCCCGGTAAATGACGTCGCTCCGGCAAATACAATTATCACCCATAGAAGTATCAACAATTCCGGGTATTAAATATGATTATTGTGACATTTTCCACATATTTTTTTGCTCATTCTTTTTTTCTTATATTGCCTTTTGTTAAGATACGGACAGAATTTTAACCGGTTCAACTGTTTTATTATTCATTTAAACAAAACCCAAAAAATATGGCCACAGTCAGTCAGATCTTGAAAACAAAAGGGCACGAGTACTACAGCATCAAACCGCAGGAAACGGTTTTTGAGGCGCTGAAAAAAATGGCAGAAAAAGACATCGGAACTTTGATGGTTATTGATGATGAAGGCAAACTGATCGGTATGTTTTCCGAAAGGGATTATGCAAGAAAACTCGTCCTGCACGGTCATTCATCCAGAGACAGCAAAGTGGAGGAATTCATGTCCACTCAGCTTTACTGTGTATCGCCGGACGATACTACCCTGGACTGTATGGCACTGATGACCAAGCAGAAGGTACGTCATCTTCCTGTACTGGACCAGAACAAGATCGTGGGGATTGTTTCCATCGGTGACGTTGTCAACCAGATCATCCACGAACAGCATGTAACCATTGAAGACCTGGAGAATTACATTACCAGTGGCGGTTACGGGACTACCTGACCAAAGGTGATCAGCAGATCCTGGGAAGCTGTTCCCCGGCCAGCATATCCATGATCCTTTTTCCCCCGATTGCCGTCTCAAGAACTACCTGCCCTGCATGGCGGCCGGTGATCTCTCCGATCATGGCCGCGAACTTGCCCAGGGGGTGTTCCTTCATACAGGCCATTATTTTGTTAGCTTCCCCGGGGTCAACCACCAGCACCACCTTGCCTTCATTGGCTACATACATGGGATCAAAGCCCAGTACCTCGCACATGCCCCTGACTTCTTCCCTGACCGGGACCTTTTCTTCCCGGACATCGATCCCCAGTCCGGTCATACCGGCCAGTTCCGCAAGCACCGTTGCCAGTCCGCCCCTTGTCGCATCCCGCATGAACCGTATGCCGGATGAAGTTTCCAGCACATTTCCGATCAGGGAAGACAAACTGGCCGAATCGGAAGAAAGTCCGGTCGAAAAACTCAGCGACTCCCGTGCAGCCATCACCGCCATTCCGTGATCGGCAATGTGTCCGTTGATCAGGATCACGTCTCCGGGAACCACCTTCCCGGCGGTACCCAAATGTAAAAATTCGGGGCGGACCTCCCCCACGCCTGAGGTGGTAATGAAAATCTTGTCGCATTTGTTGCGGTCGACCACTTTTGTATCGCCGGCGACAACGGCCACACCTGCATTTTTTGCTTCCCGGGCCATGGATTTCACGATTTCTTCCAGATCCCCCAGCGCAAGCCCTTCTTCGATAATAAATGAAGCGGTCATATACAGGGGTTTTGCCCCGGCCACTGCCAGGTCATTGATCGTTCCGCATACGGCCAGGTGCCCGATGTTCCCTCCCGGAAAAAAAACAGGATCCACCACATAGGCATCGGTGGTAAATGCAAGATATTTGCCGGGGGCCGGAAGGATGGCCGAATCGGATTGTTTTTTCAGTTCGGAATGGTCAAAATACTTCATGAACAACCCGGTGATCAGCTCATGTGACATTCTCCCGCCGCTCCCGTGTCCAAGCAATACGGTCTTATTCATATTTTATGTCGCTGTATTTATAATCCGCGAAACATGCCCCTTCGGGCGATACCATGCACGTACCCACCGGATCTGCAGGCGTACAAACCCTCCCGAACAATTTACAGTCCGCCGGCGTCTTCACTCCCTTCAATATCTCCCCGCAGATGCACCCTGCATCTTCCCGGAGAGGTTCTGTCTTCACACCGGTTATGCTCCCGGCATCATAACGGGCATACTTTTCCCTGATCCCGAGTCCGCTCCCCTTCAATACCCCCAGTCCGCGCCACCAGTCATCCCGGATACTGAAAACTTCCTCCATGATCTTTTTTGCCTTCAGGTTGCCTTCCTCACGGACTACCCGTCCGTACTGGATCTCAACGGATGGATTGTTGTCCTCCACCTGGCGGACCAACATGTAAACAGACTGTAAAATATCCACCGGTTCAAAACCCGAGATCACCACGGCTTTTCCATACTTTCCGGCCAGGGGTTTGTAGATGCCGGATCCGGTGATGGTGCTAACGTGGCCCGGACTGATATACCCGTCCAGCATGACACCTTCTTCCACCAGGGCTTCCATTACCGGGGGCATGATCTTGTGCGAGGACAAAACAAAAAAGTTGTTTATTTTTTGACGGCTGGCAGCCAGGATTCCTGCCGCCGTTCCGGGAGCGGTGGTCTCAAATCCGATCCCTGGAAAAACGATCCTTTTTCCTGGATTCTGCGAGGCGATGCGCAAAGCATCCATTATTGAATAAATGATCCTGATGTCGCGGCCTGCGGCTTTCTCTGAGTCCAGGGTGGAACTGGATCCGGGGACCCTGATCAGGTCACCGAAGGAGGCAATGATCACATCATCCAGCCGGGCCAGGGCCACCAGATGATCGATGAATCCGCGTCCGGTCACACAAACCGGGCAACCGGGTCCGGACATCAGCCGGATGTTCCCTGGCAACAGGGATGGGATCCCGAACTTGCGGATGGCCATGGTATGGCCCCCGCATACTTCCATAAACGATACGGCTTTTTTTGAGGTCCGTTGGATCTGCCGGACCAGACGCCTGACCAGATCCTTGTTCCTGAATTCGTCAATGAATTTCACTCCTCCATCTCCCTGATCAACCGGATGGTTTCCATTGCTTCCTTTTCGGATATCTTCTGCAGTGCAAAACCGGTATGCAAAAGTACATAATCCCCGACCTGCACATCATCAACCAGTTGCAGACCGGTTTCCACAACCGTTCCCCCGATGGAGGCCCTGGCTTTGTCTCCTTCAATGGACAGAATTTTGGCGGGTATGCTCAAACACATATTTATTTCCTCCTTTTTGCAGCGATTGCCAGTTGTCCGAGGGCAATGCCTCCGTCATTGACAGGAAATTCATGTTGCGAATACACCCGAAACCCGTCATTCTCCAATTGATCCTCAACGCCTTCCAGCAGGCACCTGTTCTGAAACACGCCCCCGGAAAGCAGGACCTTGCACAGTCCGGTGCGTTCCCTGATTTCCCGTGTCACGGCAAAAATAACATTAATAATTGTATTATGAAATCTGGCGGAGATCACGGGTATGGATGTTTTGCGCCGCGTATCCTCCAGAATGGAGGAAAGGGTCTCATCAAAAATGATCTCCCGCCCCTCCCTTCTGAAGGGGTAGGATCCGGTGTGACCCCTTCCGGCCACGCTTTCCATCCTCATGGGGGCTTCAGCATGGAAGCCCGACGTGGTGCATACATTCAGAATGGCCGAAACCGCATCGAAAAGCCGGCCTGCGGCTGAGCTTTCCGGACAGTTGATCTTTTTTTGCATGGACTCCATGACCATCCGAACCCGTGCGGAAGGGATCTTCTTCAGAAACGGAAGATCCATTTCCATGACCTTTTCCCCGAACACACTGTACAAATACGCGAGTCCGCTCCGCCAGGGCTCATGGATCACCTTATCCCCTCCCGGAAGGGGAATATACCTGAAATGCGCAGTCCTTTCAAAATCCCGGAGATCACATTCCATGAACTCCCCGCCCCAGATCTTTCCGTCACTTCCGTAACCCGTTCCATCCATGGCCACGCCGATCACTTTTTCGTCGATACCGTTTTCTGCCATGCAGGATGCGATATGCGCGTGATGATGCTGGACGGCCGTGCGGGGAACATCCGATTCCAGCGCGTAGGTTGTGGACAGATAATCCGGGTGCATGTCGTGGGCGATGAGCGAAGATTCGAACCGGAAAAGTCTTTTGAATTTAGCGATGGTCTCCCGGTAGAATGCATAGGTTTCATAATTTTTCAAGTCTCCGATGTGCTGACTCATGATGGCCTGATGATCCTTGCCGATGCAGAAGCAATTGACCAGCTCCGCCCCGGTGCCAAGGATCCCTTCCACACGGTAAGGCAAGGTGACCGGAGAGGGGACATATCCCCGGGAACGGCGGATAAGCCGCATTTTCCCGCGGGCCACCAGCCCTACCGAATCATCGGTGCGGTTGCTGATGTCACGGTTGTATTCCAGCAATGCATCCGAAATGGGCAGAAGCACTCTCCGGGCCGTTTCATTGTCCGTTACGATGGGGTCGTCACTAAGATTCCCACTGGTCAGCACCAGGGCCGGGAGATCCAGATGGCTGAACAGGGCATAATGGAAAGGCATGTAGGGCAGCATGGCCCCGATGGTCCCGAAACCCACACTGACCGAAGGTGCAAGTGGTTTATTATTTCCGGGCAGGATCACAATGGGCCGCCGCCAGGAACTCAGGATTTCACTTTCCACATCATTGACCCGGGCAAACTTCGTCAGGCTTTCAATATCCCTGAACATGACGGCAAAAGGTTTTTCTTCCCGGATCTTCCCGTCGCGGAGTCTGGCCACAGCCTCTTCATTCAATGCATCACAGGCCAGGTGGAACCCTCCCAGTCCCTTAACCGCCAGTATGCCGCCGTTGCCCAGGAGGCGGCTCACCCTGGCCAGGATTTTATCAAAATTTTCGGTTTGCATTCCTTCTTCATACAGCCGGTAAACGGGTCCGCACACATTGCAGGCCACAGGCTGTGCATGGAAACGCCGGTCCTCAATGTCTTCATATTCCGAACGGCAGACCGGGCACATTTTAAATTTCCGCATGGTAGTGTTTTCCCGGTCATAAGGCAGGTCTTCGATGATGGTAAACCGGGGGCCACAGTGAGTGCAGTTGATGAAAGGGTAATTTTCGCGGTGTGGTTGGGTTTGCATGTCCGGGAGGCATTCGGCGCAAACCGCGATATCCGGACTCACACGGGTGACCTGTTCCGATTCCCCCTTTGACCGGGCGATGATGAAATCATGCATGGGGCCGGCAACGGACTCTTCCAGGGTGACCGAATCTATGCTGGCAGCAACAGGCGGGGCGGATTCCAGGTCGTACAGGAACGCCTTTATGGCATGATCCTCCCCCTGTATATGGATCCGGACACTCTCATTGGTGTTCCTCACCCATCCCTCCAGCAAATGCTTGCGGGCCAGCTGATATACAAAAGGACGGAAACCCACTCCCTGTACCAGGCCCTTCACAACAACCCTGTACGCGGTTCTCCCGCTTTTTTCCCGCATAATGTATGGAAACGAAAAATCCGGTGTAAAATTATCAAATTGTGCGGAATATGGACCCGGGGCAAATTCAGTTATTGATGGTTTCATAGATCAGGCTCTCCAGCTCATTGCCTATGCTTATGTTGTTTATAAACACATGGGAAGGAGCCTTGAGAATGACCGGGGAAAAATTCATGATGCCCCGTATGCCCAGCCGTACGAGCAGGTTGCAGGTGCTGTATGAAAATATGGTTTTTCACCCCAGTTCCCTGAATTTCAAGAGACTGATGCGGTACTGCAAAAGGCGGCTGATGTTCCTGGATGAAGTCATGAGATAATTTGTACCAAAAATTAGTTCATTTCTGATTTTTTTTCAACATATTGGAAAAATTTTGTACTGGCTTTCTCATAAAGGGATCAAATGATGATCAATTTTAATTTATATCAATTACATTTTGCGCATATTTCAGATGTAATATGCCCGGAAGTTTTGTGTGACGCATTTGAAAAAACTATATTTAATGTGAAAAATGTAATAATACATGTACTGTCTTTCCCCTTGATTTCACAAATGTTTTTAATGTTTTTGTCTCATTTCCACCAATCACGAGTAAAATTCAATCATTCAATATGTCCGAATTGAAAAATACAGCCGTTTTCTTTTGCAAACATACCAACGGACACCCTCAGGGGCCGGACCTGAATGATCTCGTTGAATTTGCACAGGGGCTCAGCAGCGTGAAGACCGTCTGGAAACATCAGGATTTTCCCCTGCCGGATAAAAACAGGATGGCCGCCCGGATCCGGGAAGAAAACATTGACCGGCTGGTGTTGGCCGGGGACAGGCCCGGCTACATCAAACCCCTTTTTGCCGGGATCATGAAACTGGCCGGAAAAAATCCGGAAAACATATGGCTGGCCAGCTTCCGGGAAGTCAATGCAACCACGAAAGAAGATGCCGGAATGGCCAAGGCTGTCATTGCCTGCGCTGTACTCGGGGTCCCCTTCGAATTTGCGGCCGTGCCGGAAGAAAATGATGTACGGCCGGAAACACTGGTGGTGGGCGGAGGCATCGCCGGCATCCAGGCCGCACTGGAAATTGCCAACGCGGGATACAAAGTGTACCTGCTGGAACGCACCGGCACGATCGGGGGTCATATGGCTATGTTCGACAAGACATTCCCCACCCTGGATTGTGCCGCCTGCATCCTGACACCAAAAATGGTGGAAGTGGGACAGCATCCCAACATCGAATTGCTTACCTATTCGGAACTGAAGAAAGTTGACGGAGAACCGGGCAATTTCAAGGCCAGTATACTCAAAAAAGCCCGGAGGGTCAGTCTGTCAAAATGCATCTCCTGCGGAACCTGTTCGGAAAAATGCCCGGCAAGTGCCCCCAGTGAGTTCGATGCCGGCACCAGTCTGAGGAAGGCCATTTACATACCCTTCCCCCAGGCAGTCCCCAACAAATACCTTATTGACGCCGGCGCATGCACCTATGTCAGGAAAGGCAAATGCGGAGTGTGTGCAAAAGTATGCCCGGTGGAAGACTGCATAAACCTGGATGAAAAAGACGAGGTAATCGACCTGGATGTGGGCAACATCATCGTGGCCACCGGTTTTACACTATTCGATGCCGGACGCGCTGAGAATTTCGGTTACGGGAAGTATGCCAACGTGGTTACCTCCCTCGAGTTCGAAAGACTTATCAATGCTTCGGGACCCACCGAAGGAAACATCCGGTTCCGGGTGGAGGACAAAAAAGGCAACCGGATCTTTTCTCCGGAAACCGGTGAACCGGAAAGCGTGGCACTGATCCATTGCATCGGCAGCCGTGATGAAAATTACAACAAATACTGTTCGAGGGTATGCTGCATGTATACCCTCAAACTTGCACACCTTGTGAAGGAAAAGCTTCCCGGTGCCGATGTTTTTGAGTTCTTCATTGATATGCGTGCCTTCGGAAAAGGATACGAAGAATTTTACCAAAGGATCAAAAATGAAGGGGTCCATATCATCCGTGGGAAGTCGGCCAAAGTCGAAGAGAAAGACGGCAAACTCGTGGTCAGGAGCGAAGACATCATCAATCAGCGCCTGCTGGAGGTGCCGGTGGATATGGTGGTCCTGGCGGCCGGACTCGAACCGGTGGCGGATGCAGGGGAGATCAGCAAAATGCTGGGGATTGAAACGGATCCCGACGGATGGTTTGTCGAATCAAACCATGATACCGACCCGGTGGGCACATTTGCCGGGGGGATCCATGTGGCCGGACTCTGCCAGGGGCCTAAGGACATCCCCGATACGGTCGCCCAGGCATCGGCTGCAGCATCAAAGGCAATACAAAGCATCATGCGGTCCCGGGTGCACAAAAACGTCAGGGACATGGAACTGCAAACCATACTGAAGAATGCCCTGGATATGTCAACACTTCATAAAGAAAAATCATCATGAGCAATATGATCGATCCCGGTTTCAAAAATGAGTTGGACCGGTTGGGCCGGAAAAGCGAATGGAATGAATGTTATCACTGCGGAAACTGCACGGCGGTTTGTTCGCTGACAGAGAGGAAACTCCTGTTTCCCAGAAAAGATATCCGTTATATCCAGATGGGACTGAAGGACAAACTGACCGCCAGCACCGATCCCTGGATGTGTTATTACTGCGGTGATTGCACTGAAACCTGCCCCCGTGATGCCAATCCCGGGGAACTGATGATGGCCGCCCGGAGATGGCTCATTACCCGGTATGACTGGACCGGACTGTCCGGATTGTTTTTCAGGTCGCTTACCGCCACGGTGGTGGCCATGGTCCTGGTAGCCGCGGGCATTCTGGCCGCCGCCTTTTCCCTGGGTTTTGACCACCAGGCGGTAATGCATTTCGGACACCGGCTCGAATTCACGCTGATCACGGGGGTTTTTGCCCTCATCCTGCTGCCCAACATCATCAGGATGTTCTGTTTTACGGTGATCAAACCCGGGGCCAGGGCCCCTGTCACCGATTATATCAAAGCCATCGGGGACCTGTTCATCCACATGTTCAGCCAGGTCAAAACCCTGAAATGTGACCGGCAGACCTTCCGCTGGCTGTCTCATCTGCTGGTGGTGGCCGGTTATCTCGGACTTCTGGTCATTACCGTGTTCTTTAACTGGTTCGGAACTGAAAACCAGTTCATCATCCGGCTGGGATATGTTACAGGCGGACTCGTATTCGTGTTCACGTTCATCCTGATGACCGGCCGTTTCAGTAAATCCAGGGAAATGAACAAATTTTCGCATCAAACGGACTGGTTTTTTATTGTCTGGCTGTTTTTGATGGGGCTGACCGCATTCATGGTCCGGTTGTTCATCGACCTCGACCTGCTGAACAATCATTTCTGGCTGTACATGACACACATCATTATTCTTGCCCAGTGGGGACTGATACTGGTCCCGTTCGGCAAATGGACACATTTCCTGTACCGTTCCTTTGCAGTTGCTTTTTCAAACCTGAAACAGGCGGCCCTGTCCAAAGAACCCGAACTAAGTCTGGCCACGGCCGAATAAAACAATATCCAACAAGAACCCATGGAAGAAAAAAGAATTGGTGTATATGTTTGCTGGTGCGGTTCCAACATCGCCAAAATGGTTGATGTGGAGGCGGTGGCCGCAGAGATCGAAAAACTTCCCAATGTGGTCATCTCCAAAAACTACAAATACATGTGTTCCGATCCGGGGCAGGAACTCATCACCAACGACATCAGGGAGCACAATCTGAACCGGGTGGTGGTGGCCGCCTGTTCTCCCAGAATACACGAAATAACCTTCCGGAAAGCCCTGGAAAACGCGGGGCTCAATCCGTACCTTTTCGAAATGGCCAACATCCGGGAACAGGTTTCATGGGTGCACTCCGACCGGGATGGGGCCACCCGGAAAGCCAAATCGCTGGTTGCGGCAGCGGTCAACCGGGTAAATTTCCATGACCCCCTGGACAAACGCTCGGTGGAGATCAATCCGGCCACTCTGGTGATCGGCGGGGGTGTAAGCGGACTCACCGCGGCACTGGACATCGCTGATACCGGCAACAGGGTTTACCTGGTCGAAAAATCCGGAGAACTCGGGGGCATAATGGCGAAACTGGACCTGACCTTTCCCCACATGTCCGGCGCCGCCCGGCTTCTGGAAGCCAAAATCAAAAAAACCGTCCACCATCCCCACATACAGGTGTTTCTTAACGCGGAACCAGATGAGATATACGGTTATGTGGGGAATTTCGAAACCACGGTCAAACAAAAAGGGAATGATTCCGGCAAAAAAATCCGGTTCGGGAACATTGTGGTGGCCACCGGTCTGAAAACCTTTGATCCATCTCCCATCAGTGAATACGGCTATGGAAAACTTCCGGATGTGATCACCTCACTGGAATTTGAAGAAATGCTCAGGCAGGGGGAGATAAAAACGCATGACGGCAAAACGCCCCGGCACGTCATGATCATCCATTGTGTGGGCAGCAGGAATCCGGATTTTCATGAATATTGCTCCCGCACCTGCTGTATGACCGCCCTGAAACATGCCATCCAGATCCGCTCGGCACTTCCCGGAACAAATGTATATGAAGCATATGCCGACATGATGTCTTTCGGCAAGGGCTGCGAGGAAATGTATTCCGACACCGCCGGGAGGGGGGTCATGTTCCTGATGTTCGACCAGAAAAAAGACTTTCCGGTCATAAGGGAATCCGGTCCCGGGGAAAATCACCGGATGACCGTTGAGATGCATGAAAGACTGTCGGGCGAGGATATTACCGTTCCGGCTGATCTGGTCATTCTGATGACCGGTGTGGAAGCACAGGATGACGCGAAAGGCATTGCCCACAGCGTGGGCATCAGCATGTGCGGCAACAATTTTTATATCGAAAGGCATCCCAAGCTGGATCCGGTGGCGACCACAACCGACGGAGTGTATATCGTGGGTACTTGCCAGGGTCCCAAGGACATAACAGACAGCGTAGCACAGGCCAAAGCGGCCGCTTCCAGGATACTGGGGACCATCCGGTGCGGATCCGTTGTGGTTGAGCTCACCACGGCGGTGACCGACGAGGACCTTTGTTGCGGTTGCCAGACTTGCATCCGGGTTTGTCCCTACCAGGCCATATCCTTTGATGAAGAGAAAAAGGTCTCGGTGGTCAACGAGATCCTCTGCAAGGGTTGCGGTACATGCGGATCTGCTTGCCCTACCGGGGCGATCAGGAGCAGGCATTTCACCGACCAGCAGATCCTTTCCCAGATTACCGGACTGATGAATATGGAAAATGCCCTGGACAAACTGGAAACCTGAAACAAAAACCAAATAACCGGACATGAGCCATCAACCCAAAATCGTATCTTTTCTCTGCAACTGGTGCTCTTACACGGGAGCGGACCTGGCCGGGACATCCAGGATGAAATATTCCGACAACATCCGGATCATCCGGGTGATGTGTTCGGGAAGGGTGGAGCCGACTTTCGTGCTGACGGCATTCAGGGAAGGCGCCGACGGTGTGCTGATCTGCGGATGTCATCCCGGGGACTGCCATTACCACGAAGGCAACTACAAGTGCCTGAGAAGATATCACTTGCTGCAGAAATACATTCAGCAAATGGGAATCGAGAAGGACCGGCTGCGCCTGGCATGGATCAGTGCCAGCGAAGGAAAACAGTTCGCACAACTTGCCAATGATATGGCGGAAACGGTCAGGTCGCTCGGGCCCTGTAAGATCAAAGAGGTCATTCAAACACCGGAATAAAGGAAAGGAAACCAATGGGAAAAAAAGGGGAAAGCAAACTAAAGCTAGCGGTATACTGGGGAGCTGCCTGCGGGGGATGCTGTGTATCCGTACTGGATGTACATGAAAAGCTGTACGACATTGTGGATGCCGCAGACCTTGTTTTCTGGCCCATTGCCCTGGACACCAAGTACAAGGATGTAGAAGCCATGGAAGATGGCGAAATAGACATCACCTTGTACAACGGGGCGGTCAGGAACAGCGAAAATCTTCATCTGGCCGGATTGCTGCGGGAAAAATCAAAAATGCTGGTGGCATATGGTTCCTGCGCACATCTGGGGGGGATACCCGGACTCGCGAATTTTTCCAACCGGGAAGGAATCTTCCGGCGGGTATATGAGGATACTGAATCCACCGTGAACCCTGACAAGCTCAGGCCGGAACCAAAGGTCAGTGTCGAGGAAGGGGAACTGACCCTTCCGGAATTCTTCAACGATGTGCGCACACTGGGACAGGTGGTCGATGTGGATTATTACCTTCCTGGGTGCCCGCCCCAGCCGGAAAGACTGCTGGAAGTTTTTTCAGCGATTGTGAATGGGGATGAACTGCCGCCCAAAGGCAGTGTGATCGGAGCGCTTGACAAAACCCAGTGTGATGAATGCGAAAGGATCAAAACGGAAAACAAAACAATCAGGGAGTTTCACAGGCCCTGGGAAGTGGAGGATGACGGAGAAACCTGTTTTCTGGAGCAGGGGATCATATGCATGGGTCCGGCCACCCGGGGCGGATGCGGATACCGGTGTATCAAGGGCAATGCTCCCTGCAGGGGTTGTTACGGTCCGCCTCCGGAAATGGTCGATCCGGGTGCCAAAATGATGTCGGCCATCGGCACCATGATTGATGCAAACGATGAAGAAGAGATCCAAAAGATCGTCGAAGGCATTGTCGACCCGGCAGGCACCTTTTACCGTTTCAGTCTGCCCGGCTCGATCCTCCGGCGCAAGATGATCTGAATTGTGCTAATGCAAAAATTTTTCCAGGATGAAGAGAATTACCATTGATCCCATAACACGGCTGGAAGGGCACGGCAAGATCGAGATATTCCTGAACGGGGAAGGCGGTGTTGAAAACGTATATTTCCAGGTGCCCGAACTCCGTGGATTTGAAAAGTTCTGCGAAGGCCGGCCGGTGGAAGAACTCTCGCAGATCGTCACCAAAATATGCGGGGTCTGTCCGGGCTGCCATCACATGGCCTCGGGCAAAGCTGCGGATGCGGTCTACGGTGCGGATCCCCCACCCACCGCGAAGAAGCTGAGGGAGCTGTTTTACATGGCCCATTTCATTCACAGTCACATTGCCCATTTTTATGCGCTGGCCGCCCCCGATTTTGTATTGGGGCCCGGTGCAAAGCCCTCGGAGCGGAACATCCTTGGCGTGATCGGAAAGGTTGGAAAAGAGATCGGCACCGAAGTGATCAAACAACGCAGGATCGCACAGGAGATCCAGGCACTGCTGGGAGGCCACCAGACCCATGTGGTTTTGAACATCCCCGGGGGCGTAAGGAAGGGGCTCCGGGAAGAGGAAAGGAAGAATATTGAAAAACAAGCGCAGGGTTTTGTCGAATTCTCCCAATTTTCCCTGAAACTGTTCAATGACGTGGTCCTGTCCAATGAAAAATATACAAACCTGATCCTCAAAGGGCCTTATTCACTTAACCTGCATTCAATGGGCCTGGTAGATGAGAACAATCATGTCAATTTTTACGACGGAAAGGTCCGTGTGGTGGATACCAAAGGAAAAGAGCATTGCAAATACGCACCGGAAGATTACCGGGAGTTCGTGGCCGAACGGGTCGAACCCTGGAGCTATCTGAAATTCCCCTTCCTGAAAAAGATCGGGTGGAAAGGCTTTGTGGACGGTCAGGACTCTGGTGTCTACCATGCCACTCCCCTTTCCCGTCTGAACGCCGCCGACGGCATGGCCACCCGCCTGGCTCAGGAAGAATATGAAAAAATGTTCGAAACCCTGGGCGGGAAACCCGTCCACGCCACGCTGGCCATGCACTGGGCACGGCTGGTGGAATTACTGTATGCTTCGGAAAGATGCCTGGAACTGGCAAAAGATCCCGAAATTACCGGGGATAAGCTCAGAACACCGCCTGAAAATACACCTTCCGAAGGGGTGGGAATCGTGGAAGCACAGAGAGGAACCCTGACCCATCATTACTGGACAGATGAAAACGGGATGGTCACCAGGGTAAATATCATTGTAGGCACCACCAACAACAACGCACCCATTTGTATGTCGCTGAAAAAGGCCGCACAGGGATTGATTGAAAAAGGGAAAGAAGTGACCGGCGAAACGCTCAACATGATCGAAATGGCATTCAGGGCATACGATCCGTGTTTCTCATGTGCCACCCACCATCTTCCGGGCAATATGCCCCTGACTTTGGTGATACGGGATGTAAACGGACAGGTTATCGATACCGTGAAAAGGAACAATCATTGATGCATCAACCCATACCCGCCTGAAACCCCCATCACCAGTCCGGCGGCAGGCCGCCGGTTGCAGACGGATGGGGGTTCGCCGGCCAGGACCACGGACAGCATGCGGGAAGCCGGCAGCAAAAAGCCATAGCATTTGAGTTGACATTATAACGTGCTAAATATTAAATGATTAACTTAGATATATTCGAATGGGAAGGAAGAAAAACAAAATGATCGTTGTGGGGACCGGGAACGAGTTTCTCGGAGACGATGGCATCGGGCCCCGGGTGGTGAAAAACCTGGAAGAATTCCATCGCATCCCGGGGGTGGTGTATGAGACCATGGGGGTAGGCGGTCTCGAGATATTGGAAACCATCAAAGGTTTCGGGAAAGCGGTATTTATCGATGCACTGCTGGACAAAAAAGGTAAACCGGGCACTGTACACCATTTCACTCCCGGATCTTTCCGGGAAACCCTGCACCTGTCCAGCCAACACGATCTGAATTTCAACACCGCCATCAGCCTGGGAAAATCTTCCGGATTGGAAATACCGGCAATTATTGAGATATTTGCTGTTCAGATCAGTTCATGGGGGGAATTCGATAAAAATCTGTCCCCTGAATTACAAAGCAAATTTTACCTGATTTGCAGGCAATTGTCGGGGCATCTTCGCAGGATCGCAAAGGAAAGGGCCAGCATAAACAGGAAAATCAAAAAACCAATATAATGTCGAGATTCACTTCCAGCGGAAAATTGCGTTTCCCGGGCATCCGGAAAAGAAAGGAGCCGGTCCGGCACAAGGAACGTTACGTAGTCGAGGAATGCTATTGTCCCAACGGACATAACCTGATCGCCGGAAAAGCCACTTTCCAGGGCTTCGGGGGCATCCTGCTCAAGGTACGGAAAAAGAACGGCCGGGAGGGAAAGATTGCCCTGAGCCCGGTATGCGGTGACAAAGCCAGGGTCTGTCTGGACGTTGAACTTGTCGAAGGTGAATTGCTTGAAATTTCATGCCCCGTATGCAACGCCCCACTGCCCATATATTCCCCATGTGATTGCGGAGGACATATGGTTACGCTGTTCGCCGAAAAAAACGGTGACTTCAGCAATTGCATCGGTGTCTGCAACCGGGTTGGTTGCCCGCATGCCGAGATCAGAAGGGGGGACGAGCTGTTCTCGATGAACAGACTTAAAAGTTTGTAGTGCAGACGCATGCAATGTCCGGAGCTTCCCCATTTCAATTTATAACCTTTCTAAATTTACCGGGCTTCCCTGTTGCCGGTGAAAAGTATTTTTTTTATTGGCAAATAAGTATATATTTGTGACTTTCATTTAATTTTGTGATACTATCTGTATGTTTTTTGTTACAGGCATCACATATAAACATGCATAACAACCAAAAAACGATCCTCAGGTACAACATGACCGTTCAGAACAGGATATACCGGTTGCTCAGTTACAAACACCTTCTCAAGAGATTCAAGTCACTCGGACTCGTGCGGGTATTTTCCGATAACATCGCCGATCCCCTGGGGATATCCGCTTCACTGGTCAGGAAGGATTTCGGGCTTTTTGATATCAACGGGAACCAGAAAGGAGGCTATCTGATCGACAATGTAATCAATAAGATCGATGATGTTCTTGGAGCCAATAATATCCAAAAGGTGATCATCGTAGGGATCGGGAGAATAGGAGAAGCGATTCTGAATTACAACGGTTTTCACAAGGACGGGATCAGGATTTCGGCCGGATTCGACATCGACAGCAAGAAATTCAACGCGGATGCACGCATTCCGGTCAGACCCATCGAAGAACTTCCCGGGTTCATCCATGAGAACAACATCAAGGTGGCCATCATCGCCGTACCCGATATGGCCGCGCAGCAAACGCTTGAATTGCTCAAGGCTGCAGGGATCAAGGGTGTCCTGAACTTCACACCGGTCAAGTTTAAAAGCACCGAGGATATGATCATCAATAATTTCAATATTGAACACGAGCTGGTAAACCTCATATATTTTGTCAACAAGTATCAAGAAGAATCGGTAAGCAAAACCAGGGTCAAACAAGATCAACAATGACAAATACCATTGAAAAGTACGGGAAAAACAAAACCCGCCTGCTGGACATGCTGATCGACATGCAGCGTTCCCAGGGATGCATCACGAAGGAAAACATTTCCATGATCGCCCGGGAAACGGGAATATCAGAAGCCGGGGTCAGGCAAACCATGTCTTTCTATCATTTTTTTACCTCAAAGCCGACAGGGAAATATACCATTTATCTCAACAACAGTGTGGTCGCCAAAATGATGGGCGGCGACAAGGTTCTGAAAGCATTTGAAGAAGAAGCCGGCATCAGGGCAGGGAATGTGACCGAAGACGGACTCATCGGGTTGTTCGAGACATCGGACATCGGAATGAACGATCAGGAACCGGCCGCTCTGATCAACTGGGAAGTGTTTCCCAATCTGACCCCCTACCGTGTCCGTGAGATCATCCGGGACATTCACAACCACAAGGCTGTGAAAGATATATTGTCCGAGGGACTGGGTGACGGGAACAACAGCCATCCCATGATCGCATCGGTGATCAACAACCACATCAGAAAGAGGGGACCGGTGCTGGATTATGATCATACTCCGGGTGATTGTCTGAAAAAAGCCACCGGGATGAAACCCGGGGAAATCATTGATGAGATCAAGGAATCCAGGATCAGGGGACGCGGAGGTGCCGGATTTCCGACCGGACTCAAATGGGAGTTCTGCCGGAAGAGCAAAGGCGAAATAAAATATATATTCTGCAACGCGGATGAAGGAGAACCGGGGACTTTCAAGGACCGGGTCATACTGACCGAGCACGCGGATTTGCTTTTCGAGGGCATGGCCCTTGCCGGCTATGCTGTGGGCGCGCGGGAAGGCATCCTGTACATCCGCTACGAATATAAATACCTCGAAAAATACCTACTCCATGTGCTGGATAAATTGCGGAATGAAAACCTGCTGGGGAAAAATGCAGCCGGACTGGAGGGGTTTGATTTCGACATCAGGATCCAGTATGGTGCGGGAGCTTATGTATGCGGAGAAGAATCGGCCCTGATCGAGTCTGCCGAAGGCAAAAGAGGGGAACCCCGTGACCGGCCTCCCTTCCCGGTTGAAAGGGGATATCTCGGAAAACCGACCGTGGTGAACAATGTGGAAACCTTTTGTTCCGCGGTTAAGATCCTGCTCAGGGGTGGCGACTGGTACAATTCGCTGGGAACCCCGGAATCAACCGGGACAAAATTGCTTAGCATTAGCGGCGATTGCAGGTACCCGGGTGTTTATGAAGTCGAATGGGGATTCAGCATCTACGAAATTCTGGAAATGGTGGGCGCAAGGGAAGTACAGGCGGTCCAGGTTGGCGGCCCTTCAGGCACCCTGCTCAATCCCAGTGCATTCCGGAGAATTCTGGGGTATGAGGACCTGTCAACGGGAGGATCATTTATCATATTCAACAAATCCAGGGATCTGATCAGGGATGTCGTCTTGAATTTTACCCGTTTTTTTATTGAGGAATCCTGCGGAGCATGTTCCATCTGCCGCATCGTTCCCGTCCTGCTTGAGCAAAAACTCAGCAAGATACTGAAAGGGAGAGGTACCATGCAGGATATTGACGAACTCATTGACTGGGGCAGACTGACCAGAGCGAACCGGTGCGGACTAGGACAGACCGCCGCCAATCCCATCCTTTCCAGCATCAAGAATTTCAGAAACCTATACGAGGAGAATATTCAGATGAACAAGGATTTCGACGGCGGTTTTGATCTGTCGGATGCCATCCGGGAAGCATGCGAGGCGACCGGAAGAACCCCGGTTATCTAATTTGTTATCATTGAAATTCACATTTTGTCATGAGTAAAAAAATAAAATTCACCATCGACGGGCAGGAATGTACCACGAATGAAGGCCAGTTTCTGGTGGATGCAGCCAAAGAAAACGGGATTTACATTCCGACCCTCTGCAACAAAGAAGGGCTAAAACCCAAGGCCGGATGCAGGATCTGCACGGTAAAGGTCAACGAAAGGCTGATGACTGCCTGTACAACGCCCGTACAAGAGGGCATGCAAGTCGAGAGTGATACGGATGAACTGCTCAACCTGCGAAAATCCATTGTTGAACTTCTGTTCGTGGAAGGGAATCACCTGTGCCCCTCATGCGAAAAAAGCGGGAACTGTGAATTGCAGGCCCTTGCCTACCGCTTCCGGATGACGGTTCCCCGGTTCCCCTATATGTTCCCTAAACGGACCGTTGACGCCGGATACCCCAGGATCATCAAGGAACAAAACCGCTGTATCCAGTGCAAACGCTGTATCCGGGGCATCAAGGACGAGCAGGGCAGAAGCATATTTGCCCTCCGCGAAAGAGGGCATAAGGCCGAAGTGGTGGTCGATCAGGCTCTTGCCGAAGAAATGAGCGATGAACTGGCCCAAAAAGCCATGGAGATATGCCCGGTTGGCTCGATCCTGGTGAGAAACAAAGCATTCAGAACGCCCATGGGGGAAAGAAAATACGATCTCAATCCGATCGGAAGCGACATTGAAAAAAAGAAACAATAGCATAAAATCATTCAAATGAGTAAACCCGTAGTTGCCACAACACAATTTGCCGGCTGTTTCGGATGCCATATGTCCATCCTGGATATTGACGAAAAGATACTGGATCTGATCGAATTGGTGGAGTTCAATGCATCGCCCATCAATGATATCAAGCACATCAGCAAACCCGTCGACATCGGATTGATCGAGGGAGGTTGTTCCAACACCGAAAATGTCCAGGTTTTGCATGAATTCAGGAAGAACTGCAAGATCCTTGTATCGTTTGGGGAATGTGCCATCATGGGGGGATTGCCTTCCATGAGAAACGGAATACCGGTTAAGGAATGCCTGAATGAAGCTTTTCTTTTGGGTCCTTCGGTCACAGAGAATCACGAGCAGGTCATGCCCAATGATGAAGATATCCCCATTTTGCTTGACAGGATATATCCAAATCATGAGATCGTCAAAATTGACTATTTCCTGCCCGGTTGCCCGCCCAGGGCCGGCCTGATCTGGGAAACACTGGTTGCCCTCATAAATGGCAGGGAAGCAGATTTACCCTATGAAGTATTCAAATTTGATTAAAAACATCAGCAAAAATGGCCAAAAAAATAACCATATCCCCGGTCACCCGGGTTGAAGGGCACGGAAAAGTCACCATTCATATCGACGACGAAGGAAATATTGTCCAGTCCAGATTTCACATTGTGGAATTCAGGGGATTCGAACGTTTTGTCCAGGGACGTCCCTTCTGGGAAACCCCCGTGCTTGTCCAGAGACTCTGTGGTATATGTCCGGTGAGCCACCACCTGGCTGCCGCCAAGGCGATCGATGAGATCGTTGGTGCAGGAAGCGGGGAGGAACTCACACCCACGGGAGAAAAAATGCGCCGGTTGATGCATTACGGACAGATATTCCAGTCCCATTCCCTTCATTTTTTTCATCTTTCAGCGCCGGATATGCTGTTCGGAATTGACGGCGATCCCCTGAAGCGGAACATCATCGGGATTGCCATGGAAAACAGGGACCTGGCCGTACAGGGGGTTATGATGAGAAAATTCGGGCAGGAAGTGATCCGGGCCACGGCCGGCAAGAAAATTCACGGTACCGGAGCCATTCCCGGAGGCATCAACAAACATCTGAGCCCCGAAGACAAAAAGCTTTTGCTGAACGGGAAGGACCCCTTCAATGCAGACCACATGATCGGGTGGTCCCAGAGAGCCATCGAATTCTTTAAGGGTTACCACAAAAAAAACAGGGAACTGGTGGACAATTTCTCGGTATTTCCTTCCAATCACCTGAGTCTGGTCAGAAAAGACGGTGCACTCGATCTGTATCACGGAGTATTGCGGGCTGTGGACCCGGAAGGGAAAAAGATCCTGAACGATGTGGACTATCATGATTACCTCGATTACATCAGTGAAGAGGTCAGATCATGGAGTTATATGAAATTCCCCTATCTCAAAAAACTGGGCAAAAAGGACGGCTGGTACACCGTGGGGCCGCTGGGCCGTTTGAATACAGCGGATTTTATTCCCACGCCCCTTGCCCAGAAAGCTTTCGAGGAATACAAGGCCTATACCAACGGCAAAACCAACAATATGTCACTGCATATGCACTGGGCAAGGCTCATTGAAACACTGCATGCGGCTGAAATGATGAAAGAGCTGCTGAACGATCCCGACCTGATGGAAGGTGAGCTGACCATACAGGGGACGCGTAAGAATGAAGGGATCGGATTGCTGGAAGCGCCCCGCGGAACCCTTTTCCACCATTACCAGGTCAACGACCGGGATCAGATCACCATGGCCAACCTGATCGTATCCACCACCAACAACAATCAACCCATGAACAATGCGGTGACGGAGGCCGCCAGGAAAAACATGACCGGCAAAAAGGAGATCACCGAGCCCATGATGAATGCCGTGGAGGTGGCCATCAGGGCCTACGATCCCTGCCTGAGCTGTGCCACCCATGCCCTGGGGAAAATGCCGCTGGAAGTCTCCCTGTTCGATCACAATGAGCAATTGCTGGATCAGAAAAGAACCTGACTTGTATAACAAAGGGAAAATACTCTTATACGGTTACGGAAATCCGGGACGGCAGGATGACGGACTGGGAGATGCTTTCATTCAGAAAGCCGGCCGGTGGATCCGGGAGAAAGGAATCCGGAACATTGAGCTGGAATCCAACTACCAGCTGAATATCGAAGACGCGGAAGCCATTGCAAACAAAGATCTGGTCCTGTTCATTGACGCTTCCTCGGAGCAGATCGAAGACATTTCGATCACCCGGGTCGAACCCTCCGGCGCTCACGTCGAATTCACCATGCACGCCTCATCCCCCGCGTTTATCCTGGCCCTCTGCAACAATATTTACAATAAAATGCCGGAAACCTGGTTATTGCATATACGTGGGTACCAATGGAACCTGAAGGAAGAGCTGACCGCCGGGGCAAAAAAGAATCTGGACACTGCGTTTGAGTACATTACCGGAAAATTCCTGAAAGAGGAATCCACACAAAACATCGAATCATGAACATGAAAACAAAATACATGGGACTGGATCTGCGAAATCCCGTTATTGTATCCAGCAGCGGACTTACCGGCAACCCGGAGGCCATCAGTAAATGTGAGAAAAACGGTGCCGGAGCCGTGGTCCTGAAATCCCTTTTTGAGGAACAGATCTCCGCCGAGATTGAATCCAGGCTGGAAAAAGACAGCATGTATTTCTGGTATCCGGAAGCACGCGAATATGTGAAAAGCTTCTCGGGCAAATACAGTCTGGAGAAATATCTTGATCAATTGAAAAAGGCAAAATCATCGGTAAAAATCCCGCTCATTGCAAGCATTAACTGCGTTACCCACACCAAATGGATCGAATTTGCCAAAGAGATCGAACAGGCGGGAGCCGATGCGCTGGAGCTCAATATCAACATTTCGCCCAGCGACCAGGATGAACCCGGGAGCATCGAAGAACGATATATACAAATTGTAAAAGAAGTCAAAAAAAGCACCGGACTGCCGGTTGCGGTCAAGATCGGTTTCTACTTTACCAATCTGCTCACCATGGTCAAATCGCTGGCGGGGGAAAAAGCCGATTCGGTCGTCATGTTCAACCGTTTCTTCCGTCCCGATATCGATATCAATGAGGTCAGACCGGTGACCGGGAACTATTACAGCTCGCCGGGGGAGATCACCCTGGCCCTGCGGTGGATCGCCCTGTTGTCCGGAAAAGCGGACTGCGATCTGGTGGCAGCCACGGGCATCCATGATGCGGAAGGAACCATCAAATGCATCATGGCCGGTGCCACAGCCGTTCAATTGTGTACCATACTGTACCGGAACGGACTCAAACAGATCGGGGTGATCCTGAAGGACATGGAATCCTGGATGAAAAAGAAGAACTACGGCAGTATTGCTGATTTCAGTGGATTGCTTGCCAACAAAAAGGAATATACCCCCGAACTGGAAAGGATCCAGTTCATGAAAAGGAACTTTGATATGGATGAGCTCTGACCTGATCATAAACCGCAGGCGGATTGCATTCAAGACCCTGGGCTGCAAACTGAACCAGTTTGAGACCGAATCCCTGGTTTCCCGCTTCCACCGCTCAGGATACGATATTGTCGATTTCAATCAGAAAGCGGACATTTACCTGATCAATACCTGCACTGTCACCAAACAGGCCGACCGGAAATCCAGGCAGGCGGTTACAGGCGCCCACAGAAGGAACCGGGATGCAGTCATCGTGGTAACCGGCTGCGTGGTGAATAACCGGTCCGGATGGCTGAAAGATGATTGTCCGGCCACCTACCAGGTGAACAACCGGCAAAAAAGTTCCATATTCGGGCTGGTGGAATCACACTTCAGCGGGAATTCCCCATTCACAGGGAAACCGGCCGGCGGGGTTTTCCGTTTTGAACCGGCTGTCCACACCTTTCATACCCGGAGTTTCATCAAAATACAGGACGGCTGCGACAACTACTGCACATTCTGTATTGTTCCCCACGTCAGGGGACGTTCCGTCAGCCGCCCCCCGGAAAATATCCTGAAAAATTTGCGCGCCGTGCTTGATTCCGGTTTCCGGGAAATTGTTCTGACCGGGGTAAATCTGGAACAATACGCATACGGAAACACACGATTTGAGGATCTGGTCAAAATGATCCTGGAACAGACAGGAGACTTCAGGATAAGGATCTCCTCCCTGGAAGCAGACAGGATCGGACCGGATTTCTCCGCTCTTTTCGCACATCCCGGATTGGCCCCTCATCTGCATCTTTGCCTGCAAAGCGGATCGGACAAAATCCTGCGCAAGATGAAAAGAAAGTATACGATCCGTTCCTTTATGGACATTGTCTACGGATTCAGGAAGCGGTATGCGGATTTCAATTTTACCACCGACATCATGGCGGGCTTTCCGGGGGAAACCGAAGAGGATTTTCGCCAGACCTGCAAGGTGATTGAAGAAGCCCGTTTCGGTCATATACATGTTTTCAGGTATTCTCCCAGGGAGGGCACCCCTGCCGCCAACATGCCCGGTCAAATCCCGGATCCGGTCAAAAAAGAAAGAAGCCGGATCATCCGGGAAATATCCGGCCGGAGCAAAAGAGCATACAGAAACTCTCTGGTGGGCGGGAAACAAAAAGTCCTGGTGGAAAAAACCGCCCGCGGAAAACGGGCCAGGGGGTACGGGGAACATTATGTTCCTGTTGAATTCCCGGTGCCCGGGGCCAGAAGGAATACTTTTTACGACGTACGCCTGACTGGGCTTTCCGGTGGCAAGGACCCGGTCCTCCGGGGAGAAAGGGTCCCGGATCCCTCAGCCCCCTGATCACAACCCCAGAAACACGATAGCGAGTCCGCTCACCATAATGGTCGCCCCCGCGATGGTATGCATATGTTTTTCCAGACGCCCGAAAGGCAGTTTTTTCAACCAGAAGGTCAGCAGGATCACAATGGCCAGCATGGTCAGCACGGTGATCAGTGAAAATACCAGGGCAACCTGAATGATCCCCCAGATGCTCTGATTTGCTGCCGGGTACATCAGCAGGGGGACCAGAGATTCACAGGGACCAAGCACAAAAATGACCACAAGCAGGAAAGGAGTCAGGGTCTTGTTGTGGATGTGGTCATGCTTCCCGGAATGGGTATGGATGTGTCCGTGGACCTCTCCGCCATTGTGCAGGTGGCTGTGGGTATGGGGGGGCCCGGTCCTTGCCCTGTAAATGCCCCAGGTCATATATCCCGCCCCGAACAGTATGATCAGCCAGGCTGCCAGATCACCCCGGAACGCCTCCACGGCTGCAACCCGGTTCAATCCCAAACCAAGGGTAACACCGATCATTCCGATGATAAAACTGCTCAGTACATGACCCGTACCGCATAGCAAAGTCACCCATACGGTTTTTGCGAGCGGCCAGTTCCTTGCCCTGGAAATCACCACAAAAGGCAGATAGTGATCGGGGCCCAGGATCGTGTGAATAAAGGCCAGGGAAGCGGCAGTCAGGGTAAGAAGCTGAATGTTGTTTTCCATAAAAATGCATATTTCTCCGGGAACATACATCAGGATGGTTCGACGCTGAACATTTTCCCGGTATTGTATCCAAGCATCTCAAAGGCCACATCACGGATGTGTTTTTTATGTTCTGCATCCTCCTCAGGCGACGGAGTCTTTCTGAAGACAGGATCTTTCGCTTCCAGGAATTTTTTCATGCCCGGTTTTTCCCGGACCCGGATCCCGTTTCCTTCCCGGTCGGCCAGATAAAAATTTATCGGCCCGTTCGCGTTTCCGATCACAAGGTTCTTTTTGCCGAGGGTGCATCCCGTTGTGAACTGTATGCCGTCCGCAATGCAATTGTGCATGTTCACCCTCGCCTGCAGGTCATGGATATCGGCATGCACACTGATTATCTGCTTGAGGGCCAGGGATGAAGCCATGACCCCGATGGCGAGTCCGGGACAATAATGCCCGTGAAACATTCCCGCGTAAAGCAGGATCTTTTGTAAGTCCCCTTCCCGCAGCCATCTTACAATTTCCAGGCGGGGATACTCAAGCAGCTTGGATTCTCTGACCTCTTCCGATTCTCCGCCATTGAACGTTGTATCAATGGCTTTGATGTCCAGTACGGGAGTCCGGTCAATGGCATCCAGTCCCCAGACTACCAGTTCATTTTCCTTTTTTTCCAGAAGCCGGACCCGGGTAACGCCGATGGGATTCGGCCGGAAAGGACTTCGGGAGGCAAAAACCCCTTTTGTCTCCCCGGTGATGATCCTTTGCTTCAATTCAAAACCCCGGCTCTTATGTAAATAAAAAACAACATCCAGGAATTTCAGTTCCCCGATCCTGTGCAAACCCTCGCTGTATTCCGGCAGAATGCGGATGGTACAGGCATGTTTTCTTATTTCATAGGGATCGGCATATTCCCTGAATCGGCTGCATACGTAACCTATGGGCCTGAGTTTGTTCATCACCGGTTTTTTGTTGTGGGCACAATATATAAATCTTTCCGGTTCATGATGACATCCAGGTCCACACCGTACAGTTTTTTCAGGGTAGCCGGCCTGAGGATCTCCCGGCTACCCGAAGCGAAGACTTCTCCCTTGTTCAGCATGACCAGCCGGCTGCAGTACCTGACGGCCATGTTCAGGTCATGGATGGCAATCATCACCGTTTTGCCTTCCCCGGAAAGTTTTTTTAGCAAGTCCAGTACTTCCAGCTGGTGGCGGATATCCAGATTGGCAGTGGGTTCATCGAGCAGTAGCAATTTTGTGTCCTGTGCCAGGGCACGGCCGATAAATACACGTTGCCGCTGCGCCCCCTATGGATCCGTAGGTCATCAGTACCAGGTCGGGACGGACCGAGGCGATCAGTTCGGGGTCGCCCCGCATGGACTCCGGAACGTTGTTGTATCCGTCGCTGCTCTGGTAAAATCCGGAAAGGGACCTGGTCAGATGTTGATCCGGACTCCCCCCCATCCACAACTCCGGTTTGAAGGTATTGAAGGTCCCGTAACTTATTCCTGCATCCGCTTCAAACCCTTTTTCCGGTTTCCTGGTGATGATGTTGATGACACCTCCCATGGCGTTGTTCCCGTAAAGAGATGAACCCGGCCCTTTAAATATCTCGATCTTCCCGATGCTGTACGGATTCAACCGGTTCCAGTTTACCCCGCCTTCATCCGATGTGTTCATGGGGACCCCGTTCATCAACACCAGGGTCCTTCCCTGCTCATCACCGCTGACGCCCCGGAGGGTCACCGTGGGCCGCATGCTGTATATTCCCGTGTTTCTGTGAACATTGACACCCGAACACTTCCTTCAGAGCCACGGTATCCGTAAATACCGGCTGGGCAAACATTTGTCCGGCAGAGAAAAATATTCCGGCCTTGTCAAATAAATTCATTCATACGGCGGGCCAATTGATCACCTCTCCTTCCGCGGGAACCCGCATGCGTGCAATGCAGCCGAGGGCATCAGCCTCCCTGCATTGCAGGCGTAAGGCAAATTCCGGCAGACTGAGCGGGCATGACCGGTTCATATCCTGAATGAAACGGTCGAAATATTCATGCACTATCCTGTCCCTTTCGGTTTGCATATGTTGGGTTATCATGTAAGTAGGTGATAAATCCCGTCGGAAACCGGTTAAAATCCGGGAATCAGTCCCGTCAGGCCCCCTGGGGGATATGCTCCAGTGTTTCGAAGGGGGATAGGGAAAACGGTTGTTGGCATCTGAAAACACAAGCTCTGTTCCCGCCAGATTTTCATAATCCGGTTCCCGCATCAGGGGGCAAAGGACATCACCTGTAAAAAGCACCCGGGATCTTTTCCCGCCGGCGACAACGGTTTCGAAAAAAAGCATGGATGCGCCCGGCGACCGGTCCCCGTGGAATACAGGAAAAGCGGTCAGGTGCATGCCTTTTATTTCTTCAAGCGTCACCGGCATACCCGGTTTAAGCTCCCGGTGTGCGGTGATGTCCTGAAGCTGTGGAAATGAAGTGGCAACAGTTTCCCAGCACCGGCGGGTTGCGTAAAGGGGGATCTTTTTTTGTTTGCGGTGTTGTTTGTGGTAACTCTGGATGATCCAGTCCAGGGCCAGGGTATGATCCAGATGGGAATGGGTAAGCACAATGGCATCGGGCAGCCGGTTCTCATGGCGGATCAGGAACTGCACAGTGCCATGCCCTGCATCGATCAGGATCTGGCCGTTGATCCTTACGAACAATTTGTTCATGGCTTCACCATTCTATTCGTATACCAGGTCCATTTCATCGATCAAATGGGAAGCTCCGGCAAATTTATCGATCAGGAACAGGACATACCGGATGTCCACCATGATGTTCCTGCAATAACGGGGATCGTAACGATAATCGCTCATGGTGCCTTCCCAGTTCCTGTCAAAATTGAGTCCGATCAGCTCCCCTCCGGCATTCAGGACCGGACTTCCCGAATTGCCGCCGGATGTATGGTTGTCTGCAATGAAACATACCCGCATGGTATCGTCCGGGGCATACCTGCCATAATCCTTTGCCCTGTATAATTGCTGTAATTTGGAGGGGACAGTGTAATGGTCAACATCCGGATCGGCCTTTTCCATAATCCCCCCCAAAGTAGTGAAATGCCCGTATTCCACCGCATCTGCCGGAGAATACCCCTTTACCTGTCCGTATGCCACACGCATGGTAAAATTTGCATCGGGATAAAACAGCCTGTCCTTTTCCATTCTCTTCAGTCCTTCCAGATACAAACGGTTCAGGGCATCCAGTTCTTCCCTGAAAAGGTCATACTGCAGGTAAACGTCTGTCATGATCTTCCGGAATCCGGTATACAACTCATAGGCAGGATCTTTCCGTAAAAGCCTCAGTGCATGCCGGTCAGGACGTTCAAGCACCCGGGTTAGCTTCTCCGGCCTGAGAAAAACGGTTTTCCGGAATACCCGGCCGGCATACTTCCGTATATCTCCCCCGAACCGTTCATCAATATATTCAAAAACCGGGGGATGGAATTCCGGTTCGATATCCTTACGATAAATCTCCAGGAGGCGGACAAACATTTCGCGGTCTGTTCCCTCATGGTAACGGTCGTGAAAATCACCGGCCAGCTGCCGGAGTCTGGCGGCCAGCTTTTCTCTTTCCGCTTCACCGGGATCCGCCATCCGGAGCATTTCCATCCTGACCGCGAATACGGATATGAAATCCATCAATTCGATGGCCATAACCACTTCATAATAATATTCATTGGGGAGCACGAAATGACTGAGATGGTCACACAATGTCCTGATTTTCTCCAGGAGTCCGCCATATCCTGCCTCAAGTCCGGGTGCGGAAGCAATCCATTGTCTGAACTTTTCCTCCCGTGTTCTTTTTACTTCCACAGCCCCTGTACGGTCCAGCCCCCGGAGCATGCCGATCCATTTTTTCCATCCGTTGGAGACATGCGCATAACGGGAAGCATATTGGATCCTGAGTGCTTCGTCTTTCTTCATAACCGAATCCAGTATCTCCATCCTGGCCGACCGAACCCGGATCTTTTTCGGCATGGCAAGTTCCGTCTCCAATTCCATTTCTGCAGCGGTCACATACTCGCGGGTACTGCCAGGATATCCCATGACCATGGTAAAATCCCGGGGCACATAACCTTCCAGGGAAAGGGATAATGACTTTTTGGGATGGTAGGGCACATTCTCCAGATCATACGGCGCCGGCCGGTTGTTATTGTCTGCATAGATCCTGAACAGGGAAAAATCACCGGTATGGCGCGGCCACATCCAGTTGTCGGTGTTGCCTCCGAAATTGCCAATGTCCGAAGGAGGAGCGGCCACCAGCCGTACATCCCCGAATAACTCATACAGGAAAAGATAATATGCCTTCCCGTAATAGAAAGGTTTGACATCAGCCTGATAATGATTGTCCCTGACGGCCCGTTCCTCAATTTCCAGGATCCGCTCGTTCACCGCCCTGAGCCGGCTGTCTTCGTTGATGGCTCCGGCGGCTGCCACCAGTACACTGTCGGTCACATCCTCGATCTTCACCAGAAATGACACACTGAGGTCCGGGCATGGTATCTCCTGATCCCTGTCTCCTGCCCAGAATCCGTTTTCCAGGTAATCATGCTCCACTGTGCTGTGCGCCTGAACATAACTCAGTCCGCAATGATGATTGGTGATCACCAGCCCCTGTTCGGAGATCACTCCACCGGTGCATCCCCGCCCGAAAATCACCACCGCGTCTTTCAGACTTGCATGATTGATGCTGTAGATGTCCTCTGCCGTCAACCGCAATCCTTTTTCCTGCATTCGCGAAATGACCGTCTCATCCAACAGGAGCGGAAACCAGAACCCCTCATCGGCGCGCGTTAAAGGTAAAACGCCGGCAAAGACCATAAAAACAATCAGGAATTTTTTCATATGCTTATTTTTTTACTGCCCCGAACCTTCAACCCGGCCGGCCGGCCGGCGGAAACTCATTCACTGATGAAACGTTCCAGTTCAACATAAAGTTCCTGCACTGGAAGTCCGACCACATTGAAATATGATCCCTCGATCCTTTTGATCCCTGCATAGCCGATCCATTCCTGAATGCCATATGCGCCCGCCTTGTCATAGGGTTCGAAATGATCGACGTAGAAATCGATCTCCGATCGGTTCAGTTCCCTGAAAAACACACAGGTGGAACTGTGAAAAGTACGCAGGCGCTCTGATGACCGGATGGCAACACCGGTGATTACTTCATGCCGGTTCCCGGAAAGTTCGTTCAACATGCAACGGGCTTCTTCACGGTCCGAGGGTTTGGGAAGCACCCTGCCGTTTCTCCAGACAATGGTGTCGGCTGTAATGAAAAGCGTGCCCTGCGGGACGTCAGCCACAATGCCTGTGGCTTTTTGCCCGGCCAGGTATTCAGGGATGCCGTACCGGTCAAGATGTCCCGGGAATTCTTCCGGATCCTCTTCCGGGATCCGGACCTCAAAGGGGATCCGGAGTCCTTTCATCAGTTCATGTCTTCTCGGTGACCGGGTGGCCAGCACGATTTTGTATTCTTTCAATTGATCAAGCAACATAGCACCTCCGGAATTATTTCAGGACATCCAGGAAAACAACCAGTGAATACAGGATGCCGGCCAGCATGATGAATTTGGCCACATTGGCCGCCTGATGGAAACGCTTTTTGTCCCTGGCCGTAACCACAAGCCAAAGAAGCCATTGCAGGGGCAACACGAGAAACAGCAAAAAATAGACCAGGGTAATGTAATCCGGATGCCCGTAACCATCGGCCATCAGGTACCGGATGTACACGAATATCAGGGCAAGGATATCCAGAATGATCAGCACACCGGCAACCTGCCGGGTTCTTTTGATGCCAAGAACCACAGGCATTGTGCGGCTTCCATAGGCACGGTCTCCTTCAAAATCCTCAGAATCCTTGATAATCTCCCGGATCAGGGTGGTTAAAAATGCAAAGAATGAAAAACCCCCTACCCATCCGGCCAGATGATTGAAATTTGTCTGAGTGGCAATCAGGTATTCACTGTATTCCCGGTTCAACAAAGGGATCTCAAAAACCACCACCAGAAAAGGCACCAAAGCGATCAGAAGGGCTACGATGACATTTCCCACCAGGAATTGTCTATTATAAGTGGTCGGGTAAAACCACAATATCCCGGTAATCAATGCGAAAATAAAAGCCATGGCCGGGATACCGGCAAAAAAAGACAGGTAGGTGCCCAGACCAATTCCGACCGTGCTCAGGACAACATGCAAAAGCATGGCTGTCCGCCTCCTGACCTTCGTGCCCACCACCACCTGTCCGGGTTTATTGATCATATCGGTCCGGGTATCGAAATAATCATTGATCACATAACCGGCGGCTGATATGCACAGGGTGGACAATACAAGCAGAAAAAAATTCAAGGGATCCGTCTGCAGCTCAAAACCGTTGACCTTCAACATCGGGAAAACAATGAACCAGCGCATCATGTACTGGGTGGCGGCAATGATCAGCAAGTTCTTGTACCGGATAAGTTGTAGAAAATGGATCATGTATTCGTTTTGGACTACCAATGATAAGCATCTCCGTCCATCCACTTTTCCTGCAACCGCAAAACCTGCTCAATGACATCCCTGACACATCCATCCCCTCCGTGTTTGTCGGATATGTATTTGGAAATGACCTTTATCTCCTCCACCGCATCTGCAGGGCATGCCGGATACCCGACTGCATTCATCACTTCATAATCGGGCAGGTCATCCCCCATGTACAATACCTGTTCATGGCTCAGTTTCCGCCTGGAAAGAAAATCCTCCAGATCTTTCTTTTTGTTGTGGGATTTTAAATATATGTCCCTGACCCCCAATCGCCTGAACCGTTTTTTTATTGCCCCCGAATTTCCACCCGAAATAATGGCTACGGAATACCCTTTCCTGACCGCGTATTGAATGGCATAACCATCCTTAATGTTCATGGACCGCATCAGTTCACCCCCGGGATAAACATAAAGCATGGAACTTGAAAGAACACCGTCTACATCGAAAACAAGCGCCCTGACTTTGGCAAGGTCTTCCTTGGAATTGTTCATCGGTTTACCATCGTTCCGGCATGCCGCCCTGGTTCAAAATCTCATTGATTACAAAAGTATATATTTCCAAATACTTTGCAATCACTTCCTGATATTTGGTGGCAACAGGCCTGGTTTACGGGCAGGAAGGGCCTTCACCGTTCAGAAACAATACCGGTTTTCGTCGATCAGTTTACCGGCAATCCGGCGCCGTGCGTCCCTGACATTGACAGGACCTGTACTAACAAGTTTCCCAAATGCCCCGGACAATGCCGCTGCCCGTTCCGGATCCGGAAAGGAATAAATGATATCCATGCCGTATTTGCTGATCCTGAATGCTGCATCATATACGAAAACATCCAGTATGTCGCGCAAAACAGCTGCCTGCTCCTGCCCTTTCATTCCTTCGATCTTTTTAACCCGGAGAAGGGCGGATTCGGCAGCATATACCTGCATTATCATGTCGGAAAGGTTATTCAGGATCTCCTGTTCAAAAACAAGTTTTCGGGAAAACTTGTCGGAAGCGGCTTTCATAAGAATGATGCAGGCTTTTTTGAAATTTTTAATACGGACCTGCAGGTCCTGGTAATAATCCCCGCCCGACGGTTCTTCAACCTGTACACCGGGCAGTTCCTTCATCCATCTTTCCGCTTGCCTGAAGACCGGGATGATGTCCCTGGCGGCCCTTTTCATGACCGCATCCACCACGATCAAACGGTTGATCTCATTGGTGCCTTCAAATATCCGGTTGATCCGGGAGTCCCGGTACCCCCGTTCAACTTCCATCTCGGAGGAGAATCCCATCCCTCCGTGGATCTGAACGGCTTCATCGATCACATAATCAAGGGTTTCCGAGGCAAATACTTTGATGAGTGCCGCTTCAATGGAAAACAAATTAAAAGCTTCCATGGTTCCTCTTCCCATTTCCATTCCCTGGTCATCCAGATAATATGCAATGGCCTCATCGATATTCTTGCTGGCCCTGTAGACGGTGGATTCGGTAACGAAGGTCCTGATCACCTGCTCAGCCAGTTTATATTGTATGGCCCCGAAAGAGGAGATCAGGGAGCCGAATTGTTTCCGTTCATTGCTGTAACGGACAGAATGGTTGATGGCCCGCTTGGCCGCTCCGACCACGTTGGCCCCCAATTTGATCCTTCCCATATGCAGGATATTCAGGGCGATCCTGAATCCCTCTCCCCGCTTTCCGAGTATATTTTCTGCAGGAACCTTGCAGTCATTGAAAAAAATCTGAACGGTGGACGAGCCCTTGATGCCCATCTTTTCTTCTTCCGGATTGATGACCATGCCCGGAAAATCCTTTTCCACGATGAAGGCGCTCAATACGCGATCGTTTTCGATTTTGGCGAAAACCGTATATACATCGGCAAATCCGCCGTTGGTGATCCACATCTTCTGGCCGTTCAGCAGGTAATATTTGCCGTCTTCGGCGGGCACCGCTTTGGTGGTTGCGGAATTGGCATCCGATCCTGCTCCCGGCTCGGTAAGGCAGTATGCTCCGATCCATTCCCCGGTAGAAAGCTTTGGCAAATATTTCAGCTTCTGCTGATCATTGCCGTAATACAGGATGGGCAACAACCCGATGCCCGTATGACATGAATATGCTACGGCATAGGAATAGGCAGCACCCATAATTTCACAGGCGACCATGGAAGTAACGAATGACTGGCCGAATCCTTCGAATTCCTCCGGAACCGAAATGGCCAGCAAGCCCAGTTCTCCGGCTTTTTCGATCAGACTCCGCATCAATCCCTTTTCCTTTTTGTCAATGCGGTCGAGGTTCGGAAACACCTCGGCTTCCAGAAAATCTTCGCAGGTCTGTGCCACCATTTTCTGTTCTTCATCAAATTCTTCAGGAATGAAAATCTCATCCGGAGCAAAGTCCCTGGTGAGAAATTCGCCGCCTTTCACTAAATTTTTGTTTTCCATGATATTGTTTTTGGTTTTTCGGTTCATCAAAGCTTAAGCGCCCTGGCAACGAGTTCTGCAATATCGAAGTTCATGATCTCCTGTTCAACATTCTTGTATTTGAGTCCGTCTGTCATCATCACCATACAATACGGACAGGCGGTCACGATGATATCTGCACCCGTGGCCATGGCCTCTTCGGCTCTCTCCAAAAAAACCTCTTTTTCACCCTTTTCGGCTTCCTTGAACATTTGTCCGCCTCCCGCACCGCAGCATAAGGCAAAACTCCTGTTTCTGGGCATCTCGGTTTTCTCTGCGGAGAATTGCTGTAATATGGCACGAGGAGCATCGTATTCCCCGTTTATCCGTCCCAGGTAGCAAGGGTCGTGATAGGTCATCCGGTTGTTCATGAACGCATTGGGGTCAATTCTCAGCTTTCCGGATCGGATCTGTTGTGCAAGGAACCGGGAATGGTGCAAAACACGGTACTTGCCGCCCAGATCAGGATATTCGTTCAGAAAAGTATTGTATGCATGCGGATCACAGGTCAGGATTTTTTCGACACCATAACCGTTGAGTATATCAATATTGGCAAGCGCCTGCATCTGGAACAACATTTCATTCCCGGCCCTTCTGGCTACATCGCCGGTTGAGGATTCCTCGCTTCCCAGGACGGCATAATCAATATTCAGATAAGACAAGATCCTGACAAAGGAACGGGTCACCTGTTTATACCGGTCATCAAAAGCACCTGCGCTTCCAACCCAGAAAAGGTATTCCGGTTTATGTCCCCTGGCGGACTGATCAGACATCAGGGGGATATCTTGCCCTTCGGCCCAGAGCATCCGGTCTTCCCGTGAAAATTGCCAGGGGGCTCCGTTGTTCTCAATGTTCTGGAACATGCTGTTCAGCTCCCCCGGGGCGGCCGATTCCTCCATGACCAGATACCTTCTCATATTCACGATCAGCTCCGGCTGATTGATGTTGATCGGACATTCCATGGCACATGCATTGCATGTTGTACAGGCCCAAAGTTCTCCTTCGGTTACATAACCCCTCAACAGGGACTTCTGATCGGAATATTCCCGGCCCTCCCCGATCAATCCTGGTGCCTTTTCCTTCATTCTGGCCCTGACATCCATCATGATCTTCCTCGGGGACAATAATTTTCCGGTCAGATTGGCAGGACACACAGAAGTGCACCGTCCACATTCCGTACAGGCCAGTGAATCAAAATAATTCTTCCAGGTAATGTCTTCAATGTCAAGCACCCCGAATCTCTGCGGGGCCTCCCCTTCCTGGTTCTCTCCCGTGGCCCCGAAAGCACGGTCAGGATCCATCATAATTTTCACTTCCCGGGTAATGTCCTCCATGGTATTCAGTTTGCCCAGGGATTCAAGCCGGCTCAGAAAGACATTGGGCACCGACATGAATACATGGAAATGCTTGGAATACGGAAGATAATTGGCAAATACAAAAATCAATGAGATATGTACCCACCAGCATGCTTCGTGCCAGGCATGCTGACTGCGAAGGGGCATTTCGGCAACCCATCCGGCAAATATGGCACTCACCGGGAAGAGTCCGTGCACCTCCCGGCCCTGGGCAATATTGCAGGAAACATAAAAACCGTTCATGCCGATCAGGGAAACCATCAGCAACAAAATGAGACTGAGGGCAATATTGGCGTCCAGATGGGAAACGGTCCCCATTTCCTTTCCTGAAAATCTTCCGATATGCAGGAACAATCTTCTGAATAAAAACACCACCACGGCCACCCCGACAATGAGAGCGAAAATATCCCCCAATGCGATGAGGGCATCATAAACCGGACCCAGGGCCCTGAAAATGCGGTCCGTTCCCAGGAGTCCGTCTACCACCATTTCTATGCTCCCGAACAATATCACCAGGAATCCCCAGAAAACAAGCGCGTGCAAAAGTCCGGGAATGAATTTCCGGAAAATCTTGCTTTGCCCGAAAGCCACTTTCAGCATAATCCGGAACCTTTTCCCGATATTCCGGACCGGAAACGCGGGCCTGGTCAGCCGGAACCGGTCAATGATCCGCAGGGCGGAAATCATGAACACCCCAATGGTGATTATCAAAACCAGGCTGAATACCAATTGCTTTGACATGGCGGTTCAAATGATCCTTCCTTTTTGGAAGGAATAAAATTCGCAATGAAAGTAAGAAAATCTGCAACAAATGGAAAGCATATCAAGAACCCTAAGATGATTGGACGGTCTTGATCTCCTCAATCAGTTTCGGAAGTACTTTCATGGCATCTCCGTGTATTCCGTAGTCTGCCGCTTCAAAAATGGGCGCATCTTTATCTGTGTTGATGGCAACAATGTATTTGGATGAGCTTACACCGGCCAGATGCTGGATGGCACCTGAAATCCCAATGGCAATATACAAATTGGGAGCGATGATCTTTCCTGTTTGTCCGGTATGTTCTTCAGGCGGACGCCATCCTTCATCGGAAACAGGGCGGGTACAGGCACAGGCTCCCCCCAGTATATGAGCCAGCTCCTCAATGGGGGCCCAGTTGTCGGGGGATTTCATCCCCCTTCCCCCGGAAACAACGATCTCCGCATCGGTCAGGATCACACGGTCGGTTTGCTTTTCCACTTTCTCCACCACGGTGTTCTGCAACCCTGGTCCCATATCGGGAGTAAATTTCTCAATGTCCGCCTCACCGGGTTTTTCAATGATTTCAAATGCATTGGGAGACAAAGTGTATACGGCCTTTCCGGTCTTAACCCTTACCCGTGCAAAGGCCTTTCCGGAAAAAACCTTCCTGCTCACCTCCCGGATGCCTTCTTCAGGCAGCGAGTTTACGCCCGAAACCAGTGCTGCTTTCATGCGGACCGATAACCTGGGGGCCAGCGCTTTTCCGGTATTGTTGTTGGACATCAGTACCAGCCGCGCATCTTCTTTTTCGGCGACCCGGGCCAATATGTCGGTATACACCTGGTTATCGAGTCTGTTTACCCCCCCGGCATCCACGTCGATGACCCTTGAAGCACCGTATTTGCCGAGAGACCTGAGTTCTTCCTGACCGACCTTCCCAATGGAGACCACATGGGCCGGAACACCTGTTTCAGAAGCAATGGCGGCTCCGTATGATACCAGTTCGGCCGTGGATTTCTTGAACTTCCCGTCCCAGTTCTCCGCATAAATCAATACTGACATAAGCTGAAATTTTTTCTGGATGATGTGAATTGTAACTAAATGACCCTGGCTTCGTTCCTGAGCAGATCCACCAGTTCTTTAACGTTTTCGGGGTCGATCATCCTGCAGGGCTCTTTTTCTTTGGGCAAACTGAAGCCTGTTGTTTCCGTCAGACTTTCCGATTCCCCCGGATCAACCACCCTGAGAGGCTTTTTTCTTGCCATCATGATGCCCCGCATGGCAGGGATCCTGGGTTCCCTGGCAATCCCTTTCTGAACCACGGCCAGGAAAGGAAGCGATTTGATCCCCACTTCTTCATGGCCGCCGTCGATATCCCGGATCATGCGCACCCTGTCTCCTTCCACAGACAATCCGGACACTGCCGATACAGAGGGTATACCCAAAAATTCAGCAAGCATTCCGCCCACGGCGGATCCGTTATAGTCGCTGGATTCGATCCCGCACAGTATGATGTCATAACCGCCATTACCAACGGCTCCCGCCAACCGGGAAGCGACATAATATGCATCGGCCGGCTCTGCATTGACCCGGATGGCATCATCCGCACCAATAGCCAGTGCTTTTCTGATGGTTGGTTCGGATTCCGGCGGTCCGACATGGGCAACCGTCACTTTCTCCACCGAATTGCCGGCATTTTCCTTCAGTTCGATCGCCCTGGTCAGTGCCAGTTCATCCCAGGGATTGATGATCCATTGTACATTGGTCTTGTCGAAATGTTTCATTTCCGGATCAAACCGGATCTTTGTGGTGGTGTCCGGAACATTGCTAATGCATACCAGAATGTTCATAGTGTATTGAAAGTTAATGGTTCGATCAGGACCGGTTTCAGGCCTGGGGTTTCGGGCCGCCAAAGTTCATAGGCATCATGGGGATATCCTTGTCGCCCACATCCTTGATCTCCCCGTGCTGGGATTCGAATTTGTTTATGTTTTCTTTAAGGGCTTGTAACAACCGCTTGGCGTGTTCCGGAGTTAATATGATCCTGGATTTTACCTCTGCCTTGGGAACGCCCGGCATGATCCGTACAAAATCAAGCACAAACTCTGAACTTGAATGGGTGATCACGGCAAGGTTTGAATAGGTTCCCTGCGCCACATCTTCCTTCAGCTCAATATTGATCTGGTTCCTTTTTTTGCTGTCTTTTTCTTCCATCATGAATTCTTTTTATTTTCCACAACTTCTTCCTGTTCCGTATCCTTGCTTTCCTCCTGGCCCATCAGTGCCTCATATTCTTCCCGGGATCCGACAAGCAGCCGCCGATAATCACGCACACCCGTTCCGGCCGGTATCTGGTGTCCGACAATGATGTTCTCCTTCAATCCTTCCAGCATGTCAACCCTTCCGTAAATAGCGGCTTCATTCAGTACCTTGGTGGTTTCCTGGAAAGAAGCGGCGGAAAGGAAACTGGTGGTCTGGAGCGCAGCTTTGGTGATACCCTGCAGGATCTGTACAGAAGTCGCGGGAACCGCATCTCTGGCCTCGATCTGCTTCATATCTTTTCTTTTGAGCAGGGAATTGTCGTCCCTTAGTTTTCTGGCTGTAATGATCTGGCCCGATTTCAGGGATTCAGAATCTCCCGGATCCTCAACCACTTTTTTCCCGTAGATCCAGTCGTTTTCTTCCATAAATTCCCATTTGTCGACCACCTGGCGTTCAAGAAACTTGGTATCCCCCGGATCTTCGATCTCCACTTTGCGCATCATCTGGCGTACAATGACCTCATAATGTTTATCATTGATCTTTACGCCCTGCATCCGGTATACTTCCTGCACCTCGTTAACAATATATTCCTGAACCTTGGTGGGGCCTTTGATGGCCAGAATGTCGGCCGGGGTGATGGCTCCGTCGGACAGAGGGGTCCCTGCCTTCACATAATCGTTCTCCTGGACCAGGATTTGTTTCGACAGGGGCACCAGATACTTCTTCACTTCTTCGGCTTTGGATTTGATGATTATTTCCCGGTTACCCCGTTTGATCTTTCCAAAAGTCACCTCCCCATCGATTTCCGAAACAACAGCCGGATTGGACGGATTCCTGGCTTCGAACAATTCGGTTACCCGTGGCAATCCCCCCGTGATGTCTCCGGATTTGCCAACCGCCCTGGGTATCTTGACCATAATATCACCGGTCTGTACCCGGTCACCTTCATTGATGATGATATGCGCACCAACGGGCAGATTGTAAGACTTCAGTACTTCCTTTTTGTTGTTGATAATTTTGATGCCCGGATTTTTTGTCTTGTCCCGGGTCTCAATGATCACTTTTTCACGGAATCCGGTCTGTTCATCCGATTCTTCACGGTAGGTGATCCCCTCGATCACGCTTTCAAAGGCCACCTTGCCGGTGCTCTCCGAGATGATCACTGCATTGTAGGGATCCCATTCGCAAATCAGATCTCCGTTCTTTACCTTTCCGCCCGGTTTTACATACAGCCTTGAACCATAGGGGATGGGCTGGGTGGTAAGCACGATATTCGTATGCTTGTCTATGATCCTCATCTCTGCAAGCCGGCCGATTACAATATCCATCGATTTGCCCTCTTCGTCCTTTCTTGTAACCGTCCGCAATTCATCAAACTCAGTCACCCCATCATATTTGGAAATGATCCTGGATTCGGCGGTTATGTTCGATGCCGTACCGCCGACATGGAATGTTCTCAATGTCAGCTGGGTTCCCGGTTCCCCAATGGACTGGGCAGCGATCACACCAACCGCTTCACCCCCCTGGACCATTTTCCCGTTGGCCAGATTCCTTCCGTAACATTTGGCACACACACCCTTCTTGGTTTCACAGGTTAAAACAGACCGGATCTCGATCTGCTCAAGCGGGGATTCGTCGATCTCATGTGCAACATCCTCTGTAATTTCCTCCCCGGCAGCAACAATAAGCTCCCCGGAATGCGGATGGTAAACGTCATGGACGGTGGTTCTTCCCAGGATGCGTTCATAAAGGGATTCAACGATCTCTTCATTGTTTTTGATGGCTGTGGCCACAATGCCACGCAATGTCCCGCAGTCATTCTCAGTAACCATCACATCCTGAGCCACATCCACCAGCCTCCGGGTAAGATAACCGGCATCTGCCGTTTTCAGTGCCGTATCGGCAAGCCCTTTCCGGGCTCCGTGTGTGGATATGAAATATTCGAGGACCGAAAGGCCTTCCTTGAAATTCGACAGGATGGGGTTTTCAATGATCTCTGATCCTGCAGAACCTGATTTCTGTGGTTTGGCCATCAATCCCCTCATTCCGGACAACTGCCGGATCTGTTCTTTGGACCCTCGTGCACCGCTGTCCAGCATCATATATACCGGGTTGAACCCCTGCTTGTCAGAACTCAGCTGCATCAGCAGTGTCTGGGTAAGGCGGGCATTGATATGGGTCCATATGTCAATGATCTGATTGTATCTTTCATTGTTGGTAATAAAACCCATATTGTAATTAGCCACCACCTCATCGACCTGCTGATACCCTTCCTCCACGTACTGGTTCTTTTCATTGGGTACGATCACATCGTCCAGATTGAATGAGAGTCCGCCCCTGAAAGCCATGTTATAACCCAGGTCCTTGATATCGTCCAGGAAACGTGCGGTAACCGAGGTTCCTGTTCTCTTAAGCACTTTGGTAATGATCTCCCGGAGGGATTTCTTGGTAAGCAGTTCATTGATGTATCCCACTTCCCCGGGGACATATTCATTGAAAAGAACCCGCCCCACTGTGGTTTCAATGATCTCCCGTACCTGTCCGCCGTCTTCCTTCAGCATGGGAATGCGTACCTTTACAATGGCATGCAAATCAACTTTGCCTTCATTGTATGCCACTTTGACCTCTTCCGGTGAAGAAAAACTGAGTCCTTCCCCTTGTACCGTCTCCCCGGGAGCACCTTTTCTGGCCTTGGTAATGTAATAGAGTCCGAGTACCATATCCTGGGAAGGTACCGAAATGGGTGCGCCGTTGGCCGGATTCAGGATATTGTGGGAAGCAAGCATAAGCAGCTGGGCTTCGAGGATGGCCGCGTTGCCCAGCGGAAGATGAACCGCCATCTGGTCTCCGTCGAAATCAGCGTTGAAGGCCGTACATACCAGGGGATGCAACTGAATGGCCTTGCCTTCGATCAATTTGGGCTGAAAGGCCTGTATACCGAGCCGGTGCAACGTCGGGGCCCTGTTCAGCAACACGGGATGCCCTTTCAATACATTCTCCAGGATATCCATCACCACCGGATCTTTCCGGTCCACGATCTTTTTGGCTGATTTTACCGTTTTTACGATGCCCCGTTCAATAAGCTTCCTGATCACATAAGGTTTGTACAGTTCGGCAGCCATGTCTTTGGGCAAACCACATTCATGAAGGTTCAGCTCGGGACCGACCACGATGACCGAACGGGCTGAATAATCAACCCTTTTCCCCAGAAGATTCTGACGGAAACGACCCTGCTTTCCTTTTAAACTATCGCTCAAAGATTTCAGGGGGCGGTTTGCTTCTGTCTTGACTGCATTTGATTTTCTCGAATTGTCGAAAAGGGAATCAACCGCTTCCTGCAGCATCCTCTTTTCGTTCCTTAGGATGACCTCGGGTGCCTTGATCTCAATAAGCCGTTTTAAACGGTTGTTCCGGATAATCACCCTTCTGTACAGGTCATTCAGGTCAGAAGTGGCAAAACGACCTCCGTCCAGGGGAACAAGGGGCCTCAATTCGGGAGGGATAACCGGAACCACTTTGACGATCATCCATTCGGGTTTGTTGACACCTTTGGATACCCTCAGGGCCTCAACAACCTGAAGCCTTTTCAGCGCCTCGTTTTTCCTCTGCTGAGAGGTTTCGGTATTGGCTTTGTGCCTGAGGGAATACGAAAGTTCATCCAGATCGAGTCTGGACAACAGCTTATACAAAGCTTCCGCACCCATATCCGCAATGAACTTGTCGGGATGGTCGTCATCCAGGTGCTGATTTTCCCTGGGCAGGTTTTCCACAATATCCAGATATTCCTCTTCTGTGAGGAAATCGAGGTATTTAACGTCGTCTTTGGCCTTGATGCCCGGATTGATCACCACATAACGCTCATAATAAATGATACTGTCCATTTTTTTGGTAGGCAATCCGAGCAAATAGCCGATTTTGTTGGGCAGCGACCGGAAATACCAGATGTGGGCAACCGGCACAACCAGTGAAATATGACCCATTCTTTCCCGCCTGACCTTTTTTTCGGTTACTTCCACACCGCACCGGTCACAAACAATGCCTTTATAGCGGATCCTTTTATATTTTCCACAATGGCACTCATAATCCTTTACCGGACCGAATATCCTCTCACAAAACAATCCATCCCGTTCAGGTTTATATGTCCGGTAATTTATGGTTTCGGGTTTCAACACCTCACCGGAGGATCTTTCCAGTATCTCTTCAGGTGATGCAAGGCCTATGGCAACCTTGGTGAATTCTCCCTTGGTTTTGATATCCTTCCTAAATGACATTATGTTGATGATTATATGGTTAACAACTCTGAAAACAACTGACGTAATTTGTCCGGTCAGACAAGATTCATGCTGAGGCCCAGGCCTCTGAGTTCATGAAGCAATACATTCAGCGATTCGGGAATGCCGGGAATGGGAAGATTCTCTCCCTTCACCAGCATTTCATATGTCTTCGCCCGGCCAACAACATCGTCTGACTTCACGGTCAGGATCTCCTGAAGGATATTGGCAGCCCCGAATGCTTCCAATGCCCATACTTCCATTTCACCGAACCGCTGGCCCCCGAATTGCGCCTTGCCGCCAAGGGGCTGCTGGGTGATCAGCGAATAGGGACCGATGGATCTTGCATGCATTTTATCATCCACCATATGGCCCAGTTTAAGCATGTAGATAACCCCTACTGTTGCCTGTTGGTCAAACCTCTCTCCCGTACTTCCATCATACAGGTGTGTTTTTCCATACCTGGGAAGACCGGCTTTGTCGGTGTGTTCGGTGATTTGTTCAATGGATGCTCCGTCAAAAATGGGTGTTGAGAACTGGAGCCCCAGTTTCTTGCCAGCCCATCCAAGAACCGATTCATAAATCTGACCCAGGTTCATTCTGGAGGGCACACCCAGGGGATTCAGGACAATATCCACCGGAGTGCCGTCTTCCAGGAAGGGCATATCCTCCTGCCGGACGATCTTGGAGACGATCCCTTTGTTTCCGTGGCGCCCGGCCATTTTGTCCCCCACTTTGATCTTCCGCTTGATGGCCACATAGACCTTGGCCATTTGTATGATCCCGGTAGGCAGTTCGTCACCGATGGTCACGCTGTATTTTTTGCGTTTGTACTTGCTGTCGATCTCGCGGTACTTGATGTTGTAATTGTGCAACAGCTCCTTGATGATCTCATTCTTCTTCTTATCTGTGGTCCATTTGTTGGGATTGACCGTCTGATAATCGATTCCCTGGAGCAGTTTCTGTGTAAATTTGGTTCCTTTTGGAATCACATCGGCGCTCAGGTAATCTTTAACCCCCTGGGATGTTTTCCCGTTGACCAGGATAAACAGCTTGTCAATCAGTTTGTTCTTGAGTTCTTCCAGATTGCTCCTGAACTCTTCATCGATCTTGTCCACGATGGGCTTGGAGGATGCCTTGTTTTTCCTGTCTTTCAGGGATCTGGAGAACAACTTCTTGTCGATGACCACTCCTTCAAGTGAGGGTGGAGCCTTCAGGGATGCATCCTTGACATCACCTGCCTTGTCTCCGAATATCGCCCGCAGAAGCTTTTCTTCGGGAGAAGGATCCGATTCACCCTTGGGGGTAATTTTGCCTATGAGTATGTCACTGGGAGTCACATGGGCACCGATCCTTATCAGACCGCTTTCGTCCAGGTTCTTTGTGGCTTCCTCACTTACATTGGGAATATCGGAGGTAAGTTCTTCCAGACCTCTTTTGGTGTCACGGACTTCCAGCATATACTCGTCAATGTGAACCGAGGTGAATATGTCGTCCCTGACCACGCTGTCTGAAATCACAATGGCATCTTCAAAATTGTATCCCTTCCATGGCATGAATGCCACCATCAGGTTTCTTCCCAGGGCAAGCTCTCCGTTTTTTGTCGCGTAACCCTCTGTCAGTATCTGGCCTTTGGCGACTTTCTCCCCCTTGCAGACCGTCGGAACCAGGTTGACACAGGTATTCTGGTTGGTCTTCTTGAATTTGGGAAGCTTGTATCGCCTGACATCTTCTTCAAAACTTACAAACTTTTCTTCATCATTCCTTGAATACCGGATCACGATCTCATTGGCATCCACGAATTCCACCACACCATCTCCCCCGGCTACCACCTGCAACCGGGAATCCCGGGCCACCATTTTCTCGATACCTGTTCCCACGACAGGTGCTTCCGGACGAATCAGCGGAACGGCCTGCCGCATCATATTCGAACCCATAAGCGCCCTGTTGGCGTCATCATGTTCCAGGAAGGGGATCAGGGAAGCTGCAATGGAAGCGATCTGATTGGGTGCCACATCCATCATATCCACACTTTCTCCTTCGGCCAGGGGAAAATCTCCGTCATACCGGGCCTTGACCTTTGGATTGCTAAACACGCCATCTTCACCCAAGGGTGCATTGGCCTGTGCAATCACTTTGGACTCTTCCTCTTCCGCACTCAGAAAAGTCACTCCCCCTATTGACAGGTCCACTTTTCCGTTTTCCACCCTCCGGTAAGGGGTCTCAATAAAACCAAGGCCATTGATCTTTGCATAAACACAAAGCGAGGAGATCAGGCCGATATTCGGGCCTTCCGGCGTTTCGATCGGACAAAGCCGGCCATAGTGGGTATAATGAACATCACGCACCTCAAATCCGGCACGTTCCCTTGAGAGTCCGCCCGGGCCCAGTGCCGACATCCTTCTTTTGTGGGTCATTTCCGCCAGCGGATTGGTCTGATCCATAAACTGGGAAAGCTGGTTTGTACCAAAGAAAGAATTGATGACTGATGAAAGGGTTTTGGAATTGATCAGGTCCACCGGAGTAAATACCTCATTGTCACGAACATTCATTCTTTCCCTTATGGTACGTGCCATCCTGGCCAGCCCCACACTGAACTGGTTGTACAGCTGTTCACCTACTGTTCTGACCCGCCGGTTGCTCAGGTGATCGATATCATCCACATCCGTTTTGGAATTGATCAGCTCGATCAGGTACTTTATGATCTCGATGATATCCTCCCTGGTCAGAATTTTGGTATCCATATCGGTATCAAGTCCGAGCTTCCTGTTGATCCTGTACCGTCCGACTCCACCCAGGTCATACCGCTTATCCGAAAAGAAAAGCTTGTCGATCACATCCCTGGCGGTGGCTTCATCGGGAGGTTCCGAATTCCTCAACTGGCGGTAGATATGCAATACAGCTTCTTCTTCCGAGTTGCAGGGATCTTTTTGCAGTGTATTGTAGATGATTGCATAATCCGACTGGTTTTGATCTTCCTTATGCAGCAAAATGGTTTTTGCTCCCGATTCAATGATCATATCGATATGTTCATCCTTCAGCACGGTTTCACGATCGATGATAACTTCATTGCGCTCAATGGAAACAACTTCTCCTGTATCTTCATCCACGAAATCTTCTATCCATGACTTCAATACCCTTGCCGCCAATTTCCTTCCCAGCAATTTTTTCAATTGCTGTTTGCTGACTTTCACTTCATCAGCCAGGTTGAAGATCTCCAGTATATCCTTGTCACTTTCATAGCCGATCGCCCGCAAAAGGGTGGTCACAGGCAATTTCTTCTTCCGGTCGATGTAAGCATACATGACATTGTTGATGTCGGTGGCAAATTCGATCCAGGATCCCTTGAAAGGAATGATCCGTGCTGAATACAATTTTGTGCCGTTGGCATGAATGCTCTGACCGAAAAACACCCCGGGTGAACGGTGCAACTGACTAACAACCACCCGTTCCGCACCGTTGATGATAAAAACTCCCCTTTCTGTCATATAGGGTACAGTGCCCAGGTATACGTCCTGAATCACCGTATCGAAATCCTCATGTTCAGGGTCAGTACAGTACAGCCTCAACTTTGCTTTGAGCGGAACACTGTAGGTCAGACCCCTTTCAATGCATTCCTCAATGGAATACCTGGGAGGATCAAGCTGATAATCGATGAACTCCAGAACAAAATTGTTACGGGTATCGGTTATGGGAAAATTTTCGCTGAAAACAGCGTATAAATTCTCCCTTTTTCTGTTTTCCGGGGTGGTGTCCAGTTGAAAGAAATCCTTGAAGGATTTCAACTGAACTTCCAGAAAATCAGGATAATCAAATTGTTGTTTGGTTAAGGAAAAATTGATTCTTTGATTGATTGTTTTTTCTGCCATCTATTTATCAAAGGTTTTAGTTGAGTGTATATATTAAACAACAAAAAGGCCCAGGGATCCTGCAGGTTGCAGGATCCTAAACCCAAATGCACCAAAAAAAACTGATATGTTACTTAAGTTCAACTTCTGCTCCGGCTTCTTCAAGTTTGGTTTTGAGAGACTCAGCTTCTTCCTTGCCAACGCTTTCCTTTACAGGTGCTGGTGCAGAATCAACCAGCGCTTTGGCCTCCTTGAGACCCAATCCGGTCAATTCCTTGACCAGTTTGACAATCTGCAGCTTGGCTCCTCCGGGGGCGGTAAGCACAACATCAAACTCGGTCTTTTCTTTTTCACCGGCTGCTTCGCCTCCGGGTGCCGGGCCAGCCACAGCCACAGGTGCAGCTGCAGGTTCAATGCCGTGTTTTTCCTTGAGAACATCCAATAATTCGTTCACTTCTTTTACAGTCAGTCCGACCAACTGATCTGCAATTCCTTTTACATCTGCCATTTTGATTCGCTTTTAATATATGATTACTTTGGTTCCTGTTCTTCTTTTTTACCGGTCATGGTTTTGATCGCTCCGGCCACCCTATCAGGCACCGATTGCAAGGCGGCCATCAGGTTCTTTGCCGGAGACTGCAACAGGATCAGCACATCACCGATCAATTCTTCCCTGGATTTCAGCCTGGAAAGAAATTCAAGCTGATCGTCCCCGAGGTATAGTGTTTCTTCAACAAAAGCGCCTTTAAGCAAAGGTTTCTCATGCGTTTTCCTGAAGTCACTGATCAATTTTGCAGGAGCATTACCGGTTTCGGTAAACATGATGGAAACCGGTTGTTTTAAAACCTCATACAACCCTTCAAAATCCTTTTCCGACTGTTCCAGGGCTTTTCTCAACAAGGTATTTTTAACCACCCGCAGTCTGATATCCTGCTCAAAGCATCTTCTGCGAAGATTTGAATTGTCCATCGCGTTGAGCCCGGAAATATCCGCCAGGTAAAAATGCTTGGTCTTGTTGATTTTATCGGTCAGGTCCTCGATGATGATCTTCTTATCTTCTCTTCTCATGCTCATAATTGCAACTTTGAATAAAATACACTATTCATCGGCCAGTGCCTTGGCATCCACCCGGATGCCCGGACTCATGGTGCTTGACAAATAAATGCTTCTCAGGTACGTTCCCTTGGCAGCTGCCGGTTTTAGTTTAACAATGGTTGAAATAAATTCCCTTGCATTCTCCGCGATCTTCTTGTTTTCAAAGGACATTTTCCCGATCGTGCAATGAATGATACCATACTTATCTACCCGGAAATCGATCTTCCCTTTCTTGACATCCTCCACTGCTTTTCCAATATCCATGGTAACCGTTCCGCTTTTCGGATTCGGCATTAGTCCGCGCGGACCCAGAATCCGGCCAAGTTTCCCGATCTTGCCCATGACAGAAGGCATGGTAATGACCACATCCACGTCTGTCCAGCCATTCTGGATTTTTTCAATGTACTCATCCAGTCCCACGTAATCTGCTCCTGCATCTTTGGCTTCCTGTTCCTTGTCCGGGCTACACAGCACCAGCACGCGCACCTCCTTGCCGGTTCCATGGGGAAGTGTGACCACGCCGCGAACCATCTGGTTGGCTTTTCGCGGGTCCACTCCGAGCCTGATGTCCACATCCACAGACGCATCGAATCCGGGTTGAGGCATCTCTTTCAGTATCCGGGCTGCTTCAACCAGCTTGTAGGCTTTGCCAGGTTCCAGTTTCCCGAGAGCCGCTTTTCTCTTTTTTGTCAATTTACCCATTTCAACCAATTATTTAACGGTGGCAGGGAAATCCCCCTTCACGGTAATGCCCATGCTTCTGGCAGTGCCGGCAACCATTTTCATGGCAGATTCGACTGTAAAGGCATTCAGGTCCTGCATTTTATCTTCCGCAATTTTTTTAACCTGATCCCATGATACGGTGGCCACCTTATCCCGGTTGGGTTCGGAAGATCCTTTCTTTTTTTTGGCTTCTTCCAGCAATTGTACCGCAACCGGCGGTGTTTTTACAATAAAATCAAATGATTTGTCTGAATATACGGTGATGATAACCGGCAGCAATTTCCCTGCACTTTCCTGTGTCTTTGCATTGAATTGCTTGCAAAAATCCATGATGTTCACCCCTTTCGCACCCAGAGCGGGTCCGACCGGTGGAGATGGATTGGCAGCACTGCCCCGGATCTGTAATTTTATGATTCCAGCAACTTCTTTAGCCATAATAACCAGATTACCTGTTAACTTTCCTTTTCAACCTGCATGAAACTCAACTCAAGTGGTGTTTTCCGTCCAAAGATTTTCACCATGACTTTCAGTTTCTTTTTTTCTTCGTTCACTTCTTCAATGGTTCCGGTGAAACTGTTGAACGGACCGTCGATCACCTTGACTGTCTCCCCCGGGAAAAACGGAACACTGATCTCTTCCTCGCCCGATGCCAATTCATCCACTTTGCCGAGGATCCGGTTCACTTCACTCATCCGCAGGGGTGTCGGCGCTTCATCCCCTTTTGTTCCCAGGAAGTTGATCACGTTGGGTATGTTTTGGAGTAAATGCTGTACTTCACCCACCAGGGCCGCCTCCACCAAAACATAACCCGGGAAAAAATTCCGTTCCTTGCTGATCTTTTTCCCCCCCCGGATCTGATACACCTTTTCTTTTGGGATCAGCACCTGAGTCACCATATCTTCCAGGCCCAACCGGGCCACTTCACTTTCGATCATATCCTTCACCTTATTCTCCTTACCCCCGATCGCTCTCAGAACATACCATTTTTTTTCCTGCTCCGTCATCACAACATCATTTAGTAGAACAGACTGTAAATCACCTCCATCAGGTTCCTGAAGACCAAATCCATCAAAAATACCACGATGGCAATGATCAGAGAAGCAATCATCACAATCAGGGCACTGTTTTGAAGCTCCGACCAGGTTGGCCAGGAAACTTTGTATATCAATTCGTTAAAGGATTCTTCTATGTATGTTTTGATCTTCATGAGGCCTGCTTTGGCACGGGTGGAAAGACTCGAACTTCCAACCTTTGGTTTTGGAGACCAATGCTCTGCCAGTTGAGCTACACCCGTGACTAAAATGCACCGTGAAACCATTCCCGGCCGGCTGCATGTATCCCGGCCAACCGAATGATTTCCATTATAATTACTCAATGATCTCAGTCACCTGGCCGGCACCGACCGTTCTTCCGCCTTCGCGGATCGCAAAACGGAGGCCCTTATTGATGGCAACGGGATAAATCAGGTTAACCGTCATATTCACATCATCACCGGGCATAACCATTTCGGTACCTTCAGGAAGTTTGATCTCTCCGGTCACATCCAGGGTTCTCAGGTAAAACTGCGGCCGGTAGTTGTTGTGGAAAGGTGTATGCCGGCCCCCTTCTTCTTTTTTAAGTACATAAACCTGTGCCTTGAATTTTGTATGAGGCGTAATGGATCCGGGCTTTGCAATGACCATACCCCTTTTTATTTCATTTTTGTCAATTCCCCTCAGCAACAATCCGACGTTGTCACCGGCTTCTCCCCGGTCAAGGATCTTACGGAACATTTCGACCCCGGTAACCACCGTTCTCTTGTCTTCCGCGCCCAGACCGATAATGCTCACCTGTTCTCCGGTGGTGATCACGCCTGTTTCGATCCTTCCGGTTCCGACCGTACCCCTTCCGGTAATGGAAAATACGTCTTCAACGGGCATCAGGAAAGGTTTCTCAATGTCACGGGGTGGAACCGGTATGTATTCATCTACGGCCTTCATCAGCTCAGCCACTTTTTCTTCCTCTTTGGGATCTGCGTTCATGGCACCCAATGCAGAACCATGGATAACGGGGGCTTCAGAACCGTTGAATTCATAAAAATCCAGCAGTTCCCTGACTTCCATTTCAACAAGCTCCAGCAATTCGGGATCGTCAACCAGATCAACCTTGTTCAGCCAGACAACGATCTTGGGTACATTGACCTGACGGGCAAGGAGAATATGCTCCCTGGTCTGGGGCATGGGACCGTCGGTTCCGGCAACCACCAGAATGGCTCCGTCCATCTGCGCAGCACCGGTAACCATGTTCTTTACATAGTCGGCATGTCCCGGACAGTCCACGTGGGCATAATGCCGGTTTTCCGTTTGATATTCAACATGTGCGGTATTGATGGTTATGCCTCTTTCCTTTTCTTCAGGTGCATTGTCGATGGAATCAAAATCTTTAATCTCCGACAAACCTTGTTTTGCAAGTACCCTTGTAATTGCGGAAGTCAAAGTTGTTTTGCCATGGTCCACGTGCCCGATGGTACCAATATTGACATGAGGTTTTGACCTTTCAAATTTTTCTTTAGCCATAACAAGAATATTAGAAAATGAATATTTAACCGTTAATAAATGCTGTTTCAAAAAAAGAGCCAATGACGGGATTTGAACCCGTGACCTCTTCCTTACCAAGGAAGCGCTCTACCACTGAGCTACATCGGCAAAATCCCGTCCGGGAACAAATACTGCCCGGAAATATTTCCCGGCTTATTTCAAATCAACGCTGTTGAGCGGGAAACGAGACTCGAACTCGCGACCCTAACCTTGGAAGGGTTATGCTCTACCAACTGAGCTATTCCCGCTTGTTGCATCCAAAGATCAACCCGGAAAAAGATCAGGGTTTCTGGCCTTTCCTTCCGGTTTTCCCGCTCATGAATGCCAGTGGGGAGAGCAGGATTCGAACCTACGAAGGCATCAGCCAGCAGATTTACAGTCTGCCCCAGTTGACCGCTTTGGTATCTCCCCGTCTACAACGCGAGCCGATGAAGGGACTCGAACCCCCGACCGGCTGATTACAAATCAGCTGCTCTGACCAACTGAGCTACATCGGCACAAAAACAAAGAACGCCGGTCCTGTCCCCCCCTGAAAATCGGTTCGCAAATGTAAATATATTTATTTACAACTCAAAAAAAATATCTTTCGATTTTTCAGGCCCTGCGCATTTTTGCCTTATGCTTGCCAATCTGTTTCCTGAGGGCTTCTATGCTTTGATCCGCTGCTTCTTCAAATGTCTTATTCTGTTTTTTTGCAAACAACTCATTTCCGGGGATCATCAATCTGATCTCGGTGACCTTATTTTCATCACTTTGGGTATTCTCCAGACGGAGAAACACTTCGGCTGATATGATCTCCTCATAAAAATTGGCCAGTTTGTTGATCCTGGTCCGGATAAAATCGATCAGCTTCCGGTCTGCATCAAAATGAATGGAATGCACTTTAATGTTCATCTCACTTGTTTTTTAAGCCCTTGGATGAGCCTGTTTGTATATTCTTTTCAGCTTTTCAAAGGTATTGTGTGTATATATCTGGGTGGCGGACAAATTGGCATGGCCCAGTATCTCCTTGATGGAATTGAGGTCGGCTCCCCGGTTCAGCATATGGGTGGCAAATGTATGCCGCAACACATGGGGCCCTCTTTTTTCCATGGTAGTGGCAAATCTCAGATAACGGCTGACGATCCTGTAAACCAGCCTGGGATATAGTTTCTGTCCTTTGTCGGTCAGCAGAAAATATGCATGCTCCCTGCCGGAAAAATGTCTGTCCCTGGCTTCCATATATCCGATAATCACTGGCTTATAGGCCGGATCAAAAGGAATAAGGCGTTCCTTGTTCCTTTTTCCCAATACCCTGATGTTCAGCTGGTCAAGATCAAAAGATACATCTTTGAGTGTGGTCAGTTCTGACACCCGCATGCCGGTTAAATAAAAAAGCTCTATGATCATCCTGTTCCGGAGGCCCCGGTAATTTGCCCCGAATTCATGTTCATCCAGCAGGGTGTTTATTCCGGATTCATCCACAAAATCCGGCAATTTTCTTTCAATCTTCGGGGCCGAGATCCTGTCCGTGGGATTTCCTTCCATGATTCCTTCCCGCACCAGGTAGCGGTAAAAAGACCGCAGGGTGGTGATCTTGCGGTTTACGGTTCTGGAGGAGACCTTCGATTCCATAAGCCTGACGATCCAGTTCCTGATCAGTTTATGATCGGCTTTGGAAATATCCTGAATTCCGGCATGATCCCGGCAGAATTCAATAAACTGTTGCATATCAATGGAATATGACCGGATCGTGTGGATCGAATACCTTTTCTCGAATGCCAGATAATCAACAAATGCTTCTTTGAATTTCATACACGACCGGAACCCTGTGGTTAGACAAATCAATGGACAGGCTATAAGTCCGACAAAATGGACCCGTTTGCAGGAGATCAGTTTTCCTCTTCCTGCAATTTCTGGAGATATACGGCTTTAATTATTTCCTGCCTTCTTTTTACACTGGGTTTTGTGTAAGACTGCCTTTCCCGTAGCTCTTTAACGACTCTCGTTTTTTCAAATTTCCTTTTGAATCTTTTGAGAACCCTTTCTATATTTTCACCTTCTTTTACCGGTACTACAATCATAATTCACCTCTTTTTTATGAGCGGCAAATTTACGAAAACACAATCTATTATACAAACCTGCAGGGCGAAAAAAACACCTGTCGGATCCAAACATGTCGATTTTTAACAATATACAAAAAAACATCAGAATTTCACCATGAATAACCCGGAATTTATGGCATCAAATATTTGCCGAGCCGGTTAAACTGCTCTTTGGTGAGGATGTGATTTGTTGCCAGCTCGCGGGGATCCTTTATTTCTCCCCGGAAATCCTTATAGGCCATAATGGCCCTGACCTGGTATTCATCCAGGTAGGGATGCCGCAACAGGGTTCTGAAATCTGCCCGGTTTATACTTATCCGCACCAACCGGCAGGTATCCACTTCGATCTGATCTGTGATCATATCCAACCGTTCCCGGTCAATGCCGTACACTTCAAGCAATTGTTCGCGGTCATGGAATCCGCCCAGCAGGTTCCTGTAACGCACGATCCGCGACGCCAAAACCGGCCCGATCCCGTATATCCGTGTCAACGCGACTGAATCCGAACCGTTGATCTCAAATCTGGCAGAAAATGCCGGGACATTTTCCTTCACTTCTGCAGAAGGATGTTCCACATGAGAATGTTCCACAGGAACCGGTTCTTCATTGTTTTCCTCCGGAGGGCTGATCTTTATGTAAGGTGCGATCCGCCGGTAATCTCCATGGCGGAAACCATATATCTTCATCAGGTCGCCGGGCGATCTGAACCGGCCATTTGCTTTAAGATAGTTCCCGATGGTCCGGATCACATGATCCGGTATCCCCAGTTTTCGCCATTCATCCGGGCCGATCAGGTTGGGATCGAAATAAAATACCTCATCTTCCATCTCCGGACCCGGGAGATGTTCTTTCTTCATAGGATCAACAGTGCCTTCTTCGAAGCATTCGTGATCGTGATCACCCGGAGCAACAATCACCGGTACGGCCAGAATGAGCAAAACAGTAAATGCAATAAGCAGAATAAGGGCAAAAAGACCTGCCCGTTCCCTGCGGTTCAGGACAAAGTGCCGTCTGAGGAATTTGTTGAGCATGTCTTGTTTTTAAACGGCATTACAACAATCCGATCCCTTTCAGAAATATCAATGCAATGGCCAGGGGGGCAATCAACCGCACGATAAACAGGTACAATCCTGTAAACCGCCCCCTGAGCATGCCCTGATTGGTGATCTCTCCCGAAATTGACCTGCGGCCCATAAACCAACCCGCAAACAACACAATAAAGAATCCCCCCAGCGGCAACAGGATATTTGCCGTCGAATAATCCAGCAACTCAAAAACATTTCTTCTGAATATTCCCAGATGATCGAGGGGGCCTTGCGATAAAGTACATATAAGCCCCAGCAGGGTAATCAAAAATGTGGCCGTAAGCGTGGCCCACTTCCTGGGCAGATTAAGTTCCTCGGATAAATATGCGACTACCACTTCAAGGACTGAAATGGATGAAGTCAGTGCCGCGATGACCAGCAAAAGGAAAAACAACAGGGAAAAAACATAACCCCCGGGCATCAGCTGAAATATTTTCGGCAGGGTAATGAATACAAGCCCTTCTCCGCTTCTGGGATCGATATTGAATGCAAAAACGGCCGGAAAAATAGCCAGGCCCGCCAGAATGGCAATGAAAGTATCGGCAGCGGAAACCGAAATGGCAGAAGTGGCAAGATTGTCCTCTTTATTGATATAGGAACCATAGGTGATCAGCGTTCCCATTCCGATACTGAGGGAAAAAAAGGCCTGGCCCAGTGCTTTGAGTATGGTTTCGGCCGTGATTTTTGAAAAATCAGGATTGAACAGGAACCTTACGCCCTGTGTAGCACCGGGCAGGGTAAGTGCCCTGATGCAAAGGATCATGATGATGGCAAGCAGGACGGGCATCAGTATCTTGGCATATTTTTCAATGCCGTTCCGGACTCCCGCGATCACGATCCAGGCGGTTAAAAACATGAAAACAAGCTGCCAGAAAGCGGGGGCTGCACCGCTCTGCTTGAAATCCTCGAACATCAGGGCAAGCTGTTCCGGGGATTGCCCGGCAAATTGATTGATCACGGACTTGTACAGGTATTCCAGTGTCCATCCGGCCACGGTGCTGTAAAAAGCAAGGATCATAAATGCAGCTGCGACCCCCATGATCCCGATAAGAAACCATGGTTTCCCGGGGGCCAGCAAACGAAAAGCACCGTATGGGTTTCTCCTGGCTTTCCGCCCGATCGCAAATTCCGAAAGCATCACGGGGGTGCCGATCACCGCAATAAAGCCCAGATATACAATAATGAAAGCTGCACCGCCGTTTTCACCGGCAACATACGGGAACCTCCAAATATTGCCGAGGCCGATGGCCGAACCTGCCGCGGCGGCAATTACGCCAAACTTATTGGTAAAACTGTCTCTCATGAAACCCCCATCACCGATCCGGCTGCAAGCCACCGGTTAAAGACAAAAGGCCATAAATATATTTGACGAAAATCGTTTCTGCGTATGGGGGTTCACCGGCCCTGTTCATGCGATCCATCAGTTTCTGTCCAGGCAGTTCAGGTCTTCAAAAGCGACCTTCAGCCGTTCAACCATGGATTTTTCGCCTTCCCTCAGCCAGACCCGTGGATCGTATTTCTTTTTGTTGGGTTTGTCTTCGCCTTCGGGGTTTCCGATCTGTCCCTGCAGATAATCATGGAACTGTTGCTCATATTTCCGCACACCATCCCAGAAAGCCCATTGGGTATCGGTATCAATGTTCATTTTGATTACACCGTAATCAATGGCCTTCCTGATCTCCTCGCGGCCGGAACCCGATCCCCCGTGGAAAACAAACGATACGGGTTTTGGCGGGGTATTCAACTTTTCCTGAATATATTTTTGTGAGTTCAGCAATATTTCAGGGGTCAGTTTCACGTTGCCCGGCTTATATACCCCGTGCACATTTCCGAAAGCTGCGGCAACAGTGAACGCCGGACTGATCTTCATCAGTTCATTGTATGCGTATTCAACTTCGTCCGGTTGTGTATACAGGCGTGTATTGTCAATTCCGGTATGATCGACACCGTCTTCTTCACCCCCTGTCACGCCAAGTTCGATCTCCAGGGTCATGTCGATCCTGCTCATCCGTTCGAGATAGGCCTTGCAGGTTTCAATATTCTGCTCAATGGGTTCTTCCGAAAGATCCAGCATATGAGAGCTGAACAAAGGCTTCCCGTATTCTTTGTAATGCTTTTCACCGTAATCCAGCAATCCGTCAATCCAGGGAAGCAACTTGCGTGCTGCATGATCGGTATGCAGGATAACGGCCACACCGTATTTTTCAGCAAGATGGTGAACATGCTTGGCGCCCGATATTCCGCCGGTTATGGCAGCTATCTGATTATCGTTGGACAGGCCCTTGCCTGCATAAAAGACGGCTCCGCCGTTGGAAAACTGAATGATCACCGGGGATTTGACCGTGGCGGCTGCTTCCAGCACCGCATTGACAGAGTTCGTGCCGACCACGTTCACGCCGGGAATGGCAAAATTGTTTTCTTTGGCGATCCTGAATACCTCCTGTACCTGATCTCCGGTAATCACTCCGGGTTTTACTTTATCAAAGATTTTTTCTGACATGTTCGAATTGTATTTTTGGGTTTGACAACAATGTTTCCGCTCCGTTTTTCAACGGCGGTTCAAAGATAAAAATAATATTGAAACATCTCTCAGAAAGGATAGCCGATGGCCAGATGAAGGGTAACATCGTCAGAAGTCAGTTGCCGGTTTCCCGGGATCCATTTTTCACCCCGGGGCAGTACCGGATCCCGGGCCTTTATGCCAAGGTCAAGCCGGAATATAAAAAAAGAAAAGTCGAAGCGGGCTCCGAAACCCGCCCCCACGGCAAGGTCATGGTAAAAATCGTCCCAGGCAAACCGGGCACCTTTCCGCTCCCGGTCCTCATTGGCCAGCCATATATTTCCGGCATCCAAAAAAAGTGCACCCTCCAGAACCCAAAATAATTTGAACCGGTATTCCAGATTGGACTCTATTTTGATATCAGCCGTTTGGTTGGGATAGCGTGTATTGATTTCTTCTTCATAGGAGCCCGGCCCCAGGTCGCGTACCTGCCAGGCTCTTACCCCGTTCGCCCCTCCCGAGAAGTATTGTTTCTCAAAAGGAATCGCTCTCGAATTCCCATAAGGGGCTCCCACCCCCACAAAAATCCGGTACACGATGCTCCGGTTGGCATTTAAAGTCCTGTAGTACCTGAAATCTATGTCTGCCTTGGCATACTGTGCATATTCATTTCCAAAAAACCGGTAGCGGTCATCATAGGTTCTCGCTCCGGTCAGCTTATTCAGACCTGACAGCAGGTTCCCCGCCGATTCGGCATTGAACCTGAGATAATAAAAGTCTTCCTGCTTTTTAATGTCCTGGTTGTTGAAAATATAGCTGTAATTGGTCACCATGATCAGATGATCCTGATAACTGTATTTAAAATAAGTGTTTTCGATCAATTCACCGAAATAATCCGATGTATAGGGTATGTTCACAAAGTTCAGTTCAATGGGATTGATGATGTGTGTAACATAGTCTGAACCCCTCCAGTTATATCCAAAGGTTGCATTGGCTATTGTCCGTGTATAATCCGGGCGCCTCTGAAAATTGTATGCCGTGGACACGGTGGTCCTGGGATTGTATTTTCTTGTAAAACGCTCGGTTTTGAACGGAAGGATGAATTTCGGTATATGCAAGCGGATCTCTGCCCCCAGTTCAAGCGTATTGGCAAATCCCCGGGCTTTCGATTCCTTGATGGCCTCAGTGGCCCCTTTAAGCCGGAAATCAAAATTCTCGGCCCCACGCAAAAGATTTCTGTGCTGATAGATCAAATTGCCGGCAGCTCCCAGATTTCCGGAGGAATTTGTGCCTTCAAGCTCCACGGTGTAGGATTGCAGTGTGGATGGAGTAAGCTCGATCACACAATCCAGGGGATACAGGCCGGAATCCGGTTCAGCGGACCGCCCGGTCTTATGGAAACCGATGTTGACCAGCCGGAAGATCCGGAGATTGGACAGATGATTGTAGGTTTCATTGACCAGTTCCAGTTCGTACTGGTCTCCCGGGAAAATGTATACCGATTCGGAGAGTACTTCCGGCCTGACCTTCAGTTCATCCCGGAATTTAAACATCAATCCTTTATATACCATGCTGTCCAGACCTGCCAGATATTTTTTCCTGTCCACAAGCACCTGGCGCGGGTCATGTGCCGTATATATTTTAACCGACCGGATTTTGTACCTTCTGTGCCGGCGGGAAATATAGCGGTTTTCCCCAACCGGTTCCGGATATTTATTGAAATCAAGCACGATTTCCACACGGTTTCCCTGCATGGCCGTATCTGCGATATACCGGATGTATTCGCTGGAGAAATCATAAAAACCTTGATTTTTCAGCATCCCGGCAATCCGTTCCCGCTCATCCTGGAGATGGTCCACATCGAAAATCATTCCCGGTTCCAGCAAAGAATTGATGGTATCAGGAAGTACATACTTTTTCAAGGCAGTATCCCTGAAATTGTATCTGATGCGTCCGATCACATAAGGTTCACGGGGTTCTATCCTGTAATGAACAGTGGCTTTTTGTTTTTTCACCATAAGGGAATCTTTCACCCGGGCGTGATGATAACCCTTGTTGCGCAAATACAGTTTCAGTTGTCTGACCGTTCTCTGTGTTTTTTCAGGATCATATACCACAGGCTCCTCACCGATCTTTTGAAAGATTCCCCCCAGGTTGTACAGCCGCGAAGGTATCCGGAGTCCGAACACCCTGGAGTTCGGTTTCTGCCTGACATAGGTGTTTAGTTCCTTTTTATTGATCCGGCGATTGTCCACACCGATCCTGTATTTATCCAGAAGATACCTATCCTCAGGCAAATTCCTGGTCACATTGCAACCCGAAACGGTCACAATAAGAAATATCCATAATAAATTCCCGGATGTTTTTTTTGAAAATACCTTCAATGCGGAAATGGTTTTGACCTGAAATACCGCAAAGATAATATTAAATACCAAGCGATTGGAAATCATGGTGCCATAGACTATATTTGTTCCGGAACAGAACAAACATGCCCGATCCCATGTCTGGCCGGAAGAAAAAAAACCAAACCATCAGCAAGAATAAGATCCGTTTGATCCGGTCTCTTCGTCATCAGAAATACCGTGAACAATACAAACTGTTTATAGCGGAAGGGGAAAAAACCGTTATGGAGATGCTTTCCGGGTCACCCGACCCGGAACTTGAGATCAAGCCGGTGGCTGTATGCGGACTCTCCCGGTGGATCGCGGAAAATTCCAAAGGAATACAACAGAAAACCCACATCTTCACGGTTGAACCGGACCAAATGAAATGGATGAGTGCATTAACAAGCCATTCCCCGGTCCTGGGCGTTTTCAGTTTGCCCCGGTATCACACTGCCGAAGCCGAGATCCTCAACCGGCTGTCACTTTATCTCGAAGATATCCGGGATCCGGGCAATCTGGGAACCATTATCCGCATTGCAGACTGGTTCGGGATCAGGAATGTCTTTTGTTCTCCGAACAGCGTCGACCATCTGAACCCAAAAGTCGTGCAGGCCACCATGGGATCCCTGATGCGGGTCAAGGTACGATATACCGACCCCCGTAAATTCCTGGGGAAATACCACCAGGTCAGGAATTTCCCGGTTTATGCCGCCACTCTGGAAGGAGAAAATATTTTCCGGTCCGGACTCAGGAATTACGGACTGATCGTTTTTGGCAATGAATCCCGGGGAATTTCTGAAGGAACCCTGGAATTCATCAACCACAAACTTTCCATTCCCTGTTCACAACAGGCTCCTTCTCATCCGGATTCCCTGAATATAGCCGTTTCAGCAGGAATTGTATGTTCTGAATTCGCCAGGAGAAGTTATTCGAAATGAAAATTCAACATGACAATATAGGAATTCAACCGGTTGATCGATCTTACGTACTGCGGAAATCCTGATGAAAGATCATTGACCAGTACATTCAAACATCCCGCCGACAATTTCAGCTCCGTTGAGAATTTAAAATACCGGAGATAATAATCCACTCCTAAACCGATCTCAAAATATACATCAAAAGGTTTCAGCCGTACATACACATTGCTGTCTACATCAAATTCCTTCCTGGCAGCAAGATCGTAACGAACATTCAAGCCTCCGATCAGATAAGGCCGGTAATTATTGATCCTTTTGGATTTGTATTTCAGCAACAGGGGAAAATCCAGAAAACTCGACTCGATCTTCATATCGGTCACCCGCATGGAATCCCGGTTGTAAAAGGAAAGATTCCGCTGCCCGAAAGATATGCCGGGAAGAAACCGCAAACTGTAGTAATCTGCCAGACGCAGATCCGATACGATGGATACCTGGAAACCCGGACGTATACGGCTCACATCGGCAATCAGATCATTTTCGACCGATCTTGCAATCCCGAAATCCATGGTGTTGAGTCCGACCGTAAACCCAAAATGCAATGGCTTGAAATCGTAACCCGGATCGTTCTGCACCTTCTCTTTCTGGGCGAGTAAGGAAGCCCCGCTGATCAGAAAAAAAGATATTAGCGCGATGATTGTCCGCGTTGGTATTTGTTTTAACCTCAATGTTCTCCCGGTTCCAGATGACGGTCCAGTTCCCCGTCATAAATATTTTTGATATCGCTGATAAATCCGAAGGATATGTCATCGATCCGCAATTCCTGTTTGGTCACATGGCCCAATGCGGAAAAGGGAATGTTCCTTTCCACCAGGTAATCAATGAAAGAGGTTTCCCGGTCAGCAGAAACCGAGACCACGATCCTGCTCTGGGATTCACCGAACAGAAATGCATCTGTCCGGATCTCGGCAGGTGTGGTTATATCAAACCCCAATTCATTGGGAATGGATGATTCGACCAATGTCAAAAATAATCCGCCATCGGAAACATCGTGAACCGACCTGACCAATTGTGATGCGATCAGACCCTTTACTGCTTGCTGGATATCGAATTCAAAATCAAGGTCAAAAGAAGGGGCCGGAGATTCCTTGATGCCGTGATGGGAATACAGATATTCCGAAGAGGATATATCGTTCACGGATTTGCCAATCATGTAAATCATGTCTCCTTTTTCCCTGAAAGCCAGAGACATCATATTTTTTTTATCCCGGATGATACCGAGCATACCAATCACCGGCGTAGGATATACCGGAACAGTTTTCCCGTCGATGGTGCTCTGATTGTAAAAACTCACATTCCCTCCGGTAACCGGAGTGTTGAATTTTCTGCAGGCTTCTCCCATGGCCTTCACCGCCTGTACAAACTGCCAGTATACCTCCGGATTATAGGGATTACCGAAATTCAGGCAATTGGTAATGGCCAGGGGTTCCCCTCCGGCACAGACAATATTCCGGGCCGCTTCGGCCACTGCGATCATGGTTCCCTTGCAGGGGTCGGCATAAACATACCGTCCGTTGCAATCTACGGTAACAGCAAGTGCCGAATTGCTTCCTTTCAGATTGATGATGCCGGCATCGGCGGGAAAATTGGTGGTCATGTTATTGGTCCTGACCATTGTATCGTATTGCTCATAGACCCATTTCCTGGAAGCAAGGTTCGGATTCCTGATCAGTTCCATGGCAGCTTCCCGGATATCCTCCGGCTCCGGGACCTGATCAATGCTAAAACCGGCAATCCTGTCCAGATATCCGGGTTTGCGGTACTCCTGCTGATAAACGGGGGCTCCGCCTCCCAGAACAAGGGAGGAAGCAGGCACTTCCGCCACCATCTCACCATCCCAGAAAAACCGGAGCACATCCTCCTCAATGACCTCCCCGATAATCTCGCAATTGAGATCCCATTTCTCAAATATGGATTCCACTTCTTTTCCCCTTCCTTTTTTTACCACCACCAGCATCCGCTCCTGGGATTCGGAAAGCAGTATTTCAAAAGGTTCCATGTTGGACTGCCGCAGGGGGACACGGGACAGGTCGATCCGCATACCGTGATTGCCCCTGGCCGACATTTCAGAGGTCGAACAAATGATGCCGGCCGCACCCATGTCCTGCATACCCACAACTGCTCCCGAACGGTTCAGTTCAAGAGTGGCTTCGAGCAACAGTTTTTCCATAAAGGGGTCCCCTACCTGAATGGAAGGGATGTCCCCGGCAGAATCTTCCGTTATGTCAGCTGACGCGAAAGTGGCGCCATGAATGCCGTCTTTGCCCGTGGAAGATCCCACAATATAGACCGGATTGCCGGCTCCCCGGGCAACAGCCGAAATGATGCCGTCATGCCGGACCAGCCCCACGGACATTGCATTCACCAGCGGATTGGTGTTGTATCTTTGGTCGAAAAACACTTCCCCGGCAACCACCGGTACCCCAAAGGAATTGCCATAATCGCCGATCCCCTTGACCACGCCCCTGACATGCCATTTGGTCCTGTCCCTGCCCAGATCCCCGAATCTCAGGGAATTCAGCTGGGCAACGGGCCTGGCTCCCATCGTAAAAATGTCCCGGTTGATGCCCCCCACCCCGGTGGCAGCTCCCTGATAAGGCTCGATCGCACAGGGATGGTTATGTGATTCAATCTTGAAAGCACAGGCCAGACCGTTGCCGACATCCACCAATCCGGCATTTTCTTCCCCGGCCTCCGCAAGGAGCTGATCCCCATTTCCGGGGAGGGTCTTCAGCCAGTATATCGAATTTTTGTATGAAGCATGTTCCGACCACATGACCGAATAAATACTCAGTTCGGTATAGTTCGGATCCCTGCCCAGGAGATGCCGGATCATTTCATATTCTTCAGGCAATAATCCCAGTTCCCGGGCGGTGTCCATGCTGACTTCCATGACAGATTCCTTTTGGTATCCCGACAAAGATAGTTATATTATTTTGCTTATTTTTACCGCAAATCCGAAATGCCAATGAAAAAAATTGCACTGATCACCGGGGCTACGTCAGGCATCGGCAGGGCCACTGCCCTTACCCTGGCAAAACATGATTTTAATCTGATAATCACCGGCAGGCGCCGGGAACGGCTCCAGGAACTTGAAAGGGATATCCGGCAGATTCCGTATACAGAAACGCTTGCACTGTGTTTTGACATCCGCGACCGCCGGGAAACGGAAAGACAGCTGAAAAATACAGGCGAACCATGGAAACAGGTCGACCTGCTGGTAAACAATGCCGGTCTGGCATCCGGACTTGATCCGGTGCACCTGGGGGATCCGGACAACTGGGAAAGGATGATCGACACCAATATCAAGGGGCTTTTATACGTCACCCGGATCGTTTCAGACTGGATGGCTGCCAGAAATTCCGGACACATTGTCAACATCGGCTCCATCGCGGGCAAAGAGGTTTATGAGAACGGAAATGTATACTGTGCGACCAAACATGCGGTGGATGCATTGAACCGTTCCATGCGGATCGATCTGCTCAAATACAACATACGGGTAACCTGCATTGCCCCGGGCATGGTTGAAACCGAGTTTTCCCTGGTCAGATTTGACGGGGACCGGAAAAAAGCGGACGAAGCATACAGCGGATTCACACCCCTGAGGGCCGGTGATGTTGCGGAAGCCATCCTTTTTGCGGCAACCCGGCCACCCCATGTGAACATCAACGATATGCTGATCATGCCCACAGCCCAGGCCGATGCAGCACACCTGAACAAAAAACAGTCATAACATAAACCGGATCATGGCCTATCCAATACAATACCTTGAAGATTTCACCAGGCGTGTTTTCCGCAAAATGGGATGCAGTCCGGAACACGCACAAACCATCGCCGATGTTTTTCTTGCCGCTGAGCTCAGGGGCCTGCCATCACATGGCATAATCAGGATCAGGGATTATTATGATCTCTGGAAGGCAGGACGTATCAATGTAACCCCTGACATTGTGATTGTACGGGAAAGCCCTTCCACTGCCGTAGTGGATTCTGGCGGAGCCATTGGCATGGTGGGCGCGGCATACAGTATGAAATTGGCCATCCGGAAAGCCAGTACAGCCGGCACCGGATGGGTTGCCACCCGGAACTCCAACCATTTTGGCATCGCCGCCTTTTATGCCATGATGGCCCTTCAGCATGACATGGCGGGGATCACCATGACCAACGCCAACCCGGTAGTCGCCCCCACTTTCTCTGCTTCCCGCCTGCTGGGCACCAATCCGGTCGCAGTGGCCATCCCCGCCGGCGAAGAACCCCCCTTTGTGGCGGATTTCTCCACCACCCCCATCGCCAGGGGGAAACTGGTGGTGGCTGCCAAAAAGGGCGAAACAGTACCGGAAGGATATGTACAGACCCGGGACGGGAAACCCTCCACCGATCCGGACGTGCTGAAAAAGGGCGGATCCATGCTGACCCTGGGAGGAGATCGTGAACACGGCAGCCACAAGGGTTACTGTATGAGTGCCATTGTGGATATTTTTTCAGCCGTTTTCTCAGGAGCCAATTTCGGTCCTTTCGTGCCCCCTTCCGTTGCTTTTCTCCCGCTCCCCGAGGAGAAAACCGGCGAAGGGACCGGACATTTTTTCGGGGCGGTCAGAATCGATGCATTTCAGGAAAGCAGCGAATTCAGGAAAAAAATGGATCACTGGATCAGAACCTTCCGGAACGCGGAAAGCATTCCGGGAAAACCGCATGTCATGATCCCCGGTGATCCCGAAAGGCTTAATGAAGAAAGGATCGCAAAAGAGGGAATCCGTCTCATCCCGGCCGTCGCTCATGAAATAAGCCAGATCGCCGGCGAACTGGGGGTGGAGTTCCGTACAGACCGGTAAAAGGGCACTCCCTTCAGAAACGGCTGATGTAACCCAGATGTATTTTTGCACGTTTCCATGCAACCGTTGTACCGGTCGGTTTGCCCAGTGCATAGCTCAGTGAAAAAATACCGGCACGGGTTTCCAGACTCATACCCGCCCCGAATCCCGCCGGATGCCCGGCCACGGCCCCCACCTGTTCATCCCGTTGATAATACCCCATATCCGTGAAAACAAAAAAGCTGGAATACTTTTCCAACAGATAATGCCATTCCAGATGAAAAATGGTAAAAAAGGTGGCAAAAAGGGATTTTTCATCAAATCCGCGCAGTGAACCCATTCCGCCCAGGCGGTACATCTCATTGCGGAAAATGTTACTGGCCGACTGCCAACCTGTTTCATTGCTCAATTGAAAGACCGTTCTCCGCCCCACAGGAAAGTATATGGAAAAACCCCCCTCCGATTTTACTTTGTTGGATTTACGGCCGGAACCTGTATCCCCGGACAGTTGCGTTCTTTTTTTCCCCATTCCGATCCGCGCATGGATCTCATACCCCCTGACAGGCCTGACGGGATCATCCCGCTGCAGCAGATCCAGTGAAAGTCCGTACAAAGTTGTCCTGTAGCCACTGAATTCCTGATCACCTGGTCCGCCGGACGAAAGAGCGGCACTGATCATAACCGAGCTTTCCCTTTCAACAAATGCACTCAGCCGGTTCAATCCTTTGAAATAAAACTGAAAACCTGCCCATGGATTCAGATTCAGAAAAGAACTGTCCTGGCGGAACATGTTCATCCTCACCTCAAGACCCACCGCCGAAGAGAACAAAAACGGCCAGCTCAATCCGGTTTCCAGTTCCTGTACCGCTTTTTCCGATCTACTCCAGTGCAGATCCGCTCCTTCCCCGTATCCAAGCACATTTCTCAACCTGAGGTTCATATCCCCCGTGATCTTCAGCGGTTCTCCCTTACTTCCCGGCAGCATGCCCAGCACACCGTTGAACCGGTTTGTTCTCCGGTTTTTCAGGTAGGTATAGATCCGTGTCCTGCCCTGTGCAAATTCCAACTCGGCCGGCTTAATTTCGGTAATAAAGCCCAGATTGCCGATCATCTTACCGATACCGGAAATTTTTTCTTCATTGTAGGGAGATCCCGGCGGAATGCCGAGGTACCGGCTCAGGAATCTCCGGGAGATGTTCACGTCACCCTTGACAATCAGACTGTCAATCACGTATTTTTCAAAGGGATCAATGCACAATCCGGCTTTTACCCTGCCATCATCAATCCGGACATTGGTAAATTTCATGGATGCAAAGGGATATCCTTTATTGGCAAGATCATAAAGGATTTGGTTTCCAATGTCACGGAACTGATCCGGATTCACCGGCCGGTTTGTGAGCTTTGGGGTGCCGGGTTTAAACCGGCCGGGGAAATCACTGCCGTTTTCAATGGCCAGTTGGTCCCAACGATAGCACGCCCCCAGATGGAACCGGGCCACCACCCGGTCTTCCGAAGCGGTAACCGAATCGAAACTGGCCCCGAGGTATCCTTCCCGGTAACAATCCAGGAGTATTTTCTGCAGGGCGCCCCGCACTTCTTCAGGGCCCGCGTATTCCACAGCCGTATATTTCCGCAGAAGGTTCCCGGGCAGACCATCCGCCGTCCGGATCATAAGACGGCAGGGACCCTCCTGGGCGGCAGCCGGAAAGGTCAAAATTAAAAGACAGAAAATGAGCATTGCATGCCCGTTGCGCAAATCAGCCAATCCTCAGGATATTACAACAAGATAACGGCAGCCGGTAAATAAAAATTACAGTCCGCAAACAAAAACCCGGTTACTGGTTCATAAAACCCTGCCTGCGGATGGTTTCCAGAAAGCTGCGGGAAAACTGCACATTGTCCCTGCGGATATAACGGTTTTCCGTAAAGACACGGGCGAGATTCTCTTTATTGTTGATCCTGAGCAGTTCACGGGTTTCTTCACTATTCTCACGATCATGATAGATCCGGTCGATCTCCCCGGGCTGGCAGGACTCGTATTTTTCATTGTGCACCACCGCCCGCCGCGGAAGCCGCCCGGTCAGGGGAGGATGTTCGGCAGGGTAACCCGCCACCAGCGTGGTAACCGGTACCACATGCCGGGGAAGTCCCAGTATCCCGACGATCTTGTCTGCCATATAGGTGGTGGTCCCCAGGTAACAAATTCCCAGTCCGTTCGCCTCGGCTGCCAGGGCAACATTCTGGGAAGCCAGCAACGCGTCAATGGAAGCGGTAAAAAAAGAAAGAAAATTGTCGTAACCCGGATCGGCACCGCGTTGCCTGCACCACTGATTGAAGCGGTTGAAATCTGCACAAAAAGTAATGACCACAGGGGCCTGAAGCACCATATCCTGTTTGAAATGGACTTCCCAGAGTTGTTTTTTCAGTTTTTCATCCCGGGTAACGATCATGCTGTATACCTGCATATTCCCCGTAGTGGATGCGCAGGAACCGGCCTTGAGTATTTCATCGAGTATTTTTTCTTCGATGGGATCGGACTTGTATTTCCTGATGGAACGGTGTTGAAAAATGGTATCGATCATGATTGAATTTTTTGTTTCAGTGCAAATCTAAGAAGATGAAACCGAATTATTCAATAAACCGGCCATTCCTTTTTGGACAAACGGTTTGCATAAAAAATCCTCCCGGGTAGCTGATCCAACGGCAGGCAGATCATAAACTTTTCAAAGCAAATACCCCGAATATGAGATCAACTGCCTTTCTGAAAAACCTGGCCGCATGGTGGTTTCTTTTTACCGCCCCCCTGATTTGGGGACAGGAGATATGGATCAATGAACTGCACTATGACAATCAGGGAAGTGACCGCAACGAGGGGATCGAACTGGCCGGACAAGCCGGTACCGGTCTGTCCGGTTGTTCCCTGATCCTTTATAACGGCAAAGGCGGCAAAATATACCGGGAAATCGAACTTGAAGGGAGCATCCCCGGCCCGGAGAACGGTTACGGCACGCTATGGATCGGGGTCAAAGGTCTCCAGAACGGTTCTCCGGACGGCATCGCAATCATTGATGATTCGGGCGGACTCATACAGTTCATCAGCTACGAAGGTTCTATGATTGCCGCCGAAGGCCCTGCGGCCGGACAGGAAAGTACCGATATCGGAGTAGCTGAAGACGGGGACACCGATCCGGAACATTCCCTGCAACTGACCGGAACAGCCCTTGGATATTCCGGATTTACCTGGCAACCGGCTTCGCCGGGCAGCCGGGGAAAGAAAAATGACGGGCAGGTTTTCGGTGTGTATACCGACACACTGGCTCCGGTTTTCCTGCCGGGAACCCCGCGGGCCGATTCCACAACGGCGGAAAGCCTTTACCTGTCGGTATCCCTGAATGAACCGGGCACCGTTTTCTACCATATAGCCCGGAAAGACAGCGTATCTTACTACCCGGCAGATACGGTATTCTTTCATCATGCAGTTATTTCCGATTCAGGCACTGTCAGGCAAATTACCATCTGCAACCTTGAAGCCGATACCCGTTACAGGGTGTTTTTTCTTGCCGCGGATACCTTCCGTATACCCAATCCGCAAAACAGCTTCACCGTTTTGGATATAAAAACACTTCCCGACCTGGAACCGCTGCGTCTCCAGATCGATTCCCTGAACAGAAAACAGTATGACGGAGATACCCTGTCCATCTGTTTGTCCGCAGCGGTCTTCGACAGCCTGTTCCTGAAAGGGACCGGCATATGGAATGATTCATGCAGGATCCTGACCGATACCCTGCTGACCACGCAGCAGCATATCCGCGTTCCGGTCCGTACTTTCCATTCAGCAGATTCTTTTCTGATTACGTTTATTCATCCCTCACACGAACCAACCGTCCTTCAATCCCCGTGGCTCTGCTTCCATGACACACTGTCTCCTGTACCGGTGCATATCTCGCCCGCCAACGGGGAAGAAGCAGTGGATTTTCATGATCCGGTTCTTCAAATCGGTTTTTGTGAGAAGATTATGCCCGGTAACGGCAAGCTCCGGCTGATCCCGGCCGCCCGGCCCCGGGAATTCCTTTCCCTGAACACAGAGAGTGGAAAGCTACATATCCACCCGGAAGATCCCTGCCTGCTCCTGGTCTGTGCCGATACGGCGCTGATGCCCGGAACCCGCTATTTCATTGAAATGGAAACCGGACTTGTACAGGACTTGCACGGGAACCCCAGCCCCCGTTTTCCGGATGACCGCAAATGGATATTCATCACCGATTCGCTTCCGGCACCTCCGATCCGGCAAATACAATTCGTCACCGATCCACGGGAATGTGATTCCTCGGCATTTGCCGGGAAAGAACTGATGGCAAGCGGGATCATAACCGCGGTCAGGGAAAGCATGACTTCCGGATATTATGTCCAGGATCCGGGGGACAGTGTTTGGAGCGGACTCTTCATTGCCTGTCCGGTCCTTCCGGATGCCGTTGAAGGCGATACACTGATTTGTGTGGGAACCATACGGGAACCGGGCGGGCAAACCCAATTGGGGGAACCGGTCCTGGCCAGGGTGCGTCCGGGCAACGGGGTACGGATACATCCCACTGCTCTTACCACCGGCCAGGCAAACTGTGAAAAATATGAGAGCATGCTCCTGCTTATCCGCGAAGCCACGTGCACAAGCAGCAGCCATAATAACGGAGAATGGGTAGCCGATGACGGAACGGGTCCGCTGACGGTGATCAACCCTTTTCCGGACAGATTCACACCCGAAAAAGACAGTCTGTTTACCATCACGGGCATCAGTGAACAATTGAACGGATCACGCAAACTCCTGCCGGTAGAAATACCTGTTTCCATCCCCCTGAAAAGCACTTCGATTCACGGATTTGCGAAACAACATGGTTTTATGATCTATCCGGTACCGGCCACGGAAAGGATCCACCTGAAAAATCCCGGGAGGCCCATGCCGGGATCCATGGTGGAGATTTACAACATGTCCGGTGCAAAAGTATTTTCAAAAAGATACAATATTCAGCCGGGCAGGCGGGTAACCATAGGCACCGGAATACTGGCCCCGGGAACCTACTCGCTGATCATCCGGTGGAACGGGAACACCTTCCACCGGAAATTCCTGATCAACTGAGAATCCGCCTCCGCGTAGCCGCCCATTTCTTTTCCGTAAAATATTTACTTTTGTTGATCGTCCACAGTAATGATACAATCATTCTAAAAATATCAACATGGACCTTGAAAAAAACACCCATCACCATCACGGGCGGCATGAAGGACGGGATGACCTGACCGGAGAATACAAATCCGGCGATGCCGGACAATTGATCCTGCTGATCATCTTTCTCGCAGTATGGATCTCAGATTCATTCTTTCTAGAATATTCTACCTTTCTCAGGGAAGGGATCAGATGGTACATACGGATTGTTCCGGGCATACTTTTTCTTGCCGCCGGAGGGTATCTGGCCCGTTCGGGCCTGAACACCGTTTTCGGTGAAGTGAGGGAAAGACCGCAGGTGATCACCAAAGGACCTTTTTCCGTGGTGCGCCATCCCATATACCTCGGATCTGTTCTCTTTTACCTGGGGGTTACCGTCATAACCATGTCCCTTGCATCTGCAGCAGTATGCATCATCATCATCCTGTTTTATTATTACATTTCCCGCCATGAGGAAAAACTTCTCCTGGCCCGGTTCGGAAAGGAATATGAAACCTATATGGGAAAAGTGCCTATGCTGCTGCCGGTAAAGCTGCGCTTTTAGTGCAGATGCATAGAGAGCACCCGGCCTGTATCATCGAAACGCACACCTTCCGTTTCCAGCAGGGAACGCTTCATGTCCGTTCCGCCCTGAAATCCGCCCGGATGCCGGTCGGATCGTATGGCCCGGTGGCAGGGAACAATGATGGGATAGGGATTGGCCGCCAGGGCATTGCCCACCGCCCTGGCGGCTTTGTTTTTCCCCAGGTATGCCGCGATCAGTCCGTATGTACTGACCCTCCCCCTGGGAATCCCGTGTTCCGCACGCAGAACTCCCAGCTGAAAAGGAGTACAACGGCCGGGATCCGCAATCTCCAGGGGGAACTTAACGGCTTCTCCCTCAAGGCATGCCCGGATTGCACCGGCCACAGTATCTATTTCCGAACAAGAACTTTCCCGTGAATGCAGATATCTCCCGGTAATACGTTCCCCGGCAGAACAATCCGGCCTGGAAAATAAAATTCCGGTTATCAAAGGTGTGCCGTTTATTTCACCCCAGATGATCCCCACCGGACCATATGGAGTCGGTTCAAGGATCTTGTAATGATCCGTGTTTTTATGGTCTTTAATCAATATATTCACCTTATTTAACAAATGCCGGGGACTGTACTGCAATTCGTGATTAATGAAATGAAATACCAATTGTTTTAAACCGCATGTTCGGTACAAACAGGAAAAATATATATTTTTGACAAAAAGAAAAAGTAAAAGCCCAATATGAACAGAAAAGCAATAGGATTTAAAATCAAAACCATGAGAAACAAAACGAAACATTTTCCGGATATGGCACAGGGATTCCTGAAAAAACTGGCCGTTGCCGTACCGGCCGCAACCCTGATTCCGCTGGCCTCAATCGCCCAGCCCGGCAATTGCCATACACCGCTGCCCGGGGAAGTCGGCAAATCCCCCAACATCCTCTGGGTATACGTGGAAGACACCAATCCCTGGATGAGCTGCTACGGGGACGAAATTGTCAAAACACCCAGCATCGATAAACTGGCTGACCGGGGAGTACAGTTCAACCGGGCCTATATGACTTCCGCAGTGTGCACACCCACCCGTTCGGCGGTCATCACCGGCATGTACCAGACATCCACCGGCGCCCATGAACATTACAGCTCTTTCAGCATATGGAGGGGTAATGTAATGGAAATATGGCATCCCAACCATATGGGAGTCAGGACACTGCCCGAAATATTCAAGGCGGCGGGATATTACACATTCAATGAAGGAAAAGACCATTACAACTTTGTCTTTTCCGATGAGGACCTGTATGACCATAACGGGGAGAACGGATTCAAGGGTGCGGAGAACGGCACCGAATGGAGCGGACGGGCAGAAGGACAGCCTTTTTTCGGCCAGATCCAGCTGGTCGGGGGAAAATTTCATGATCCGCCCGAAGTGGTCAAGCCTGAAGAAGTTGCGGTTCCGCCCTACTATCCCGACAACCAGATCTTCCGGAAAGAAATTGCCACTCATTACAATACCATCCTCAAGACGGATGAATTCCTGGGAAACATCATCGCCAAACTGAAAGAAGATGGCATCTATGACAACACCATCGTATTCTTTTTCTCGGACCACGGCAACCGCCTCCCACGGCACAAGCAATTCCTTTATGAGGGAGGAATCCGTGTTCCGCTGATCATTGCGGGACCCGGAATTCCGGCGAACCAGGTACGCAACGACCTGGTCAGCGGCATTGACATCAGCGCCACCACCCTGGCTCTGGCCGGTATCGGGGTGCCCGGCCACATGCACGGGATGGACATGTTTGCGGAAGATTTCCACCGGGACTGGGTAATTGCTGCCCGTGACCGCTGCGACTATACCATCGACAGGATCCGTACGGTGGTGACCGGCCGGTACAAGTACATCCGCAACTTTATGACCGACAAGCCCTATATGCAGCCCCAGTACCGGGACGGATGGGATACCATGGAAAATCTCAGGCAAATGTACAAAGACGGAGAGCTCAATGAGATTCAGGCAAGATTTCCCGGTGAGGAACGGCCGGCAGAAGAATTATATGACCTGCAGGAGGATCCCCATGAGACCAACAACCTGGTCCATTCATACAAGCGCGAGCATGCCATGCAGCTTGCCGGACTCAGGGACATCCTCTGCCGCTGGATAATCGAAACCGACGACAAAGGCCGTTTTCCGGAGACCGATGAAGCGCTGAAAGCAGTGATCGACCGCTGGGGTGACCAAGCGGTGAACAAGGAATACGACCGGGTCAGATAATTCCAATATGCCGGAGGATAGCAACCCTGATCGAAATTCTTGTATGCATGGCTTTCTCCGTGTGTATGCTCATCCATTGCCGGCGGCAAATTCTACCTGGACATCCGGGTACCGGTCAACACCACCGCCAGGGTTTACCTGCCCACGGACAAGGCCGCTTCTGTCAGGGAAGGCGGTGTACCGGATGCGGTCTAGCGTCTGATTAAATTGATCAGCAGGGTCAGCAGCAGGCTGAGCAGGATCATGGAGGTAATGGGGATGTATATTTTGGTCCGATCGTTGACGATCCGGATATCTCCCGGCAACCGGCCGAACCAGTTGAGCAACCAGGGGGCAAAATGAAGGATGATCCCGATCGCCACCAGTATCAGTCCCGCTATGATCAGCCACCGTCCCATGGTTTGGCAAGATAATACAATTTCAATGAAACCCTCATCACTGATCCGGGGAAAAACCCAATTGCATTATCTCCGTAAATTGCGGGCAGGCCTTCCCGGAGAATTCCCGATCCGCTTTACCCGGGACACTTCCATCCAGCCCGTGCCCAAGGGATTCGATCGCATAAAGTCCCGCATGCTATTTTTTTTGCAAAAAACAGGTGGTTAAAAAAAAAAATTGTATTTTTATCCCTTGAGTCAAAAAATCCGGATCATCATGAAAAGGACTGTCACACTGCTCCTGATTACAATCTTTTTTCTGGGGATGCTGTTTTCCTCATGCAATAGAAAGTTGTGTCCTGCCTATGCCGGGAAAATCAAGACCGAGCAGGTAAAAAACAAAGCCTAGTCAGATTTCCACTGTCCAGGCAATGGTTTTTCCCCTGCTTAAGATTCGGTTTATATAGCCATTTCCGCGTATTTCATTTTTTTCCGCGTAGTTCATTATCTTTGTGAACAAGAATTCACCCCTGGCGTTGAATAGACAATGATCCACCATTTTGTGACAAACAGATATGTATTGATCCTTTTGATCCTGCTGATTGCCGTGAACAAGGCAAACGCACAGGGGGAAATTGCCGATCAGCCGGCCATTTTTTACAGGAATGAGATTTCCCCCGGACTTTCTCTTTTTTCAAACGGGGCAGGAGCCAGTTTCAGATACGGAAAAAGGCTCAATGCCAGGAAAAAAAGAATTTATGAGGTTGGCATTGCCGGGATCAAACATCCCAAAGAGGTGAGGATATCCAATCCATATTACAACAATAAAGGTTTCGTTTTCGGGAAACTCAACAGTTTCTTTACCCTGAACGGCGGCATCGGAGCACAGAAAGAACTATACAAGAAATCGGACAAAGGCGGGATTTCCATTCGCAGATTTCATTCCTTCGGACCTTCGATCGGTCTGCTCAAACCGGTCTATTATGAGGTATTCCATGCAGGTGGTTCCGGGCCGGGAGATTATTATCTGGAGACGGAAAAATTCGATCCTTCAACCCACCAGGGGAACATCTACGGAAAAGCCTCCTTCTTCAAAGGTTTCAAGGAAATTTCACTGACCCCCGGAGGATATTTCAGGTTCGGTTTCAGTTTCGAATACAGCCGGGAAGACATTGTTCTTCATGCGTTGGAAGCGGGATTCCAGGTGGAAGCTTTTTTGAAGGAACCAGACATCATGTCCATTGAAAAAAACAACCACGTTTTTCTTTCCCTTTTTGTGAGCTACCGGTTCGGAAAGATCATTGACGCCCGCGGAAACATTACAGTGGACGATCTGATCAACCCCTGATAATGTTTATTGACTGCCGTTTTTTATTTTTTATTACCCTCTGATCCTTGAAGATTTAAGGATAAATCTTTATGTTTGCATTCCTGAAATCAAATCCTTTCATAAATACTTAGAAACATGACAAAAATTAAAGTAGCCATCAACGGATTCGGCAGAATCGGAAGAAACGTATTCAAGATCGCACTGGATAATCCCGATCTGCAGATCGTCGGAATCAATGATCTTACCGACAACAAAACACTTGCCCATCTGTTGAAGTATGATTCCACCCAGGGCAAATTCCAGGGAGAAGTTTCCTATGACGAAGACGGGATCATTGTCAACGGATTGAAGACATCCGTCACCGAAGAAAAAAATCCGGCACAGATCAAATGGGCCGAAACACCCGACGTAGTCATTGAGTCTACAGGTATTTTCAGGGTGAAAGAAAGCGACAAGGGGGGATATGGCGATCATTTGAAAAACGGAGCCAAAAAGGTTATCCTGACGGTTCCCGCAAAAGACACAATAGACAACATGATCGTTCTGGGAGTCAATGAAGACGCCATCCGCAGCGAAGACCAATGTGTTTCCAATGCATCCTGCACCACCAATTGCCTGGCCCCGGTAGCCAAAGTACTGAACGATACATTTGGGATCGAAAGCGGATATATGACCACCATTCACTCATATACCAATGACCAGTTGCTGCTGGACGGACCACACAAAGACCTCAGAAGGGCAAGGGCGGCAGCCATTTCCCAGGTGCTGACCACTACCGGAGCAGCAAAAGCTGTCGGAAAAGTGATCCCGGAACTGGAAGGTAAAATGGACGGAACAGCCATCAGGGTCCCCACACCAACCGGTTCACTGGTCGATCTGGTAGCCAATCTGAACAAAGAAGTGACCAAAGAAGAAGTAAATGCAGCCATGAAAGAAGCGGCAGAAGGCCCGATGAAAGGAATACTGGAATATACCGAAGATCCCATTGTTTCAGTCGATGTGATCCACAATCCGGCTTCTTCCATTTTTGATGCCCAGAGCACCATGGTCAATGGCAAGATGGTAAAGGTCTTCTCCTGGTACGACAATGAATGGGGCTACTCATACAGGGTCGTGGACCTGATCCCGATGCTTTTTTAATGGTATCTTTATGATACAAGAGCCAAAGAAGGCTGTCTCAAAAGAGGCAGCTTTTTTTTTAATTGACTGAATAAGGCATCTGCCAAAATTTTTCCGGAAAGTTCTGAAGCGCCGCCACCCCTAATAATAATCAATGATATTGAACGGAATTTCACCCAAGGTGGCATGGTAATGCTCGCCCAGCTCCTTGATGGATTCATCGTCTTCTTCATAGTACCAGTTAATCTCGCATTGGTGACCCGAATCCACATACTTCCTGATGAGTCTGAGAAATTCAAGGATATATTTGGATGAACCTGAATTGACATACTCGAGCTTGAAATTGACAGTGGTTTTCGGACAGGGATCCTTGAAATACCGTTCTGTCCATTCCAGTATTTCTTCATAATACTCCCCCGGGTCTTCAGGGATCGATCGCCCTTCAAAATGTATTTCCCCTTTCCGGGGATCCATTCGCACATAAGGTGCATTCACGGTTTTTCTAAATTCAAGTATGTCCATATCAGATGATTTGGTTAATTACTCGTAATGTAAAGCACTGATGGGGTCCTGCCTGGAAGCCTTCAATGCAGGAAAATACCCGGAACTGATGCCTACCATAAAACATAACAAGAGTCCGGCCAAAATCCATATCCAGGGTACAATAAAACTGGATCCAATAACGACCGACACAAAATTCCCGATCAGTATGCCCATGATGATGCCCAGTATTCCGCCAAATTGTCCGATCAGCACAGCTTCAAAAAGGAACTGCTGCTTGATCATGCCCGATCGTGCACCGATGGCTTTCCGGATCCCGATCTCCCTGGTCCGTTCCGTAACGGAAACAAGCATGATGTTCATCAGCCCCACCGCTGCACCGAATAAAGTAATAATCCCGATGATGGTGGCTGCCAGGGTTACGAACCTCAGATTTTCGATCAGTATATTGGCCAGACTGTCACTTTTGGTGATGTTAAAATCCGATTGGTCACGAACATCCAGGTTACGTACGATCCTGAAATAACCTTCGGCTTCCCCGACGGCGGCATCAAGCAATCTTGTTTCATAAGGCCGGACATTGATGGAGTAACCCATCCGCGGCCTGGAAAAATATTGCCGGACATTGGTATAGGGAAGCAAAACGATCCGGTCACCGTTGCCGCCCATGCTCGAACCCTTTTCCTTCAGGACGCCGACAACCTTGTACCGTCCGTTTCCGACCATGATGATCTTGCCCAGGGGATCCTCATTCTTCCTGAAGATCAGCTTTCGGAGTCCGCTTCCAATAACCGCAAGATCGCGGTTCATCATAACCTCCTGGTGGGAAAAATTTCTTCCCAGATCGATCTCATGTCCGGCGGTGATCAAATAATCTTCATCAACCCCCAGAACCGGGATATTGGGATTGGTTTTTTCCGTGCCGTGCTTTATGGTCGCTGATCCGGAAGCCCAGGTCCAGGTACCCACATGGGCCGGGAATTCAAATCCTTCACTGAACCTTTGCGCCTGCCTGTACGAAATATATTCATAGTTCTTTTTCCGGTAATGCCTGTTCCCTACCTGAATGTTCATGCCGCGGCTTTCGATGGTGAATGTATTGGCTCCCATTCTTGTAAAAGAAGATGTAATGGAGGCCTCAATGGAATCGATCGCAGTGAGGACACCCACCAGGGCCGTGATACCGAAGGCAATGATAAACATGGTCAGGATGGCCCTGAGCATATTGGCCCTGATGGATTTGATGGATATCCTTACATTCTCACCGAACAATCCCATAAACCGGAAGAACCTTCTCATTTGCCTCCTTTGCCTTGTTCTGGTTCAAAACTGCCAGGGTTAAAAATACAAAATATCGTTCAAATTACCGGATTGTTGGAACAAAGATTATCTTTGTGGGCCCATGAAATTCAATATTGAAATGATCCGCCCGGTTTACCGGAAGTTCCCGGCAGCTGTCGAAAAAGCCAGAAGAACACTGAACCGTTCCCTGACATTGACGGAGAAGATCCTGTATGCCCATTTGCCGGAAAAACATGTCCCAGAAGCTTTTACAAAGGGTAAAGACTATGCCCGTTTTCATCCCGACCGGGTTGCCATGCAGGATGCCACGGCCCAGATGGCCCTGCTGCAATTCATGACCACCGGTATTAAAAAAGTTGCTACCCCCACAACGGTGCATTGCGATCATCTCATCACGGCAAGGTCAGGTGCGGCCGAAGACCTGGAAGCCGCACTGAAATCCAACCATGAAGTCTATGATTTCCTTGCTTCGGCATCCGTCAAATACGGGATCGGCTTCTGGAAACCCGGTGCAGGGATCATCCACCAGGTGATTCTGGAAAATTATGCTTTCCCGGGAGGCATGATGATCGGCACAGATTCACATACGGTAAATGCAGGCGGACTCGGAATGGTGGCCGCAGGCGTGGGAGGCGCGGATGCTGTGGATGTCATGGCCGGCATGCCATGGGAACTAAAGGTTCCCGAACTGATCGGTATCAGACTGAAAGGACGGCTCAACGGATGGACTTCTGCCAAAGACGTGATCCTCAAACTGGCCGGCATTTTGTCGGTAAAGGGCGGAACGGGTCACGTACTTGAATATTTCGGGGAAGGAGCCAAAACCATATCCTGCACCGGAAAAGGCAGCATCTGCAATATGGGCGCTGAGGTCGGGGCCACCGCTTCCCTGTTCGGTTACGACCAAAAAATGTCAGATTACCTGAAGGCCACCGGACGTGAAGAGATCTCCCTGGAAGCCAACCGGATCGCGGATCATCTCACGGGTGATCCCGACGTATATTCCCGGCCGGAAAAATATTTCAACCGGGTGGTCGAAATTGATCTTTCGCAGTTGGAACCGCGTATCAACGGACCTTTTTCTCCGGACCGGTCATGGCCTTTATCAGAATTTGCCGGCGCAGTGAAAAAAAACGGTTACCCCTCAAAACTTGAGGTCGGTCTGATCGGATCCTGCACCAATTCATCCTATGAAGACATGTCCCGGGCAGCCTCCATCCTCCGGCAAGCGACAGCAAAGGGACTGAAAATGAAATCCGGCTTTACGGTCAGTCCGGGTTCCGGGCAGGTCAGAGTTACCATGGAGCGGGACGGGTTGCTGGAATTGTTCGAAAAGGCAGGAGGAGTTGTGCTGGCAAATGCCTGCGGACCTTGCATCGGCCAATGGGACAGGAAAAGCAAAAACAAGCAGGAACCCAATTCCATCATCACCTCCTTTAACCGGAATTTTGCCAGGCGGAACGACGGGAATCCGAACACCCATGCCTTCGTGGCTTCACCGGAGATCGTAACGGCAATGTCACTGGCAGGGGACCTTGCCTTCAACCCCATCAAAGATCCACTGGAAAACGAAAGGGGAGAAAAAATTTTCCTGAACGAACCCCGGGGTGCTGAACTGCCTGACAAAGGATTCGAAACCGGAGACTCCGGCTATATCCCTCCGGCAAAGAACGGGAGCAGCCGAAAGGTTTTGATCGATCCGCGGTCTGACAGGCTCCATATCCTCACACCATTCGAACCCTGGGACGGGAAAGACATAAAAGGACTTCGCCTGCTGATCAAAGTGAAAGGCAAATGTACCACAGATCACATTTCAATGGCAGGTCCCTGGCTCCGCTACCGCGGCCATCTCGACAACATATCAAAAAACCTGATGATGGGTGCCGTCAATCAATTCAATGACAAGACCAATCTGGTTAAAAACCAGCTCACGGGCAAATATGAACCGGTACCTGACGCCGCACGGGCCTACAAGGAAGCAGGTATTTTTTCCTTTATCGTGGGTGATGAAAATTACGGGGAAGGTTCTTCCAGGGAACATGCCGCGATGGAACCACGCTACATGAATGTCAGGGTGGTCCTGGCAAAATCTTTTGCCAGGATACATGAAACCAATCTGAAAAAACAGGGGATCCTTGCACTTACCTTCGGGCAGGCCGGAGATTACGACAAGGTGCTTGAAGATGACCGGATGGATGTGCTGGGACTCCGGGATTTTCGTCCGGCTGCCCCGCTGAAAATCATCCTTCGTCATACCGGCGGATGGTCAGAAGAAATCAATGCAAACCACAGTTACAATCCGTACCAGATCCAATGGTTCAGGGAAGGATCCGCATTGAATCTTATCAGAAAAGAACATTCATGATCCCTTCCGGAAAATGTTCCGTTCCTGCATCCTGATCTCTCCGGTGAGACGGCTGACCTCTTCCTGCAGGATCCCCGGGCAGCTGCATTTCCATGCATCCGGGGTATTTTATTTTATTCTGAGGATTTCCTGACGGATTCCGGCCAGATCTTCAGCATCCTTCCAGATGATGTCCCGGTCCCTTCTGAACCATGTCAACTGTCTCCTGGCGTAATGCCTCGTGTTCCTTTTCATGAGTTCAACGGCCCTTTCCCTGGATATCCTGCCCTCAAGAAAATCAAATGCTTCTTTATACCCTACGGTGTTGAGCGCATTCAGGTGCCTGAAAGGCATCAGTTCCCCTGCCTCCTCAAATAAGCCCTGCTGCACCATCCGGTCGACACGCCGGTTGATCCTCCGGTACAATTCGTTCCTTTCCATCTGCAAACCGATCTTCAGAATGCCAAACCGGCGCTTACCTCTCCGGCCGGTAAGAAATGACGAATATGGTTTCCCGGCAGCGAGCGATACTTCAAGGGCCTTCAGTATCCTTTTGGGATTGTTCAGATCCACCTTTGAATAATATTCCGGATCCAGCAGTTTCAATTGCCGCCGGATATGTTCAATGCCCGATTCCCTGTATTGCCTGATCAGGTCATGCCTCAGTTCCCGGTCCATATCGGGCAGTTCATCAATGCCCCGGCAAACGGCATCAATATAAAGACCCGATCCTCCTGTCATAATGGCCGCATCATGGTCCCTGAATATCTTCTCCAGGGTGGCCAGGGCTTCTTTTTCATAACGGCTTGCACTATAATACCGGTGTATGGAAACCGTTCCGATAAAATGATGAGGGATTCTGTTCAGCTGCTCCCGGTTTGGCTTGGCCGTACCAATATTCATCTCCCTGTAAATCTGCCGGGAATCTGCCGAAAGGATTTCAGTCCCGAGTTCTTCTGCCAGTTCAATGCTTATTCCGGTTTTCCCGGCGCAGGTGGGACCCGGGATCACGATCAGCAATTCAGGCTTCATCCAGGTAACTGTCATCAAACAGGTTATCGTTCATGATCAATTGCCGCGGGGGCCTGCCCTGCCTCTTTACGCAACAGGGATAACATGCGCCGGTTGCTTTTCCGGGCAAATCGATCAGTTCAATGAAAAAACCTCTTTCATTGAAGAAATCAAATACATAAAGGATCTTTTGCTTTTTTTCAACCACAAAATCTGACAACCTGGCTACATCCATTACCACCATGTCCCCGGATTCGTCTTCGGCCATTTCAAAAAGGGTGATCTCCTGCTGCTTTTCCCAGTTCTGGTTGCACAGAAAGAAAGAAGCGATTTGCGATGTGTCATAATGTAATTCTTCCTGTATAGCCAGGTGAAAATCAAAAAAACTCTGGTCAGGCAACAGTTCAAAATCCCGGAGAAAATTCTCCACTTCATTTGATATGAGCCTGAATGTGTAAACCATGTTCAGTTTTCATACAAGTTAAGTAAAAATTCAATAGTATCCACATCATCCGCATAATTCCATGGCCCGGGTTTTTGAGTCATGCCCAGCGGGACCGTGGCCAGGGGATCCCCCGGATGACCGGCAATGCACTGGATGTGGCCCCTTTCCTGCGCGATATAATCTGCAATTTCTTCTTCCCGGCTGTAAAATCCGTAATGCAGGACCCCGATGGGGGAAGGCAGGGACGTATGTTCCCGCAGGAGAAGGAACCCTGTATCCTTATGCGGGATACGGTTCATCAACATCACAGACCGCTGGTACAGATAATTGTTGGCATACGGTGTCAGGTCGTGAACAAAACGGTAATCGGACCATGCATCCAGCATAGGGGGGAACTCAAATCCATCCGGAACAAAAATCCGGGAAACGTTCCTGCATCCCAGTCCGAAATACCGGAACACATCTTCACCCAGTTTCCCGAATTGTTCCCTTGTCTCATTCCCCCTGAGGATGGCCAGGGAATTTCTGTTTTTCCTGATGATGTGCGGATACTTTGAAAAATAGTAACGGAAATACCTGGCTGCATTATCACTGCCCGTGGCGATCACGGCGTCAATATTTTTCAGACTGTCCTCAACCAGGGATATACTGCCGGAAAATCCGGGATTTATTGCTGTCAGCATCTCTTCCATAAAACGGATCAACCGTTTATCCTTTGAAGAAAGCTTTCCCGTCAGACGGTGGCCTGAAACCAGCACAGACAAGAAATCCTCAAACCCTACCATCGGAATATTCCCGGCCATGACCACCCCTACATTTACTGGCCGCCGGGGGGCGGAATGAATCCGGGGATATCGTTCCAGCCAATGGTTGATCCGACCCTCTGCCAGGATTTCTGTAATTGCAGAAAGGCGGTAAAGTATATTGTCCCGTGTGAACCACCGGTTTTCCCTTTCCGCTTCCTGTATGGCAAGGCCAAGCTTTTCTGCCCGTGTATCCCCTGTCTGTCCGGCAGGGCCATCCAGTTTCCTGATGGCCTTTCGCAGGATACTGCCAAGCTCAATGAATGTTTCGATTCTTTCCTTATAATGCATTGTTAAAACCCATATCAGACCAAAAATACTTAACTTGCGGGGAACGGAAAAATTATGGTCCATCTGATGAATATCCGGCATTTCAATATCCGTGTATATGCCATCATTACCGATAAAACCCGGCGAATTCTGTTGAGCGATGAATATATGCTGGATATACTGATGACAAAATTCCCCGGGGGCGGACTCCATTTCGGGGAGGGAACCCTGGATTGCCTCAGGAGAGAAGCCATGGAGGAATTCGGGCAGGAGATAAGGGTACTGGGGCATTTCTATACCACCGATTTTTTCCAGCAATCTTTTTTCTTCAGGGATCATCAGTTGATCAGCATTTATTACCTGGCAGAATTCAGAGACGCGGTCCGTTTCCGGATTTCCGGCAAAGCCTTCGGTTTTTCAGAAAAAGTTAACGGGGCTCAATCTTTCCGGTGGGTGGAAGCGGATGAAATCAATCCGGACCAGATGACCTTCCCCATCGACAGGAAAGTGGCCGGAATGGTCAGGAAGCACCTTTTCGCCGGCTGACCGGTTTGGCGGCCATTGATTCAATGGCTTCCACCAGGTTCTCCCAGCCGAAACGTTTCTTTTGCTGCCGGAGAAAAGGACCGAAATCTTTTTCACGGTCCCGGGTAAGAAAACGGTGAATGTATCCGGCTATATCTTCCGGTGTATCCATGGCCACGTAACCGGCCTGCAAATGTGGTACGGTCTCGGGCAACCCTCCGACTGCCGTTACCAGCATGGGTTTTTCAAAATGACAGGCAATCTGGGTCACACCGCTTTGTGTGGCGGTCCTGTATGTCTGTGTCACAAGGTCCGCGGCACTGAAAAAATATCTGATCCGGTCCGAAGGAATGAAGCGGTCGAATATCAGAAACCTGTCCGCAACGCCCAATCGATTCATAAGGGACAGGTAATACTTTTTGTCATCATAGAACTCTCCCGCCACGATGACCCTGAATGAAAGCGGTTCCAGAAGCTTGCAGGCAACCGCACGGATCAGGAGATCAAGTCCTTTGTATCTGCGGACCATCCCGAAAAAAAGCAAATGGGTTTCCCGGGGATCCAGCCCCAACTCCCGGCAGGCCATTTCCCCGGGCACCGGTTCTCCGTATATATCATAAACCGGATGGGGGACCCGTTCACTGAACCGGCATTTGCATATGTTCCCGGCGTCCTTCAATACTTGTTCCGACATGGCCACCAGGCCGTCACAGGTCCTTAAAAGATAACGGGTCGGCCATTTCCATCCCATGTGTTTTTCATGGGGCACAATGTTGTGGGCCAGAACAATGACCGGACAGGAGCATTTCTTTTTTGCCAGCCGGATTACAGATGCCAGGGAGACGGACATAAAAGGCATCCAGTGATGTACCAGGATCACATCGGGACCGAACCGCCTGATCTCCCCGGCAGCACGGAACCAGGAAAAAGGATTCACGGAATTGATGACGGGCCGGATATCCAGCCGGCTTTCATAAATACCGGATTCGATCTGGGTTTTTCCGGGGAATAAAAGTGAAGGGTATTGCAGGGAAAAAGAGATGACCCGTACCCTGTGGCCCTTTGCCACAAGGGCTCCTGACAATGCACTGTTGAAACTGGATATCCCACCTCTCAGAGGAGGTGCCGGTCCGGCAACGAGGATCTTCAAGGCTCTATGTTGATTTTCTTCTCGACATCATATACATTCCGGGTGGAAGAACTCCGCGAGATCAACTCACCCAGAAATCCGGCCAGGAACAGCTGGGTGCCAATGATCATCGCGGTCAGTGCAAGATAAAAATAGGGGCTCTCGGTGACCAGGATGGTGGGTATATGATGGCGCAGGTGATACAGTTTCTGTCCCCCCAGCCATCCGGCCCCTATGAATCCCAGCAGGAACATAAGCGTACCCAGCGTGCCGAAAAGATGCATTGGGCGCTTGCCGAACCTGGACATGAAAGTAATGGATAAGAGATCCAGGAAACCTTTCAGGTACCTGTCCGCACCGAACTTTGTTTTTCCGTATTTTCTCCTGCAGTGCCTGACCGTCTTTTCACCGATATGAGTAAACCCGGCATTCCGGACAATCACGGGGATATACCTGTGCATCTCTCCGTATATCTCAACGGATTTCACCACTTCTTTTCTGAATGCCTTCAATCCGCAGTTGAAATCGTGCAAACGGATCCCGGTCACCTTGCGGGCCACAAAATTATAAAAACGGCTGGGTATTTTTTTTGAAAGCGGATCGAGCCGCTTTTTTTTCCATCCCGACACCAGATCGTATCCTTCATCTCTGATCATTCTGTACATGGAAGGTATCTCACAGGGATCGTCCTGTAAATCGGCATCCATCATGACCACGATCTCTCCTGCAGCCATCTCAAATCCTTTATGCAAAGCAGCGGATTTGCCGTAGTTCCTCCTGAACTTGATCCCTTTGAAATCCGGACGGTTCCCGGCGATCTCCGTGATCATGTTCCAGGAACCATCCGTACTTCCATCGTCAACACAAATGACTTCATAGTCCAGCCCCTCAGGATCCAGTGAACCACTGATCCGGGAAGCCAGCTCCTTCAGGGAGTCAACCTCATTGAGCACCGGAATGACAATGGAAATATGCATCTGTGCTTAAGTTTTGGAGCAAAAAACCTAACCGGATTGTTCCTCCGGTTGCGGCGGGGTGCTCCTTTTCATGATGGCGGCAACAATAATGGACAGCACTGTCCCGATCAACATGGAGCTGATAAAACCTGTGATCGCAGATATAACCGGGTTCTGAAATTTTTTCATCATATCCATGGAGGCTTCGATCTGTGCGTCTGAAAAACCCCGTTCCATCATTTTGTCAATGGATTGTTCGATCATTTTCTCCTGCAGGCCGGGATCGACGACTTCCATAAGCAGGAAAGACCAGATGGAACCGATCAGGGAAGACCAGAGAACCACCAGAACTCCGAGTCCGAGCCCCTGACTGAAACCCAGAACGCCATCCTGCACCTGGTCACGGTAATTCTTCATGGCAAGAACAAGACCAACGATCAGGATCAGAAAAGCGACCATGCCCAGGGTTGAATTCAGGGCCTGGTCGGCGAAATATAGAATCAGGGAATAGATCACCGACAGGAGCCCTATCATGATCCCATAGTTCAGGGAAAAACCGACCAGTGAAGCTTTGTTCTTATTCATGGCTGAAATATTTTTGGTTTAAAACAAAGATATCAGAATTTTGTCACCACCCCAAAACTTATTATTTTTGCAACCCCGGGCAAGCCGGTATACGACCAGCTCCTGTCGAATCCCCCCAGGTCCGGAAGGAAGCAAGGGTAGATGGTTGAGCGGTGCGATATGCCAGCTTGCCCTCTTTTTCTATGGCGGCAGCAGATCAGCCACCAGATATGTGCTCCCGGTCACCAGCACAAGTCCTTTCGCCCCTGCATATTTCCTCGCCATGGCCAGAGCCTTACCTTGTTTTCCGTAATATCTGCCACGAAGGTTCAATTCCCGGGCGGCATAGAAAAGCTTACGTTCATTCATGGACCGTTGCACGGAAGAGCGGGTAAAATAGTATCTTGCATTGGCCGGAAGGACTTTAAGCAATCCGGTCAGTTCCTTTTCACGAACCACCCCGAAAACAATATGCAGTCTTTCGTGCGGGACCATCTGCACCTGTTCAATAAGCAGTTTGAGTCCTTCAACATTGTGTGCCGTATCCATGACCGTGAACGGATTTCTTGCGGTGACCTCCCATCTTCCCCTGATTCCTGTATTTTCCCTGACCTTTATCAACCCCTCATGAATGAAGGGACGCTTGATGTTGAATCCGTTTTGGTTGAGCACTTCAACCACCTGTAATGCGGTCAGCACGTTTTGTGCCTGGTATATTCCGGATAAACCCGGTTTCAGGTCCCTGAGGATCACCCTCCCTTCATGGGAAATATTCATGATCAGAAAGTTGCCTGAAGGGTCAAATGAATGGTCAGCAGAAAACGAATCACCGGCAAAAAACAGGGGAGCCTTTTTCCCGGCAGCCATGCTCCTGAATATTTCGGATGTTTCCGGGTCTTTCTGACCGACAACCACCGGAACAGAGTCCTTGATGATCCCGGCTTTTTCCCGGGCAATGGTCTCCCGGTCATTGCCCAGGAACTCATGATGATCCGTGCCGATATTGGTAATTACCGACACCTCCGGGTGAATGATGTTTGTGGAATCGAGTCTGCCCCCCATCCCAACCTCGATGAGTGCAACATCCACCTTTCGTTTGTAGAAATGATCCATGGCCATGGCCGAACTCATTTCGAAGAAGGATGGTTTGTTTTTTCGGAGAAAAGCAGCATGAACTTCCACAAAATCTGTTACTTCACCCCTGGATATGGGTTTTCCGTTGACCCGGATCCTTTCACGAAAATCCTTGAGATGCGGACTGGTAAACAAACCGGTACGCAAACCGGCGGTTTGCAATATCGAGGCGAGAAAATGTGCTACAGAGCCTTTGCCGTTGGTTCCTCCCACATGAATGGATTTATAATTCCGGTGCGGGTACCTGAAATGCCGGTCAAGCAGGATGGCTTTCCCAAGACCCGGTTTATAGGCAGATCTTCCCGTTCGCTGGTATTGAGGCAGCTGAGCATACAGAAAATCTATGGCCTTCTGATAATCCATGGCAATCTGTTAAACCGGAAAATCTCCTGCAAATTTAAAAACTGTCCGAAAAAATATGGGCATTTTTAAACTCCCGGAACGATTTCAACATTTTATCAACAGCAGGGAACAAACAAAAATCATTAATTTTGAAATGTATTTTACCCTTATCCAAAGAAATATGCCCCGGACAAAGAAATTATTTGTACTGGACACGAACGTGCTTTTGCATGATTACCAATGTATTTATAATTTCCAGGAGAATGACATTGTCATTCCCATCGTGGTTCTTGAAGAACTTGACAAATTCAAGAAAGGAAATGACCTGATCAATTTTCAGGCACGCGAATTCACCCGTGAACTGGATAAACTTTCGGGAGACAAGCTTTTCAACGGGGGTATTTCACTGGGTGAAGGCCTGGGGCGGCTGAGTATTGAGACCGGAAAACCTTTCTCCAGGGCAATCAGTGAATCCTTTCCCGAAAATACTCCCGACCACCGGATACTGGCCATTGCCGAATACACCCATTTGCAAAACAACCGCAAAAATGTGGTATTGATCTCCAAGGACATCAACCTGAGGATGAAAGCAAAATCCATTGGTGTCCCGGCACAGGATTATCAAAACGACAAGGTGGCCAATATCGATGAATTGTATAAATGCATAACCGTTTGCGAAAACATGAGCAGCCGGTTGATCAATGACCTGTATAAGAAATATGAGGGGGTTGAAGCCAAAAAATTCAAATTCGACACGGAGCCCTTACCTCATCAGTATTTCATTATGAAAAACGGAAAATCCAGTGCACTGGCCCATTATGATCCCTTCAGGAAAATGATCAACCGGGTGGAAAAAATCAGGGCATTCGGCATCGACCCCAGGAACGCGGAACAGGCATTTTCCCTGGATGCCCTCACCCGTCCTGAAATCCAACTGGCCACCCTGACAGGCAAGGCGGGGACAGGAAAAACTTTGCTCGCACTGGCCGCCGCGTTGCATCAGAGAAAACTTTTCACACAGATCTACCTGGCAAGGCCCATCATTCCACTGGCCAATCGCGACATGGGATATCTGCCCGGTGATATAAAAGAAAAACTGGAACCCTATATGCAGCCCTTGCTGGACAATCTTTCAGTAATCAAACACAAATTCAGTCAGCAAAGCACGGAATTCAAGAAAATCGATGAGCTTCTCAAAACCGAAAAATTGGTGATCACGCCCCTGGCTTATATCCGGGGAAGAAGTCTGTCCCGCGTATTTTTTATTGTTGACGAAGCCCAGAATCTCACCCCCCATGAAGTAAAAACCATCATTACACGGGCCGGGGAAGGCACAAAAATGATATTTACCGGGGACATAGAGCAGATCGATTCGCCTTATCTGGACACCCGGTCAAACGGACTCAGTTATCTGACCGATAAAATGAGGGGCCAGGAAATATTCGCCCATGTGAATCTGGTCAAGGGAGAAAGAAGTTATCTGGCCGATCTGGCCAGCAACCTGCTCTGAAAGCACTCATTCTGTTTTACCGGCTTTTATGCATAAAAGCACTGAGGCATAGGCCGAAATCCCTTTCCCTTCCCCGACAAATCCGAGTTTCTCCGTGGTGGTGGCCTTGATGGAAACGGCCCCCGATGGAATGCCCAGTATTTCTGAAATGTTTTTTCGCATATGTCCGGTATGGGATTGTATTTTCGGTTCCTGCAAACACAGTGTACAATCCACATTGGCAACCGAATATCCTTCCGCCCGGATCATATCCATGGTTTTTTTCAGAAACATGCGGCTGTCCGCATTCCGGTATGCAGGATCGCTATCAGGAAAGTGACGTCCGATATCTCCCATGGCAGCCGCACCGAGCAAGGCATCACATATGGCATGGATCAGAACGTCCCCGTCGGAATGTCCAGCCGGGCCTTTATGATAAGGTATATAAACACCCCCAAGTATGCATTTCCTGCCTTGCTGGAGACGATGCACATCATAACCGAATCCGATCCTGAACTGCATCAGTCCGCCTCCCCGTTTCTGAATTTACTGAACTCAAAGGCCAGGGTAAACCTGAGCGTATTGGCCAGGGGGTTGTTCTGCTTTACGGGGATCAGGTAGGAAAAGTCTATGGAAAATACATTCAGGGCCACTCCGATCCCCGCAGTAAAGAATTTCCTGTTTCCTTTGGTCTGGTGTTCATGAAAATAACCGGCACGTATGGCAAACTGGTTCCTGTAAAGGTACTCAACGCCTACCGAATAGGTGATCTCATGGAGTTCCTCCAGCAACACGTTTCTCGAACCGTCCTCCATGACCACTCCTGGAGCATCCCAGAAGGACCTGAGCATGCCCACGGGGACCGAAATACCGGGATCCATTCCGTGTTCGATCACCACACCGCCGTCCCCGTCCAGAACCGGATTCCCTACCGAGTCGGTCTGATAAACGGGCGGTGTAGGTACCAGGAGCTTGTTCAGGTCGGCGGTAATGGAAAACTTATTGTAATCATCCAGGTCAGCCGTCAGGGCTCCTCCCAGTCTCAGGTTAATGGGAATAAATGCCGGATCCTGGTTTTCGGTATAGGTGATCTTGTTCCCCATATCGGATATGTTGATCCCGAATGCCATATTGCCGTCCCTCTGGTCCAGCTCAATATCCCGTGTGTAGAAAAAAGCCAGATCACCTGAAACGGCCATTCCGGCCTTGGATTCGATGCCGCTGACATAATTGCCTCCGGTCAGGTCGGAACGGATAAAACGGAAAGCGATGGCACCCGACAGATGATCGGTCAGCAAACGGGAATAGGAGGCATCCACTGCAAATTCATTGGGAATGAATTGCCCCTGGGGAGTACCATATATATCAGTAAGTATGATATTGCCCAGTGAAAAGTAACGAAGGGATGCTGCAATCACCTGCTCATTGTCAAATCTTTTATACCCAACCAGATAGGCAAGATTGATGTCGTTGATCAATTTTCTGAGCCAGGGGGTATAGGAAAGGGCGATACCCGATTCATTCTCAATGAAGGCATATTTGGCGGGATTCCAGTGTTGCGAATTGATGTCCGGCGAAGTGGCCACCCCGGCATCTCCCATGGAACCGGACCTCGAATCAGGAGCAATGGTGAGAAAGGGAACCGTTGATTGAATGGCGTTGAGCTGCTGACCGGTGGATATGATCTGCTTATCCTGAGCACTGAGCAAAAAGGGCACCCACAACATCATCATGATCAGCAGCGACCGCGGTGTTTTCCCCGGTTTTTGGGTCATACGCACATGCCTTTTTCGAAAGGACAAATATAAAACAAAAAAACAAACAGGTTTGGAATTCATCTCAATATTACCAGCTTCTGGTATTCTTCGGCTGTCTGTCCCGTATCAGAACGGATTTTGATCCGGTATATGTATACACCTCTTCCGATTTTATCCCCGTAATCATCGAGTCCGTTCCAATGGATGGGCGGACTCCGGTAACCCGTGGTGGTCATAACCCGTTCGATGGATTTTACCAGTTTCCCGGAAACCGTAAAAATCTGTATCTGCACCCGCAGTTCCACTCCGGGTTGATTGTGATCGAAATAAAAAGCGGTATGGGTGGTAAAAGGATTCGGATAATTAAGTAAATGCTCGATCACCATTTCTTCCGAAGAGGAAACGATGAATTCGGTCTGTCCTTCCGAAGAATTGTTGTACACATCCCAGAGTTTGACACGAACGGTATGACTTCCGTTTTCCATATCTTTGAAAGGATAACGGATCCGTCCGCGTTTGTAACTGTCGGTGTCCGATTCATAATAATCGTTCAGAACAATTTTCCCGGATGTGTTTTCATCCAGTACGGCGGTCAGATCATGTCCGATCCCGGTTCCTGCTGTATTGATCCCGTTCTGGTCACTTACGATCACATAGAGTTCCGGGTCCTCGTCAGTATATCCTCCGTACACGAATTTTTCGTCATTCATGTAAATCTCCATTTCCGGTCCTGTGTTGTCGACGGCAATGGAATCGGCCGAACCCCCGATGACGATGTTTTCCAGGACTCCCTGTGCATCATGATCGAGGTTCGATCCGTAATAACTCACCTTGCCGTAACCATACCGGTAGGAAATGTCCCGGGGAACCACAAATCCGAACGAAAACCGGCCGCCACTTATGGAAGCTTTCCCCCGGAACAGGACCCGGTTCTGCAATTCAAATTCGAAAGGGGTACCTCCGTCGTTGCTGAGGGTGCGGACTTTCACCGGTTTGTCGAAGACCAGCGGATACAGTGTTCCCTCATAATCATTCAGGGCATTTCCCGCGGGGTCTTCCATAGCACCTGTAATACGGACCTTGCTGAGTGCCCTGACCGTATCGGCCTGCACCTGTACATCTTTGCCATTCACCCGGGCCGTTACGATCCGGTACTCCGGAAACGCAAGTCTGGCCGCAGGATCTCCCAGCAAACTGAAATTTCTTTTGTTGATCCCCGGACCCGAAGCATTTTTGGTGAGTCTGATCACATCCCCCAGCCTGAAATAGTCCCCGCCGGCATCCTTTTCAAAAACATATTCGTAAAACCACTCGTTCAGAACATGGTTGGGGGAAGAATATACCAACCGGGTGGTACTGAGCAGTGCGATCCCCCCGCCTTGCGGATTGAGTAACAACAACTCTCCCGCAGAAGTATTTTCATGGTCATCAAAACGGCTGAATTCACAGGTGGCAGTCATGAACAGGGGCAATTTATCGCGGTTCGTCCAACCTTTGATGTCATTGGTGTTCAGGATCTGTTCATGGGCAAGTCCGTTTGCCCCCCCATGCCCCGTATAGTTCACGATCAATGCCCCTTTGCTTACCCGCTCTGTAACGGCCCTGTTGACATCCGGATACCGCTGACCTGAAGGGGTGGATATCTGCTGATAGGCATCCAGGTATATTTTATCGGCAACAAAATCGGGATAATATTCATCAACATATCCCGCCAGTTCATCTGCCTGGCGCATATGGGTATTGCCATCTTCATCATCTCCGATGAAACAAATCACATTCCTCCAGTTACCCATTTTATCGGACTGGTGATAGGAAATTACCTTATCCACCATACTTCGGGCTTCTTCCATATCGCTTACAGGCATCCTGCCGACCCCGATATCCACCAATCCATCCGAAACGTTTTCCCCGTCATCCACCATTCCGAAAAAATCGTCGGTCACAAAAGACCGTAACGGACTGAGGGAGTTGGCAGACTGATAGGTGAGCAGATAATTCTGCCATTCATCCCCTGATTTGCGGTTATCGTATGAACCGTCCCCGAACAACAATACGTACCCGGGCTTATTTCCCGGCGGCATGCTCCGGTCACGGATCGATTTGATGAAATTGCGGATGGCTGCCACATCGGGCTTCCCCGAAGAAAATTCATTGTATATCTGTTCAGGGGTCACCACCAGGGTGTCCAGTCCGTCATGTTCCTTCCTGAAACCGGCCAGCCGTCTTGCTTCTGTTGAAATTGCCGGTTGTGAAATGATGACGTAATCGGGTGCAGGCATACCGTGGAGGTTTTGGTTGGGAACCGGACCGGTATCCTCTCCCCCCATAACGGGACCGGGAATGTTTCCGGCAGGATCGAAGGCCACAAATTGTCTCAATGAATCGGTGCGGACCCTGAAAGATAAAACGGTCCCGTCAAGTTCAGTGTTCAGGTTCTTTACATTCAGGGGATCGGTCACATCCCAGACCATGAGCGATGAAGAAGCATCAAGTATCCTGAATTCAGTTATATTGCCCGTTCCAACCGTCCGTGTATCGCGGAATAGCAGTTGATCCTCATCCATTTTCAGATCCCTGCGATAGTTCAGGGTTAAATAATTCAGCCAGCCACGGGCTGAGGGTCCGTTCTTGTGATAGGTAATGCCGATCTCAACAGAAGAGTTTGTGGGTGTAAATGTATAATTCCCGGTTTTGCCGAAAGCATATTGTGCTGTGTAGTTGCTCAGGTCTGTTCCGTTGATGATCAGGCTGCCCAATAAGGTGCCGTTACCCCGGACATCAAAACGGGTGGATGCCGTCGCCCGTGCTATCAGGTCTACCCGAACCCTGAGATCCTCTCCGGGGGACAGTCCGGGTAAATCAAATGCAAACGTCCGTGAAGTTTGTATATCAAAAAGCTCTCCGTACCATTCACTGCCCGAACGGATCAGGTTCAGGTCGTCCTGTTCGTGATGGACGACTGCGTCCCCTGAAGTGGCTATGAGATCAGCCGGCCCTGAAGGAGTGGGAAGTATTGGCATAGACCCGGGGGTTTCCGGGACAGAGGTGAGAAAATAATAGTTAACGGAAGCGAATTTATGCAAACGGGTTTCGAAAAAACCGGATCCGGGATCATAACGGATTTCATCCGGACCTTCGGCATAGAAATAGAGGCGGTCACCTTCTCCGAAAACACCATCGGTTCCTTTTTCGTACCATACCGGAACGGACCTCAGGTCATCCTGACCACCCTCACCGGGAACGAGCGGCAGCATGCCTCCTCCCTGTCCGAATATTTTTACCCGTGAGGGATCAGGCAGTTCCATAGACTGAAGATCATCGTAATGTAAGCAGTAGACGCCTGTCTCTTCCACCTTGATCCTGTACCAGATTCCACGGGCCAGAACCGATTGACCGGTATATTCCCCGGATATTTGGTGTTGTTTCCCGAATCTTTCCCCGGAAGGACCTGCAACCATCCGAAAAGCAAATTCCCGGAGTTTTTCAATTTTCCCCGTTGCCCGGTTTTTCCTCAAAGGCACGAAACTGACCCGGAAATAAGAACTCCTGTCTGCCTGGAGTTTTTCTGATTGTACAACAATACGTTCTCCGATCCCGGTTGTGCTTTCGGCAATCCTGCGTTCCTCTTCATCAAGCGGAACAAAATGCTTATCAATCAATTCGATGGAAATTTCCGATTCCTTTCCGATTTTGATATTTTCGGAATAATGTGGCAACAGGCTTCGTTGATCGGGGAATACCGCCCGGTGAAAGTTCAGGTAACGGTGCCGGATGTTCCCCTGGCGAAAAAAGCCTGGTTCACGCCATTCAATGATCCTTGGTTTTGTTTCGACCTGAGCATGCAATGAGGGGAAAAAACAAACAAGGAAGATGAAAAGCCTGATTCGCATCAAATAGAAAATTGGCTGAAAAATTACGGAATACTAAATGTTTTGCGTATTTTTTCCGTTAAGAGATTTAACGGGGTTGAAAATCATAATATTGTTGCGCGGGTTAATTAAACACCATCCGGTATGTCCCTCAGGTTCTGCATAGTCTTCTTTCTGATATTCCTGAATCTGTGCGCGGGAGCCCAGGACCCTGTGTTTTCACAACCGTACAACACCAAACTAATTTTCAATCCCGCTTTTGCAGGAACATCGGAAATGTCCCGGATTATGCTGGCATACAGGAATCAATGGCCTAAAATGGGATCCGCCTATGTGACCTACAATGCATCCTATGACCAGTATCTTCCGGCACTGGAAGGCGGACTGGGTCTGAACATCGTCCATGATGTCCAGGGAGACGGAACCCTGTCCCTGCTTAACATTGATGCCATATATTCCTATGAAATGGAAGTCAATCCGGTATTCAACGTCAACGCGGGCTTTCAGACTTCCTGGGCACAAAAGAGGCTCAATGCCGATGATCTGATATTCTCAGGGGACCTGGATCCGGCAACCGGCCAGGTCATATATGATACCGAACCCATAGCCGGGATGAGGACCGGCTATATCGATTTTGCCGTCGGATTTCTGGCCTATTCCAGAAAGCTGTATGGCGGAGTTTCGGCACACCATATCGCACGGCCGGTAAATTCCTTCACCCGCGATTACCTTACCCGGATCCACCGCAGGTACACATTTCACGCCGGAGCCTTCCTGCCTGTATACGAAAAAAGGTTCGGAAGGGAAGCCATAAGGATCAATCCTGACCTGATGTACATACACCAGAGCATTTACCGGCAACTCAGTTACGGTTTCAGAATATTCAGAAAGAACTATTACGGCGGGTTCTGGGTGCGGCAAAATCCCGGATTCAGTTTCAGCTCGTTCATCGTCACCCTGGGTTATTCCGGAGACCGTTTTACCATCGGGTACAGTCATGATTTCAACATATCCAGACCCAGGATCATGATCCCCGGAACCGGTGCACACGAAGTAACCTTAACCCTCAATTTTGAGTATAAAGGAACCAGAAAGCGTCAGCGGGCAATAAAATGTCCCAAAATTTAGTTATTTTTGGTAAGATGCTTATATTTGAATAAATTTTATATCTTTGAACAGAGCCGATTAAGTCACTTCTAATCAATTCCTATCATGAAAGTAAAGGCCAAAGTTCTACCTGTTTTAATGACCGTGGTACTCTTCCTTGCTTCTTGCGGAGGCAGGGGTGATATTACCAAAACGGGAGACGAATCATCCACTACCGGTTGGCAGTACAACGACACCGACTGGGGTGGCTTTGAAGTAGTCCGGGATTACGATCAGCAGACAGGTCCCGGACTGGTGCTGATCGAAGGAGGCACCTTCACCATGGGACGTGTCGAACAGGATCTCCTGTACGATTGGAACAATATCCCCAGAAGGGTAACCCTCACATCCTTTTACATGGATGAAACGGAGGTCAGGAATATCGATTACCGTGAATATCTCTACTGGCTGCAAAGGGTATTTGTCAGCTATCCCGAAGTACACAGGAACGCGTTGCCCGACACCCTGGTCTGGCTTGACCCAATGGCCTATAATGAACCCTATGTCGAATATTATTTCCGGCATCCTTCCTACAATGAATATCCCGTGGTCGGGGTGAACTGGGTCCAGGCCAATGATTATGCACTATGGAGAACCGACCGTGTAAATGAAATGATCCTCATCGAAGAGGGGATACTGTTGCTGGATCCAGCAGGCCAGGTGGATGCCAACCACTTCAATACCGATGCATACCTGGCCGGTCAGTACCAGGGCCTGGTGGGCGAGAACCTGCCAAGCCTGAGACCCACCGATGCCACATCTGGTGAAGGAGGCGCCGATCCCAGCGGTGAAGGACGCAGGGTTCGCATTGAAGACGGGATCCTGTTGCCGAAATACAGGCTGCCCAGCGAAGCGGAATGGGAATATGCAGCCCTTGCCCTGATCGGCAACACATACGAGGAAAGGGTTTTTGAAAGAAGGATATATCCCTGGAACGGCCATAACGTAAGGAACGACAACCGGAGGCACCTTGGTGAATTCATGGCCAACATGGTCAGGGGAAAAGGCGATTATATGGGCGTGGCAGGAAACCTGAATGACAATGCAGCCATCACTGCACCGGTAAAATCATTCTGGCCGAACGACTACGGACTGTATTGCATGGCCGGAAATGTAAATGAATGGGTACTGGATGTATACCGCCCGATGTCCTTTCAGGACTTCAGTTCCTTCAGGCCGTTCAGGGGAAATGTCTTCAAAACCCTGGAACGTGATCCTGCCACGGGTGAGGTACTGCCCAAGGACAAATACGGGGAACTCCAGTACAGGGAACTTGACGCATCCGATGTAGAGGAATATAACAGGAATTTCAGGAAATCCGATTACAGGAATTACATGGACGGGGATTACAATTCAAATCTTTATTCAATCATGGAGGAAGTGGATTCCACCACCATAAGGACCCAGCAAATGTATTCCCAGTATGAAGGTGATATCACCTCCCTGATCAACAACCGGGCAAGGGTATACAAGGGGGGGTCCTGGAAGGACCGCGCCTACTGGCTCAGTCCGGGCACCCGCCGTTTCCTTGACCAGGAAGCGGCCACCAACGACATCGGGTTCCGTTGCGCCATGAATCGCGTGGGAAGTCCCGGGGGGATGTAATCCTTCCGTACGGAATATTTTTAAAAACCTCATTGAGCATAATGGGGTTTTTTTGTTTCCGGCAGGTTATGCAAATCCGGCAGTTATACGATCTTTACCTTCAGCACCCGGTGGTTTTTACCGATTCACGGAATACACCCGGAAATGGAATTTTTTTCTCACTGAAAGGAGAAAAGTTCAACGGCAACCGTTTTGCCGGGGAGGCCATCCGGAATGGAGCAGCATTTGCCGTGGTTGACCAGGCAGAATATGTACGGGACAAACGCTTTATCCTGGTCAGGGATGCAGCAGCAACCCTCCGGGAATTGAGCAGATACCACCGGTGCAAGCTGGGTATCCCCATTATCGCCATCACCGGTTCCAACGGAAAAACAACCACCAAAAACCTCCTTGCAACCATTCTGTCTGCGAAATTCAGGACAGCCTGCACCCGGGGCAATCTCAACAACCACATCGGGGTTCCGCTCACATTGCTCTCCTTCACCGGAGAGCATGAATTAGGCATTGTGGAGATGGGTGCCAATCACCCCGGTGAGATAGAAACTTTGTGTGAAATTGCTGAACCCGGGTACGGTTTGGTGACCAATATAGGCAAGGCGCATCTTGAAGGATTCGGATCCCTTGAAGGGGTAAAAAGAACAAAAGGAGAACTTTACCGGTATTTGGAAAAGAGGAACGGACTGGTGTTCGTGAACGGATCGGATCCGGTACTCACCGGAATGCTCAGCAGGCTGAATGTAAAATCCGTCCGCTATGGTTCGCCGGAGGGAACCCTCTGCCGGACAAGGATCATTTCCTCCACGCCTTTTCTCAATATCCACGTGGCTTTGTATGGGAAACAACCGGCAGACTTTGAACTGAAAACCCGCCTTGTCGGGAAGTATAATCTGGAAAACCTGCAGGCCGCCATTTGCATCGCCCATCATTTTGAGGTGCCCGCTCAAAAAATAAAAACAGCGCTAAACGATTACACTCCGGAAGCATTGCGCTCCCAACTAATAATCACCCCAAAGAACCAGGTGTTCATGGATGCATACAACGCCAACCCAACCAGCATGGTGGCCTCTTTAACGGATTTCGCCATGGATCACAGGGAAAATACAGCCGTCATTCTGGGGGATATGCTGGAACTTGGAGAAAACAGTGAACAGGAACATCAAAAAATACTTGCTTTGCTGGAAACTTTTAATATAGGCACCGTTGTTCTGGCAGGTGAAATCTTTCACCGTTTATCAAAACCGGACAGGTTCCATTCATTCCCGGATGTGGATGCACTGATCCGCTGGTTGAAAAAATATCCTTTGACCGGCAATTACGTTCTGTTAAAAGGCTCCCGGAAAATTGAACTGGAAAGAGCAATGTCCTGCCTTTAGAACCGGTCATGATATCCAAGTTCACCGAAAGTCTTTACACCCCGGATGAAATGCATAAATGCAATGCCGCGGTCATACACTTCCCTGTATTCCCTGAATCGTTTGGTATGGGGCGGTTTAATCCTGGCCCGGCGCATCCGGGGTATCTTCCTGAAAAAATCCAGATGGGCACGGAAAACGGCCATGGATTCCCCGGATCTGAATATAAGGAGCAACCGGACCGCTGAAATGGCATCCAGTACCAGCTTGAATGCAATGACCTTTCTCCTTGCGGGAAGAGGAAGATTCTTATACAAAAGCATCAGGTTGTTTCTGTAATTCAGGAAAGCCTTCCGCACATTGCTTCTGGGAAGGGAACCTCCCCCCAGGTGATAGACCACCGAACGGTAACAATAACGTATCCTGTAGCCCATGTTTTTCAGCCGCCAACACAAGTCGATCTCTTCCATATGAGCAAAAAAATGCTCATCGAAGCCGCCCGCTGCCCTGAACAGATCGGCCCTTACCAGCATACAGGCCCCCGTTGACCAGAAAATATCACAATCACGGTCAAATTGACCTGAATCCCTTTCAAGATGGTTGAAAATCCTTCCCCGGCAAAAAGTATAACCATAACGGTCAATAAATCCGCCTGCAGCACCGGCGTATTCGAAAAAATCCTTCCGGCGCTGATCCATAAGCTTGGGCATGCAGGCAGCAATGGAGGGATCATTGTCCAGGGTTTCCACAAGGGGTTCCAGCCAACCGGGGGATACCTCCACATCGGAATTCAACAAAAGAAAATAACGGTTTTGCAAATGATCCAGAGCGCGGTTGTACCCCTCCGAGAAACCAAGATTCTGCGGATTTTGGATTACCCTGATCTCCGGATGGTTTGCACGGACCCAACCCGGGGAACCATCAACAGATCCATTGTCAGCAACCACTGTTTCCGCCAGTTCCGGATCGGTGCACCGGATCAGCGGGGGCAAATATTGTTCCAGATATTTTTTGCCGTTCCAGTTCAGTATGACAATGCTGACTTTCAAATCTTCAGGATGGTAATCATTGTTTTCCTCCCATGATCTCCCGGATGATCCCTGAAAATTCGGAGAATATCCTCTCATTGGAGGCCACAATTTCTTTTCCGTACAAATATTCCCCGTTGCCCCGGAAATCATCGATCCTGCCTCCTGCCTGCCGGATGATCAGGGAACCTGCAGCCACATCCCAGGGATTGAGGCCGTATTCATAAAAAGCATCGAACCGCCCGCATGCCACATAGGCAAGATCGGTGGCAGCGGACCCAAATCTGCGTAAACCATGGGAATTCCTCATGAAATGATCCATGGATTTCATAAAGGATTTCATCTGACTGAAATTGGTATAGGGGAAACCGGTTGCGATCAGGGAATCTTCCACACGCTTTGTATCGCTTACCCTGATCTTCTCCCCATTCATGAAAGCATCGCCTCCTTCCCATGCATGGAAAATGTCCCGGAACCCCATTTCGTATATGACCCCGGAAACAATTCTTTCCCCGTCAGCCAGTGCAATGCTGATGGCGTAGGGAGGAAGGTTGTGAATATAGTTGGTGGTGCCGTCGAGCGGATCAACGATCCAGTTGTACCGGGATCCTTTCCCGCTTGCCGTGCCTTCTTCGGCAATAAAACCTGCCTCAGGCAGGAGTGATTTCAATTCCCCGGTGAGTATTTTTTCAGCCGTGGTATCCACATAGGTAACATAATTCTGTACACCCTTCGCGTGCACATCGGCCGATGAGAATTTACCTGATTCACCGGTAATAAAATCCCCGGCTTTCCTGGCAACCGATATCATTTCCGCCGTCAATTCCCTTAAATCCATATTGAGAAAACCTGATGATGAGTATTCAGTGTCCAACTCGGAGATCACGTTCTTTCTCTCCTGTATTTTCGTCCATAGTACCTGTACAGTTCAACCTGGGCCCTGATCTTCCTTTTCCTTCCCGTATCCTTTTTGTATTCATTACTCAGGGATTCATTGATCACCCTTGCCTTGACATTGTCCCTGAGCTGGAGCTCGATCATTTTCCAAATCTCTGCCTGAACCGACTTGTCATAAACCGGACAGGAAACCTCAATCCGGTGGTCCAGGTTCCTTGTCATCAAGTCCGCCGAAGAAATATAATACAGTTCATCCCCGTTGTTGCAGAAGATAAAGACCCGGCTATGCTCCAGAAATTTATCCACAATGCTGATGCAGGTAATGTTTTCACTGAGTCCTTTTACTCCCGGGATCAATGAGCATATGCCCCGGACGATCATCTGGATCCTTACCCCCGCACTGTTTGCCTGGTATAGTTTTTTGATCATGTCTTTGTCAACCAGGTTGTTGGCTTTCAGGATAATATAAGCGGGCTTTCCTGCCCTGGCATTTTTGATCTCCTGTTCAATGAGGGCGTTGAGGCGGCGGCGCTGGTACAGGGGTGAAACAAGAAGATGTTTATACTTGTATGTTTTGAAAGTGGTTTCAAAGAACTTAAATACTTTTTCCACCTCAAACGTAATTCTCTTGTCTGCTGTCAGCAGTTTGAGGTCGGAGTATGAATTGGCCGTCCCTTCATGAAAATTGCCGGTTCCTATGGTAGCATACCGGATTATTTTCCTTCCGTCTTTGCGGGTAATCAGACTCAGTTTGCTGTGCACTTTGAGTCCGGCCATCCCGAATATCACCCGGGCGCCTACTTCTTCCAGTTTTTTCGACCAGTAAATATTGGCCTTTTCATCGAACCGGGCCTGGAGTTCGATGACCACCGTAACCTTTTTGCCGTTCCTCGCAGCATTCATCAGGGCATTGATGACCCGGGAGAACCTGGCCACCCGGTACAGGGTGACCTTGACCTCGGTCACCTTGGGGTCCATGGAGGCTTCCCTGAGCAGATTGATGTAGGAATCAAACCGCTGATATGGATAATGCATCAGGATATCCCGCCTTTCCATAAGGGCCAGGATGCTCTTCCTGGGTTTGATCAGGGGATGGGGATTTGGCGGCATGGAAGGGTATTTCAGCTTTTTACTGCCCAGGTTGGGGAAGTTCATATAATCCTTGAAATTATGATATCTGCCCCCGGGGATCAGATTATCATCATCATCCAGCTCAAGGTTATCAATAAAATAATCCAGAAGGTCGCGCGGTATGGAATAATCGAAAACAAACCGGACAGGCTGCCCTTCGCTTCTGTCACTCACGCTTTCAGCAATCTTTTCCAGAAAACTTTTGGACAGGTCGTTGTCGATGTCCAGCTCGGCATCCCTGGTCAACTTTACCGTATACGCCTCAAAATGGTCAAACCTGAAAATCGAAAATACGTCGTCCAGGCAATATCTGATGACATCGTCAAGAAGGATCAGGTATTTCTTGTTTTTTCTCCCGGGAAGGATGAGGAATCTGGATACTTCTTTGGTGGGTATTTCAATCAGGGCGTATTCGGTATCTACATCCGGGTCACGGCTGGTCATTTTAACGGCCAGGTAAATGGACTTGTCCTTCATATAGGGAAACTCATGGACATTATGGAGCATAACGGTGGAGATAACGGGCAGCACCTCTTCCTGAAAATATGCCCTGACAAATGCACCCTGTTCATCCTCCAGTTGTTTCTCATTGATCAGATAGATATTCTCTTTCTCCAGCTCGCCCAGTATCTTCTGGTATGTTTTTTCAAAATCCTGCTGCAGTCTGATGACGATCTTCTGGATATGGTTCAGTATCTCCTTGGGCTTTTCCCTGTTCCTGATCCCTGTCCGTTCCTCAATGTCGATCATCCGTTTGATAGTTGCCACCCGCACCTTGAAAAACTCGTCAAGGTTGTTTGAGAAAATGCCCAAAAACCGCATTCTTTCCACAACGGGCACACTGGGGTCTTCCGCCTCCTGCAAAACCCTTTCGTTGAAGGATAGCCAGCTGATCTCCCGGTGTATGGTCTTTCTGTTCAAATGAAATCAGGCTTTTATTGCGTAAATGCCCGTTTTAAAACGGGCATGATGGCTAAAGATACAAAAGTAAATGCAAGTTGCTTTTAATCTATTCCTTTTTTTTGGGATAGTCGAACGCCTCTGAAACAAGACATTCCCGGCCGATCTCTTTCCAACTGCCTGTCTGAAACTCAAGCTCTACAATCCCCGCGGTGGGTATATTATCCACCCGGGTACGCAGAAAATGATTGGCCAGGATGGTGAAGGCCGGATTGTGACCGAATATGAACACATGCTTAAACGAATCGTTTAAACCGGTCAGCAAAGCCAACAGGTCGGGCAGAATTCCGGTATAGATCACCCCATCCGGCTTGATGGCATGGAATGGAATCCCAAGCACCCTGGCAAATATGATGGCTGTGTGTAATGCACGGGTGGCCGGACTCACCAGCATGCATTCGGGTATTCTCTCCAGCCTCAGTAACCGGTCGGCCATGGTGTAGGCATTACGAATCCCCCTTTCACTAAGGGGCCTGTCAATGTCGGAGATCCCTTCCAGTGCCCAGCTGGATTTTCCGTGACGAATGATACACAGGGTTTTATGGCTTGTCATGGATGACGGCTTTTTATTGCACAGGGAAGAAACCGAACCGGAACCTGACAATAAATGGTTTCATAATAAATCATTCACCTTGTGGCCAAATTTACAGCTTTCCCGGGGAAAAAATGAAATCAATAATCATTACATTTGCATAAACCGGAAGACTTAAAAACTTATCATGATTAAAAACGGAACACGAATTTTGCAACGTCCACTCATTTTCCTTCTGCTTTTCCTGCTTTCCGGCTGCAGCTATAACCGGATGGTGGAATATGATGAAGCAGTCACTGCCCAGTGGGCGCAGGTGGAAAATGCGTATCAGAGAAGGGCGGACCTGATCCCGAACCTGGTCAACACGGTTAAGGGGTATGCTGACTTTGAGCAGGAAACCCTGACACAGGTGATCGAGGCCCGGTCAAAGGCCACCGGGATTACAGTTGATCCGGATGAACTTGATCCGGGCTCCATCGGGAAATTTCAGCAGGCACAGGAAGAACTGGGCTCCGCCCTGTCCAGACTGATGGTCGTGGTTGAAAGATATCCGGATCTGAAAGCCAACCAGAACTTCCTGGATCTGCAGGCCCAGCTGGAGGGAACCGAAAACCGTATCGCTGTCGAACGGAGGAAATTCAACGATGCCACCCGGCAATACAATACTTATATCAGAAGATTTCCAAAGAACATCGTGGCATCTATTTTCGGATTCGAAAAGAAAGCCTATTTCGAGGCGGAGTCCGGAAGCGAAGAACCTCCGGAAGTTGAATTCTAGGCAACCATGAACATATCTTCATTCCTCAGCGGGGAAAAAAAGAAACGCATTATCCGGGCCATACAGGAAGCGGAAAGAAAAACATCCGGGGAGATCAGGGTACACCTTGAAAAGAAATGCAAAGGAGATGTGCTCGACCGCACAGCCTATGTTTTCGGAAAACTCGGCATGCATAAAACAAAGCTCAGGAACGGGGTCCTTTTCTACCTTGCAGTCAGTGATAAAAAATTTGCCGTTCTCGGGGACGCGGGCATCAACGCGGTCACGCCCGATGATTTTTGGGACCGGATCAAGGACAGAATGCGTGAACATTTTGCTTCGGGGCGTTTTGCAGAAGGACTGGAAGAGGGTATTCATGAAGCAGGTGAATCACTCCGGGCAAAATTTCCCTGTCAGCAAGACGACATCAACGAACTTTCCGATGAAATTTCAACGGCTAAAATCGATTGATATGAAGATCCGCCTTTGTTTATTATGCTTTGTAACATATGGTTTCCTTACGGGAAGCATGCATGCCCAGGAACTGCCCGATCCCATGGTACCACCCAGACTGGTAAATGATTTCTCAGGATTGCTCAGTCCGCAGGAAGAAAATACCCTTGAACAAACCCTGAGGGATTTTCATGCACGGACTTCCAACCAGGTTTATGTGGTGACCGTTGAAGACCTGAAAGGATATGATATTTCCGGCTATGCATTCAGACTGGGTGAACAATGGGGGATCGGTCAAAAGGAAAAAGACAACGGAATACTCATTCTGCTCCGGGTATCCCCTGACCAAAAACATGGAAAGGCATTCATTGCCACGGGGTACGGACTCGAAGGGGCGGTTCCCGATGCCATTGCCAACCGGATCGTGGATCATGAAATGATCCCCCGGTTCAAAGAGGGAAAATACCCGGAAGGACTCCGGGCGGCCGTAAATACCATCATGTCCCTTGCCGAAGGGGAATATACGGCCGGGGAGTATGTCCGGGCAGTGGAAAAACCCCAGGCCCCGGTTCCCTTCCTGATCATCCTGTTCATCATCATTGCATTGTCAGTTGCCGGCAAATCCCGCTCTGCCAGGCACCGTTCACCAGGTCACGGCATCCCTTTCTTGCTCGGACTCACCATGCTCAGTGGAAGCAGGCATCTGCACCACGGGAGCTTTGGTGATTTCAGCTCCGGCAGTGGAAATTTCGGAGGATTCGGAGGATTTTCCGGCGGAGGCGGAGGCAGTTTCGGGGGAGGAGGCGCCGGAGGAAGCTGGTAAACATTTGCCTGTATGTGGTATAAGAACATTATCCTGACCCTGTTGATTTTCCTGCCGGCCGGTACCTGCAGCACGCGGGCTGCCGATCCCGATACCTGCCGCCTGAGCATATTATTCGCGGGAGACATCATGGGTCATGATACCCAGATCATTGCGGCCTACAACCAAAACCAGGGTCTCTACGAATATGACTGCTGCTTCCGTCATGTCGCACCCATGGTGAAGAAAGCGGACATTGCCATCGCAAATCTTGAAGTTACGCTGGCCGGGGCCCCTTACCGGGGATACCCCAGGTTCTCAAGTCCGGATGCCCTGGCCGGTGCATTGAAACGGACAGGATTCGATGTTGTGCTTACTGCCAACAACCATGCCCTGGACAGGCGCAGTCAAGGTCTGGAAAGAACCCTCCGGATCCTTGATGCCAAAGGAATACTGCATGCCGGGACATACCGGGATACCCCGGAAAGAATCTCAAAACATCCGTTGATGCTGGAAAAAAACGGGATCCTGGTCGCCTTGCTCAATTATACCTATGGAGTGAATGAACTCAAAACGGATGGACAAAACATTGTGAACAGGATAGACACCACCCTCATGGCAAGGGATATTTCCAGGGCCAGGTCCGCGGGAGCTGACTTTCTGATTGCGGCATTGCACTGGGGAAACGAATACGAAAGACAGCCCAGCCGGTTCCAGAGGTCATTGGCGGTTTTTTTGCTGGACAAAGGGGTGGATGCCATAATCGGATCGCACCCGCATGTGGTTCAGCCCATTGAAAAGTATCCCCGAAAGGGATATGATCCGGAAATGTATCAACTGGTGGTTTTTTCCCTGGGAAATTTCATCTCCAACCAACGCGAAAGACATACAGACGGTGGGATCATGGTCAGACTGGATCTGGAGAAATCCGGCAACACAAGGATCCGTTCTTTTGGATATACGCCGGTATGGGTTCACCGGAAAAACAATCCGTCCGGAACAGAATTCACTCTGTTGCCGGCTTTTGCATGTCCGGAAGATCCTGTCCAGGAAAGGTTGAAAACAAACGACCGCGAAAAGATGAATTTGTTTTACCGGGATGTCAAGGCTCACCTGGAAGGGATTCCTTTACTTCTTTTTCCTTGCCGGTGATTTCTTTTCTGATTTTCCCCGGTCGATATCCGGGTCAACCAATATCCTGCCGCAGTATTCGCAAACGATGATTTTTTTCCTTGAACGGATATCGAGCTGGCGCTGGGGAGGTATTTTATTGAAACATCCTCCGCAGGCATCCCGTTCCACGGCAACCACGGCCAGTCCATTCCGTGCATTGTTCCTGATCTTGGTATAAGCGCTGAGCAGCCGCGGATCGATCCTTTGCCTGATCTTCCCAGATTTTTCAGTAAGCAGTGTTTCTTCCTTCCGGGTATCCTTAACGATGTCGTCCAGCTCCGACTTTTTATCGGAAAGGTCCTGTTTCCTTTCTTCAAGCACTTTCCTGGAATCATCGATGAGTTTCTGTTTTTCCCCGACCTGAGCTGAAAATTCCTTTTTTCGTTTTTCGCTCAGTTCAATCTCAAGGTTTTGGTATTCGATCTCCTTGGAAAGTGAATCGAATTCACGGTTGTTGCGAACATTTTTTTGCTGTTCCTCATATTTTTTGATCTGGGCCTGGGCCTGGGCAATCTCATTGTTTTTAGTAACAATTGAATCTTCAAGTTTTTGCACTTCGTTCTGATGATTGCCGATCCGTGTTTCCAATCCTGCAATCTCGTCTTCCAGGTCCCGAACTTCCAGGGGAAGTTCCCCCCTCAGGATTTTTATTTTATCGGTCGCGGTGTCCACTTTCTGCATTTCATACAGTGCTTTCAGCTTATCTTCCACGGACATTTCCGTCGTTTCTGCCGTTTTGGTCTTTTGTTCAGCCATGGGTATAATATTTAACTGGATTTGTATTTACTTCCGATAAACGGACTGCAAATTTAGGGAATTTTTTCCGAATAAGTTCATGAAATATCTCCACCGTATATTGTTCACTCTCATAATGCCCGATATCCGCGATCAGTGTTTTCCCATCGGCATCAAAGAACTGGTGATATTTAAAATCAGCGGTAACAAATGCATCTGCACCCTGCCTGATGGCCTGATGAAGCAAAGAACTGCCACTGCCGCCACAGAGTGCCACCTTTTTAATGCTGCACCCTGACAAATCCGTATGCCTGATCACCTCAGCCTTGAATGTTCTGCCCAGCAGGGAGAGAAAATCCTTTTCGTCAAGAGAATCCTGAAATTCACCGGAAATCCCCATTCCCCTCTTTTCATCAACATTATCAAGTGAATAGATGTCATAGGCAACTTCCTCATAAGGGTGACTTGCAAGCAATGCTTTAAGAATATCCTGTTTTTTGAAAGCAGGAAAAACCGTCTCCACCCGCAGTTCCTTCTCCGAATGCAGTTTTCCTTTCCTCCCCCTGAAGGGATCCGATGCCGGGGAACCTCTGAATGTGCCGGTTCCTTCCACGCTGAAACTGCATTGATCATATTCGCCGATCTTCCCGGCACCTGCAGAAAAAATTTGTTCCCGTACTTCCCCGGCATTTCTCACCGGGACAAAGAAAACCAGCTTTTTCAGTTCATCACGGTAGGGCACAAGGACCCTCTGTTTAATCAGACCCAGCTTACGGGCCATTCTGGAACTGACTCCTCCTTCAGCCCGGTCGGCATTGGTATGCACTGCATAAATGACCAGGTCATGCCTGATGGCTTCCATTACGAGGCGCTCCGTGGCGTTCTCACCGGAGATCCGCTTCAGTCCGTTAAAGATCAAAGGATGATGCGAAACTATCATATCCAACCCCCTGCGGAATGCTTCCTGAAGCACATCCCGGGTAACATCCGTAGAAACCAGCACACCTTTGACCATCTGGTCTTTTCGACCGACAATCAAACCTGAATTGTCCCATGATTCCTGATGGGACAAGGGAGCAAATGATTCCAGAAGCTGAATGATATCAGAAGCTTTCATATGCCGGAATTACCAAAGGCACCGTTTCAATCCATACAGGATTTGATCTCGAGAAGCATTTTCTTGATTTCGTTCAGGGACTTGATCACTTCAAAGTCATGTACCGCATTGTCCCTGTTCTCCCTCATTTTCTTCTTTGCCCCTTTCAGGGTCATCCCCTTTTCCTTGACCAGGTGAAAAATGATGTGTAAATTCTCTATGTCCTGCTTGGTGAACATCCGGTTGCCCTTCTTGTTCTTCCTGGGCCTGATCACATCAAACTCTTTTTCCCAGAAACGGATCAGTGAAGTATTTACTTTAAACATCTCCGCCACTTCTCCAATGGAATAAAACAGTTTTTCAACCCTGGCTTCTTTGTAAGGCATATAAAGGATTCAAGCGTTTATTGAAGTTTATTTGGAGAATCAATGATCTAAAATAAAAAAAAATCGACAAACATGGTCAATATTATCACTTTTCATATCCGGGAATTATCAATCCTTCTTCTGTGAACCTTGCCTTCATTTCCGGGAAATCCTCCCGGGTCAGTTCGATCATCCTGTGATAAGCAGCGTTCTGCCCATCAATTACGGTAGCGCCCCGGCTGTTTTGTTTTACCGAATATACCCTTACCCGGTACACCTGACCCTGCCTGTCGGTAAAAACCTTCACCACGGGAGCTATTCCGTTCGGGCCCCGGAGATTGAAACGCGCATAGGTGGAAAAATTGCCCAGACTATAGGCAATGAACCGCTTGCGGTATATTTCCACCGCACGGGTCACATGAGGCCCATGCCCGAATACCACATCCGCACCTGCATCAATGACCCGGTGCGCAAATTCATAAACGTTTCCACGTTCCACACCCAGGTATTCTTCCATTTTCCGGGGAACATGCTGATGTTCCCTGCCCTCTCCGCCCCCGTGAAAAGATACCAGTAGAATATCACAACGGCCTGCGAGTGCGGCAACCAAATGTTCAGCCCTTTCCAGGTCCAGTAAACTGCATGTCCCTTTGTTGGGAGCAAAAGCACAGAAACCGATGATGACGGAATCATGTGCCCAAATGCTCCATGGTTTTTCAATCAGACCGGCACTGTGTATCCCAAGGCTATCCAGAACCCGCGTTGTTTCCAGACGCCCTTCGGGGCCGAAATCCCCGCTGTGGTTGTTGGCCAGACTCACTGCATCGAACCCTGCATTTTTCAGGCAACCGGCAAAATCCCGGGGCATCCTGAAAACATAACATTGTGTGGTATCCTTGCATTTTTTCGGTGTGCCTTTGTTTCCTGCAAAACTTCCTTCGAGGTTTCCGAAGGTAACGTCGGCATGGACAAGTATGTGCTTTACGTCAGCAAGCAGGAAAGAACAATCGGAACCGGGTGGCAGGTACCGGGATGAAGGGTAATCGGTTCCCAGCATGATATCCCCGACACCGATCAGGGTAACTGTATCTCCCGGCAAGGAAGCAGCAGCCCGGCATGAAATAAAAATACCCGTCATGAAACATATGAGCATGAATGCCCTGTGCCTCAGAAAATGCCCGGGAAACATGCCGGATCCGTAAACCGGATAGCTAATCAAATGATTGTCCTGCATTCATTGATAATTCGATCATCCGGTCATATTCCCCGGGGGACAGATCATTGAAATAATAATTGACCGGATTGACCTTCTTTCCATTCAGATGAACTTCATAATGGAGATGAGGTGCAGTGGAAAGACCGGTACTGCCTACGGTGCCGATTACATCCCCCCGTTTGACCTTCTGGCCTTCACGCACATTGACCCCATGAAGATGGGCATATAAGGTCTTGTAACCAAAACCATGATCAATAACGATCCTGTTCCCGTATCCTCTTCTTGAAGTACGCACCAATTCCACCACCCCGTTGGCTGTGGCATAAATGTCCGTGCCGGTGGGTGCGGTAAAATCCATTCCGTAATGAAACTTCCGGATCTTGTATATTGGATGGATCCGGTAACCCCATCCGGAAGCCGTCCGGGTCAGGTCTTTGTTTGCTATGGGCTGTATGGCCGGTAACCTGACCAACTGCTCTTCCTTGTTGAGTGCCAGTTTAATGATCTCGTCGTAGCTTTTGCTCTGCACATACACTTTTTTGGTCAATTTGTCCAGGCGCCTTGCGGTTTCAATGACTATACCGGCATTGTTATATCCTGCCAGGGATTCATAACGGTTTACACCTCCGAAACCCGCATCACGAACTGACTGGGGTATGGGTTCAGCATTGAATATGGTCCGGTAAATATTGTCATCCCGGTCTTGTATATCGGTAAGTACCTTTTCCACCCTGTCAAACCGTTTGTTCAATATCTCATATTGCAGCAAAAGCTGCCGGTTCTCCCGTTTCATCCTTTTTTCCTTCGGGGTGTCAAAAACGCTGGAATAGGCAATATTGAGCAGTACCGCACAAAAAAGGACCACCGAAACATAGGACAGTGTAATCAGGAGTTTGGTGGTAAAACTGGTGGACACCTTGTCGTAACTCAGTGAATCCGGATTATATCTGTACTTTATCTGTGCCATGGATATTATTTTGTCATTGAGCGATCTTCGCAAGGTTAACAACGCGATCATACTCTTGCGCACTGAGGTCATCGTTGAAATAATAATAGGGATTGACCGCTCTCCGGCCATGCTGGATTTCGTAATGAAGATGAGGTCCCGATGATCTGCCCGTATTGCCGACCAGTCCGATCAACTGGCCACGGGCAACCTTATCTCCGGATGAAACCAGGATCTTCTGAAGATGTCCGTATACGCTCCTGTATCCGAACCCATGATCAATCATGATGTGCCTGCCGTATCCGTACCTGGAATTCCTGGTGTATTTTACCGTTCCCGCTCCGGTGGCATACACCCTGGTTCCCGGGCGGGTGGCAAAATCCATTCCCCAGTGCCACATCCTTTTTCCCGAGAAAGGATCTCTCCTCAATCCGAATGCCGAACTGATCCAGTAAAAATTCCTGGGAGACAGTGGTCTGATGCCGGGTTTGCATTTCAGAAACCGTTCATGCCTTGCCGCGGTATGATATACATCCCCGTATGAATTGCTCTGGATGCTGATTTTGTCCTCGATCCGGGATAACCTGGAAAAACTGCGGACCAGGATCCCGGAATGATCGTAATTCTCAAAAGAGCGGAACTTCTGCGAACCGCCCGTCCCTGCATTTCTTACTGATACGGGAAGCGGTTTGAGTCCGAGAATGCTCCTGTACACATGGTCATCCCTGTGTTTAATTTGCCGGATGGTTTTTTCGACTCCTTCCATCCGGCGGTCCATCTGCCTGTAACGCGAGAGCAGTTCATCGTTCTGTCTCTCCAGCAATTTCAACTTGGGGGACAGCTTCCGGTCATTGATAAACCCATAAATGATAACCGCCAGGAAGCATGTGGTAATTACAAAAACAGAAATCCTGAATAGTTTCTTTTTCTGGGACAATGATGGTTTCCGAAACACCAATTTGTCCCTGTCAAAAACCAGTTTTTTCCTGCCCATATTGATCGCGATGAAAAAATAAAAGTAAAAATAAGTCTGTAAAGGAACAAACCAATTTAAAAAAAACTAACTTTGGTGTCTGGTATAAACCCCTTATTTTATTCACATTATAACGACAATTTGAATAAATGGTATTAAACCCCAGGGTAGAACCCTGGACCCGAGTTTCCGATGCAGAGCATCGGGGAATTTAACCATCAAATGATTAAAAGGTTACACCTGGCATATCCTCAATGAAATCCGGAGATATCAGAAAGACGTATTTGGACTTTTTTCAATCGGAGGGCCATGTTATTCTTCCTTCCGCTCCACTGGTGGTAAAGAACGACCCCAGCCTTATGTTTACCAACGCGGGCATGAACCAGTTCAAGGAAATTTTTCTCGGGAATACCACTCCCGCCAACAAGCGGGTTGCCAATACACAGAAATGCCTCCGGGTGTCGGGCAAACACAATGACCTGGAAGAAGTGGGACACGACACATACCACCACACCATGTTTGAAATGCTCGGCAACTGGAGTTTCGGTGATTATTTCAAGGAGGAAGCCATCAGACTGGCCTGGAAATTTCTGACCGGAATCATGGGAATTCCGGCCGGAAAGCTATATGCAACGGTATTTGAAGGTGACCGGGAAGACCACCTGGATGCAGACCACAACGCCTTTAATATATGGTCGGAATATATGGCACCGGATCATATATTGTACGGACCCAAAAAAGACAATTTCTGGGAAATGGGCGATTCGGGTCCCTGCGGTCCCTGTTCAGAGATCCACGTGGACCTCCGCGGAGAGGAAGAAGCCGCCAAAACCCCGGCCCGTGAATTGATCAACGGGGACCATCCCCGGGTGATCGAGATATGGAACCTCGTCTTCATGCAATTCAACCGGAAAGCAGATGGTTCGCTGGAAGCACTGCCCGTCAAACATGTGGATACCGGACTGGGGTTCGAGAGATTGTGCATGGTCATGCAGAATACCGGATCTACTTACCAGACAGACATTTTTCAGCCCCTGATCAGGGAGATTACCCGGATAACGGGTAAAAAATACGGGGAAAATGCACAGACTGACACAGCCCTGCGCGTTGCCTCAGACCACATTAGGGCCATTGCATTCTCGATAGCCGACGGACAAGTCCCTTCCAACGTCGGGGCCGGCTATGTCATCAGGCGGATACTGAGAAGAGCGGTCAGGTTCGGCTATACATTCCTCGGCCAGGACAATCCTTTCCTGTACCGCCTCCTGCCGGTACTGGCAGAAACCATGGGGGGGGTATTCCCTGAAATCCGCCGGCAGGAAAAAACAGCCACCCGGGTGATCAGGGAAGAGGAAAGTTCTTTTCTGCGCACCCTGGAAAAAGGCATCGGATTGCTCGAAAGAATCCTTGACCATGCATCCGCAACCGGAACGGAGTCCGTCTCCGGAAAAGCAGCTTTTGAACTTTATGACACATACGGTTTTCCCTTGGATCTGACCGGACTTATGGCCCGGGAGAAGGGCCTGACGGTTAACAGGAAGGAATTCATGGAACAAATGAAACAACAAAGATCCCGGTCGAAAAATGATGCAACAGCAGAATCAACCGACTGGGCTGTTTCGCGTCCGGGAACAACCACCGAATTCACCGGATATGATGAGCTCGATTCACCGGCCAGGATCCTGCGTTACAGAACCATGACCCGGAAAGGCAGGAAATATTACCAATTTGTACTTGACCGGTCCCCGTTTTATGCTGAAAGCGGAGGTCAGGCGGGGGACCGTGGATTTTTTCTCTTCCCGGCAGAAAATATCCGGATCATCGATACGGTAAAGGAAAACAACCAGGTCCTGCACATCTCCACACGGATGCCCGGGGATCCATCCGTCCCACTGACGGCTTCGGTGGACCGGGCAGATAGAAAAAAAACCGCCTGCAACCACACAGCCACCCACTTGTTGCATCATACACTCAGGAACATTTTGGGGAAACACGTGGAGCAAAAAGGATCGCTGGTCCATCCCGATTATCTCAGGTTTGATTTTTCCCATTTCAAAAAAATGAGCACCGGAGAAATCCTGGAAACGGAGCAAATGGTGAACCGGATGATCCGGGAAAACCATATCCAAAAGGAAGAGCGTTCGGTTCCCCTTCAGAAAGCGCTGAAAAAAGGAGCCCTCGCTTTTTTCGGAGAAAAATACGATGAGCAGGTCAGGACCATGCAATTCGGGGATTCGGTCGAATTATGCGGCGGGACCCATGTAAAAGCAACCGGAGAGATCGGTTTTTTCAAAATAATCAAGGAAACTTCCGTGGCCGCGGGCATCCGGCGCATTGAAGCATTGACCGGCGAAACCGCAGAAAAATATGTCAACGAAAAAATTGCTGCCCTGAGCCGGGTCGAACAGATGACCGGAACCGCACACAATGCCCCGGATGCAGTCAGAAACATCATGGAAGAACTCACTGCCCTGAAAAAACAGCTGGATCTGCTTCAGAAAGAAAAGATACAGGAAGAAAAAGAACACCTGAAAAACAAAATTGAAAGGATCGGGGACATCAATCTGGTCAGGCATGTAACCGGATTCAAATCCCCCGATATGATCAAGGATCTGGCATACCGTCTGAAGGAAAGCGTTCCGAACCTTTTTCTGGTCCTGGGAGCGCAAATCGGCAAGAAGGCCCTTCTGACCATCATGATTTCAAACAACCTGGTGAATGAAAAGAAAATTGATGCAAACCGCATCATCCGGGATATTGCCCCGGAAATCGAAGGGGGCGGCGGAGGCCAGTCATTCTATGCCACGGCAGGGGGTTCCAAACCGGAAGGGTTGAAGCGGGCAATAAAGAAAGCAGTGCAGCAGATTCCACACCCCGGGGCAGACGCTTCCGGCCAAAGCAAATAAAACAATTTCTTTATCTTTGAGTACATCAAACCATCCCGTTTATGGAAGTAACCAGAACATTTGACCTGCTTGATCTGCACCGTAAGGAACACCGGCTTGAATGTGCACTGGCCGGAAAAGAAAAAGGTGTTTGGGTCAAATACTCCTCCGGGGAATATCACAACCGGGCCACCCTGTTCAGTTACGGACTGATGGCCCTGGGGCTGAAAAAGGGAGACCGTATCGCCACCATATCCAACAACCGCCCTGAATGGAACTTCGCTGATATGGGAATGAGCGGATGCGGTGTGGTTCATGTCCCCATCTACCCTACCATCAGCACCGGGGAATATGAATATATCCTGAGACACGCAGAACCCAGGATCATCCTGATTTCCGACAAATTGTTGTATGAAAAGATATTCCCGATTTGCCAGGAGATTGATTCAATAGAAAACGTATACACCTTCAATGAACTGAAAGGTGCACACCACTGGACGGAGATCATGGACCTTGGCCGGGAAAACACCGGCCGGTTCGAAAAGGAACTGGAAAAAATAAAAACGTCCGTTCAACCCGAAGATATCGTAACCCTCATTTATACATCCGGCACCACCGGTGAACCCAAAGGGGTTATGCTAACCCACAAAAACCTGGTCAGCAATTTTCTGGCCGCGTCCAGGGTACATAACCTGGGCAGGGGGTGCAAAGTATTGTCTTTTCTCCCGCTCAGCCATGTCTATGAGCGGATGGTAAACTATCATTTCCAGTATATGGGCATGTCGATCTTCTATTCGGAAAACATGGCTACCATCGTAGACAATTTACAAGAGGTCAAACCCGAAATATTCAATTCGGTGCCCCGGCTTCTGGAGAGGGTATATGACAGGATCCTCAGCAAAGGCAAAAACCTGCCCCCCCTCCAGAGAGGTATCTTCGACTGGGCGGTCGGTCTGGGACTGAGATTCAAACTGGGCCGCGCAAACAGCTGGTGGTACCATTGCAAGCTGTTTATTGCCGACCGTCTTGTTTTCAAAAAGTGGCGTGAAGCCCTGGGCGGAAATGTCAAGATCATTGTGTCGGGTGGTGCTGCCCTGCAACCCAGGCTTGCCAGAATATTCTGGGCAGCAGGCATAGTGGTCCTGGAGGGGTACGGACTCACCGAGACATCGCCGGTCATTGCGGTAAACAATCTGGCTTCGGGAGAGATCATGTTCGGGACTGTCGGGCCGGTAATGGAAAAGATCGAGGTAAAGATTGCCGGGGACGGAGAGATCCTGTGCAGAGGGCCCAACATCATGAAGGGTTATTACAAAAGACCGGATCTGACCGCGGAAGTCCTGGATCAGGAAGGATGGTTCCATACGGGTGATGTCGGACAGTTTATACAGGGGAAATTCCTGAAGATCACCGACCGGAAAAAAGAGATGTTCAAGCTTTCAAGCGGTAAATACATCGCTCCGCAAATCGTCGAGAACAAATTCAAGGAATCCCTTTTCATAGAACAACTCATGGTGATCGGGGAAAATGAAAAGTTCGCCAGTGCGATCATTGCCCCCAATTTCGGTTTTCTGCATAACTGGGCCAGCCTTCACAAGATCAATTTCAAAAACAACCGCGAGCTTATATCCAACCCCCTGGTCATTGCCAGGTACCATCAGGAAGCGGGGAAACTCAACAATCAGCTGGCGCCTCATTCGCAGATCAAACGGTTCAGGCTGGTGGAAGATGAATGGAGTCCGCATTCAGGAGAACTTTCCCCTACCCTCAAGTTGAAAAGAAGGACGATCGCTAAAAAATACAAGGATCTCATCAATCAGATATATCCGGTCAGGGTACCCGGAGCCGGGGATGACGACGAACCGGAGGAATTTTAGTCTTCTCTCCCGGACTTTGAAATGATCAGCAAACCCATGAAGGTTAGGAAACCATTGACGATCAGCATCTCAAATCCGAAACGGTAACCCCCGAAAAGGACCTCCGACCAGGCATTCAGAAACAGGCAAATGACCGGGGAAGCCAGTGCAACAACCGGAACCAGCCGGTCATAGACTTTTTTCCGGGTGAACAATCCAAAACTGTAGAGTCCGAGTAAAGGCCCGTAGGTATATCCGGCAACGGTAAAAATGGCACTGATCACACTACGGTCATTGATGGCCCTGAACAAAAGGATCACCAGCAAAAGCAAAAGGGAAACAATCATATGGACATGTATTCTTATCTTTCTGACCCTTGTTTCGTCCATTCCGCTGATCCCGATGATATCAACCGTGACCGAAGTAGTAAGAGCGGTGAGTGCCGAATCAGCACTGGAATATGCCGCCGCCACCAGTCCGAGCAAAAAGAACAAACCCACCACAGGAGACAGATATCCCCGGGTGGCAAGAATGGGGAACAATTCATCCGATAATGCAGGCACCGGAATCTGTTTTACATGGGCGAAAACATACAGCAACACGCCCAGGGAAAGGAACAACAGGTTAACCGGAACCAGCGACAAACTCATCAGGTAGATGTTTTTTCTGGCTTCTTTCAGGTTCCTGCAGGAAAGGTTTTTCTGCATCATATCCTGGTCAAGTCCGGTCATCACCACAGCAATGAATGCCCCGGCCAGGAATTGTTTGATAAAATGCTGCTGGCCGTTCCAGTTCTTCCGGAAAAACATCTTGGAATATTCATGGGAACGAATGGTGCCAACAATTCCCTGAAGGTCCAGGTCCAGTTCCGATGCAACCAGGACAATGGTGACGGCAACAGCTGCCAGCATAAAAAATGTTTGAATCAAATCGGTCCATATGATGGTCCCGATCCCCCCCCGGTAAGTATACAGCCAGATCAGCAGAATGGTAACGACCACGGTCAGCCAGAAGGGCAGGTTCCAAGCTTCAAACATGGTAACATGGAGGACTGTGGAAACGAGAAAAAGTCTGAAAGCGGCTCCGATGATCCGGGAAACGATGAAAAAGCCTGCACCGGTCTTATACGACCGGTTTCCGAACCTGCCCAGCAGGTATGTATAAATAGAGGTGAGTTTCAGTCTGTAGTACAATGGCAGCAGGACATGGGCAATAATAAAATACCCCAGCAGGTATCCGAAAACCATCTGCATATATGAAAACTGGCTGTCTCTCACCCATCCGGGGACAGAAATGAAAGTCACCCCCGACAGTGAAGCACCGATCATGCCGATTGCCACTACGTACCACGGAGATTGTCTTCTGCCAATGAAAAAAGATGCATTGTCTGCCTGCCTGCCCGTAAAATATGAAATAACCAGGATGACGCCGAAATAACATGAAATGATCAGCAGGACAATAAAAGGAGACATGTTTGAAACATTATTGCATGAGTTGCAAGGGTAAAAATAACAATTGAAGCTAAAAAATTGCTTTTACACCGATTAGATGTTATTTTTGATTCCCTTTACATGTAAATCCCGCGGGTACCTGAGATGAGTTATCACCAATATCCATCCAAACTGCTTGAATCGGCAGTCAGGGAATTTGCAAAGCTTCCCGGAATTGGCAGAAAAACTGCCCTGAGGCTGGTCCTTTATCTCTTGAAACAACCAACTGAAGAGGTAGATTTTTTCGGAAATGCCATTACGCAATTAAAAAAAGAAATCAAGCATTGCAAAATATGCAAAAATCTGTCCGATTCAGAAATATGCCACATTTGTGCCGACCTGTCCAGGGACAAAAACACCATATGTGTGGTCGAGAATATAAGGGACGTCCTCTCCATTGAAAATACCAATGCCTATCAGGGAGTTTACCATGTGCTGGGCGGCATCATATCACCCATGGACGGGATCGGCCCCGGGGATCTCTTCACAGGGGAACTTGAAGAGCGGGTCAGGAACGACAAGCCGGAAGAGGTAATACTCGCCCTGAGTACAACCATGGAGGGCGACACCACCAATTATTACATTTACCGCAAACTCAGCCATTATCCCGTCCGGATCACCACCATCGCCAGAGGTGTCTCCATCGGCGATGATCTGGAATATGCGGATGAAGTCACCCTTGGACGATCCATCATAGACCGTACGCTTTTCGAATCTTCACTGTCCGAACGCAAACAGGACCGTTAATCAGGACATGACATTACAAACCAATTCTTCAACATGGAGTTCAAAAACGGAAAATACCTGATCGGCGGCATGCCCGTTACCGAAATCATAGACAAGCATGATTCTCCTCTGTATATCTATGACGCCGGGAAAATGGAAGAACAATACAACAAGCTTTCCCATGCATTCAGGAATATCAACGCGGGAATTCATTATGCATGCAAGGCCAATACGAACCAGAATATCCTGGGCCTTTTCAGGAAGCTGGGGGCCGGACTCGATGCGGTTTCCTTTCAGGAAGTCCGCCTGGCACTGGAATCCGGTTACGATCCGCCTGATATCATCTACACGCCTAACTGCGTTTCTCTGGAGGAAATCGAACAGGCCGTCCAGACCGGTGTGCGTATAAACATCGACAATATCTCCATTCTTGAACAATTCGGCCACAAATACGGAAACCGCACCCCTGTCTGTATCCGGATCAATCCTCATATCCTGGCCGGTGCGAACCACAAAGTCAGCACCGGGCACATCGATTCCAAATTCGGAATTTCCATTTACCAGCTTCCCCTGGTGAAAAGAATCATCGAAACCAACCATATGCATGTGGAAGGGCTCCATATGCATACCGGATCCGATATCCTGGATATTGAGGTTTTTTTACGTGCGGTCGGGATTCTCTTTGAAACCGCCATGGAATTCCGGGACATGGATTATATCGATGTGGGCAGCGGATTTAAGGTGCCCTACCGGGCAGACGATGTCTCCACCGATGTACAGGCCCTGGGGGAACATCTCACCGGGGAATTCAATAAATTTTGCCGTGAATACGGAAAGGAACTGAAACTGATCTTTGAACCCGGCAAATACCTGGTGAGTGAAGCAGGCTTCTTCGCTGCACGCACCAATGTCATAAAGCAAACCACATCAACGGTCTTCGCCGGACTTGATACCGGGATGAACCACTTCATACGCCCCATGCTATATGATGCATACCACGAAATCATCAATGTATCCAAAGTTTCCGGAAAAACCAGGATCTATACGGTGGTGGGATACATTTGTGAGACGGATACCTTTGGTTACAACCGGAAGATCACAGAAATATTTGAGGGCGATTATCTCTTGTTCAAGAATGCCGGCGCTTATTGCTTCGCCATGTCTTCCAATTACAATTCCCGGTACCGTCCCGCGGAGGTAATGATCCGGAACGGAAAAGACCATTTGATCAGGAAGAGGGAAACCATGGATGACCTTACCCGGAACCAGGTCATTCATGATGAATTCTTATGATCCGGAGGATCGCAAAAATGGATGTTTCCGTCATCATAGTCAACTACAATGTCAGGTTTTTCCTGGAGCAATGCCTGATATCAATCCGCCAGGCCTCCAAAAATCTGCAAACAGAGGTTTTTGTCGTGGACAACAATTCCGCAGATGGCTCAACCGTCATGATCCGCGACAAATTCAGGGAAGTAACCCTGATCGCCAATGACCGGAACCTTGGTTTCTCGGCTGCCAACAACCAGGCCCTGAAAAAATGCAGCGGGAAATACATATTGATACTGAATCCTGATACGGTGATCCGGGAAGACAGCCTCGAAAAATGTTTCCGTTTTATGGAAGAACATCCCGATGCGGGAGCCATGGGAGTGAAAATGATCGACGGCAAAGGGAATTATCTGCCCGAATCCAAGCGGGCCCTCCCCACACCCGGAGTGGCCTTTTTCAAAGTATTCGGATTCTCCTCCCTTTTTCCCGGATCATCCCTGTTTTCACGCTACCACCTGGGGCATCTGGATGCCGGTAAAACCCATCCGGTGGATGTTCTTCCCGGAGCATTCATGTTCATCCGAAGGCAAGCCCTGGAAAAAACCGGATACCTGGATGAAGATTTTTTCATGTATGGCGAAGATATTGACCTGTCCTACCGCCTGATCAGGGCGGGCTACGGAAATTACTATTTCCCCGGCACCACCATCATCCATTACAAGGGAGAAAGCACCAAAAAAGGAAGCATCAATTATGTGGTGATGTTTTACCGGGCCATGATCATTTTTGCCAGAAAGCACTTCAGTAAAAAAAATGCCCGGATTTTTTCCTTTCTGATCAGTCTGGCCATTTATTTCAGGGCATTCCTTTCCATAGCAAAAAGGCTGTTATCCGGGATATTTCTGCCCCTCTCGGACGGATTGATCTTTTTTCTCGGGTTCTGCATCATCAAACCACTTTGGGAACAATACAGGTTCCGGGACAATGCAGCCTATCCTGAAGAATATATGCAGATCGTTGTTCCCCTGTACATCCTCGTTTGGATCTTATCGGCACTGACCGCGGGTGGATATGATAAACCTTTGCGTCCGGGGCGCTTCATCAAAGGAGTATTTTCAGGTACGGTGATCATTCTGATCGTATACGCCCTCCTTCCGGAGCAATTCAGGTTTTCCCGGATCATGATCCTGCTGGGTACAGCCTGGGTCATTATTTCCGGTATTTTGTTCCGTTTGGCATTGAATTCACTGAATGTTACAGGATATCAGTTCAAATCCCGTCACAAGGAACGAACCGCGGTGGCCGGTTATGAAAAAGAAGCCTCCAGGATCACGCAGATATTATCAGGTTCAAAAACAAAACGGGAAATCATCGGATATGTTAGTCCGTCCCCCGGTAAATCCGAATCTTACCTGGGGAACATGGACCGTATATCCGACATTGTCCGCATCAACCGGATCGATGAAATCATCTTCTGCTCAGCAGACATCAGCATTTCGGATATCATGAAACATATGACCGGACTTTCCGGGATGAATCTGGATTTCAAGATCGCCCCTCCCGAAACCGTTTCAGTGATCGGCAGCAATTCGATCGATACCGCAGAAGATCTTTATCTGATCGGACTCAATACCATTTCATCACCATCTGACCGGAGGAAGAAAAGACTGTTCGATATCCTGTCCTCCTTGTTCCTTCTGGGCCTCTTCCCCCTGCTTATGCCAACCATCAGCCATCCCGCGAAAGCCCTGGGGAATATTACCAGGGTGCTTGCAGGAAAGGATACATGGGTGGGGTTGCCCGGACTCCGGTCCGGTGACGGAGGAGTCTCCCTTGCCCTGAAACCGGGGATCTTTGCACCTGCCGATAAATTTCGCAAGCATCGTTTCTCGGCCGGTGAACTGGACAGGATGGATATGATGTATGCGAAAAGATACAGGTATACCACAGACCTTTTGATCCTGCTCAGGAATCTCAACAAGATCGGCAAGGAAAAGCGTAGATGATTTCATATCCACAGGATGCTGTTTTGCCTGAATTTCTTGCTTTTCAATCAAAAATATTTGACTGCATTCCAAATTTTGTTTTCTTTATTGAAACTTTCACGAGAATATATTTAAATTTAATTTTTAGCATTTTATAATGATGATTCTAACATTATGCTCTTTTGTTGCCGGCCTCCCACAGTCCGTCCACATGCCGGGCCGGCGAACCCCCATTTTTCTCCGAACGGCGGCCTGCCGCAGGATCGGTGATGGGGGCTTCATTCTTTTTTATATATCTTTTTTATGCAAAACCCTGGATGGATCCGACAGGTGAGGCATTATATCCAAAAAAAGATGAAACATCTTTGTTTTGCTTTTTCTCTCATCATCTTCCCCTTCGCACTCTGGTCCCAGTCTGAACCTGATTACCGGGAAATGTTTGCAGAAGCCGAATCCTTTTTTCTTTTTGAAGAGTACAATGAAGCACTGCCGCTGTATCAGAAACTCCATGTCCAATATACCGAAAACGACAACATCAATTACAAGATAGGGATCTGTTACCTGAACAATCCCTATGAAAAAGAAAAGGCCATCGGGTACCTGGAACGGGCCGTTGAAAACATCACCCTGAAATACAAGGAGAACAATTTCAGGGAAAAACAGGCTCCGCTGGATGCCCTCTTTTACCTGGGCAACGCATACCGGATCAACAACCAGTTCGACAAAGCCCTTGAGGTGTATTCCGAATTCAAAACCAGGCTTGACCCGGAGGTATACCGTGAACAACTGGTCGATGAGCAGATCGTTGCCTGCAAGAATGCCAAAAAGCTGATGAAGGATCCGGTGGATATCGACATGACCAACATCGGAGAAAGGATCAACACAAGGTTTTCTGACATCCGTGCCGTAGTGTCGGGAGATCAGACAAAGATGGTTTTTGTATCCAGACTCCAGTTCTATGATGCCGTCTTCTATACGGAAAAAGTAAAGGGACAATGGTCCTATCCGAGGAACATCATTCCTGAACTGGGTGTCGATGAAGACGCTTATCCCACTTGTCTTTCCTTTGACGGATCCGAATTGTATGTATACAGGAGCGATAATTTTCTGGGAGAAATATACATGAGCACATTTGAAAACGGGAAATGGACCCCGCTGAGGAAGCTCAATGAAAACATCAACACCAAATACTGGGAATCCCATGCATGCCTTTCTCCCGACGGCAGGATCCTTTATTTTACCAGCAACCGGAAAGGAGGACACGGGGGACTGGATATATACAAATCGCTGAAGGGAAAGGAAGGTGACTGGATGGACCCCATAAACCTTGGACCCGTCATCAATACAGAATACAACGAAGATACTCCCTTCATCAGTGGTGACGGAAAAACACTCTATTTCAGTTCCTACGGACATTACAACATGGGGGGGTATGATATATTCTATTCAGCCCTGCTTGAGGACAGCACATGGTCGGTGCCTTTGAACGCAGGTTATCCCATCAATACATCCGACGATGATTTGTTCTTTCAGCCGGTCCGGAACGGCATATATGCCTATTATTCCAGATACTTTGAGGATCAGGGCCAGGGGAAATCGGACATCTACCTCGTAGAGATTTATTCCGACACCCATCCCAGAAAATTTCTCATCCGGGGCATACTCAGCCTGAAGGGCGATTTTGAAATTAAAAAGCCACTGCATATCAGACTGGTAAACAAAAGAACCGGGGAAATTGCCGATACCGCCATCCTCAAAGAGCTGGATACGGGAGATTTTTCCCTGGCAGCCCCCCGGGGCAGATATGATCTGGTCATTTCAGGGGACGATATCGAAGACCAGATCACGGAATTTGTCATTCCGGAAAGGTACCGGGAAAAGGAATTTGAAATTGCTTCTGACATCGTCCTGAACAAGGCAGTACAACCTCCGGAAATACCCGAACCGGAAATAGCTGACAGGATTACGGTCAGTGATACACTCATATTGACGGATGACCTGAAACCGGTTTGCATCGAAATGAAACTGGACACGGGGTCTGCACTGGTCATTGAATCATACCATGATTCCCTGCTCGAAAATACGGAGGTTCTCGATATACAGGAAAGTGATTTTACGCATACTTTTAAACCCCGGGAAGGAAAGAACCTGATCAAATACAAAATGATCAGCCGGGACAGTACCATCATCAGTTACAAGGATGTTGAAGTCCGTGCAGAACCCGCTGAAATACTTGCAGCAGACACCCTGCCCCCGGAACCACCACCTCCTTTTTGTGATGTAACGGGAGAGCAAGCCGAATATGAATCAATCCTCAGTGCATCCCTTGAAGACCCCCCCCGGAGATTTCTGGATAAACTGAAACATTTCGCCACCGGCCCCCTGCTGGAATATCTCCGGGGAATTGACCCCGATTCATTGGGCATACGGAACAATGCAAGACTGGTGCAGCATCTGATCAACGAATCCGCACGTCAGGCATTCGAACCGGAAGATATTGCAGATATTCTTGCCGTTCTGGCTGCCGGAGATACAAAAGATGTTGATGAATTCCTGGGAAAGCTGAACGCATCGGCCAGGGGTGACCTGGGGGAATATTTAAACGGACTGGATCCCGGGGCCGCTGGAATTGAAACGGTAACCGGACTCGTTGAGCACCTTATGCTGGCCGGAGAGGAAAACGGGTTTTCAAAAACAGACGCGATTCTGTTGCTGACCGAATTGGCATCCACCCGGAATATGGATGAAACCCGGCAACAAATGGCTGAACTTGCCCGGGGTGATCTTAAAACCCTGCTTGAACAACCCATTCCGGAGGGCATCGAAAGCATCAGTGCCTTCATGGATTATCTGATCAGCGAGTCGGCTCACCATGATTACCGGCCGGAAGATGTGTATGCGCTGGCCGGATTAATGTCTGCAGGCAACAAGATTGCCCTTGCAAGACACCTTGAAAATCTTGCTTCGCTTGCCGGCAATGATCTCAGGAAAGCCATCCAAAAGATCAACATTGAAGATCCCGCTACCGGTTCGCTGGAACAATTGTACAACAAGCTTCTGGAAGAAGCGGAAAAAACCGGGTATTCCCGCCGGGATGTGGATGATCTCATGATCAGATATGACCGGGATCTGATTTATACCGACCGGCTGAAAAAGATTACAGCCATGGCGGAGGGAAGCCTCAAAGAAAAACTGAACGAAAAGGGACGTCAGCAAAAGGACCTTCGGGATCTGATCCGTTTTTTGTCAGATGCGGCCCCTGAATCCCCTTTCTCAAACAGCGATGTTTTTGCCGCCCTGACAGCCATACTCCCCGGTGAGATGACCCCGGAATTGATGGTGACCGGACTCGCAAAACTGGCCCGGGGTGATTTGAAGGAATTAATCTCCCGGATCCGTCCCGGGGCATCCGGTATCCGTACCAATGCCCGGTTGGCCGGATATTTGCTTCAACTGGCCGGTAAAGAAGGGATCCCTGACGGAGAGATGCAGGAACTCCTTCTCCGTTTCCATGAAACCACCGCGTTGAAAAGTCTGATCGACACATACGCTCCCGCCGCAGAAGGCGCCCTGGCCGGTTTTCTCATGAGAACGGATCCCGCGGCCATGAACATAGTGACACTTCAGGAACTCTATGATTATCTGATGGAAAATGCAGACGAACAAGGTTATTCGGAAAGCGATGTCATGAAATTTTTCCTGAAGCTGGCGGATATCTACGGGGAAAGGTCTGTCTATCCTGCCACACCTGCCGTACCTGCTGTTCCCGAAGAAGTGCCTCCGGGCAAAATCCCATGGGGGTGGTTGATTGCCGGAGCAGGTATAACCCTTCTGCTGCTGATCATTTTCCGCAAAAGAAGGAAGGAGGAGAAGACAACAAATAAAACTCCCTGACCCTGAATCAATTCAGTTCCGATGTTTATTTCTATTGAATTAATTCTTAAATTTACCCGGTTACCGGCATCCTTTCAATATGAAAAAAACAAGCATTCCAATTCTCCTGGTTCTGTATGCAATGCCCCTGATTGGCCAGCAATACAAGGAAATTATCAGAGAAACCTTTCTGGACGGGGAATTCTTTCTGATGAGGGAGGAATATCCCGACGCATTGTACGAATTCAAAAAAGTCTATGACAGGGGACATAAAGACAATGCCAATGTCAATTACAGAATCGGGATCTGTTATTTGAACATCCCGGGTGAAAAAGAAAAAGCCATTCCCTATCTCGAGCAGGCGTTAACGGACATCACCCCGCGGTACAGGGAAGGTCTTTTCCGGGAAACCAGGGCACCGTATGATGCATATCTTTACCTGGGCAATGCTTACAGGATCAACAACGAGTTGGACAAGGCCTGCAGTGCGTACAGGAAATACATTCAATTGCTGGATGATCCGGGATCCGAAGAAACCCGGTATGCAGAAAAACAAATTACATGCTGCCGGAATGCCCGGAAAGAAATGAGCCAGCCCCTTTATCTCTGGAAAAAGAATGCCGGACCGGCAATCAATACCAAATTTTCTGAATTTCATCCCGTGCTCAGCCATGATGAAAACATCATGGTCTATATGTCCTCCCTGAGATTTTACGATGCCGTTCAATACAGTGTCAGGGAAAAGGGTCAATGGACGGACCCCATCAACATAACACCCCAGATCCAATCAGACGGCAACCAGTATGTATCCTGTTTGTCACCTGAAGGAAAATTCCTTCTTCTGTCCAAAGAAGATCAATTCGACAGTGACATTTACTACAGCACCTATGAAAAAGGAAGATGGTCGGTTTCCAAACCCCTGGGCAAAGAAGTGAACTCAAGATTTTGGGAATCCCATGCGAGTCTGTCACCTGACGGCAAAACCCTTTATTTTGCAAGCAACCGCCGGGGGGGGATAGGCGAAATGGATATATACATGAGCCGGAAGAACACAAACGGTAAATGGGGCGAACCCCTTAATCTGGGGGGCAATATCAATACCGAACTGAACGAGGACCACCCATTTCTTTCTCCGGATGGAAACTTCTTGTTTTTTGTATCCCAGGGACATTACAACATCGGGGGGTATGACATATTCCGTTCGGAAAAAAAACCGGACGGCAGCTGGTCAGAACCGGTGAACCTTGGCTATCCCCTCAATACCACCGGCGATGATCTTTTTTATTTTCCTGCCGGTGCGAAAAACGAAGCCTATCTGGCATTGTTCGAGGATAACAATTACGGCAAACAGGACATTTATAAGATCCTTGCTTTCGATTCAGAACAAGCCTGTAATAAAGCCCGTGAATCTGCTGAAAAACCGGAAGTCATCGAGGATGAAATTGAGGAAATCATTGAAGAAGCCGTTGAAGAAGCCGAACAGATTGAGGAAGAACCGGCGGAAGAAATCCCCGAACGGGAACCCGTGATCATCAGGCCCGTGTTTTTTGGTTTCGATCAGTTTTCCCTTGGCCCGCGCACCAAAGAAAAACTGGATGACCTTGCTGGCATTATGGAAGACCATCCGGAAATGGTTCTGGCCATCCGGGGCCATACTGATACCAAAGGGCCCGATGCCTATAACATGCAGCTTTCCGTCAAAAGAGCGGAAAGTGTCAGAAATTACCTGCTCGGCAAAGGATTGTCTGAAAAAAGGCTTCACGTCAAGGGGCTGGGGGAAACAAAACACATCGCCATAAACAGCAATCCCGACGGAACAGACAATCCCCATGGAAGAAAATTGAACCGTCGTGTTGAATTCAGGGTCCTGCAACCGGAACTTCCCTATGTCAAAACCCCGGAACCGGAAGTACCCGATTCGCTGCGATACAGATAAAATATTTTCCCGCTATGCTCCCCCTTCAGAAAAATTTATGGTTGTTGCTTGTTTTGTTTGCTGCTTTTCCCGGAACATTTGCCCAGGAAGGGGAAGGAGATTATACGCCCGAGGAAATGTTCCATGAAGGGGAATTTTTTTTCCAGGCAGAAGAATATGAAGAAGCCCTGTATTTTTACGAAAGTTTGCTCCGGATTTATCCCGGCAATGCCAATTACAACTACAAGGCCGGCATCACATGCCTTGAAATACCCGGCCGGGAGCATGAGGCCATCCCCTATCTGGAAAAAGCAGTTGAAAATACAAAAGTGAAATACAGGAAGCGTTCCTTCAAGGAAGATCATGCACCTTTTCATGCCCATTTTTACCTGGGAAAAGCCTGCCGGATCAACGACGAGTTGGACAAAGCGCTCACCGTTTATAATCAGTTCAGGGATTCGGATGAATTCGAAGGGAATTATAACGTAAGAATCGTTGAAGAAGAGATCCGGTCCTGCGAACGCGCCAAGATCATCAAGGATTCTCCCATCAACATCCGCAAAACAAACCCCGGCCATCCGGTCAACTCCTCCATGCCGGATTACAATGCGGTTGTATCGGGAGACGGGACCACCATGGTCTTCATTCGTGAACTCAAGTTCTATGACGGGATATTTCTATCCGGAAAATCCGGGGGAAGATGGAGCGAACCGGAGAATCTGAACCCCCAGGTAGGTTCTGACGGAGACATGTACCCCACCGGTCTCTCCCATGACGGGACAGAGCTTTTCCTTGTCAAAAGGAACAGGCTGAATGACAATCTGTATCACAGCATCCGGGAAGGCAGGTTCTGGTCTAAAGCCCGTGAATTGAACAACAACATCAACAGTTTGTCAGACGAAACCCATGCCAGCATTTCCTCTGACGGCGAACAACTGTATTTTACCAGTGGAAAACTGGGGGGTGAAGGGGGCCTCGACATATATGTCAGCAACCTTGATGAAAAGGGAGAATGGGGCGAAGCATATAACCTGGGGCCAAAAATCAATACGGAAAAAGATGAGGAAACCCCTTTTCTCACTTCCGATGGGAAAACCTTGTATTTCAGTTCTACGGGACATTACAATATGGGAGGATATGACATCTTTTACAGCAACAAGCTCCCCGGTAACGGATGGACAGATGCAGTCAATGCCGGCTATCCCGTCAATACCACCCGTGACAATCTCTTTTTCGTACCCCTGGAAAACGGGGAAAGAGCCGTTATGTCCCTGAGAAATCAGGAAGATGCAGTGGGTGGTTCAGACATTTATTTCCTGGAAATATTCGGGTACGAAGAACCGGAAATTAACACCGGGACCAGATTCCGGCACAGTTTTGAGATCCTCCTGATCAACACGGAAATTCAGGATACCACCCGTGTAATTTACAAACAGGATCTCGACACCCTGATGACTGAACCGGAGAAAAACCGGCGGATCATTTACCGTGCATCCCCCACCCTGGATCAATGATCGACACCGGCATAAAAACATTTCTGTTCTTTTGATTCATTATGCATCTGGAAAGACCAAATATCAGATTGAGGGCCATGGAACCGGAGGATCTGGAATTGTTGTACAAATGGGAAAACGATCCTGCCAACTGGTTTGTCAGCAACAATATAACCCCGTGGTCAAGGTATTCCCTGAAAAAGTATCTGGAAAGTGCTTCCATGGACATACACAAAACCGGACAATTGAGATTGATGATCGAGGCAAGAAATCAGGAAAATGGGAAATGGATCACCGCCGGCACCATCGATATGTTTGATTTCGAACCTTACCACAGCCGGGCTGGGGTGGGAATATTGATGGCAGACACTGAAAACCGTAAAAAAGGCTTTGCTTCAGAAGCCCTGCAATTGTTTATCGGTTATGCTTTTGATTTGCTTCACCTTCATCAGTTATATTGCAATATTGCCGGTTCGAATACCGCAAGTCTGAATTTATTCCGAAAGCACGGATTTGAAAATGCCGGCATAAAAAAAGAATGGCTGAAGACCGGAACATCCTATGAAGATGAATACACCCTTCAGCTGATCAATCCTGCATCTCCGGCATGATGCTGCTGTATTCCGGAATTTCCTTCAGATACCGGAATTGTGCATTCCGGGGATCATAACGGCAGGCATAGTGCTCCAGTCCGTTTGTCACCAAAAGGTAAGGCACCATGAACTTCATGTTATAGCGGGCAATCTGGTCAAATACAGTCTGCCCGATCCTGACGCCGGGTGATTTGCATTCGCCGATAAGCAAAGGCTTGCCCGAAGAACCGGACACCAGGAAATCCGCCCGTTTTGAACATTTGTTGATTCTGAAATGTTGTTCGGTCATCATCAATGAGGCAGGATACCCTTTTTCTTCCCTCAGGTAACGCACAAAATTCTGTCGTACCCATTCTTCCGGGGTAAGCAACACGAATTTTTTTCTCAGGGGATCAAAAATATGCTTTCTCTTCCCTGCAAATTTTATATTGAATGAATAAGTTGGTAAATTTAGCCGCAACATTTCTATGAACAAAGTACGGCATTCCAAATCATTCCTGAAAGAATACCGGGACCTTTTACACGGCCAGCATGAAAGTTTTTGAAAACCTGATGTCCGACCTGCGGAAGAAAATATACCAGCCGGTATATTTTATGGAAGGGGATGAACCATATTTTATGGATAAAGCGACCCGGTACATTTCCGAAAGCGTTCTTCCGGATGAAGAAAAGACATTTAACCAGATCATCCTGTACGGCAGGGAAACGGATATTGCAACCGTAATCAATGCAGCCAAAAAGTATCCCATGACCTCCAACCTCCAGGTGGTGATCGTAAAAGAAGCCCAACATCTGGCCCGCATTGAAGACCTCCGGTATTATCTTGAAAATCCATTGAATTCCACCATCCTGGTGATCAATTACAAATACAATTCGCTTGATAAAAGAAAGAAATTATTCAAGCTGCTTCACAGCAAAAACTATCATTTTGAATTCAAAAAGATCTATGAAAACAAAGTACCTGATTGGATCAGTCATTACCTGATGGAAAAAAAGGGTTGCAGGATTGATCTGAAAGCTTCCATGCTGCTGATTGAGTTCCTGGGCAATGACCTGGGCAAAATTGCCAATGAACTGGATAAGCTGATCATTGCCCTTCCCGGGGAAAAGAACCATATCAATGCCGGGGATATTGAAACAAACATTGGGGTCAGCAAGGACTACAACAATTTTGAATTACAGGATGCCATTGCAAAAAAAGATGTTTTGAAAACTTACAGGATCACGAACCATTTCTCCGGGAACCAGAAGAATAATCCCATCAGTCTGACCATTTCCGCATTGTATGCTTTTTTCAGGAAAGTATTGATGTACCACATCATCAGGGACAAGCCCCCCAGGATCATCGCCTCCAGCCTCAAAATCCATCCGTTTTTTATCAAGGAATACCGGCTTGCCGCAGGCAATTACTCAAAAGAAAAGATCATACGGATATTCTCCATGCTCAGGGAATACGACCTGAAATCGAAAGGTTACGGCAATCTTTCCACCCCCCCGGGGGAATTACTGAAAGAGTTGGTTTACAAGATCATTCACTAAAAAACAAAGCATGACCCTGACCATTGTCATTGCAACCGTCCTGATATCCCTCGCTTGTTTTTCAAAAGAGGACTGGATGATAAAACTTATGCTGAATCCTTACCGGGCTTATCATAAAAAGGAGATTTACCGGCTCATTACCCATGGTTTTCTCCATGCCGACTGGATCCATTTGATCATCAACATGCTGGTCCTGTTTTCTTTCGGCCGGAATGTAGAAAGGTGGTTTGAACAACTTCAGTATTCCGGTATGCTGGGGAGTCCCGGACTGGGGTACGGATTGCTGTATTTCGGCGGCATCATTGTCTCTTCACTGGTTTCCCTGGTCAAACACAAGGACAATCCGGATTATAATTCAGTGGGAGCCTCCGGCGCAGTATCCGCAGTCATTTTTACCAGCATCTTTTTCATGCCCCTTGAAAAACTATTGTTTTTCGGGGTCATTCCCATTCCGGGCATCGTTTTTGCCGGTTTATACCTGATCTACTCCAGCTACATGAGCAAAAGAGGAAGAGACAACATCAACCATGATGCACACTTTACAGGAGCCATTTTCGGGTTCGTCTTCCCTTTGTTTATCGATCCGGCATTGATCTCTCATTTCATCAGCCAGATCACCCAAAGCTTCTCCCCATGACAGAAAATAAAAACAAAGCGGTTTTCCTTGACCGTGACGGGGTCATCAATGACAATCGCGGCCATCATTATATCACGGATCCCGGTGAACTGATTTTTAACCGCGGAATATTCGAAGCATTGAACAGATTGCAGGGTGCAGGATATTTGCTGATCATCATTTCCAATCAGGGATGTGTTTCCAGAGGAATATGCACCCCGCGGGATGTTGAATATCTGCACCGGGAAATGTTGCAAATTTTATCTTCCCGCGGGATACAGATCACGGAAATATATTATTGCCCCCATCACCCTGACCATGAATCCTGCCTGTGCAGAAAACCCTCCGGACTTATGATTGAAAAAGCGCTGGCCAGATTCAGGATCGATCCGTCCAGTTCGGTTATGATCGGTGATCGGCCGGGAGATATCCAGGCGGCCAGATCTGCAGGGGTTCCGGGAATCCTGATGGAGTCCAATACAGATTTGCGTCCTCTGATCAGCCAATTTCTGAAAGAAAAAGATACCCCATAGATGTGTTTGCCGGTTTAATTCAATCCCGGGTTTTCCGGGAAGTTGGTCCAAAGGGTATATTTGGAACCCAGTTTCTTCAGACTGGTCTTCCAGAGATCCTGTTTGCTGAGTGTTCCGGACATAATGGTTCCGGCATCCAGTTCACTGACCACCCATGCATTTTCGGACAGTTCATTATCCAGCTGTTTCGGTGACCAACCGGCATATCCCAGAAAGAACCTGATCTGATCTTTTCGGATGCTTTTCCCCCGGATCAGGTCCTTGACGATTTCAAAATCCCCACCCCAGTATATATCCGTGCATACCCTGACGCTGTCAGGGATGGCTTCACCCAGTGCATGTATGAAATGGAGGGAATTGGTATTTACCGGTCCTCCGATCGATATGGGTGCATCTATTTCCGGAAAATCATTGATCACCTCATTCACTTTCATGTCGATCGGTTTGTTCAGAACAAATCCAACCGATCCTTCTCCCGAGTGTTCGGTCAGAAGCACTACCGAACGCTTGAAATACGTGTCATTTAAGAAAGGTTCCGAAATCAGCACCCGTCCCTGTCTGGCTACCTTATTGTTTTCAATACTGAAAAAATCAATGTTGAGGTTCATCCGGATGCCTGTATGATTAACCTTGTCAATATACAAAATTATTTTTTTAACGGCCATTTTTCAAATCTTTTTGCACGGAATAATCGGATGATGAAATACAAATAAGTATATTCAAGCCGTCATTGCCTGATGATAATATGAAGCTCCCATCACCAATCCAACGGCAAGCAACAGGGCAAAGACAAAAGACAATGAAGATTTTGACCAGCACCGGTATTAAAGGTGGGGCTTCGCCGGTCCGGAATGTGGACAGCATACGGGTGGCCGGCAACAAAAAATCATGAGCTTTGAACTGATATTACGACAGGATCTTAATCAAGCGTTGAACTAAATACCGGTTCGTGAAAGAATCAGCCAAAAAACCTACACTTATTCAGGCTTTTGTCCCCATTCTCTGTCTGATCACCCTGCTGGTCCTGAACGTGATGTTCTTCAGGGAAGACACCCTTTCGGGAGCAAACCAGATTGCCCTGATTCTTTCTGCCGGTGTGGCCGGACTGGTGGCCGCCAGGATGAACCTGAACTGGAGAATCATCAGATCGGGCATAATAAAGAGCATAGGATCGGCAATGCCCGCCATGCTCATACTTTTGCTGATCGGCTCCCTGGCCGGGACCTGGTTGCTGAGCGGGGTGGTCCCGGCATTGATCTACTATGGATTGAAAATCCTGCATCCGAAAATTTTCCTTTTTGCTGCAGTTGTGGTTTGTGCCATTGTTTCCCTGGCCACCGGAAGTTCATGGTCGACCATCGCGACCATCGGGATCGCGCTGACCGGCATTGGGAAGGCTCACGGCATGAACAGCGGACTGGTGGCCGGAGCGGTTATTTCAGGTGCTTATTTCGGGGACAAGATGTCTCCCCTGTCAGACACAACCAATCTGGCTCCTGCCATGGCGGGAACCGACCTGTTTACACACATCCGGTATATGATGATCACCACCGTTCCCAGCATGTCCATTACCCTGATCATTTTTATGATCATCGGATTTGCAGGACACCACCAGGGAAACCAGACCCAGGTCATACACGTGTCCACGGCCATACAAGATCATTTCAATCTGTCTCCCTTCCTTTTTATTGTTCCCGCTCTTTTGATCTATGTGATCGTCAAAAAGGTGCCGCCTTTGCCATCTCTCCTGTTCGGAACCCTCCTGGGCGCCCTGTTTGCCGTTATTTTTCAACCCGGTGTGGTCAGACAGGTTTCCGGGATTACCGGCAATATGTTCAAAGCATCCTACATGGCCATCATGAAAGCGATTTACGGAACAATCGGAATAGAAACCGGCAACCATACGGTCAACGATCTGCTGACCACCGATGGCATGGCCGGGATGCTGAATACCATCTGGCTGATCATTTCGGCCATGATTTTCGGCGGGGTTATGGAGGTAGCCGGACTGCTGGCCAGGATTTCCGGTGCCATAATCCGGCTCGCCCGTTCAACGGCATCGCTCATCGCATCTACCGCAGCCACCTGCATTTTTTTCAACATCACCGCATCGGATCAGTATATTTCCATCGTGGTTCCCGGGAGAATGTATGCAAAAACATACAGGGAAAGGGGATACAAGCCCGAAGTATTAAGCAGGACACTCGAGGATTCGGGAACGGTCACATCCGTGCTGATTCCATGGAACACCGGAGGAGCAACACAGGCCAAAGTGCTTGGTGTCCCCACCATGACCTACCTGCCTTATTGCTTCTTCAATCTGATCAGTCCTCTGATGACCGTTCTGATCGCCTCGGTCAACTATAGAATCCGGAAGATATCCGGGCAAAATGAAAAAGAAGTGCAAGTGCATACAGGGGACGAAAGACCGGAATACTGAAACCGCATGTTCATCAAACTTCTCATATTGTCCGTCTTGTTGCTGGCCATAGCCGTTGCCGCCATGGCCATCCGTATGCTGCTGGTCAGGGGAGGAAAGTTTCCTGTATTTTCCATCGGCAGGAATACAAATATGCATAAAAAGGGCATCCGTTGTCCGGCAAGTGAAGAAATATGCCGGCGGAAAAGGCAGCTTTCGGGAGGCTGCTGTTACTCTCACCGGGGCAGGTTCAATCGGCCAGAATGAATTTCTTCATGCCGGAAGTATGCTTAACCCGGAAATTCCCCGCTTCATCATTGTATATAAAATAGGCTTCCAGCCCCGGATCCTTCTCCACAACTTCCATGCTGCTGTCGAGCCCCATCACCATGAATGCCGTAGCCCAGGCATCGGCCACGATGCAATCCCTGCTCAGTACGGTTGCGCTCAGCAGGTTGTGCCTGACAGGGAAACCGGTTTCCGGATCAATGGTATGGGCATATTTAACACCGTTTTCTACATAAAATCTCCGGTAATTGCCCGATGTGGCCAATGATTGATTTTTCAACCGGACAATGGCCTGCAAATGACGCCCCGGTTGCAGATTTCCTTCCACGGGTTTGTCGATCCCCACCCGCCATATCTTTCCCTTTTCATTCCTTCCCTTTGCCTTCACCTCGCCCCCGATCTCCACAAGATAATTTCTGATCTGCCTGTATTCAAGAAAACCGGCAATATAATCTGCCGAATACCCCTGTGCAATCCCGTTCACGTCAAGCATGATACCGGGGTTATCCTTGATCAGTTTGCCTTCCCTGATCCTGATCTTATCCATTCCCACATGCATCAACAGACTGTCGATCAATGCGCTGTCAACAGACGCACGTTCTGTGAATCCGAAACCCCAGGCATTGACCACCGGAGCAACCGTCATATCAAAAGCTCCTCCGGACCGCTCATAGACATCCTTTCCTACCCGGATCACCCGCCTCACCAGGAAATCAATCCGGTCATAGGGTCTGTTGCAATTGATCGCCGAGATCAGGGAAGAAGAATCGTAAGTGGACAGGGAAAGATCGAAAACATGGAGGAGACTGTCGATTATGTGCCCATAATCCAGGCTGTCGGGTGATTGATAGGTAATATGATAACTGGTTCCCTGGGTGAAACCTGCCAGTTTGATATATACCCCGGGCTCTTTGCGAATGCATGAGGCAAACAACAGCAGGCCCAAAATACCCGCGAAAAGCAAACGGATCCACCCGGGTAAAAAGTGGCAATGCCGGACATGTTCCGGGGATGAGAATCTCCTGTCAGGCGCCAAAATCATCGAAGTCGACCATTTCATCGGGTACCCCCAGATCATATAACATCTTCTGAACCGCATCGTTCATCATGGGAGGTCCACAGAGATAATATTCAATTTCTTCCGGTTCCTCGAGTTTGCTCAGGTACTCATCATATACAACCTGGTGAATGAAACCGGTCAAACCCTCCCAGTGATCTTCCGGTTTGGGTTCCGAAAGTGCAATACGGAAACTGAAATTGGAGAATTTCTTCTCGATCTTTCTGAAATCCTCTTCATAGAATATTTCCCTCAATGATCTGGCGCCGTACCAATAACTTACCTTCCTGTTGGTTTTCAGGGTATGGAACAAATGAAAAATATGCGACCGGAGGGGTGCCATGCCGGCTCCTCCCCCGATATATACCATCTCATTTTCCGTATCCTTGATGAAGAATTCCCCGTAAGGTCCGGATATCTGTACCTTATCACCCGGCTTCCTTGAAAAAATATAAGAAGAACAGATGCCCGGATTGACATGTTTAAACCTTCCCTTCGCCCTGTCCCAGGGCGGAGTTGCAATCCTGACATTCAGCATGATGATGTTTCCTTCGGCAGGATGATTGGCCATGGAATATGCCCTGAAGGTTTCTTCCGTATTTTTCATTTTCAGATCCCACATATTGTATTGGTCCCACTCGTCCCTGAATTCCTCTTCCACATGGATATCCCTGGCAAAATCCACTTCGATCCCGGGCACATCGATCTGGATATAGCCACCCGGTTTGAAATCCATTTTTTCACCTTTCGGCATCCTCACCACAAATTCCTTTATGAAAGTGGCCACATTCCGGTTGGAAACCACTTCGCATTCCCATTTTTTGATGCCCATCACCTCTTCGGGCACCCTGATCACCATATCGTTCCTGATCTTGACCTGACAGCCCAAACGCCAGTGTTCCTGCTGTTCCTTTCGGGTAAAAAAACCGGTTTCTGTGGGCAAAATGTCTCCTCCCCCTTCCAGCACCTGGCATTTACACATCCCGCAGGTCCCGCCACCTCCGCAGGCGGAAGGCAAATATATGCCCCGGTCCGACAATGTGGCCAGTATGGTATTCCCGGGATCGACCTTATATTCATTGTCGTTTACTTTCAAATTCACCTCTCCCTGGGGGGTCAGTTTTGCCCTGGCATAAAGCAGAACAATCACCAGAAGCAGGATTACCACCAGGAAAACCAGTATGCTGATAAGGATAACGGTTGCTTGTGACGACAATATGATCATCTTACACAGAATTCAATGAATTGTTATAACTTGATCCCGGCAAAGCTCATAAAGGCAATGCCCATCAATCCGGTAATAATGAATGTGATCCCCAGTCCCCTCAAGGGCGCCGGCACATTCGAATACCTGATTTTTTCCCTGATGGCCGCGATTCCGACAATGGCCAGAAACCATCCGACCCCTGAACCCAATCCGAACACGGTCGCTTCGGCAATGGATGTATACTCCCTTTCCTGCATGAAGAGAGATCCCCCGAGGATCGCACAATTCACGGCAATAAGCGGGAGGAAGATCCCCAGGGAGGTATACAGGGTGGGTGAGAATTTTTCGATGACCATTTCCACAAGCTGCACCATGGAAGCGATTACCGCAATAAACATGATGTAACCCAGGAAACTCAGGTCAACATCTGCAAATCCGGAACCCAGCCAGGACAGCGCTCCGGGTTTCAACAGGTAATTCTCAAGCAGGTAATTGATGGGGACCGTTATGCCCAGGACAAAAATGACCGCCAGACCTAAGCCTGTGGATGTTTTTACGGTTTTTGACACCGCAAGATATGAACACATGCCCAGGAAATAGGCGAATATCATATTGTCTATGAAAATAGACTTGACGAAGATACTGACCAGATTCTCCATATTGGTTTAGCTTTGGCTGTTTTCTATCAGATCATTGTTCCGGCTGCGTTGTATCCATATAATGATCCCGACGGTGATCAGGGCCATGGGTGGCAGGATCATAAGTCCGTTGTCCATATACCCGAACTCATAAAAGGACTCTGGGATCACCCGAATGTCCCACAATGTTCCGGAACCAAGCAGTTCCCTGAAAAAAGCGACCACGATCAGGATGAGTCCGTACCCCGAGGCATTACCCACACCGTCCAGAAAAGCCGGCCAGGGTTTGTTGCTCAGGGCAAAAGCCTCCAGTCTGCCCATAATGATGCAGTTGGTGATGATCAAACCCACAAAAACAGACAGTTGCTGACTCACCTGATAGGCAAAGGCCTGCAGTATTTCATCCACCAGGATCACCAGGGTGGCGATCACGGTCAGCTGAACGATGATGCGTATCCGCGGGGGGATTTTTTTCCTGAGCACAGAGATCACCACATTGGAAATGGCCAGAACGGCGATCACCGACAGGGTCATGACCACCGAATTTTCCAGCTTGACCGTAATGGCCAGCGCCGAACATATCCCCAGCACCTGCACGGTGATCGGATTCTCCTTGTTCAGGGGATTGAGAAGAAGCTTGATGTTTTTGGATGAAAACAATGGTTCCTGGTCACTCATGATCGCTGGATTTTTTAAAATAGGGGACATAAAGGTCAAGACAGGCCTTCAGCATTTCTTCCACCGAAGTGCTGGTAATGGTGCCGCCTGAAATGGCATCCACGGCATACTTATTGTCCCCGGCCACATCTTTTTTGGAAACTTCGATGGAAACGAATTTTCCCTGTTCATCGAATATGAGTTTGCCGCGGAATTGACTTTCAAACATGTCGGTGGCAATCTCTGCCCCCAGACCGGGTGTCTCCTTTTCATGGGAAAAATTGACTCCGTATACCGTGGTCATATCCTCATGAAAACTTATATATCCCCATATGGGGCCCCACAAGCCCTTTCCCCTCAGGGGAAAAATGAATTTGTATTCCCCCCCGCCGGAAGAAAAAATAAAAACCGGCAGATTCCTTTTTTCCGGAGGTTTGGCAAGTTCTTCCTTCATATTTACCTCAAAAGCATCCACACCCTCACGCTTGTTCCCCTCCGGGTCAATTACACAGCTTTCGGTAATTACCTCATCGTACAGCTGCTCAATATAGCGGTCCCTGTTCTTTACCTCTGAAAGATCCTCCGCCATTCGGACGGACCTCAGAATATCCGTTTTCTTCACGATCTCAACATTCTTTTCCTGTATGGGACGAAGCTGCACAGCCACAAAGGACAGAAGGGCAGCCACGATGGTCACCATGGCCGAGGAAAAAAGAAATATATATGTACTGGAAAATCTTTTCATTGCCTGATACGCGTTAATATCTGCACTTATTGTAAACCGGCCTCCCGTGCCCTTTTATGTCTTTTCTTGATATGGGCTTCCACTACATAGTGGTCGATCAGGGGAGCAAAGACATTCATCAGCAAAATGGCCAGCATCACTCCTTCCGGATAGGCCGGATTCATTACCCGGATCAGTATGGCCAGGATCCCGATCAGGAATCCGTATATCCATTTGCCCTTTTCAGTCTGCACGGCAGTTACCGGATCGGTGGCCATGAAAACCGCACCGAAGGCAAATCCTCCCAGCATCAAATGCTGCCATGCCGGTATGCTCATTAACTGATTGCTGCCGAAATAATTCAGGATCGACCCCATGATCAGTCCGCCGGCAAAAACCGAAAAAATGATCTTCCAGCTCCCTATGCCGGCAAAAAGCAGAAATAAGGCCCCAAGCAAAATTGCCGCCGTGGATGTTTCCCCTATGGATCCCGGAATGGTTCCCGCGAACATGTCCATGGGGGTAATGGATTCACCGATTCCGTTCACCAGTTGTGTTTGTTCGGTTGCTGCCTGTCCAAGGGCGGTTGCACCGGAAAAACCATCCACTGTGCCCTCCCCGTTGAGAAGTCCCGCGATCCAGACTTTATTTCCGGACATGTATGTCGGATAGGCAAAAAACAGGAACGCTCTTGCCGTAAGTGCCGGATTCAGTATATTCATTCCTGTCCCTCCGAAAACTTCCTTTCCGATGATCACAGCAAATGCCGTGGAAACTGCCACCATCCAGAGGGGAACATTCACCGGCAAAACCAGGGGAATGAGCATGCCGGTTACCAGAAATCCCTCATTGATTTCATGTCCCCTGACCTGGGCGAAGAAAAACTCGATGGCCAGTCCGGTTACATAGGAAACAACCACGATCGGAAAAACCTTCACAAAACCAAAAACAAAATTTTCCCAGATGGTCCGTTCAATTCCAAAAGCAAGTGAATTCTGATATCCTGTATTCCACATACCAAATAAAAGGGCCGGCAACATGGCAGCCACTACCGTGGCCATGGTCCTTTTCATATCAATGGCGTCACGGATATGAGCCCCTTTGGTGGTTACTTCATCGGGAACAAACAAAAAAGTTTCAAATCCCTCGAAAGTGGACTGCAATTTTTCGAATTTCCCCCCCTTGCTGAAGTGGGGCTTCATTTTGTCAATATATCTTCTCAGGAGTTTCATGCTATGTCATTTCACTGATCATCATATCAATTCCTTTCCTGATCAATGTCTGGATCTCGGTTTTGGACGGACAAACAAATTCACACAGGGCAAAATCTTCTTCAGCAACTTCATAAATCCCCAGCTTTTCCATCTGGTCTATATCCCCGATAATGATCGCTTTCAACAATTGCATGGGCAAAATGTCCATGGGAAGCACCTTTTCATACCAACCCGTCATTATAAAAGCACGCTGTCCACCCTTCAGATTTGTATCGATGTCAAATGCACGGTCGGGCTGCAACCAGCTCAGGAATGATCTGGAATTGCTGTACTTGTTGAATCCGGGATTCAACCATCCCAAAAATTCATGTTTATTCCCTTCAGGGATAACCGAAACCTGGGAATCATAATACCCGAGATACCCTTTTTTGGAAATTTTACGTCCGGTGAGCACATTGCCGCTGATATAACGCAAATCTCCCGGGATAACGTTGCCGTCAACCAGCCGGTCAACGCATGCGCCTTTGATCAGCCGGTAATAGATCCTTTTTTTTATGCCGCTGCCCGTCAATGCGATCACCCGGGTGGGATCATATACTCCTTTCCTGAACAATCTTCCCATAATGATGACATCCTGGGGATGGATATGCCAGACTCTCTCGCCTTTATTCACCGGAACAGTGTGATGGATCTGAATCCCCGGATTTCCTGCAGGATGCGGCCCATGGAAATAATGCCTGACGACATCCCGTACCTCTGTGAATACATTGCTGGGAGGATAATCAGCGTTCAGCCCGAGGTGAACATTTCCCCCGGTCAGTTTCCTGAGAACACGAACACCCGTATCGAAATCCTCTCCTTCTCCCTTTACGGCGAAATCCAGGTCAGGTGCCAAAGGAGCCGTATCGAAACATGAAACATAAATGTCCCTGGGACGGTACTCCGGATTGGCCACAACAGCATAAGGCCTTTGTATAATGGACGGCCATATGCCGCTCTTCAGCAACCGTTCCCTGATCTCTTCCTCTGAACATTCTTCAGGTGAGGATTTTCCGAAATCTTCGTATGCTACTGTCCCGGCGGCTTCGATCACCACTTCAAGGATCTTCCTTCTTTCCCCGCGGTTCACCGCTTTTACTTCTCCGCTGACCGGGGCGGTGAACATCACATCCGGTTGTTTCTTATCAAAGAACAGCGGGGTTCCGGCCTTTACCTCCTGCCCGGACTTGACCAGAAGTTTGGGCCTTTGGATGCCATGAAAATCAGTTGGTTTTACTGCATATAACCTGGAAGGTTGTGCTTTCTGAAGAATTTTTTCTGCTATCCCGGCAATTCGAATATCAAGTCCTTTTCTGACCTTGATTATTTTGACCATGAGACAATGATTCACTTGAAAAAACGTTAAACAAAAATAGCTAAATTTATATACTAAACAAGAGTTGACAAATCATTAAGGATGGCATGAGGAAGACCGGAACCGATCGCCCCAAGAACAATCCGAAACGAAAAATTCTTCTTTTCTTTTTCTTTTTCCCGGCCTTTTTTTCCGGGCAGAATACTGACGGCCAGATCCGTCAGGAAAACCGGGGGGAAATATACAGGGATAGCATTTACAAGGACCATATTGCAAGCGTATTGCTGCACAAAAAACAATGGGAACTGTCCTATCCAATCCTGGAACTGCATTCCGGCCAGCATCTGGAACTCAGTTTTGACGATTTATCGGGTGAGACCAAAGATTATTCCTATACCCTGATCCATTGTGATGCGCGATGGCACGAATCCGACATTCCGCGTGATGATTATATGGGCGGATTCGATCACTATCAGTTGAATGATTATCAGTTCTCATTCAATACCCATAGCAAATACGTTCACTATAAACTCATACTGCCCAACGAAGAGATCAATCCCAAAATCTCAGGGAACTATATCCTGCTGGTATTTGAGGACTATGACCGGGAAGATGTCGCTTTCACCAAAAGGTTTGCCGTCGCCGACCCGAAAGTCAGTATCGAAGGAAAGGTCAAAAGGCCGGTCCTTTCCCTGTACAGGAACACCGGGCAGCAGGTCGACTTCGCCGTTAACCACGGCAGCTATGAGATCAATGATCCTTATTCCGAAGTGTACGTGATCATATGCCAGAACAACAACTGGCAAAACTCGATTGGCGGACTGAAACCGGTTTTTATAAAAGACGGGCGGCTCGAATATGACTATCAGCAGGAAACGGTATTTCCCGGCGGCAGCGAATACCGCTATTTTGATATCAAAAGTCTCAGGTACCAGTCGGAATACATCCGGAAGATCGAATATAAACCGCCCTTTTTTCATGTATGGCTTTTCCCTGACCAGATAAGATCAAACGCGGTGTATTTTTTCCATGATGACCTGAACGGCAAGTATTATGTGGATATTCAGGAAGAAGCCAACCCTCATACCGATGCCGATTATGTCCACGTCCATTTTTCATTGCCTTTCGATGCTCCCCTGCCCAATGCGGACATTTACGTGGAGGGCGAACTGACAAACCGCAGGTTGGGAGCAAGGAACAGAATGCATTACAGCCTGGAGAACAAAGCCTATGAACTGACATTATTTCTGAAACAGGGATACTATAATTACCGTTACATTTATATGGATCGCAGAACAAGGTATCCCGACGTATCTTATATCGAAGGCAGCCACTATGAAACTGAGAATGATTATGTCATTTATGTTTATCACCGGGACATCCTTAGCCGGTATGACCGGCTGATCGGTTATCAGATTCTCAATTCCCTTCGCCGCGAATAAGGTTTACAGACCGATATCCGGGCCGATCTCCTTCATGGCATTCAGACTGATGGTTACAAATTCGCTCAGGGGAATGCCGATCTTTTCGCATTCCCGGATGTTTTCCCGGCTTACCGAAGCAGCAAATGCCTTCTCCTTCATCCTTTTCATGACGGATTTTGGTTTGACCCCGGCAATTTTTTTGCCGGGATAAACCAGTGCCGTCGCGTAGATCAGTCCGGTCACGGTTTCCCCGGCAGCCAGCGCATGCTGGAATTCTGTACCGCGTTTTTTTCCGGTGGCTTGCTCATTGTGCATGCGGACCGCATCCGCGATCTCTTCGTGCAGTCCCTGCTCTTCCAGGATTTCCGCAGACCTGTTCCCATGTATATGGGGATCCGCACCGGTTATCTCCACATCAATGTCATGGAGGAGTCCGGCCAACCCCCATTTTTTCTCATCCCTTCCGAGATGTCCGGCCAATGCCCTCATGACCGCTTCGGATGCATAGGAATGAAAAAGCATTTTTTCATTGGTTACATATTTGTGAAGCAATTCTAGCGCCTGATCTCTATTCATATGAATATATTTTGATTACTGCAGAATATGACGGACAGAAGCCATTAATACGTTTTGTCTTTCATCAGAAAATTCTGCACATAGTCCCGCACTCCCTCCTGCAAGTTAGTGAAGGATTTCTGAAAACCGCTCTTCCTGAGCTTTTCGATCCCGGCTTCGGTAAAATACTGGTATTTGTCCCGGATATCAGCAGGGATATCAATGTATTCGACTGACGGTTCCAGTTGCATTGACCGGTATACGGCATAAACCAGATCTATAAAAGATTTTGCCTGCCCGGTCCCGACATTGTATATGGCAGAATGCTTCCTGACGCGCATAAAGTGGAGCATGACCTCCACCACATCCATCACATAAACAAAATCCCTCATCTGTTCACCATCCTCATAATCCGGATGGTGTGATCTGAAAAGTTTTACCCGGCCTGACTCCCTGGATTGTTTGAAAGCATGGAAAACCACCGATGCCATTCTGTCCTTGTGATATTCATTGGGCCCGTATACATTAAAGAACTTGAGTCCGGCCCAAAAATAAGGCTTTTCCGGCTGCTGAAGGGCCCAGAGGTCGAATGCATGCTTCGATTCCCCGTAAGGATTCAGGGGTCTCAAATGCTGCAAATTTTCATGTGCATCTGAATACCCCTGGTTTCCCGTACCGTATGTAGCTGCGGAAGAAGCATACACCAAAGGCAGGCCGTAACAAACACACTTCTCCCAGATCATTTTGGTATAATCCAGATTGAGGGCCTTGAATACCAAAGGGTCTTTCTCCGCAGTATCCGTTCTCGCACCCAGATGAAAAACAAATTGAATGAATCTGTGATGTTCATCGATCCAACGGGAAAGATCCTTCCTTTCAACAAGCTCCCGGTATTTCTTTCCGGAATAATTCCGGGTTTTTTCATTCCCTGCAAAGGAATCCACCAGCACCAGATCCGGAAAGTTCTCCCTGTTTAGCCGGCCGGCAAGACAACTTCCGATAAAACCGGCTGCTCCTGTGATTACGATCATTTTGAGGTAAACCTGTTTGCTGTGCAAAAATAATGAAAAGTTTTGCGGTGGTTGTCCATTAAAATACTTTATTTGCATGAACAAAACCGGACATGATTTATCTGACCAGAAGAGAGAGATTCAACGCAGCCCACAGGGTTTTCCGGGAAGATCTTTCCGACGGGGAAAACCTGAGGATCTATGGGAAATGCAGCAATCCCAACTGGCACGGTCATAATTATGTTTTGTTTGTTACGGTAAAAGGCGAAACCACCCCTGAAACGGGTTATCTGACCGATCTGAAAACCCTGAGCGGGATAATCAGAAAGGAAGTAATTGAAAAAGTGGATCACAAAAACATCAATCTGGAAGTTGATTTTATGCACGGGAAAATTGCTTCTGCCGAGAACCTGGCCATGGCCATATGGGACGTTCTGGAACCCCATATCAAAAAAACGGGTGTCAGGCTTCATTCTGTGAAGCTCCAGGAGTCTGAAAACAATTTTGTAGAATACTTGGAAAAATAAACATTCATAAAATGGAAATCGTCAACAACGGAGTCGGTGCGCAGAAAGGACACAACTATAGCAGGGTTGAAATATACGACGACAACAAAACCAGGGAGCTTACCGATTCATACAGAAAGATCGTGGAATTGATCGATCCCGATCCGGGCCGGGAGGGAATCAAAGATACGCCTTCCAGGGTGGCCAGGGCCATTCAGTTCATGACCAACGGTTATGGCATTGACCCCCTGGAAATCATCCGTGCCGCAAAATTCAAGGAAGAATACCAGCAAATGGTGATTGTAAAGGACATTGAGATATTTTCCCTTTGCGAGCACCATCTAATTCCCTTTTCCGGAAAAGCGCATGTGGCATATATACCGAAAAAATACATCACCGGACTGAGCAAGATCGCCCGGGTGGTGGAAGCTTATGCCCGGAGGTTGCAGGTTCAGGAACGCCTGACCGTCCAGATCAGGGATTGTATTCAGGAAACCCTCGACCCCATAGGTGTTGCAGTGGTTATCGAAGCAAAACACCTTTGCATGATCATGCGGGGCGTTCAGAAACAAAATTCTGTTACCACTACGTCGGCCTTTACCGGGGATTTCCTGCACAAGGAAAAGACCCGGGAAGAATTCATCCATCTCATCGGAGCTACACTCCATTGATTTAATGCTTGGTATTTCCGGACAGGTATCCTCCATTTTTTGTTTAATCAAAATTTTTGAACATGAGAGCATATGTTTTCCCGGGACAGGGAGCACAGTTCCCCCAAATGGGCAAAGATCTTTATGAGCGTCACCGGCAGGCTGCCGGAATGTTTGAAAAGGCCAACAAGCAACTGGGATTCAGGATCACGGACCTGATGTTCGAAGGAACGAAAGATGACCTGAAACAAACCAGGGTCACCCAGCCGGCCATTTTCCTGCACAGTGTGATCCTTGCATCCACACTAACCGATTTTGACCCCGGAATGGTTGCGGGCCACTCGCTCGGGGAATTTTCAGCCCTGGTTGCCTGTGGATCCCTGTCCCCTGAAGACGGATTAAGTCTTGTCTATAAGCGTGCACAAGCCATGCAAAAGGCATGTGAAAAACAACCCTCCACCATGGCTGCCATTATCGGCATGGAAGATAAAACGGTTGAGGACATCTGCAATGAAATCAGCGAGGTGGTGGTGCCGGCCAACTACAATAGCCCGGGGCAAATCGTTATATCCGGATCGGTCGAAGGGATTGACCGGGCCATCCGGATCATGCAGGAAAAAGGAGCCAGGAAAGCCGTCAGGCTGAATGTGGGAGGGGCTTTTCATTCCCCGTTGATGGAATCCGCCGGGAATGAACTCCGTGAAGCCATTCATTCTGTCCCTTTTCACAAACCTTGTTGCCCTGTATATCAAAATGTTACAGCAATCCCTACTCAGGATCCGGAACTTATCAAGGAGAATCTGATCGCACAGTTGACCTCCCCGGTCAAATGGACCCAGTCGGTTCAAAACATGATCCGGGACGGAGCTTCTGTATTCACAGAAACCGGACCCGGAAAAGTGCTTCAGGGATTAATACGGAAAATTGACAGGAATGTGGTCACGGAGAGTGCGTGATAAAACGGATTTTTAATAAATTTGTCCTTTCATAACAAATAACGGCAGTAAAACCTTTTTTGGATGCGAGTCCTTAAATTCGGAGGATCATCGATCGGGACGCCGGAGAGGATCCTGGAAGTAAAGAAGATCATCGATTCGGTTGAAAAACCTGTGGTGATCGTTATTTCCGCATTCAAAGGCATAACCGACCAGCTTCTTCGGGTCAGTCAATACGCGGTTGAGCGGGACGGCCGGTACAGGGAATTATTGAAAAGCATCGAGGAAAAACATTACCACATGGTCAAAGCCATTACCGATATCCGGGGGCAAAGCCATATCCTTGCCGGAATCAAGGTCCTGATCAATGAACTCGAAGATACACTAACAGGCATTTACCTGTTGAAAGACCTTACCAGGAAAACCCGGGATCATGTGGCAGGCTTCGGAGAAAGGCTTTCAGCATTCATCATCAGTCAGCTCATTGCCAACAGCACTCTTGTCGAGATCAGGGATCTGATACGGACCGATGATCATTTCGGAAAAGCAAGGGTGGATTTCAACAAGACCCATCGCCTGCTGAGGGAATTTTTCCGGGACCTGGATGAATGCGCCATAGTACCCGGGTTTATTGCCAGCAATGAGAAAGGAGACACCACCACCCTGGGACGCGGTGGTTCAGATTATACCGCTTCCATTATCGCTTCTGCGCTGAATGCTTCGGTGCTGGAAATATGGACCGACGTGGACGGATTCATGACCGCCGATCCCCTTTCAGTTGAAAAAGCCTATGCCATCGAAAGCCTGAGTTATGCAGAAGCCATGGAGCTTTCTCATTTCGGTGCAAGGGTCGTGTATACCCCGACCATTCAACCCGTGTTCGAAAAAAAGATCCCCATACGAATTAAAAATGCCTTTCATCCCGATCATCCGGGGACCATCATAGAAAGTGAATCAAAAGGTCTCGATCAATCCCCGATCAAAGGGATCAGTTCCATCGAGCGGATAGACCTTATCACCCTGCAGGGGTCCGGACTGGTGGGCGTTACCGGAATATCGGCCAGATTGTTTTCCGCCCTGGCCAGGGATAACATAAACATCATCCTGATCACCCAGGCATCTTCAGAGTACTCCATTTCTTTTGCCGTGGACCGGGAAGATACGGAAAAGGCCAGGGAAGCCATCCGGAATGAATTTGCCTATGAGATCGATGGCAAAAAGAACGTTCATATCCATATTGAACGCGAGTTGTCCATCATTGCCATCGTTGGCGAAAGAATGATCCACACCCCGGGAATATCTGCCAAGTTATTCAATGCCCTGGGGCGCAACGGGATCAACGTCATTGCCATCGCCCAGGGATCCTCCGAGCTGAACATTTCAGTGGTGATCAGGCATGCCAGTCTGAGAAAAGCCCTGAATGTAATCCACGAGGGTTTTTTCCTTTCACATTATAAAGAATTGCATCTTTTTCTGGCAGGTGCGGGCAATGTCGGCAAAAGCCTTTTGAAACAGATCGGCGACCAGCGAAAAAAGCTGATGGACAAACATCGCCTGAAGATCAACCTTACCGGGATCACCAATTCGAAAAAAATGCTCATCGATCCGGAAGGACTTCATTTTAAGGATATACTGAGAAAATTAAATGACGGGGATCCGATGGATATCCGGCGCTTTGTTTCCAATATTGCAGATCTCAACCTGAGAAACAGCGTATTTATTGATTGTACCGCAAGCCAGGCGGTCGCAGCGGTTTACGGCGACCTCTTCGATGCATACATAACGGTGGTGACCGCCAACAAAATCGCATGTTCATCTTCACTCAACCATTACCTTGAATTGCAGAACAAGGCAAAGGAAAAAGGGGTAAGGTTCATTTACGAAACCAATGTAGGGGCGGGACTCCCCATTATTAAAACCATCAACGACCTGATCAACAGCGGAGACAGGATCCTCGCCCTGGAAGCCGTGCTGTCGGGCACCCTGAATTTCATTTTCAATACCATTTCTGCGGAAATCCCGTTCAGTAAAGCCGTGGAAATGGCAAAAGAAAAAGGGTATACGGAACCGGATCCCAGAATCGACCTGAGCGGGATCGATGTAGTCAGAAAATTGCTGATCCTGTCCAGGGAATGCGGTTACGGCATCGAACAGAAGGATGTTAAAGTAACCCCCATTCTGCCACCCGATTGCTTCAAGGGTTCTTCACGGGATTTCATGAAAAAAATCCGCGGTTACGACCGGCAATTCGAAGAATACCGGAAAAAACTGGAATCCATGGGGAAAAGACTGCGATACGTCGCATCCCTGAAAGACGGAAAGGCTTCGGTAAAAATCAGGGAAGTGGATCAGCAACATCCCTCGGCTGCATTGGAAGGCAGCAACAACATCATACTGATCTGGACCGAAAGGTATCGTGAACAACCCATGATTATCAAGGGATATGGTGCAGGAGCCGAGGTAACTGCTGCCGGGGTTTTTGCCGATGTGATCCGGGTGGCCAATATCTAATCCTGAATCAATGCATATATGACCGAGGCTGTGATATTCGACATGGACGGACTCCTGGTGGATTCCGAACCTCTGTGGAAAAAAACGGAAAAAGAGATATTTGCACGGTTGGGGATTCATCTCAGGGAAGAAATGCAATATGAAACCTACGGGATGCAAACCGATGAGGTGATCCGTCATTGGTACAAATACAAACCCTGGAACGATCCTGATTTCAAAAAACTTAAGAAAGAGTTTTATTCCCGGATAGGTGCCCTGATCGAAAAGGAAGCCCCTTTGATGAAAGGTGTCCATCATGCTTTGGAATTTTTCAGATCGAGAAATTATGTAACCGGACTGGCAAGCTCGTCACCTATGGAATTAATCCGGATCGTGCTGAAGAAATTCGATCTGTACTATTTCTTTGATGCAATCCATACTTCTGAAGACGAATCCTTCGGCAAACCTCATCCGGCCGTATACCTCAGGATTGCCGGAAAAATGGGAAAAGAGCCCGTTACATGCATTGCCATTGAGGATTCCCTGGCCGGTCTCATCGCGGCAAAAGCCGCCAGGATGAAAACCATCTGCGTTCCGGAAGCGTCTATGTTTGAACATCCCGGATACGGAATGGCCGATGTCAAACTGACCAGCCTTGCCGGCATTGATGAAACAGTCCTCAAAAAACTGAACAATCATGGCTGATCAGATCGGCATATTTGCTCCGGCCACCATTGCCAATGTCGGTCCCGGCTTCGACATTCTGGGGTTTGCGGTTACAGATCCCGGAGACACCCTGGTCATCCGTAAAAACAAAAAATCCATCCTGAAGATCATCAACGAATCGGGCATCGATCTCCCCTGTGATCCGGACAAAAATGTGGGCACCGTTGCCATCAGGGGGTTTCTGGACCATATCGGATCTTCACAGGGCTTTGATGTCATCTTCAAAAAGAAGATCGTTCCCGGGAGCGGACTTGGATCGAGTGCTGCAAGTTCCGGGGGAGCAGTTGCGGGAGCAAATATCCTGTTAAACGAACCCCTGTCCCCAAGAGAGCTGATCCCATTTGCCATGCTGGGGGAAAAGATCGCCAGCGGATCGGCTCATGCCGACAATGTGGCGCCCCTGTTGCTTGGGGGGATCACCCTGGTAAGGAGTTGCGATCCCCTGGACATCATTGACATTCCCGTACCGGAATTTCTTTTCTGTTCGATCGTGCATCCCGAAATCTCTATCGCCACCGAAGACAGCCGCAGGATCCTTAAAATGAACATCAGTTTAAAAGATGCGGTAAGGCAATCGGGGAATGTGGCCGGACTCGTAGCGGGGTTTTTCAAATCAGATTACAGGATCATTTCTGATTCCCTGCATGATTTTATTGCGGAACCCATAAGATCATTTTTAATCCCCGGATTTAACCGGGTCAAGCAAGAATCCATGCTCCGGGGTGCACTTGGCTGCAGTATTGCAGGGTCCGGCCCGTCAATCTTTGCCCTGAGCAATGACAGGGATATTGCCATTTCCGTGGCAGAAGCCATGAAAAAGATATATTCCGACCTCAGCATATCATGCGGAACATATGTGACAGAGATTAATCCCGGCGGCATCCGGCAAACAGACTAAGCCTGCAATCAATATGGAATTTTACAGTACCCGAAACAAAAAACACACGATTTCCCTGAAAGAGGCCGTTTTGAGAGGACTTGCAGAAGACAGGGGTCTGCTCATGCCCTGCGCGATACCGGAACCCGAAGATCCTTTATTCTTCCGTAACATCCGCGGGTACAGTCTGCAGGATATCTCTTTTTCCGTGGCCCGGCCCTTTTTCCATCAGGATATGAAGGATCACGAGCTATATGAAATCATCCGGGAATCGCTGAATTTCGATATACCCCTGAAGGAAGTATATACAGGGGTGTATTCACTGGAACTTTTTCACGGTCCCACCATGGCGTTCAAAGACGTGGGTGCACGGTTCATGGCCAGACTCCTGGGGTATTTTACCCGTTCGTTGCAGCAATCCATTCATGTGCTTGTCGCCACATCCGGGGACACCGGAAGTGCAGTGGGCAACGGTTTCTGGAAAATACCCGGCATCCGGGTCCATATCCTGTATCCGAGCGGATTGGTCAGCCACCTGCAGGAGAAGCAGTTCACCACACTCGGCCACAACATAAATGCGCTTGAGATCCGGGGCACCTTTGACGATTGCCAGCGGCTGGTCAAAGAAGCCTTCTCCGACCGGGAATGTAACCAACGGGTAACCCTTACCTCGGCAAATTCCATCAACCTGGGCAGACTCCTCCCCCAGATGTTTTACTATTTCTATGCTTTCGCACAACTGGACGGATGGAAAAAAGATGTAATCTTTTCGGTACCCAGCGGCAATTATGGCAATCTGACTGCCGGCTTGATGGCTAAAAAAATGAAGCTTCCGGTCAGGCATTTTGTGGTGGCCAATAACATCAACCGGGTGGTGCCTGAATACCTCGAGACAGGCGTTTACAAACCACGCGAATCCATCAGAACCATCGCCAATGCCATGGATGTGGGAGACCCGAGCAATTTTGAGCGCATTCTGGAACTGTACGGTCATTCCCTTGAAAACATCCGGGCAGATCTCTCCGGTTATTCATTTACGGATGAAGAAATACGGACGGGCATTGCCCGTCTGGCCAGGGACCACCGGTACATCATGGATCCCCATGGAGCAACAGGGCATATGGCTCTTTCACATTACCTGGAAAAGAATCCGGATGACCTTCCCGGGATCTTTCTGGAAACGGCACACCCGGCAAAATTCCTTGATGAAATGGAAACCATTCTAAACGGTAAACTGGCCATTCCGCCCCAATTACAGGGTCCACTGAACAAAAAGAAAGAAAGCATTCTGATGGGAAGTTCCTTTGATGAACTGAAAGAATACCTGTTGCAGCAGAGCTAAATGATTCCCTGATCCAGCATGGCGGCTGCAACCTTAAGAAAACCTGTAATGTTGGCCCCCTTTACATAATTGATATAACCGTCTTCCTCTTTGCCGTAGCGGACACATGCCGAATGTATCTTGCTCATGATCTGGTGCAGCCGCTTGTCTACTTCCTCCCTGGGCCAGTTGAGCTTCATGGCGTTCTGGGACATTTCCAGTCCCGATGTGGCCACACCCCCCGCGTTTGCCGCTTTCCCCGGTGCAAACAATACCTTGTTTTCCTGCAGGACCTCTATGGCTTCAGGTGTGCAGGGCATATTGGCGCCTTCCACCACACATTTACAATTGTTGTTGATCAGCTGAAGTGCATCCTCTTTATTCAGTTCGTTCTCGGTTGCACAGGGCAGAGCGATATCACATGCCACCTCCCAGGGATGACGACCCTGAACGAACCGGGCATCTTCAAATTCATAGGAATAAGGCTGAACAACGTCTTCGTTGGAAGACCGCAATTCAAGCATAAAATCGATTTTTTTCCCGGAAATGCCATTTTTGTCATGAATATACCCGTCGGGGCCTGACAGGGTGATCACCTTGGCTCCCAGTTCTGTCGACTTTTTCACCACGCCCCAGGCAACATTACCAAATCCCGAGACAGCAATGGTCTTGCCCTTAATGGTATCCCCGGCTCTTTCAAGCATTTCCTTTACGAAATATACCACTCCAAAGCCCGTGGCTTCGGGCCTGATCAGACTCCCCCCCCAGTTCATGCCTTTACCGGTCAGGACCCCTGAATTTTCACGGGCCAGTTTCCGGTACATTCCGTACAGATATCCGATTTCACGGCCACCTACTCCAATATCGCCGGCCGGGATGTCAGTAGACGGACCGATAACTCTCCATAACTCGAGCATAAAGGATTGGCAAAAACGCATGATCTCCCCATTTGACTTGCCTTTGGGATTAAAATCCGATCCCCCTTTGGCACCACCCATAGGAAGGGAGGTCAAACTGTTCTTGAAGATCTGTTCGAATCCCAGGAATTTGAGTATGCTCAGGTTTACGCTGGGATGAAAACGCAAACCTCCCTTGTAGGGGCCGATCGCATTGTTGAACTGAACGCGGCAGCCCGTATTTACATGGACCTTGCCCTCATCATCTTCCCATGGCACCTTAAATATGAATACCCGGTCGGGTTCAATGATCCTTTCAATGATTCCGGCCGATTCAAACTGAGGATTGCTGTTGTATATCTCCTCGATCGATTCAAGGACTTCCCTGACAGCCTGGTGATATTCGATCTCAGCCGGATGCTTTTTCACCAGGTCATTCATGAGTAAGTCAACGTTCATGGCCGGATATTTTAGATGATTGTCTTGATAAGGGAGACAGTAGTTTGTTCTGAGAAAATATAAAAATACATTTCTTTCCGTCAGTAATCAAAAATAAACATATGATGTACATCATATGTCCGGACCCCGGGAACCGGCAAACAGAAGCCTCTGCCAAAAAGCGGAGCCATTACACGGGTTTGTATATGATTCCCTTTCCTGACCGGCCGTCGATCTGCACCGGCACGGATTTATCAAATCGAAGGTGCCTGACATGATCACTTTGATAAACCGCCGGCAAACTCTCCAGGTAATCCAGATCAAAATGGCCGTCCCCCAGAAAGGGATTAATGGTAAAATATCCGATCCTGAAAGAGGTGATATTCTGGAAAAAATGGGTACCCTGACTGGGATCCACCCGGAATTTTTCCAGTCCGGATTCAATAATGACCCTGGCATTGGATATCTGTACCCATTTGACGGGTATCCCCAGCCAGGGATCCGACGAACCCCACCGCCCGGGCCCCATCAGTATATAGGACCTGTTCTCCGATTTAAGCCGGTTATTGAGTTTTTCTATGGACGAAGCGATCTCGCCGGTCTTTTTCGGATCAAATGTACGCGGATTCACATAAACAAAATCATGGATGCCCCGGTATGATCCATTCCCGAGAGCAGTTTCTGAACGGATAATGGTCCGCTCCTCCGGAACCTTGTCCAGTTTAACGGTCAGACTCTGTTCGCTCAGCACAATGGGGCGGATCTGAAGAAAATTAAAAATCCGTGGTTCTCCTTGCGGAACATCCAGATTGGCAGCAAATTCGATCTCAATGGGGACATTCATTTCCTCTTCACATACTGCAAGCAGGGTCTGTAAAATCTCAGCCAGGGGAAAAACATTGTGGTTCAAAACACTTGAAAAGGTTACGATTTTCCTTCCTGGCAGGTCTGCACCGTCCCGGATCATATTGCTCTCATGATCATATACGGATACTGCATAACGGATGGCCTTGTCTCCTGAGGCTTTTTCGATCCTGTTCCTGAGCAGATTGATCCCGTCATCGGGAGAAGGCAGAAAATGATCCGGTCGCAGATCCAGGGAATAAAAAATCTTCTGACTTTCCTTCACCGCCATCTCAGGAGAGGAAAGCTGCATGATTTTTTTCGGATATTTTGGGGAAAATCTCAGGGATTGTCCTCCGTCCATAACATATTTGCCCAGTCCGTATGCAATATTGGCCACCCCGTCGGTTGCCTTCTCCGGGGGAATGGGATAAAAATTGACCGAGTGGGCCACACCCGAAACCGTGGGATAGAATTTTCCCCCGTATTGCTTGCCACACACTTCCTGCAGGATGATCCCCATCTTTTCCTCATCAATGACATTTGATGTTGCTTCCATATAGGCCTTACTGGACTGGAAATATACCGAAGCATAAACGCATTTGATCGCATTGCACAGCATTTCGGTCATTTGCTCCCGGTTGTCCACCCTGGGTACCATATAGGTAGAATAAATACCTGCAAAAGGCTGATAATGTGAGTCTTCTAGTTTGCTGGACGATCTGACGGCCAAAGGATTTTTTACCACCTTTAAAAATGCATGCAGATCCGGAATCAACCAGGCGGGGAGACGGGCCCTGACGAATGTCCCGAGGATTTCTTCGTCAGGTTTATCTGACAATCCTTCCCTGTAAAGATTATTGGAATCCATGAATTCATCGAAAACATCGGTGCTCAGAACAACCGTCCTGGGAATGCTGATGACAACATCCGGAAAATGACCGAACAACCTGCGCTTCTTAATAATGCTATTGATAAAGGCAAGCCCTCTGGCTTTTCCGCCAATGGATCCTTCCCCGATCCTGGAAAACATCAAATATTCATCATAGGTATCTTTTTCAAACCGGGCAATCACGCCACGGCCCTTGCTTATTCTGAAACTCAATATGGCTTTGTAGATATAGTAACGAAGTCCGTCCAGATTGCTGAAATCACTGATACGCACATGTTTGAACATTTGAGCAACGGGGAAAATGGCCCTTGCGTTCAACCATTTGCTGAAATCATTTTTGCTGGTATGATACTCCAGCACAGTATCGGGAATTTTCAAAATCGCATGTTGAAGGGTCTGCAGGTCGGGAGCCCTTGCAACCTCCTTTTTGGTTACAGGATCCAGGAAAACAAAATCACCGAAGTTAAAATGTCTGACAATGTAATCCCTGAGTTCGTTGGACAGATTTTTTGAGTATTTGTGAATAAATCCGGCATTCATTTCCTCTGCATATTTCCGGTTTCTTTCGTCCGATGATTGCAAAAGAAAGGGAATGAATTCGTCTTCCTCACGTACCACCCGTAAAAACTCAATCCCGGCTTCATACTTTTCGCTGCTGCGGGCATTTTTTTTAAAACTGATGTCTGAGATAATGCCCAGCATGTTTTGTTTGAACTGTTGGAACAGATTCATGGCATCTTCAAAATTGGTAGCCACCAGTATCTTTGGCCTTCCCCGCCTTCTCAGCATTCGCTGATGTTCGTTCAGGGCTTCTTTCATGAATTCACGGGATTGCTTCATGACAATCGTGTAGAGATTGGGCAGGTAGCTCGAAACATACCGGATCGAATCCTCCACAAAAAGAATGGTCTGGACCCCCACAACTTCCACATCATGTTTGGCATTCATTCTGTCTTCGATCAGCTTGACAATGGCCAGAAGCAGGTTGGAATTCCCAAGCCAGCAAAAAACATAGTCAATGGCACTCATGTCCTCATTCTGCAATCGCAGGGAAACCTCCCTGGAAAAATGGGTGAGCACCACGATGGGGATATCCGGGTACCGGGATTTGATTACCTTGGCAAGCTTAAAAGTATCGATCCCTCCTATGTTGAGCATTTCGATGACCAGATCGATTTCCTGTGTCTTCAGTATCTCAAAGGCACGATTGGCGGAATTCGCCTGAATAAACACCGGAGGGTATCTCAGGTTCAGTGAAACATACTCATTGAATATCTGCTCATCCACCCTGGCGTCCTCTTCCAGCATAAAGGTATCATAGTTGCTGCAAATCAGTAAAACCTTGCGGATCCTGTTTTGCATCAACTGGTCAAATGCCGTGTGATCGAACTCGATATCCAGGGGTTCGATGTTTTTCACCGTTTCCTGCATCAGGTTTCCTTGTTTGGGTACCCCGGAATAATGGCAGCCATTTGTTTTTTACCGTCCATCAACACTTGAAGGGCATGATCAAAGCAAATGTGCCTGACATGTTTCATTTCACGGATGGTTGTCTGTTGCCTCAGAACCTTCCACCGGATAAAATCATACGGGGAATCATGGTTCACTGAAAAGTAACCCACGTTCATGGAAGTCACGTTGTGGAAAAAATGGGATCCCAGGGATGCATCCAGCGGAAAATTCTTTATGCTGGCTTCCACAATCACCCGGGCATTGCATATCTGGGGCCAGCCAACCGGGATGCCGATGAAACGGTCTCTGGAACCCCACCGTCCGGGACCGATCAATATGTAATGCTTTTTTTCTTTCACCAATTCCCCGTTCAGAAACTCGATTTCCCGGGCAATTTCCCCGGTACTGGTTTTATCGAAGCGCTCGGGTTCCACAAATATCACATCCCGGATGTGATCGATCCTGCCATTGCCCATGCTTTTTTCTGTAAATAATATGGCCTTGTCAACATCCAGCTTATCCAGGTCAAGATGAAAATCCCGCCCTGCACTGATCAATGGTTTAATCTGCAAAAGGTAAAAAGAGGGATCGTTCTTTCCATGCGTTTCAAGATCCACGGCATATTCTATCTCCACCGGACTTCCAAGGGCTTCTTTCACCACATCCAGAATCAATTCGATTGCCCTGGCAAGGGGAACATGTTCATACCGGAGAATATTTGCGAAATTCACGATCCTGGGCCCGTCTGAATGCAAGCCGGGCTCCACCCGGTCATTTTCCTGGTCATATACCGACACACTATGGTCGATGGTACCATGCTTTTCTGCAATACCTATATCCAGCTTCTTCAGTGATGCATTTTGCCCCTTGCACATGAAGTCAATTTCCTTCATGTTCATATCGATGGCATAGAACTTAACCTGGCTGTTCCTGATCTGGTTCTTGACAGAACCCGGCTCCACATCCGGGAATTTGGGCGAGAAACGGTAGGCCTTCTCCCCTTCAACCACGTAATGACCCAAACCAACCGCTGCCATCGCATAACCATCCTCCGGTTTCATCTGTGCGATCGGATAATAATTGTATGATTGGGCAATGCCACTGATGTGGGGATAACAATAGCCCTGGTATGCATTCCCTACAACTTCCTGGAGTACAATGGCCATTTTCTCTTCTTCGATCTTGAAACTGATGGCTTTGAAATAGGCCTTGGACTGATCTGAAAAAATGGATGCATATACCAGTTTGATCGCATCCGATGCCTGTTTGAACCTGACCTTGAATTCGGGATGGTTGTTTGGCAACAGACAGGTGGCAAAGATCCCGGAAAATGGTTGGGTCGAGCTGTCTTCAAACATACTGGAAGAACGGATGGCAATTGGTTTTTGGATTGCTTTCAGAAGGGCTTTCAGTTTTTTCTGCAGATTGTAGGACAATTCCGACCGAAGAAATTTTTCCCGTATAACCCCATAGTCTTCTTCAGAGTAAATCACCTCATGAAGCTGGTTCCTTTCCAGAAAAAGATCGAACTCATCGGTCCCGATAATGGTTGTGATGGGTGTACGTATCCTGATATTGGGAATGATTGCTGAAATATCCAGATTGTATATCAGGGTATTGATAAATGCAAGTCCTCTCCCCTTTCCACCCAGGCTGCCTGTGCCCAGACTCACAATATTGCTTTCTTCCAGGATCGCATTTTCCTCGAAATTGATTACCCGCCCTGTATTCGTCTCATTCCTGTATTTGGCGATCACAAATTTCAAATAGTTCCTGAATTCCTGTGGTGTTTTAAAATCCGTAACTTTTACGGGGTGGATCGTTTTTGCGATCCTGATCTCGGCACGGGCCATCAGCCACAGTGAAAAATGATTCCTTTTCCCGTGATAAATCAGCGATTCAATGGGCACCTTATCAATCAGTTGTTCAAACTCCTTCAATGACCTGGCAACTGCAATCACATTGCCATTGGCATCCCTGTAATTGAAATTGCCAAATCCGAGGTGGTGCCTGATGAAACGTTGAACATCCTGAATCAGGCTCTCTGAATTTTTATCGATGAAAATGGACTTGAGCTCAAACGCCTTCTGGGCATTTTGCCTGTCGAATGACTGAATCACAGTCGGGAGTCCGGGCACCTGTTTTTTCACCTGCCTGACCAGACTGAATCCGGCTTGATCATCCGGTTTGCCTTTTCGCTTGAACCTTACGTCGGTGATCACGCATAAAAGACTCTCCTTGTATAGTTTCAGGATATCCATGGCTTCCTCATAGCTGGTTGCCAGCAGGATTTTCGGCCTTGCCCTGAGCCGGAGAACCTTAAAAAGATCGTCGGTACTGACCTCCTCAATAATCCTTCTGGTCTGCTCCATGACATCCTTGTACAGGATGGGCAAATAACGGGAATAATACTTCTCCGAATCCTCAACCAGCAGGATCAACCTTACCAGTCCGACCTTGGTGTCATTTTCCACATTGACCCTGTCCTCCAGGTTCTTGATCATGGCAAAGAAAATCTTCGAATCCCCGTTCCATACGAATATCCTGTCGATATTCTCGATATTTCGCCTGTATTTCCTGAACTGGCTGATTTCCCTGTCGTTGTTCAGCAATACGTATATGGGTATATAGGGATAATCCTTTTTTACCCGGGCGGCAATTCTGGGGGGTGTTTCCCGGTCATGGCCGATCATCAGGATGACCAGATCATAATGTTTGGCACTGAGTTGTTTCATGGCCTCCTCATAGGAAGTGACCCCCGTGACCCTTGGCATGGAGGAAAGGTTCAGCTGATGATATTCCCCGAGCATATGATCAGAGAAACGCCCTTCCCGTTCAATGCTGAACGCATCATAAAAAGTGGCTACAATCAGGATCTCCTTTACCTTATAGGGCATCAGGTCATGGAATATATCCCGGTTGGCATTTCGTTTGTTTATGAATTTTTGCAGAAACTGACGGCTGCTGACAACCGGTTCCTGAAAGGTTTGCCGGACTCCCTGCTTGTCTTCTTTTCTTCCCTCAATCCCCCCGAATAATTCCTTGGCTTCAATGCTGTTGATGAAATTGGCAATATTGCTCGCCAGGTTGATGAGCAGGTCGCGTTCCTCTTTAAGGAACGGGCCTTCGTGGATTGTTTCGAATTCCTTCAGGTAATATATCTCTATGGAGCCTTCCCGTCCGTTAATGGTTTCAAAAGGCTGGCATTGACTCCACTGCGTTTCCCTGAATCCCCCTGCTTTGTATTCTTTCCCATCGAATTTGATCCTTGCAGTGGTATATTCCGGATATTGCCAGGCGGGAGGCAGGATCTTCACAACCTGGGTAAGCATCTCATCAACGGATTTTCCCTGACGTATGATCTGGGTGGTGTGATTGATGCATGAAAGTTCTTTCAGCCTTTCCTTCCCTTCGGAAAGAATACGTTCATATTCCCGGTATGAATCATTCACTTTCATGCACAATTTGTTCCCGTCAGACCAGCTTATTCCCCCGGATCCAATTCAAACACGTTTCCGTGCCGCAACAGGGAATTAACATCCCTGATCCTGGTGTTCCTTTTGGCATCCCTGATTTTTTCATTCAGGAGAGACTCATAAACAGAGCTGGAGCATGCCCTGATAACCCCCATGGCCACAGGAAAATCAGGCAGTGTCATGCGGGTCAGCATATAATGTGTGGTGTCATCCTGATCCCGGGCATTGTGTATCAGGATATCATCTTTGGTGATCCCTCCTTCCCGGATTTTCGCCATTTTGAGACGGCCGTTGACCAGGATCAAACCTTTGTCCCTGTTTTTCCCGAATAACATGGGCTTTCCATGTTCCAGATAGATCTGGTTGTCTTCTCTTACATCCTTGCCTGTGATCTCTTTGTGCACCTCATTGTTAAAGATCACACAGTTCTGAAGCACTTCCACAACCGAAGTCCCCTTATGCCGGGCTGCCTCAATAAAAACTTCCTTCATCATTTTCGGTTCTGTATCCACAACCCGGGCGAAAAATGTCCCCTGTGCGCCCATGGCAAGTTCTCCGGGTTTGAAAGCATTTTCAATGGTTCCGTCAGGTGAAGTCTTGGTTATGCTGCCCTTGGGGGTGGTGGGGGAATACTGTCCCTTGGTCAATCCGTAGATCTTATTGTTGAACAACAATATGTTCACATTGATATTACGCCTCAGAATATGGATAAAATGATTCCCGCCGATGGCCATCAGATCACCGTCACCGGTGACGATCCATACGCTTAGCTTTGGATTGGACACTTTGATCCCCGATGCAATGGCCGGTGCTCTTCCATGCAGACCGTGAAATCCATAGGTATTGATATAATAAGGGAACCTCGAAGAACAACCGATGCCTGAAACAAATACAATGTTTTCCCTGGGCACTCCCGTTTCAGGAAGGGCGCTTCTCACCCTGGCCAGTACCGTATGGGCCCCGCATCCGGCACACCACTTGATGGTTCCGGGCAATTTGAAATCTTCGGCCGTGATTTTTACGGATTTCTGTGTATTTATTTTCATTTTTGTTTTTCTTCCAGTATCTCCCGGAATTTATTCTTCAACTCTGAAATCATAAACGGCAGCCCCTGGACTTTATTGAATTGAAGATAATCATAATGAGGAAATTGTTCCCGCAAATAAGCCACAAACTGTCCCATGTTCAGTTCACAAACGATCCTTTTTCTGAAATTTTTCAATACATTTTTTGTGTTTTTCGGCAATGGCTTGATGTAGTTGAATTGTGCCAGGCTGATCTTGTGACCTTCTCCGATCAGCTCGTCCACCGCACTGATCAGTGCACCATAGGTCCCTCCCCAACCGATCACGAGCAGGTCGCCGTGGTCTTCACCAATCAGTTTTTGTCCTGGCAGGAACTGGGCGATCCTTTGCACTTTTTTTTCACGGATCTCAACCATGATCTCATGGTTCAGCGGATCATAGGAAACCTCACCGGTGATATCCGTTTTTTCCAGTCCGCCGATCCTGTGCAGCAATCCCCTCTGCCCGGGTATGGCCCAATACCGGCTCAGTTTTTCGGGATCCCTGTGATAAGGGAAAAACGTTTCATCATTGTCCATCACCGCAGGAACCCGGATTCCCGGCAACCTTGATGTATCCGGAATATGCCAGAGCTCCGAACCGTTGGCCAGGTAACCGTCGGTAAGCAGGATCACCGGTGTCATATGCTCGATACTTATTTTGCAGGCCTGATAGGCAAAATCAAAGCAGTTTGCCGGGGTGCTTGCTGCCATGACCACGCAGGGGCTTTCTCCGTTTCTTCCGTACAGGGCCTGCATCAGATCGGCCTGTTCGGTTTTGGTGGGCAGACCGGTGGAAGGCCCTCCACGCTGAACATTTACAATCACCAGGGGCAACTCGGTCATTACGGCCAGTCCGATCCCCTCACCCTTCAGGGCGAGACCGGGCCCGGATGTTGAGGTCACCCCGAGACTGCCTGCAAAACTGGCCCCGATAGCTGAACAAATGCCGGCAATTTCGTCCTCTGCCTGGAATGCAATGGCTCCCAAATGCTTTCTCTCGGAAATTTCCTGCAAAATCTCCGATGCAGGGGTAATGGGATAAGATGCAAGAAACAACTTTTTCCGGGATTTTTCGGCGGCAGCCAGCAAACCCCATGCAGTAGCCACATTTCCCGTGATGTTCCTGAAAATGCCTTTTTTCTTTCTGCCCGGACTCACACGGTAGGTTGCGGATATGGCATCAATGGTTTCTGCATAATCATAACCGGCATGCAGTACCGCGATATTTGCGTCAACGAGTGGTTTGTTCTTCCCGAATTTTTCCCTGAGAAAGTCTTCACCGATTGTAATGTCCCGGTTGAATAACCAGAACAGGATGCCTGCAACAAACTGATTTTTGGTCTTATCGGCTGTTTTTACATTAAGTCCGTATTTGCTGACCGTTGACCGGGTCAGGTTGGTAATGGGGGCTTTCACAAGATTGTAACCCTCCAGACTACCGTCATGCAAGGGATCCTCGACATAACCGGCCTTTTTATAATGCTTGTTGTCGAAATTATCTATGTCAATGATCACGGTTGCTCCTTTCTTCAACCACTTCATGTTGGACTTGAGGGCTGCAGGATTCATGGCCACCAGAACATCTGCCCGGTCTCCGGGTGTTTTTACCCCTTTTTGTCCGATGTGCACCTGGAATCCGGATACACCGGCAAGTGTCCCCTGAGGTGCCCTGATCTCAGCCGGATAATCGGGAAAGGTTGAAAGGTCATTTCCGACAAAAGCAGCTGTGTCGGAAAACTGAGAGCCGGTCAATTGCATACCATCACCGGAATCTCCGGCAAATTTTACCACAACTTCTTCCCGATCAATTACTTTTGTTGATTTCCCCATGCCTTTATTCAGTCATTTGAACTGGTTGCAACAAACGAAAAACAATGCATATTGTGTATATGCATTGATCGATTCTAGTCAATTGATTACTAAACATATCCAATTACAAAGTTACGGATTTTATATAAGTTGCACACCGGCTCCCGGATTTTTTTTAATAAGCGGATGATTACCTCCAGAAATCCAGTTTTTCCAGTTGAATGGATTTTTCAAAAAACATACCGGCGATCTTCTCAAAATAATCGGTGAAGTCAGAAACATAGAATCTGTGCTCCGGGTTGTCATGTTGCCCCAAAAGCCGCTGTTCCTTCAATTCTCTTTTAAGGCTTTTCGCCACAATCCGCGCCGAATCGACAACTTCCACGGTGAAATTGAAAAATCCGGCAATCTGGTTCCCGATGATCGGATAATGGGTACAACCAAGGATCAGTGTATCGATGCCTTCCAGTAACGGATCGGAAAGATAGGCCCTTATGATGGCATTGCTGATATCATCAAAGATAAACCCTTCCTCGATCATTGGAACCAGCAGGGGGGTGGCCATGGATACGACCTTCAGGTTGGGTTTTTTCCGCTTGATCCGTGTTTCATATGTTTTGCTGTTGACGGTGCCCTTGGTCCCGATGACCCCCACTTTTTTACTTTTACTGTCAGCGGCAACCTGTTCTACAACCGGATCGATCACATCGGAGACCAGCGCTTTCCCTGCGCAATGACTGGCCACTTTTTCAAAAGCCACGGCAGATGCCGTATTACAAGCTATCAATATGAGCTTGCAATTCTGCCGAAGAAGGAAATCCGTTATCCGCAGGGCGTAATACTCCACAGATTCCCTGGATTTGTCGCCATAGGGAAGATGATAGGTATCTCCGAAATAAATGATTCTTTCACCGGGAAGAATGTTCTGGACTGCGTGGGCCACGGTGAGTCCGCCCACGCCTGAATCAAATATGCCGATGGGTTGTTCCGGTGACAATCGCTTATTGAATCCCCAGCCTTTCTTTGACCAACGGGCTGATATCAACGCTCTCATCACTGTAATAGATGGGGTTGCCCATGCCGATGTCAAAAACATAAATATATCCGTTCTCCTCGGCAACTGCCCGGATGGTTTTATTTGCCTTATCAATGACAGGCCTCAGCAATTCACTCCTCTGCCTTTGAAGTTCCTGGCCTGCAATGCCTTCAAACTGCTGAACGCGCTGCTGCATCTCATTGATCTCGGTCTCTTTGGTCTGCCTGATCAGATCGGCATATTTATCTCTGTTCTGCAAATAGTTTTCGTATTTTTTGTTCAGCTCGACCTGCATCTCCTCGATCTGTTCTTCATAGTCGGCCCGCATTTTTTCGATCTTTGCCTGGGCGCTGTCATATTCCGGCATCATGGAAAGCAATTCCTGGGAATTGACATGGGCAAATTTCCTGCCTCCTTGTGCAGAAACAATACCGGATGCTGCCAGCAGGATAAACAAAACAAACATCCTGGATATTTTGGCATTCATGATTTTTTGCTTTTTTGCTTATAGAAAAATTGCTACAAATGTAAAGAATTAATTCTTATATCCTAACTTTTCCAGCACATCGTCACTTTTGTCATATTTTGGATCAGTGTACAGCATACCCTGCCCGGAAGCGGTATCAAAAATCACCGCAAAATTGCCCTCGGTGGCAATCTCCTTAACCGCATTGTAAATTTCATCCTGTATTGGTTTCACCAGCTCCTGCCGCTTCTTGAACAGAAGTCCGTCCCTTCCGAAATACTTATTCTGTAATTCCTTGACTTCTTTTTCCCTGTTGATAATTTCCTCTTCTTTTTTGGTTTTCATTTCCTGTGTCATCAGGACTTTTTCGGTCTGGTATGACTTATACATTTTCTCGACCTCATCATACACGGCTTCCACTTCAGCCTGCCATTCCCGGGAAAGCTTGTCAAGCTGATCCTGGGCAGCCGTATAAGAAGGTATATTGTTCAATATATATTCCGTGTCAACGAATGAATATTTCTGGGCCATTGCACTGATAACAGGACATAACAGGACAAGCAGTGTCAAAATTGATTTTTTCACGAGTGATAAATTTAGTTACACATAAAACTATAATTATGTTGCCGTACACCTGCATGCTGTCCACATGCCGGGCCGGCGAACCTATTTCGTCATAAACCGGCGTCTTGCCGCCGGATCGGTTATGAGGGTTTCATCAGAATTGCTGTCCCATGGTGAAATGAAACTGCGAACCACTGATGCCGGGTTCTCCTTCCACGCTGTCAAATCCGTAACCCCAGTCAAGGCCCAGCAGTCCAAACATGGGCAAAAATGCCCTCAGTCCGATCCCTGCAGCCCGTTTGTTCATAAACGGATTGAACTGTTCAATATCGTACCAGGCGTTACCGGCTTCCAGGAAAGCGATCACAAAAACCGTCGCCGACGGATTCAATGTGATCGGATGTCTCAGCTCCAATGTTAGTTTATCGAATACATTACCGGCTTTTTTCCCGTCAACGATCGGTGTCAAAGAACCATTCTCATATCCCCTGAGCGAAATATTTTCCCTTCCGTACAGATTATATCCCCTCATTCCGTCCCCACCGAGGTCAAATCCTTCAAATGGCGAAGGTCCGATCTCAGGATTGTAATAACCCAGGTATCCGAATTCCGCTTTTGATTTTAACACCAAATTTCCTGCCAGAGTTAGATACCATTCGCCCATGAATTTCCATTTGTGATATTCTATCCATTTATATCTTTCATTATCAGGAAGTTGAGAATAATCCCGGTCGTCAAACAATGAATAAGGCGGGGTAACCTGCAAACTCAGGGAAAAGGTAGATCCCATTCTGGGATAGATAAGCTGGTCGACCGATTTCCTGGCAAAGATATTTGAAAAACTTATGTTGTTGGACGTTCCGTCGGAAAACAGGAAGTATCCGGTCCAGTCATCCAGTTTGTAACGTTGATAGCTGATGTCATTGTACAGGTTAAAATAGTCGTCAGGCCAGTTCAGTCTGCGCCCCAGGCCGAGGGATGCTCCCGAGATCCTCAGAAACCGGTCGCCCCGTTCACCGAAATATCTGCTGTTTGATGTAATGGTGTGAAAAACAGAAAGTGAGAGGGAATTTGGTTTTTTCCCTCCGAACCAGGGTTCCACGAAAGTAAAATTGTATGACTGGTAATATTTACCGTTGGATTGCGCCCTGAGGCTCAGGGTTTGTCCGTCACCGGCAGGTATGGGCCTCCATGCATCCGCGTTGAAAAGGTTTCTGGCCGAAAAATTAGAAAACCTCAGTCCGATCGTCCCGATCAGCATGTTGGCTCCCCAACCGCCGGAAATTTCCAGTTGGTCATTGGCCCGTTCAACCATTGAATATTCCAGGTCGACCGTTCCGTCAGATTGATTAGGTATGGGATTGGGGGTGATTTGTTCAGGATCAAAATGTCCGAGCTGGGCCAGTTCTCTCACCGTACGGATGATATCCGATTTACTGAATAAATCGCCTGGTCTTGTCCTGATCTCCCGCCTGATGACATGTTCATTTGTCTTGGTATTCCCCCGTATGATCACACGATCGACCGTTGCCTGCTTGCCTTCATATATCCGCATTTCAAAATCGATCGAATCATCTTCTATATTAACTTCCACCGGATCGACCGAGAAAAACAGGTATCCGTTATCCAAATACAGGGAACTCACCGCATCTTCATCGATCTGAAGCCTTTCTTCCAGGATGGTCTGATCGAAAACATCACCCTTCTTAATGCCCAGAACTTCCGCAAGCAGTTCAGAAGGATAAATCGTATTGCCCACCCATTCGATGTCACGAAAGAAATACTTACTGCCTTCTTCAATGAAAATATGCAACATGATCCGTTTCTCGCCCTGAACCGATATTGAATCGCCAAGGATATTGAAATCACGGTATCCGTTCTTTCTGTAAAAGGTGGTCAGCTTCTGTTTATCCTCCTTGAAGTCATCTTTTATGAACTTTGAGGCTTTGAAAATATTCCAGTTTTTCTTCTTGGTATTTTTCATTACCCGCCTTAGCCGCTTATCAGAATATTCATGGTTTCCCACAAAAACAATATCATCGATCTTTACCCGGTCATTTTTCTCCACCATAACCACCAGGCTGACCATATTTCTGCTCGTGGTGGTATCCGGCCGCTGTCTTATGTTTACCTGCGTATTGTAAAAGCCTTTCTCAATGAAATGCTGTTCAACGATCCTTCTGGTATTGTTGATCATATCCTGGGTTACCTGCATCCCAACCCGGATATCAAGCTTTTCCATAAGGTCCTGTGTCTGGATCTTATTGAGTCCGGTGAAAGAGAATCTGGAAAGTCTGGGCCGTTCGACCAAATGAATGTTCAGATATATCCTGCCTTTTTCTACTTTCTCCGCGATGACCTTTACATCTGAAAAAAGACCCTGATCCCAGAATTTCTCAATGATCCGGCTGATCCGGTCACCGGGCACCTTTATCTTATCTCCCTTCCTGAGTCCGGTCAGATTCACCAGAACGTCAGGCTGGATATACTGAACACCGGACACAATCACTTCAGCGATCTCATATTCCCTGGTTTCGGAATAATCCCAAACCTTAAGGTTTTGAAAATCTGTGGTTTGAGTAAATGAAAATACACAAATACATTGGAAAACAATATACAATCCAAGGCTTCTAATCATTCTCCGTATACTCATTTGATAAAGAAGTTACCTGTTCACTTATCATGCCGAACCTTCTTTCCCTGTTCTGGTAATTGCATATTGCCCGGTAAAAGTCTTCCCTGGAAAAATCCGGCCACAATGTTTCCGTGAAATAAAGTTCGGCATAAGCAACCTGCCAGAGCAGAAAGTTGCTTAACCGGAATTCCCCGCTGGTCCTGATCAGCAATTCAGGATCCGGAAGATCCTTTGTCTGAAGAAAATCCCGGAACAGTTCCTGGTTGATGTCCCGGGGATCCAGATCACCTTTTTTGATTTCATCTGCTATCTTTCTGACCGCCTCGAGTATTTCCCACCTGGCACTATAACTAAGTGCCAGAAACAAATTCAAACCGTTGTTATTCCTGGTTTCCTCTACCGTTTTCAGCAGTTGTTTACGGACATCTTCAGGAAGTGCATCCATGTCTCCGATGGCCTTCAGTCTGACCCTGTTCTCCATCAATGTTTTTTTCTCCGCATGGATGGTGGAAACCAGCAACCTCATCAGGGCGTCAATTTCCTGCCTGGGACGACTCCAGTTTTCCGTAGAAAAAGCATACAGGGTGAGATATTGAATACCCAGTTCTGCAGCAGCTTCCACAGTATTCCTGACGGCAGTCACCCCATTCCGGTGGCCGAAGATCCTGTTGTTGCCTTTTTTCTTGGCCCATCTCCCGTTTCCGTCCATAATGATGGCAATATGCACAGGCAATTTTGACTTTTTGATCTTCTCCTTCAGACCCGGGCCTGATTTTATTTCAGAATTAATCGTCATAGGCCGGACAAAATTCTATATACTCCCAAAGCTTGTAGGTTATAAATATTCCAACTAAAGAATACCAGTCATTATTGTGAAAGAAGCTTCCGAAATCATCGGAGCCAATATTGGACAATCCGTCGATCCTGTCGGTAAAGGTTTTCCGGAACATCCACTCCGCACCTCCGCTCATCCGGCTGGTAATATTGAACTTGATTCCCCCGCCATAGGACAAAAAAGGGAAATCTGCTTCACCGGTGCTGCCCGACAACAGGTAATTATATCCCAGTCCGCCCGACACATAAGGTGAAAATTTGTATCGTCTCAGGTTCGTAGGTTCATAAATCAAAAAATTGAATTCAAAATTCATGGCCAGGTCAATATACGTTGAACTGAATGATGCAGACCGGTTCAATTGATAAGGGTCATCAGAATCAAGGTCACTGGCTGACCATCCTCCATATATCGCGTTGAACCGGATGGCATTCCTGGGATTGAAATTATAGCGGATGATCGCGCCGGCTGAAACGGACGGACTGTATAAATGCTTTGCGGGATTGACATCCCCCATATAATAGGAAGCCCCCGAGAAAAAGCCCAGGTTGGTATTTTTTTGTCCGGAAGCATGGTTGCAGAAGATGAATGCAAATGACAGCAGGATAAAGGGAAGCCGCGATATCCTAAAAGAATCCCATCCGGTTCCTTCTGCCCTGGAAAAAATATGGAATGCCTTTCCTGGTTGTTCTGATCTTGTATATTGCATTGATAATGCCAAAATAATATATATCATTGGTATTAGACCATTCCGACGTATAACCATCCAGATAATCGGTGGTGGTTAACCTTCCCCCCAGTTCAAAACCGACCGACCAAAGGTCGTCGATCACATATTTCAAACCCACTCCTGCCGGAATAACCATTCCGGTTGTTTTGTGTTCTTCATCATAATTTTCAGCAAGGACAGAATCGGGTTTTACCCCGAAAAATGCACCTCCAAGGCCTGCAAATATATATAAATTTACCCTGGAATAGTTGTTCAGCATGCCCCGTTTGTTGAACCATGCTGTAGAGCTGTGCCTTCTTTCCTCAGGTATGATTGAATATTCCACCTGAACCGATGGTTCAAACAAAGTGGTTGAATAGGAAAACCCCCTGGCTTCGTTTCTTGATCCCTGGTCGTCACCTGAAAGCCATGCATACGTAAGTCCGAGTTTTGCAGACCACAGGGAAGTGATCCGGTACCGGATCCCCGCGGAAAAGGATGGTTTCGTGCTTTTCAAATCAATGTCTTTCAGCCCCAGCAGGTTGTTCTCGTCTGCAGATCCGCCGATATCCCCGAAGTAGTTGGATGTTCCGATACCTGCGATGGCTTCATATCGCTTCAATTTCCATTTTTGTGCCCGGACCTGGAAGGGGACAATGACGAAAAGAAATAATAAAAACCAGCCCAATCGTTTCATAGCGGATAAACTACCCGATACAAATTTATAAATTATTCTTAATTCCTCTTATCAACACCCCACATCAGTTTATTGCGAAGCGTATCATAGAATGTTTTCCCTTCAATCCGCACTGTACTTACCGAAAAGTCTGCCTTCCGGATAATTATTTCCCGGTCGGGGGACAACAATTCTGAACGTGAATCCATGGTCAGCAGGAACTTGCCGCTTTTGCTGCTGGTTTTCATTCTGATAACGGCGGTATCCGGAACAACCACCGGCCGTACGGTAAGATTATGGGGGGCAATGGGGCAGATGATCAATGTGCTTGAATCCGGAGTAACCACAGGTCCGCCCACGCTCAGGGAATACGCGGTGGATCCGGTGGGTGTGGAAATAATGAGGCCATCTGCCCAGTATGCATTCAGATAGGCATCATCGATGTGGGTTTTTATGGTGATCATGGCCGAATTCTTCTTCTGGATGGTGACTTCGTTGATGGCATATGGAAGATCTGTCAGCAAGCCGGACTGGTCACGGATTTCCAGGAGGGACCTTTTTTCGATTACATATTCCCCGCTGAATAAGGCGGAAATGGATTTCCCGATGTCCGACTTGGCAATGTTGGCCAGAAAACCAAGCCGCCCCGTATTGATGCCAATGATGGGGATCCCCCGGTTCCTGACGATTGAAACTGCGGCCAGGAAAGTTCCGTCCCCCCCGATACTGAGGACAAAATCTATTTTGTCAGGGACATCGGCTGAACCGGTAAAAAATCCATGTACCTCCGGCTGATAACCGATCTTTTTCCCGAGGAAATCAAAAAAGGGTTTGTATATGATGATTTTGCTGTCATACTGCCTGAGCCGGCCAAACAACTGTAGAATATCCTCACGGAATGCGGGCCTGCAGGTTCTTCCAAACAAAGCAATTCTCATAATCACATGTATCTTAGGGTCAAAAGCACTTATATGCTCAGATATTTCATAAAGGATTCATAACGGCTGCTGTACATACTGTTCATATCGTCATCTTCCGTATAGGAGGCTTTTACATCGTAATTAAAACGGTTGAAAGTCTGTATAACCGGAGAAATATCCGTTTTATTGATCTTCAGGGTCAGTTCAAGCCGGGTGGAATCTTCAGGCGAGGATACATATAGACTAAGTATCCGGGCATCGTTTCCTTCCACGATCTGAGCGATCCGGGTTAGTGAATAGTCATTGACATTGAGTTCAAGCACCAGTATACCCCCGGGTTGCTTCAATGCTGCCAGATCAGCAAAATACCCGGCAAGTTCATTTAAAGTGACAAGACCCAGGTAATGGTTCTTTTCATCCAGAACCGGGACGACCGTCAGTTTTAATCTGGAAACCAGTTCCAGCACCTCATAAATGTGCTGGTTGTACCGGACAAAAGGGCTGAAAAGGGAAAGTTTATGATTTCCGATGGGCTCGTCTGCCATATTCAGATTATAAATGTCTGAATCCGAAATCAATCCGAGAAATTCCTGATTGTTTACGATGGGCAAATGGGAGATCCTGAATATGTCCATCCATGACAGGGCCTGCAGTCCGGTATCCGATGTCCTGAGGGGCGGGACAATTTCCGATATCATATCTTTTGCCAGCATAAGTAATATTCTGATGAATACTTTCTACCTTTGTGCAAAAATGACCAGATTAAGTGTAAATATAAACAAAATTGCCACATTAAGAAATGCCAGGGGGGGCAACACACCCAATGTGTTGCAGGCAGCAGTTGATTGTCAGAGATTTGGTGCCCAGGGCATTACGGTCCATCCCCGACCCGACGAGCGCCACATCCGGTATCAGGATGTCAGGGACATCAGGCCCGTCGTTACCACGGAACTCAACATTGAGGGATACCCCTCTGACAAGTTTCTCCAACTGATCCGGGAAATCCGTCCTCACCAGGTCACGCTTGTCCCCGATCCTCCGGATGCACTGACCTCAAGCCAGGGATGGGAAACCAAAAAACATGCCGGCTTTCTCAGGGATATCATTAAAAAACTGCATGATTCCATAAACCGGTGCTCCATATTTGTCAATGCAGATCAGGACATGATAGAACATGCAGTGAACACGGGTACCGACCGGGTGGAGCTTTATACCGAACCATATGCCAAAATGTACCAGGTCGACCGGGAAAAAGCCATACGTCCTTTTATAGAAGCGGCCAGGACGGCAAGGGAATGCGGACTCGGACTGAATGCCGGGCATGATCTGAACCTGGAGAATCTCGGATACCTGCATGAGAAGATACCCGGACTGGATGAAGTATCCATCGGTCATGCCCTGATCTCAGATGCTTTGTACTACGGTTTGGAAAACACCATCCAGATGTACATGCGCCTGCTTAAAGATTAAGGGAATGAAACTGTTTCACCGCGCTTTGGGGGAAGGACCTCCTTTGATCGTTGTCCACGGACTTTATGGATCTTCAGACAACTGGATCAGCATTGCCCGTTCACTTTCCGTAAATTTCAGGGTTTATCTAATCGACCAGCGCAATCACGGACGTTCCCCGCATTCCGATAAGCACAGCTATGACCTTCTCCGGGACGACCTTCGGGAATTCATATCCAATAATCACATCCGGAAACCGGTTCTTATGGGGCATTCCATGGGCGGAAAAACCGTCATGTATTATGCCGTGGCCTTCCCGGACCTGGTGAATTCCCTGATCGTGATCGATATGGCACCGGTTTCATACATGGATACAGCCACCACACAAAAGGACATCCATAAAAACATACTCTCGGCTTTGTCCGGAATTGATCTGTCCGTGGCCAGAAACCGCGGGGACATTAACAACCAACTTGCACCCGGGATACCCAATCCGGCCGTACGCAGATTCCTGCTAAAAAACGTTACCAGATACACCGGTGGTGCCTTCCGCTGGAAGCTAAACATCGATGTACTTCGCCGCAATCTGTCCGGGATCCTGGACGGACTCGCACCGGGGGATTTCCGGGAATCGGGGGGAATTAAAGGGTTCCCTGTGCTTTTTATCCGGGGAGGACTTTCGGATTATATAAGAGACGAGCATATACCGGCTATCCGGACCATCTTTCCGGATGCACAGGTCCGCACATTTGAAAATGCCGGACACTGGCTCCATGCCGAGGAACCGGAACGGCTCGTACAAACCGTAAAAAACTTTTTATTGAATCAAAAAACGGCATGATGCAGACATTGTACCCTCTGAAATTCCATCCCCTTCTCAGGGATAAGATATGGGGGGGCAACAGGCTCCGGGATATGCTGGGGAAGGATACCCGGTCGGATCATTGTGGTGAAAGCTGGGAAATTTCCGCCGTTCAGGATAATCTGTCCGTGGTCTCCAATGGTTTCCTGGCCGGCAACAACCTGATGGATATCTGTGAAGTATACATGGGCGATCTCATGGGTGATCATGTCTATGAACAATACGGCGTTGAATTCCCCCTGCTGCTGAAATTCATCGATGCCACCAAAAAATTGTCCGTTCAGGTCCATCCAAACGATGAACTGGCCGTAAAAAGGCATCATGCGCGCGGAAAAACCGAGATGTGGTATGTCATTTATGCGGAAAAAGGAGCCCGGATCATCACCGGTTTCAATAAAAAGATTAGACGCAAGGAATACTTGCAGCATCTGGAAAATAAAACCCTCGGGGATATCCTTCATTTTGAAGAAGCTTTCCCGGATGATGTTTTCTACACGCCCGCCGGAAGGGTGCATGCCATCGGGGCCGGGATCCTGCTGGCCGAGATTCAGCAGACATCCGACGTAACCTACCGGATATACGACTGGGACCGGTTGGATGAACGGGGAAGATCCCGGGAGCTCCATACGGACCTGGCCCTGGATGCCATCGATTACAGCAAGGTAGCCTGCGGGAAAACGGCCTGGGAAAAAAATCTCAACCGGACCAATCCCCTGCTCGACCGTCCCTATTTCACCACCGGGCTGGTCTATTTCAGTCAGCCCATAGAGAAAGATTTCAATTTCATTGATTCCTTTGTGGCCTATATGTGTGTGTCGGGAGGATTCACCATTCAGTGCAACGGGAGTAAGCAAACCCGGGTTGAACAGGGAGAAACCGTCCTGGTTCCGGCTGTCCTGAAGAACATCCGCCTGATACCCCATGCAACCTCCGAAACCCTTGAAATTTATATAAGATGACATCAAAAAATATTAGCGAACAATATGCAAGGGCAAAAGATGCCGGATGGATCAAGCCGGGCAAAAAGTATCAGGAAAAATGAAATTTATCCGGTCGGCAATATACCATTCCAGTTCCCCCGGTCTGCGGAAATGTCCCGGGACCACCCTGCCTGAATATTCCTTCACCGGCCGTTCAAACGTAGGAAAATCATCTTTGATCAATCTGCTGACTTCCCGGAAAAAGATTGCCAGAACATCCGTACAACCCGGAAAGACCCGGACCATCAACCATTTCCTGATCAACGGGGAATGGTTCCTGGTGGATCTTCCGGGATACGGATATGCCAGGGGCGCCCGCGAAGGCAAACAGGCTTTTGCATCCATTGTAACGGAATATCTCCTGCACAGAAATAATTTAATGTGCAATTTTCTGCTGCTGGATGCCAGGCACAGTCCACAGAAAAATGATCTGGATTTCATACGGTGGATGGGGGAAAACCAGATCCCCTTCGCTTTAATTTTCAATAAATCGGACAAGATCCCCGTACACAAACTTGAAAAGAATATCGTCGTGTATAAAAAGGAACTGCTGAAAACCTGGGAATTCCTTCCCGGGATTTTTACCGTATCGGTATTGAAAAAAACGGGACATGAAAAGATCCTCGATTTCATTGAATCCACCAACAGTAAGCTGGGTCAGCAGAAATAAATTATATTCCCCCCCCCGGCAAATTCATGGATTATGCTTACTTTTAAGCTTTATTCAATATTCAACAGCAAAAAACACATGATGAGAAACAGATTTTTCAGCATTGTATTGATGGTTATCCTGTCTTTGAAATTATTGTCATGCAAACAGGCGAACAAGAAAACGGAAGAAAAGCCGAACATCATTTATTTCTTTACGGACCAGCAAAATGCCAGCATGATGAACTGCGCCGGAAACCCATACCTGGAAACGCCTGCCATGAATTATATTGCAAGAAATGGCATCCGCTTTACCCGGGCCTACGCGACCAATCCGGTATGCGCTCCGGCACGGGTCAGCATGATGACCGGGCGTTTTCCCGGACACTTCAACGATGAGCAGGGAAACCAGGTCCGGGAAAACAGGGGCGCGATGCACATTCCGGAAATTTCCGCTGAAGTCGCCAATTCAACCATTGCCGCTTACCTGGAACAGGCCGGCTACCAACTGGTTTTCGGCGGAAAAGAACACCTTCCCGGTCCGCTCCGTCCCATCGAACAGGGATTTAACGACATCACCGACAATGAACGGAACATTCTGGCCAGGGAAGCGGCCGAATACATCAGAGGGGAACATGACAAACCCTATTTTCTGATCGTGTCCCTCATCAATCCGCATGACATTTGTTATATGGCCATCCGGGACTTCGCCGTCACGGATTTTGACCATGCGCTGATCCGGAACGGGAAGACCGAAATTACTACCCTCGACAGGGCCCTGTTAAAACCCGGGGGGATCAGCGAGGAAGAATTCTTTGCAAAGTATTGCCCGCCGGTGCCGCCCAATATTGAGCCGCAGGAAGGTGAACCGGAAGCCTTAAAACAGATGATCAACCGCCGGCCTTTCCGGAAAAATGCGCGCGAACAATACACGGATGAAGACTGGCGCATGCACCGCTGGGCCTACTGCCGCCTTACCGAATTTGTCGACTGCCAGGTACAGGTGGTTCTTGATGCGGTACGGGAAAGCGGTCAGGAAAACAATACCCTGATCATATATTCAAGCGATCACGGGGACAATGATGCATCCCACCGGATGGAGCACAAGACCACATTGTATGAAGAGTCGGCCAACATTCCGTTTCTTGCCATGTGGAAAGGACATATTCCGGCAGGCCAGGTTGACAGCACCCACCTGGTTTCGGGCGGACTCGACTTTTTGCCGACGGTATGTGACTACGCGGGGATAGAAGGTGTATCCGACCCCCGGGGCAGGAGTCTGCGCCCCCTTTTCGAGAACAGAAAAACAAACTGGAGGAAAACACTCGGTGTGGAAAGTGAAATCGGCAGAATGGTGGTCAGCGAAGACGGATACAAATACATCAAATATGATGCAGCAGGCATTGAAGAACAACTCCTTGATCTGAATGCTGACCCCTGGGAAACAACACATTTTACGGATCACCCTGAATATTCAGCCAAACTGGATGAACTGAGGGATATTTTTGAAAACGAATGGTTTTCAGGATATTAGAACTATAGAATAACTGTCTGAAATTTACCTTAAATTTATGTAAATTTGCTATCCTGAAGAATCATAAATCCCTACAACATTACCCATGGTTCACGATAAAAAGCCCATTAAATTCTTCGCGGGCAGGCAATCGTATGATCTTGCATCGAAAATCGCCCGCGGTTTCGGTGAAAAACTGGGAAAAACCACCGTTCTGGAATTCAGTGACGGAGAGTTTCAGCCCTATTATGAAGAATCGGTGAGGGGGTGCAGTGTTTTCATCATACAGTCCACCCAACCCCCGGTCGATAACCTGTTCGAATTGCTGTTGCTGATTGATGCGGCCAAGCGTGCATCGGCCAATCAGGTGGTGGCAGTTATGCCCTATTTCGGCTTTGCCAGGCAGGACCGGAAGGACAAACCCCGGGCTTCCATCGGCGCTAAACTGGTAGCCAATCTGCTTTCTGCAGCGGGTGTGGACAGGATCATGACCATGGATCTGCATGCCGATCAGCTACAGGGTTTTTTCGATGTACCGGTTGACCATATTTATGCATCTTCCGTGTTTGTTCCCCATATCAAAAACATGAACATAGACAACATCGCCATTGCTGCACCCGACATGGGGGGAACAAAACGTGCAAATGCATATTCCAGGTTTTTGAACTGTGAGATGGTGATCTGTTATAAAGTCCGGAAGAAGGCCAATGTGGTGGAAGACATCCGGGTCATAGGGGATGTTGAGGGCAAGAATATCATGATCGTTGATGATATGATCGATACGGCAGGAACAGTTTGCGTGGCGGCTGACTCCATGATCAAAATGGGAGCCCGGACGGTCAGGGTCTGCGCCACACATCCCGTCTTGTCCGGGCCGGCCCATGACAGCATTGAAAAATCAGGGATCATGGAAGTTTTCGTAACCGATACCATTCCCCTGCCTGAACAAAGAAGTTCCAAGATCAAGGTCCTGACCGTTTCCGATCTTTTTGCCGAGGTAATCGATAAAGTTTACAATTACCAGTCAATTAGTTCCAGTTTTTTGCAATAGTTGTTATATTTGCATCTCAATTTTTTGGCATCCTCATCCCGTCGGCAAGCAGCCGGTTTAAGACAAAGAATCATGAAAAATTATAATATTAAAGGCATCAAACGGAAGGAAACCGGAAAACGAAATGCAGCGACTCTGCGAAAAGAAAAGAATGTGCCCTGCGTTCTTTACGGAGGCGACCGGGTCATCCATTTTTACACGCCCCAGAAAACGTTTTTTGATCTGGTCTATACACCGGAAGTTTTTTCGGTAAAGCTGGATATTGAAGGAGAACAAATTGATGCGGTCGTTCAGGAGATCCAGTTTCATCCGGTCAGTGACGAGATCATTCACGTGGATCTTCTCCGGGTTTCCAAAGATAAACCGGTCACCGTTGATATTCCCATCAGGCTCACCGGAAAGTCGATCGGACTGATCAATGGGGGAAAATTGCGGCAGCGCAGAAGAAAACTGAAAGTCAAAGGGCTGGTCAGGCACATCCCCAACCACCTGAATGTGGATATCACCGATGTGGACATCGGGGATTTCATTCAGATCCGGAACCTTTCCTACGACAACCTGGAGATACTGGACCCTCCCAAAGCCATGGTTGCCGGCGTGGTTTCTTCCAAAGTCATTGCCAAGGGCATGAAAGAAGCGATTGTGGAAGAAGAGGCCGGGATTGAAGAAGCCGTGGAGGGAGAAGTCATTACCGAAGAGGAAGAAGAAAAAGGAGAAAAAGAAGAAGCCCCGGAAGAAGGACCAAAATCCCAAACCCAGGAATCATAATCTCCTGAACCTTGAAATTTCTGATTACCGGCCTTGGAAACATCGGAGAACAATACGCCGGGACACGGCACAACATCGGATTCCGGATCCTGGATGATTTTGCACGGGAACAGGAAGTTTCGTTCAGGGACCGCCGGTACGGATTTGTTGCCACCTGTACCTATAAAGCAAAAACTTTCATTCTGCTGAAACCATCCACCTTTGTAAATCTGAGTGGACGTGCCGTGAATTACTGGATGCAGAAGGAAAAAATACCCGATCACAGATTGCTGGTGATCATGGATGACCTTTCCCTTCCGTTCGGAACGATCAGGCTGCGTGCAAAGGGGGGTGATGCCGGGCACAACGGTTTACACCATATCATTCAAATCCTGGGACATCAGAATTTCGCCAGACTCAGGTTCGGGATCGGGGACGGTTACCCCAGAGGCGCGCAGGCACATTACGTTCTCAGTTTGTGGACCCCCGGGGAAGAAAAACTGATCCCCGGAATGGTTAAAACCTGCACAGACATCATCAAACATTTCGCAACAACAGGCGTTGAGCATACCATGAATAAATTCAACAAACGTTGACCGGGTATGCCGGCAAGGATCCCGGGAATTTTTGATTATGTAATTCTATTGTTAATTTCACCCGCCCGCGCACATTGACGACAACCAAAAAATGGCAGAACAGCATAAGATCAGAATAGACAAATGGTTATGGGCTGTCAGGATATTCAAATCAAGGAGTCAGGCGGCAGGGGCATGCAAAAAAAGCCGGGTGAACGTTGGCAACATTGCGGTCAAACCATCCCGGATGATCGCCGAAGGAGATCTCATTCAGGTGAGGAAATCCCATATACAATACCGGTACAGGGTGTCCGGACTGCCGGGAAAAAGACTTTCAGCCCGGCTGGCGGCTGAAAACTATGAAAACATCACTCCGCCTGAAGAATTTGATAAATTGAAAACTGCGGATCATTTTTACATCCGCAGGGAAAAAGGCAGTGGCCGGCCAACCAAAAAAGAAAGAAGATTGCTTGACAGAATCCGCAAAAAAAACAACCGCCAATAAAACGATGATCATCGCCAGAGAAAAAAGAAAAACCAACATCTCCGAATACATTTTGTACATGTTTCAGGTTGAAGACCTGATCCGGGCATGTGATCTGGACATTGAAAGGATCAACACCGAAATCATCCAAAAATTCCCTCAGCCACCGGATGTCCTTCAGGAAATGCGGGGATGGTACCAGGAACTGATCCGGCAGATGGAAAAAGAAGGGGTACAAAATACCGGTCATCTGCAACGGCTCAATGATTTGATTGGCAAGCTAAATGATCTACATATCAGACTCTTGAAAGACCCGGCTGAAGCCGGCTATCAAAAAATCCATCAACAGGCCAGACCCGATATCCGGACCATACAGTTAAAACTCAGGCAACCTCCTGCCAACGAACTGGAAGTTTGTTACAATGCGCTATACGGACTCCTGCTGTTGAGGCTGCAAAAGAAAAAGGTCAGTCAGGATACAGAAAAAGCCATGGCAACTTTCAGCAAACTGCTTGCCCTGCTTTCGGAAAAATTCAAAGCCGAAGAAAAAAGAGGCTGAACTTGTTTGGGGTATCAGAACTTAAAGGAAAAACCTATGCCGAATATCTCCTTGAACTGAACTTTGGGGGACATGCCGTCCATTATGCCGTCGCCATTGCTGTCGACCTCAAATTTTATGTCCTCGTCATAAATCAGGTGGGTGGAGATATTTGCCGAAAGATATTTGTTGATCTTCATCCCAACCAGCACCTCCCAGCTGACATCGATCGCCTCCGGATTTTCCAGGTAATTTGAAAAAAGGTTCAGTTTGCTGACCAGTCCGACGTTTTTCAAGATATCCCCTTTGTAGCCAACTTTCAAATATCCTCCGAATTCTGCACGGGACCGGTTCCCGGGTTCCACCCCAAAAGCTCCGATGCCCGAAAGGTAATTATCCCTGACCAGGGTCATCTTGCCCGACAAAGGGGATAAATAAATGGTGAACCCCGATCCGGGTTTATAATCCATACCCATCGATATCATCATATAAGCCGGTGCCATAAAACCTGATATCTTCACCGAATCGTTGGGGAGATTATAGCCTTCTGCAAATTGAGTTTTGAAATCGAAGGATGCACTGTAAAAAAAATTCCGAAATGCTTTTCGCCCGTACTTGGAAGAAAAATCGATCTTGTCATCACTCTTGACGGCCGTCTGACTCTCCCTTTTTATCAACCCATAACCGAGGTCGAGATTATTCTCCCAAACCGACTTGCCCCGCTCGTAATTCAGGAACAGATTTACGTATGTATTCCCGGAAACGGAGTTCTCTCCTCCGGCAGCCCAGTTGCTCAGGGAAACCTGACTGAAGGAAAAAGAACCCATACCCCCACTGGACCAGTAGCTTGTATCGGCTTCCTGATTCCGGGCGAAAAGGATCATCCCCGGAAAGAAAAACAGTCCTGCAACCAACAGGGATTCTACACCGGTTTTTTGAAAAGTCATTGACACTCAATTGAGTTTAAAGATAAGAAAAAATGCGAATCCCCGAATTGCATTTTTTTTATATATTAGGCATCCGAAAGTAAGTTGCACCCTCTTGCGGTGAATATCCCGGATAGAATATCTTTTCCTGAAAGTTGTGAAAAGCAAACACATCGACAAAAAAAGCATACTATACGATCTGCTCCGGACATATGTCAGGGTCTGCATTGCACTTTTCTACAGAAAAATCAAAATAACAAGTAAGCATAAGGTCCCCGGCACGGGACCCTTCATTTTTGCCCCCAACCATCAAAATGCGGTTATGGATACGATGGCCATACTGTATGCCACCTGGGTTGATCCGGTTTTTATGGCCAGGGCCGATGTATTCAACAATGCCCTGGTGGCCAGTATCCTTAGATTTCTTAAGATCCTGCCGGTCTACAGAATAAGGGACGGCTTCAGGGAAGTCAAGAAGAATGATGCTGTCTTCCGGGAGGCCCTGGGGGTTTTGAAAAGAAAAAACCCTCTTTGCATCATGCCGGAAGGAAACCACGGGGATAAAAGAAGGCTCAGGCGCCTGGTCAAGGGGATTTTTCGCATTGCGTTGCAGGCACAGGAAAACGCCAAAGATGAACATGTCAAAATCCTGCCGGTGGGCATCGATTACAGCAGCTATACAGCTTATCAAAGCGATCTGCTGATCAATTTCGGCAACCTCGTGGATGTGCATGAATACCTGCCACTGTACAACCAAAATCCTGCCCTGGCAATCAATGAACTGAAAGATCATGTCGCCCGTGAAATGAGGAAATTGATGATCGACATAAAGAACCTTGAGTTGTACCATGAGTACTATGCCATGAAAGGCATCTACAATAAAACCATGAGGAAACAGATGAACATCAGAAAGAATAATCTGTACAACCGTTTCCTGGCCTCAAGGGAGATCATCCGGAATCTGGATGAAGCCTGCGAAAAATACCCTGGGCTGATCCGGTCATTGACAGATAAAATCAGGAATTACCAAAAAGGATTGGGCCGGTTTGGCCTGGCAGACCGGACCATGGATCCCGATCACAGGAATTCCATCCTGCCAGTATTCGAAACCCCTATGCTGATTTTGCTGCTGCCATTGTTCTTTTACGGACTGATAAACAATCTCATTCCCTGCCTGATTTCCATTACACTGACCCGTAAGGCAAAAGACCGTCAATTCCACAGTTCCATTAAATTTGTAGCCGGTATTTTGTTGTTCCCCCTGTTTTATCTGCTGCAATTTCTTTTGGTCTTCTGGATGACTACCGGTTGGATCCCCTGGATCTATCTGGCATCTTTGCCGTTCAGTGGAATTTTTGCCATCCGTTTTTTCAACCGCGGGAAAAAAAACATGATGTGGTGGAAATACAAACTGCTCAGACTAAGGGAAAAATCCGGCTTGCCGGAACTGGTCAGGCTGAGAGAAAAAATCATCGGACAAATGACCGGTATCATTGCATCAAATCAATCGATGGCATGATAATTTCGGGGAAAAATATCTGGATTACGGGAGCTTCTTCCGGGATAGGCGAGGCACTTGCCTGCCTGCTGGTGCGAAATGCAGGCACGTTAATCATTTCTGCCAGAAACATCGGGAAGCTGGAGCGGGTGCGGGAAAAAACCGGACAATTCAGGAATAAATGCAGGATCGTTCCACTGGACCTGGAAGACGAAGAATCCATACAAAAAGCCTCCCGTGAAGTACTGGAACAGTACGGACCGGTAGATATCCTGATCAACAATGCCGGGGTCAGTCAGCGTTCCCTGACTGCCGAAACCCCTCTTCATGTGGACAGGAGGATCATGGAAATCAATTATTTTGGCACCATATCCCTGACCAAAAAGATCCTTCCGTCCATGATAAAAAGAAGAAAAGGCCAGATCACGGTTATCAGCAGCGTAACCGGAAAATTCGGGTTTCCCCTTAGGTCGGCTTATGCAGCTTCAAAACATGCCCTGATCGGTTTTTTTGACACCCTCAGGGCCGAATTATCTGACCATAACATCCGCATCCTGCTGGTCTGTCCCGGAAGGATACGGACCAACATATCAATCAACGCCCTGGACAGGAACGGTAAACAATACGGGATCATGGACCACGGGCAATCCAAAGGGATGAGTCCGATTACATGTGCAAAGATCATTGCCAGGTCCATTGAAAGAGACAGAAAAGAGATTGCCGTGGGACGCGAGAAGATAATGATCTGGATCAGAAGATTTTCGCCATGGCTTTATTATATATTGTCCCGCAGGATCAATCCCAGGTGACCGGTACTTAACAAACGCCGGTTTTACCGGAAATCCGGCAGGGAAACAAACAAAATTATGCAGATTTGCAAAAAGGGTATTATATTTGAACGTGAACTACAAACGGATTGTATGTGAATAGATTTGAGATCAAAGAAAAAATAATCAGCGGTATCCAGCAGATCGGGATCGGAGTGGACAACCTGAAAGATGCCTGGAGATGGTACAAGGAACATTTCGGTATGGATGTCCGGGTTTTTGAAGAACAGGCCATCGCCGATCTTATGCTTGAATATACCGGAGGACTGCCTCACGAAAGACACGCAGCACTTACCCTGAACATGCAGGGAGGAGGCGGATTTGAAATCTGGCAATATACCCGGAGGACTCCCAAGGCCCCTGAAAGAGAAACCCTTCTGGGAGACCTGGGCATCTACGCTGCTAAGATCAAAAGCAAGGACATCCATGCCACCCACCAGGCTTTCAAATCGAAAGAACTGGATGTCATGAAAATCTCCACCGATCCTTCAGGTATCGGACATTTTTTCGTCAGGGATCCTTATAAGAACATTTTCCAGGTTATTGGCGGCAACGACTGGTTTAAAAATGAAAAAAAACTGACCGGTGCCACCTATGGGGCCATGATCGGTGTTTCCGACATTGATAAGGCGAGAATCCTCTATAGCAATATTCTCGGCTATGACCGGGTCGTATACGACCTGGAGGACCAATTTGACGATTTCAGGGACCTGCCCGGGGGAAACAATGTTCTCAGACGATCACTGCTCAAGCCCAGCAAAGACTGGAAAGGGCTGTTCAGCCGGTTGTTCGGTCCGAGTTACATTGAACTCATCCAGGTCAGGGGCCGGAAACCCAGAAAAATCTATGAAGGAAGGCAATGGGGCGACCTGGGGTTCATACACCTGTGCTACGATGTTACGGGAATGGACCTTCTCAGGAAAGAATGCGAAACACACGGATTTCCGTTTACAGTGGATTCATCCCGGAAACACAACAAAAAGGGCAGTTTTGATATAGGTGAAGCCGCCGGGCAATTTTCGTATGTGGAAGATCCGGACGGAACCCTGATCGAATTTGTAGAAACCCATAAAATCCCCATCATCAAAAAACTTGGCTGGTACCTGAACCTGAGAAACCGGAATCCTGAAAAAGCACTGCCCAATTGGATACTGAAGGCCATGTCATTCAACCGGGTAAAATATTGATGGATATGTTGAAAGACCTGATTCTCCCCAACCGGAGTTACAGAAGGTTTTACCAGGACCATCCCGTTTCTGCTGAAGCCCTGAAAGAAATGATCGATATGGCAAGATTGTCCGCATCTGCCAGAAATGATCAATCCCTGAAATACTATATCTCCGTATCAGCCAAAACGAATGAGCTTATTTTTCCAACCCTGGCATGGGCAGGATATTTGGCAGACTGGAACGGTCCTGCAGAAGGAGAAAGGCCTTCCGCCTATATTCTTGTTCTGAATGACGACCGCATCAGCAAAAATTTTCTCTGTGATCACGGAATCGCTTCCCAGAGCATTTTGCTCAGGGCGGTCGAAATGGGATTGGGTGGATGCATCATTGCTTCAGTTCAAAGAAAAGAGCTTTCCGAATCATTGAACCTGCCTGCTCATTTGCAGATATTGCACGTGATTGCACTGGGTAAGCCAAAAGAAAAGGTGGTCATTGAAAAGACCGGAAAGTACGGGGACATCAAATACTGGAGGGACAAAGACGGGATTCACCATGTGCCCAAAAGACCCCTGGATGAGATCATTATCAATTTCTGAATATCCCGTGAAGCGGGTCTGGCAATTTTCCTCTCCCTGAATGCAACCTTTTCAGAAGCCCACAGGTCATAACATTAGTGACGGAATAGCATGCTTGATGAAAAGAAAATAGTCAACGGGTGTTGCAAAAATGAAAGAATAGCCCAGAAAATGCTCTTTGACAAGTATGCTTCCATATTGCTGGGAGTGTGCATAAGGTATTCCGACAGGCGTGATATTGCGGAAGACATCCTGCAGGACGGTTTCGTGAAGATCTTTACAAAAATCAAGGATTATAAAGGAAAAGGCGCCCTGGTCAACTGGATGAAAAAGATCATGATCAATACGGCCATCACCCATTATCACAGAAACATCAAGCACCAGAGGAATTATGATATTGAAGATGTACGTGAAACAAATATTAAAGGAAACATCACCGAAGATCACCCATACACCCGGGAAGAACTTATGGAGGTCATCCGGAGTCTTCCCCGGGGATACAGGATTGTCTTCAACCTTTATGCAATAGAAGGTTACAAGCACAAGGAGATCGCAGGTATGCTCGATATTGATATCAATACATCGAAATCACAATACAGCAGGGCCAGGCAACTGATCAGAAAGAAACTGAAAATACTGGAACAGGAATCAAAGAAGACGGATGGTTGAAAAAGAACCAAATATCGAAAAAATATTCAGGGATGCCCTGGAAGAAATGCCTGTCAAACCTTCTCCGGGCACCTGGCTGGCTATCCGGAGAAAATTGTGGATCAGGCAATTCCTTGCCTTCAATCCGGGCAGTTTCAACGTTTACTATTTGGGTGGAGTTGCGGTGCTCGCCCTGACCGGTTATTTGATGTTCAGTCAACCGGAAAAACCGGATTCCCGGGCAGTTTCAAGTCCTCCGGAGTCCACTGCCTTCCCCGGCAGGGAACCGGGAATCTCTGTGCCTGGTAAAGAACAAGCCGTTCAACCAACCGACAATATCCAGCCAAACGGTCCTGAACGGGAAAATTTGAAAAAACACAAGGAAGAAAACCGGATTTTTTCGGATGCGGACAGTCTGAAAAAAGAATTGCCCGGGGTTTCCGGTACCGGCAGTGAACATCCCGGAAAAATAACATCCGTAATACGCAGAGATGAGGAAACAATCCCTTCTGCGGAAAAAGAGCTGCAGAAAACCATCCTCCCGGAACAAAAAGAACGGGAGGAAAGATTCAAACCACCGCTCAAGGCAGATTTTAAAGCCAGCCAAACCTCCGGGTGCGCTCCCCTGGCCGTTGAGTTTGTCAATTTATCACAGCAATTTGAACAGACTGAATGGACTTTCGGGGACGGGGGAAGTTCATCGGAACCCAATCCGTCCTATGTATATGACGAACCGGGAACCTATACGGCTGAACTCCGTGTATACGACACAACCAGCATTTCCCGTTCAGTTACCATGAAGATTCTTGTACATGCTTCGCCCAAAGTACATTTCGAATTTGATGAAACGGCAGATATCTCCAAAGGAGAGCCGGTCTATTTTTATAACTACACCCGGAACGCGGATTTTTATCTTTGGGATTTTGGTGACGGTACATATTCGGAACTGATCGAACCCGTACATTATTATGAAGAAGCCGGAGAATACAACATCAAATTGAAGGCGTGGAATACAAATCAATGTTACGATTCACTGACGGTCACCAATGCATTTAATCCGGATTTGCATGAGATCATTTTCCCAAACGCCTTTACTCCAAACCTAAACGGGCCTTCCAACGGATTCTACCGGAAAGGGGAGGTCAATAATCATGTTTTTCATCCGGTGGTCAAAGGAGACCTGACGGAATACCAGCTTAAGATATTCAACCGCAGGGGGGTATTGTTGTTTGAAAGCAATGACATAAACATCGGCTGGGACGGGTACTACAAAGAAAAGCTCATGCCGCAGGGAGTATACATCTGGAAGGCACGGGGAAGGTTCAGCCACGGGAAAACATTCGTCAAGAGCGGGGATGTAACCATGCTGATCCCAGAATAAAATCCCCTTACGCATCCGTCTGCACGGAATCATCAAAAATCCGGTTCCCTCCCCTGCCCAAATAGCCAATTTTGCGTAATATTGCCCCGGAACAGTAACCCCCCGGGGCATTTTTACGTTTAATATTACGGTTATATGCAGGCACCGGACTGTATCACAATCAATTCGTGTTGATATTTTTTGTCCAGGGTGTTGCATATTTGGCTATTTTTGGTCATAAATACTTACATTCGTATACTGGAAAGCATCAATTGTGAGGCATCTTTCTTCAATAACAATATTTTTTTTTATCGCATTTTCCTTTTTCCGGACGCTGAATGGTCAGGATCCCCAATTCACCCAGTTCTATTCCAATCCATTATACCTGGCCCCCTCTTTCGCGGGTGCAACCCAGCAACACAGGATTGCATCCACATACCGGAATCAATGGCCCAGTCTGCCCGCGCCTTTTGTCACCTATACTTTTTCATACGATCATTTCTTTTCAAATTTCAACAGCGGGGTGGCTTTGTTCTTCCTCAGGGATGTGGCAGGATCCGGTGACCTGAGCACAACAAACTTCGGCGTTCAGTATTCTTACGATTTCCAGGCCTCACACGTATGGCATATCCGTCCGGGCATTCATTTCATGTATACCCAGGCCGGACTTGATTTCAATAAGCTTTTATGGGGAGACCAGCTCTCCCCGGGGGGCATAACACCCACCATACAGGTACCTACCCTTCAGAACAAAGGAGATGTGGATTTCAATACATCATTGCTGGTCTACTCTGATAAACACTGGTTCGGAACATCCGTTGATCATCTTTTACGCCCCAATGCCTCCTTGTACGGCAACGAAACCCGGTTGCCCATGAAGATCTCTGTTTTCGGCGGAACACAGATCATCAGAAAAGGCCGCTTGCTAAAGCCCGTTGACGAAACCCTTTCTCTTGCTTTCCTGTTTAAATATCAGGACAATATCACCCAGCTTGACCTCGGCGTATACTGGTATAAGAATCCTTTGGTATTCGGACTATGGTACAGGGGGATCCCTTTTCTGAACAGGGATCCACGGGGAGATGCGGTTGCATTCCTGGTGGGATACAAAATTGAACAGTTCAGCATCGGCTACAGTTATGATTTCACTATAAACAGACTCCTGACATCCACCGGTGGCGCTCATGAAATCGCCCTGATATACGAATTTGAGACCACCCGGAGGAAGAAGAAGAAACATATGGTGCCCTGTCCTGAATTCTGAGAACCCTTCTGGTTTTCCAACACTTATTGGCAATTGTATTGTATAAAAAATTATATTTGCAGCATAAGCATTAAACGAGAATTCTGCCATGATGAAAAAAATATGGATTATCCTCAACGGGGTTCTGGCAGCAGCCGTGATCCTTCTGTACATCCTGCATTTTACAGGCAAGTCCGGTGAACCTGAAACCACCGTGAGTGAAACACAAAATCAACAGGATACGGTATTGTCTCTGGCATACATAAACATTGACACGGTACTGAACAATTATGATTATTTCTATGATCTGAGAGATGAACTGTCTGAAAAACAAAGCACTCTTGAATCGGAATTGAATTCCAGGTCAAAGGATTATGAAAAGAGTGCTTCTGATTTTCAGGGAAAAATCCAGAAAGGTTTGGTTACCCGCCGTGAAGCTGCTGAACTTGAGCAGCAATTGAGGCAGGAACAGCAAAACCTGCTGCGACTACGGGACAACATGAGCATGGAACTGGCTGAAGAAGAACAGGTTATGAACAGAAAGCTGATCAACAGCATCATTGAGTATCTGGAAGAATACAACCGGGACGGCAAATATGATTTCATATTCTCCAACAGTTTCGGGGACAATCTTTTGTATGCAAAAAACTCCCTGGACATTACCGATACGGTGATTGAAGGACTCAACCGTTCATACAAACGGAACAATCCCGGGAAAGATCAATAATGATCCGCGCCATCGGTTCATATCTTAACAGGAACAATATTGTTGAAGGCAGGATTTCGGAACCAACCCCGGGGAATTTACACTTTATCGTGGTCATTCCCTGCATGAACGAGCCCGGTATCCTCAAAACACTGCATTCATTACATCAGTCAGCCCAAAAAGAGTGGCCGGTTGAAATCATCGTTGTGGTCAACTCTTCCGAAAGATCTTCTGCCGGTGTCCTCTCCCGCAATCTGAAAACCATCCTTGAAATAAAACAATGGTGCCGTACGCATTGTGAAGATCATTTCAATACCCACATCATTCATTTGCATAAAATCCCGGACAAGCGGGCCGGTGCCGGGTATGCAAGGAAGGCGGGGATGGATGAGGCGCTGTTCCGTTTTCATACCATCCGGAAACCGGAAGGGATCATCGTTTCATTCGATGCAGATGCTACCTGCCGGAAGAATTTTTTCCGGTCCCTGCACGATCATTTCAATAAACAACCGGAGACCGGCGGGTCTTCCATATATTTCGAACATCCCCTGGAAGGCAAAGAATTCGATCAAACGGTTTATCATGCAATCTGCCGCTATGAACTTCATATGCGGTATTACGTCCAGGGGATCAGGAATTCCGGATTTCCCTATGCATACCATACCGTCGGATCCTGTTTCTGTGTCAAAGCATATGTATATGCAGCACACGGTGGAATGAACAAAAGAAAATCGGGAGAGGATTTTTATTTCCTGCACAAGATCATACCCCACACCCGTTTCTCCGAAATCAATACCACTACAGTGCATCCTTCCCCCAGACCTTCAACCCGTGTCATTTTCGGGACAGGACCGGCGGTTCACAATATCCTGAAAAGTCCGGACCCCTGCTTTTATACATATCACTGGCAATCTTTTTCATTGCTCCGGGAATTTTACCAACATAAAGACCGTTTCTACCGGAGCGGCACAGAGCAAGTCAACCGTTCTCTGGGAAAATTGTCCCCGGTGACCGCCAAATATCTTTCCTCAGGATCATTTTTTGAAGAAATATCAGAGATCAACCGGAATTCATCTGCCAGGGAACATTTTAACAAAAGATTTTTCCTGCGATACAACATGCTTTGGATCCTTAAATTTCTGAACCATCTGCACAGGGAGCAATTTCAAAGGCAAGCGGTTGAAAAGGCGGCGGATATGCTGCTTCGGGAATCCGGTTTTTTTCCTCATCCCAAACCGGATTGCAGGGATTTGCTTGATTATTACAGAAACATTCAGGGGGAGGGAAAGTAACAGGATCCGTTCCATTCTATTCTTCCACAATGATGAAAATGTCCTCGTCTTTTTTCTTCATCAGGTACTCTTCCCGGGCAAATTTTTCAAGGTTTTCCCGGTCAGTCTTCAGTTCATTCAGTTTCCGGCTGTCTTCCCCGATCCTTTCCAGATAGTATTGTTTTACATTCTCCAGAAGATTCAGCTCATGCATGATTTTTATCCTGTCGATCAAATTGTTCCTGTCGAAGACCAGAATCCAGACAAATACGATCAGCAGCGTGATTGAGTATTTATTCCTTAAGAAATAAGGGATTTTCATCCAAATCCTTTCCATGGATCTCTCAAATGTTCTTCAGGCAAATTTAAAGAATCCTTTGCAGAGCTTAAAGAATTCATTTGAATAGTCCGGTATATTTATCAACAATTCCTATTCGGGCTCAAGGAACGGATACCTGTATTCTTCCGGGGGAAGGAAATTCTCCTTGACCGACCTTGGAGAAACCCACCGGAGCATATTGATCACCGATCCCGCTTTATCGTTGGTCCCCGAAGCTCTGCCCCCCCCGAAAGGCTGTTGGCCGATAATCGCCCCTGTGGGTTTGTCATTGATATAAAAATTGCCGGCTGTCCCGGACAAGCGCAAAGTCCCCTGTTCAATAGCCAGGCGGTCGGTGGCAAACAAGGCGCCGGTCAGGCCATAGGGCGAGGTCTCATCCACAAGATCAAGTGCCGGGGCATAATCTTTTTCATTGTAAACGAAAACGGTCAGCACCGGACCGAACAATTCTTCGACCATGGTTACATATTTCGGGTTCCGGGACAGTACAACGGTCGGTTCTATATAATACCCTTCGGATTTGTCATAATGCCCTCCCATGATGATGTCCGCATCCCTGTCCTTTTGCACCTGGTCAATGTAGGTGGTCAGCTTGTCAAAGGAAGCCTGGTCAATGACCGCATTGAAAAAGTTCGAAAAATCTTCGGGAGGCCCCATCCTGAATGATTTCAACTCTTCCTGAAGCATCTTTTTAATTTCCGGCCACAGGTTGGACGGCATATAGGCCCGGGAAACTGCCGAGCATTTCTGTCCCTGGTATTCAAATGCACCCCTCAGCATTGCGGTCACCACCTGCCGGGTCACCGCCGACGGATGTGCCAGTAAAAAATTCTTTCCCCCGGTTTCGCCGACCATTCTGGGATATGTTCTGTACCGGCCTATATTTTTGCCGATCATTTTCCATATCCCCTGAAAAACCTCGGTAGACCCGGTAAAATGTATTCCTGCAAAATCATGGTGGTTAAGTATGACCTTCCCTGCAACCGGCCCGGAAACAAGGATCATATTGATCACTCCGTCCGGCAAACCGGCCTCTCTGAGCACATTCATAAATACCCTGGCACTGTATACCTGCGTTCTTGAAGGTTTCCAGACCACAGTATTGCCCATGATTGCCGGAGCGGTCGGCAAATTCCCGGCAATGGAGGTAAAATTGAAAGGGGTCAGCGCAAAAACAAATCCTTCCAGAGGCCTTTGTTCCGTCCTGTTCCACGTACCAACCGGTGAATATGGCTGTTCAAGCATGATCTGCTCCATGTATTTCACATTGAAGCGTAAAAAATCCACCAGTTCGCAGGCAGAATCGATCTCAGCCTGATGTACGTTTTTCGATTGCCCGATCATGGTGGCAGCATTCATCCTTGCCCGGTACGGCCCGGCAATCAATTCCGCAGCACGCAAAAACACGGAAGCCCTGTGCTCCCAGTTCATTCCTGTCCATACCGTGCGGGACTCAAGTGCTTCCTTTATGGCCATTTCAACATGCGTTTCATTGCCCTGATGAAAATGTCCCAGGGTGTATTTGTGTTCATGCGGAGGTGACATACGCACCAACGACCCGGTATTAATCCCTTTTCCCCCGATCCACATGGGCACCTCCACCTCTTCAGACCGGGCATCCTTGATTGCCTGACTCAGTTTTTTTCTCTCCGGGGACCCCGGCCTGTAGTTTTTTACCGGCTCATTGGTTACGGGGGGCACGAAAATATTCTTGTCCAGCATGATCCGATCAGGTTTTCGTTAGCATTCCATTATAGAAAAACTTTAAAAAAATGTATCCGGACTCCCGGAATACACTCCGGGATCATGACGCCGCGGGAGTATCGGTTTTGTATATATTGCTGTATGTAAACCGGTCCAGGATGCTTTCATCATTGACCTCCCTGGAAAGTGCCGATATGGTTTCCGGAGGCACGTCATAAAGATCCAGGATCATGAGACCGTCCAGTGCATTGTTGAATTTCGGGTCCACATTGAAACCGATGATCTTTCCGTTCTGCTTCAGGTATTTTTTCAGAAGAACGGGCATGTTGATATTACTCACCTCAATATCCTTCAGGAGTCTGTCAAGTTTATTGATGTCTCCGTCCGGCCCGAACAAGAGCTCGGTATCAATGTTGCTGTCCCTGACCCTGAATTTTTTCCTGGGACGGATATACCTTGCAAACCCTTTGTGCAGGTAATTCCTGATAATAAACCCGATAATCACACCCCGGGAGAAATTTGAAAAGCGGCTGCTTATGCTGACCGGGCCGATCAGATATCTGTATTCAGGGTTTTTCAGAAGGAAATACAAAATGCCTTTCCATAACAGGAACAATGGCATCGGTTTCTTCTGGTATTCCGAAACGATGAAAGACCGGCCCAGTTCAAGGGATTGTCTGAGCACAGGGAAAAAACGTTTATTAATCCTGAACAGGGTGTGAATATAGAATCCCCTGATGCCGTATTGCTCCATGATCTCCTTTCCTTTGCCTATCCGGTAGGCCCCCACGATCTGCTGCCGCTCTTCATCCCAGACAAATAGCTGGTGGTAATAAAGATCGAATTCGTCGATGTCCATGGACTGGTTGGTGCCTTCTCCGATCTCCCGGAAGGTGATCTCACGCAATCTTCCCAGTTCATTCATAATATTGGGAATATCCACACTGGGCACACAGTAAATCCGGTAATTCATGTTTTTAAACAACTGGTTCTCGGGCTTGATCCGTTGTATTTCATCCCGGATCTTTTCAGGATCGATGGGTTCGATGACCGGACTCGCCTTCTTAAGTCTTCTCATTCGAAATGAATAGAATTTTTTCACTTCCAGGGAAGATCCAAGTGCGTAGGCTTTGCTCCTGAGGAACCTCCCGTAACGGGAAATATCTGCAAAATCGTTCTGTTCTTTTACCGGAATGGGATTGCCAATGCGGATACGAACGGTCCTTTTCTTCTTGTTGAACAGTTCGGAAGGCAGTTTAACGGCTTTCAGGGTAGGATGGATCAAGCCGAGAATATGAAAAAGCTTGCTGTTCCTGCCCTGAAAAAAAACCGGTATAACAGGGACTTTGGCCTTTTTGATCATTTTGACCACCGGATATATCCATTGTGGATCCGAAATGACATTGGAAGGTTGTGTATAGGAAGATATCTCACCCGCCGGGAAGATTCCCAGCCCCCCCCCGTTTTCCAGGTGCTGCAGAACTTGTTTTACATATGCCAGGGCAGACCCGGACTTTCCGCGATCTGCAGTCAGAAAGGGATTTCCGGTGAATATGTGTTGACGGAGGGGCCCGATGCGTTCCAGCAGAAAATCGGGCATCGACCGGAAGTCATCCCTGATCCCGGAAACGATCTTGATCAGCAACATACCGTCAATCCCTCCGTAAGGATGGTTGCATACAATAATGAATGGACCTTGCCGGGGGATACGGAGGACCTCCTGCGGGATGACCTCATAATTGATCCTCAGTTGCGTGATCATCGAATCGATGAAATCAATCCCCTCTTTATCCAGGTTCTGGGCATACAATTTGTTGATCCTGCGAAAACGTAGAAGAAGCATCATGACCCTGGCAGCGCTTTCCCCCGCAAATCCGTTCAGCCGGGCTGCCTCAAGAATATCTTCCGTATCGATCAGTTTTTTTTCTGCCATTCCGGACACATTTATACCAAATATATTGCAAAAATGTCAATACATCCATTAATCTGCCGGTTTTTCATATTTTTGCAAATTGACTCAGGACAATAAAAATCCCGTCATTGATCCGTGAATCAATCCGTTGATCAACATCGTTTTTCAAAATGGGGGTTCGCCGGCCAGGCAAGTGGACAGCCTGAGGGAAGCCGGCAACAAAAAAATAAATCAGGATGAGGGGAAACAAGCCAATAATCAGCGCAATCTTCTCCGGCATATTACTGAGTGTGGCATGGTATGAAAAAGGACCGTCGATCACCCTCCTTTTTGCGTGGATCCCATTGTTGTTTGTCGAAGAGCATTTGTACCTGAACCGCCAAAAATATGTATCCTTTAAGGCATTTTTGTATTCTGCCCTCACGTTTCTGTCCTGGAACCTGATCACCACATGGTGGATAGTCAATGCTTCCCCGGCGGGCATGCTTCTGGCCGTATTCATCAACACCCTTTTGATGTCAGGCGTTTTTTGGCTTTTTCACTTCTCCAGGAGAAAACTGGGAAGCAGCATGGGATATTTCAGCTTACTGGTCTACTGGCTGAGCTATGAATACTTCTATCTGAATGCTGAGATTTCCTGGCCGTGGCTGAACCTGGGGAACGGACTGGCCAATGACATCCTGCTCATTCAATGGTACGAATATACCGGCACACTGGGCGGAACCTGCTGGATCCTTCTGGTAAACATCATCCTGTTTCATCTGATCAAAGAATTCATCCGGTCACGGAAAAGTCGCAAAACCCTGTACCTGGGCATTGTTCTGTCCGTATTTGTCCTTGTTCCCCCGGCTGTATCATTTTTAATATTCAAAACATACCATGAGGAGAAAAATCCCTGCGAGATCGTTGTCCTTCAACCCAACATCGATCCGTACGAGGAAAAATTCGGCGGACTCCCGCCGGAAGAACAAATGGATATTTTGCTGCGTCTGGCCGACTCACTGGGCACACCGGCAACTGATTATTTTGTCGCTCCCGAGACATTCATCAATGACAATGTATGGGAACAGAATATGCACATAAATCCCAGCATTCTGGCCATACGGTCTTTTCTGGAAAAATACCCCGGGGCAAAGTTCGTGGTCGGACTCACTTCCTATAAGCGTTACCGTTCAAGGGATGAAATACCCCCCACGGCCAGCAAAATCCCGGGAACCAATATCTGGTATGACAGCTTCAATTCCTCCATACAGATCGATTCCACGGATAATATTCAGATATACCGGAAATCCAAACTGGTTGCAGGGGTTGAAAAAATGCCCTATCCCCGGTATCTCAGGTTTCTTGAAAAACTCACCCTCCGGCTGGGAGGCACCTTCAGAAGCCACGGCACACAAAAAAACCGGGAATGTCTTTTCTCTCCGGGAGATTCCAAGGGGATCGGAACTGCCATTTGCTATGAATCCGTTTTCGGTGAATTCGTAACCGAATATGTTAAAGCCGGAGCCAATCTGATCTTCGTCATTACCAATGACGGATGGTGGGGGGATACTCCGGGATACCGGCAGCATCATGGATTTTCCAGAATCCGGGCCATTGAAACCAGAAGGAGTATCGCGAGATCCGCCAACACGGGCATTTCTTCATTCATCAACCAGAAAGGTGAAATATTGTGCCGGACGGAATACTGGGTTCCGGATGCCATCCGGTGCACGCTGAACGCTTCCCGTGAAAAAACCTTTTACGTCCGGCACGGCGATTTCATGGCCCGTATCGCGGGTTTTTTCTCCATCCTGATGATCCTGTATACATTGGTCAGCTCAACCATCCGCCGTTTTAAGTGACTTGCCGTCATAAAACCTTTGCAGGCCCCTGTCAAGGAATCCGATAAACCGTTCAACATCCAATGTATGGCCCATGGGAAAGACAAGGGTATCTCCGTCATGATCCAGCAATACATACAGCGGCTGGGTATTGGTCCCGAACCGTGTAATTTCAAGGCTGAGGTTCTTTTTCCCCAGGGTCTTCTTTAATTTGCCGTCATGTGAAGACCTGATCCATTCTTCCTCAGGCAATTTGGTCCGGTCATCCGTATACAGGGCAATGATCAGGTATTTTTTCAGCTTTTCAAGCACCAGGGGGTCTGACCAGACCCTGGCTTCCATCTCTTTGCAGTTTGCACATGCATGGCCCTTGAAATCAAGCAGGACGGGCTTATTCAGCTCTTTTGCACAGGCCATCCCTTCTTCATAAACGAAATATCCTTCCAGGCCATAGGGCAATTCAAGAAAGCCGGCATAGCTGGGCACCCCGCACACAGCATTCCCTTCACCGGGGATTCCCCCGCGTTCCAAAACACGGGACCGGGTTCCGGTCAGGTCAAATACCTGGGCCGATTTGGGCGGAATGAGCGGAGCAATGGCCCGGAGCGGTGCCCCAAAAAGACCGGGCACCATATACAGGACAAAGACAAAAACGATCATGGATGATATGAGTCTGCCTACCCCAACATGCGGCAGATCACTGTCGTGGGGGAGCTTCAGTTTTCCAAGCAAATAGAAACCGGACATTGAAAAGATCACGATCCATGCAGCCAGAAATACTTCCCGGCTCAGCAATCCCAAATGATAGCTCTGATCAACAACCGATAGAAATTTCAGGCCCAGGGCCAGCAATACAAATCCCACGAATACTTTGACTGTATTCAACCAACCCCCTGATTTGGGCAGCGCGTTGAGCCATGATGGGAAAATGGACAAAAGTGTGAAAGGCAGGGCAAAGGCCAGGGAAAATCCAAACATCCCCAGAATCGGCTTCAGTGCCAATCCGCCGGCAGATTCCACCAGCAAGGCCCCGATGATGGGCCCCGTGCAGGAGAATGATACCAGGACCAGGGTAAGCCCCATAAAGAAGGCACCCCAATATCCTCCGCGGTCGGCTTGCTGATCGGCTTTTTTTACCCACCGGCCGGGCAATACGATCTCAAACATGCCCAGAAACGAAGCAGCAAAAACCATGAATAACAGGAAAAACAAAATGTTGGGTATCCAGTGGGTTCCAAGCTGGTTCGTAAAATCCGCACCAATGCTGGTCAGTGAAACCAAAAAACCCACCAAAGTGTATATCAGCACAATGGAAAAACCAAAGATGAGCCCCTTGATGATGGCCCGCATCCGGTTCTCACTGCCCCGCATGAAAAAAGTGACCGTCATCGGGATCATGGGGAAAACACAGGGTGTAAGGATCCCCGCAAATCCGGCCACAAAAGAGATCATAAAAAAAAGCAACAGGCTTTTTTTTTCAGTCCCTGTTTTCATTTCATGGCTGCCGGGGGCCGGATTGTCTTCCCCGATCCGGAAAGAAAACTTAACTTCCCTGGGAGGAAGGCACTGATGGTCATCACAACACATATATTCCAGGATACCCGCGACAGAAAAAGAACTTCCGGGGTCATGCTCCAGTTTTTGCCTGAATAAAGCCCGGTGATCGAAAAGCCTGAGCTCCATGTCAAAGGACGGATCATATTTCACCCGTGCTTCCGAGAGTGCTTCAATTGGGCCCAGGAGCCGGGCCGGACCGGTATCTTTAAAATCAAAGCGGGTTGGGACCGGACCGCCCTCCGGAATATCATGGCCGTACATATGCCAGTTTTCTTCAATGACAGCCTTGAAATACAAGTCCGTTCGCTCCCCGCTTACCCGTTTCGTATAGAACTCCCATTTGACGGGATCCGCGATCTGTGCCCGTGAGGCCTGACCCAGAAACAGCACAAAAATGAGGCTGAATATGATTTTTTCTTTCACGATCCCTGATATTGCACCGGTATATTACGGATCTCTTCCCCCTGGCTGTCCAGGAATTTATATTCCATGAGCGTGAAGGCATCCCTGGGCACGATCCTGATCTTCAAATTGAAGGCCCGCTGCCACTTTCTGCGCAGGGAAAACACTCCCTGCCGCAGATAAGCGGCAATAAAGGGATGCATATGTATCTGCAGCTTTTTTACTTTCTTTTCTCCGGCAATTTCCCTGACCTTATTCTGGATCTCATCCACGATATGCAAACTCGGGGTGATCCTGCCTTTTCCCCTGCAGGTCGGACAGGTCTCACTGACGTCAATGTCCGTCTCGGGCCTTACACGTTGCCGTGTGATCTGCATCAATCCGAATTTGCTGAGGGGCAGGATGCTGTTTCTGGCACGGTCCCTGGACATATGCTCACGTACCTTGTCAAATACCTGCTGCTTATGATCATTGTTTTGCATATCGATGAAATCGACCACAATGATGCCTCCCATATCCCGCAACCGCAGTTGCCTGGCAATTTCTTCAGCTGCAGCCATGTTCACCTCCAGGGCATTGGTTTCCTGGTTGCCGGCAGTTTTGGAACGGTTGCCACTGTTGACATCGACCACATGCAATGCTTCCGTATGTTCAATAATCAGATAAGCCCCGTTTTTAAATGAGACGGTCCTGCCAAACAGGTTTTTGATCTGCTTCTCCAGACCAAATTTTTCAAATATGGGAATTTTCCCGTTATAAAGTTTGACGATCTTTTCTTTTTCCGGAACGATTTTACTGATGTACTCCTTGATTTCCCTGTATAATGCAGGATCATTCACATGAATGCTGTTGAAAGAAACCCCCAGCATATCTCTGAGAATGGCCGAAGTCCTGTTCAATTCACTAAGTACCAGATTCGGAGAAGAAACATTTTTCATTTTTTCGAATGCCGATTGCCATTTCTTCACCAGGCTCCTTAATTCTGCATCCAGTTCGGCCACTTTCTTATTTTCAGCAACCGTTCTTACGATCACCCCGTAGTTTCTGGGTTTTATACTAAGCAACAGCCGTTTCAGCCGGCTTCTTTCCTCCGGAGATTCAATTTTCTGGGATACCGATACTTTATCGGAAAAAGGCAAAAGAACCAAATTCCTTCCGGCAATGCTTATCTCCGAACTTAAACGAGGCCCTTTGGTGGAAATGGGCTCCTTAACGATCTGAACAAGGACATCCTGACCGGCGGAAAGAACCTGGCCGATCTGCCCGTCTTTTCTGATATCCGGTTCCCTTTTGAATTTCTGGATGGTAAGCACTTTGCCCTTGCGGGTCATGCCTAACCTCAAATATTTCTGAAGGGACCTGAACTGGGGACCCAGGTCGTGGTAATGCAAAAAAGCATCCTTATCATAACCGATATCGATAAACGCCGCATTGAGTCCGGGCATAATCTTTTTGACCTTTCCGAGATAAATATCACCTACGTTGAATTGAATGCTGGTTTTTTCCTTGTTCAGCTCGATGAGCTTTCTGTTTGCCAGCAACGCTATGGTAATCTCGGAAGAAGATACATTAATGAACAGATCATGTAACACGTCGTTACTCAAAACCGCCTCATATTAGTTGAATGTTATTGCCCGGGGAAACATCTGTATAAAAAATCCGGCAAGCGCTGGCAATCCGGGCCGTCGGGCATGATTTTCCCTGACTTTCAATAAAAAAGAATGTGGCTTATTTCTTCTTTTTGTGCCTGTTTTTCCTCAGTCGCTTCTTCCGCTTGTGGGTAGACATTTTATGTCTTTTTTTCTTCTTTCCACTTGGCATATCTTGCCCTCCTCTTTAAACAGATTGGATCATTACCCTTTGACGTTTGCTTTCACCTTTTGAACAAAAGACTTGGCAGGTTTGAACGAAGGAATGTAATGTTCAGGAATAATGATGGTGGTGTTTTTGGAAATATTCCTGGCCGTTTTCTTGGCCCGTTTTTTTACAATAAAACTGCCGAAACCCCTGAGATAAACGTTTTTATCCTTGACCAAAGAATCCTTGACCGTTTCCATAAATGCTTCAATGGTCTTTTGTACGGTAATTTTCTCAATTCCCGTATTCCTTGAGATCTCGTTTACAATATCCGCTTTTGTCATTTTTAAAAAACTTTAATTATCAATATTTTACATTAATATCTTCACTATGAGTTGCAAATATAATTGTTTCTGTCAATAAATGAAATACAAATTCCATTATTTTTGGCTCATTGTGAAGAGTTTCAGCATAATCATAAAGAACCGGAATCTTAAAAACCGCCGGAAACTGCCGTGGCGGAACTCGCGTGACCCTTATGTCATCCGGGTTTCGGAAGTTGTTCTTCAGCAAACCAGGGCATCCCGGGGAATCGGTTATTTCCATAGATTCATGAAAAAGTTTCCCGCGGTCATGAAAGCATGGCAGGGGTTGGGTTACTATTCCGGGGACAGCCTGCAGCCCTTATCGGGGCACAATCCGGTACACGCGGATCACTTCAAAGACATCCCGGTACCGCGGCTGATCGATTCATGGCTGAACAAAAACAAAATCGTCAGGGCATATTTTGCTTTGTGAATTTTCGTATATACATTTGTATTTCGTGGACCTTTTAATGAACTTTCTATGTCAGTCAATAAAGTAGTCCTGGTGGGCAATGTGGGCAAGGATCCCGAGATCAGGTATCTTGAAAGCGGTACTGCGGTCTGCAATTTCCCGTTGGCTACCAGCGAAACATACAGGAACAAAGATGGTGAGCGGGTTACCACCACCGAATGGCACAACATTGTTCTGTGGAGAGGACTGGCAGAAATCGCAGACAAATATGTAAGGAAGGGTTCCCTGCTTTATATCGAAGGCAAGATCAGGACACGCTCCTGGGATGACCGGGAAGGCAACAAAAGATACATTACAGAGATCATTGGCGACAATATGCAAATGCTGGGCAAAAAAGCGGAAACCGCTGAATCCGGCACCCAATCAGAACCGGGAACTGCAAAGGAAGATTCCGGTAAACAGGAAGAATCATTTGATGAACCCGACTCTTCCGAAGATGAGAATGATGACCTTCCATTCTGAAAACCATTAAAATACCGAACCAGGTTGGACATAGAACCTCATGTACCAGTATTACTGACTGGTATTGACATCGCATTCAAACCCTTTACCACAGGCATTCTGTTCGGAATATCGGCGGTGGTTGTTCTTTTATTCTTTTCTGCTGCCATTTCCGGTTCAGAGATTGCTTTTTTCTCCATTGGTCCGTCTGAAAAATCGGACCTGGAGGTCCGTCAGGGCAAAAAGCCGGGATTGGTGCTCAAATTGCTGAAAGAACCCGAACGGCTGCTGGCCACTATTCTCATCTCCAACAACTTCATCAATGTGGGCATCATCATCATTTCAAGCTATATTACTTACTCGATCATCGATTTCAGCAAATCAGCCGTTTTGGGCTTCATATTCCAGGTGATCGTGATCACATTTATCTTGTTGCTTTTCGGGGAAATTTTACCCAAAATATTTGCAAACCACAATCCCCTGAGTTTCTCATGTGCAATGGCTTTCCCCCTTTATTACCTGAAGGAGTTTTTCAAACCTGTCAGCACCTTCCTGATCAGGTCAGGCAACCTGGTCAGCCAAAAGCTCAGGAAAAAACGCCAGAATCTTTCCATGGATGAAATATCCGATGCCCTCGAGCTTACTTCGGACGACATAAAGGAAGACAAGAACATTCTTGAAGGGATCGTCAAGTTTTCAAACATTGACGTGAAGGAGATCATGAAACCCAGGATCGATGTGGTGGCAACCGATATCAAGGCCAAACCGGGCAATCTGATCAAGATGGTGGTCGATTCCGGTTATTCGAGGATCCCGGTTTACGAAGAAACCTTTGACAATACACGTGGCATTTTGTATATCAAGGACCTTCTGCCCCACTTGCATAAAAAAGACAATTTCAAGTGGCAATCACTGATCCGGCCGCCCTATTTTGTGCCGGAAAACAAAAAGATCAGTGACCTGCTTCACGAATTTCAGATGAAAAAGATCCACATGGCAATCGTGGTTGACGAATTCGGCGGAGCCAACGGCATCATAACCCTTGAAGACATCATTGAAGAAATCGTGGGCGACATTATTGATGAATCCGATGAAAAGGAAATCCTCTATACGCAAATCGATGGCCAGAATTATCTGTTCAACGGAAAGATCCTGCTGAATGACTTTTACAGAATCATCGATGCACCCGATGACATCTTCAGGGAAGTAAAAGGAGATGCAGACACACTGGCAGGTCTGATCCTTGAGCTCAAGGGGGAAATCCCTGCCAGAGGCGAAGTAATCCCATACAGAAATCTGAAGTTCATTATAGAAGCAGTGGACAGGAGAAGGATCAAATCGATTAAAGTAACCATCAAGAAACCGTTCGAATAAATAAAAAACCCAGCCATGTACCGTAATATTATTTGCTGGCTGGCCCGACCGGTCATATTGCTGCTCATCAGTGCCCTGGCATTTTCCTGCAAAAGCAAATTCACACCCAAACCCAGGGGATATCTGAGAATTGATTTCCCCGAAAAAAAATACCGTAAATTTGACAGCATCTGTCCCTTTGTCTTCGAATATCCCGTATACGCAAAGATCATCCCCTATACCAGGGATGGCGGAGAACCCTGCTGGATGGATATCTTTTTCCCGGCATATGACGGAAATATCCACATCAGCTATAAAAGAATTCATGATAACTTGTCTGAATACACTGAAGACAGCAGAACCCTTGCCTACAAGCATACCATCCGGGCTGATGCGATCCGTGAAAAAGTATTTTCGAAACCTGCAGGGGAGGTATACGGACTGCTGTACGACATCAAAGGGAACGCGGCTTCAAATATGCAATTTTACCTGACCGACAGCACAGATCATTTCCTCCGGGGCTCCTTGTATCTCAACGTTACACCCGATGCAGATTCCCTGGCTCCGGTCATCGATTTCCTGCAAAAAGACGTGCTGCATCTGATGGAAACATTTCAATGGAAAGACCAGCGCAAATAAATATATTATTAAATTAACGTGCACGAAAACATTGATTATGGGCCTGGTGTTCCACAAACATATGAAACAGGGCTGTGATCTCGGAATATGGGAGATCAATGAAGATTATCACAGCCTGAAAAAGGATTGTACCCTGAATGATCAGGATATCCTGATCCTGGAGGGTTTCAGGAACCCTAACCGCAAACTGGAATGGCTGAGCGTAAGAAACCTGGTCACCCGTATGACGGGAAAAGAAAACAGGATCATTTACAATAAAGAGCGCAAGCCATTTCTTGAAAACGACTCCTGCAACTTAAGTATTTCTCATTCCAACCGTTTTACCTCAATATTAATGAGTAAAATCAGGCGGGTGGGGATCGATCTTGAATATATGTCTCACCGCATCAGTAAGATCGAGGATAAATTCATCCATCCCCGGGAAAAAGTTGCCGATGATCCCCTCCTGATGTCTTATCATTTATATATTCATTGGTGTGCCAAGGAAGCCCTTTATAAAATCAATGACAAAAAGGGACTGAACTTCAAAAAAAACCTGATCATCGATCCCTTTATGCCTGAAGATTCGGGCATATTGCACGGAAAAGCCGTCCTGCCGGAAAGAACGGAAACATTCAACCTGAACTATTTCCGGATGGATAATTACATCATTGTCTGGTGCTGCAAATGATCTATACGGACATCATAGAAAAAAGCCAGAAAAAGAAACTGATCGGGATCCTGATCGATCCGGATGAATATGATCCGGCCTCCCTGGGGATAATCTCAAGGGATATCGAACAATCGGGAATCGATTATATCCTGGTGGGCGGCAGCCTGGTTTCCACATCTGTGGATGAATCGGTCAAAACCATGAAGGAATATACAAAATGTCCGGTTCTTCTTTTTCCGGGCAATGTATTGCAAATATCCGGAAATGCGGATGGCATTCTGTTGCTGTGCCTGATCTCGGGCAGAAATCCCGAATACCTGATCGGGAATCATGTAACCGCAGCGCCCTTGCTCAGAAAAAGCGGTCTGGAGGTTATTCCCACCGGATATATCCTGATCGAGAACGGCAGGACCACATCGGTCGAATATGTCACCAATACCAAACCCATTCCCGCCGGCAAAACAGATCTGGTCACTGCAACCGCCATGGCCGGTGAAATGCTCGGCCACAAGTTAATATATTTGGAAGCCGGGAGCGGTGCAGAAAACTATGTCAAAACACATTTGATCCGGGAAGTCAGAAAAAGCATTTCAATTCCTTTGATCGTAGGGGGAGGGATCAGAAACAGAGCTGCCATTGAAGCAGTATTGGAGGCCGGAGCGGATATGGTGGTCATTGGGAATGCCATCCAGGAAGATCCTTCTTTCATCAGCTCCCTTTCCGCAATCAATAAGGGCGGATGATAGGGACATCACGGTCATGCTCATTCCAGAATTTCCAGGATCACTTCTCCGGAAGCAGTATTGGGAAATGCTATATTCAGAAAGGTGCACAGGGTGGGAGCAATATCGGTCATGCTTACCAGGCGGTTGATAACCTTCCTTTTGATCTTCCACCCGTACCAGATCAGGGGAACATGATCTTCGGGGGAATAGGAAGGATCCTTTTCGTACCAGCCGGGAGAAAGGCTGATGATCACATCACCCGATCGTTTCTGATGAAATCCGTTTTGCATTTCTGAAAGAATCCCTTTGGTAAACTCCCCGGATTGCAGGGAATAAGCAGTCGCCGCATTTGAAATGCCTTCAAACTGAATCATAAACATGGCCACCCTTTCCTGAAAATCTTCCAGGTCAAGATTGGAATCCTCGATCAGTTCGCGGTTCAGATATATCTGCCGGGCATGGTAATATTTTACCCATGTACCTTTTCCGTAAACAATGTTCAGATAACTTGACAGCAATGAAACGGCCGCGTCCTGATTGAATTCGCCGGCGGGAATCCCGAGCTTGTTCAGCCACCCGTGGCCATACGAGGCACCGGAATCGGCCGTAAGAAATATCAGTGTATTTTCAAGTCCGACCTCCTGATCGAGGAACCCGAAAAAATGCGCGAGCTCCCGGTCCATCCGCAGGAATGCATCCAGCGCTTCGGGCGAACCTGCTCCGAATAAACGGTTGATCTCCCCGGTTGCATTGAGTCCTATCGCCAGATAATCGGTATGCCGGTCACTCCCAAGCTCCTCATTGATGACCGTTGCAATGGCAAAATCCAGGGTGAGGGTATTGCCGAAAGGGGTGGACATGAGCAGTGAGTAATCCCTGTACCCTTTTCTGCCCGTGCTGAGTTTCCCCAGATCATATGGAAAAGCATTACGGCCCTTTATACCCGTTTCATTGTCCGGATCTTTGTATAAATGCCCGGGACACTCAACCGGAAGCGGCAAGGGCTTCCAGATCCTGTCCAGGTAAGAAGCGGCAAGGTTTTTTTCATTGAATCCCCTGACCCAGTCCGGCAAGGAATCAGCATAATAACTGCTCGTCAGCCATTTCCCGCTCTCCCCGTCATACCAATATGCTGCATTGGCCGTATGACCTGCAGACAGGATGGCCGCACTGTGGTCCGCCGCGATCCCGATCACCCGGGAACGGAATGAACCGGATATCCTCAATTCGTCCGCGAAGGTTCCGGCCAGCAGTTTTCCGGGCGAGAAGCGCCCTGCCGGATAAGGCCCCTCAACAGTATACATGTTCTCATCCTCCACGCAATAAACCACCTCATCCCTGAGTCCGTCATACCAGCTGCGGGCAATGATGCCATGAAAAGCCGGAAACGCACCCGTGGATATGGTTGCATGTCCGACAGCGGTTTCATTGACCGGATACTGATAACCGGCATTTCTGCAAAAAGTGCCTCCATCCGTCAACCTGCTGAAACCACCTTCAGCCAGTTGGTCCCGGTATCTGAATATCTGGTCGGTCCTCATCTGTTCGATCACTATTCCCACCACCAGCTTCGGCTTCTCCGGGGGAATGCCCCTGACTTCCCGGGAAAATGCGGGATAATTTCCGCAAAACCACAGGCACATTACGGAAAAAAAACAAGCGATCCTGAAAGCACATGTGAACATAATATACACGAAATATCCGCAAAAGTAATCAAAGTTTTTAACCTCCTAAAACCTTCGCGGTATTCTTAAAAGCAGGATTTCCATGGTTCGCCGGGGCGTAATGATCATGCAGATATACATGCGGGACGTATTTCCGGGAGGATTGAATTTAAATTCGTTGATACCCGGAAGATAATAGCGTCCAATGCTTTCTGCCACCAGCTTCCCGGTCATGCCGTATATGCGTATGTCTGCACGTGAACCGTGTTCCATGCGGAAACGGATGATGGTATTCACGGGGAACGGATTGGGATAGGCCATGATGATTGTCTCTTTTGGAAGCGAATCCGGAAGTATTTCCAGCGGGAAAACCGCCTCTGCCGCCTCACCGGAATGTACCCGCACGCCGGAAAAAAGCTTTTCCCTGTACCCCTCTGCACTGACTTTCAATTGATATGACCCTTCTTCCAGGAGCCTGATGAACCTGCCCGTCAATGAATCGGCATATACATACGAATGATCTGCATCGTGACCGGGAATTTCGATCAGTGCCCCAACCGGTTCTCCGGTGTCGGCATCTTCGACCCGGCCATGTATTCCGGAGAAGGTTTGTTCCATGTATTGGATAAGGGACCGGTAATTCCACTGCCAGAAAGAATCCAGATGGCCGGGGTCCGGGATTTTCCGGTCACTGAGCTCCATGGTAACTTCCCTCCCGTACAAAAAGTAATTCACATAATCCTGTCTTCCACCCTGAATGGAGTACCAGTCAAATCCATTGGTAATGCCGTTATGGAAACCGGTCATACAGTCCGGGTTGTACCTATGCAGGGTATCTACATAGGAGCGGGCCAACGTCCGGTACCATTTGTCATCCGGATGCAGCCTTGCCCAGGTATCCCAGGGATAATTGATCACTTCTGCACCGGTATGGATATTTGCAGAAAGAACCGGTCTGATCCTTTTCATGAAATCCATCATGGCAATGGTTTCCGGCTGCCACGATTCTCCGTCCGGATTCTGACCGGCCCCGGGATCCGGGAAATTTCTGTTCAGGTCAATTCCGTTGGAATTGAACCTGATCGATCCGTACACGCTTGTATCGCTTAAAAAATATGTGCCGTCAGGATTGGCCAGGGGATTGATCCATATCTCGAGTTTGTTTACCAGTCTTGCGATCCTGGCATCCCGGTCATACCGGGTCAAAAGATGAGATATGAGTCTGGACAGCAACACAAAACCAAGCGTTTCGTCACCATGCATGGTGGATGTATAAAAAAAAGAGGGTTCCCCCTCATCTTTTCCCGGATGATCCGTAATCTTCATGCAAAGCAGGTCCTTTCCCCTGACCGAAGTACCGATTTTTTCCAGCCTGCAGATTCCGGGAAATGAATCCGCCATAGCCTGCATAAAGGAACAATATTCCCGGTAACCCGGATAGGCATTTACAAATACTTGTCTTGTTTCACCTTCAGGAACTGCCAGTCTGTTTTTTAGTGAAGGAGGCCTCAAAACCTCTAACGGCAATCCCATTTCCCGGATACGCTCCGGATCCCCCCGGCCGGCATAAAGCCATACCCTGTTCCCTTCAACTTTGTCCACGGAATGGCAACCGGCCAGAACATCCAGCTGACCGGGACGTTTCAGCAGAACGGAAACATACGCCTCACCCCGTTCGGACAAATATATTTGCAGACTGTCATCCCGGATTTTCAGTTTTGTTTGCGCACCGGCCAGAGTACCCAGCAGGAAAAAAATATAAAGGAAACAAACGGTTCTTTTCATGGCCGGTGGTACATTGAAGGCTTAAATGTTGAACCGGACATGCAGGATGTCGCCGTCCCGGACCACATAATTTTTCCCTTCCACGGACAATTTACCTGCTTCACGGCAGGCAGGTTCCGATCCGTATTGTATAAAGTCAGGGTAATGGATGACTTCTGCCCGGATAAATCCACGCTCCATGTCACTGTGAATGACCCCCGCGGCCTGGCTTGCAGTCATTCCCTTCTTCAGGGTCCATGCCCGCAATTCTTTTTCACCCGCTGCCGTAAAAAAGGAGATCAGGTTCAACAAGGAATATGCACTGCGCACCAGTTTATTGACACCGGGTTCGGACAAACCCGCGTCTTCCAGAAAAGCCTTCCTGTCTTCCCCCGAATCCAGTTCGGTGATTTCGGCCTCAAGGGCAGCCGCAATGACAAGCGGCTCTGCATCCTGATCTTTCAGGTATTCGCTGACCTGCCTGACATATTGATTTTCACCGGAGAGGGATTTTTCATCCACATTGCATACATACAAAACGGGTTTGCCGGTAAGTAAAAAAAGATCATCAATATATTTCTTATGTTCAGGATCATCCGGTATTTCCGAAACAGGCCTCAATGATTCCAGGTGCTTTTTATACAGGTCCAGTATCTCCACGGCCCTGGCTGCTTCCTTATCCCCGGCTTTTGCTGTTTTCCGGTATTTATCAATTTTTTTCTCAACAGTCTCCAGGTCCTTGACCTGCAATTCCAGATTGACGGTCTCAACATCCCTGACAGGATCCACCGAACCTTCGATGTGAGGAAGACCTGGATGGTCAAAGCACCGGACGACATGCAGCAAGGCATCGGTTTGCCCGATGTCCGACAAAAAACGGTTCCCCACTCCCTCCCCCTTGCCGGCGCCTTTTGTCAGGCCTGGAATATCCACAATTTCAACGGTGGCCGGTGTGGTTTTCTGCGGTTTGATTATTTCTGCAATCTTGTACAATCTCTCATCCGGAACATGGACCATGCCAATATTCGAATGTTTTGAACTGAAGGCAAAATCTGTGGTTTCAGCTTTCTTGCCGGAGATGCAATTGAACAGGGTTGTTTTTCCTGAATTGGCTATTCCAATGATGCCGCATTTCAATCCCATGGCCTGGTTTTTAATTTCAAAAATACGGTTTTTCAGTAATTATACCTGCCGGGTAATCCCGGTTGCCACAATTGACTTTTAGCAAAAAATAACAAACATATCAGGATGATACCAATAAAAACGGTAATTTTATGGCCTGAATTTCCAAACAAAAACAGCTTATGCCCATGATCAAAGACACCATTGTTCAAAAAGCCGCCGACAACATCCGGGTACTTTCCCTTGCCATGGTCGAAAATGCAAAATCGGGACACCCCGGTGGTGCTATGGGAGGAGCGGATTATATCAACATATTGTTTTCTGAATTTCTCCTTTTCGACCCCTCGGATATGTCCTGGGTGAACCGTGACCGGTTCTTCCTGGATCCCGGACACATGTCCCCCATGCTTTATTCCATCATGCATTTTTTCAACGTTTACACCCTGGAAAATCTTAAGAATTTCAGACAATGGAAGAGTGTCACCCCGGGACACCCTGAACTTGACGTCGACCGGGGCATAGAAAATACATCCGGGCCGCTGGGCCAGGGCCATGCCAATGCGGTCGGGGCAGCCATTGCTGAGAAATATCTTCGCCACCGGTTCGGACCCTGGATGGAACACAATATATTCACCTACATATCCGACGGAGGGATACAGGAGGAAATTTCCCAGGGGGCCGGAAGGATTGCCGGGCATCTCGGCCTTGGAAACCTGATCATGTTTTTTGACTCCAACAAGATCCAGTTGTCAACCGAGACCGGTGCGGTTACCACCGAGGACACGGCTGCAAAGTACAGGGCCTGGGGGTGGAAGGTAAGAACCATCGATGGCCATGACATTGCCCGGATCAGATCGGCACTGGAAGAAGCAATTTCCGAAAAGGAAAAACCCTTTCTGATCATCGGGAATACGGTCATGGGCAAGGGAGCCATAACCGAAGACCAAAAAAGTTTTGAAAGACAGGTTTCCACCCATGGAATGCCTTTGAGCAAAGCAGGAGGATCATTTGAAAAAACGGTCAGAAAATTGGGGGGTGATCCTGAAAATGCTTTTGCAACTTTTCCGGAAGTAAGGGAATACTATGACCGGATCATCGAAGAGAAAATCGCTGAAGCCCGGCGCAGAAAAGAAGAGCAAAAATACTGGGAAAAAGAAAACCCGGAACTGTCCACCCGTTTTAAGAATTTTATGAGCGGAAAGCTGCCTGATCTGGATTTTCGGGAGATCCAACTCAAGGGAAACATGGCAACCAGGTCGGCCTCAGGTGCCGTCCTGAGTTATTTCGCCCGCAAGTTCGGCAATATGATTGTGGCTTCGGCAGATCTGTCCAACAGCGACAAGACAGATGCCTTCCTGAAAAACACAAAACCGATCACCAAAAATGATTTTTCCGGATCTTTCCTGAATATCGGGGTTTCCGAATTGACCATGGCTGCCATTGCGAGCGGACTGGCATTGCACGGAGGAATCATTCCTGTATGCGGTACCTTTTTCGTATTTTCCGATTTCATGAAACCCGCTGTTCGCCTGGCCGCATTGATGGAATTGCCCGTAAAATACATCTGGACGCATGATGCATTCAGGGTCGGCGAAGACGGGCCCACACACCAGCCGGTCGAACAGGAAGCACAGATCCGGTTACTCGAACAAATGAAGAACCATTCCGGGAAACGCAGCTTCCTCGCCCTCAGGCCGGCAGACGCCACGGAAACGGTTGTGGCCTGGAAAATGGCCCTCGAAAACGATGCCACCCCGACAGCCCTCATCCTTTCCAGGCAGAACATTACCGACATCCCTGCCGGAACCGCTTCTGAACGCTATCATGATGCCCTTAATGCATACAAAGGCGCTTACGCGGTGAAAGAGACGGAAGGCAAACCGGACCTTGTGATGGCAGGAAATGGATCTGAGGTTTCCACAATGCTTGAGGCTGCTGAAATACTTGAGGAAGAACAAAACATACGTGTACAGGTTATTTCTGTTATTTCGGAAGCCCTGTTCAGGGAACAGAACCCGGAATATCAAAAAAGCCTTCTTCCGGATGGTGTTCCGGTGCTCGGACTAACGGCCGGGCTTCCGGTCACCCTCAGGGGGATATGCGGGGATTCCGGTATGATCATCGGGATGGAATCTTTCGGATATTCTGCCCCTTATAAGGTGCTGGATGAAAAACTGGGTTTCACACCTGCCCATGTAAGTGAAAAGGCCACGGAATTCCTGAACAGCCGCCGGCAATGACAATATTGCACTGAAACGAACCGTTGGACATTCTGGACGTATCCCTTTATTTTTCCGGCAACCTGATATGGCTCATATAAGAAATATGGCTCTCGCCCTGTTCCTGCTGGCCGCAGGTTCATTGCTGAATGCACAATCACCATCCGGCGCCGGTTTAAGCAATACCCGCATACTGTTTGTTTTCGATGCATCACAGAGCATGTCCGCATACTGGGAAAGTGACAAAAAGATCAACATAGCCAGGGAATTGCTGATCGATATTGTTGACAGCCTGCAAAATTTCCAAAACGTACAAATGGGATTGCGGGTATACGGACACCAGAGTCCGGTCCCACCCCAGGATTGCAATGACACCCGGCTTGAAGTTGCCTTCGCAACCAACAATGCACATCAGATACGGCAAAAACTCCGTTTTATCCAACCCAGGGGAACCACACCCATTGCACATTCCCTGGAACTGGCAGCTGATGATTTTCCGCCCGGTGAAAGTTGCAGGAACATCATCATTCTCATTACCGATGGCATTGAAGCCTGCGACGGCGATCCCTGTGCCGTCTCATATACCTTGCAGAAAAAGGGCATCATTCTGAAGCCTTTCATAATCGGCATTGGTATGGACCCGGGATTCAGGGAGACCTTCGATTGTGTTGGCCACTATTTCAATGCGGCCAATGAAAAAATGTTCAACGATGTATTCGATGTGATCATATCACAAGCCCTGAACACGACCAGCGCCCAGGTAAATCTGCTCGATCTGAATGGGAATCCTACCGAAACAAATATGAACATGACCTTTTACGACAGATTCTCGGGAAAGGTCATGCATCAGCTGATCCATACGATCAACCACCGGGGCAATCCCGACACCATTTACCTGGACCCCCTTATCACATATGACCTCACCATTCATACCCTGCCTCCGGTATTTGTGGACAGTTTCAGGGTTACCGCCGGCAAACACACCATTATTGCCGCAGATACGCCCCAGGGATATCTGGTGGCCAAAACCAAATTCGGCAATCCGTTTCCCAACAGCCAGTTCATCGTCCGGATTGCAGGTTCCTCAGAAACCCTGAACTATCAGGAATTCAATAAAAAAGAAAAATATCTGGTGGGCAATTATGATCTGGAGATCCCCACATTGCCCAAAATACTCCTGCATGATGTCAATATCAGGGCAAATCACACAACCTCCATTGAAATACCCAGGCCGGGCATTGTATCTTTCCGTTCACTTTCTCCGGGTTACGGAAGTGTTTATGTTCACAGGGACCATGAGGTCCAATGGATTTCTAACCTCGACGAGAATATGAACAACCAGCCGTTGTATATACAGCCGGGTTTGTATTCGGCCGTATTCCGTCCGGGAAGCTCAAAATACACAACAAGCACGGTCCGAAGGACCTTTGAAATCAAATCGGGAAGTTCTGTAATGATCGAATTCTTTTAAACTTTTTTATTTTAATACAGTCAAAAAAAGGGTTTGTAATTTCAAAGACTTGAATCAGAAAATATGTGCCGATAATAAATGCAGCGATCATGAACTGGTTGCCATGTTTCAGAATGGTCCGGCAAGGGACCAGGCATTTGAGTTGATAGTCAAGAGATATCAACAAAGATTGTACTGGCATATACGAAAGATCCTGATTTCTCATGAAGACTCGGATGACGTACTGCAAAATACTTTTATAAGGGTATATCAGGCACTGGACAAATTCAGGGAAAAATCGGCACTTTATACATGGTTGTACCGGATCGCGACCAACGAGGCCCTTACACTGATCAAAAACAGGAAAAAAAAACAAACGGTTTCATGGAATGATGTTGAGGAAGGACCGGGAAACGCTCTGGAGGGTGATGTATATTTCGGCGGCGATGAGATACAAGAAAAGCTGCAAAAAGCCATACTGACCCTTCCCCAAAAACAAAGGCTTGTGTTCAACATGAAATATTTTGATGAAATGAAATACCAGGACATTTCTGAAATTCTGGGAACCTCGGTCGGTTCGCTCAAAGCTTCATATCATCATGCCGTAAAGAAAATTGAGAATTATTTAAAAAATCATTAAACCATGGACTTGTGACAAGGTCAAACAAACAGGAAGCATATAATGAAACCCCCATCACCGGTCCGCCGGCAAGCCGCCGTTCGGAGACAAAAGGGGGTTCGCCGGCCCGGCAGGTGGACAGCCCGCGGGAGGCCGGCAACAAAAGAGCATAATATTAGAACAATCATTATAAAGTGCTAAAAATTAAATTATTAATATAAATATATTCGAATGAAGAAAACCAAAAAAACGGACATCCTTCTGTCCTCCGGAAGGGACAATCCTTTCAGGGTACCGGAAAACTATTTTGATGAGCTTCCGGAAAGGATCCTTTCCAGGGTGCATCAAAAGGAAAACACCGGAGCGGTTCACAGGCCATGGCATGCCATCAGACCACGGCTGGCCCTTGCTGCGGCGGTTGCCGGATTCCTTATCATGATCTGGGCAGGGATCCGGATATTTTCAGGGGATCAGCGTGAAGGGATACCCCTGGCTGTTATCGAGGATTTCATTGAATTCTACGTGTCTGATTTTGAAGAAAATGCATTATTTGAAACCGCTGAGCATTACCGGCCTGCCAACAGCACCTCTTCAGGACTTCAGGAAGATTTCATCATTGAGTACCTGGTTTATGAAAAAATTGATGATGCCATGCTGTACCCTGAAAACGAATGATGCAGGAATCCCGGTATTATAAACCAATAATGAAATGATCAATAAAAATATACGCTGATGATACATTCCGTTAAATTCCTGATTGCCATAATGATCCTTGGTTATTCCTGGTCCGGAAAATTATTTGGTCAACCCTGGAAAACCGGGAACTGGGAACAACTGGAAAGTCTCAGGACTGAGTTTTTTACCCGTCAGATGGATATGAGTGCTGAAGAATCCGAAGCATTCTGGCCCATATACAATGATCACCAGAACCGCAGGAACCGGCTTCTCATGGAGCGCAGGAATCTGACCAATTTTTATATGCAAAATTCAGAGAACATCTCCAGCGAAGAAGCTGATAAAATTCTCAATGAATATCTTGAGAATCACAAAAAAGAATACGAACTTATGACCCTGTTCAATGATAAATATCTTGCCGCCCTGCCGCCCAAAAAGGTCATGAAAATCTATGTGACTGAGATACAATTCCGGCAGTATCTTATAAAAAGGGTACGGGGGCACCGGCGGAGAGGGCCTGAGCAACCCTGATAAGGACACCCAATCTCATTATATATGATCATAAACAAAAGTCTGACCATTATTTACCTTCTGATGATGCATGCACTGCTTGCAGGAACAACCTGTACACAGGGTAACCGGGGCAAAAACCGGCAACAGGATCCCCAGGATGACTGGAAGGCAAAAGCCCGGAGGATGGTTGAAACCCAGATCCGGGCAAGGGGTGTTGAGGATCATAATGTCCTGGAAGCCATGAAAAATACACCCAGGCATTTGTTTGTACCGGAAAACCTCCGCAACCAGGCATACAATGATTATCCGCTGCCCATCGGAAAAGGCCAGACCATCTCCCAGCCGTATATTGTGGCATTGATGACCGAGCTGCTTGACCCCGGCAAAAATGATAAAGTCCTGGAGGTTGGTACAGGCTCCGCATACCAGGCGGCTGTTCTTTCCCGTCTTGTAGACACCTGCTATACCATGGAGGTGGTCAAATCCCTTGCAGAATCAGCACGGAAAAGACTTCAGTCACTGGGATACAAAAATGTAAAGGTCAAATGGGGGAACGGATACAAAGGGTGGCCCGAACATGCCCCTTTTGACGGAATTATCGTAACGGCGGCTCCGGAAGAAATTCCTCAGGCACTCATCGACCAGTTAAAGCCCGGCGGAAAAATGGTTATCCCGGTTGGTGCCCTGTATCAGGAACTTTTGCTGATCACCAAAACCCAGAAGGGATATCAGAAAAGGGAGATCATTCCTGTTCGCTTTGTTCCTATGGTACATCCGGAATAAATTTCCCGGATCCATTCAAATGGTATAATCTTTGTTCTGGATTGATTGCGCATCAGCAAAACGAACCATGAGAAATATCTTCCTTTTTTGCCTGGCCATATCCTTCGGTTTTTTTTCATGTGTATCCACACGGCATATAGAGATTGAAGTGCTCCGTCCTGCAGACATCGACACGGGAGACAAGTCTGCCAATTTTCTTCTTACCGGTTCTGAAGAACCTTATGTACAGGTCATCGGAGAGCATAATGAACCCGGGGCCATAACCCATGCGTTGAATATTTGTCTGGACGGACTCGAAAAAGAGCTCACCCGCCGCGAGGATTTCCGGGTTTTGAAAAGGCTCGGTGTTGAAGGAGATATCAACAGGCAAACAGCTTCTGCCCTTTGCTCCCGGTGGAATGCAAGCGGTTTGATCATTCTGGACGGGGTCGAAGTCATTGTCAGGAACCGGGTCAGGCCTTACGCTTCGAATATGCGTATGAATCCATCGGGCCACTATGAACAATCGGAAAGCATCACCACTTCATGGAGATTCTATGACCCTGAAAAGAACCGCTTTTACAGTAAGTCGTATACATACCATGGCGAAAGAAAACACGATTTTGGCGGCACCAGCCGGGATGCTTCCCGTGAAATGATGTTTTATCAATCCCTTCAGGAAGCAGGCAAAACATTCATGAAAGCCATTACTCCTTCATGGGAACCGGATTTCAGGAAATTATACCTGACCTCACATCCGGATATGCAGAAGGCGTTCCGCAGGGCCCAAAACAATCAGTGGAAGGAAGCAGCCAAAATATGGCTTGAATACATGGATCATCCCCGTTCCGGTATATCCCGTGCCGCAACCTGCAATCTGGCCGTAGCCTTCGAAATGTTGGGTGATCTTGAAACCGCAAAAGATCTCAGCCGTAAAGCATTCAGGGAACATGTAAGCTTCAGCGCAGCCAACTATTCAAAAATCCTGGAGAACAGGATACTGGAAGACAGCATCGTCAGGCAACAATTGAACTGAATATTGATTCATTCCTGCTGACTGAAAAGATCGATGAACTGATCATTAGTCAGCCTGCGCTGTTCACCTGTTTCCATATCTTTCAGGGTTATGAATCCGTCTCTCATCTCATTTTCCCCGACCATGGCTACAAAAGGAATGCCCCGTTGATTGGCGTAGTTAAGCTGTTTTTTTATTTTCTGCCGGTCAGGGTACAACTCAGTCCGGATCCCGGCCGAACGGATTTCTTTCAATATGGGAAGAATGTATCTTTCTTCATCGGCCCCGAAATTTACAAACAATACCCGGGTAATGTTGGATATTCCGGGTGGGAACAGGTCCATTTTCTCCATGACATCATAGATGCGGTCTGCACCGAAAGAAATGCCCATCCCCGATACACCCTTGAGTCCGAACACCCCGGTCAGATCATCATATCTGCCCCCTCCGCATATGCTCCCGATGTTCATATCACGGGCCAAAACCTCAATGATCGTTCCGGTATAATAATCCAGTCCCCTGGCCAGTTTAAGGTCCAGGACCGGTATTTCACCGAAGGTACCGCCCCCGTTTATAAGTCCGAACAAATTTTCAAGTTCCTCAACTCCTGCCATCCCGGTCTTTGAATCCTTCAATATTTTTTTCAGTTCATTCAATTGATTTTCCGGCGTGCCACCGATCCGGATGATCTCACCAAGCTTTTCAACGGATGCCTTGCTGAGACCACGGGCTATGAGTTCGTCAAGGGATTTTTCCGTGCCGATTTTATCGATCTTATCAATGGCTATGGTGATTTCGGTGAATCTGTTGGGTTCATTCATGAATTCCGTGATCCCTGCCAGGATCTTCCGGTTGTTGATCCGGGTCTGCACGGGAATGCCCAACCGGCGGAAAACCTCATCAATGATCCCGATAAACTCAACTTCATTCAGCATTGAATTGCTTCCGATAATATCGGCATCACACTGGAAGAACTCCCTGTATCTGCCTTTTTGAGGCTTGTCTGCCCGCCAGACCGGTCCCATTTGATACCTTCTGAAAGGAAACACAAGATCATTTTGGTTCCGTACCACATACCTTGCAAAAGGAACGGTCAGATCATACCTGAGGCCCTTTTCACAAATCTGCAGGGAAAGGTCTCGGATCTCACCGGATAGTAAGCTTTCCCGGTTCATCCCGGAAAGAAAATCCCCGGAATTCAATATCTTGAAAAGCAACCTGTCGCCTTCTTCCCCGTATTTTCCCATCAGTGTATCCAGGTTTTCCATGGCGGGTGTTCCGATGGGCGAATACCCGAACAATTCAAATGTTTCCCTGATCCGGTCATAAATGAATTGCCTTTTCACCACAACATCCGGAGAGAAATCCCTGGTGCCTCTGGGAATGGATGGTTTTTTGCTCATTATCTGGCCAGCTTCTTAAAATCCTTTTTGGTCAATCCGTCGGGTTTCCTGTCAGATATCGTATGGTAATCGAAATAGTAAAATCTTGCATCCTCAGCACCGATGATGATCTTGTAGCACCTGGCTTTTATCCGGGTCCCTTCGGGTCCCACCTTATGCAGGAACACCACGTCGGATTTACGCTCTTCAATGGCTGACCTGACTTCTTCCCTGTCAACGATCTTAAAAGGATGAGGATAATATTCACTGATCCTTGCCGGTGAATTGACCTGTGGAGAAAGCTCATCTTCGATCAGGTAAAGGACCTTTTGCTTAATTTCTCCGGTATTTTCATTGTAATGCCTGAATACATTTTTGGAAATAATATCCGGATTTTCGTAGATCAGCCGGATATGATTCTGTATGAACCGGACAAGAATTCCCAGTTTATACATCCAGGTCTCTTCATCAACGTTCTTATAGGCTGCGGGAACCGACACAATATCGGGCATTTGGGAATAATCCCGGTATGCTCCGCCCAGGGAAACCAGCAAAAATTTGTAAACCGCTTTCAGTTTATCCCTTTCAAATGAGACATTGCTCATATGCAAAAATGAATTTCCGGGATCGTTCATTCTTTGCCCGAATTCATCATAACCGATGAATTCATATTCGGTAATGGTCCACTCATTCTCCATGACCTCTTTGATGTAATGATTATACATGGTCAGGGGATTGCTGTCAAGAACCACCAGAGTCCTGGTGGTCATGAATTTTTCAAGGTCCTCTTTGGTGGGTACATAGTTCTGTGAAAACAGCAAGGCAGGTATACAGAACATGATCAGAAAAATAAAAAATCGTCTCATCAGAAAATATTTTAGTTAAATATGAGATTATTAGTCCGTTACTGTTGCCGGCCTCCCGCATGCATCCGCATGCCGGGCCCACAACCTGATTATTGTTTATTCACCGGCAAATACAATGGATTTCTCTCGTTGAATTTTCTAATATAAAGAAATTTCAGCTGTTTTTTCTTTCTTTTTCTCAACGCGCTGTATTCATCATGCAGTTCGGGATCCTTCATCAGCAGAACCGTGAGACTTTCATAATCATATTCCAGCAATTTGCCTGTCTCAAAGTCAAGAATATATTGGTTCATCTCGGAACTGGCGTAGGTTGCAGGACCTCTTCCATATCTGTAATAATAGTAATTGGTGTATGGATAGCCGTAGTAGGGATCATAATAACGATTCTGGTATACCGTTTCCGTTGCAACAAAATGGCATATGCTGCCCACGATGGTAATTCTAAAGAAACCATCGTCCATTTGAATGTATAATATACCGTTTCTTGAATATCCCCAGATCCGGTCGGTTCTGATCTCATTTTTCGTACCCAACATATCAAAATATGCGATGAACTTGTTATCCAGAACCTTATCAAAAAAATCAGGATCGTCGTAACGCACATTGGTCAGGATCCTGGATTTGGGGAGCGGATCATTGTTCTTGACCTGTTCGAAATTGAGGAATATCCCCTCATTGAATTTAAATTCCGGTGTATATTTTACCATGGCCGTTGAATCGGTCTGCGCGTGAATACCTGCAAAAAATCCGCACATGAACAGCCAGCAAATCAAACCAACCAGTTGATAAAAAGATTTTTTCTGCATAAATCCAAATTCTTTTTTTCCTTTAGTATCTTATCAATAATGTTCTTGTATCTTTTGGCAAAAGTTTAATAATTC
>CAZNPH010000004.1:0-186522 GCA_964574985.1 uncultured Bacteroidaceae bacterium
GCTATATTTATTAGCGAGTTAAAATCCAAAGGGATTTTGGAAAAATAGAAAAAAAGCAAAGCAGGCCTGTAAGCCAGGTTCTGTGTTCCGGGGAACCATTGATCCCCGGAATTTCCATCATTTATCTGATCGACCTACCCTCCGGCATCGGGCGAGCAACCCTCAGTTGCCGGTTTACATGGTCTTTCAACCCAAAAGATGGACGGCTATTCCGGTCACCCGGAATACCGGTGAGCTCTTACCTCACCTTTTCACCCTTGTCCCGGGAAAACCGGGACGGTTATTTTCTGTTCCATTGCTATATCCTCACGGATATCTCCCTTTCAGGAGTTTGGTGCTCTGTGTTGCCCGGACTTTCCTTTTCGCATCTGCGAAACGATGGAACGGCCTGCTTTGCTTTACAAAAATAATAATTATTTCCCGGTCGTTTTATTATTTACTAAGAACGGTTGATTTCTTATTTTTGCGCCTGCCATATTATGTAAGATCGTATGACCCATACCGGATTGCATAAAACCAACATGCGTAGTTACCGCTACCACCTGCCGGAAGACAGGATCGCAAAGCATCCTGTACAAAAACGTGATGCATCCAAATTGCTGATATACAAAAACGGTTCCATTCGCACCAGTACTTTCGGACGGCTAACCGATTATCTTCCGGAAGGAAGTCCGCTGGTTTTCAACAATACAAAGGTCATACAGGCCCGTATCCTTTTTCGCAAGCCCACCGGTGCCAGGATCGAGATATTCTGCATGAATCCCCTCAAACCTTCCGATTATCCGTCTTCTTTTGAAAGCAGGGGCCATTGTTCCTGGGAATGCCTGATCGGAAACAACAGGAAATGGAAAGAAGGGAGTCTGTCCAGGGAACTGCGAATACAAGGGAAAACCGTTTTACTGAAAGCAGAAAGGATCAGGCAGAAAGGTCAATTGTCTGAAGTCATATTTCGATGGAACGATATGGCCATACGATTTGCCGGCATACTCGATGTCGCAGGTCGCACCCCTATTCCACCCTATCTGAAAAGGGAATCCGGCCGGGAGGACCGCCTGCGTTACCAGACCGTTTATTCCCGGATTGAAGGTTCAGTGGCAGCCCCAACCGCCGGTTTGCATTTTACGCCAAGGGTTCTCGACTCACTGGCCAGGTCCGGGAAAGAAAAGATCGAACTGACCCTGCATATCGGGGCTGGCACCTTTCGCCCCATCAAAGACCCGTCGATTCTCAACCACAGGATGCATACTGAGTATTTCCGGATCGAACGGGAACAGATCGAAAAGATCAGGGATCACGCCGGCGATCTGACTGCAGTGGGAACCACTTCGGTCCGGACCCTTGAATCACTTTTTTGGCTGGGGGCCGGTGTTCTGAATAACAAAGATCAGGACGGTCCCGGAATGCATCTTGAACAGTGGACTCCATATAAATATCCTATGGAATGTGAGCCCTGGAAGTCACTGGACGCTTTGCTTTCCGTGATGAACAAGCAAAAGTTGAGTTACCTGGACGGTTCGACGGCTTTTATGATCGTTCCGGGATACCGGTTCAGAATGGTGCGTAACCTGATCACCAATTTTCATCTTCCGCGTAGTTCCCTTTTATTGCTGGTTGCAGCCTTTATCGGAGAAGACTGGAGGAAGGTTTACCGGTATGCCCTGGAAAATAATTTCCGTTTTCTGAGCTACGGGGACAGTTCCCTGCTTCTGCGGGAGGAAGCATGATCATGCCCCTCCTTTCATCTTTTCCCTGAGCAATCCGGCAAAGCGAATGATGTCCTGTTCCGTGTTATCAAATGAGCACATCCACCGGACCTCCGATGTATTTTCATTCCAGACGTAGAAAAAGTATTCCTTCTGCAATTCAGATACCATACCGGGTGGCAAAGTGGCAAAAACCGCATTGGATTCTACTTTTTGGGTAATGGTAATGCCTTTGATGTCCCTGACCTCTTCTGCAAGCAATTGTGCCATCCGGTTGGCATGCCGGGCATTTTTCAGCCAAAGGTCGTCCCGGAGGTACGCATCGAATTGTGCGGATATGAACCTCATTTTTGAGGCCAGTTGCATGCCCTGTTTTCTGAGGTATTTGAAATCGGCCGAATGATCCTTGTGAAAGAAGATCACCACCTCACCGAACATCAACCCGTTCTTTGTTCCCCCAAAAGAAAGAATATCCACACCCGCTTCACAGGTGATCCGGGCCAGGGAACTATTCAAAAACGCAGCAGCATTGCAGATCCTTGCCCCGTCCATATGCACAAGCAACCCGTGCCGGTGTGCGTAGTATGTAATTTCTTCGATTTCTTCGGGACGGTATACCGTGCCCAATTCTGTGGATTGTGTTATGGAAATGACCCGCGGTTGCACATGATGCTCAAAGTCAAAACCGTGCATGTGTTTTTGGATGTCGCTGATCCGCAATTTGCCGTCCCGGGTGGGCAGAAACAACAATTTGCATCCTGTCCAGCGTTCGGGGGCTCCACATTCATCTTCATGGATATGAGATGTTTCCGCACAAATGATGGCATGATGGGGTTTGGTCACCGCATCCAGTCCGAGCACATTGGCCGCGGTCCCGTTGTATACGAAAAATACATCGCTGCCGGTCCGGAATAAAGACCGGATCTTTTCCGTGGCATGGCGGGTGTATTCATCATCTCCATAGGCAATGGTGTGTCCCTTGTTGACCGAGGCCATGGACTTGAATATATCCGGATGAACCCCTGCATTGTTATCACTGGCAAATCCCCTGTTGTTTTTTGACATTTGGATTGCGGTTGAATTGGGTTAATATTTTTATTATTTTGAGATGAATTCCAATAAAAAGATTACATTTGTTATAAGCAGTATACAAAATAATTCATTAATTGTCAGATGACCATGTAACTTTCCCTGAAAATAGTATGTTCTGTTAAGAATCCGCATGGCATCGTCTTCCCATCCATACCACCTTTTTAAGTGGTATTTAAATTCCATTCAAAGCCTTTGCATATGACCGGAAAAGTTGATAAAAAACAAAAGCTGATCGAGGAATGCAAAAAAACGCAAAGTAAGACCGTAGAAAGCGCGAAAGCTGCCAGGGATGAAGCGCAGCAGGCACTTAACGAGTACGGTCCGAACAAAGACCGCTATGATTCATTCCGTGATCAGCTCATTCACAAAAGGGATATGTTCTCATCCCAATATTCCAAAGCACTTGAGAAAATCAAGGTGCTTGACAAAATACGTGTAAACAAACCCAATGATGTTGTGAAGTTCGGTTCAGTGGTGATTACCGATAAACAAAAACTGTTTGTTTCCATCAGTGCAGGAAAAATAACCCTCGACGGAGAACAGTATTTTGCCATATCCCCGGGCGTTCCTTTATACAAGGTGATGGAAGGCATGAACAAGGGGCAGGAATTTCATTTCAACGGTCAGAAACACATCATCAGGGAAATATACTGAGATCCCACGGGGATCTATTGATCATTGTTTTTATTGATTACGGAATTGATCAGGGCTGCAATCTTCTCAATGTTATATGGCTTGGTCAGAAGCCGGTCAAATCCAACATCCTTGTAATCTTCAAAGAATAATTGCGGATTGTGTGCGGTCAGGGCGACAATTGGTATTTCCCGTTGGGGGTGATCGAATTTCTGCCGGATATGCCGTGTTGTTTCCAGTCCGTTCATCACCGGCATTTCAATATCCATCAGGACCATGTCAAAATGATCCTGCTTCAGTATTTCAATGGCCTCCTTTCCGTTTTCAACTTCGGCATAATCGTGGCCGAGGTTTTTCATGATCTCTCTGAGCAACAGTCTGTTTGTAAAAATGTCATCAACAATCAATATCTTCATGTCCCGTCTTTTTGAGAAATCAGCCCAGCTGGCTGAGGGTTTTTACAATATCCCAACTGATGATGTTTACATCCGATCCATCCAGGCTGATGATCTTGTCGTGTTTGAATTCTGTCAGGGTCCGGATCAGACTCTCCTTGGTTGTGCCGGCAAATTCAGCAAGTTCCCTTCTGGTCAAGGGGAAACTGAATGAACTGCTGTTGAAAATTTCCTCGGAAAAATAAATAAGAACATCTGCAATCTTGCCGGGAAGTTGCTTATGAGACTGGCTCATCAGCCGGTCAAATATATACAGACCGTCGCTGCTCACCAGGTTGAGCATCTTCAATGTATATTTCCCGTTGGCCATCAATACATTCCTGAATACGCCAATGTCGATGAATTCGATTTCGGAATCGGTCATCGCGGAAGCGGAATAATGATGCAGGTCATGGCCGAATATGGACATCAGGCCAAGAAAATTGTATGCTTTCAGTATTTTCAGTATGATGACTTTGTCATTCCGGTCTTCCCTGTAAACTTTCACCAGCCCCGAACGGATCAGCATAATATGCGAAGTACGGGTTGTTTGTCTGAAGATCACTTCTTTTTTGTGGTATTTAACCACATTGCTGTTTTGTTTGATCAGGGATATTTCCTCTTCCGTGAGCAACTGGGAAAAAGGAATTATGACTTCACGCGGTTCATTGTATGTGTTATCCTGATGCACGTTCATGAGAATGATGATATTCAATTTTAAATATACAAAAATTCCCGGACCTCAAATGCCCGGGTTCATTGTGATGATGTAAATCATCCGTTCATGGTAATCCAGCTCACTATTATATGCTTGAATTATTGGGCATATTTGATTTTTTTTAAAAATAATAATTTTGAAAGGAAATGGCAGGAAAAGGGAAAATTCTGATCATCGATGATTCCACCACCAACGTGGTTCTTCTGGAAGCCATTCTCAACAGCAAGGGTTATCAGGTGCAAACGGCCCTGAGTGCCGTTGAAGCATTGCCCATGATCGAGAAGGAAAAACCGGTATTGATCCTGCTGGATCTCCTGATGCCCCGGATATCTGGTTTTGAATTTATGGAGAAGATCCGGAGGAATCCCGAAACCAGTGATATCCCGGTCATTGTCGTTTCCGCGGTCACCGATGAAGCGAACAAACGAAGGATCATGAACACCGGTGTGCGGGATTTTATAGAAAAGCCCATAGATATACAGGCGCTGATTCAAAAAGTAGAAAAAATAGTTCGTATTTTTACTTCCGGAGAATCAGGGTTACAGGCATAAATGCAGGATAATAACCATCTCATCCGGAGTGTTTTTATCGGATTTGCAGCAGGCACGCTGTTCTGGTGCCTGTCTGTTTTGCTCACTATCCAACCTGGGAACCTGACGCTGTCCGGCATTGCCGGTTTGCACCGTTCTCATTCAGTATTTTATCTCCTTGATCTTCTGCCGCTCATGCTTGCCGTAATCTTCTACCGTTTCACCATACAAAAAATCCGGATCAGGCAAAAACAAAGTTCATTGCTTGGTGAACAGGAAAAGATCATCAGTAAAATCAGGGCCTTTGCCGGGAAACTGATCCGGGATGATTTTGAAGAAATGCCTGAATTCCCCCGTCAGCAGGGTTCATTGCAGGAAACTTTATTAAGGCTCCGGGATCATTTACGGGAAAAAAAAGAAAAGGAAAAAATCCGGAAGAAGGAAGAAGAACAGAGAAACTGGGTATCTGAAGGCATTGCACATTTTGGTGAGATCATGCGCATGGAGACAGACAACATGGAGAAGTTCAGCTACAACCTCATCAGCAATCTGGTAAACTATCTGGATACAAACCAGGGAGGATTTTTCCTGGTTGAATCGGATTCCGGCAACAAATATTTCGATCTGAAAGCATGTTATGCCTATGACCGCAGGAAATTCGCCAACAAACAGGTGCCATGGGGAAACGGATTGATCGGAACCGTAGCATTGGAGAAGCAAAGCATGTATATGTCGGATGTTCCCCAGGATTATCTTGAAATTACTTCCGGACTGGGAACGGCCAATCCGGAAAACCTGCTGATCGTACCTCTGACGGCCGGGGAAGAAGTAATCGGGATCATTGAACTGGCTTCATTCAGGGATCTTCAAGCCTTTGAGATCCGTTTTGCGGAAAACATCGCGGAAATCATTGCCGTTACACTGTCCAATGTCAAAAGCAATGTCCGTACTGCGGAATTGCTTGAAGAATCCCGCAAGCAAGCAGAAACCCTTACCATTCAGGAGGAAAAGATGCGCCAGAATATGGAGGAACTCAAGGCCACACAGGAACAGGCAGCACGACAGGCAGAAAAGTTTATCAGTTTTACCAATTCGGTGAACCATACCCTTATACGTGCTGAATACTTTACCGACGGGACTTTGTTGTATGCCAATACGAAATTCCTTAAGAAGCTGGGATATTCCGGCAATGCGGAAGTGGAAGGCAAGCATATTTCCATGTTCATCCATGAAAAGGACCGGGAATGGTTTGAAGGGATATGGAAGAGGCTGGCCGAAGGAGGAAAACATTATGAAGGTTATATGAAGCATGTTACCAGGCAGGGCCAGGATCTATGGACCATGGCTACATATACCTGTGTCCGGAAGGACGATGGTTCGGTGGAAAAGATCCTTTTCCTGGCCATTGATACCACAGAACACAAAAAACAAAGCCTGGATTACGAAGGACAGATCGAAGCCATAGACAAACTCAACCTGAAGGCTGAATTCGCACCGGACGGCAAGTTCATCAACTGCAACCACCTGTTTCTGGATACCATGAAATTCACGGCCAATGAACTGGACGGAATGAGCATATTTGACCTGATGGATAAAAAAGACATTGAATCATTCAGTGAAATATGGGAAAACATCATTCAGGGACAGCCATTCCGGGGTCAGGTGAGGCATTACACCAAATATGAAGATGAAAAATGGTTCCGGGCGATTTTCACATCGGTGAATGATATGTACGGTGAGGTAGCCAAAGTCATATACCTGGGCAATGAGATAACACACGAAAGGATCATGGAACTTGAGACCCGTAAACAGACGGATCAGATCAGGCAACAGGAAGAAAAACTCAAATTTGCTGAAATTGAACTGAACAAAAAAATTGAACAGGCGGAAAAGGAAATGAAATCCCACTTCCGGGAAACAGAGATATCCAGGAACCGTTATGAAGGGGCACTGCAATCATCCGGAGAAGCCATTTTCATCATCGATCATCAGGGGAATTTGCGTTTTGTAAACAAACAGGCTGAAAAACTGTTTGGTCACACCGCTGCCCGGGTTGTGGGAAAACATGCGGGGATTTTGTTCCCGGGCGACAGGCAGGAATACGATGACTATGTCGGGGCCCTCATGGATCCGGCACAAACCAAGATAACAGGTGAAAGTAAACAGGTAAGGATCCGGAACAAGGACAAACAATGGATCAACGCCTCCATGTATCTTGGCAGGACGGAAACCGCCGATGATGTCACCTACACGGTTTTTATCCGGCCTGAAGAATGACCTGCCTGATACCGGCTGCGGTAACGGTCCCGGATATTGAGCCACAGGGACAATGCCAGGGCCAGAAGCAAACCCGCAACGGTCAAAGCATCCACCAAGCCGGAAGGCGGTGAATATCCGGTGATTCTCCGGATCATGAACAGGATATAGGAATCGGGCAGATTCCCGGTCCCCATTTTCCTGAGAATCTGAAAATGCCAGTCGGTGGACGGGCAATAGCCCCATCCGTAAAAAATACCCAGAACCACCCATGATCCCAGGGTGAGCAGAAGGGTGACAAGATTATAAGGGCGGGTCCGGCGCCAGATCCAGCCGGTGAGGTTGAACAGAATCAGCGTGGTGTGAAAGACCATGAAAAATATGTCCCCAATACGGAACCAGACCATTTGGATTTCTGAATTTGCATTTCATAAAATAAGAAAAAAAAATGAAACACTTGAATATATCCATAAACGGCATGGTACAGGGAGTCGGTTTCCGTTACCATGCCCGTTCCAACGCCCGTTATATGAACATCAGGGGATTTATCAGGAATGAACCCGACGGAAGCGTTTACATTGAGGCAGAAGGCAATGAGGAGGATCTCAGGCGTTTTGTGCAATGGTGCAGGGAAGGCCCCGGCAGTGCCCGGGTCGATGATGTGGGCGTCACACAGGGTGAAATAAAGAATTTCAGGGGCTTTGACGTCCGCTTCTGATGCCTTCGGCAGGTTTTGTTGTTTTACCTCCCTGCATCCTGAACAAGGCCTCCAGCCCACTAACCAGCAACCATCCCGTCAGTATCAGGATAATCACTGACAATATGAACAGCACCCATTCTTCCGTACCGAAGAAACGGATGATATTCTGGATCATGGCCCAGATCGTAATAAATAATACAATGAACATGGGAATGAGGGTAATGTATACTTTCCTGCCTTTGTTCAGGAGATAGATGGAGACAATTCCCAGTGCAAGGGCGGCCAGCAGCTGGTTCAGCGAACCGAACAGGGGCCATAGTATAAGGGCCCCGGCGGCACCGGGTTTCAGAAAGGTCATGACCCCGGCTGCCAAAACCACAAAAAAAGTGGCTGCAAAACGGTTGTTAATTGGCTTTCTGACCCTTCCGGCTTTTGTTTTAAATATTTCCTGCAGTGAAAGTCTCTGGATCCGGGCGGCGGAATCCATGGTAGTGTTGGCGAAGCTGACCACAAAGACGGCGATCATGGAACTGGCGAATTTTTCCGGAATGCCGTAGCTGCCGAAAAGGTTGGTAGCCCCTACAACAAATGCTTTCAGTTTTGCATCGATCCCGGCAAATTTGGTCCAGGAAGCATATTGCTGCCTGAAAGCATCTGCCCCGGAAAAGAAATGACCTTCTTCGCTAAACCCCATTCCTAGTCCGGCCCCCACAGCCATCAACACCAGCAATGCGAAAAAACTTTCCAGCAGCATGCCGCCATAACCAATGAAAAGGGTGTCTTTTTCCCGGTCCACCTGTTTGACCGTGGTGCCGGAGCTGGCCAGGGAATGGAATCCGGATATCGCGCCACAGGCAATGGTTATGAAAAGCAAAGGCATCATACCGGGAATGTCCGTTCCGGGTGTTGTGGCGGAAGGATTGATCGCAGGAGCCGTGATCCGTGGATGGGCCACAAACAATCCGGTCATGATCAGCAAAATGGCCACCATGAGCTGGTGTGAATTGATGTAATCCCTCGGCTGAAGAAGTTTCTGGACCGGCAGTGTGGACGAAAAGAAAACATAGACAAACAGGATGATACACCAGGATACCACCCTGGATCCCATTACGGGTGGAATATGCACAGGGATGAACGTGCCTGCATATACGGAGAGGTACATCAATGCAACAGCTATGATGGAATACAACAGATCATTTTTGCCGCGGCGTATCTGCCAGCCCAGCCAGACCGCGATGGGGATCTGCATCCAGACGGGGAATACGGACTCGGGATACAGCTCGAAAAGTACTCCGACGATCATGGCAAATACGGAAAGCACTATGAAAAGAAGTATCTGCATGATAAACTGGAAGGCATATCTTGTATTGGGACTGATCAAATCGCCTGTAAGGTCCCCGATGGATTTTCCCTTGTTTCTGGCCGAAACAACCATAGAAGAAAAATCATGTACCGCACCCATAAATATTGATCCAACGAAAATCCAGATGAAAGCCGGGAGCCATCCCCATATAATGCCGATGGCCGGTCCCACCACAGGGCCCAGTCCGGCAATGGTTGTAAAATGATGGCCGAGTACGATGTTTTTCCGGGTGGGCACGTAATCAATGCCGTCCCTGAGTTCATGGGAAGGCATCAATCGTTCATTGGAAAGCCGGAATACCTTATTGCCCAGATACCTGCCGTAAAGCCGGTACGCTGCCAGGTACCCTGCGAAGGTCAGCAAAGTGAGCAACAATGCATTCATGATCTAAATCCACATAAATATAGAAAAATTCATTCAGGTTCCCATCACAAGGGGACAATTCCCGATGCCTCCACCCATCCCCGGTTTCCGTCTGCGATCCGGATATCCCTCCAGTCGGACAAACTGTCGATCACGGTTACCCGCGTTCCTTCATGCAGCTGAAAAAGATCTGTTCCGCTTTCATCGGGGGTACTTTTCACGGTAACGGAAGGAGCCAGGATGACGGCATATTCCTGACCGGTGATCATGTATTTTCTCCGGCCGGCAAATATACCCGACAGCAGGGCAATGACCAGGCACAGGATACCGGTCCAGAATGCGATCTTCCGGAGTCTTCTCGGAGTGGCAAAGAAAAAAATAAGGAAAAAGATCAGGGCAAGGACAAAAACGGACAGACTGACAATGGCCCAGAAATCGACCCCCATGAACTGAACGACGGCATCGATCCATTTTCTGGCAAAGAAGACCGGCAGGGCTTCTATCTCATCCACCACAAGTTCCCTGGCCATTTCCAGATTGTGTCTGATCTCCGGGTCATCCGGGTCCAGCAATCTGCCCCTTTCGTAATTGACCAGTGCCATGGGCAGCTTACGCGACCTGTAATATGCATTTCCCAGATTATAATAGAGTCCGGCCCCCGCATACCCGCTGTCCAGGACCGATTCATATTGTTCGATGGCCTTCTCGTAATCTCCCTGTATATAGTATTCGTTTCCCTGCTGTATATGTTTTTGGGGTCCGCTTGCGCCTGCTTTCATGGCCAGCATGATCAACAGAAACGTGAATGCTCTTGTCATGATCCCTGCTTCAGGTTTTGTTCAATTTTGCTGATAATCCGGACGGCGTCCCGGTATATTTTCCCCGGGTCCTGGTCCCGGCCGGCCGGTGCGTATCGGCTGTATTCACACTGTTCATTCAATGAGATGAATTCGTTTATGATTTCTTCACCGATACTGTTTTCTCTCAGTTCTTTGGTTACTTCTTCCAATGAAAGATCCGAAACCGGAATGTTCAGTTTATCGCTCAGATACCCCCATAGCGCTTTAAGTATTTCGCCGGAGAAAGTTTCCCTTTCGCCACGGTGCATAGCCCGCCGGGATGCCCTCAGTCTCTTCCTTGCCTGTCTGCTGGCCCGCCTGTTCTTCACCAGTTCAATGTTGCGGTTCCTTTTCAATTGAGTCCGCCTGCCCAGAATGATCAGAATAAAAACCAAAAACGAACCGAGGTATATACTCCAGAAAGTAACCGAACCGAATAGAAACCTGCCTTTTTCCCTGAGAACAAGCTTTCCTGTTTTGATGAAAAGAATATCCTGTCCAAGTTCGGTGACTTCTTTTCCCGGCCTGATCATGGCCGGGCCTGTTCCTTCCTGTGTTTCTGCTGAAAGGACACTGATGTTGTACTCACGGGTCCTGGTGGTCCGGAACTTTCCCGCCCCGGGATCAAAATAGGTAAATTCTACCGGGGGAATCCTGTAATTGCCGGCAAATCTGGGAATTAAAAGATACTCATAACTTTTCGAACCACTTTGTCCGGAAGCGGAATTCTTGAGATTGGTGGATACCCTGGGATCGTAACTTTCAAAATCGGGGGGGAAATCAATTTCAGGAACTTCTAAGAGGGAAAGATTTCCATTCCCCGAAATGGTCAGGGTCAGGGTCACCGGGTCGTTGGCCCTGAGTTCCTGTTTGTCGATACCGGACTGCAATGAAAAACTTCCGACCCCTCCGGTGAATGAAGAAGGTTTGCCCGGCGGATAAGGTTTGACCGTTACCGGAACCGGCCTGCTGGACAGTCTTTTTGAGACGTTCCTGAATGAAGGCCCGAAGAAGTCGTCAAAAAGACCCTGGTTCCTGCTTTGCTGACGCACATATACTTCAAGCTTAAAGGGTTCGATTTCAATGGTTCCGCTGCGTTGGGGGAAAAGCAGGACTTTCCTGATGATGCCCGTATTGTATATGGTGCCATTAATATTTTCCCGCTTCATGGAAATCTGTGTGGGGGCTTCAATATCCTGTGTCCAGAAACCGTCAAACGAAGGCAATTCATTTTCTCCGAATCCGGATACAGGCAAACGGGTATACAATTTGATAGTAGCCACCAGGTGTTCTCCCTGATAAACACTGGATTTGCTGGTCAAAATACGGACAAAAACCGCATCTTCCGGAAGCCGGTCTGCAGACGGTTCTGTGCTTTCCGTTTTTTTTTCTCCTACAACTTCTATGGATACCTGAGCGGATTGAAATTCCCTGTTACCGATCTTCATGGATGCAGGAGGAATTTCAAATTTCCCCGGTTTGAGCGCAAGGAGATAATAGGTGAAACTGTTGGAAAAGGTTTGCGTTCGTTTGCCGTTGATGATTTGTATGCTTGTGCTGGTGGATTTGGAGGGTCCGCCCAATACTCTGAAATCCTTTATTTCCGGACCACGGAATGATTGAACATCTGCATTGGCCGTATAGGCCAGGCTGAAACGTTCGCCGGTTTCCACCGCGCGGGGATATTGTTCGGTGATCTGAACTTTTTGTGCATGAACAGCCGTTTCCTGCATGCCGAAGGTTGTGAGCACAACGAGAATCAACAAGCATAAATACCTGCCATTCAATATGTCACCACTCCTTTTCAACATGTATCCTTTGTTTCCTTGCTTTTCTTTTTTTGATCTCTTCCTGCAGATTTTTTTCCTCTTGCTGCAATGCTTCCAGCATTCTTCTTGCGTCTTCCCTGGATATTTCATTCATTTTTTGTTCCCCCGATGGTTTCTGCTGCCTGGGTTGCTGGTTCTGTTGCCGGTTTTGTTTTTCCTGTTTTTCCTGTTTTTCCTGCTTGTCCTGCTCCCGTTTTTGCTCATTCTGATCCTGTTGTTTTTGCTGCTGCTGTTGTTGTTGCTTTTTCCTGAAGTGCATGGCATAGGCCAGATTGTATTTTGTTTCCATGTCACCGGGATTGTTCCTGAGCGCATTCTTGTATGCTTCGATGCTTTCATCAATCCGGTTTTCTTTGAGCAACGCGTTGCCCAGGTTATGAAAAACCCTGCCAATATCCTTTTTGTCCTGTTGGTTTCCGGTCAGATATGAAAACTGCTTTGCAGCCTGGTCATATTTGCCCTGCTTATACAAGGCATCCCCGATATTGAATCTGCTTTTATGCATACCTTTCCCTTCTTCCAGCGCTTTCCTGTACATTACCTCAGCTTCTTCAAAGCGCCCGTTTTCATAATGATCGTTTCCCTCCCGGATGAATTTTCTCTCTTTTTGCTGGCCATATGCCAATCCGGGGAATATACCGGCAAACAACAAAATTCCGGCAATGTGAGTCATGGTTTTGTTTTTCATCCTATATTGCTTTTTTTGAATCGAACAAATTGATCCGGCTCAGCCACCTGTTCTTGCGTTCCAGCAGCAAAAGATCAAAAATAAGAAGAAAAGCCGCGAAGCCTGCAAGGTACTGAAACCTTTCTTTATATTCCGAATAGATCCTTGCTTCCATTTCCTGCTTCTCCATGGAATTGATCTCATCAAAAAGTGTATTCAGGGCCTGATTGGTGTTGTTGGCCCTCAGAAAAATACCATCCCCTGCGTCGGCAATTTCCCGTAGCATTTCCTGGTTCATTTTTGAAATGATCACGTTTCCTTCCCGGTCTTTGCGGTAGGTTTTTTGCCCGCCCTGAACAACGGGTATAGGTGCCCCCCGGGGGAGGCCTATGCCGATGGTATGAACAGTCACCCCCCGTTCGGATGCTTTTCCGGCAGATTCCAGGGCATTGCCCTCATGGTTCTCTCCGTCGGTAATGACTATGAGGGCCTTGCTGCTTTCTGCTTCCGGACTGAAGGATTTCATGCCCAGTTCTATGGCCTTTCCGATGGCTGTTCCCTGGACCGGAACAATATCCGGACCAATCGATGACAGAAAAAGCTTTGCAGAAACATAATCCGTGGTAATGGGTACCTGCACATAAGCGTCCCCTGCAAACACGATCAACCCGATCTTATCGTTCACCAGCCGGTCCACCAGTCCGGATACCGATTGCTTGGCACGTTCCAGTCTGTTGGGACGAATGTCTTCCGCCAGCATACTGTTGGAAACATCCAGGGCAATAACCACTTCCACGCCTTCCCTTTTGATTTCCCTGAGTTTTGAACCGAACTGGGGACGGGCCAGCATAAAAATGACCGATGTCAATGCTGCCAGCATAAGAAATGATTTTAAAAGAGGCCTGGAAAAAGAAATCTCCGGCATCAGTTGCCTCAACAGTTGCATATCCCCGTATTTTCTGATGGATCTTTTTTTCAGCCAGTGAGATATAAGAATAAGCACCAGAAACACCGGGATCAGGATCAGAAAATAAAGGTACAGGCTATGGGCAAATCTGAACATGTCCGGTTTATTTTAAATCAAGGGATATTTCTCATTACCAGAAGTCTGGTCAGCATTTCAAGCAGCAGCAGAATTCCGGCCGCAATGCCGAAGCGCATATATTCTTCTTCTTTTCTGGCAAATTCCCTGACATCTATTTTTGATTTTTCAAGTTGATCGATCTCCTGATAGATGCTTTTTAATTTCTGATTGTCTGTTGCACGGAAATACCTGCCATCGGTAATTTCTGCTATTTCCCTGAGGGTTTCCTCGTCAATTTCAACCTGAACATTCTGAATCCGGGTTCCGAATGGGGTTTGAACAGGCGCGGGTGCCATACCCCTGGTACCCACACCGATGGTATAAACCCGCACGTTGAATGTTTTTGCAATTTCAGCTGCCGTGGACGGGGCAATGGCCCCCCGGTTATTTACACCGTCGGTGAGGAGAATGACCACCTTGCTTTTCGCTTTGCTGTCCTTGAGACGGTTGACGGCAGTTGCCAGGCCTTCTCCTATGGCAGTCCCGTCCTCGATCATTCCGCTTTCTATATCTTTCAACAGATTGATCAGTACTGCATGATCGGAAGTCAGGGGACACTGGGTAAAACTTTGCCCGCTGTAAACAACCAGTCCGATCCGGTCGGTTTCCCTGCCTGAAATAAATTCGATGGCCACTTCCCTGGAAGCTTCCAGGCGGTTCGGCTGCAGGTCCCGGGCAAGCATGCTGCCGGAAATATCCAGGTCCAGCACAATGTCAATACCTTCAGTACTGATATCCTGCCAGCGGTTTGTGGACTGGGGTCTGGCAATGATCACAAAAAGGGAGGCCAGCAGCAACATCCTGAAGGCAAAAACCACATGTCTCAGCATGGCCCTCATGCTCCCGGGCACGGACACGAAATGACGGATGGTAGAAACCTGTATGCTGGCATACCGGTCCCTTTCCTTCCAGACATACCATCCCGTCAAAAGAGGGATCAAAAGCAAAAGATAAAGGAATTCCGGATATTCAAATACCAGATCATTCATGTTCGGCCATCATTTTTTCCCGGACATGACCATTGTTCTCAACAGGTTTCATTTTCGTCGAAAGAACAAATTTACGGGCATTGTCCATTTTCCTTATATTTTCCTCCGGGAGGGGATCCTCGCGGGCAAATTTCACCAGGTCGCCCAGTGCCAGCAACTCTTCCAGCAGTGAACAGACAGAATCTTCATAATCCCCCACCCTTTCGAAACCGTTCATGATCTCATAACTGGTCCTTTCCATGGCGGGTATGCCGAATCTCAGTTCCAGGTACCGCCTTATGATCCCGGTCAGACGGGTATAATATGCCTTGATTTTCCCCTTCTGCCAGAGCTTTTCCTCAGCCAGCCGGTCCAGTTCCCGCAAGGCAACCTTGTCTGCCGGTTCAGCCGGTTTGCTCATCCTCACCAGGGGAGCTTTCTTTTTCCTGCTTCTGAAATACAGAAAAACCAGAAAGGCCATGACCACCGCAGCCAGTCCGTACAGCAAATACGGCAATATCTCAATAAAGGTAAGCGGGGCCTGATAAGGATCCTTGATATCGAAGATCCTGTTTGTCGAATCCAGCCTGACAGAAAAAACCTGCAGGTACATGGGATTGGCTGCCAGTGTATCCCTGAAGTTCCCTCCCCGCACAACAAATTCCAGCGGGGGGATCCGGTAGAAACCCGAATCAAAGGATGTCAGTGTAAAATGCTGTTCCAGGGCAAGGATATTCCCGGTTTTAACCGAAGTATCCACAGGCGTTCTGTCCAGTATTTCGATGTTCCTGACCAGGGTATCGCCGAGCCGGGGAAATTCAACCCGTATCCCCTCCGGTTGTTCGACATATACGTTCAGCCCCAGATGATCCCCGATCAGGATCATGCCGGTATCCAGTTTTGTGCTTACTGCAACATGCTGACCGGTTGCATGACCGCTGCATACGAACAGCAAAAAAAACAGGAACAACTCTTCCCTTGAAAACCGGATCATGGCATTCATCGCTTTTATCTGTGTTTGAACAGGTTGATCAAGGGAGACACATAATCCTGGTCTGTTCTGACCGATATCCAGTCAAGACCGGCCCTGGAAAAAACATCGGACAGCATATCCGAATGCCGTCTCCAGTATTCTTCATACTGCTCCCTGACCTTTCTGTTCTGCGTGTCAGCCCAGATCATTTTTCCCGTTTCGGCATCCTTCATCCGGATCAATCCGGCCGGCGGCATTTTCTCTTCGCGCAGATCGTATACCCTCAATGCGATCAGGTCATGCTTCCTGCCTGCAATTTTCAGGGCTTCTTCAAAATCATCCCCGAGAAAATCAGAAATCAGGAATGCCGTGCTTCGCTTTTTGATCGCATTGGTAAGGAAGCGCAATGCTTCACCGATATCGGTTTTTTGATGCTCCGGCTCAAACTCGATCAATTCCCTGATAATCCTTAAAATGTGTTGCCGGCCCTTTTTCGGGGGAATGAATTTTTCCACCTGATCGCTGAACAGGATCACTCCGATTTTGTCATTGTTGTGAATGGCCGAGAAGGAAAGTACGGCAGAGACCTCGGTGATCATATTCTTCTTTAGCTGTGTGCGAGTGCCGAAATTGCGGGATCCGCTGACATCAATCACCAGCACAACAGTCAATTCCCTTTCTTCCTCAAATATCTTGATATACGGATGATTAAATCTTGCGGTCACATTCCAGTCAATGTTCCTTATGTCGTCTCCGTACTGGTATTCCCGGACCTCACTGAATGCCATCCCCCTGCCTTTAAAGGCACTGTGATATTCCCCGGCAAAGATGTTCCGTGAGAGACCCCGGGTCTTGATCTCGATTTTCCTGACCTTTTTCAGCAGTTCACTCGCTTCCACGGGTCAATCGGGTTTTTATTTTTTTGTCCTTTTCATGGTAACCGTAAAATACCAGCGTCCCTGTTCCAGGGTAACGGCATAACAGTGTTTATTATCCGTCTGGTAATGCCATGTATGCTTGCTATCCTGGATGTACCGGTTGTTCATTTCATCAAGCACTTCACTGAGCACGGCATAATCGCACATTCTTTTGCTCAGGATGCATGAATCTGCTTCATTGAAAACAAACAACCATGTTTGGTGATCAAGCCGGTCTATATATTTCAATACATTATAGATGGTGTTCCTTGAACTTTCGTCAATCAGGAAATCTTTCCTTTCCTGTTTCATGATCTCCCGAACTTCTTCCTTCGTCCTGTCAATAAAATACTGACCGCTGGCCGTACAGACCGGAAAAGCAAAAACCCATGCGATGATTGCCAGTTGATGAATGCGCATGATGGTGGCGTTTTAGGGTACTTCAATGGTGTTCAGAATATCCGAAATGATCTCTCCGGACGTAATGTTTTCGGCCTCGGCTTCATAGGTCAGTCCGATCCTGTGCCTGAGGATGTCATGGCAAACCTTGCGAACGTCCTCAGGGATCACATAGCCCCTCCTTCTGATGAAGGCATAGGCTTTCGAAGCCATGGCCAGAAAAATACTGGCCCGGGGAGAGGCTCCGTACTGGATCATATTTTTATATTTCCCCAGATCATATTCCTCCGGAAAACGGGTGGAAAAAACAATATCCAGGATGTACCGCTCTATTTTTTCATCCATGTATACCTCCTTGACCACATTTCTTGCTTTCAGGATATCCCCGGGCTTCATAACGGTTTGTGCGCTGGGGAATTCCCTGGCGATGTTTTCCCGCAGGATCATTTTTTCTTCTTCCTTGTCCGGATATCCGATGATCACCTTCAGCATAAACCTGTCAACCTGTGCTTCGGGCAGTGGGTATGTTCCTTCCTGTTCGATGGGATTCTGGGTGGCAAGTACCATGAAGGGCTGATCCAGAAAATGGGTTTCACTTCCTATGGTAACCTGTTTTTCCTGCATGGCCTCAAGCAAAGCGCTCTGAACCTTGGCCGGAGAACGGTTTATTTCATCGGCCAGGATAAAATTCGCAAAAACGGGACCTTTCTTGACCATAAACTCTTCTTTTTTCTGGCTGTATATCATGGTCCCGATAAGATCTGCAGGCAGCAGGTCGGGAGTGAACTGGATTCTGCTGAATCTGGCATCGATGGTATTGGCCAGGGTATTGACCGCCAAAGTCTTGGCCAGTCCGGGTACCCCTTCCAGCAAAATATGACCATCGGTGAGCAAACCGATCAACAGACTGTCCAAGAGGTGTTTCTGGCCAATGATCACCTTACCCATTTCCAGGGTGATCACTTCTGTAAACGCGCTTTCCTCTTTGATGCGCTCATTCAATTCCTTGATGTTCACACTTGAATTCATGATGTTGAGATTTCAAGAACGTCTGGTTTCTGCAAAGATTATAATTTTTTGTGTTAAAATATGTTAATTTCATGTTCTGAATACTATTCCATGCAGGATAGTCAAAAATACCGGTATCTTATCAGGATGTCTTTCAAGGGGACCCGTTTTCACGGATGGCAGGATCAGCCCAACGCGTTGACGGTTCAGGGGATATTGAATGAAAAACTGTCCATGTTGCTGGGCAGGCCAATCAATGCAACAGGTGCAGGCAGAACCGACACCGGAGTGCATGCTGCCGGGTTTTACGCGCATTTTGATGGCAACGCGGCGGGCATGGAAAGGGACCATAAATTCCTTTTCAGATTGAATTGTGTCCTTCCTCCCGATATCGCGGTCCAAAGGATCATACCCGTTCCCGGGAGTTTTCATGCACGGTATGATGCCATTTCGCGTACATACCGTTATACCATACTGAAACAAAAGGATCCGTTCAGGAATGATTTCGGGTATTACCTGAGCCGGGAACTGAATATCAAAGCGATCCGCCAGGCAACAGAGATTATCAGAGGTTATGAGGATTTTAAATGTTTCAGCCGTACAGGCAGTGATGTAAAAAACCATATTTGCAGAATTATGGAAAGCACCTGGGAGCACCTGGGACATTCTCTGGTTTTCACCATAACCGCAAACCGTTTTCTCCGGAATATGGTCAGGGCGATAGCCGGAACCATGATCGATGTGGGGACCGGAAAAATGATGCCCCGGGATCTTCACAGGATCCTGGAAAGCAGGGATCGTTCACTTGCAGGCCGGACAGTTCCTGCCCGGGGATTGTGCTTAACTGCAATAAAATATCCGGAAGGGATACTGGATTGAAAAGGACCCGTTACCCATTCCATATTTCCCAGGATTTTTCTGCCTGTAAATGGAGCATCCGGAGTCCGTTGATGGTTTTTGCCCCTCTTTTCATGCCGTATTCAAGGAAACGGGTGGTGGGCGGATTATAGATCAGGTCATACAGGATATGATCAGGACTTATTAAATCATAAGGAACCGGGGGAAATCCTTCGGTTTTTGGATAAGTTCCCAGGGGCGTTGTATTGATGATGATAAGATGTTCCTTCATGACTTTTTCACCGAGGTCTGCATAACCTGCCTGGTTACCGGAAGGATTCCTGGAGATGATGAGCACATCGATATTCATCTGTTTCAGAACATATTCAACCGCTTTGGAAGCTCCCCCGGAACCAAGGATAAGGGCTTTTCCGTGTTTGGGTTCAACCAGCGGGGACAGGGAGTGGTAAAATCCGAAAACATCCGTATTGAAACCGGTAGTATCAACTTTTCCCTGTTTTCTCCTGATCAGGATGGTATTGACTGCACCGATCGTCCGGGGAATTTCATCAAGCTTATCCAAAAATGACAAAACTTGTTCTTTGTAGGGAATGGTTACATTCAGACCGGACAGGTCCGGATGATCATTGATCAGATCACGGACTTCCCCGATTTGTTTTATGGGAAAATTCCTGTATTCCGCGTCGGGGATTTTTTCGCGTTGAAATTTCTCCCTGAAATATCCTTCCGAAAAAGAATGCTCCAGCGGATAACCAATTAATCCATATAACCTCATGATCTTTTTTTACCAAGTCCTTCCATGATCAATATCAAAATAATCCCGGCCGACATGCAAATGATCGCCTGCAGGAGCATCGGATCTTTTCCGGTAACCGACCCGTACAGTTCAGGCAATGCATTCCTGAGCATTTGTTTGCCTGCGCTACCGGTTATTTCGGGAGCACCTGCCGCAATTTTCCATGGCCAGATTTTGTTGAGCGACCCCACCATGAAACCTGCCAGCATGGCGATGGTCAGATGATGGTATTTTCTGAGCAGCCAGGAAAGGAAGTTTGAAAAACCAATCAATCCTGCAACCGCACCTGCGGTAAGCACTGCAATGGTCCCGAAATATCCTTCATTCAGGGCATTCAGAATATATTCATATTTCCCGAGCAGAAGGAGAATGAAACTTCCGGATATGCCGGGAAGGATCATTGCACAGATGGCCAGTGCCCCGGAAATAAAAATGAACCATATTTCTTCGGTGGTTTCGGCCGGGGTAATATGGGTAACGAAACAGGCAGCAGCAATACCGCCAAGCAGGGAAAAAACATAGGAAACTTTCCACTGTTTGATGTTCCTGGCGACAAATACAGCAGAAGCAATGACCAGACCGAAAAAAAATGACCAGATCAAAATGGCCTGATGTATCAGCAGGTATTCAAGCAAACGGGCGAGGGTCAGCACACTGATCAGGATCCCGGTGGCCACGGACAACAGGAAATTGCCGTGTATATGCTTCCAGAAAGCAGAAAATCCCCGGGAAAACAGCAATTTCATGGAACCCGGCCCAATCGAACGGATGGACTCGATGAGCTCTTCGTAAATTCCCGAAATAAATGCAATGGTCCCCCCGGAAACCCCCGGCACTATATCGGCAGCCCCCATTCCCATGCCCTTGAAACCCAGAAGAAGGTAATCTGTGAACCTTCTGGTCATAACTTCCTGTCTTGCAAAGATCCGGGAAGGAAATCAAAGAAAGTGTCTCCCCTGAGTCCGAGCCGCAGGGTTTCCAGGGCAACCACATCTGCGGTGGCTACGTTGCCCAGGTTTACATTGGACCCGAAATTCTTGATGAACCATACCTGCTGGCTTTTATTGGGCGCTTCCCAGAGGATATTGCCGGTGGGGATATTTTTTGCGATGTCATCGATCAGTTCCTTATCGGCACTGCCATTGCTCTTGTAAATACCGATCGTACCACTCTCCCTGGCTTCTGCAATGACTTTCCATGAACCTGCTTCCAGCTCCGTTTTCATCATGGAAACCCACTTTTCATGGGAGATCTCAAGTCCTCTCACCTTATACCCCACTTCAGAAAGCACCTGGATCTGCCCCGATAATTTCCGGATATATTCCGTTTTTTCCTCATGGGGCATGTACATCGATCCATCCGATACTTCAACCATATCCACTCCCTGCAGATCGACGAACTTCCGGAATTCATCAAAACGGTTGCGGATGATAAAAGCTTCAAACAATGTTCCTCCAAAATAGGTTTTCATGTTTGCTTCCCGGTAGACTTTGATCTTTTTTTTGAGATCAGCGGTGATCAATGCCGTTCCGAACCCGAATTTCACCAGATCGGTAAAACCACCGGAAGAAGCCACAAAATTTTCTGCTTCCCTGAGACTAAGCCCTTTGTCCATCATCATGGTAATACCTGATTCTCTGGGCTTTGGGCTTCTTTCCGGGACAAATGGTAAATCATGATTCATAATCTGGGATTTTATGATTTGTTGTTGTATTTTCCGATCAGTTGCTGAATATGCTTTTTTGCTTTTCCTGTAGGGTAGAAGGCATAAAATTCTTCCCTGCGCGAAGGATCAAGCCGGAGTGCCTTTTCCAGCATGCGGTAACCGCTTTTTTTCCTGCCGGACAGGAAATAATATGCCGCAAGCCGGTAAGAGATCGAAGGCACATCGTCATTGTATTCGAAGGCGGTCAGCAGGGCGCTGATGGCCCGCTCGATGCTGCCGGATAATTCCAATTCCGACAATTCCAGCCAGGATTTATAATCAAATACATCAATGTCAACGGTTTTTCTCAACGCGATCCGCGCATCGGAAAAATTTCCGGCCGATTTATGGAGCGAAGCCAGTGCCTGCCAGTAAAAAGCGTTTTCCGGATCGAGGGAAACTGCCTTGTTGTAATGGTAAATGGCATCATCCAGGTGGCCTTTGTTTTTCAGGGCACTTCCCATACCGACCCATGCTTCGGCATGTCCTGACTCAAGTTCGATGGATCGTGCAAAATAATCCTTGGCCTTTTCATTTTGTCCGAGTTTGAGAAAACAATTGCCGGCATGATTCAGTGCAATGATATTTTCCGGTTCGACGGCCAGAAAATCCTGATAGCTTAGGGCTGCATGGCGATATTCTCCCGACATGTAAAGTGTATCCGCCTTTTTTAGCAAGGCAGAAGCATACCGTTCATTGATCGCTATGGCGAAGTTAAATGCCTCTATGGCCTTTTCAAATTGATTGGTTTTGTAATACAGCATGCCGAGGTTGTACCATACATTTTCCGAAAAGGGATCGTAATCGAGGTATTTCCTGTAATATTCAATGGCTTTGTTGTATTCATGCAGATGCTCGTGAGCATTTGCAATGTCATAGAACAATTCAAAATTGCTCCGGTCATTGTGATATGCCCTCATCAGGTACTTCAATGCAATGCGGAAATGATGCGCGTATTCAAAGGAAAGGGCGATTTCAAAAAGGACATCATCCTGGTCCTCCCCCGCCAGTTCAAGCGCTTTTTCAAAGCTGGTCACTGCTTCTTTGATTTTTCCTGTCTGGCAGAAAACCGAACCTTTGATCATATGAATATCACCATTTTCCGGATCACGCTGTTCGATGGCATGAAGCATGATCATGGCTTCCCGGTGGTTTTTCCTATCGGCAAGTGCCTGCGCTTTTTTCAACGGCAGGGACAGGGCGCCGGGGTGTTGTTTTATTCCCTGTTCCGAGGCATCAATGGCGTGATCGACTTGTCCGGTTTCAAGATAATAATCAATGATGTTTTCAAATTCATCCACATCAAAGTAACGGATCTCCTGATTCCGGATCATTTGTTCATACTGGCTCAGTATGTTCCTGAATTCAGATCCTCTTTCCGGATATTCCCATTCTTCATCCATTCCAGCAAGTTCAGTTAAAACAATCAATTGTCTGCGTATGCATCCATAAGCTTTGCAAACCGTTCGATCAAATCGTCTTTCAGGATCAACAATTCCCTGAGTAAATCCGGGTTGTTTTCAAGCCTGTGATGCAGTATACCGGTTTCCTCTTCGATAAAATCAAGAAATTCAGCACCCATTCTGATATAACGGTTGGCATAACCTTTTTGCTCGATCAACAAACATACATTAAGCAATCCGTAATAAGCCTCGTTAAAGAAAATCAAATGTTTTGCAGTCTGGTTGCCGAAGTTCAGAACCAATGCCTTCCATAATGAGTAATCCGGATCATAATCCTTTGAATTCCAAAGATAATCGGCAACCGTAGCATATTTGATTTTGTAAATTTCCGAAGAAACATGGCCATTTACAAAAACGCTTTCCCTGAAATTCACATCATCGAAGCCCCCGGGCAAATGAACATCATAGGGTTCGAACAAATTGCACATTCGTACTTTCCCGGGATAATGAACAGGATAACCGCCATAGCTTTGTTCAATGCTCCGTGCATACAGGGAGTTGTCCCAGAAAACAGGTTTTTTCCCTGCCATGTCATGAAAATTCATGTAATCGGCATGATCGACCGAAAGGGACCGGAGTGTTGGTCCTGTCCATACAATGCCAACGTCACCGGGTATCCGGACTGATAAATCATTGTAATAGATTTCAGCAAGTCCCCGGCTCATATTTGCTGATTCATTAAAACAATAAGGGGGCACAATATCCATCTGAATCTTTGTTCCCCATTTCCGTGCCATGCGGTCTATCTTCAGGATGATGTCATCCATCGCATGATTTTCTGTGCCGTTCACGGTATGACACATAACCATTTCGTTTTTGCGGCAAGGGAAATAATAGCCGGAAAACAACATAAACGAATGAATACCGGAACCAGCGGCATGGCGAACAGTCTTCAGTATTTCCGCATCCTGACCGGGATGGTCATCCTCTGCCACATGAGGGTTTGGTTTACGGCAATAGCCCTGGTCCATCAGATATTTATCATGGAAGCAACTGCCGATCAATATACCCGGTTCGACCACCCGCTGCCTGTCCAGTATCTGACCGATCCGGCGCATGCCTTCCCTGAAGATCTGGTTTTCCTGTTTTTTCTCCGGGCCAATTGATTTGATGATATATGCCCTGTTCAATTTACAGGAAGTCATCTTTTCCATGGCCCGGATGTCGGCGTCGATCTGTTCCGGCTCTTCCCAGCGGCTGAGGGGATATGAACGGATACGGAAATCGGGATAGTCAATGATCCCGGCATGCCGATAGGTGAAAGCAGTATCCGAAAACAACTGGATGGCGGTGGTGGCTGCATAGTAATCACCGGCCGGAAGGTTTCCCGCCAGGTAAACAAGGTTTCTGTACAAAGAATCCCTGCAGATCACATAGCCCTGTTCATGCCCGTCAATATTTTCAAGTCTGTGCTTTCCGTATCTTCTTTGAAAAATGCCGGTCTGTCCGATGCTGAATACCAATCCGCCGGACTCGATCTGATTTTCCTGAATGTCCTCCTGTACACTGATCTCTTTATGGTTCAGGGAAGAGGTATCCAGTTTATGGATCAACCTGTTCAGATGACCGGCCAGCAATTGTCCTGCAGCACGGGTTTGCACCGGGGCGTTCCGCGGAACAATGATTGCCGGAAGTCTTTTCCCGGACATCCCCGGGTCATAATAGACGAATGTTTCAGCCGGCCGGACTTCTTTTGGCTGAGGTATCAGCAGATCGGTTTTGGCAAAAGATGAATCAAAGTATTTTTCCATCTTTTCCATTGGAGTGAAATTCCACCTGGAAAAACGAAAATCCACCTGGTCTATCCACATGGTCCCACTGCCCTTGAGACCGAGAAAGCACCTGATATATTTTGCTTCATCAGGAATATCCCCTTCAAAAAAAGGATAATTGGCGGATTTGCCTCTGATCCGGGACCAACCGAACCGTTCAATCTGCCATAGGTTGGAAAAAGAATACCCTTTGAAGGAATTATCGATCATGATGTCCCTGAACGGATCCATCATTTCGCCTGAGATCAGCAACTTGTTTTTGTCATAAAACAGCAAACGGATATCGATCCCGTCATAGATCTTCGTTCCGAGTCTGCTCGTCGGGGAACGGATATCTTCCAGCCGGACATGGTATGTAAACAGATAGTTGCCGGGAATCACCCGGATATAATCACTGATGATGCCCTCGCCCTGCTCGTCTGTCTCATTGGCGGTTTCTCTTATCACCTTAACCGAATGCCTTCCGTGAAATACTTCATTTTCGCTGTAAACCGTATCCATTTTTGTATCCACCCAGTATACGTGATCTCCCACTTTTTTCCAGCCCTGAATATTGTAACTGAACACCGTTGAATCCAGATCGATCATTTTCCCGGATTCAAATGAGGGATTGACCAGCAGATTGCCTTTTTCAACATTGATGATCCTCTGACGCAATGGAACAGTCAGGGGGTCCGCACTGGACCAGGCAGGGGCGGCAATATCCCCGATCTTTCCGGGGCGGCATCCGGTTGCGGCGGCCAGCAGGATCAAAAACAGAAAAAGCACGCTTTGTCCTCTCTCCGGAGCCAACAGGTAAAGCTTGTTCTTATTATGAATATCCATTTGATCCATGCTGAATCACAAAGATAGATATGAAAATCCATTCACCGTTTAATTTTGAATGAAATTTTCAGGGGAAAAGGGGAATGCTATAAACATGAAAAGGCTCAGCCGGAAAGCTGCGGATAAATCTCCGCTTTCGCGGCCAGCAGGGTATTTTTCAGGAGAGATACCCGGGTCATGGGTCCTACCCCCCCCGGAACGGGAGTGATGTAACTGCATTGCGGGGCCACCTCATCAAACAGTACATCACCGGCCAGTTTCCAGCCCGATTTGGACTGACCGGATCTGATCCGGGTGGTGCCCACATCGATGACCACAGCTCCTTCTTTTACCATCCCGGCGGTAAGAAAGCCTGGATTTCCCATGGCGGCCACAACGATATCTGCATTCCGGGTATGTATGGCAATATCAGGGGTCCGGCTGTGACACAAGGTAACGGTTGCATTTCCCTGAGCGGTTTTACGGGACAACAGAATGCTCAGGGGGCGTCCGACAATATTGCTTCTCCCGAGGATCACACAATTCTTCCCTTCGGTGGCAATGTCATACCTCCTGATCAATTCAACAATCCCGGCCGGTGTGGCCGATACAAAAGAGGGTAAACCGAGAATGGTCCGGCCGTTGTTCATGGGATGGAAACCATCCACATCTTTCCGGTAATCAATGGCTTCGATGATCCTTCTTTCAAGAATATGTTCCGGCAGGGGCAACTGTACAATGACTCCGTCAATATCGCTGTTTTTGTTGATCTCCCCTACCTTGTCCACCAGTTCAGATTCCGGTACGTCTTCTTCATAACGGATCAGTGTAGACCTGAACCCCACCTGTTCACAATCCCTGATCTTGTATTTGACATAGGTTTCGCTTGCTCCGTCGTGTCCTGCCAGGATTATTGCAAGGTGCGGACTTCTCCTGCCAACGGAAGCAAGTTTTTTTACTTCCATGTCAATTTCATTCTTGATGATCCGGGCAGTTGCTTTTCCGTCTAAAATCTTCATGCAATGTTGTATTTACATTTTCCCGGGGGGCATTTGCATTCCACCCATCAGGCCGGTGGGTTTTTTCCCTTTCTGGACCATGCGCATCATTTTCCGTATCTCATTGAATTGCATGACCAGCTGATTGACTTGCTGTATGGAAGTTCCGCTGCCGCCGGCAATCCTTTTTCTCCGGCTTCCGTTCAAAACTGCCGGATTCTCGCGTTCTTCAGCGGTCATGGACCGGATGATGGCTTCCGTTCCGCGGAATGCATCATCATCAATGTCCATATTGCGTATGGCCTTCCCCACGCCGGGGATCATTCCGGCCAGGTCCTTCACGTTCCCCATTTTTTTGATCTGCTGCACCTGCGACAAAAAATCATTGAAATTAAACTGATTGCGTGAAATCTTTTTCTGTATTTTCCGTGCTTCTTCCGCATTGAATTCTTCTTGTGCCTTTTCAACCAGTGAAACAATGTCTCCCATTCCCAGAATCCTGTCGGCCATGCGTTCCGGATAAAAAACATCCAGTGCGTCAAGTTTTTCGCCTGTTCCGACAAATTTGACAGGTTTATGCACTTCTTCACGGATGGATAGTGCGGCACCGCCCCGGGTGTCCCCGTCAAGCTTGGTAAGCACCACTCCGTTAAAATCAAGCCTGTTGTTGAATTCCCTGGCCGTATTTACGGCATCCTGGCCGGTCATTGCATCCACTACGAACAATGTCTCATGCGGATCAATGGCCTTTTGGATGGATGATATTTCATCCATCATCTGTTCATCGATGGCCAGTCTGCCGGCCGTATCGATGACCACAGCGGAATATCCTTCCTTTTTTGCTTTTCTGATGGCGTTTTTGGATATTTTGACCGGATCCTGGTTGCCTTCTTCGGTATGAACAGGCACGTCAATCTGTTCACCGAGCACCATCAATTGTTCAATGGCCGCGGGACGATATACATCGCCGGCCACCAGCAGCGGATTCTTTCCCTTTTTCTTTCTCAGGTGCAAAGCCAGTTTCCCGGCGAATGTTGTTTTTCCGGATCCCTGGAGTCCGGATACCAGGATCACCGAAGGATTGGGTTTGGTGTTGATCTCCTCGCTTGCTCCCCCCATCAGGGAGACGAGTTCATCGTGTACGATCTTCACCATCATCTGCCCGGGCTTTACGCTGGTCAGTATCTTTTGCCCCAATGCTTTTTCTTTTACGCGGTCGGTAAAATTTTTGGCTATCTTGTAGTTTACATCCGCGTCCAGCAGGGCTCTTCTGACGTCCTTGAGGGTTTCAGCGACATTCACACCGGTGATCATTCCCTCTCCTTTCAGCAACTTGAATGACCGTTCCAGCCGATCTGTAAGGTTCTCAAACATAATTCCGGTTTTTCGAGGACAAAAATAACGAAAATACAGCGATTTCCTAAAGCGCTACATTCTTTCCGGTACTTCGATTCCAAGCCATTGCATCCCGGTTTTGACGGTTTCCCCGGTGGCCCAGGTCAATTTGAGTCTGAGCAATTTTTTGGTTTCTTCTTCGGCTTTGAGTATGGAATAATCATGATAGAACTGATTGTATTCCTTTGCCAGGATATATAAATAATTTGCAAGCAGGGAGGGATTCAGCGATTCTCCTGACTGGATCAGGGATTCAGACAATCTTGACAGCAGTTTGATCAACTCCCTTTCCTTGTCATTCAATGTGGTATCCGGAGGGATGGTTTCCAGAAGCCTGACATTCCCGGCTTTACGCGAAACCGAACGTACGCGTGCATACGTATACTGTATAAAAGGCCCCGTGTTCCCGTTGAAGTCAATCGATTCACCCGGATCGAATACCATGTTTTTCCGCGGATCCACCTTCAGAATAAAATATTTAAGCGCTCCGAGCCCAATGATCCGAACCGTATTTTCCCGTTCCCCTGTTGAATATCCATCAAGTTTGCCAAGTTCAAATGACATTTGCCGGGCCGTTTCATTCATTTCAAATATGATGTCGTCGGCATCAACAACCGTACCCTCCCTGGATTTCATCTTGCCTTCGGGAAGCTCCACCATCCCATAGGATAAATGGTAAAGGTGATCGGCAAAGTCAAATCCGAGTTTTTTCAGTACAATCTTAAGTGCCTGGAAATGATAATTTTGTTCATTGCCTACAACATATATATGTTCGCCCAGATTGTATTCATCAAAACGCTGTTTAGCGGTTCCGACATCCTGGGTCATGTATACCGAAGTCCCGTCCGCACGAAGCAACAACTTATGATCGAGTCCGTCCCCGCTGAGATCCGCCCATATGGATCCGTTCTCTTTCTGGTACAGGACCCCTTTCCTCAATCCTTCCATAATGATTTGCTTCCCGAGTTTGTAGGTTTCCGACTCATGATATATCCTGTCGAATTCAATCCCCAGATCATCATATGTCCGGTTGAAACCCTCATAAACCCAACCGTTCATTTTATTCCAGAGTTTGATTACGTGATCATCACCGGCTTCCCATTTTCTGAGCAGTTCCTGTGCTTCCAGGATCAGGGGAGCATTTTTTTCGGCTTCTTGCCGGGAAGTTCCCTTTGCCATCATTTCCCTGACTTGTTTTCTGTATTCCTGTTCAAACTTCACATAATAATCACCCACCAGGTGGTCTCCTTTTTTGCCCGTCGACCCGGGGGTTTCTCCATTTCCCCATTTTTCCCAGGCGAGCATGGACTTGCTTATGTGTATCCCCCGGTCATTTACCAGGTTTGCCCTGATCACCCGGTGCCCGACCGCGGTCAGGATACGGGAAAGTGAATATCCGATCAGGTTGTTCCGGATATGTCCCAAATGAAGCGGTTTATTGGTATTCGGCGAAGAGAATTCGATCATGATCTTTTTCTTTTCCCCCGGAGCCATTTCACCGCGCATCAATCCCGGGCCCTCCCGGACAATTGAATCAAGCATCATCAGCCAGAAGGAATCATCCATGATCAGGTTGAGGAATCCTTTGACCACGTTGTATTTTTTGATCTCCCGGCAATGATCCAACAGCATTCTCCCGATCTCTTCTCCTGCATCACCGGCTGGTTTGCCGATCTTTCCCAGCAGTGGAAAAACAACAATGGTCAGGTCCCCTTCAAATTCTTTCCGGGTCTTCTGTATCTGTACATCCCCGTATTTCAATGTACAACCGTATGTTTTGCTGAGATGGCCGGCAACCAGTTCGCTGATTTTTTGTTCTATGCTGCTCATTTGTTGATATTGAAATGCAAAGAAAACAAATTATGTGCTTATCTCAATGCATTCAGGTAACCGAGTTTGTACAGATCCAGCAGAAAAAGCGAAGGGGCCTTTCCAAGCAAGTTGTCAAGCAGGTTTCCTCTCACTGTATTGAATAATGATTGAACAAAACCCGACAGTCCCAGGGACCTGATCCGGTGCAGTGCATGTATGATCCTGATCCCGTGGCCCTGATCCGGAATATGACCTTCCTGCAACAGGGCAAACAGATTTTCCAGGCCCTGTTCGGTTTTGCTGAGGAAAACCCGTGCTGTTTCCAGTCCGCCATGCAACAAGGGATTGTCTGTGTGTATAAGGGATATGCCTTTTCCCTTCAGGGCGAGTCCGAATAAGGTATCTTCATGCCCGTACTTCAACAATCGCTCGTTGAAACGGACTGCTTCGAAAACCTGTTTTTCAATCAGGAAATTGAATGTGGAAAAGGCCTGGTATGGTTTTTTTTCACGCTCATGGGCCGGAACCGCCTCCCGTTTTTTTCCGTACTGCCATCGCAAAAAAAGATCACGGTTTTCAGGAGGTTCCTGGGTGTACATGACACCTCCGCATATGACCTGGCAGGTCCCGGCCAGATCCAGGTATCTTTCCAGAAAACCGGGATGTATGACCTGTGCATCCCCGTCTGCGAACAGGCAATGAGGATATTTTGCCTCATTTGCCAACCGGTTCCGGGTCGCAGCCCTGCCTATGCTTACCGGTGAATGACAGTATACCGTGAAAGGAAGGCTGGTCATCTCCCGGTTCTTTTGGTGGAAAACCGGGTCCGATCCGTCATCCCTGATCCGGATCTCATATTCAACCCCCAGCCGGGCAGCCTGCTGTTGTAAACTGCCTGCCAGGGGCCTGGCATCGAAGTTCATGACCGGAACCAATATGGAGATCATGGTTTATTACAATCTTTTTCTGATCTGCAAAGTTAGGGCGTATATGGAATCACAACTCAGTCTGTGACTTTTTTCTGAAAGGATCCATTTGATCCGTTTACCCTTCCCGGCAATCCTGACAGACATATCCCCTCCCCTTTCCACTACTTCCAGCCCCAGGCGTTGCAGGGATTTTTTTGTCCAGACTTCCACCGCATCTCCTTTTCCCCGGAGGGAAATGCTGCAATTGATCCGTCTTGCATACTGAATATGTCCGGTGGCCGGATCAAAGTCCATGGCAGATCCGGAAAACAATGCTGCCAATTTTTTTCCGATAGCCAGGTCTTCCGGGGCCCCGTCCACGATTTCTTTCTGACGGATCAGCCACAGGCGGTCGGCTTCCTGCAAGGATATCTGCAGGTCATGGGTTGAAAAAATAATGGTTTTGGATTGCCTGCAGGCCAGATCATTCAACAGCCTGACAATTTCATATCTTCCCGGAAGATCCAGGAAAGCAGTGGGTTCATCCAGTATGATCACCCCGGTATCCTGGGCCAGTGTTCTGGCGATCATGGCCCTTTGCCTCTGACCATCGCTGATCTCCAGAACGCTTTCATGCCGCATCGATTCGAGTCCGGTTAAACGGATGGCCTGTTCGACCATGTCACGATCGGTTTTGTGCAGTGATCCGAACCAACCGGTATAAGGAGCTCTGCCAAGGGATACCAGATCCTCAACACGCATATGGACCGGCTTAACAACCTCGGTGGATACAAAGCTTACTTCCCGGGCCAGCCGGGATGTTTTCATCCGGCTCAAAATGTCACCGTTCAGATAAACCGTCCCTGAAAGCGGCTTGTGGAGTCCGGCCAGGGTCCTCAACAAAGTGCTTTTGCCCGAACCGTTCTTTCCGATGACAGCAAGCAACTCTCCTTTCCGGATGAACGCGTTGATGTCCTGTAAAAGCTCCAGTTTCTTTTTCCCTGTTTTATAACCGATTTTCAGTTTTTTCAGTTCGATCATTTCGTTGTTACGTATCTTCGGTACATATCATGCCGTGAATGACGATATCCGGTGCCGCCTGAGTATGATCCATACCACCACGGGGATCCCGATCAAGGCGGTGACGGAATTCACCGGCAACACTATTTCATGGCCGGGCAGCCGGGATATTATATCGCTCAGTGACATGATCACAGAACCAATCAGGATGGTTCCGGGAAGCAGCTTTCTGTGGTCGGTGGTTCCGAAAAGCAACCGGGCGATGTGGGGAACGGCGATTCCGATAAAGCCGATCGGGCCGCAAAAAGCGGTTACACTGCCGGCAAGCAGACTCGTGCTGATAAAGATCAGGATCCTTGTCCACAGGATATTGATTCCCAGTGTACGTGCATATTCCTCCCCCAGCAGCAGGGTATTCAGCATTTTGACCAAAAAAACACTGATGGTCAATCCTGCCGCCACGCCTGTGGATAAAACGGTCAATTGTGAGCGGGTTACCGATCCGAGGCTTCCCATGGTCCATACCACAAAGCTTTTCAACATGGAAGCTTCGCTGAAATATTGTAAAATGCTGACGATGGCCAGGGTAATACTGCCGAAGAGTATCCCCAAAATCAGTATGGTCATGATGTCCCTGACCCTGAACGAAACCACCAGGATCAGCATCAGTACGGCTCCGGAGCCCAGCCATGCCGCCCAGGCAACCGGCCAGTTGCCTGCGAGATGATCCCCTGTTGCATGATGAACCGGATAAAATCCGAGCAGGAGAATGGCTACACCCAGACTGGCTCCTGAACTGATGCCCAGCACATAAGGACCGGCCAGCGGATTTCTGAAAACGGTCTGCATCTGGAGTCCGCTCACCGAGAGGGCCATTCCTGCCAGTATGGCGGTCAATGCCTTGGGCAGTCGGAATTCACGAACGATGGATGCCCATTCAGGGCGGGTTGACCCGGGTTCGAAAAGTGCATGCATGATCTCTGCGGGCGGTATCCGAACCGATCCGGAAAAAAGATCTGCCAGGAAAAAACAAACCGCCAGCAACAAGAGGATGAACAGGCAAACGGTGCTCCGGTTGGACTTTTTGCGCATATCAGGGCAGTTTTCTATAATATATCAGCCGGTGGCCGGGCAACAGATGAGGATGAAATATCCTGATGAGGTCCTTCAGGATCAGGTCCGGATTGACCGGACCCGATTCCCAGTAATCATTTCCTCCATCCACCGAAGCTCTGCGGTCGTTGTTGAACAGGGATCCGTTTTTGAAAGCTCTGAAAAGACCCAGCCGGGGATCAACCGCCAGGATATCCGCCGGGGTCCGGGCAGCTCCCGTATTGATCCAGATATCGGCTTCCGATGCCCGGTCATAGACCGATTCGATATCCAGGGGGATGGCTTCCCGGGAAGGGTTGCCCGACCATGTCCATATCCCGCCGGCATCCATGATCAACCGGGCTGCATAGGTGTTTCCTCCGGGAACCCACCAGGTGTCCTTCCATGGAAGTCCGCTCAGCACAACCGGCTTCTCCCTGACATTTTCTGTCATTTCCTTCATTGACCGGTAACGGTCAGCAATGCAACGGAATGTATCCCTTGCCATTTCGTCCTCGTTGAAAAAAGCACCAATAAACCGGATCCATTCCGCTTTTCCGAGGGGATGCATTTCAAGATATTCCGCGTTCAGGACCACCGGAATATCCAGACTTCCCAGTTTGCTGAGCATGGAAGCCACTTCGTTGCTGATGCCATAGGAGACAACCACATCCGGTTCCAGGACCATGATCCGTTCATAATTCAGGTTCCGGCCGGTTCCCACATCCATGATCTTACCACGGTCGATCATTTTCCTGATCTCCGGGTTACTGATCCGTTCCGATCCCGAAACACCGGCAATGCTGCCGGTTTGGCCCAGCTTGCCGATCATGGCAAGATGAGTGGTGGAAAGACACACCATCTTTTTGACCGGTGTTTTAATAAACGGCAAATGAAGCAGGGAATCCGGTATCCCGGTCGATTCTTTCCCGAGCAGGTAGGAACAGGTTACCTGCCGGGCATTTTGCCAGGGATCATAGACCTTTACCAACTTGTGCCGGCCGAGGTTCATGATGTCAAAACCCCGGGCGAACTGCAATTCCACATGATCTTTCACCGGCGGACCGGTTTCCTGGCGATCCGTGCCGGATGGATTGTCAGGTGTGCAACCTGACAGCAACAAGGGGAACAGAATACCCAGACATATGCATTCGTCAAAAGAAAAGCTCATCCGTAAATATTCATAGTAAGTAAATACAGGCATCAATTGACGATCAGCAATTTGTGCCTGAAAGACAATTCATGGCACCGGATCACCAGGATATATGCACCGGGTCCGGGTTGCTGCATATCAAGTTTGAATTTTCCGTTGGAATTCACTTCATCATGGATCAGCAATATGCCGTTCAGTGAAAAAACCTGAACCTCAATCCTTCCCGGACAGATACTGCCCGGATCGATCATGACCATTCCCGTGGAAGGATTCGGATATACACTGATCGCATGATTATCCGGGAATTTTTCAGGTACATTCCCAGGATAGGGGTCCATGCCGTCCAGGGAGATTGCATCTGTGCCCAGGGGGTCAAGCCAATATTTAAGCTGTTTGGTCTGCCCCTCAAAATAATCCCAGCAATGATCAATCCTGGTAAAGTAATCGTCCATGCTGTTTCCGCAAAAAGCTTCCCCTCCGGTCAGGTCTCCCACGACCCTTTGCATCGGATCGAACAACGGAGCGCCCGATGATCCTCCTTCGGTGGTTCCGCGATCCCACCGGAGAATCCTCCAATGGGAATAAAGCACATATTCAGGATAATAATTGTCCGTATGATACGAGACATCGGGAGGGTCGTTATCCAGGGATATCTTTTTCACATCTCCCCTGGGATGGTGGATACAAACGGTGTGGTCCGGAGGAGCCGCCCCCCGGTTCCATCCGGCATAATAAGGCTTGTATTCACCGGGAGGGGCCACACTCAGTTCCAGCAGGCTAAAATCGAGGCTGTCTGCCGTAGCGAGAATGGAAGCCCCTGATATGGATTGGGTTGTATCTCCGTCGGGTCCGTCACAGGAAGGACTTTCATAATTGAAGTAAAAGACCGCTGCATTGGCCTGTGATTCCCGGGCGATGCAATGGCTCGCCGTATACAGGTACGGTGATCCATCGAGGGCGGTGTTGTTGATCAGTGTTCCCGAACAGAATCGCTGTGTTCCATGGTCGGGATATATGTAACTGCAAACAGAGCGTTTGACCGTTTGCCATCCCTGCCCTTCTTCGCAATTGATATCTATTTCACAGGTGTCGGAAGTTCCAAAAGCATCGGGATGGGTGGCCTTCCGGGAAAATATATCCACAGTGGCATGGGCTGCCTGGCCTACGGATAATTCACCCGCATCGGGCAACCCGAGGGGGAGTTCATACTGCAGGATCACTTCGTCACCGGGGATATGTGAAACGGCCAGGATCCCGGAAGGTTTGTTATTCCTTTCGGTAAAGGCTCCCAGGATGTGTCTTTTGAGTGGATCATAAAGAAAAAGCCTTGCTCCGCAGGGAATCCGGAACTTGTCAAAAATAATCCCTATGGAACGGGCGTTATCCGATCTGATTCTCAGCAACCACACTCTCCATCCTGCATCCGTAGTGATCCAGCAGCCTGCATTCTCCATGTCCAGGGCGACAGCATACAAATCAGCAAAGGGATAACCCCCGATGCCTCCGGAAGATTTTATTCTCCTGCGTTCCTGGCGGTTTTCCGGATGACGCCATACGCGGTATAGAGGAATGTCCCCGGTAGCCGGCCGGTCAATTTGCATGGGTTTTCCTCCCCGGCTGATCTGGGCATCAACCGCTCCTGGCTGTATAAACCAGAATAACAGCACGGATACCAGGGAACGTGCAGCACAACTCATCAAAAAGGAATTTCGGATCAAATGTACAAGCTTTGCAGCAATTTCCCCTGGAAAAGGCCTTTATTCTTCCAGTACGCCCCGGACATTGTCCAGGCAGACATAGGCCGGTGTGTTGATACCCCAGTCTCCCGTATCTGAAGAAGAAAAACTGACGGCCAGTTTTGAGATGAATCCCATGAAATCAAGTGATACCTCGTTCCAGGAATTGCTGATATAATCCTCGTTTTTGTTGTCGGAGCGGAAATCTGCCAGATATACTGTCATATCACCTGTCATCTGACCGTCAGAACCGATCCCGGTAAAAGTAACTGCGAACCAGTCGGGATCGTTCCCGTCCGGACCTCCGAATTGTTTTGAAAACTGACTTCCGTTTTTCATATCCAGGGCGGCATAGGTGGTATTGGCAACGGAAAGCTGTTCAATTTTTTCCGGAATGTCAAATTCGATGGTATCACCCGAATAACAAACAGCAAAAACGGATGATCCACCCGCACCGGATCCGGCAAAACAACTGTACTGGTTGGCATATCCTGCAGTTACCGTGTCGGTCAGACTACTGTAGGCAAAACCGGACCATGAAGTGACCCCGCCTCCCCAGTCGGTGAAATCCACCGGGAAAAATGCATTGCCGCTTTCAAATCCCCCGGAATTGTCGGATCCGTTCCAGTAACCATCGTCACCCGGATCAAGTTCCTCGAAATCGATGATGTCGATCTTTTCGTCATTTTTTTGACACCCGCTCATGATCAGGACAATTACGGCCATGACGATGAACACGAAACTCAATTTTTTCATAATGATACGCTTTTGGTTAAACAAAGATCCTGATTGTTTTAACCATCATGTCTGAGCCGGTCGGTTTGGAGCCTGGAAAAGATTTGGTTTCCATTGCTTTTATCCCGAAAGCTGAGAATGCTGATGGGATCATGGCAGGTCTTCTGACTTGCTCCCTTCCACAACGCCTTCCCATTCCCCGGGGGGAACAGTGGCCGGGTATGTCATGGAAGCTTTCAGAGCTTACAGCAGCGGGTACTGTCCAGGACTTTCACCTGATTCCCTGTTGTGCCGGCACATGAACAACATTCCGGCAACCATGATCGGGAACAAATATAAAAATTATATTTAACATTCTTATTTTCGTCCGTGCCGGCGAACCCCCATTTGTTTCCGGACGGCGGCAGGCCGACGGACCGGTGATGGGGGTTTCACGGGTCTTATTTTTTCTTAATATTGCATTGTGAATTGGTTCAGCCATATAAGACTTTCATCCGGGCAATACCTGATCAGGAAAAAACTGAAAAATATCCGGGCCGATAAGGAAGTGCATAATTTCAGAACCGCGAAAAAGGCAGCCATTGTCTTTTCGTGTAACAACACGGAAGAATTCGGCTCGGTTCGTGAATTCAGGGAGTTGCTCCATGGGAAAGGCATAGAAACATCAAATCTGGGGTATGTCAATGACAAAAAAATCCCCGAGTATCTTTTGATGAGGCCCGGTTTCAATTTTTTCTGCCGGCAGGACCTGCGTTGGAATTATATTCCCAGGACCCCGTTCATTGACAGTTTCCTGAACACAAAATTCGATGTATTGTTTGATCTCAGTCTCCGGGATCATTTCCCCCTGGAGTATATTGTGCGCCTTTCAACAGCAAGCTATAAGATCGGCCGCTACACGGGTACTTCATATCACGATCTGATGATCGATGTGGCGGAAAACCCTGCACTGTCCTACCTCATTGGTCAGATCATCCGTTACATGGACATGATCCGTTGCAGGACAGAGAAATAATTTATAATTTTTCTAACCGTCCATCATTTTGCTTTGATTGAATTTTCAAGTAATTTAGCAAACTCATGTGAGCTTAATTTAATTTACTCATTGTCAAATCACTGAGATTATGTCCGGATCAAAATTCATTGGAACGGGGACCGCCATTGTCACCCCATTCAGAAAAGATGACAGTGTGGATTTTAAATCTTTCGAGAAACTGATCAACCATCAGCTTAACGGAAAAATCGATTATCTCGTTGTGCTCGGTACAACGGGTGAATCGGTCACTCTGTCCATGGATGAGAAGGAGGCCGTGGTGAATTTTGCTGCTGATGTGATCGAGCGCAGGATCCCTCTGGTGGTAGGTATTGGCGGCAACAATACCCGGGAGGTGATCAATGCCATCAGGCATACGGATTTTGAAAATATTGATGCCATCCTGTCCGTTGCACCATACTACAACAAGCCGTCACAAAAAGGATTGCTGGAGCATTTTAAAACCATCGCCTCCGTCAGTCCGGCCCCCGTGATCATATACAATGTGCCCGGACGGACGAGTGTAAATATCAGCGCCGATACAACCCTTCAACTGGCTCACGAAGCAAACAATAATTTTGCCGGCATCAAGGAAGCATCGGGAAATCTGACCCAGGTTATGAAGATCATTCGTGATAAACCGGATGACTTTCATGTAATCAGTGGAGACGATTCACTGGCCTTCCCCATGGTCTGCATGGGCGGATCAGGTGTGATTTCAGTAATCGCCAATGCATTGCCTGCCAAATTTTCCGGAATGGTAAGGAATGCACTGAACGGGGATTTCCGGGATGCATCCAAAATACATTTCAGCCTTCTGGAATTGTTCGAATATCTTTTTCTGGAAGGCAATCCTGCCGGGATCAAGGCGGCCCTTAGTTCCATGGGACTTATTCAGAATCATCTGCGCCTGCCCCTGGTTCCGGTCAGCCGTTCAACATATGCACGGATTGCCGAGCTGATCAGCTCGTGAGTACGCACCTTCCGCTGTCTATATCCTGTTCGACTTTCTTATACTTGGCTTCAAGCACTTTTCCATCAGGATATCTTACCTTGACCAATTCGTTCCTGCCAATCTTCTGGCCCGTTCTGACCGGTTGCATTCTTTGGGGTTGCTGTTGCGGCTGGCTGTCTGTTCCCCGGCCTTGTTCGAGAGGTGACCGGACTTCCGATTTGGTTTCTTCAAATTCACTGAGATCGAGTCTGCGCGGACCCTTGGCTTTTTCTATTTCATTGCTGTCGCGAAGCGGAATAAATGCCTTTAGCAGGGAAGAGGCAACTTCCCTGTTGATCTTGATGATCATGGATTTGAAAAGCTCAAAGGATTCGAACTTGTATATCAGCAAAGGGTCTTTTTGTTCGTATGCGGCATTCTGGACCGATTGCCTCAGATCGTCGAGTTCCCGCAAATGTTCCTTCCAGGCTTCGTCGATGGTGGCAAGAAGGGTGTTTTTCTGGAAGGATTTGAGCACTTCCCTTGCTTTGGATTCATACGCAGCCCGGAGATTTGTTACCACCTGGAATATTCTTGAGCCATCCGAAATGGGAACTACAATGTTTTCATAGACTTTTGCCTGTTTCTCGTAAACATCACGGATAACGGGGAAGGCCTGTTCTGCAATGGCTTTTTCTTTCCTCGGATGTGTGTCACGGACAAGAGAAAACAACCTTTCAATGATTTCATCGGGATCTGTTTTCATGAACTCCTGTTCATCCAGCGGAACTTCCACTGAAAGGATTCTCAATACCTCCATTGCGAATTCATCAAAATCCGTGGAACCATAATGCTGATCAACGATGTTTTCACAAACGTCGTACATCATATTGGAAATATCCGCACCGAGGCGTTCTCCGAGAAGCGCATGCCTTCTGCGTGTATATATCACTTCTCTTTGTGCGTTCATGACATCATCGTATTCAAGCAAACGCTTGCGGATGCCAAAATTGTTTTCTTCCACTTTTTTCTGGGCACGCTCAATGGACCGGGTGATCATGGAGTGCTGGATGACCTCCCCTTCCTTCAATCCGAGACGGTCCATAATCCCGGAGATCCTTTCTGATCCGAAAAGTCTCATCAGATCATCTTCCAGAGAAACATAGAATTGCGATGAACCGGGATCGCCCTGCCTGCCGGAGCGCCCCCTCAGCTGCCGGTCCACCCTCCGGGATTCATGCCTTTCTGTTCCTACGATGGCCAGACCGCCCGCCTCCCTGGTCTCCGGTGTCAGCTTAATGTCCGTTCCCCTTCCGGCCATGTTGGTCGCGATGGTCACGGTTCCGGTACTGCCTGCTTCAGCCACAATCTCGGCTTCCCGTTGATGAAGTTTGGCATTCAGCACGTTGTGACTGATGCGACGGATTTTAAGCATCCTGCTGAGCAGCTCCGAAATTTCAACTGAAGTGGTACCAACCAGTACGGGTCTTCCATGATTGACCAGATTGACGATTTCCTCGATTACGGAATTGTATTTTTCGCGCTTGGTTTTGTACACAAGGTCCTCACGGTCTTCCCTGATGACGGGCTCGTTGGTGGGAATGACCACCACGTCCAGTTTGTAGATATCCCAGAACTCCCCGGCTTCTGTTTCGGCAGTACCGGTCATGCCTGCAAGTTTTTCGTACATCCTGAAATAGTTCTGCAGGGTAATGGTGGCAAAAGTCTGGGTTGCCGCTTCCACTTTAACATTTTCTTTGGCTTCTATGGCCTGGTGCAGTCCGTCAGAATATCTCCGTCCCTCCATAATCCTGCCGGTTTGCTCATCCACGATCTTAACCTTGTTGTCGATAAGCACGTATTCATCGTCTTTTTCAAACAAGGTATATGCTTTCAACAACTGGTTCACCGTATGCACCCGTTCTGATTTTACAGCGTAATCCTGCAACATCTGGTCTTTTCTGGCAAGTTTTTCGCTATGGCTGATATTCGATTTCTCTATGTCCGCTATTTCGCTGCCGATATCCGGAAGAATAAAGAAATCCGCATCTTCCGAACTGGAAGTGATCAAATCGATCCCCTTGTCGGTCAATTCAATGGAATTGTTTTTTTCATCAATGACAAAGTACAGTTCATCGGTCACTTTCCACATGTTCTTTGAATTCTCCTGCATGTAGAAGTTTTCGGTTTTGTGCAGCAGGGTTTTATTGCCTTCCTCACTGAGCAATTTGATCAGGGCCTTGTTCTTGGGAAGCCCCTTGAAGGCCCGGAGCATCAGGAATCCTCCCTGCTCGGTATCGTCTGCGGAAAGTGCCTTGCGGGCATCTGCCAGCACCTGGTTGACAAGCTTTCTTTGTGCGCTGACCAGTTTTTCAACTTTCGGTTTTAACTCTACGAATTTCTGGTCCTCTCCCCTGGGCACGGGCCCGGAAATGATCAGGGGTGTGCGGGCATCGTCGATCAAAACGGAATCGACCTCATCCACAATGGCATAATTGTGTTTTCTCTGGACCAGGTCTTCCGGACTGATGGCCATGTTGTCCCGTAAATAATCAAATCCGAATTCATTGTTGGTCCCGAAGGTTACATCGGCCTTGTAGGCTTTTCTTCGTGCGTCGGAATTGGGATCATGCTTGTCGATGCAATCCACGGTAAGTCCGTGAAACTCATAGATAGGCCCCATCCATTCAGCGTCACGCTTGGCAAGATAATCGTTCACGGTAACCATATGAACGCCCCGCCCTGTCATCGCATTCAGAAATACCGGGAGCGTGGCCACAACGGTCTTCCCCTCCCCGGTTGCCATCTCGGCGATCCTGCCCTGGTGCAGGACGACCCCTCCGATCAGCTGCACGTCATAATGGACCATGTCCCAGGTGATCATGTTCCCGCCAGCCATCCACCGGTTGCTCCAAATGGCCTCATCCCCTTCAATGCGGATGCTTTCCATGTTTGCAGCAAGGTCCCTGTCATAATCCATGGCTGTAACCCGGATGTTCTCGTTTTCCTTGAAACGCCTGGCGGTTTCTTTAACGATGGCAAAAGAAAGGGGAAGAACTTCATCCATGACCTCCTTATACTTCGCATCGATCTTTTCCTCAATCTCTGAGATTTCCTGATAAAGCTTTTCCTGGTTTTCCACATCGATTTCCGGTTGTTCGGCTTTTGACCGGAGTTCCCTGACCTTCTCCGTTTCCTCATTGACATACGCATGCAGCCTTTCCCTGACCATCCGGCTTTCCTTGCGCAGGTCATCATTGCTAAGGGACTGTATTCGTTCCGTTTCCCTGTATATCAGTTCCACGTATGGCTGGACTTCCCGGATATCCTTGTCGGATTTACTCCCGAACATATTGCCCAGAACCTTACTGATGATGCTCATATATACATGTTTTTTCGCTGTTCCTTTGGTAATTCCGGAAACAAAATTAGGTTATTTTGATTATAATACGTTGCCGCTCCGGGTAAAATTATTTGACTCCTGCATTATGTATTAAAAAAAGACAACTTATCTTTATCATTGCATTCATTCTTTCTTTCACAAAGAAACCACTCATGAGAAAATGTACTCTTTTTATTCTGATCTGGGTATTTGCCCTTAGCTCGCAGGCCCAGCGGAAAGCAGAGCATGCTCCCCTGAACCCGGCATTCCTGAAATACATGGAAATGAAAAGGGACGGCAGGATCAAGACTTCTGTTTCCGGTGAACGGGCACCGGGTTATATCCCCTCTCCGCTGTTCCTGAATTTCAAAGAACACCCGGCCCGGAGGAATCTGAAGAATGCCGGTTTCCCGGATACCTTAGATCTCAGGCAAGAAAACCTGGTGACGCCGGTAAAATATCAGGGGACCGGAAAATATGGAGGTAATTGTGTGGCATTTGCCACCATGGGGACCCTGGAATCAAGGTGGCTGACCATGGGATTGCCCGTATACGATCTCTCGGAAGAGAACATTGCTTCCTGCTATGGTTATGAATGGGGGTACGGGGAAGGCGCCAACCAGGAAATGGCCACGGCATATCTGAGCAGGTTGTCAGGGCCCATCCTTGAAAATCAGAATCAGTATGATTTCGGTAGCAATCAACATCCATGTATCGACAGCATACCTCCGGTAGCATATGTGCCGGAAGCCAGGTGGCTTCCCTTCGATGAAGGACTGGTCAAGCAGTACCTTATGGATTTCGGAGGCATGTACATCACCATGCACTACGCGTCGGAATCATTCAGGTCCTCTGACAATACCTATCTGTATACAGGCACGGAGTCCGGGAATCATGCCGTTTTGCTTGCCGGCTGGAATGACAATAAATACACAACCGGAGGCCGTGGCGTATGGATCGCCAAAAACAGCTGGGACACGGACTTTGCCGATGAGGGATATTTTTATATAGGATACCAGGATACCCGGGCATTGAATAACATTGCCTGTTATCCTGTGCGGATGGATCTGAAGGACATTGATACCTTGTATATGTATGACTGGCTCGGTTCGGTCAGTTCGGTGGGGTACCGGCAACCGGTCGGGTACGGACTGGTGAAGTTTGAATCTCCTGAAGAACAACAAATTACAAAGATCGGCACCTTTACAGTATCGGAAGGGACCATCATCGATATTGAAGTTTATGATGACTTTCAGAATGACACTTTATCCGGTCTTTTGGCTTCATTATACAACCGGTACATCGAATTTCCGGGTTATTACACATTCGATTTGCCCTTTAAGGGAAACGGAGACTACTATATCAAGGTAAAATACAATACCCCGGGGTTTCATTTTCCCATACCGGTTGAAACAAAAATTGCCGATTATGCCGATCCGGTCATTGAAGAAGGCGTGAACTGGATCAGTTCCACAGGGAACAACTGGTTTTCCACCGATCCCGATACAGCGGAGAATGAAACGGGGGAAAACCTGTGCATCCGGGCATATGCGCTCAGATCCGGAGGCCCCAGAGCCCTTTTCAGTTCGGACAAGAAAAAAGCCTGTCTGGAAAGTACGGTAACCTATACCTATCTGGATGATGATCCGGTAACCACTTTTTCATGGGAATTCGGGGAAGGGGCATCCCCGGGCAGCGCATCCACTCCGGGTCCGCATCATGTCCGGTATTCATCTCTTGGAACGAAAACGGTCAGTCTGAAGGTTTACGGTCCGGAAGGGGCTGACAGCATCTTCAGGAAGGATTATATCCGGATAGTACCTGAAATTGAAGTGATCATCCCCGACAGTGCCATATTCACCCCTGTTGGACGGGAAGTGGAAATCATGGCTTTCGGTGCCGATACCTATATCTGGTCACCGGCTGATTTCCTGGATACGACAAAGGGCTCCACCGTACATGCGGTGATCGACACGGAACGTGAAATGACCTATACGGTTACGGGTGTGCAGGGGAACTGTTCCGCAAGTGATTCGGTGATTGTCATCGCCAGTGCAAATCCGGATAATGATGATGTATGCGATGCTTTCGAACTTAAGCTGGGAGGCTGGTACGGGATGTACACCAACATCAACGCCACCGTTCAGGACAATGAACCTGCTCCGCCGGAGGGCGAATGCAACGAACCGCTTCAATGGTGTGAGGAAGGCGGACTTCAGAACAGTGTCTGGTTCACCTTTACCGGCCCGGAATCGGGGAAGGCCACCTTTACCACCGGAGGATTCGATACCCAGCTGGCCATATACGAAACAGAGAATGATACTTGTACGGATATTCTCGAAGACAAATATACCCTTATCGCGGCAAATGATGATTATTTTTCTGAAAGCCAGCAATATGCGGCTGCAATTGACATGGCCGATGTCACACCCGGAAAACCTTACTGGCTGCAGCTGGACGGTAGTGCCGGTGGGGATGAAGGTTATTTTCACATCATTTTTTGGGATGCGCCGGTGGGAACAGAAAATCAGGAAATGGATATTCACCGGAACCTGGAGATATTTCCAAACCCCTCCCCCGGCAATTTCAGATTAAATTACATCAATCCGTGCCAGGGGCAGATCGCCATTGAAATATACAACATCAATGGGCAACAGGTATTCACAAGGGATTACGGCAGGGTCCGGGAAATAAGGACCCGGATCGATCTTTCAGGGGAAGCCGCCGGTGTTTACCTGATCCGTCTGATCAATGCTTCGGAAGTGATCCACCGGAAAATCATCATTCGATAGGCCTTCAGTCTTCGCTTTCATTTCCGGAACCTGCGGTTTCCCGCATGTTCATGATGTCACGGTCGAACATGTACATGTTTTTGTCACCGATCAGCTTCAGCTTGTCAAGTATGTTATTGACCGATGATTCCTCTTCGATCTGTTCGTTTACAAACCACTGTATCCAGTTTTGTGTTGTATAGTCTTTTTCTTCGATGCACAAACCAACGATTTCGTTGATTGAAGCAGAGATAAATTGTTCATGCCTTAGCACATCATCAAACATTTTCTGTATGCTGCCATATTCAACGGGAGGCTTCTTGATCTCTGTGATCTCCACCTGTCCACCCCTTTCATTGATGTAACCGATGATCTTCAGCATATGTTCCCTTTCTTCATCTGATTGTGCATAAAGCCATCTTGAGATGCCCTCATAACCCAGGTGCTCGGTCCACGCAGCCATGGCCAGGTAAAGCGCTGATGAATAACTCTCCTTTTCAACCTGTTCGTTCAGTATTTTTTCAATCTTTTCCGTTAACATGATTATCGTTTTTTAGTTTAAGATGATTATTGTGTATTACATATTGTCAATGATTTCCCGGCCAAACTCAGAAGTCTTTAACCTGACCGCCCCTTCCATCAGCCGTTCAAAATCATAGGTAACCCGTTTTTTGCCGATGGCCGCCTGCAATCCTTTCAGAATAAGGGCTGCGGATTTATCCCATCCCAGATACTGCAGCATCAGCACACCCGAAAGAATGAGCGACCCGGGATTCACCTGATCCAGCCCGGCATATTTGGGAGCCGTTCCGTGGGTTGCTTCAAAAACGGCATGGCCGGTTTCATAATTGATATTTGCACCGGGTGCTATCCCGATCCCACCCACAATGGCGGCCAGTGCATCAGAAATATAGTCGCCGTTCAGGTTCAGGGTGGCAATGACGGAATATTCTGCAGGGCGGGTCAGTATCTGCTGAAGGAATGCATCTGCAATGACATCCTTGATCAGCAACCTTCCTTCCTTCATGGCATTTGCCTGTGCCTTTTCTGCAGCATCATGGCCTTTGGCAGATTTGATCCTGTCATATTGCATCCATGAAAAAGTTTTTTCTCCGAATTCACGTTCGGCAAGTTCATATCCCCAGATCTTGAATTGACCTTCCGTGAATTTCATGATGTTGCCCTTGTGGACCAGGGTAACCGACGGCAGATCCTTTTCCAAAGCATAGCGAATAGCTGCCCTCACCAGTCTTTCTGTTCCATCTCTGGATACCGGTTTGATTCCGATGGAACTTGTTTCAGGAAACCGTATTTTGGTAACGCCCATGTCCCGGATTAAAAAATCCCTGAGCTTTTTTATTTCCGGTGTGCCGGCCATCCATTCAATTCCGGCATAGATATCTTCGGAATTTTCCCTGAAGATCACCATGTCGGTGGCTGAAGGATTTTTAACGGGGGAAGGCACTCCATCATAATACTTTACAGGCCTGAGACATACATACAGATCAAGCATTTGCCTCAGGGCCACGTTCAGTGACCGTATACCGCCCCCGACGGGAGTGGTAAGCGGACCTTTGATGGCAACCACGTATTCCTTTATGATCTGCAGTGTTTCTGCCGGAAGCCATTCGCCGTTCGATTGATAGGATTTTTCTCCCGCGTATACCTCCTTCCAGATAATTTTTCTCCGGTTCTGGTAGGCTTTGCTGACCGCAGCATCAAATACCTTTACAGAAGCAGCCCATATGTCAGGTCCGGTGCCATCCCCTTCGATGAATGGGATTACCGGTTTTTCCGGCACGGTTAATCTGCCGTTTTTTGAAACGATTTTTTGTCCGTTCATTGAAAATGTATTGAATTATTCGAAATCAAGGTCAAATTCCTGTTTAAGTCTGAGCAGACTGGGATTCTTCCGGCTCAGGTGTTCAAATTTTTCTTCAGGTGTGTACAACAAACGCTTATTGCTTTTGTTCTGTATGGTTCCCTCTTCGATCACGATCAGATCGTTGGTCAGTTTGTTTTGCAGATAATCGAGCAGATATTTTTTTATCTCTCGCTGAAAACCTTCCAGCTGATCCTGATTGTCAAACCTGATGGTAACCGTAAAACGGTTTCCCAGAACAGGTTTATGATGCCTCAGGGCATTGAACATCCGGGGTTTGCTGTTTTCAAGCGAAGAAGCAAAATCCGTCCAGCAAGTTCGCAGTTGTTCTTCGGTAAAATTTTTATCGCGGGGGGGGGCATTGGTTTTTATGCTCCACGGCTTGCCTGTGTTTTTTTCTTTGTTGCCATGATCCTTTCCGTTGATCACATCCCTGATGGAAGGTGTTGCACCGGAATATTTATTATTGCCGGTTTTTTCATTGGATTTGGGTTGATCGACCGGATCACTTTTTTTCTTTTCAGAATTTTTTTCAGGTTCCTTTACGGATTGCTTTTGTTGCCCGGAAGCTGTTTTTTTTTTATCATGCCTGAGCTCGCATATTCTGATCAGGGCAAGTTCAACATGCAAGCGTTGATTCCGGCTTGATTTGTAGTGAATATCGCATTCATACATGATGTTGAGTGCATCAAACAACCATTGGGGATCGCAGCTTTCGGCCTGTTGCCTGTAACGGTTCCCTATGTCCGCCCCCACTTCCAGCAAGTCCAGTGTGGCAGGGTCTTTACAAACCAGAAGATTGCGGAAATGATTGCTCATTCCGCCCACAAAAACATGACCTTCAAATCCCCTGCTCAGAATTTCATTGAAAACGTGAAGGGCGAGAGAAACATCATTCTTCAGAAATGTATCGGTCATTTGGAAATAATAGTCATAATCAAGGATGTTCAGATTGGCGATCACATCCTGGTACTTGATTTTCCTTCCGGAATAACTTACGATCTGGTCGTAAATGGACAGTGCGTCCCGGAGCGCTCCGTCGGCTTTGTGCGCAATCATGGTAAGTGCATCAGTCTCATATTGTATATCTTCCTTTTCAGAAATGCCTTTCATGTACGTTACCATGTCCTGTACTTTGATCCTTTGAAAGTCAAAAATCTGGCACCTGGAAAGGATGGTGGGGATAATTTTCTGCTTTTCGGTGGTAGCCAGAATGAATATGGCATGAGACGGAGGTTCTTCCAGTGTCTTCAGAAAGGCATTGAAAGCCTGCTGGGAAAGCATGTGCACTTCATCGATGATGTATACACTGTATTTGCCTGACTGAGGGGGTATACGGACCTGATCCGTCAGGTTCCGTATATCATCAACCGAATTGTTGGATGCAGCATCCAGTTCATGTATGTTGAAAGCCTTGTTTTCGTTAAATGTTTGGCAGGAAGGACATTCATTGCAGGCCTCATCTTCGGGGGTCCTGTTCATACAGTTGATGGTCTTGGCAAGTATCCTGGCGCAGGTGGTTTTCCCCACCCCCCTGGGACCACAAAAGAGATAAGCCTGTGCTAAATGATTACTTCTGATCGCATTTTTCAGAGTGTCGGTGATGGATTTCTGTCCGACAACATCGGAAAAGCGGCCGGGCCGGTACTTTCGTGCAGATACAATAAAATTCTCCATGTTGTTTCCTTTGATGCCATAAATATCCTTTGATGCCATAAATATAAAGACAAAAGACAAAATGAAAAAGCCGTATCAATCTTTTGCCTGCCAACGGATCAGTAATCAGGAAATAAATTATTTTTGCTTATCGTGGAAAAGTTTCTAATTTTGCGTGCTGTTTAATCAAAACCGAGAATCAAAAAACAGTCAGATGTTAAACCATTACGAAACCGTTTTCATTACAACTCCCGTTTTGTCTGAAAACCAGATGAAGGAAACGGTCGACAAATTTAAAAAGATCCTGAAGGATCACGGCGCCAAAATCCACCATGAAGAGAACTGGGGTCTCAAAAAGCTTGCATACCCCATTCAGAATAAGTCCACGGGCTTTTATTATCTTGTGGAATTTGAAATGGAAGGCGAACATGTTGCCAGATTCGAAGTCGAATTGAAGCGCGAAGAGAGGATCATTCGTTTTTTGACCGTGAAGATGGGTAAATATGCAATTGATTATGCCGGAAAGCGTAAAAAAAAGAAAGAAAAATCGAACAAGGAATCCGAATCCGTTAAAAGATAGATAGAATCAGTTATGGCACAAAACCAGTCGGAAATCAGGTATCTTACTCCGCCATCGGTGGAGATCAAAAAGAAAAAGTATTGCCGTTTTAAAAAGAACAGGATAAAATATATTGATTATAAAGATCCTGTTTTCTTAAAAAAGTTCCTGAATGAACAGGGTAAAATTTTGCCCAGAAGGGTAACCGGCACTTCCCTGAAGTATCAAAGGAAAGTAGCAACGGCCGTCAAAAGGGCCAGGCATCTGGGACTTCTTCCGTATGTTGCCGATATGCTCAAATAAACTGATCATACCAATGAACATCATACTGAAACAGGACATCCCGAATCTGGGCCACAAAGACGAGATCGTTGAAGTGAAGGATGGATATGCCAGGAACTATCTGATCCCGGAAGGACTGGCCATCAACGCGACCCCTTCCGAGAAAAAGAGTCATGAAGAGGTGCTCAGGCAAAGAGCCCACAAGGAAGAGAAAATCAGGCAGGAAGCGGAACAAATTGCCGAAAAAATGAAAGATGTTTCACTGACCATTGGCGCCAAGACCAGCACCAAAGGCAAGATTTTCGGATCCGTCAATACCATCCAGATTGCAGAAGCCTTGAAAAAAAAGGGGTTTGAAATCGACCGCAAAGACATTGATGTCAAAAACGAACTCATCAAGGAAGTGGGTAAATACACGGCAGTTGTTAAGCTTCACCGGGAAGTACAGGTTGAAGTGCCTTTCGAAATCGTTTCCGAATAGTCCTTGACGAGTGTTTGCACCGTCTCCTATTTTACTGCAATAGCTTCAATTTCAATCCTTGCCGAAAGAGGCAGTCTTGAAACCTCAAAAGCTGACCTGGCCGGAGGATTTTCATGCTTTTTTCTTCAACGGCCTGGCTAAAAATTATCATACCAGTGTTCCCCTTTTTCATACTTTATGTCCCGTAAGATGGAAGATTTGATGTTGATCTGAAAATTATAGCTCCTGTAATACCCGAAGGGCACAACGCTGATGCGCATTTCCCAGCAATGCAGATCACGGTAAACACTGAGATTTGTTGGCGTAAATTCATTACGCTGAAAATCGTAACCGGTGTTCAGGCCGATTTTCCACTTGGGGGTCAGACTTATATCTCCGTTTATTCTTATTGTTTGGACAATTTCGGTTTCTTCATAAGGCTTATTATAGCTGAAATTATATGCCAGGCCGAATGTCCAGGGAACATTGAAATCAACATATTCACCGTAATATTCATCATTGTAATTGCTGTAGTCATTTGCATCCCGGGAGCCGGGTTCCTCCCGGAGGCCGGGTTCTTCACGGGCATCCATCGATCCCCCTGCTGACCCGGAAGAGAAATTCATGGAAACAGAAGCGGTGAAATTGGTCAGCCGAAAGGGTTTTCCGGATGAACTGAATTCCGGGCGGTTGATCCTGGAAAAACGACCCGATTGATCCTTTGCATAGGCATAGGGATCAAAGCGGCTGTTAAACCGTAGATTTATTTTTCTGTCCAGAAATGATGTATTGCCTGACATCCGGACGGGTGCCCAATTCATTGAATCCAGGAAAATATTGTAATTCGTACTGAAATTCAGATTATCCAGCAATTTTACTTTTTTGACTCCCTCGATGGTATCACCCGGGGTTTTGATTTTCATTTCCACATTGTTTCTCAGAGAAAAATTCACCGTCCCTGACCGGCCGTAAGCAACCGGCAGGCGGTACACCGATTCGTCGAAGATGCTATATGCCCGCGTTCTTCCCGTAGTGTCAATCTGAACTTCATCATAATAGTCCGGCACTTTACCTGCCATATCGGGCACATAACCAAAAGAGACCGAAGGAGTCATCACATGCCGTATGGCCTCGATTCCTGAACCCTTCCTGAACCGGAACATTCCGTATATCTTGGGATTGAAAACGATGTTCAGTGAAGGCACATATGCATGCGCGTAACGGATTCCGGGAATGGTGTCAACCACCAGTTTATCTTCCTGCCATGATTTTTTGATTGAACGTGTGAACAGCACACCGGTATACCGTACATTGGGACTGATGGTTAAATGCTTCGATGCTTTTAAATTCATACTGACCGGTATGTTGTGCCGGTATCCCGCGTCGAAATCTTCAGGACCCGTGGAAGAAAAAAGCTTTTCTTCGGTTGTTTCAAGATTGTTGTCGAGAGTTGACGAATAGCTTACCTGCAGGTTTTCGTACCAGCGTGCGCGTCCTGAGCGGTTCTTTTTTCGCAGGGGGTATATCCTGTTCATGGAAAAGTTCGCGCCTGGTATTTTCAGGGATACGGTCTTGTTCAAACTGTTTTGCGAATGGTTGAAACTTCCGGAAAAACTGAAAGGCGAATTGGGCCATACTTTATTGTAAGAAATGCTGGACTGTTTCGTGTTGGTAAGTGCATTGTTCAGATTCCGGCTGTGGTTGCGGTCATAAGACATGGAAGTGAAATTCACATTAGCCGTGAAACTTGAATTCGGATTGGCCTCAGCAGCCTGGCTGTGGGACCACATAACGGCAAAATCCTTGGATTTCTGATAACCGGGAAGGCCTTTCTCTCCCGTAACATTGTTGTAATACCTGAAGTTGAGATTTCCGCCAAAACGGTACCTTACCCGGTAGCTGGATCCGAGCCGGAAACCGAATGTCCCGTTGGTGTATATATCGGAGGTCAGACGCAGGTCCATATAATCATTGAGGGCCAGGTAATATCCCCCGTTTCTCAGATAAAACCCCCTTCGTTTTTCTTCACCGTACTGGGGCATCAGGATCCCCGAGGTACTGGTCCGCTTATTCGGGAAAAAGCCAAATGGTATGCCTATTGGTAAGGGAACATCTTCGAGCACGATGTAGGCAGGTCCCGATACGATCTTATCACCCGGGATGTTTTTGGCTTTTGTGAGTGTAATATAGTAATGCGGATGCGGCCGGTCACATGTGGTATATTTGCCCCCTTTCAAATGAATCTCTCCGGTTTCATGGCGTTTTGTTTTATCGCTGTGCAGATAGCCGCCTTCCTGTTCCGTAAAAATTTCGCGAATAAGTCCTTTTTGGGTATTGAAGTTGTATTGAAGCAAAGATGCACTGAAATTTTCAGACCCCTGGGTAAATTCGGGTTGTCCGGTGACCTTTCCCACGGAATCCTCAATGCCCTTGGCCAGCATGGTGTTTTTCTCCATATCAAATTCGATATGTGCAGCTTTCACTTCAATGTCCTGATAGTTTACTTTTGCTTCCCCGTACAGATAAACCATTTTCCTGCCCAGGGAATATACCACAGAATCCTTTGCCGAGTATTCAACCGGATCTTCAAGGGTGTTCATCCGGGTTTCGTCTTGAAGGGTTGCAGTGTCTGCCGGGATGGTATCATTGGACACATTCACGGAATCCTGCATTTGCAAAGGCGTTTGTGCGTTTAATACAAATCCGTGAATGGATGAGAGCAATACAATGAAAAGGATTTGCAGTACTTTTGAATACAATTTATATATACTATTTTTGTATGTTCTGAGTTATACACAACAAAGCCCAAAGCTAAGAAATAAACAGAAATATATGCCAAAAAATGCCCTTTCGGGGAACGTTATAATTAAACGTTATATATTTCTGAATCTTATATACCTGGCCCTCTTTTCAGCGGGAGTGCAAGCCGCGTATCCCGGGCAGGATGAAACCAGGACGAAGATTGAAACGGTGGTTATTGATCCCGGACATGGCGGCAAAGACCCCGGGGCTGTGGGAAGACACCATAAGGAAAAAGACATCGTCCTGTCCATTTCTCTCAAACTGGGTCATTACATTGAAAAACACATCCGCGATGTCCGGGTAATATATACCCGTACAAAGGATGAATTTGTACCTCTTCATAAAAGAGCTGCCATTGCAAACAGTCACCATGCTGACCTGTTTATTTCAATCCATGCCAATTCCTGGGAAAGTGCAAGGACTTACGGAGCCGAAACCTATGTCATGGGCATGCACACGAACGAACGGAATCTTGCCCTTGCCATGAAAGAAAATTCAGTCATTACTCTTGAAGATAATTATACCACAAGATATGAAGGATTCAATCCCAATTCACCGGAATCCTATATCATGTTTACCCTGATGCAAAAAACCTATCTCAAACAAAGTTTGAATTTCGCTTCTTATGTCCAGTATCAGTTCAGGGAGAGGGCCTTGCGCAAGGACAGGGGCGTAAAACCGGCAGGATTTCTTGTCCTTTGGCAAACAACCATGCCCAGCATATTGATCGAAGCAGGATATTTGTCCAATCCCGGCGAAGAGCAATATCTTGCATCGGAGCAGGGTCAGGATTACCTGGCTTCTGCAATTTTCAGGGCTTTCCGGGATTACAAGAACGCCATTGAAAGCAAAAGCATCTTCACCGTGCAGGAATCAAGCCGTGAGCAACGGCGATCTCAGAACCCCGGCAATGAGCAGAAAACGAAAGAGCTGGCCAAAGACAACAAACTCTATTACATGGTTCAGATTTTCTCAGCCACCACCCCGTTGAATCCGGACACAGGACTTTTCGGTAAATACAATGAAATCTACGAAATTAAACTCGACAACCTTTTCAAATATCTTGTCGGGAAAAACAAGGAGTATGAACAGGCTGTTGATTTGGTTGAAAAGGTAAGAGCGGACTTTCCGGATGCTTTTATTGTTGCAGTCAGAAACGGAAGGATCATTCCGCTCAGGGAAACCATTAATAATATTATGTAACAAAAACCACCCAATGAGAGTCTCAACGGAAGCCAAGATCGGAATGATCGGCGTATTGGCCATCGCTTTTACGGTATGGGGCCTGAACTTCCTGAAAGGCAGGAATATCCTGAAGGCAGTGAACCAGTACTACGCGCTCTATGAAGACATTGGCGGATTGGAAGTGAATGCCCCCATATCCATGAATGGATACCGGATAGGCCAGGTCAACAATATACATTTTACCGGTAATAAACAAAAAAGTCTTGCCATTGTACTTGGAATTCACAGGAGACATTCCATCCCCGTTCGTTCGATTGCCGAATTGTACAGTGAGGATATTATGGGTACCAAGGCCATCAGAATCATTGCTTCGGAAAACAATCGCATTCATGAACGGGGGGACACCTTAATATCCTCGGTGGAAACCGGTATGCTCAATATGCTGACCAGTGAATTCGAAATGATCGGGGGAAATATAGGCAGCATAATTCTGGGCATTGATTCTTTGACAGGATCCATGAACCGGGTATTTAATCATGAAACAACCGGTCAAATGAAAAAAACCATAGAACATATGAGTCATGGGGCTGAAAACATTGATAAAATACTGGATGAGAACGGGCGGTTGGTAAAAATACTTGACCTGATTGAATCCGTATCTTCCAATCTGGAGGAAAACAACCGCTTTCTTACCATTGCCATCAGGAATATTTCTTCAATCAGCGATTCACTGGTACTATCGGAATTGAAATCCACCATTGCCAATGCCAATGCTTCACTTTCGGAAATGAAGCAGATCCTGGGAAAGATAAACCGCGGCGAAGGATCCGTCGGATTGCTTGTTCACAATGACAGTCTGTACAGGAAACTGGAAACAACCTCAAACGACCTGGATCTGTTGATCCGTGATGTCAATGAAAACCCAAAGAAGTATGTACATTTTTCAATTTTCGGAAAAAAATGACCGGGAAACGGATATGAAATATTTTTGGAACAAGAAAGAAACCGATTGTTTTGATCAACCATTTTATTTTTTTGATCAATATTTATCCGGGGAAATCTGTTTATTCAATTTAGGTTCAATTAATGTTTTCTAAATATTTAATTAATAAATCCTTAAGATCGAGTAATGTTATCATGCTGATAATCTGCCAAATAATTTTTTTTTAATATTTATAAAAAGTTAATTAGTTGAATATAAAAATCGTATAATTGTTTACAAAAAGTCAATAGCAGTCATATTTTTTTTTTAGTTTTTTTTTCACAACCTTAGCTTACCTGAAAGAAAAAAACACCTCAAAAAGCAAATCCGGAATGCATCAGGAAATATGGGAAAGATGTCTGAAAGTTATTAAGGACAATGTTCCCTCCATTAGTTTCAGAACCTGGTTTGAACCCATTGTTCCCATAAAACTTGAAAACAACATCCTGACCATTCAGGTGCCAAGTCCTTTTTTCTATGAATATCTTGAGGAACAATATATTGATATTTTGAGAAGGGTTTTGAAAAAGGAACTGGGCGGTGATGCAAAACTGGAATATTCAGTGGTAATGGAAAACAACGGATATTCCGGTTCGAAGCCATATACGGTTCGTTTCCCCGCCAGGAATCAGAAAGTAATCAGCAACAAACCCGTATCGGTTCCCCTGGATACTGAGGTCAACACCATTAAGAATCCTTTCATCATTCCGGGCATCAAAAAGCTGAACATCGACCCGATGCTCAATCAGGAATATTCTTTCGGTAATTTCATTGAAGGGGACTGCAACCGTCTTGCCCGTTCGGCAGGTTTTGCAGTCGCGAACAATCCGGGGGGGACCGCGTTCAATCCCTTGTTGATCTATGGAGAATCCGGACTGGGAAAGACCCACCTGGCGCAGGCCATAGGAATCCAGGTCAAGGAGAAAATGCCCGAGAAAACTGTGCTGTATGTAAACGCGAACAAGTTCCAGACCCAGTTTGTTGATTCCATACGGAACAACAACAAGAATGATTTCCTCCATTTCTATCAGATGATCGATGTCCTCATCATTGACGATGTGCATGAATTTGCAGGCAAAGAAAAAACACAGGATACATTCTTTCATATTTTCAATCATTTGCATCAGTCCGGCAAACAACTCATCCTTACTTCTGACGCACCTCCGGTTGAGCTCCAGGGGCTGGAGCAGAGACTTTTATCCCGGTTCAAATGGGGTTTGTCGGCCGATTTACAGCCACCTGATTTTGAAACAAGAATGGCCATTCTGAATCACAAGATCTACAAGGACGGCATTCAACTCCCGGAAGAGGTTGTGGAATATATTTCCACACACATAACGGACAATATCCGGGAACTGGAGGGGGCCCTGGTTTCTTTGCTGGCCCAGTCAACGCTCAATCGCAAGGAAATAACACTCGATCTGGCCAGGGATATGATCGACAAGCTGATCAAGAATACCAAAAGGGAGATTTCCATTGACCATATACAAAAAATCGTATGCAACTATTTCAACGTCCCTTCTGAACAGATCCAGTCCAAAACAAGGAAGCGGGAGATCGTACAGGCCAGACAGGTGGCCATGTTCTTTTCCAAGAACCTGACCAAGGCATCCCTGGCCACCATCGGCTCACAGATCGGCAGAAAGGATCATGCCACTGTCCTTCATGCCTGCAAGACAGTCAATAACCTGATCGAAACCGATAAGGGATTCAGACTTCAGATTGATGAGATCGGAAAGAAATTGAAAGTCTGAGTCAGATTTTTCCCGGAATATCATTATGTCCTTTTTATTGATCAGTATACTAAGTTCTTCATTGATACTGGTGATATTCAAGCTTATCGGTCAATTAGGGATATCTTCCGCCAGGGTGATCGTGGTTAACTACCTGGTGGCCGCTTTGCTGGGTTTGATGTTGACAAATGTACGCGAATTTTCATTGGCCGGGGTTTCCGGAAGATTTGTACTTATGGCATTTGTTATTGGTGTCCTGTTCATTGTCATGTTCCACATCATAAGTCATTCTTCCCGAAAGGCAGGCATCGGTGTTACCGGAGTATCTGCAAAAATATCGGTAATCTTCCCCATCCTGTTTTCCATATTGATTGATCCGGCCGATAAACTGAGTATGCTTAAATCCTTAGGGATTTCCCTGGCCCTGGCCGGAGTATTCATGACCGTTTATAAGGAAGATGCACTCAGAACGGACCGGTCAAGGATTGTTCTTCCCCTGATCCTTTTTGCCGGAATGGGATTTGTCGACTCTCTGATCAGGTATTCACAATACAGATTTGTTTCGGACGGGAATCTGGCCTTGTTTACCACCATTTTGTTTGCCATTTCCTTCTTTACCGGATTCATGGCTTCCGTTATGCATAAAAACGGATTCAAACAATTGATCAAATTCCGGGTCATGCTTTGGGGATTTTTGCTGGGAATGGTCAATTTCGGATCCATATATTTCCTGATCCGGGCCCTGAACAGCGAAAGCATACACGGTCAGTTGCTGGATGGTTCCGTTGTATTCGGCATCAACAATGTGGGCATTGTCGGTCTTTCTACATTCTTCGGCGTATTTTTTTTCAGGGAGAAGTTGTCGTATGTAAACCGGACCGGAATCTTCATTTCGATCAGCGCCATTATTGTACTTGCTTATTCACTATGATCATGCCTGAAGCAGAAGATCGTTATTATACCATCAGCAAACCCTCAAAAGGCATATACAAAGAAAAAGGCAGTAAATTTATTTCTTTTGCCTGTCCGGTTGAAAATGAATCGGACATTGATGCGATCCTGATGAGGCTGGGAAAGGAATACCATGATGCAAGCCATATGTGTTTTGCCTGGGTCCTTGGGCATGACGGAGAATTTTTCCGGACAAACGATGACGGTGAACCGGCAAATTCTGCAGGAAAACCCATTCTCATGCAAATCAGATCCCGCAAACTGACCAACATCCTGGTGGTGGTGGTCCGTTATTTTGGTGGCACATTGCTGGGTGTGGGCGGACTCATAAGAGCGTACAAGTCTGCGGGTTATGAAGCACTCGATCATGCAAGGACCGTTGCCCGCACTGTAACCGTTCCTTACCGGTTGATCTTTGATTATTCGGAGACACAAAAGGTCATGAAGATCATCAAACAAAACAAGATAGAACAGGTCAGTCAGCAGTTTGATCTGAAATGCAAAATGGTTATTGCGATCAGAAAAAGCAAAAACCGGCAACTTGTTGAAGTTTTCAGGAGAATTCCCAATGTTGATATTCAATCAGTCGAACATAACAAAAATAAGTTATGAATTGTTATCAACAGTCCTTTAGTCCGATTCCCAACTTATTTATATTTATATCAAAACAGAAAAATATTCCCTGATCCGTATAACCTTAACCACTGGTTGCGTGGCAATTTAATATACAATTCCGGCGGCAAGCCGCCGGTTGAAAACAAATGGGGGTTCGCCGGCCAGGACCACGGACAGCCTGTGGGAGGCCGGCAACAAAAAACCACAGCCTTTGAACTGACATTGTAACACCCTGAATATTTAACGTAAATATATTCGCATGAAAAATAAAAGTCTCGTTTCTATAACGGATTATTCAAAAGCTGAATATCTGCGGCTTTTGGATATGGCTGAGGAATTCGAAAAAAATCCTTCCCAAAGCATACTGCAGGGTTATGTCATAGCCAGTCTGTTTTTTGAACCCTCCACCCGCACACGGTTGAGTTTTGAAAGTGCGGTAAACAGATTGGACGGAAAGATCATCGGTTTTTCGGATTCCGGCTCAACCAGTGTGACCAAGGGTGAATCCCTCAGGGATACGATCAAGGTGGTGGCAAATTATTGTGATCTTATTATCATACGCCATCCGCTTGAGGGAAGTGCCCGGTTTGCCAGTGAAATTTCCAGTGTACCTGTCATCAATGCAGGGGACGGAGCAAATCAACATCCCACCCAGACACTGCTTGATTTGTATTCAATCAGAAAGACCCAAAACACACTGGAAAACCTCAATATTTTTCTGGTTGGGGACCTGAAATATGGTCGTACGGTACATTCTTTGCTAATGGCCATGTCTCAGTTCAAACCGACTTTCAATTTCATATCTCCGAATGAACTGAAGATGCCTGAGGAATATAAGCTGTATCTCGATGAACTCGGATTAAAATATTATGAGCACCGTGATTTCAGGGACATTGTATCCCATGCCGACATCATTTATATGACCCGTGTGCAAAAGGAAAGGTTTTCCGATCCCATGGAATATGAAATGGTAAAAAATGCATATGTACTGAAAAGCGATATATTGGAAGAAACAAAGGACAACATGCGTATCCTTCATCCCCTTCCACGTGTCAATGAAATTTCAGAAGATGTGGATGAAAACCGGAAGGCATATTATTTTACGCAGGCATTGAACGGCATTTTCATACGGCAGGCCATCATCACTTCCATTCTGGGCTTGAAGAAATAAGGACCGGCCGGTAAAATGAACACAGTATTTGAATGAACATCATAATTAAACAAATTAAATATATATCCTGGAATGAAAGAACGTAAGCAATTGGTGGTCAGTGCATTAAAAAACGGCACAGTGATAGATCATATACCGGCGGAAAACCTCTTCAAGGCACTCTACATTCTGGCCCTGGACAAAAGCCGTATACAGAATCAGATCACCTTCGGAACCAACCTGGAAAGCAAAAAACTTGGCAAGAAAGCCATCATCAAGCTGTCTGATATTTATTTCAAACAGAAAGAACTGAACAAGATCGCCCTGGTAGCTCCGCAGGCAAAAATCAATGTCATTAAGGATTATACGGTGGTAGAAAAAAGGATCGTCGAAGTACCCGAAGAGATCCACGGGATCGTGAAATGTGTCAACCCTCAATGCATCACCAACAATCAGAATATACAAACCTGGTTTAAAGTGGTTGCCGGAAAGGCGGTGGCACTGAAGTGCCATTATTGTGAGAAGATCACAGACCAGTCCAATATGGAAATTATTTGAGGATTATCTGATGCGGTCAATGGATCTTACCAGGGCTTCATCCTTCCGGATCCCCCTGTATGCAAGATAGGTTAAAACCGCCGTGATCAGGGGAAATATTGCAGGAAGCGACAAGGTAAAACGGGTGGTACGCGTTTCCGCAGCTCCCTGTTTCAGATAATAATATATCAGACCGGTAAGTCCGAGCATCAACAAAATACCAAAAACACAGATCCTGCCCTGCAAAACCCGTCTTTTGTACAGATAGATGTCTATCAGCAGCAGAAGGCAGACAAAGCCCGTCAGAATAAACAGGGGCAGTGTTGGCATGATCCGCTTATCCGTTCCCGTATGGTAAATTCCGTTGAGATGCAAGGCATAGGTGCTTCCGGTAGCCGGATCGAAAAACCTGGCAAGGGGGAAAAAGAACATCAAACCCATGATGATCAGTGCAAAAAAGAGATAAACGCTTTGAACTCTGTGGATCATGTCCGTTGAATGGTATCAGACATTTCGTTTGAGATACAGATAGTCAAGATAATACAATAATTTGATTGAAAAACTGTTCAAATGCGGGGATTTCAGTGTTTCTTTGAAATTATCATAATAGCCCGGGACGAGAAAATCTTCGTCCGATTCAATGGAATTCTTCCATACAATGGATAATTCGCTTCCCGGGGCGAATTCCCAGGAATAAACCATGTCGATGTTGAATGCATTGAAATTCCTGTTGTTTGCCGAATAGTTATCTTCTTCGGCCAGACTCCCGTCCTGTTTCAGGGTAAAGAAATCAAGATAATCAACTGTGGACCAGTAATGCCTGATCCGCAGACCAATAGAAGATTTGTTGCTGAAAGTATAGTCCGCGTCAAATGTGTGAACCATGGTATTCTGGTTCCGTTTACCGAAATAAACGGTGTCATTGCCGGACGTTTTGGAGACATATCCGTTGTTTTTCCGGCTGATGTCTTCTTCGAATTCATAGTATATGATCATCCGGTCGCTGATCCTCAGTCTGGGCGAAATGCCGAAATTCACACCATGCCTCCCCGGCTCATTGGAATTGTAATAACCCAGGGACCCGTCGAAAGATAATTTCTTGCGGGAATCGGTAGATGCATATATGCCCGATGAAAAATACCCCGGCCGCTTGTAATACCTGCCATCCAACCTTGGCTCGTAATAATCGTATGCCAGTGGACGGTATGAGAACCTGCAATTGAGATGGAGGTAATTCCGGAAGGTGGCAGATGTATAATAGCCGAAATAGGCGCCGGTATATGTTCTGGGGCGGTAAAGCTGCCCGTAATGAATATAGAAACTGTTGTACAATCTCAGAAACTTCCAGAAGGGATCATAGATGTAGTAATACAATCTCATGATGTAATCCATTTCGTTTACCGATCGAAAAAGTCCGAGATCATTTGGATTGAATTCTTTTGTTTCCAGCCGGTTGGTAAGGGTGAAACGAAAATTACCCCGGGTCTTGGCCAGATCAATATCGTGATAATAACCTGTGGAAGGATCGGAAACATTGGCCCGCCTGCTGAAAGCCCCCTTGGCATATATCGCGTAGGAATTTTTCTTGTTGGCCAGCTTGAATTCTGTTCCGGTCACGTTTGCCACCGTTCCGTTACCGGGCATATAAAAATTGGTATTGATCAGGCCGAAATGGGAATTGTTCCTGAGGCTCTGATCGACCACCATCAGGTTATAATTGGTAAAAGGCTGGGTCATGATTTTCCGGGTTTCGCCGGAAAGAGTATCCGTGACCTCCGCGTAAGTGTTCAAACCCATGGCATTCAGGAAGCCGATCCCGAGACCTTTTTTATTTTTTCCAGTGATCTTGGTTGCATTGGCCAGCTGGATCTCCCTCGGATTGTAAACCACTTTTTCATGATCTTTCAGTTTGCCCCCCACTTCAGAATAACCTCTGGGTTCGCCGCCGATCCTGCGGGAATAAAAAATATCCGCCAGCCCGAACAATTCGGTCCCTTCCTTGAAAAAAGACCGTTTTTCAGAATATACCGTTTCAAAAGGTGAAAGGTTCAGTATCTCATCATCCGATTGCACCTGACCGAAATCAGGGATCAGCATCATATCGAGCGTGTAGCTTTCATTGAGTCCGTATTTTACATCCATTCCCCCTTTCAGGGAATATGCCCATGCCCCGGAATTGGTACGCTTTTTCAAATAGGTGGCCGCGTAAGGGGTAAAGCTTAACCTTACCGGTGGTTCAACATCCCTGACTCCCCTGAGTGTACCCGATTGCTGCAGGAAACCACTCTGTTCATTGTCAATGAAATTCCAGCTTGTATACTCCCTTGTACGCCGGACATAACGGAAAATATTGATGGCCCATAGCTGAACTTCCTCATTGGGGAAACGCAGGGCGGAATAGGGTATTTTCATTTCTGCCGCCCATCCGTTCCTGTGTATTTTTACGCTGCTGTCCCAGACCGCGTCCCAATCCCTGTCTTCCCGGTCATACCGGCCGCCACTGGCAGATTTAATATCTACCTGCACTCCTGCAGCGGTCACATAGAAGCCGAATGCATTCATGGCATCATTGAAAGGGTCAATATTCAAACCAAAATAATCCGTTGTGGAGAACCGGTCCCTCTTGCTCAGGTATCTCCTGATGCTGTCAGGGGAGTAATCATACATCATGGCACCCACGTACAATGCTTCGTCATCGTACAGGAACCTGACCATGTTCCTGAAGCTGGCGGGGAGACCGTTGTAAGGCCGGACCCTCATGAAATCGCTGGCTACGGGGACATTTTCCCAGACTTTGTCAGACAGATTCCCGTCTATCCTGGGAGGGGCATCGGCATAAACGGCGATTGCCTGTTTTTTCTGTGTAACAGGTGATATCTTCTTCTTAACAACTTGTGCATGGATTGACAATGTACTGAAAAAAATCATTCCGAAAACCCATGATTTTTCAATTGTTAAAATGTTCATGAAGAGGATGAATAATCACATCAATTATTGCCCAGAATAAGGGGCAATCCCTCTTTTCCGCTGCCGATTACGATGACCTTGGTATTGGGGGATTTGGACATTTCCAGCGTGGCATCAATGCCCCTTTGCCTGAGAATATTGTCTGACAGACTCCGGGTAATGATCCGGTTGTAATTGGAGATCCCTTCGGCCTCTATCCTTTTTCTTTCTGCTTCGCTTTTTTCCTTTTCCAGCCGGAATTGATATGCAAGTGCTTCCTGTTCCTGCTTCAGTTTGTTCTCAATGGCCTGCTTGATCTGTTCGGGCAGGTTGATGGAACGGATCAATAATGCGGTCATCAAAATATTGTTTTCCCTCAACACCACGGCCGTCTCATTGATTATGGCCGCTTCCACCTCATTTCTTTTTGTTGAATAGATTTCTTCCGCGGTATATCGCCCGGTGACTTTTCTGACCGATGAACGGACTTCGGGAATTACGATCTGATTGATATAGTTTTTCCCAAAGATTTCGTGGAGGTAACCAATCCTGTTGTAAATGGGATTGAACCGGACGGAAACATCCACATTGATGGAAAGACCGTTCTTGTCCAGGACATCCATGGTCTCTTCGATTTTCTGCTCCCTGACATTATAACGGATCATTTCGTTCCACGGAGAAATCATTTTTAAACCGGGCTCCAGAACAATTTCCTTATTCAGTGAACCGGTAAGGGTTTGAAAAATAACCCCCCGCTCACCGGGTTTCAGCACGTAGAACATCCTGCTGCTGAAGATCAGTACCAGGACAACTACAACAATGAGTAATATGATCAGTTTCTGATTCAGTTTCATCCTATTAATATTTTAGTTATACTTATTTGTTTGTTACAATATCAGTTCAGATACATTAATTTTTTGTTGCCGGCCTCTCAGAGGCTGTCCGTGGTCATGGCCGGCGAACCCCCATTTGTCTTCAACCGGCGGTCTGCCGCCGGACCAGTGACGGGGTTTCAATGCAAAATTGCTAAATTAAATTGATTTATCCAGATATTTGCATCCCTTTTATCCCGGATACTGAAAGGTTATTAACAAATATACAACCAAAACTTTACAGATTCTGAATAAATAATCGGTTGGAACCTTGCGGTTTCAACTGCTTGGTCATATTTTTACCAGCAACAAAAAGATGAAGCTTGGATGCACAAAAAATCAGGGCTCTGATCCATTTGCTGGACGATCCGAGTCATGAAGTTTCCTTTGCTGTAATGGAAAACCTGTTGGTTGAGGGGCCGGTCATTCTCCCCGAGCTGGAAAAAGCATTGGAGAAATGTCATGAACAGGTTATCCGGGAAAGGATTGAAGACATCATGCTCAGGGTCCGTTTCGGCTCTGCCCGATCGGCTCTTCTAAAATGGACCGGAACCGGAGCAAAAGATATTATAACCGGTTCATGGCTTGTGGCAAGACATCAGTATTTCGATCTCACACGAAAGGAAATTGAAGAACAAATCAATTGTATCAGCCGTGATGTTTGGATAGAACTGAACCATAATCTGACCGCCATCGAAAAAGTAAAAATCCTGAACCATATCATTTTCAAAGAACATCATTTTTCCGGGGACTCTTCCGATTTTTTCAATCCGCAAAATTCCTACATCAACAAGGTATTGTCAAACCGCAAGGGCAATCCGGTGACTTTGGGCATTATTTATATGGGTATTGCCCGGAAACTGGATATTCCTGTATTCGGGGTGAACCTCCCCAGGAACTTCTTACTTGCTTACCGGGCAGAACCGGATGAAATCAGCGAAGATAAATACTTTACACGTGATGTTTTGTTTTATATCAATCCCTTTCAATCCGGTGCCCTCCTTGGAAGAAAAGAAATCGACATTTTCCTGGACAAACAGGAAATACCCCATGATCCATCATACTATGCCCCCTGTTCCAATCAACAGATCATTCACAGGCTCATTACAAACCTGATTTTCTCATACAAAAGGCTTCAAAACAGGGAAAAAACAGAGCAATTTCAAATGTTGTTAAGCCAAATGAAAAAAAAGGGGGAAAAGGGCTGATAATTTAATCTGTGTAGAATTCCCTGTACCATTTGACAAAATTGCGTACTCCCTTTTCTACCGGGGTGGCCGGACAGTAGTCAAAATGCTCTGTCAGGTCAGTTACATCCGCCCAGGTTTTCTGCACATCCCCGGGTTGCATGGGTTTCATGTTCATAATGGCTTTTTTCCCTGCAGCTTTCTCGATGGATTCAATAAAGGTCATCAAGTTCACCGGTTTGTTGTTGCCGATGTTGTAAATGCGATAGGGTGCAGTGGAACTGGCCGGATCAGGGTCGGTGGGATCCCAATCCGGGTTGCTCTCCGGAGGATCTTTCATGACATTCAGCATGCCCTCCGCAATATCGTCCACATAGGTAAAATCCCTTTCCATGTTCCCCCTGTTGAATACCTCGATGGGATCGCCCGCAAGTATGGCTTTGGTAAAAATGAACAAGGCCATATCGGGTCTACCCCAGGGCCCGTATACGGTAAAAAAGCGGAGTCCGGTTACAGGTATATTATATAAGTAACTGTATGTGTGGGCCATGAGTTCATTGCTCTTCTTGGTGGCGGCGTAGAGACTGACCGGATGATCAACATTGGCATGGACCGAAAACGGCATTTTCTGGTTCATTCCATATACACTGGAACTTGATGCGTATAGAAGATGTTTGACCGGATGATGACGGCAGGATTCAAGCAGGTTCAGGAATCCCCTGACATTGCTGTCAACATATACGTGCGGATGACTGATGCTGTACCTTACACCGGCCTGGGCTGCAAGATGAATGACATGGTCATACCGGTTGTTCATGAAAAGATTCTGCAGAACAGGCTGATTGCCGAGATCGGCTTTGACAAAATAATAATTCTCGTGCAAAATGCTTTGAACCGGAACATTCTCCCGTATATTATTTTTCAGTATGCCGGTTTCCTTCAGACGGGCGTATTTGAGATCGATGTCGTAATACTCATTGATGTTGTCGAATCCGGTTACATTATAACCCAGTTCAATAAGTCTCCGAATAAAATGAAATCCGATAAAACCGGCCGCCCCGGTTACAAAACAATGATTTCTTCTATTTCTATTTTGCATAGGATACGGCTCGTGTTTCACGGATCACGGATATCTTAACCTGACCCGGATAGGTCATCTCATCCTGGATTTTTTTGGCTATTTCGAATGAAAGTCCTTCGGCCTCCTTATCACTTACTTTGTCACTTCCGACAATCACCCGCAGTTCCCTTCCGGCCTGGATCGCATAGGTCTTTGTAACTCCAGGATAAGCCAGCGCCACAGCCTCGAGCTCTTTCAGCCTTTTGATATAAGACTCAACAACCTCTCTCCGTGCACCAGGCCTGGCTCCCGAAATGGCATCACAAACCTGGACGATGGGGGCAATCAGGGTGTTCATTTCAGATTCATCATGATGCGCACCGATGGCGTTACACACTTCGGGGTTCTCCTTGTATTTTTCCGCAAGTTTCATTCCCAGTATTGCATGTGGAAGCTCAGGTTCGTCATCAGGTACTTTTCCAATATCATGCAGGAGTCCGGCCCGCTTGGCTATTTTTGCATTTAAAGCCAGTTCGGCTGCCATGACCGCACACAAATTGGCCACTTCCCTTGAATGCTGTAACAGGTTCTGACCGTATGATGAACGGTATTTCATCTTCCCGATCAGTCTGATCAATTCAGGATGCATTCCGTGTATACCCAGATCAATGGCCGTTCTTTTACCGATTTCAACAATTTCATCCTCAATCTGCTTTTTGGTTTTTTCCACCACTTCTTCAATGCGGGCAGGATGGATCCTTCCGTCGGCAACAAGCTGATGAAGAGCAATCCGGGCTATTTCACGGCGGACAGGATCAAAACCTGAAAGAATAATGGCCTCGGGCGTATCATCAACAACGATCTCAATGCCCGTTGCTGCCTCCAGGGCCCGGATATTCCTCCCTTCGCGGCCAATAATCCTTCCCTTTATTTCGTCATTGTCAATGTTAAAAACCGTGACGGAGTTTTCAATGGCTGTTTCAGTAGCAACACGCTGAATGGTTTCAACGACTATTTTTCTTGCTTCCCTGCTGGCGGTCATCTTGGCTTCATCCACGATCTCGTTGATCAATGACATGGCTTCGGTTTTGGCTTCATCCCTGAGTGAATCAACCAGTTGTTTTCTGGCATCTTCAGCAGAAAGTCCTGAAATGGTTTCCAATTGCTCAACCTGCTGTTGGTGTGATTTTTCCAGCTCTTCCTTCCGTTTATTGATCAATTCAAGCTGGACATTCAGATTTTCCCTGATCAACTCATTTTCCTTGTTTTTTTTATGGAATTCTTCATATTTCTGAGAAAGGGCCGCTTCTTTCTGCTTCAACCGGTTTTCCGCGCTTGAAATCCGATCATTTTTTTCGTGAATGACTTTCTCGTGCTCGGTTTTAAGCTGAAGAAATTTCTCCTTGGCCTGCAGAATCTTCTCCTTCCTGATGACTTCTGCTTCAATTTCTGCATCGCGGATAATATTCGTGCTTTTTCTTCTCAGAGAAAGCCGGATAATAAAGTAGGTCCCGAAGACCCCTGCCAGAAGGACTGCAACTACAATAATAATATATAAGAACATGGCAGTAATATTAAAGGGTTATAATAAAAAACCCGCATGCTTCCCCAAAATTTTAGAAAACCCCTATTCGACATGGGTGGAGCTGCCATTCTACCTCAAACTTCCTCTGTCTTTTTGCAAAGATTCCTGAAAAATCAGGAATGAGGCCTGCTTTTAATAGAATGAACCCGGCTCCAATTTATTAAGTGTTGAGTTTCAAAATATTTGAAGAAACAATGCGGGCTGTATCTTTCCGTATGTATAAGAACGTATATTACTCTTCCCTGAGATAGACATCCAATTCCTGATCCAACTCCCTCAAATCTTCCAAAACCGGCGAAACATCGGTTTTTTCTTCATGTTCAATTACCCTGATCACATATTGCAGAGCAGCCATGGCCAGAAAATCCTGGGTGTCCTTGTCGGCATATTTCTGCTTATATTGTAACAATTTTTCATTGATCATCCTGGCCGCCTTCCTTATTTTTTCCTCACGGTTCCTTTCAATTTTCAAAGGGTAAAACCTGTCTGCGATATTGATCCTGATGGACTGCTTTTCTTCCATAAAAATCAATCATCTACCTGTTTAAAAGAGCAATACATTTATCAATTTCCCGCACCATTCTTTTCACCTTAATTTTTGCATCATGGGTGTCATTGCTCGAATTGGTCAACGACCTGGTAATTATCAGTGTGTCGTACCTGGCTTTAAGATCAGCAATATACTGCCGGCTCTGTTTCAGCTGTGCAGACAATTCTGCATTGGCTTTTTTCAGGGCATCCTTCTCCTGTTTGGCTTTTTCATACAAGGAAATGATCCTGCTGATCTTGCTTTTGATCGACGCCACACCATTTAGGGTTACCTCTTCCATGTACAAAAATCTATAATACAAATATAATTGATACAGCGAATATATAAAATTCTTTGCTGCGCATTCTGAATATTGACATAAAATATTTTTCTTTATGCAAAAGATCAGGCTCTAATGTTTTTGATCCATGGGAAGGTTTTTATTGATAACCTTACTGGCTTTTTTTATCACGGACACTGTGCATGCCCAACATGATTATTATCAGGCAGAATTCGCACCTCCCCTGAACATTGATCTGATCTTGTCAGGGAATTTCGGGGAGATCAGGACCGATCATTTTCATTCAGGCATTGATATTAAGACACAGGGGGTTGCAGGGAAAAAGGTTTTTGCAGTGGAAAAGGGGTATATATCCAGGATCAAAATTGAGTCAGCGGGATACGGCAAAACATTATATCTTACCCATCCCAATGGATTTGTGTCTGTTTACGCGCACCTGGACCGGTTCAGGGAAGATATAGAAAAATATGTCGAATCCGTGCAATATGAGAAAACCTGTTTCGGACTAAATCTTTATCCGGAACCGGAACGTTTCAGGATAGGCAAATCAGAGCATATTGCCTGGTCTGGCAACAGTGGATATTCCTTCGGTCCCCATCTTCATTTTGAACTAAGAACTGCCGCACGGCAACATCCAGTAAATGCCTTGCTCTTTAATTTTGATATCCGGGACGATATTCCACCGCAGATCCATGCATTGTATGTTTATCCCGGAAGTCCGGCAGATCAGGATCGTATACCCGCGAAGATCCGGATTTCAGGAAAAGACAACAAGCATTTCGTTGTCAAAAGCAACCCGTTAAAGATCCATGGAAAAACAGGTTTCGGTCTTCATGTATATGATCGCATGAACAAATCCCCAAACCATTGCGGGGTTTTTTCAGTGGCTGTTTTTCTTGACAGCATGATGGTATACCAGCATATTATAGACGAATTTGCCTTCAGCGAAACAAGGTATGTAAACAGTTTAATGGATTACCGGGAAAAGCAGGAAAACGGGATCAATGTGATCAAGACCTTTGTTGAACCCGGCAACCATCTGAGAATTTATAAAAAGGCCTTAAACCATGGATTGATTGAATTACATGACGATGAAGAACATGAATTGAGATTTCTGGTCAGTGATGCACACGGAAATCAATCTGAACTGGAATGCACCATCATTCGTGCCCAACAACCTGTGATCCAGGATGCCACGGCCGGCAAACAAACTTGCAGATCAAAAGCCCTGCCCCACTTGCCTTACAAAATGAAACATCATGGCATTGAGGCCGGTTTCCCTGCCGGTTCTTTCTATAAACCGGTTTGTCTGGATTATGCAAAATCGGAGAAACCAGAAAATGCTTTTTCCCCATTGCATCATGTACATAATGCCAATACACCCGTTCACAAACATTACCGATTATCCATACGGCCCGATTCACTTCCTGCTGAATTCAGGGAGAAAGTCTGCATTGCCCGGATTGACGAGGATGTAAATCCCGAATACGCGGGCGGCAAATGGGACCATGGAATGGTTACCACGGAAACCAGGGAATTGGGTAGTTTCTATGTGACCATCGACACAGTTGCCCCGGAGATCAACCCCATGGATTATTCAGGCGGGGATGGATTTGTTCGCAACGGAATCATTCGTTTCAGAATAAAAGATGATTTTGCAGGGATTAGCTCTTATGACGGGTATATTGACAACCGGTGGGTTCTGTTTGAATATGATTTCAAAAACGATCTTCTCATCCATGCACTGAATCCGGAAAGAACGGCAATAGGTCAGTCTCATCAGCTGGAGTTGTATATCACGGACGACAAAGGCAATATGTCTTTCCATTGTACTGAATTTTTCTGGTAAATGACATCATCCGCCTACAAAGTGATCGGGGTCATGTCAGGTACTTCCCTTGACGGAATGGATCTGGCATTTTGTTCGTTCCTGCGGGACAACAATGAATGGAAAACCAGATTTATTCATGCCGAAACAATACAGTACGATGACCAATGGAAACAAAAGCTGGCCTGTGCAGATCAACTGGCGGGAGAAGATATTGTCGCGCTTGACCGTGAATATGGGGCGCTTCTGGGGGCAGAGATAAAAGATTTCATAAAACGTTCGGGAGATGAACCGGATCTGATCGCATCCCATGGACACACGGTTTTTCACAAGCCAGCGTCCGGTTATTCCCTTCAGATCGGATACGGACCCGTGATTGCCGGAATAACCGGTAAAACAGTGGTTTCAGATTTCAGGGCAGCCGATATTGCCCTTGATGGTCAGGGAGCTCCATTGGTTCCTGCCGGGGACGAACATCTTTTTTCCGGCTACAGTCATTGCCTGAATCTGGGTGGCTTTTCCAATATTTCATTCCGCAAGGGAAGCAAACGAATGGCATTCGATATATGTCCCTGCAACTGCATCCTTAACCGGATGGCATCTGAATTGGGGGCTCCATTCGACAAAGACGGAAAGATGGGCTCCCGGGGAAGGATCGACAAGCAATTACTGAATCAATTGGATAACCTGGATTATTACAAAAAATCCGGGCCGAAATCCCTGGGCAGGGAATGGCTGGATGAAAAATTCATGCCTTTATTGGAAAAAAGCAAAATCTCATCAATTGACCAACTGGCAACAATATATGAACACATTTCAGGACAGATTGCAGCCGCTTTGGCCGGGAATCCGGCCGGCAGGTTATTGGTAACAGGCGGAGGCGCCCACAATGCCTGGCTTGTCAGAAAGATTACTGAAAAAACCGGAATCTCACCGGAGCCGGTTACCACCCAATTGATCGATTACAAGGAGGCCATGATTTTTGCTTTTTTGGGTGTATTGAGAATGGAAGGCCGGATCAATTGTTATGCAAGTGCAACCGGTGCTTCCAGGGACAGTTGTTGCGGAATGGTTTCGCGGACTTGAGATTATTTTATAATTTTATGATATGGAAAATTTTATCGCCTACAATCCAACCCGGGTTCACTTCGGAAAAGGAGTGGTCCATGATCTCGGCAGTGCAGCCGAAGAATCCGGAAAACGTGTTCTTGTCGTTTACGGCAAAGGCTCTGTGTTCAAAAACGGGAGTTACGACCAGGTCATGGAGCAGTTGAATACAATCGGTGCAGAAGTATATGAATACAGTGGGATCAAGCCCAATCCGGTGGTTGACGATGTTGACCGCGCGAGCAAAATCGGCTTTGAAAAAAACATCGATCTGATTGTTGCCATAGGTGGCGGAAGCGTCATCGATTCGGCCAAGATCATTTCTGTATGTATCGCACAGAATTGCACCGGATGGGAGGTAATGAAGGGAAATATCCGGCCTGACTCTGCAATTCCCCTGATCGCCGTGCTCACGCTTGCAGCTACCGGTAGCGAAATGAACCATGTTGCGGTGCTTCAGAATATGGAAACACGCGAAAAGATCGGCTACCGCAATGAGGTGATGTTTCCCAATCATTCTTTTCTTGATCCGCAATATACGGCCAGCGTTCCATACCAATATACCGCTTACGGGATCGCGGACGTAATTGCACATTGCCTTGAGAATTTTTTCGGAAGCGGAGATGCAAGCCTTTCAGACCGTTTTATTGAAGCTATTATCAGGGAAACCATGGAATACGGTCCCAGACTGTTGAAAGATCCGGGAAACTATGATTTACGGGCGAAGATCATGTGGGCAGCCACAAATGCGTTAAACGGACTAACGGCTTTTGGCAGGGGCAACGGCGACTGGGGAGTCCATGCCCTGGGCCATATACTTTCTTTATTATATGACACACCTCACGGAGCGACCCTGTCGGTTGCCTACCCTGCCTGGTTGAAATTCCAGGAAGACCGGATCCCGGAAAGAATTGGAAAACTGGGGCAGATGCTGTTTCAGACAAAATCAACAAAAGAAACGATCAATAAAATAGAGGCATTGTTTGTAAGCCTGGACTGTCCCGTGACACTCACAGATGCCGGAATTGACCAAAGCAAAAAAGATGAGATCGTCAACCTGATGAACCGGAACAAATCAAACGGACTGGTGCACATGCTTGATAACCAGGCCCGCAGGAAAATCGTCAACCTTATGGACGAGTAAAAAAGGCTGCCCCTTTTTGAAGCAGCCCTTTTTCTCACAAACCAACTACTAACCAAAACACTATAACCACTAAACCAAACAAAACAAAACCAAAAAACTGCCGGTTCTGATCATAAAACAAATAATGTTCATACTTTGTTCAATGAACCGGCTTCAATAAAAATTCACCATGAGCAGAAAAAAATTCTTCCGCATTGCCATATTCGTATGGATGGCCGGATGGATCGCACATCCGGATACCATGTCTTGCACAAATTTTCTGATTACCAAAGGAGCTTCCGTTAGCGGATCCAATATGATCACCTATGCCGCGGACTCCCACATCCTGTATGGCGAGCTTTATTATACACCCGCACAGAATCATTCTCCCGGGGAATGGCTGGATATATATGAATGGGACTCGGGCAAATATCTTGGCTGCATCAGGCAGACAGAAAAAACCTGCTCTGTAACAGGCAATATGAATGAATTTCAGGTAGCCATTGGAGAAACCACCTACGGGGGCAGGGAAGAACTGGTTGATTCCACCGGAATAATGGATTATGGGAGTCTGATGTATGTAGCCCTTCAGCGGGCCGGGTCTGCCCGGGAAGCCATAAAGATCATGGCCGAACTGGTCGATGAATACGGATACTGCAGTTCCGGGGAAAGTTTTTCAATTATGGACAAGAACGAAGTGTGGATCATGGAAATGATCGGAAAGGGACCCGGCAACAAAGGGGCTGTATGGGTGGCCAGAAAAGTGCCGGACGGTTATATCTGTGCGCATGCCAATCAGGCCAGGATCAGGAGATTTCCGCTTGCTGACGGAAAAACATCCGTTTCGTCCGCCGGGCTTAATAAGATTTTTGACACCGATGTGGAAACGGTCTATGCCAGGGACGTGATCACAGTGGCAAGAAAGATGGGTTATTTTTCAGGCAAAGACAGCGAATTCAGTTTTTCTGATACATATGCCCCGGTGGATTTCGGAGGAGCCAGGTTCTGCGAGATCCGGGTTTGGTCGATGTTCCGGAATGTCAGGGACGGTATGGACCAATATCTCGATTATGTAAGCGGGGATAATTTGCATAACCGGATGCCTTTGTGGATAAAGCCCGACCGGAAAATCTCATTGCATGAAGTGATGGATTTTATGAGGGATCATCTGGAAAATACAAAATTTGACATGACCGGAGATATCGGGGGCGGACCCTTTGAGATGCCTTACCGGTGGAGGCCTTTGACATGGGAAGTCAACGGTGAAACATATTGCAATGAAAGGGCAGCATCAACCCAGCAGACCGGATTTTCATTTGTTGCCCAGGCCAGGTCATGGCTGCCGGACTGGATTGGGGGGATATTCTGGTTTGGCGTGGATGACGCAGCCACATCGGTATATACACCGATGTATTGTGGCATCAATGCAGTTCCGGAATGTTTTCGTGAAGGCAACGGCGATATGGTTACCTACTCCCCCACCTCCGCCTTTTGGATATTCAATCGTGTTTCCAATTTTTGTTATCTTAGATATAACCTCATGGTACCTGACGTAAAAGCAGTACAAAAACAGCTGGAAGAAAAGTATATCACCCTTATTCCTTCTATTGACAAGGCCGCAGCCGATCTTTATGAAAAGAACAAACCGGCCTCCCGGGATTTTCTGACCCAATTTTCCATCAGCATGGGCGACCATACTTTCAATGCCTGGAAAAAATTGAACGAATTTTTGTTGGTCAAATACATTGACGGAAATATCAAAAAGGAAGAAAACGGCAAATTCCTGTACAATGAATACGGGGGTGATATTCCTCAGTTTCCCGGTCAACCGGGATATCCGGAATGGTGGTATGAAGAGATCATCGAAGAAACAGAAGATCATTTCAAGGTAAAGGGAGAGGCACATTGATAAGTCGAAAAATATTCGTAATATTGCGCTCTGTTAAAACGGGAGGACAGAATCATATAATTTGAACAGCATGGATTTAATGAAAGAAGTTGAGAAAGAATTTTCAACAGAAAAGAAATACCCTGAATTCAAAGCGGGGGATACCATAACCGTTTCCTATAAAATCCGTGAAGGCAACAAGGAAAGGATACAGCAATTCAGGGGAGTGGTGATTCAGAGAAAAGGACAGGCACTTTCTGAAATGTTCACCGTGCGGAAAATTTCCGGAAACATAGGTGTGGAAAGGATTTTTCCGCTGGCTTCCCCGTTTATTGAAAACATTTCCATAAATAAGAAGGGCCATGTGCGGAGGGGCAGGATATTCTATCTTCGTGGCCTCACAGGGAAAAAAGCCCGCATTCAGGAAAAAAGGTTCTAGTCAATTTTTTCGCGTGCTTCCTCCAGGACAGCTTCGGCCTTTTTGTCCGCCTCTTCCTTTAACCTGGCTGCCTTTTCTTCAGCTTCTTTTGTAAGTGTTTCTGCATATTTCCGGGCAGCGATCTTTTTCAACGGATTATTCCCTGCTTCTTCGATTCGTTTTTGCCCTTCTTCCCCGGCAAGTCTGATCAGCTCATCACCCGCTTTTTCTGCTTCTTTTCTGATCCTTCGCACCTGTTCTTCTGCTTCCCTGAGTATCTTTTCTGCTTCCTGATCGGCTTTTTCCTCAATTTTTTCTTTCGCCTTGCCAATTTCTTCCTGAACCCGCTCCACTGCTTGTTCCTTTATTTGCCCGGTGACCCTGGACGCCTGGTCACCAAGGCCCATATTGATCCTGGGCTCGGAAAAAGTTCCGGAGACATGGAAGGCAACTTCGATTTTATCCCCAGGATCCAGGTGAAATCCCTCCCTTCCAACACGGTCTGAAAGATCATCCAGGAGATTGTTCACACCTGCACCCAATTCTTCGCGGGGGGCTTCAACATCGATCCGGTAGTTCATGGTTCCGTCAATTCCCTGATCTCCCTGAACAACCATTTCCGTGCTGCCAAAACTGGTCTCGAAAGGTTCTACATATACCCTTCCGTTGCGTATTTCAAAATTTACATAAACGTCTTGCAAAGTCAGTTTTTTGTATTTATTATTCTGGAGCAGTTCTCCCATTTTTGAAAATATGTTTGAATTATTGACCGTGATATTTTCTGAACGGAGATTGCCTTCACCCACCATACTGCTCATGACCGGTTTCATATGTTTATCAAGAAAAGAATTGATTTCCAGTCCGGCCGAAACCTTCCCCTCGCAACTGCCCGCTATGGGAGCCAGTTTTTCAACGGTATTGAACGCGTTGAACGCAGACGGGATGTCCATATCCCTTACATCCAGGTGAAAATCGATCATGGGGCTTTTGATATCCTGGGTATTGTATTCGCCATTGGCCAGAACCGAACCTTTCAGCAGATCCATGTTCAGATCGGTCAACATGATCTTTTTGTCCCTGACCTCAATGATCCCCAGAATATTTTCAACCACCAGCTTGTTCATTATTACCCGGTCCAATTCTGAAGTAAACCGGAAATCAATGTTTGCGGGAACTTCAATTACGCTGAAGGCCAGGGAATCTTCTTCGCTTGTTTCTCCGGTTTCTTCTTCGGTCATAAACTCGTTCACATCCAGCAAGTCCGAACGCAGATCAAGCGTCCCCTGTATTGTCCCGTCGCTCAGTACAAAAGGAATAAAATTCTCGATCCTTCCGTGGAGATGGACATCGCTTCGTCCAATCCCGGCATCCAATGAATACAACTCAACAAATTCAGGTGAAAATCCCAGCCTGCTCCCCGATATGAAAACGGGTACGGGCAGATCTTCCGATGCGAAACGAAAATCAGCCATCCTGACCGTTCCATCCGCCTTAAAATCCTGGTACTTTTCTTTCTCGATCATGGAAAGCGATCCCATCATATCCAGATTGGCCCTTAGGTTACCCTGCAGTTGCGTTTCTTCCAGGGGTATTACGTCGGATAAGCTGGCGAAATCAATTTCCGAATCCAGATGGGCACTGATGGTCGGATCACTGACGGGGGTGACCAGGTGCATGCTGAAATTAACCGGATTTCCCCCGAGATCAACATGGAATCTTCGTATATCCACTACCGTGTTGTCATTATGAACCCCGTCATAGCGTAAAACAGCTTCTATGTTAATCTGATCCGCCGTTTTGGGCAGGTCAGGATAACGGAACATTCCGTTTTCAACCTTCAGTTCGAGTCCGGCCGATGGCGTAACCTTCTCATTCAGGGTGCCTTTGACATAACCCCTCAGGCCCATGGTTCCTGAAGCTTCAATGTCCTCGAAATTTTTCATGTAAACGGCCGGGACAAGGGAAAGCAGACTCCTGAAGTCGGTTTTGCTGGTTTCAAAACGCATATCCACCACGGTGTTTTCCTCATCCGGCATGCTGACTTCTCCCTGGAAAGCAAGCCAGAGATCATTCAGGGAGATTTTATTGTCTTTCAGTGTATAAACGGAATTGGCCAGATCAGCATCCAGGTCAAAGGCCATTTCAAGCCTGGCATCCCTGACATAGCGGATTCCTGAATAAATAAAATTCACCCTTTGTATGCCGGAATGGATGTTCAAAATGGTAAAGTCCTGGGAGAGATCACCCGTCATATTGAAAAAAAGATCATCCAGACCGGCTTTCATTCCGGATTTTTTATCATGGTATATGATTCTGGCCTCACGTATTGCGAATTCATCGATCTGAAAAGTCATCTCAAAACTGCCGGGCGGCGCGGTATCTGGTTCCCCGGTTTTTTCAGAAGGCACGGCAATATCCCAGTTTGCCGCCCCGTCCTCATTGATCAGGGCGTTGATGACCGGTTGGTCCAGAAAAACAGACCGTATTTCGATCTTTTTCCCAAATACACTCAGAAGATCAATGGTTGCCCCGAAAGATTGGAACGCGGCCAGGGTATCTCCTTCAAATTCCCCGGTTCCCATAACCGAAAGGCCCTTAAGGGAAGCACTGAGATTGGGAAAATTCCTGATCATGGACAGATTAAAATCCGTAAAATCCACTTTTGCATTTACATTCTGATTTATCTCATATTTTACCCTGGTGAAAATCTGATCTTTGAAGATTACCGGGATAATAATTATTGCGGCAATGATCAATAGAATGATAATCAGTATGATCCTGAATATTTTTTTCATGACATATTTGAATAATAGGAAAAATAAAAATAGGAATTAATCCCGTGAATTGAAAGATAAAATCATGGGGCCGCAATTTAAAAGGCTTAATTTGTATATTTAACAAAATTGTAATCAATCGTGTTCCGGATGGAATCAAGCAAACAGCATAACAGGAACAAGAAAAGGGAAGGAAAACGTCTCTGGCAGTTTCCCTGGAAGTACCGGGAGAGTTTCCTGATCGCCCTTGAGTTTCTCATTCTCGGACTGGTGATGCAAATTCTGTCACGGGGCAAAGAAATATCACCTCCTTCATGGCCCGCCAATCTGGTTTTGTTGTTGTGCATGATCGCCGTACTTATGCTGGTTTACAGCAGCTATAGACGGACCCATCTCATCCGGTGGATATCCGGTATTCCTGCGGCAATCAGTTCCATTGTACTGTATTTTATCCTGATTCTTTTGCTTGGTTTCGTACCACAGAATGTGCTTCCGGAGGATCAAAGCGGATTTCTGAACGTAACCGGTCTCTCCCATATCACCAGAAGCTGGCCATTCGTCATTTCCACCCTTTATATTCTTGCCGTGTTGGGATTTGTTGTAATCCGGCGTTCAATTCCCCTGAGAAAAAAGAATATCGGTTTTCTGATCAATCATGCCGGACTTTGGATCATTATTGCCGCCGGTTCCCTGGGAACGGGGGATTTAAAGCAACTGGTCCTGCCTGTTGAAGAAAAGGGCGGATTTGTTCATCACGCTTTTGACATGGATGAGGAAGCACATTTGTTGTCTTTTTCCATTAAGCTGATTGATTTTGACATTGATGAATACAATCCTAAGCTTGCCATCATCGATCCCCATACGGGAGAGCTGATCGAAGGAAAGGGTCAGCTGGTCATGGCTGAAGAAGGCCTGGGGACGGTTATTGCAGACTGGGAAATAACTGTCAATGAGATACTTGCTTCTGCATGTCCCGGTAACGGATCCTATATACCTGATGATTCTACAGGAAGTGCTCCTGCCGTGCATGTCTCGGCCGTGCATAGAAGATCCGGGATGTCTGCACAGGGATGGGTATTCAGTGGCAGTTCCGTCTACCGGCCGGGGAGACTTATTTTGGGGCGCAGACATGTTCTCGCCATAACCCGGCCTGAAGCAAAGGAATATAAATCGCATGTTGTCATCAGGAAAGCACACGGGGATTCATCGCGGGCCATAATATCCGTAAACAAGCCATTGAAAGTCCATGGATGGAAAATATATCAGCTCAGTTATGACCAGCAGGAAGGAAGGCATTCCGGGATCAGCATCCTTGAACTGGTCAAAGATCCCTGGCTGCCGGTTGTATACGCGGGGATATTCATGCTCCTGGGAGGGGCATTGTATCTTTTCTGGATGGGCACCAAGGCCAGAGAGAAAGGAACTGTAACCAAAACAAACAGAAAAACATGAATTGGAATGATTTTTCCCTGTATGTACTGATCATTGTTTTGTTCTGGTTTACCGGAGTCTCTTTGCTGTATCTTGTCCGCAAAAAGAGAATGATCAAAAGACACGGTATTTATCTCATTGCTGCAGGGACTTTGTTACTGGGAGTATTTATCGGAACCCTTTGGGCCAATCTTGAAAGGCCTCCCCTGAAAACCCTCGGGGAAACCCGTTTGTGGTATTCTTTTTTTCTTCCCGTGATCGGACTGATAACTTATGCCCGGTGGAAATATAAGTGGTTCCTTGCATACAGTCTGGGGATGGCCGGACTGTTTCTGGTGATCAACAGTATACATCCTGAAAACCAAAGCAAGACGCTGATGCCTGCCCTTCAAAGTCCCTGGTTTGTCCCCCATGTGGTGGTCTACCTGCTTGCTTATGCCTTACTGGCTGCTTCCTGCCTTATTGCAGCCAAGGGCTTGTATGACCGTTATGCAAACCGTTTTGAACAGAAAACCCTTGATCTTGCGGACAACATGGTTTATATTGGATTTTCATTCCTGACGCTGGGTTTATTGTTCGGAGCATTGTGGGCAAAAGAAGCATGGGGACATTACTGGACCTGGGATCCGAAAGAAACCTGGGCTTTGCTGACATGGCTTGCTTATTTGGTATACATGCATTTCAGGAATTTTCAGCCCAGGAAAGTCAAAGCCCCGTTGTGGACCCTGGCCATCGCCTTCATTGTATTGCTTATATGCTGGTTTGGCATCAATTACCTCCCTTCGGCCCAGGAAAGCATTCACTCATATGGAGATTGATCTGTGTTTTTTCTTAACTTTGGGGCTGAAAAATGTATCCGATGGACCTGTAGCTTAATTGGATAGAGCACCTGACTACGGATCAGGAGGTTGGGGGTTCGAGTCCCTCCAGGTTCACATGGAACGGAAGGCGGCTGCATCAACATTTACTGTAGCTGCCTTTTGTTTTTATGCCAGTATAGAATTGCTTATATTCAACAAAGAAATGCACATGTTTCACCAGATCAGAAAGACATGCAATTGAATAATTTCGACTGGTCGATCATCGCTTTGTTTTTTGTTGTGGTGATCAGCATCGGCTGGGTGGCATCACGTACCGCCGGGAAAGATACCACTCAGTTTTTCCTGGGGGGCCGGGGGATGCCCTGGTGGTTACTGGGTGTTTCCATGGTAGCATGTACTTTTTCTGCCGACACACCCAATCTGGTAACCGGCATGGTCCGTGAAAACGGCGTGGCAAAGAACTGGGCCTGGTGGGCATTCCTGATTACCGGAATGGTTACTGTTTTTATCTACGCCAAGTTGTGGAGGCGGTCGAAGGTGCTGACCGATTTGGAATTCTACGAAAAACGGTACGGGGGTAAGGCTGCTTCTTTCCTCAGGGGGTTCAGGGCGGTATATCTTGGACTCTTTTTCAACTGTCTCATCATGGCTACGGTCACATTGGCAGCCATCAAGATCGGTGCGGTGATGCTCGGACTCAAACCCTGGGTCACTGTATTGGGTGGTTCACTGGCCGTGATCGTCTATGCCGGACTGGGAGGATTGAAAGGGGTGATATGGGCAGACTTTTTCCAATACAGCATTGCCATGTTCGGGGCAGTACTCGCCGCGGTGGTGGCTGTCAATCAACCTGAGGTAGGCGGATTGTCGAATTTACTGAATCATCCTGCCCTGCAGGAGAAAATTTCCTTTCTGCCGGATTTCTCGGACCCCGCCGTATATGTTCCCCTGTTGATCATTCCCATTGCGGTTCAATGGTGGGCTGTATGGTACCCCGGTGCCGAACCGGGAGGCGGAGGGTATATTGCGCAGCGCATGCTGGCAGCCAGGAATGAGAAAAATGCCATCGGTGCCACGCTTTTCTTCAACTTCGCACATTATGCCCTGCGCCCATGGCCATGGATCATCGTGGCCCTGGCGTCCATCATCATCTATCCCGATCTGGCCTCAATAAAAGCAGACTTCCCGGCCATCACAGACAATTACCTGAAGGACGATGCAGCCTATCCTGTCATGTTGTCCAAACTGGAACCGGGCTGGCTCGGGTTGGTGGTGGCATCGATCATCGCAGCCTATATGTCAACCATCGGGACCCATCTCAACTGGGGCTCATCCTATCTGGTCCATGATTTTTACCGTCGTTTTGTCCGGCCCGGTGCCAGCGAAAAGGAGTATGTCATGACGGGACGGATTATAACGGCCGGACTCATGATTTTTGCCGGATTGGTGGCCTTGTTCTTTTTGAAGGATGCCACCCAGGCTTTTAATATTCTGCTTCTTTCAGGTGCCGGATCGGGACTGATCTATCTTTTGCGATGGTTCTGGTGGAGGATCAATGCCTGGACCGAGATATTTGCCATGTTTACAGCCACCGCTATGGCAATATTTCTTGTATTCGGAGTGAACGACCTGAACCTTGCACAAATATTCCAACACATCTATCCTCTGCCTGATCATTTTGCAGATATGAGGCCCAAATTGCTTTCCCAGACCGTATTCCCGATTAAGCTCATCATAGCTGTACTGGGCACTACCCTGGTGTGGATTGCCGGGATGTACCTCACCCATCCTGAAAGGAAAGCGACCCTCCGCAACTTTTACCGACTGACCAGGCCGGGAGGTCCCGGCTGGAAAAAAGTGGTCAGGGAAGCCCGTGATGAACGGGATCCGGTGGATGAAGAAGAGCAAGGGAAAGCATGGGAAATGCCCGTTCAGATCCTCCTGGTTTTTATTGGTTGCGTGGTTATCTATTCATGCCTTTTCGCCATCGGCAGTTTTGTATATCTGAAACCGCTTCAGGGAACTGTTCTGGCTTTTATTGCTGCCGGCGGAACTTATTTGCTGTTCACTTCATTCAATAAGCTCAGGGCAAATTAATGAATGATTTTTCTATGGAGAGCCGGTTGATTGAAATCGCGGAACATTTTATAACGGAGGGACCTTGCACCGGGATCAAACCTTTCGGATCAGGACTTGTCCATCGATCCTACAAGGTATACTGTAAATACGGTGATCCATACATATTGCAGCAAATCAATACTTTTGTTTTCCGCCAACCGGTAAAAATAATGGAAAACATTGATCTCATTCTGGAACATATCAGGGGGAAAATACCATAAGGAGAAGATCCGGGCCGTCCGGAAGAAACTACTGGCGCATGTACCGCTTTATTATTACCATACCTCGCTTTCACAACCTGGAATTCCGGTACTGTGAGCTGGAACTGGCGATTCGTAAAGATAAAGCAGGAAATTGATTTTGCATTCGGATATCATTGGATTTCTGACCGGATGGAAAATTTGACAAAAAGAAAGAAACTTCCTGTCCGTATTACCCATAATGATACAAAGATCAGCAACGTACTGATGGATCAGAACACGAATGAGGAAGAAAAGGATATTGGTTGGGTAAAAATAATATCATCAGCGTATGTTCTTGTCCATGCTGCCATCCGGAAGCATCCAGTCGGGATGCGGGCGGCCCTGCTCCTCCATTTTGTAGCGGATGCAGTTTTTCCAGTTTCCCCTGCAATACAGTTCGATCCACTTTTTTTCCAGTTTGCCCATTTCATAAAACCATTTCATGGGACAAACGGGAAACCACTTGCAGTCCTGCAACAAAACATGCAAGGTTTTGTATTTACTGATGGTTTCTTTTTCGAAAGATGGTTTGTATATAAGGGATGCCGGATGTGGCAAGGGGAATATTTTCTGGTCATTTGAAAAAAACAATTCACCATATCTTTCCGAATAATTCTTTCGTGCAGCCGGAGCCTCTGCATGATACTTCATCAGGACCGTCCGCGTCGCGTAGTAACCCAGGGGCACTATGACTTCAGGATCAATGATGGAGATTTCCTCATCCATGACAGGACTGCATGCATCGATTTCTTCTATTTTGGGTTTCCGGTTTTTTGGCAGCATGCATTTGATCAGGTTGGTCATATAGATCTGTTCCCTGTTTATTCCTGCCGCCTGAAGCAATCGATCCAGGATTTGTCCTGAAGGCCCAATGAACATCGTATTTTTGGAATCTTCTTTTTCTCCCGGGGACAGTGCAACGATCATGAGCCGGGCGTTTGCATTCCCCTCGCCTGCAATTGGTTGAGTACGGGTAATGGACAATCTGCACCGCTTGCAGCTTTTCATGTCCTGATAGAGATCTTTGAGTGTTTCTTGTTTTTTGGGCATATTTTCAGGCGGGACCGCTGGACTCATATTTCAATGATTTGACCGGCTCCGCCTTCAATGTATTCATCCGGGAACATGGATCTGATCTCTTTCATGTGCTGGGTACAGTGAGTGGGGCAAATCACCTCAAGATTCCTGAATAATTCAAATTCAGCAAACCCATGAAAACCTCCCACGATTGCATAAAGATTTCCAAACTGTGATGCAGCTTCGAGAATATTCTTCATTCTGGGATGTGAACATCCGGTAACCACCACCAGGCCTTTTTCTGTTTCCACCACCATGGATTGTTCTATATGTTCAAGTTCACCGGTTGAATATATTTTGTCGTAAAGTGTTACGGGTTCATCAATTGAGATGATTTCCCTGGCATTATGAATACCACTCAGGGAAACCGGAACATATACCCTGACATCATTGTTTTTGTTAAGGAAATCTGGAAGACCACCTATGTGGTCAAAATGTGGATGTGAAATAAATACATCATCAATGGACAACGGATCTATTTTCAGTTTGCGCATATTTCCAAGCAATATGGAGCCGCGTGTGCCTGTGTCAAACAGTATTTTCCTGTTATGAGCCTCAACAAGGCAGGAAAAGCCCCAATCAGAATGAAGCCCCGTCCGGAATACCTTATTATCGTAAACGATGGTTATTTTCATTTTGCGTTCTTGGTTTTTGTTTTATTGCATTTCTAAATTTTCCTAATTTCCGGTATTCTTTTTTTTCGGCTCATTTCAGCCAACCGGCTTATTTCCTGTAGCATTTCTTTTGATATGGGTACATTTGTCTCAGCATCTACGAATTTCACTTCTTTCAGTTTCTTCAATATCCGGTCTTTGTACGTGTTTGAGAACAAAAGCAAATTCAAGGCAGATCCAAAAGCCATGGTGCCCAGATCATTTTTTTCTATCATTTTATCTGCTTCTTGAATGGCTTCATCCCAGCATTCTGGTATCACCATATTGGCCTCGATAATTTCATCGCTTATTCTCTTGCATTTTACAGCGTGAGGATCAGATTGAATATAAGCAACTTTCCCCCGGTAATTTACGAGATCAATTCCGTATAATTTTTTCATGGCAGTATCTATCAACTTCGTAGATGGATACTGATGGGGTATGCTGATCAGGTATCCTCCGGCCTTCAGGCAATAATTGACCCAACCATTCAACATCCATTTTTAATTTCTTCATGGTTTTATAGCATTACAAATTGTCTGTTTGAAACAGTCGGATGAAACTCCGGGGTGATTCAGGTGCTTATGCAGGACGTTCTCCAAAAAGTTTTGTGCCTATTCTGACCACATTGGCTCCCTCTTCGATGGCAATCTTGTAATTGTTACTCATGCCCATGGAAAGATAACGCATATCCACATTGGGTATCCGGACTTTGCTTATCCGGTCGAACGCAGATCGGGTTGCCTTAAAACAAGGTCTTGCATTTTCCGGATCACCGAATCGTGGCCCCATGGTCATCAAACCCTGGATTTGCAGGTTGGGCAATTTACTGACCTGGCTGATTAATTGGTCAATATCTTCCGGCAAAACACCGGTTTTATTCGATTCTTTACCACTGTTCACTTCAATAAGTACAGGCATGATCTTGTTTTCCGAAATACACCATTTATTTACCTTCTCAGCAATTTGAAGAGAGTCAATGGTTTCAATCATGTCAAACAGCTTCACTGCCTTTTTTGCTTTGTTTCTCTGCAAATGCCCTATCATATGCCACCTGACTGCATTCCCGACAGACTGGTGTATTTTTTCGGCTTCCTGAACATAATTATAGCCCAATATTTTAACCCCTGCCTGGATTGCAGCCTGCACCTCTTCCAGGGACCGGGTTTTTGCTGCAACAACCAGTAAAACTTCCGGAGGCAATGAATTCCGGATTTCAATTACAGATTCTTCAATAGATATACACTCCACAATCTTTTTTTTCTACTCCCCGTGTATTTTCTTTTTCTTTTCAAGCAGTTCATCATGGGATTCACCGCGATCAGGATTCTCAACAATGGCATCCACGGGGCAAACATTTACACATTGTGGCTCGTCATAAAAACCAACACATTCCGTGCACAAATCTTGATCTATTACATATATCGGATCCCCCTCAGATATGGCATCATTGGGACATTCTGCCACACAGGCATCACAAGCAATGCACTCGTCATTAATCATTAAAGCCATAATATACCTCCATTTCGTTATGATTGATATTGTACTTAATTTTGATCCCTGGTTTGATTTCTTGTACAACACGCACCATGCCCGTATCCTCCCGCATGGTTTACCAGTTTTTTTGATTTGCATCCCGGACATTCTTTTAATAGAATTCCAATATTTGTTTTAAACAAATGTCCACAATCAATACAACCGATGATGTTGTTCCTGAAGTGTATATTTCCCCCGTTGATGGTCATGTATTTACCGCCTACGATGAAATCAGCTACCTTTTTTCTGGCCTGTTCAATCAATCTTGTAAATGTAGACCGGGATATATCCATTTTTTCAGCGGCTTCTTTATGGGATGAACAAAGATAATCGGCCAAACGGATAGCCTCATATTCATCCAGCGGAAGTGATATTTCACCTGAAGATTTTCCGGCAATGCCCACAGTTTTGAATTCTTTGTATACGGGAGGTTCCGATACGATCCTGTTGCTTTTTTGACGTGGCATATGACAAAGGATTTTTTGGATAAACCGCAAATTTAATGAACATATGTGCATAAAACAACATATGCAAGCAAAATTATCCGCAAAATCTCACCTCTCCGAAAGAGCAAAAAATCGTAAACAAAATTTACTCAGGATCCGCTGTTTGCCGTATCAAACCTGTTCCGGGACAATATAAGGCCAGCGGTACCTTCTGGAAAGCATCCGGTTGGCTTCAGGATCATTTTCAAATTTCTCCCACTCACCCATGAATTTCAGTTCCCTTCCGACCCGGTAGGAAATATTGCCCAGGTGCGGCAAAACCGTTGAATAAAAACCTTCCCGGATATCACAATTCAGCAGATGATCATCTCCGGCCCTGACAGCGGCTACAAAATTCCCATAATGGCCTCCTTTGCCGGGAGCCTTCCGGAATGTCGGATCAACCTCCTGCTCCTCAGGAGTTTCTGAGCCTGCAAAGGGTTCTTTTTCGCGCTGGTGATAGGCTTTCCAGGTAGTGCTTACGTCCAGCTCCAGATAACCTTCCGTACCGTAGAAAATATTTCCGATTCTTATTCCGAGGGTGGCTTCATCATTTGAATAACGCCCCCTGGTTTCAAACTGGAGCATGGCGCCGTCCTCATACCGGAAAAGAGATGATTGTGTATTCGGGGTTTCCTGTTCACATTCATCGGGATCGATCCCGAAGATATCACCTGTCGAAAATACCGAAACGGGATGTTCATTTTTATTGAGCCCCCAACGGGCAATATCGAACTGGTGCGGTCCCTGGTTTCCGGTATCCCCGTTACCGGTTTCCCAGAACCAGTGCCAGTTGTAATGCAGGCGTTTTTCATTGTACGGCCGGTAGGATGCCGGACCCAGCCACATATCATAATGGAGTCCGGCCGGTGGCTCGCTGTTGGGTTCGATACCGAAGGAATCGCGTGGCTTGATACAAAGTCCGCGTGCCATATATACCTTTCCAATGCCTCCTTCACGCAGGAATTTCATGGCTTCCATGACATTTTCGATTGACCTGTTCTGAAAACCTACCTGAACGCGGACATTGTATTTACGTGCCGCTTCCACCATTTTGCGCCCTTCAAAAATATTGTGGGAACAGGGTTTTTCCACGTAGACGTGCTTGCCGGCCTGGCAGGCCCAGATGGTACCCAAAGCATGCCAGTGATTGGGCGTGGCGAAGGAAACCATATCGATTTCCTTGTCATCAAAGACCCTGCGCATATCCCATTCGGTGGAAGGCTTGTCACCCGTTGTTTCGTATGCAGTTTGTATCCTTTCCTTATAAAGCTTTTCGTCCACATCGCAAATGGTTTTCAGGCGTACGTTGTGGCTGTCCTTCATGGAACACCATTTTCTGATATGTCCATGGCCCTGTCCGCGGATACCGATCACCGCAACATGCAAACGATCGTTCGCACCCTTGACCGATGCATAGGATCTGGGGCTGAGCCCCATCCCTCCGAGGGTAATGCCAGCGGTTCCCAGAATGCTTTTTTTGATAAAATCTCTTCTTTTTTCCATTGCTTTTTTATTTTATTTATTAGCATTTTCCACCAATTGTTCGAATAATCTTTTCTGTTGCTTGAGGGCAGTGATCCTGTCTTCAGGTTCCGTTCTTGCTTCCATCAATATCCACCCTTTATAGTTCATCCGGGCCAATAGATTGAATAATTCCTGATAAGGATATTCCCCTGTATTGAATTCACGCACATGGACCGTATCACCGATCCATGGCTTTACCATGCTGAAATTCGCTTCGAGTCCGGGCGGCATCAAGTCGTTCTGGTTGCAATTCCAGCATACCTTCACATTGGGTTCGTTCACCTGTTTGAAAATATTCCGCATAACGGGCAGTTCGCTGGTCCGCCTTCCATGAACCTCCACGCGGATCATTTGTCCGTAATCCTGAGCAAACCGCCCCACTTCATTCAGTGAGTCTGCGATCTGGGTTATGGTCTTTTGTTCAGGAACCCCATCAGGGATATCGTTCGGCTTTACTTTGATGCCGCTTGCACCGATATCACTGCAGAGCTTAATATACTCCCTGGTTTGTTCGATATTTTCTCTGAGTTCCCGGGAATCCGGACTATGGTATTCAAAGTTGGAACCGTACCCTACACAGGTAACCGGACTCTCTTCGAAACGCTTTTTTACCTCCCTGCGTTCTGCAGCGGTAAGATGAACTTCAACACCATGTGCGTGATTTGTGCGCAGTTCCACCCCTTCACATCCGGTTTTTTTGCAATTTTCAATCAGTTCATACAACTCCCAGTCCCGCCCCCATTGATACGTAACGAGTCCGAACCTCATGCTGGGTGTCCTTGTTTGAGTACAGGCAGAAAATGTCCTCGCGGCCGGCAGACCTATCCCGGCCAGGATGGTTGTTTTTAAAAAATCCCTCCGGTTTCTTTTCATCGACAAGCAATTTTTTAATGGGTATCTGGAGTCTGTTCCAAAAATAATCGAATCCCAATAAAATACCAATTTGCTTGCCGGTTTATTCAAACCATACGGACGAGAAATTCTGCCAATCCTTATTGAAGTTTTATCCGGGGGTCTTTTTCCGGGTTGATCAGCTCTTTCTTGTACCGTACCCTGGGCACGGCTCCATACCGGCTGCGTATGGTGGCATGAACCAGTTCCTTTTCCTCCCATTCCATGTCCACTGTGTATCCTCCCCTTGCCTGTAACCCGATGACACGGCCCGTTTTCATCTCATCGGGAAGGGCGGGCATAAGATGTATCTCGCCCATGTGGGACTGCATCAGCATTTCAGCCATAATACCTGCAACCGCCGCACTCCCGTCCAGTTGAAAATGACAGGCAAGTGTGTCTCCCTCCATATAGTGCTCCGGCCGTCCCCAGTCATAACCGGCGTGCTGAAATGTCAGCAGATTCTCGAAACCCTCTGCGGTAAGCATTTGCGTGAATACCTCGTTCGCACGGTTTCCGTCCATCAAACGGGTCCAGCACCAGCTGCGGAATGCCATGGACCAGTTCCCGCCTGAAGCCCAAAGACCAGGAAAACGACCTTCCCCGCGCATATTCAGGGTCTTTCTGGCCGCATCGGCAAGTTCAGGTGTGGTAAGCGGATGTATCTGCCTGCCCGGGCACACTGCATACATATGTGCTATATGACGGTGATGGCATTCGGGATCATCAATATCGGGATACCATTCCTGGAGCTGTCCGTGACGTCCGATCTGAAGAGGCAAAAGACTTTGCCTTGTTTTCATCAGGGAATCAGCATAACTGTCATCACCAATGATCCTGGCTGCCTCCGCCGTGTTGGTGAACAAATCCCAGATCATTTCAATGTCCTGATACGTACCAGGTATATTGCAGGCATAATTTTCAGGCACGGGCTCACGATAAGCCGGGGATATCGGGTCCAGGGTAATATATGCCCCATGTTCTGCCGAAACACTCGGGGCACTGATCAGGGATTCTTTGTAGGGGATCAGATTTTCAAGCCAGAAATCAGAGGCTCCTTTCAAAAGCGAATAGGCCCTGTTTTTTAAATAAGCTGTATCCTGCGTAAAGGCGAACTGTTCCCATACATGCTGGCAGTGCCAGGCAGCACCGGCCGGGAACATCCCCCAGCGAAGGCTTCCCCTGGGTGCGGCATGCCCCCATATATTGCCCGTGGTATGGCTCACCCATCCTCCTGTGCCATAACAAAGCCGGGCGATTTCCTTTCCCGGCAATGAGAGATCTTCTATCCAGTCGATATAGGGTTCCTGGCATTCAATCAGGTTGACCGGTCCGGTAGGCATATAGATCAGCTGAAGGTTGATATTGCTCTGATAATTGCCGTTCCAGGGACTTCTTTTGAAGTTGTTCCAGACGCCCTGCAGGTTCGCCGGAAGGGTTCCGGGGCGGGAAGAACTGATGATCATATACCGACCCAGATTGAAAGCCAGCACTTTGAGTCCGGGATCAACTTCTCCCGATTTCATTCTTTTCCATCGTTCATCGGTGGGCAGGTTGCCAATACCCTTTTTGCCTTCGAGGGTGAGCTGAACCCGGTCGTATAATGACCGGTAATCTGCAAGATGCCTGTCACGGACTTCTTCAAAATCCCTTTTCAGCACATTCTTCATGACGGCACGGGTGATTTTCTGCGGGTATTCCCCGGAATATCCGGGATATTGAAGTTTATGGGCGGTGGCCGCGGTCAGGTATATAACCACCGAATTGGCATTGCTGACCCTCAATTCCGTATTCCCTTCCGAGATTTCTCCCCCGCGGTTGTCAACATGAATCAGAAGGTGAAAGGGATGCAGGTTGCCGTCGATATAGCCGGTTAACTGGTAACGGTTCCCGTGAATTTCTGTAACGGTGGAATCATGCATGATGTCCATGCCGAGCGTGAAACTGAGGGTGCCCGGAGTCCGGGTATCCAGTTTCACGACCAGCACCCGGTCGGGATAGGAACAAAAATATTCCCGGGTATAGCGGTTCATGCCCATGCGGTAGGCAACCCTCCCCAGCGATTCGGAAAGGTCCAGCTCGCGGATATATTCCTGTTCGGTTTCCTGTGGATGATGGAAGGTAAGAATCAGTTTGCCGATACTGGTAAAAGTACCGAATCTGCTGCTGCTGCCCAGGAAATGGTGCTGTACCATGCTGTCGGCATTGCGGATATCACCGTTGGTAATGGCTTTCCTGATCGATGGCAGGCTTTCTCTTGCATCCGGATTCACACCCGTCTCTTCCCAGTCTCCCCTGTAAGGTCCTCCGGTCCACATGCTTTTTTCCGAGAGGGCAAACACTTCCTTTTGTACTCCACCGAAAAATGATGCTCCGAAATAACCGTTTCCCAGGTGCAGCGACTGGCTGTTCCAGTATTCAGCCGGATGAGTGTACCACAATCTGTTCTCATGGTACTTATTATCGCTGTTGCCACAGGCAAAGGCAATGGCTGCGATCACTATCATGGTGGCAAAACGTGAAACACACTTGACATTTCTTATCATCGGTGACGGGGGAGTTCATGTTGGCTTAGAGATAATTGTTATCTTTGAATCTTGTTCAATAACAAATTTCGCGAAAAATGATCAGGATCCTCCAATTCATTGCATTATTTTCAATTTTTCTGCTGGCTTTTTGCAAAACGGATTCTCCCCGGAAGAGAAAAAGCAGCACCCGACAGCAAACCATTCAATCCGGACAGGAAATCTCCGGGGAAGACACCGTGGTTGCAGTTTCTCCGGAACAGCCCGATACAAGCATCACCTCCGCCCGGAAGGAGGACTTTCAGGAGAGCATGGTTTATTTCGAAGGAGGTGAATTCCTGATGGGAAACGAAAACGGACCCGCCAACGAGCGCCCGGCACACCGGGTCCATGTTGACCCTTTCTATATTGATCCGCATGAAGTAACCGTATCACAATTCAGGGATTTTATCAGTGCCACAGCCTATGTTACCGATGCCGGGAAATTCGGTGACGCCGGTGTATACGATATTGAATCCGGCCAGTGGAACCTGGTGAAAGGAGCCAATTGGGAATATCCCCTCGGAAAGGCTGCCTCTCCCGCTCCGGATGATCATCCGGTAACCCAGGTAAGCTGGAACGATGCAACGGCATATGCAGCCTGGGCAGGAAAAAGACTGCCGGATGAAGCCGAATGGGAATATGCGGCCAGGGGCGGCAGGGACAACGGACCCAGGTATCCGTGGGGCAATCAGCCGGTGGTAAACGGACGGTACCGGGCCAATGTCTGGCAGGGTCCTTCCCAGTTCAAAAATGAAGAAAAGGACGGATACAAATATGCTTCACCGGCAGGGGCTTTCGGTACCGGTGAGAACGGATTGACGGACATGTCCGGAAATGTATGGGAATGGTGCAATGATACATACAGACTGTATCCGGGAAATCCTTCCCCCATTCATCCCGATCCCAATACCAAGGTAATCAGGGGAGGCTCCTTCATGTATGACCAGGCGGGCAACGCAAGCTTTACGGTTACTTTCCGTGGATCTACCACACGGGAAACTTCCCTTTTCAACATCGGATTCCGCTGCGCCATGGATCCCTGAGGACGGCAAACCGTTACCGCACCTTATTTGTTGAGCGATTGTGTATATGCAGTCAGTCCTTCCGGCACGATCACCTTGCAGCCTTTATACGCGTAATAGGTAATATAGGCATAACAAACAGCCGGAACGATCATGGCCATGGCCATGCTGCCGGTCAGTTCAAAAACCAGTCCCATGATGGGGGTGAAGAACGCACCGCCGACAATGGCCATGATGATCATGGACCCTCCCAGTTTGGTATTGGGCCCCAAACCTTTTATTCCCAGTGCGAATATGGTGGGGAACATGAGGGACATGAAAAAACTTGTGAAAAAAACCGCCCACAGTCCGACCCAACCGGGAAATGCCACACCGGTCATCACAAGCAGCACGTTGATGATCCCGTAAAGTCCCATCAGTTTCGAGGGACGGTAGAATTTCATCAGCCAGGTGGAAACAAACCTGCCTATGCCGAAAGCAACCAGTGATCCGGTCAGAAAATATCCCGCCACTTTTTCCGGCTGCCCGGTGTAATCCTGCACGTATTGAATATAATAGCTCCAGGTCCCCACCTGCGCCCCCACATAAAAAAACTGCGCGATCACTCCTTTGACAAAATGAGGATATTTGAAAATGTCTTTGATGCGTCCTTTCTTAAGGTTGGCCTGAGGATCGGATTCTTCAGCCACCCTGGGGAACCGGGTAATGATGATAAGAAAAGCCCATACAAGCACCACCGCACCCAGGATCAGATACGGCTTCACCACGCGCATGGTTTCATGCTGAAGGTAGGCATCATACTCCCCGGCCATTTTGAGTGCCTCGATTTCACTCTGATTGTGTTCAATGCCGGAAAAAATGAATATGGTACCGATCAGCACCCCGGATATGGCGCCCAGGGGATTGAATGCCTGGGAAAAATTCAGTCTCCTTTCCGATGTGTCCGGATGGCCCAGTACGGAAATGAAGGAATTGGAGCCGGTCTCCAGGAAAGCGAGTCCGCTTGCTATTACAAACAACGCGAAAAGGAAAAAACCGTATTTGCTGATCAGTGCAGCCGGCCAGAACAGAAAAGTCCCGGTGGCATACAGCAGCAATCCGATCACCAGGCCCGTTTTGTAAGTATACTTTTTCATGATCATGGCGGCAGGCATGGAGAGCATGAAATAACCCATATAAAAGGCAGATTGGACCAGACCTGCCTTGAAACGGGTGATCTCAAATGATTTCATGAACTGCTTGATCAGAACATCGTTCAGATTGTTGGGAATGCCCCAGAAGAAAAACAAGGCCGTAACCAGAATAAAGGGTATGGTATTCCCCGGAGAAAACATGGGCGGTTTCCCCTGAAACTGAGAGTTTTTTTCCATGTCAGTCGATGGTAATTGAAGTTTTGGTCACAAAGGGATATCCCTGGTGGAATCCCTGCAGGATCACATCAAATTCACCCTGGATATCGGGCAATCTGAACTGGGTTTCCTGCGGCAAACCGGTGATGGTCAGGGAAGGATCCCAGTATACCGTGGTCTTGTCCATGGTTCGGATCTCTTCCGGACTGAGATCGCTGCCAAATTCAAACTTCCCGATGGGTTCTTTTTTCTTTTCTTTTTTCTCCGGTTTGTCGAATTCGCCCCGCTTGGTTTTGATTTCCACCAGTCCGACGTTGTTCAATCCTGAATATCGCTGGATATCCATGGGATCGGTGCTGATTTCAACGGATTCCACTTCCGTTGGATTCAGTTCCTTGATCATCTCCAGTCCGCTCGGGGTGATCATTCCATCAATAACCACAAGTGCCCCGTCCTGCTGATTGATCGATCTTCCGGAGGTGGGGAAGACAATCTTGTTGCCGTCAATGATATTGAATGGCTTGATCATTCTCATTACCTCCAGCACGGGCACACCGGTTGCAAGGGCCTGCTTGTAGCTGCTGGGTCTTTTTTCAATCAATTGCATGGGGACATTTTTCATCAGATTTACATTCAGCAGGGATGCGGGACGGTATTTCAGATAACCGGGAGAAATTTTGCCCGCCTTTTCGGAATCCGGGTTCCCTGTTGCGAATCCCTCACCAAAGATCCTGTTCCAGTGAAACATGGACCAGCCGGCATTCAATACGAAATTGTCACGGCTTTTAAAATCCGCCTGTTTGCCGGTAAGCAGGGAAGACGTGTATATATTCCGGTTAAGGCTCGATCCCACATAAAAATAGGAAAGTATATCATGGTGTTGTTCGAGCCGGTTAAAATCATGATGAGATACGGATAACGAGGTTTGTATCCTTTCCGCACCTCCGGGCAATGATCCGTCCAGCATAAGCTCTGCGCGTCTGCCGGGATGAAAGGATTCTTCCCCGGATTCTATTGTAACGCCGAAGCCGGGATTCTTTTCGATCCAGATCATCCGCTCGGTCAACAGCCCCCCCTGTGAATTGAATATGCTTACCTGGGAGGGGCCCGGCGGGAAATTCTCCAGAGGCACCATGCATTCCTGGCCCGGAGCAAGGGAAGGATTGTCCAGCCAGTGAATGACGCCCTGATGATGGGCAATGACAAAGGGTTTGGTTTCAATACCGGTTTTGCTTCCGCGTAAAAGAAAACAAGCGCTGTCCTGGTCAATCTCCATAAGGGTCAGCGCCATTCCCTCCGTTTCGGCAGAAGGCAGGGGATAATCCTTTTGCAGGTCAAAAGGGCCGGTAAGCATAGCCACATAAGATACCCCCTTCAAAGGATTCAGGTAAAATGAACCCACGCCGTTCTCATCGGTTTTAAACTCCGTCAATACATTGCCGCTGTCATCCATGATTATGCCTTTGGCGGCAAAAGGATGACGGGTTGCATCGTGGACAAACACCCCGATCTTGTTTTCCACTCCCGTGATAACGTGCCCTCCTTCCGGCGCAAAATCTACCTGTATGTTCTCTCCGAATACAGGAATACGGATCATCAGACCCCTTTCGGTATTTCTGAATTCTCCATCGAGTTTGAAATACACCAGATTGTTTTGAATGTGACCGGGAAGCGTAAAATCAAGTTGCCCGGCTTTCCGTGATGATTTTTCCTTTCCCCGGGCAATGACTTTGTCACCATCCATCAGGGCATATTCATATTTCACCCTTCCCTGGGGATTCCCTTTATTATCGACCGTATTTACGGTCAGTATGACCTCATCTCCGGGGGCATATAACTGTTTGTCCATACTGACCATGAAATCAAATTCTGTGCGTGGATCCAGAATGTACAATTCATTCATGAATACCGGCTGGTCTTCCATCTGGTTCGGATTGTGGACCAGGGCCATCAGAAAATACCTTCCTTCTGAAAAATCTTCGGGAAGCTTCAGGATATTGTAGGCCGACTCACGTCCGATCTGGAGGGTTTTGCTGAGGCCGATCTGGCCTTCCTTGTTCATGAGACCAACCGTAAGCAATTGTTCTTTCATCCGGGCAGAAGGCGTGGCCGGATTGAATAAAATGGCCTTGAAGCGAATGGTTTCTCCGGTGAAATACACCGATTTATCCGTATGCAGGAAAACATTGAAATCAGGATACTTCTGATAATATTCCGATATACCGCTTTTAAGCCGGCTGGGAAAATCCTCCTGAGCCGCAACATGGGGCATATATGCCAGGAGCATTATGAACGGGATCAGTATGATCATTCCTTTGGTTCTCATAAGACAACTTTTTATGGATAAACCATAAATTTAATAAAGAATGTCCATTTCTCAGGAAAGTATGTTCAGTAAATGCGATTTTTTAAAAAGGCAGGATCATTTGTTCCGGAAATTCAGGATCAAGAGGATCATGATATTGATCCATCTTTTCTTTCATTTGCTCATTCAGTTCTTCAATTACATCATCGTATGCAGGATCCTTCGAAATATCTTTGGTTTCCTGCGGATCAAATTCCAGGTCGAACAACTGGATCCTGTCAGCATGAGGATAACGGATCAATTTATATCTTGAAGTACGAACCATTCTTTGATGACTTGTATATGCGCCGTATATGCATTCATGATTCTGCTTTCCCGGATCCCTGATCAGCGGCAGCAGGCTGCCGAACTGTACCGTTCCGGGAACCCGGATACCTGCCAGTTCGCATGTGGTGGCAAACAGGCTTTGCATGTATACCATGGCATCCCGGGTTTCCCCGGAGGGGATGCCGGGTCCGGCAATGATCAGCGGCATTCTGACCGAATGATCGTACTGGTTCTGCTTGCCCATGAGTCCGTGACTCCCAACGGCCAATCCGTGATCCGAAGTAAACACAATATATGTGTTTTCAGAATTACCCGATTGTTTCAGCGCATCGAGGATCCTGCCGATATGATGATCGGCATGGGAAATGATGGCATAATACTCGCGTAAATGGACTTGTACGTCATGGACAGACCTGGGAAAAGGAGCCAGACGCTCATCTCTCAAAGTACGATAATTTCCCATAGGATCAAAGGGATGCACCGGCAGGTAGTTCGGCGGAAGCTTTATTTCTTTCACAGGATATTCTTCAAGATATTCCTCCGGTGATTGCCTGGGGTCATGGGGAACATGAAATGCCACATACATAAAGAACGGCTGATCATTGTCTTTCTGTTCAGTAAGAAAATCAATGGCTGCATCCGCCCACAGTTCCGAGCTGTGGACAATATTTCCGTTTACCTGGCGCCAGTGGCCCCTGAGTGTGGTATCGGACGGACTCCAGTGATTGCCGGGTCGCGGACGATCATAGGGATCCTTTACAAATCCTTTGGCAGCATTTTCCTCCCGGTACGGATCAAATGACCGGAACATTCCCTGGCAAACCGCTTTTCCCCTGTGGTGAAAACTTTTCTCAAGACTTTCTTTTCCGTTGTGCCATTTTCCGGCTGCAAATGTATTGTAACCTGCCCGGCCGAATGTTTCTCTCCACAGCGGGTAATTCCCGCAATGGCCTCCCCCGCAATCCCACAGGTATCTTCCGGTCATAAGCATGGCCCGGCTGGCAACACACACCGCACCATGCCAGGCGCCCATACTGAAAGAATGTGTAAAGGAAATCCCGGTTTCCACCAAACGGTCTATGTTGGGGGTAAGGACCTGGGTATCGTGCAGGGCCTGAATAGCTGTATGTGTCTGATCATCGGTAATAATGACCAGAAAATTGGGCTTCTCCCCCTGTTCGGTGGCCGAACTCCCCGTTATTGGCATGGAACATGCCAGAAAAACTGATGAGAAAAACGGACTCATTATACTATTGCTTGCTGGTGAATTTATAAATGCATGTCGAAGTATAGGTTTCACCGGGTTCCAGCACTACAGAAGGAAATTCTGGTTTATTCGGTGAATCGGGAAAATGCTGGGTTTCCAGGCACACCGCCTCCCTCCTTTCATAGGTTTCTCCGTGTTTTCCGGTTACGCTCCCGTCCAGGAAATTCCCGGTATATAACTGAATTCCAGGTTCATCGGTATACACTTCCAGGATACGGCCGGAACCGGGATCATGCAGACGGGCAGCCAATATGGTGCTTTCCGGTTCCTTGTGATTCAAAACAAAATTGTGGTCATAACCGCTTCCATATTCCAACTGCCGGTTTTCCGAATCTATCCTTTCGCCGATGAGATGCGGTTCTGTAAAATCAAAGGGGGTGCCTGCCACGGGACGGATCTCTCCGGTTGGGATCATGGTGGAATCCACAGGAGTGAAATAGTCCGCATTGATCATCAGTTCATGATCCGGGATTTTGCCTTTTCCTGCCCCGTGAAGGTTGAAATATGCATGGTTGGTGAGATTGACCACGGTGGTTTTGTCGGTTTCAGCAAAATAATTGATTCTGAGTCCGTTGTCATCACCGAGTTCATATATGACACGCACATTCAGTCTGCCCGGATAACCAGCTTCCATATCTTCCGACACATAGGTCAGCACAATCCGGTTGTCCGATGCTTCTTCAACCTTCCATACCCGTTTATCAAAACCTTTCGGCCCGCCGTGAAGATGATTGGGGCCATTGTTGACGGGAAGATTGTATTCTTGTTCCCCGAGGGTGAATTTTCCCCCCGCGATCCTGTTCCCGTACCGGCCGATCAATGCCCCGAAATTATTGGAAATGTTTACATAGTCATGGATATTGTCAAAACCCAGGACCACATCCTCATAATGACCATTCCGGTCAGGGGCCATAACCGAAACGATCCTTCCACCGTAATTGGTAACGGTTATTTCCAGTCCGTTCGGATTGGTCAGCACATACAGGCCAACCGGAATATCACTGATCACAGTATCGAATCTTGCTGCGAAAAGAGAGGCTTTAAGCTCTTCACCCCCGGCAGGTGTATCCGGCTTCTTTCCGGATTTACAGCCCAGAAGGGCGAACAATGCGATCAAGGTTAAAATTTGTGTTCTCATTCGATCATATTTTGGTTAAACATGAAGTTTCTTTTCGATCTCCTGCAGGGAAACATGGAAAATATGCCTGCATATCTTGTCCAATCCTTTCCTGCTGCCCGTGAAATGGAACGTACGATGAACATGCCGCATGGTGTCTCCCGGTTTTAGTCCGGCGGCAGAAGAAGAACTTTCCAGTTCGTAAAACGGACCCATTTGTGATCCGTCCCCGAGCGGACCATCATTGTATGCATTGAGAACATCGCCGCGGAAAGGTTCTTCCTGTAGTTTCCACATGCTGTTCACATAATCCCTTACATCGGGATCAAACGAAAAATTCACCACGGTAAGCATCTGATTGCCTGCATCATAGGCTCCTGCAAAGGGAGTGATCCTCCCGGGCCCTATTCCGATCTTGCCTCTTTCTTTACCATCTGCCTTAAAATAAATGATTCCGTTTTCTGAGACCAGTCTTTCCTCCGGGATTTTCCCGAAGTATTCATCGTTCATGACCGGTCCTGTGCCTCCCTGTTTATCTGTTTTATAAGGGATCACAATGACCGCTTCCGGAGAAGGTTTGTACATGCCCAGTATCCAGATGGATAACATGCCGCTTTTCCTGGTCCATGGGGCGGCGCCCAGATTGGTAATGGAATTGTCCGAGAGATACCCGAGATAATCCACATTTTTTGGAATTTCCAGTGAAAGAATTTCTTCAGTGCCTGCCTTGTCCACAATCCTTATGGTCCGTTCAACACGGAGCCTGAACCGGGTGCCTGAATAATTGATCAAATTCATCTCCCTGGAAAAAGAGGCATGTTGCGAATCACCTCCCTTGTATTCAAATGGTTCCGTATCAATTTCCGGCGGTGTGAACCAGTGCTCAAATTCAAAAGGAACACCCTGTTCAAAAAAGAGCGCGAACTGACCTCCTTCGGGTCCCAGCCATATCCTGTCTTCTCCCCCGTATGCATTGATATGCTCTTTTACTTGTCCCGAAGAAATCAGTTCATAATTGATCCACCCGAAACTGAATCCTGAATCACCTTCGGTTGTACTGGTCATAACCCTTCCCTGGCACCCGGCGCTTACCAGCAGGGATCCCGTGCCGCCGGGATCGGACAGTTCCCTGATGTCAATGTGTTTCTCAAGAAACCGGCGATCATAGGCATATGTTCCTTTTTTTATCATTTTTTCTGACGTTTGATTGCTTTTTATCCCGGGGCGGTTTCCTGCTCCACTGCAAGAAAATACAGAAGCCACCAACATGATTATCAATGTACTGTTCAACAAAAGTTTCATGGAAACAGTATGTTCCGCGTAAACCGGGTACTGAGTGACTACTTGTATACGGGTCCGTAATTTTCACATGCTCTGTAATCTGCTCCTTCCGGATCCATGCCGAAAGCGCTCCATGCGGACGGACGGAAAATCCTTTCTTCAGGAACATTGTGCATGCAAACAGGGATTCTCAGCATGGAGGCCAGGGTGATGAGACCCGAACCAATGTGCCCGTATGAAATGGCACCATGATTTGCGCCCCAGTTGGCCATGACAGAATAAACATCCCTGAACGGACCCTGCCCGGTGAGAACCGGGGCAAACCACGTGGTTGGCCAGGTTTTGTCGGTTCTGTCATCGAGCACCCCGTGAATGTCCTGCGGAAGATCAACACTGTAACCCTCAGCGATCTGTAAAACAGGCCCCAGTCCGCTGATCAGATTGATCCGGCACATAGTCACCGGCATGCCTCCGCGGGTGAGGTAATTCGATGAGAATCCGCCCCCGCGGAAATATTCAAGGGTGGCCGGATACCAGGTGGTCGCATCAAGGCATTTCTGTGCTTCATCGGTGGAAATATCCCAGAATGGTTTCATGACCGGTTTTCCCTGTTCGGTTTGCTGACCCGTTCCGTCCAGGGTGGCTGATCCCGAATTGATCAGGTGAATGATTCCCTGTTCAGCCGTTCCGGTCAATGTTTTTCCGGTTACTCTTTTAACGGCCCGGGGGCTCCAGTACGTTCGTACGTCAGCAAATATCTGAGCCCTGTTTGTCAGCAAATGCCCGAATAACATGGCAACGCCATTCAGACTGTCATTTTCGGTGGCCACCATGAAAGGCTGCCTGATCCCATTCCAGTCAAAGGACGAATTCAGCATGGCTTCGGAAAAATCACCATTCGGCATGTGGTCGGTCCATTGCCTCTGCCCCTGAAAACCCATTACAATGGCATTGTGCCCCATTGATTCCTCTCCGTAGCCATTTTTTTCAAGAACAGGATTACCGACCATCATATCCCTCATGATCATGGTCATCTTGATGACATATTTCCAGATTTCATCCTTTTCCTTTCTTGATTTTTGTTTTCCGGGCGGATTAAAGTCCTCGCCCTCCCGGCAATTCTTCATAACCCATTCATGGGCCTTTTCATATTCCTTCTGGTCATAGATCCCATGATCCACCCTCCTGATGATCTCGGTCATGTCCACATATTCATTTCTCATGCCCAGGTATTCCTGAAAGAAGTGTTCATCCACAATGGATCCGGCAATACCCATGGATACCGATCCCAGTGAAAGATATGATTTGTTCTTCATGATGGAAACCGCAAGTCCGGCTTTTGCAAACCTGAGCAATTTTACCTTTACGTCATCAGGGATTTTCTGATCCCCCGCATCCTGGACATCCCGCCCATAAACTGAAAATGCCGGAAGCCCCTTTTGATTGTGACCGGCCAGTGCTGCAGCCAGATAAACTGCACCGGGGCGTTCGGTTCCGTTGAATCCCCATATTGCTTTGGGAATCAAAGGGTCCATATCAATGGTCTCACTTCCGTAGCACCAGCAAGGGGTGACCGTCAGGGAAAGGCCGACACCTTCGTTTTTAAACTTTTCGGCTGTCATTGCCGATTCTGCCACGCCTCCGATACACCGGTCAGCGATCACACACTCCACATTTGTACCATCCGGATTACGCAGTTCTTTCTGCAGCATCGAAGCCACGTTCCCGGCCATTTCCATGGTTTGGTCCTCAAGGGATTCCCTGACCCCCTGCATTCTCCCGTCAATGGCGGGCCGTATGCCAATTCTGGGATTTTCGCCGAAGTATCTGATTTGTTTTGAATGTTGCATTATATTATATTTTTGTTTCCTGTTCAATGAAGGCACCGAGACGTTCGTAACGCGTGTACAGCTTTTTGTATAATTCAATTTTTACAGGATCCGGGGTGTATTCTGCATCAAAACCGCTCCCCATTGCCTTTTGTGCCTCGACCACATCCGGATAAATTCCGGCCACCGTTGCAGCGAACACGGCCGCTCCCAGGGCCACTGTTTGTTCCGACCTGGCCACACGGATCTTTCTGTCCAGTACATCGGCCATGGTTTGCACCACATACGGTGATTTTTTTGCAACGCCCCCCAGGGCAATGATGCTGTCAATCCTGACCCCTTCAGAAATGAACCTTTCTATGATCTTTTTGGAACCAAATGCCGTCGCTTCCACCAATGACCTGAAAATTTCCGGGGCATCTGTGCCCAGGGTCAGTCCGTTTACGGCACCTTTCAGCGACTGATCGGCATAAGGCGTTCTGCGCCCGTTGAGCCAATCCAGTGCAACCGGTCCGGATTCCTGCAATGGCCTCTTCTGAGCTTCCCGGGATAATTCGGGAATGATCCGGTCTGTGATCTGACGGATTGTTTCCTTTTTTTCAGAATATAAGTTTGTCAGTGGCCAGGAAAGGAGATCGGCAAACCAGGCATAAATATCCCCGAAAGCAGATTGTCCTGCTTCCATGCCAAGCATTCCCGGAATAATGGATCCGTTTACCTGACCGCAAATTCCCTTTACCAATATTCCTTCCACTTCATCCAGCGGGGCGACCAGCATATCGCAGGTAGATGTACCCATGACCTTGCTCAGGCAATACGGTTCAATTTCTCCTCCAACCGCCCCCATATGCGCATCAAAAGCACCCACTCCAACCGGGATCCCTTCGGGAAGACCCAGTCTGCCGGCCCATTCTTCTGAAAGCTTTCCCGCGGTCACATCCGAGGTATAGGTTTCATCATACAATCTTGAGGTCAATCCTTTGAGAAGGGGATCTATGCTGATGAAAAAAGAATCTTCGGGTAATCCCCCGAATGATTCATGCCACATGGCTTTGTGTCCTGCCGCACAACGGCTTCTTTTCAGGGTGAGAGGATCCGTGTTCCCTGTAAGAAGTGCCGGTATCCAGTCACAGTGTTCCACCCAGGAGTATGCAGCATCCGATACTCCGGGGTCGTTTCGCAATACATACAGTATCTTGGCCCAGAACCATTCCGAAGAATATACACCACCTTCATATTTTGTATAATCCTCCCCACCCCAGGTCCTGGCGGCATGATTTATTTCTTCGGCTTCTTTTACCGCCGTGTGATCCTTCCATAGTATGAACATGGCGTTGGGATTGTCTTTATACCCGTTATGCATGGCCAGAGGCGTTCCTTTCCTGTCGACAGGCGCCGGAGTGGATCCCGTTGTATCAATGGAAATTCCTTTGATAAAAGAAGCCGATTTAGCTCCGGCTTTTTTCAAGGCATCCCGTGTTGCCGTTTCAATGCTTTCCAGATAATCCAGGGGATGCTGCCTGAATTGGTTCCGGGAAGGATCACAATATTTTTTGTCCTGCCAGCGGGGATAATACTGTACCGAGTTCCCCATTTCTTCGCCGTTCGAAGCATTTACCAAAATTGCCCGTACGGAATCTGTCCCGTAATCAATACCAACAACAAATTGATCCTGTTTTGTCATGATAAAATCGAAATCTTTATTGCTTATTGCCCGTAATAAGCGCGTTTGCCATGCCTTCTCAGGTAATGTTTATCCAGAAGGAAATCCTCAATGGATTTGGTCTGATTCAGTGCCAGTGTATGGTACGCCATTTCCGCAACATGTTCCAGTACCACTGAATTCGTCAGGGCTTCATGTGGTGTTCGACCGAAACAGAAGGGTCCGTGCGATCGAACAAGGATCGCGGGAACTTTCAGGGGATCCATATTGGCCATGGTACGAACGATTACATGACCGGTTTCAGCTTCGTATTCCCGGGTAACTTCCGTTTCGGTCATTTTGTGCGTACAGGGTATTTCCCCGTAAAAATAATCCGCATGGGTTGTTCCCAGGGGCGGAATGGAAACACCGGCCTGCGCCCAGGTTGTGGCCCATTTTGAATGGGTATGAACAATTCCTCCGAGCTTCCTGAATTTCCTGTACAGAACAAGGTGAGTGGGTGTATCAGATGAAGGCTTCAATTTTCCTTCCGCTACATGGCCTTTCAGGTCAACCACTACCATTTTACCGGGAGTCAGTTCACAATAGGGAACACCACTGGGTTTGATGACCATCAGTTCTTTTTCCGGATCATACCCGCTGACATTCCCCCAGGTGGAAATGACCAGTCCGTGAGATTCCAGCCCGATATTCGCTTCACAAACGGATTTTTTCAATTCTTCAACCATGTGTATTTACTCGAATATATCTAAGTTAATCATTTAATATTCAGCACGTTAAAATGATAATACACTTCGTTCCAGCGAAGTTCCTTTTTCAATCCGGCCAGATCTGTTTGGTTATCGATCAGAATATATTCTATTCCGGCCATTTCACAGAGATCTTCAAGCATTTCCGCACTCACTGCATGACTGAATACGGCATGGTGTGCACCACCTGCCAGTATCCAGGCGGAAGCGGCAACAGGAAGATCCGGTTCGGGTGCCCAAATGCCACGTGCAACCGGCAGCTTGGGCAAATCTTTCTCCACAGGCAACATTTGAACCGTATTGACAACCATCCGGAACCTGTTGCCCATATCCACAATGGTTGCATTCAATCCATTTCCGGGGGCAACGTTGAAAACCAGCCGGACGGGATCTGATTTGCCACCGATGGATAAAGGATGGATTTCCAGTGAGGGTTTTCCGTCGGCCAGGGATTCACAGAGCTCAAGCATATGTGCACCGAGCACTTTCATACCGGAAGGATCAAGATGATAGGTGTAATCTTCCATAAATGATGTTCCTCCCGGCAGGCCGGCCGCCATGACCTTCATGGCACGAACCAGGGCAGCGGTTTTCCAGTCGCCTTCCGCACCAAATCCGTACCCTTCCGACATCAGTCTCTGCACCGCGGCTCCCGGCAATTGGGACATGCCATGTAATTCTTCGAAAGAAGTGGTAAATGCCGTGAAGCCGGGACCTTCAAGAAACTTCCTCATTCCTGCCTCGATCCTGACCGATTCAAGCAGGGCATCCCTCCGAGTGCCTCCTTTTCCCAGTTCATTACAGACACGGTAGCGTTTTTCATAATCACGGACCAGTTCATTGATTTCTTCATCACCAACTGTTTTGATCTTTTCCACCAGGTCCCCAACCCCGAATCCGTGTACCGAAAACCCGAAACGCATCTGGGCTTCAACTTTATCACCTTCCGTAACGGCCACTTCACGCATATTGTCTCCAAACCGGGCCACCTTTGTTTTTTTCATTTCATGCCATCCGCAGGCAGAACGGATCCACGATCCGAGCCGTTTCAATACGGAAGGATCTTTCCAGTACCCTGTAATGACTTTTCTTTCAATCCGCAGCCGGCTGGCCATAAACCCGAATTCCCTGCCCCCGTGGGCAGATTGGTTGAGGTTCATAAAATCCATGTCGATATCCGGCCATGGAATGTCCCGGTTGAACTGGGTATGCAGGTGAACAAACGGTTTTTGCAACGCCTGGAGTCCGCCGATCCACATTTTTGCCGGAGAAAACGTATGCATCCATGTGATGAGTCCGACACAATGATTCGCAGTACTTGCCTCCATGCATATCTTATATATGCCACCGGGCGTGGTGACCACGGGCTTGAAAACAATCTTCACGGGAATGTATTCGGAATTATTGAAATATTCCACGATTTTTTCCGAATCCCGGTCTACCTGTTTAAGGACTTCCTCGCCGTATAATTTCTGGCTTCCGGTTATGAACCAGACTTCATATTGCCTTAGATAATTATTTGTCATTATGTATAAAGAATATTTTTCCGTTCCGGAAACGCATCCGGTAACCAATCATGGTATATAATGCGGTTTCGATCATGGATCATTCCCCGATATCCAGATCTTTCTTTTTTACCCGCTTTGAAAAAGCAAGCATGAGCACTCCGACGACCATCATGGCGCCGCCTACCCAAAGGTTGATGTTTATGCCCATTGATCTCTGATAAAGCTGGTTGTCGGAAAAGGTCAATAATCCGTGAATGGTCAAAAGGATCCCAAGAATGCTGAACATCAGTCCGATCGGTATTTTGATATCTAAGCCCATAGTGAATGATTTTTTACCAGTAAATAATGCTTATTATTATTACCATAACCAGAACCAGAACGGCAAGTGCCTCCGGCTTCCGGTACCAGGCAATGCCTTCTTCCCTGATTTTCGGGGTCAGTGAATAAACCAACCCTTTCATTTGTTGTTCGGTTTTTTTCTGCCGGGTCAGCACAGAGATAATGATGGTGACCAGCATACAGGTGGAGAAGGCAAAAATGGCCGTCCAGAAGTTCTGGGCCATTTCGCTGGGAAATTCATGGATCACCGATCCCAGCCATCCCCCTTTGAAAAGCGTGGTGGATCCAACCGGTGATGTCAGTCCATGGTGAACCCCAGCAGCAAGGGTGCCTGATATTAAGCCAAAAAAAGCGCCGTGGCCTGTGGTGCGCTTCCAGAACATACCCAGCAGGAAAGTAGCAAAAAGCGGAGCGTTGATGAAGGCAAACACCAGCTGGAGAAAATCCATAACATTATTGAAAAGTCTGGCTATATAAGCCGTTCCGATACTGACAAGCACCCCGAATATGGTGGTCAGCTGCCCGACCCGCAGATAATGCTTGTCCGGTTTGCCCGGATTGATATAGCTCTGATAAAGGTCGTAGGTCCAGACGGTGTTGAACGCGGTAACATTACCCGCCATGCCCGACATAAAGGATGCCATCAATGCCGTCAGTCCGAGTCCGAGCACCCCGGTCGGAAAATAATACCCGAGCAGTGTGGGGACAACCTTGTCATAATCATAGCTATTTCCCTTCAAAGGCAATTCAAAACCCGCTTCGGGCATATAGGTCAGGGCTATGGCGATCATCCCGGGAACGATCACGAAAAAAGGAATGAACATCTTGGGAATGGCTCCGATCAGCGGGGTTTTTCTGGCCGAGGCCACGGAATCAGCCGCCATGGCCCGCTGTACCACCAGAAAATTGGTGCACCAGTACCCGAAAGACAAAACAAATCCAAGGCCCATGATGATACCAAACCATTCAACGCCCATGGGATTGCTTGAGGCACTGTCTACATTTCTCCAGGTATGGAGCCAGGCCCCCTCCGGATAACCATTATCAAGGGCAACCTCCCGGAGTCCCTGGGTTAGCCCTTCCCAGCCTCCGATATTGATCAGTCCCAGAACCGCCAGGGGAAGGAAACCTATTACGATCAGAAAAAACTGCAATACTTCGTTATAGATCGCCGATGTGAGTCCGCCCAGGTACACATAGGCCAAAACAATGGCTGCCGAAATGAACAGACTGAAATTGAAATTCCATCCAAGCAGGGTTTCCAGCAAAATGGCCAGGGCATACATGGATATCCCCGATGCAAAAATGGTCATTACGGCAAAAGAAGCGGCATTGAAACCCCGTGTTTTCTCATCGAATCTCAGTTTCAGGTATTCCGGCACCGAACGGGCTTTCGATCCGTAGTAAAAAGGCATCATGAATATTCCAAGAAAGATCATGGCCAGGATCGCACCGATCCAGTAGAAGTGGCATGTCATCATCCCGTATTTGGCGCCGGATGCCGCCATTCCGATGACCTCCAGGGCCCCGAGATTGGTGGCAATGAATGCGAGTCCGGTGATCCAGGCAGGTATGGACCTTCCTGCCTCCAGAAAATCGGTGGCTGATTTCATATACCTTTTCAGGGCCAAGCCTATTCCGATGACAAACGCAAAATAGATCAGCATGATGGCGTAATCTATCCAGCTCAGATTGAAATCAAGTTCCATATTGTCTGTGTTCTTTGGTTATAATAAGCATATTCCCGTCATTGTAAAATTCATTCAAAAATAACAATTCTTTGATGATTTGAAAGAAAAGAGGAGTATATTGAATTACGCGGATGAAGACTGATTTTTTTTATAAATTTACCAACCTCAGGCAATCATTGAAAAGCTGGAACATATGACACCGTATGATGTATTGAAAAAAATGCTGGATGACAAGGATTACGTTCCCGAAACCCCGCTTTTCCATCCCATTCTCATGCAGTTCGCCGCCAACTACATCGGCAAAACCTATGAGGAATTCATGACCGATTACAGGGTCCTTGTCGAATCGAACATGGCATGCCTTGAAGAATTCGGACATGATGCGACCGGACTAATATCCGATCCTTTCAGGGAAACCGCTGCATTCGGTGCAGATATAAAATTTTCGGGCAATAATTCCCCTTCCTGTGAAAAAATCGTGAAAACAGCCGGAGATATTGAAAAGCTGAACAATCCGGATGTCAGGAATGAAGAAAGAACCCTGGACAGGATCAGGGCAGCCGGTTACTACCGTTCGAAACTGGATGGCAGGATCCCTTTGATCGGATGGGTGGAAGGCCCCCTGGCGGAAGCCTGTGACCTTTCCGACATAAGCCAGGTTTTGATGAATCTGGTTATGGATCCTGATTACCCCGGAAAACTGATGGAAAAAGCATTGGTTACCGCCAAGGATTTTGCCCGCGCACAGGTACAGGAAGGATGTCTGGTCATGGGGGTCGGAGATGCCATATGTTCCCAGATAGACCTGGAAACCTACAAAACATTCGTGTTCCCCCTGCATCAGGAATTGTTTTCGTATATTCATGAACAGGGAGCATACGTAAAACTGCATATTTGCGGAGACATTACCCATCTTTTGCCTGCCCTGAAAAACACGGGAACAGATATACTGGACCTGGACTGGATGGTGGATATGGCAGGAGCGCATGACATAGTCGGCCCTGAGATGATCCTGTGCGGCAATCTTGATCCGGTCAGTTGCATCCAGGAACTCCCCGAAAACCGGGTATATAATGAATCCGTCAAGCTGCTGGACCGGGAAAAAGGCAAAAGGTTTATCTTCAGCGGCGGATGTGAAATCACAGCCAAAACGCCCTATAATAATTTGAAAGCCATGCAAAAAGCATGTCATCGACATGAATCAACCCATGAACCGGAATAGCCCGGGTCATTTGCATTCTTGAAAAAAGCATTATTTTAGCAGGTGTTTACATTTTTTTTCATAAACCGGTGATTTGTCAACAAATACATTATAACAAATAAAATTTCAGATTATGAGCGATGTTCTAAAACAAATTGCACATTGTGTTGAATTCGGGAAGATCAACAAGGCATCCCCCTATCCGCCTGATATGAAAGATCAGGAAGGGGCGGATGAATTGACCAAAAAGGCCCTTGACCGGGGCATCGGTGCAAGTGAGATACTGAATGACGGACTGATGCCGGGCATGGAAAAAGTCGGCATCAAATTCAGGGACAACAAGATATTTGTTCCCCAGGTGCTGATGTCGGCCAAAGCCATGGACAGTGCAATGGAACACCTGAAACCATATTTCCAGTCCGGCGAAGTCAAGAGGAAAGGCACATTCATCATCGGCACCGTGGCCGGGGACCTGCATGACATTGGAAAAAACCTGGTGGCCATGATCATTGAGGGCGCAGGATGGGAAGTTGTGGATCTCGGTGTGGATGTCAAGGCAGATAAATTCGTTGAAACCATTGAAAAACATCCCGATGCCGTAATCGGCCTGTCGGCCATGCTAACCACCACAATGGTCAACATGGAAAACATCGTAAAGACCATAAAGGAGAAATTTCCCAATCAGGTGATCCTGATCGGGGGTGCACCCCTTACCGATGATTTCAAAAACGATATCGGTGCAGATTATTATTCGCCGGATCCTCAGGGTGCGGTTGAATACATCAACAAACTGGCATCATAATAACCGAACCCATGACCTCAAGGGAAAGAATCATCGAGACACTGAACCACAGGGAACCGGACAATACCCCCCTTGATCTGGGCAGCACCCCGGTAACCGGCATGCAGGTAAGCAGTGTTTATTTGTTAAGGCAGAGCCTGGAACTGGATCCTCCGGGAACCCCTGTCAAGGTCATCGAACCTTTTCAGATGCTCGGCGAGATCAAACCCGACCTGATGGATGTCCTGGGAGTAGACGTAATTGGCCTGGGGTCAGAAACGAATATGTTCGGTTTCAAAAACGAAAACTGGAAGGAGTGGAAACTGTTCGACGGAATTCCCGTGCTGGTGCCTGAAAAATTCAATACCGAACCTGACGAAAACGGAAACATACCCATGTATGCCCAGGGGGATCCCTCATACCCCCCATGTGCCGTCATGCCTGCCGGAGGGTATTATTTCGATGCGGTAAACCGCCAGAAGCCCGGTGATCTGCAAAATCCTGATCCGGAAGACAATCTGGAAGAATTCACCCCTGTCACCGATGACGACCTGAAATATTACAGACAGGAATCAGAACGTTTGTTCAATTCAACCGGCAAAGCCATAATCGGAAATTTCGGAGGTACGGGATTCGGGGACATTGCCCTGGTTCCGGCCATGCAACTGAAGGATCCCGGAGGGATCAGGGGAGTTGAAGAATGGTATATGCAAACAGTTGCCGATCCTTCCTATGTAAGAAGAGTTTTTGAAAAACAATGTGAAATTGCCCTGGACAACCTCAACAGGATCCATGAAGCCGTTGGGAACAGGATACAGGTTGTTTTTATCACCGGAACAGATTTCGGTTCACAGAACGGTCCCTTTATCGACCCTGCATCATACCGGGATTTGTATATGCCTTTTCATACCATGATCAATGACTGGGTCCACCGGAACACAAACTGGAAAACATTTATTCATTCCTGCGGATCCGTAAATGCTTTCATACCTGATTTTATTGAAGCCGGATTCGATATCCTCAATCCCGTCCAATGGTACACCCGTGATATGGACCCTGCCATGCTCAAATCAAATTACGGAGACCGGCTTACTTTTTGGGGAGGCGGGATCAATACCCAGAAAACGCTTCCACTGGGCACACCCGGAGAGGTTGCAGAAGAGGTCAAGAGGAATATTGAGGTCTTCGGAGCAGGCGGAGGATTTGTTTTTAACACTGTCCATAACGTACAATCCAGGGTTCCTGTCGGGAACCTCATGGCGCTGTACGACACTTTCAGCAAATACAGATAACAGAAATGAGGCAACTGACTGAAGAGATCAAAGAAAAAAAGATCATGATCTCCGACGGAGCCTGGGGCACCATGCTGATCAAAAAGGGCCTCGATCCCGGAGCATGCCCTGAAAGCTGGAACATACAGCATCCTGACAAAGTTCAGGCCATTGCCGAAGCCTATCTCAGAGCCGGTGCAAATATGGTCGAAACCAATTCTTTCGGCGGGTCCAGAATCAAACTGCAAAACCATGGCCTGCATGAACAAGTGGAAGAGATCAACCAGACAGCGGCCAGATTGTCCCGTTTGGCCGCGGGCCCTGACCGGCACGTGCTGGGATCGGTCGGTCCCACCGGTAAAATCCTTTTAACCGGCGAAACTTCTCCCGAAGAACTTTACGATATTTTTCGCGAACAGGTCACTGCCCTTGAAAAAGGGGGCGCCGACGTGATCATTGTAGAAACCATGTCGGATCTTGAAGAGGCCGGAATCGCCATCCGGGCTGCAAAAGAAAATACATTGTGCGAAGTGGTCTGTACCATGACCTTTGAAATCACCCGATCGGGAGATTTCCGCACCATCATGGGCATTTCCCCTGCTGAGATTCCTGAAATGCTCAGGGAAGCAGGTGCAGATATCATCGGTTCAAATTGCGGGAACGGTACGGAACAAATGCTCTCCATACTTCGTGAACTCAGGAGTGCAGATCCTGATATACCCGTTATGATCCAGCCCAATGCAGGTGTTCCAAAATATGAAAAAGGTGAAACGGTTTATTCAGAAACACCTGCAATGATGGCATCTTTTATGCCGGATATGATCAGGAATGGTGTCAGCATACTGGGTGGCTGTTGCGGAACCACACCCGGGCACATCGAAAAAATTGCCGAAGCGGTCAACAAGGAATTTCATGGATGAACAGGCAAAATTCGATTTTTCCTTCCGGGAAATGCACATTGGCCCGGAACATATTGAATCATTGATGGGATATTCACCCGGATCTTCGCTGGATCCTGTACCCGGACTGATTAAGAAGGTACTTGAAAAAGCACCGGGGAAAACCGATATCTGCGCAGAATACAGGATACTGCCTTCCCGCTGCAGGAACAAAAAAAATGAACTTGAGATCGGGGGTAAGGTTTTCAGGGTAGGCCCCACAGTTTTCCGTTGTCTTGACGGATCCCGATATGCTGCCCTTTTACTATGTACAGCAGGAAAAGACATTGAACGCTGGTCAAAAGAGTTAATTACAGCGGGGGAGGCTCTGTACGGATACATCGTCGACCTGCTGGGCAGTGTGATCGTGGAAACGGCCTGTGAAAGAATCCTTTCCCGCCTGGAAACGGAAATGAACAACCGGGGCATGAACATCAGCCATCCATACAGTCCTGGTTACTGTGGCTGGCCTGTGGATGACCAGCAACAACTTTTCTCCTTTTTTCCCCATCCGTACACCGGGATTCAGTTATCGGAATCCTCTCTGATGTATCCCGTAAAATCCATAAGCGCTGTTGCAGGTATAGGGGAGCATATGCAAAAGGGAGAATATGCCTGCCAGTTGTGTGATGCCAGGAATTGCCCTTACCGTGACAAAAGAATAATAAAAACACAGCCGGCCTGACCTTCATTGCATGAATTTTGATACAGAATATGCCGGTAAAACATTTATACCAGTAAATCAAATAAAAATGAAAAGATTCAGATTTATTATCGTTGTTTTCTTCCTTTTCCCTGCACCGTTCATCAATGACACAGCTGCTCAGGATTATCTGACCGGACTGGGATTGCGGGGCGGACTGTCAAATGGCATTACCGTAAAACACTTCATCAATGAAAGGGATGCGGTCGAGGGCATTTTAACCACACGATGGCAGGGATTCAAGATCACGGGCATGCTGGAACGACATATGGTCGCTTTTGACACGGACGGACTTTTTTTCTTTTATGGTGCAGGTGCCCACATAGGCTTCTGGAGCGGATATGATGACCATCCCTGGTTTGATAACACCGATACCCATTCTGTATTGGGGATCGACGGGGTGATCGGATTAGAGTATGTATTTGCAGAAATTCCTGTTTCCCTCGGGCTTGACTGGAAACCCGAATTCAATCTGATCGGTTATACAGGATTCGCGGCAGATGAATTCGCACTTTCCGTGCGGTATCTTTTCCGGTAGCAATCATTGGCGGTATGTTTCTATAATACTGAACACACCGGCGGGGACGGTCAATTCAAGCCGCCCGTTTTCAACATGCAGCCCTTCGCCGGACAAAAGATCCATGGCCTGCAATCCGGGTTCCATCTGAAAATGGACGACCACTTTGCGGTCAGCCGGATCCAGCCAGCCCGGATCGACCAGGTAAAGGCGGTACTTGCCCTCTCCTGCCCGAAGCACCTGCATGAATGCATGACCTTCCAGGCGGAAGGGCAATTTCCCGGCGGCTTTCCCGAATGACCTGCGTAAAGAATCCGCTGCTTCTGTCCCGGTAAGTTTTCGGCCTCCTTCCCTCCAGATGTATATCCCGTCGGTATGCCACCATTCATCGATCCCCGGAATACTTGCAAGATCGGCATGCACAGGAACAAAAACCGGTAATCCGTAAGGTGCGGCAGGGACATGATATCCGAATTGCCGTTTTTTGTTCATCAGCACATGCTGCAGGGCATGTCCGGGTGTTTCGGTCATTCCCCACAGGCAACCGTTGTGCGGGATCACGGCGTTGTGAAGTTCCGGATCATCCTCCCACAATTCGGGCCTGTGTCCGTTGTGTGCATCCACCAGCCATTTTGGAGACGGTTCATGTACCGCAAATCCGATCGGCGAATAACCCATAAAATCTTCCGGCACAGGAGTAAATACCAGACCTTTCCCTATCATGTGGTAGAAGATCTCCGAACATTCCTTTCCCAGGGCAGAAAATGTATATGAACCGTCCTCTTTGTATACTTCAAAAAGCCTGGCATGGAACATGGTCATCCCGGTGGTGGAATGAGCTACCATCCGGCGCAGGTGGGGATGGCCGATCCTTGGATTCTCCCACTGGTGAAAGCGGTTGAAACTGAAATGATCCGCCTGCACCGACACTTCGTTGTCCTTCACCAAACCGGCCAGCATGAGTCCGGCCCGGCCCAGAAGGTTCATTTCAGGGCATCTCGAATTGGCATCGTCCGTGGTCATCCCGATCACTTTTTTCCGCTCCCCGGAAAAAAGACTGGAATATACTTCTTTGATCGCCGGAACATCCATCCACCAGAGATTCTTGTTCATGGTTACGCATTTTTTGTATCCATATTTCACACACAGATCGGCAAGCGGACCAAAATAATATTTGAAATACCTGGGAATGAGTTCAATCTGTTCATCCTCAGAAGTGACAAATCCCAGGCAATACTCCGGTGCCGCCTGCAGGATCTTTTCAGCGGTTTCCAGGGTGACAAAAGGAGTACATGAATGCCCGACATTGAATAAGGTTGGTATCTTGTTTTCTTCGATCCAGCGGGCACGTTCCACAATTTCATCAACGGTTTGCGTTCCTCCCATGGCATCAAGTTCCCAACGCCACCGGAACCATGGCTCCCCACGCTCATCCAGTGGAGGTTCAGGTTCGATGACCTTCATGGTTATATAGGGTTTCAGATTATCGTAGGGAAAACGTTCCTGAAACCAGGTCAGGAAAGATCTGTACTCCTCATAGGATTCTTTGGTATCATCTATCCTGATCCTCAACCGGATCCATACATTGCTCCGGGGCTGCCGGTCACCGGGCTGATAAGCCATTGCCTGCCGCCTGATCTGTTCAATGTTATTTTCTATGTTTCTGATCTTTCCCTGCCAGTCCAGGGCAAGTACCCTGTCACGAATGTCCTCATCATATGACAATCTGTATACATGCCGGTCACCATTGGGTGCCGAGCCCAGGAAAATTTCCCTTCCTTTGATGAATACATCTGAAAATCCCAGCTTCGAATTCGCCTCATGCAATTTTAATCCGTCCATGGAAAAAATTCTTATCATGCCGCCAGCAGCGGATACCACTTCCTTCCCGGGAACAGACCGGTCAACATCACCGGCTTTTACGAACGCGGTACTATAGAATTCATTATAGGTACCATCATTGTGACCAAAAAAATCCAGCCGGTCTGAGATCCACAACGGATTGCATTCCCTGTCCGTAACCATAACAGACTGCCGGTTCCGGTAGGTATCCCCCATGATGATCTCCGGGAATCCGTCCCCATCCAGATCAACGATATCAAGGGAATAGGGACAAAATACATTGGACGGATTTTCCCAGTTTCTGAATTCTTCGCCGGGAGGCTTGATGGTTTTTTCCCACACAATACCCCATGATCCTTCCGTAAACTTTGCCAGTGTGGCTTCTGCCTTGTTGGCAACGATCAATACTTCATCTCCTTCTTCCCGGTCAAAATCATCCACACCCAAACGGGAAACAACCCTTTCCACTTTACCGTATTTTGATATCTGCTTCCCGCCGGCATCCAGCAGGTATACATACCGGTCAATGCCGCCACAGACCACTTCATTTCCCTTTGCTCCGGCAATGTCTCCGGCAGCCACCGCGAACAAAGGTAGTTCTGATTGAAAACTCCAGAGATTCATTCCTGTACTGCTCACCGCATGAAGTGTCCCGGAAGCAGTGGGCACAAGAAACTCCATGGTGCCGTCCAGGTCCAGGTCAATACTTTTCAGATCAAAGGGGAAGGATTCCAGATCATATTCCCAGAGCATCCTGCCGGCCATGTCCTGGCAACGCAAATATCCGTCCCAGGTAGCGTATACAAGCTCATTTCCCGCATATTCATCTACATCATGAACAAGAATATGCCAGGCTGATCCCTTCACAGGAATATAGGGTCCCTGTGGTTTCGGTCCCTGATCACAGGAAAAAAGCAAAAAGGCAAGGGTTGCCATGATCATCTTTTTCAACAATGTGTATTTTTTCATAAGTTTTGAATTTTAAAAAATAGAATTAAGCTAAACATAATTTATTTTCCATATTATTTTGAAGAACCGGTTTTTAAATGATCCCTGATTCCCTGCACGATCTTTCGTTCCCTGAATCCCAGAAAGAAGACTCCGGCAAGCGTACACAGAACGAACCCCGCGAGTCCGTTCAGCCGGATACCCATGTCATCTCCGGGATCCTTGCCCCAGAGGGTAAAAGTGGCAAAAAGCATGATCCCCGCCGTCATCCCGAGCTTATAGAAAAATGTCCTGACGGCGAAATACATTCCTTCTTTGTTCTGTCCGGTCTGGATTCCGTCCAGCTGAGCCACCTCAGAGATGATCGCGTAGGGCAATATCCCCAGAAAAGCTGCAGGAACGGCTGCAACCATTGCAAGCAGATAGATCTGAGCCGGTGGGGAAATATTGAACCTCCCCAGATTGAATATGCCCAGGAAAACCACTCCAAGCAAGATCAGTGATCCGGAAATCAGGTATTTTTTGAGTACCCGGTGGGCCAACTCCAGAACCAGAGGGTAAAAAAGCAAAGAAACAACCACCAGAACGCCAAACACCTTGCTTCCGACAGATTCAGGCAGACCCAGCAACACCTTGATATAATACAGCATTCCACTGGAAATGATGGCCAGGGCCATGAAATAGGCAAAATCTGCAAACAGGAACAATCTGAAGTTCCGGTTCCATAATGTGTGTTTTAAAGAAGTAAAAATATTCACGTTAGAAGGGCTGCTCCGGGTATATGCTTTTTCATCAATGGCATAGGCCGGGATCAGCATAAAAACAGCAGCAAGAAGAGCCAAAAGGACGATGGCCGTCTGGAATGAATGGATCCTGTGGCTGAGACCCGCTATGTCCTCCACTATATCAGCCAGAAGGGGTGTTTGTGCAGCCAAAATAATGCCTCCGATATATGCAAGAGAAAGCGCTGTGGAAAACTTTAATTTTTCTGATTCGGTATGAGCCAGCTCCGGCATCAGTGCGTTGAAAGGGATCATATATATGGTCAGGGCCAGATAAAAAAGAGTCACGGTAACGATCAGCCAGATGATATTGGCATCGGATTCATACGTTTTCATGGGTATGAATATGGCTGCAAGAAAAACAAAGGAAGGAACGAACCCTAACCGCATAAAGGGAATCCTTCTTCCTCTGGGGTATCTGGCTCTGTCTGATAACCAGGCGATCAGCGGATCGGTTACCGCATCGAATAAACGTCCGCCCGCAGCGATCAGGGCAATGATGTTGATGATGCCAAAAAACGTGGTTTGGGGGATCAGGGGATTCAGGCCGGAATTGGAAGGAGGAAGGTAAAAATAGATCAGCATCACGGAAAGAATGTTGATCATGATCGACCATCCTGCCATCCCCAGACTGTATGAGACCAGCTTTCTGAAAGGCATTTTGGGAATATAATCCATAATATCCGTAAAGTTACTTTTTCATGAGAAAATATTATTGTTAAATAAAAATTATTGGCCTGTTACAATATCATTTCAAAACAATCATTCGTCAAAATTTGTTTTCAGCAAAAATCATTCGTTTTAATTTTGATGTCAATGATAAAAAGACTATCCATTGGAATAATGCTGACCGGTTTGTCGGTCCTGACCATCATGATGGTTTCCTGTGAAGAAATTGTCCGGGGGCCGGAAACCTTTGCCGGATCAGTTTCCGGAGAGTATAAAGTGGCTTTTCTGGCTGTCGATTTTGAGATTTTCGGCAAAGCCGGTATGCTGGATGTAAAATTAGACACAGTGTCCTATATTGACAAAACCATCCTGGTTGAAGAGACGGAAACTGAGTCCGAACTGATGATCACCAATTTCATACCCGAAACTGAAATATCCATTCCCGGTGAAAATGCGCCGCTGTCCTTTGACACCATCGTTGTGGAAATTGACTCAACCGGACGGTGCAAAATCAATGAACCATATCCCGAGGTTCAGTATCTGGGTGGTTATGTTCTTGAATTTATTTTCCCCGACAGCCTCAGTGCTGAGATTTCAACCGGTCTTCCCTCGGTTGGAACCGTTTATTCCCTGCATGGCAAGAAACAATAAACACTCCATGAATATTGCTGTTATCGGATCCGGGATCGGCGGACTGGCTGCCGCCGTTCGGCTGGCCAACAAAGGTCACCGGATCACTGTTTTTGAGAAGAACCCTTTTCCCGGAGGCAAAATATCGGAGATCAGGGGAAAAGGATACCGTTTTGATACCGGCCCTTCCTTGTTCACTTTGCCTGATCTTCTGGAGGAATTGTTTGAAGAAAGCAAAATTGAGTCCGGCAACCGGTTACAATACAGGGTTCTTGAAAACAACTGCAGGTATTTTTTCCCGGACCGGTCGGTTTTCAATTTTTACCGCAACGAGGAGAGATTAAAACAGGAAGTGGAAAAAAATACAAATGATGATTTCAATAATCTTTTAAAACGGCTGAAAAGATCAGAAGAATTATACAATCTGAGTTCCGGGGCATTTCTTTTCCATTCGCTGTATAAACTGTCCAATTATGCGAGCGGTACATTTTTGCGTTTGCTGTGTAAAATACACAAACTTGATTTCGGAAAAACCATGCACGGAGTCAACCACAAGCATTTCAAAGACTCCCGCATGATTCAATTATTTGACAGATATGCCACATACCTGGGTTCGGATCCTTACCGGGCTCCTGCCATACTCAACATGATCGCCCATCTGGAAAACAACCTTGGCGCGTATTTCCCTGAAAATGGAATGTATTCCATTGTGGAAAGTCTTTATAATCTTGCCCTTGGCCTCGGGGTGGTTTTTGAGTTCAACCGGCTGGTTGATGAAATCATCATCCAGAATAACAAGGCGGTTGGGATCAGAGCCGGCGGGGAAAACAGATTTTTTGATCGTATCATTTCAGATGTTGACATATTTTATCTGGCAAACAACATGATGCGGCATCCGTTCCTGAAAAGGCTTAACAGGCAGGAATCCTCATCCTCAGCCCTTGTTTTCTACTGGGGAGTAAATAAAACCTTTTCCCGCCTCGACACACACAATATTTTATTCAGCGCTGACTACCGGGAAGAATTCAATAAGCTTTTTCTGGAAAAATCCTTGTCCGGCGATCCTACAGTTTATATTTTCATCAGTTCAAAAATCGTTGAAAGCGATGCACCGGCGAATTCAGAAAACTGGTATGTAATGATCAATGCACCTGCAGGAAAGGAACATGACACCGGAGAAATGATCGTCAAAGCAAGAAAATCCATTGTCCGTAAAATAGATCAGTTGCTGGATATCGACATCACCGGCCATATTGAATTTGAACAGTACGCAACACCTTCCATCATTGAAAAAAATACCCTGAGCCGTCATGGGGCGTTGTACGGAAGCGCCTCAAATTCGATGGTGTCGGCATTTTTAAGACACCCCAATTTCATCAGAAAAATCAAAAACCTTTATTTTGCAGGCGGCAGTGTTCATCCGGGCGGGGGCATACCTTTGTGCCTGGCCGGATCGAAAATCATCAGCCGGGAAATACCCCCGATTACATGATCAAAGCCAATCACAAAAGAATATGGGTGGCCTTTTTCGATCTATATTCAAATATCCGGTTGAAAATGCATTTCAGAAGCATCCGTTATGTCGGGCAACATGAGGAACGGTATCTGCCTGTTCTGCTGATTTCCAATCATTTTTCATGGTGGGATGGATTCATTCAATTGCGGCTGAACAGGCGGTTTTTCAAGCGGAAATATTATGTCATGATGGAAGAGGAACAATTGAAAAAACACATGTTCCTGAGCAAGGGGGGTACATTCTCCATCGAAAAGGGGACCAGACAAACCCTGGAAAGCCTGAAATATTCGGTGGATATCCTGAAAGATAAAAACAATATGTTGTTGATTTTTCCCCAGGGAAAAATACAAAGCATGTATACAAAACACTTTCATTTTCAGTCCGGGCTGGAATACATACTGAGGAAAACCCCGGATGAAATTCAACTGATCTTCAATATAAACCTGATCGACTATCATTCTTACAAAAAACCGGAACTGACCGCGTATTTTGCGGAGCACAGGGTCGAATCAGAAATATGCAGGGAAAACATTGAAAAGGCCTTCAACCGGTATGCAGCTTCCTGCATAGAAAAGCAAATTTCGTTATGATAATCATGATTGGATGGTTCCTGATAATCCTTGTGCTGTTGAGACTCGGTGTTTCTTTCATCAATTTTGTGACTTTCATGTACCTGCCGGATACCCCCGGTTTGAAATCGAAACCTAAAGTTTCCGTATTGATCCCTGTAAGGAATGAGGAGAAAAACATCAGGAATATTTTGTCCGACCTGTCCGCTTTCCGTTACCAGCCTCTTGAAATCATTATCTGTGACGACAATTCCACCGATCAGACACCCCGGATCATTGAACAATCTGCAGCGAATCATCCGAATATCAAATTCATCAGTGGAAAGCCCCTGCCCGGTGGCTGGCTCGGGAAAAACTTTTCATGCCATATTCTGGCCGGAATTGCCCAGGGCGATTTCTTTTTGTTTATGGACGCCGATGACCGGGTAAAAAACGGATTGATTGAACGGTCTGTCTCCTTTATGGATCGGCACGGACTTGATCTGTTGTCCATCTTTCCGGAACAAATCACCGGTACCAGGGAAAGCAGATTCGTTGTCCCCATCATGAACTGGATATTGCTGAGCCTGCTGCCGCTGATACTGATCCGTGCTTCAGGACATTCTTCACTGGCAGCTGCGAACGGACAGTTCATGATGTTCAGGAAGAGCAGCTACAAACAAATATGGCCTCATAAGCTTTTCAGAAACAACAAGGCAGAAGACATAGAGACCAGCCGGTATTTTAAAAAGAAAGGCATGAAAGTCAGTACACTTCTTGGAAATGAGTTTATCCGCTGCAGGATGTATGACCGTTTGGAGGAGGCCATTGAAGGATTTGCAAGAAATGTTTTTACCTATTTCGGAAACAGCATGCCTGCGACCATCCTTTTCGGACTCCTCACCACCCTGGCTCCTGTTTATATATTCATTTTCATGGGAACTGCAGAAACCATCCTGTATTTGCTGGCCATTGTCCTGATCAGGATATTTGTTTCCCTGGCCAGCCGGCAGCCGGTATTTTTGAATTTATTGTATATGATCCCGCAACATTACTTTTTTCTTCGTGTTATATTGAGAGCAGTTGTGGGGCATCAGAAGAAAAAACTGATATGGAAAGACAGAAACATTTTATCCTGATCTTTTGTCTTTTATTTACGGTTATTTACCGGAATGCCCTGGCCCAGAATTCCCGGGATGATCGTGTTTATAATGCCTACATCAACGGCAACATGAAAGAATGGCACCGTGTTATCGAAGAAATGGAGAACACGGAAACCCTGACGGGTAACGGGAACAAGCTTCAACTGATCGGTTACTATTACGGATATATCGGTTATCTGCTGGGGACTGAAAAAACAGACAAAGCCCTGGAGGAAATCGTGAAAGGCATGGCCTGGATTGATCAGGTGGTCAGCACAGACCCGGCAAACGCAACCGCATACGCATACAAAGGAGCTTTCCTGGGTTTCCGGATGGCATCAGGAAACTTCAGGGCCATGTATCTGGGACCCAAAAGCGATGCAAATATCGACAAAGCATACGGGTTGGATCCGGACAACATTCAGGCCATCATAGAAAAGGGAAATGCCCTATATTACGCGCCCTGGTTATTTGGAGGGAACAAGGACAAGGCCATGGAATTCTATGAAAGGGCCATCCGCAAATTCGAGTCCGGCAACAAAACACACAAAAACTGGCTCTATCTCAACACGATGGCTAATCTGGCCCGGACTTATGCCAGGGATGAACAATATATAAAGGCCGGTATGGTGTACAGGAAAATCCTTCAAAGGGAACCGGATTTCCAGTGGGTGAAGGAAGAGCTGTATCCCAGTTTGCTCAAAAAGACAGACCGTTGAAAGTACCGGATTATTTATTAAATTGCAGCAGCCATGTTTATGGACAACCAATCAAAAAATCAACGGATATGAAAGTCAGAGCCCTTATTTTTTTGCTGATTCCCCTCATATTCAATTCATGCAACCGGCCGGGTCATCATGTACGGACCATAGACCTGGCTGAATATACCGACAAAATGCAGGCTGCATGGATCGGACAGATGGCCGGGGTTGGCTGGGGCGGGCCCACCGAATTTCACTGGACCGGGGAGATCATTCCCGCCGACCGTATGCCCGGCTGGGAACCCCCAATGATCAACCAATATGGCCAGGATGATATTTATGTGGAAATGACCTTTTTAAAAACCCTTGAAGATCACGGAATGGATGTGGGTATCCGCCAGGCGGGCATTGATTTTGCCAATACCGGTTATTTTCTGTGGGCTGCCAATATGGAAGGCCGTTCCAACCTCAGACAGGGGATTGCACCTCCGGCATCCAGCCATCCTCAATACAGTGACCACTGCGATGATATAGATTACCAGATTGAATCGGATTTTTCGGGCATCATTGCACCGGGACTCCCTGAGATACCTGTCCGGCTGGGCGAAATATTCGGACGGCTCATGAACTACGGAGACGGTATGTATGCGGGGCAATTTATCGGCGGTATGTATACCGAGGCATTTTTTGAAGACGATGTGGAAAAGATCATTGAAGCTGGTCTGAAATGCATACCGGAAAAGAGCCAGTACGCGGAATGCATGCGTGATGTACTCAATTGGTACCGCGAAGACCCCGTACGCTGGCAGGAAACCTGGAAAAAAATCGAAAAGAAGTACTTTCAGAACCCTGTTTATCAAAGATTTGCCCATTTGCGCGAGGATGCCTGGCCGCATATCGATGCCAAACTGAACGGATCGTATATCCTTATGGGATTGCTTTACGGCAAAGGCAATCCCGACAGCACCATTGTCATCTCCACCCGCTGCGGAAGGGATTCGGATTGCAACCCATCCAATGCCGCCGGTATACTTTTCACCACCATTGGATTTGAAAAACTTCCGGATAAATACAAATCCGGACTCAACCGCGGACCGAAGTTCAGGTATACGGAATATGATTTTGACCGGCTTGTTCAGGTATGCGAAAAACTTGCCCGTGAGAACGTAGTGCAGGCAGGGGGAGAGATCAGAAAGGACCGGAACGGGGATGAGCAATTGCTCATCCCGGATAAAAAGCCAGTTCCCGGTGAATTCGTCCAAAGCTGGGAACCCAGGCCTTTGCCTTCAGGCGTCCGCTATTCCGGTGAGGAAATGGCACAAATAAAATACTTTTCCTATAAATCATTTGAATCACTCATGAAAGACTTTTCACCCGGATGGCAGGTTTATTTCTGTGGCAAAAAGGGAGATACCCTGCTGCACGACAGCCGTTTGGCCAGGAAAAACGTATTGGTTACCGCACCGGCAGAAAAAGACCGTGGCGTCATGCTGCGGTACAGTCCGGATGAAAACAATCAGACAAAAAGCAAATGGCTTGCATTCGATGCAGGCCATGATCCGGGAAAGGAATGGATATTGAATGTAAGGATCAACGAAGAGACCATCCGGGAGACCATTTCGGATGAGACAGCTCCGTCCGGATGGAAATTTTTCAGAATACCGGTGCCCGGTGAAACAGGCCGGCCCAGGATCACCATTACAGCTGAACTTTCCGGGGATGAGCCCGTAAGGAATTACTGGAGCAACCTGAGACTGCTCCCATAATTGAATCATTGGATCCCATGAATTCCAGAGAAAGAATGCTTACCGCCCTGAAGCATGAAATTCCTGACAGATTACCTGTTACCACCCATCATGTTATGCCTTCTTACCTGAACCGTTATTTAAATGGAATGGATGATCAGGAATTCTTTGATTTCTTTTCCCTGGATCCGTTGATATGGGTTGTGGAACACAAATCCGATCCGGATAAAGGTGAATTTTTCGATCCCCTGCAGGGAAAACCCGGATTTCTGGAAGCCAAAAGGGTGTGCAATCCGTCCTGGCGTTTCAGGGAAGAAACCCTGGATTGTACCGGAAGGCCAACCAAAAAGTTTACCATCATAACGCCCGAAAAGGAACTTTCCATGGTCCTTCAATCCGATGAACATACCAGCTGGGTTACAGAACATCTGATCAAACAGAAATCCGATATTGATATTCTGGGCAAATACATGACCTCGCCGGGTTGTGATGTGGATGCCATTAAACGTGTGGCTTTATCGGGAAAAAGGAAAGGGCTGTTGCGCGGACACATCTGTTGTTTCGATGGTTTCGGGCAACCGGGGACCTGGCAGGATGCCGCCTGCCTCTACGGCATACAAAATCTTATCATGGCTACTTTCGAAGACCCCCAATGGGTCCATGCTTTTCTGAGGATCCTGATGGAGAGAAAAATCCATTTTGCCTCTTCCCTGAAAGGCGCTCCATATGATATACTGGAACTGGGCGGAGGGGATGCATCCACCACCGTCATCAGTCCGGATATCTTCGAAACATTCGTAGCCCCCTATGACGAAAAAATCATTGAAACAGCGCATCGCGCCGGTCAGCGCATCGCATACCATACCTGCGGCGGCATGATGCCAATACTGGAAACCATTGCCGCCATGAATCCGGATGCCATGGAAACATTCACGCCTCCGGACATGGGAGGTGATGTCAAACTCGCGGAAGCCAAAAAAAGGATCGGGGACAAAGTATGCATGATCGGAGGATTCGATCAGTTTCACTTTCTTAAGGGGTGCAGTACAGAGGACACCCGCCGGGAGGTCAGACGTTGTTTTCAGGAAGCAGGAAGCAACGGTGGCTATATCCTGGCTACTTCAGACCATTTTTTTGATGCTGAAACGGAACTCATCAGTGCATACTCGGATGAAGCATTCAAATGCGTTTACAATCCGTAGCACATGACCTGACCGTTTTTCAGGGCAACCGCAATCCTTCCCTCGCGGTCAACGGCCATGGTCAGTTTTTCCTCATCAATGGACGGGCAACAGCTTATCATCCGGTTGTTCTCCATATAAACATCAAGCCCATCCATGGAAGTACGGAAAATGATTCTGTGGACCGACGGGTCATAGACCGGATATTCGGGATGCCTGTATAGCGGATGTCCGCATACAACTATGGCATCACCGAATTTAAACAGCTCGGAGCCCCTGGGACACGCGGATCCCTGAAGTTTCAGCAAACCGGGATCATTCAGGCAGGATCCGTTGTTCAAATCGTATATGGCAGGAGAAATGGAAGTTCCCCCGGCCATGTACAATTTATTGTCATGGATCAGGAAATCGCTTTTCCCGGCCAGATCAATGGCTGCTTCGCATGCGCCTTCCCCGGCAATGACACAGATCCCTTTTCCCGTTCCGTTTTCCTCCACGATTTGCAGTGGATCAGGTATTTTTTGCGTGCAACCGATTATCAACCAGAAAAAAACAAAAGTTACTTTAAGTAAAAATATTAAAGAATGCTTTTTCATGGCCTGCCGTATTCTTGGTTATGTTGATCACAGCATTTGATCAGCCGGGCAATATTTTCAGCAGCATCGGTTAACAGGTCAGATGCTTTTTCCAGTGATTGCTCCAGAGTCACCGGTCCCCTTGCTATTGAAAAAACCGCATCTGCCCCAATGTCATATACAGCTTCATACCCGTCTTCAACCGTGCCTGCAATAACGATCAGGGGCTTTTTGTGCTTTCGAGAAATCTTTGCAATTCCGGCAATTGTTTTCCCATAACGGGACTGGGCATCGATCTTTCCCTCACCGGTTACCACCAGGTCCGCCCGGGCAACCTTGGTGTGCAATCCGGTCGTTCTGGCCAGATATTCAAAACCATCCACCAAGTCAGCATCAAGAAATGCAACCAAACCTGCGCCAAATCCGCCTGCTGCCCCGGCACCTTTGATACCGGCTACTTTTTTGTGTAAAAATTCTTCAATCCTACCGGCCAGATGCATCAGATTCCGGTCCAGTTCGGGAATCCGGTCCGGGGAAGCCCCCTTTTGCGCTGCATATACATAGGCCGCACCATCAGGTCCGGTTAACGGGTTCTGCACATCACACAATCCGACCACCCTTACATCTTCAAGTTTTTGTTTAAGTGAAGATAAATCTATTGTCTCAATTTCATTTAAATAACCTCCTCCGGACCTGACCTCCTCCCCTTTTCCGTCAAGGAATTTTGCACCCAGTGCCTTCGCCATGCCCGTACCTCCGTCATTGGTCGCACTCCCTCCCATACCCACCACAATGGTTTTGCATCCCAGATCGATTGCCCCGGCAATCAGTTCACCGGTCCCGTATGTGGATGTGATCCAGGGATCCCGTTCAGACCCGCTGAGAAGTTCAAGTCCGGATGCAGCGGCCATTTCAACATATGCCGTTTTTCCGTCTCCGGAAACCCCAAAATACGATCTGATTTTTCTCATCAACGGATCATGAACATCCGCTTCAACCATTTTCCCTTGGATGGAATCAATGACCATTTTTACGGTCCCTTCCCCGCCATCGGAAAAAGGAACCGTTGTGAACGATGATCCTGTCAAGATACGCTCAAAACCCTTTTTCAAACAATCTGCAACCGCTCTTGCCGGCAGGCAATCTTTATAGGAATCAGGCACGATCAGAATTTCCATAGAATTTCATCTGCTGATGATCATTATTTCAACCGGAATCCGGCCGACCGGCCGCCAGCAAATACGGTAAATGCCCCTTCTTCCAGGATCATTCGTCCGTCCTCATCGGGGTAGGAAAGGTCGGTCCGGGGACGGATCACGAATTTGAATTCCTTTGATTCCCCCGGCTGCAATTCCGCTTTTTCAAAATACCTCAGCTCCCTGACCGGACGGGTGATCATCCCGTATTCATCCCGTATGAACCAGAGTACCGCTTCCTTACCGGCATATTTTCCCGTATTGGTCACCCGCACCCTGGCCGTGATCTGCCCGCCGGGTCCGACAACAGTATCGCTCAGGTGAATGTTTCCATATGTAAAATCCGCATAGCTGAGTCCGGCCCCAAAGGGCATTAAATACGGCTTCATTTTCACGGACCTCCGTTCCCAGTCTTCCGAATGTTTGTAGTTATAAGGCAGATGATAGGCCGAATGGAAGGGATAGCTCATGGTGAGTCTGCCACTCGGGTTCACCTTGCCGCTGAGCACTTCGGCCATGGCCCTGGCTCCTTCCTTTCCGGGCAAACCGGCAAAGATCATGGCCATACACCCCCGGTAAAGGCGGGAAGGGATCACCCTGGGACGGCCGGAAACGATGATCAGCACCACCGGCTTTCCTGTATTCAGGGCAGCATCCAGCAAGGCCTGCTGGGAAAGGTCCAGTGTGTTCTCCGGCCTGTCCCCGTCGATCTCAGGATAGGCATGTTCCCCGCCGATAAAAACGATCACATCACACGCCGGTGCTTTTTCATCAATATTCCACATGTTGGCCGTGTCCACGGAATTTTTCCCGAATTCATCGGCCATGGCCTGATACGGAGTCATCATATCTTTTGGATACAACGCCTCGGCGTCCCCGTGCCAGGTAATGGTCCATCCGCCGCACAGGGGGTGCCTGAGATTGACGAAAGGTCCGGTCATGAGTATATCCCCGGGATTCTGAATGGGAAGAAAACCGTCACGGTTCTTCATCAGCACGACGGACTCCCCTGCGATCTCAAGGTTTCTCTTCCTGTGATCCGGATTTCCGGGTTCGCAGAATTTTTCCTCCGGCGGGAAAGGATGATCGAACAATCCGATCATATATTTCATTCTGAGGATCCTGCGCAGGGAAAGATCAATCCTATCCTCACTGATCCTTCTTTCCCTGACCAGTTCTTTCATGTAGTCACAGAAATCTGTTCGTTTTGCTGACATGTATACATCGGCACCTGCGTCGATAACCAGGAAAGTGGCTTCTTTCCGGCTGGGTGTGGTCCTGTGCATCTCCACCAGCCGTGTAATGTCTTCCCAGTCCGTCAACGCCACTCCGGTAAAACCGAGATCATCCCTCAGTATTCCGGTCAGTATCTCCCTGGACATGTGCACGGGAGTACCCCCCACCTCCCCGCTGCAGATCATCACCGACATGAGTCCGCTGTCAATGGCCGCCTCGAAGGGAGGCCTGAAAAATTCATGCAGCTTCTGACTGGGGATTTCGGCCGGGGTCCGGTCCATTCCTGACCGGGGATCGGAATATCCCATGTAGTGACGGGCACAGGCAGCCTGCCGGTATGGACGGGTATCCGGATTTTCCTGCAGGGCTTTCACATAGATGCTTCCCATCACCGAACAGAGATAAGGATCCTCTCCATAGGTTTCATATATCCTTCCCCATTCGAAATTATGACCCAGGTCGAGTTCCGGATTGAATACCCAGTGCATTCCCAGGGCAGCCGATTCCAGGGCCGTAATACTGGCAGCATCATGGTTCATCTGGCGGTTGAAGGTAGCGGCCAGATTGATGTTATGGGGAAAAATGGTGCCGCTCTCAATGGGATTTGTTCCGTGGATGAGGTCTATACCGAAAATTACCGGTATTCCGGTACGGGAATTGTTCATATTGACCTCCTGGAGGATCCTGACCAGATGGGCCCATTCATCTGCCTTCACAGTCGGACCCTGCAGAAAAGAACCGATGTGATAATTGCGGTATAATTCCCCGAGTCTGGCAGTGTCCACCGCCCATTTCTCAGAATAGGACACCAGCGCAGGATTGTTTGCATCACATCTTTTAATCACCGTGGCCGCTGTGGAGAGCTGGATCATCTGACCGATCTTTTCGGGAATGGTCATTTCACGGACCAGCTTGTCGATGAATTTTTCCATTACCACGTTGCCGGTCCTTTCAAGCTCCATTCGCCTGCCGGCAGTCACCAATGCAGGTTCTTCCGGTTCCTGACGGCATGAACTCCAGACAGCCGTCAGGAACACAGCCAGGAACAAAGACATAAATTGTTTCATTTTTATATCAAAGGTTACACTTAAAATACTTATTCAAGAAAAGCATCCATTTGTTTTTCCAGCATCCCGATCAGTTCCCGGTTCACTTCCGCAAAGGGCCTTTACATAATTGGCCAGCAGTTCGATATTCCGTATTGACTGATATACGGAACAATAGCCATGGGACCTTTCTTCTTCTCCGAATGTTGTTTCGTATCTGCGGGTCCATCCGTCGGGATCATCGTGATTGTAATGATATACCTTTCCCACCGAAACGGTTTCATAACCTTCGGCTTTCATATGATCGGGAAGTGACAGGATTCCGGGCAGGTTTTCATCCATGGGCCGGGCATTTAGAAGGTCGGTTGAATCGAAATGTTCCGGGCGGATACCGCTCAGCAGACTGGCACGGGAAGGCATGCAGATGGCGGACTGGCAGTATGCCCTGGTGAAAATCACTCCCTGCCGTGCCAGGCGGTTGAAATTGGGGGGCTGAATCTCCTCCCTGCAGTGAGCATGCGGTTGCCAGAGCAGAGCAGAACAGGATAATAAACCGTTGAGTCATCTCAATTGAATTTTTCCACCAGGTGTTCAGCGGCCCGGATATCATAGCCCCTTTGTCTTTCACCCCTGACCAGTGACCTGACCTTGTCCATGGCGGGAAATGCATCTTCTCCCATGGTTTCCAGTACGTTCAGTGCCTGAACACGGGCCATGAGATTTTCGCTGTCCAGGGACCGGATCAGCACCTCCAGTGCTTTTTCCGTTTCACCCATATGATACAGTGCTTCGGCAGCGGCAATGACAACTGCTGTTTCAGGATCACCGGTCATTTCAACCAGTTTTTCCTTCTGATCCGAAAGCATTTCATGGCTGACAATGCATCCTGTGACCGCCCAGTAACGAACGATGGCATCCTCATGGTCCAGCTTTTCAATGACAAAATCCTTATACCGCGAGTCCCTCAGGGTGGCCTTTTCAGCCACCTCCAGTATCTCTTCCAGTGGATACTGTTCACTGCGGGCAAATTCCCACAAAGTGGTCTTTTCTGATATTTCCGTCATCATCGCCTCAGGAATAAATCCGGCATCCCGTATCTCAAGGATCCATTCACGGTTGGCCTTGCGCATCTCCTCCAGTTTGCTGCTGTACGTCTCATCCCCGGCCAGATTATGGACATTGTGTGGATCTGCATACACTTCATAAAGTTCCTCGGCAGCCTTGGGGCCCCAGAACCTGGACTGTACCTGATCCAAATTCCCTGCCCGCCATTCCCTTTCCCAGGAACTCATGGAAGGGGCACGCCAGAGATACGCAATATACTGTCCGTATTTTTTATGGGGCATATAGTTCCTTGTATACCTGAATTTCTTGTCCCTGACCGAACGGGACAAGTCTATACGTTCATCCATCCGCCCGCGGAAACTATAGGAATAATCCCTCGGGGATGCCTGTTCCGGACCCAGAAATACCTTTCCCTGCATATATTCGGGGATATTCACCCCGGCCAGACTCAGCAAGGTGGGTGCAAAATCCACGAAATTCACGATCCTGTCGGTCTTTGTTCCCGGTTCACCTGGTGCCAGGTGACGGTACATTTCGGGAAAGGATATGATCAGCGGAACCCGCAGACCGCTCTCAAACAAAAACCGCTTGCTTCTGCCCAAAATCCCGCCGTGGTCACTGTAATAGAACACGATGGTGCTGTCGGCGAGTCCGTCCTCCCTGAGCTGCCTGAGTATTTCCCCGATCTGTGAATCCAGTTCCTGCACTTTGTCGTAATATTGTGCCCAGTCATGTTTCATCTCCCGGGTCCGGGGATGGTAAGGCGGAATAGTAACCTGTTCAGGATCATGCCGGAGATCTTCCCAGGGAACGGATTTGTGAATGGAACTTTCATGGGATACCCCGAGATTCCTGATATGAAAAAAGGGCTGTCCCGGCTTCCGGTTCCGGTAAGTGGCTTCGTCGCTGGATTCATGCCATGCCTCCGGCTGGTCAACCGTATTGTAATCCTTTTTGGAATTGTTGGTGCAGTAATAACCGGCCTCCTTCAGATAGTGCGGATAGAACCGGATGAATTCCGGAATGGGGTAATGACTCCGCATCTGCTCGGTCCCCATGGAATTCGCATACATCCCGGTAATGATGGTGGATCTTGTTGGAGCGCACACCGGTGCGGCAGCAAAGGCATTTTCATACAGGATCCCGGCTGCGGCCAGACTGTCCAGCACCGGTGTGGTGGCGAACTCATCGCCGTATGCGCCGATAAACGGACTGTTGTCTTCGCTGGTGATCCATAAAATGTTTGGGGGAGGAAGGTCTTGTTTCCTGTCTGCCTGCCGGCATCCGCCTGCAAGGATCATCAATCCCGCGGGCAGACCGATTAAGGTTGTTTTTTTCATTTATCCGGGTTTTTTATTGATTTGGGCAAATTATGTTTTCCACCCCTAAAAATACCTTAAATAGTGTATTCAACCTAATAAATCAAAAAATTTGACAAATCGGGTAAATCTGGCTTTGAACAGGTATGAAATATTTTATATATTGCAACCGTTCCCGCAACCGTTCCCAAAAAATGAAAAAGGCAAACATCATTGAAATTGCCAAAATATTGGGGGTATCCAAGTCTACAGTATCCAGGGCCCTGAGCGATCACCCGGACATCAGTGAAAAAACCCGGAAAAAAGTGCTGGATGCTTCCGCCAAAATGGGTTATGCACCCAATTATCTGGCCAAATCCCTGGCCACAAACAAAACATACACGATAGGACTTCTTCTTCCGCATATCAGGCATACTTTCCTTTCTGAAATTTTCAACGGAGCAGATGAAGTCTTTCATCGAACCGGATACAGTGCCATTATTGCCAATTCACAGGAAAATGATCTTCGTGAACTTGCCAACATCAGGAATCTGATCTCTCGAAGGGTGGACGGACTCCTGGTATCTGTTTCTGCTGCCACATCGGATAAATCAAGGTTTGAATACATCAAAAAGCAAAACATACCCATGGTACTCTTCGAGCGATATGTCCCGGTAGAAAAAACATCATACGTACTGGTAGATTATGAAGAGATCTATACCCTGAAGATTAAACATCTCCTTTCCCTGGGTTGCCGTAATATTGTATTTGTCTGTGATAGCAATAATGGATTCTACAGCAAAACACGGCTCACGGGCCTGAAAAAAACACTAAAAAAACTGAATTTCCAGATACCCGAAGAGAACTTTATTCCGGCTCTCCCGACCATCGAAGGAGGACGGCAGGTGTTGAGGTCGTTGATGAAAAACGGTAAAATTCCCGATGCGATTGACGGTTCAACCTCACTTCATGCCATCGGGGCAGCCGAAGAAGCGGTCAGGGCAGGTATATCAATACCGGACGGACTCATGCTTACCGGGAACATCGTAACCCCCTTTACCGAAATTGTCACCCCCCGCATTACCGGCGTACGTTTCCCGATCGGGGAAATGGGTCGCAAAGCCGCTGAAATACTGATCAGCGAGATCGAAAGCGGTCCCGGCCTTCAGATAAGAAAAGAATATATGAAAACTGAATTGGTCATCAGGGAATCAACCCGCATGAACTGAACCGATACTATATATGGAAACACTCTCTTCACTCGATTACATTGCATTTTTGTTGTATATCCTGATCATTGCCGGGATCGGAGCATTTTTCGGATGGTTTGTCAGGGACATTAAAAATTACTTTAAGGGAGGAAACACAATCCCCTGGGGAATAGGAGCCATCAGCAACTATATGGGCCTGTTCACCACTTTTGTTTTTGTTGCCTATGCCGGCGTGGCCTATGAACATGGAATGGTAGCGGTAACCGTGCTCTGGTGTACGGTCATGCCCTGCATCATTGCCGCCATGTTCCTTGGCAAAAGATGGCTGCGATCGGGCATTCTCACCCCGGTGGAATACCTTGAAGCCCGTTTCAATATCTCAGTACGGCAGCTATTTAGCTGGACCGGATTGGGCATGAGGTTTTTAGACAATATGGTCCGGCTCTATGCCATGGGCATTTTCCTGATGGCAGCCACCCCTCTGAGCTTTTTGCAGGCGATCATCCTTTCAGGTGCTGTCATCACCTTTTTCACTATTATCGGGGGAGTGTGGGCGGTGGTGGTCATCGACACCCTGCAATTTGTCATACTGGCTTTTGCCGCCCTGATGCTGGTTCCACTGGCACTGCATGAAGCAGGCGGACTCCAGAATCTGGCGCAATCACACCCCGATCATTTTAACTGGCTGAACGGCCCGAAGGGACAACCCCTCTGGTTGCTGGCCTATTATGTAATGATCATACTGAAATACAATGCAAACTGGGTTTTCATTCAGCGTTTTTATTCGGTACGTGATGAACGGGCTTCCCGTAAGCTGGGCCTGCTGACCGCCACCCTGTTTTTCATTTTTCCTGTCTTTTTCCTGCTTCCAGCCGTTGCCGCAGTGGAGATCCTCCCCACTCTTTCCAATCCGGAAACAGCCTATGTGGCCACCGCAACCAAACTGCTTCCCGCGGGTCTGATGGGATTGATGTTGGCGGCCATGTTCTCGGCCAATATGTCTTCGCTCAATTCTGAACTGAATGTCATGTCGGGTGTACTGACCAACGACGTGTATAAAAGACTGATCAATCCGGCAGGGAATGAAATGCATTATTTGTGGGTAGCCAGACTCAATATTGTTCTGTGCGGATTCCTGATTGTGATCGGGTCTTTGTTTGTAGGCCAGCTGGGAGGTGCGTTCGAGGCCAACAAACTGCTGACCGGACTCTTTGCAATACCCATTGCCGTCCCGCTGGTATTCGGACTCATATCCAAAAAGCCCAGGCCGGTGGGAGCCGTGGCGACCCTGCTGGTCGGGATCGTGACCGGACTGGCACTGAATATGGTCCCTAAAATACGCTGGGAATATGCCACCCTGACCGAGATCGGGGTTTGTTTTGCGGTTTTTTATGTATCCGGACTTTTCAGGAGCAAAAACATTCATTATCTTGACCGCATCAATGGCTTTTTCAGGAAACTGAACACAGCGATCCCCGAGTCACAGAAACCGCCGGTGGATAAAAAATTCACCCGGTCGTTGATGACACTTTTCACCATTGCATTGTCCTTCACGGGAATTCTTTTCATTTTTATGTCCATACCCTCGGCTTCCGAATTCAGCGGAAAAATGGCCATCGCAGAGGGAACGGTCTGTTTGCTGATCGCATTGCTTCTGTATATCATAAAAAGAAATGCACAATCCAAAAACAGAGTCCATGAATGATCTGATCCATGAAAATTTCCTGCTTTTGAACAAAACAGGCCAGAGACTGTATCATGAGGCGGCTGAGAGCCTGCCCATCGTGGACTATCACAATCACCTGAAACCCAAAAACCTTGCAGAAAATAAGGTCCACGACAACATCGCCCGTATGTGGGTGGTTGCCGATCAGTATAAACACAGGGCCATGCGAATCCACGGGATTCCCGAACATGATATTACAGGCAAAGCGGAAGACCGGCAGAAATTCGATCAATGGATGGAAACATTCCCGTACACCGCGGGCAATCCTTTGTTCCACTGGTCATTGATGGAAATGAAAAAAATCTTCGGAATCGACATTCCCCTGACTCCCAAAAATGCCGGCAGGATCTGGAACATCTGCAACGAACGCATCTGCAATGGGCATCTTGGGGAGATGGATGTCCTTTCTGAATACAGGGTGCAAACTCTGTGTACATCAGATGACCTGCTGGAAGACATCGGATTGCATGAAAAAGCATCCGGGAACGGCTTCGGCATTGAAGTAAAACCCTCCCTAAGGGGTGATTCAATACTGAAGATTGACAGGAAAGATTTTACCGGCTGGCTGAATCAATTGTCCGGGATGACCAAAGGCTCTATAAAAAATTTTGATGATTATCTGGAAGCTGTCAGGAAGCGCCTGGATGTATTTGGCCGGAAAAAATGTGTTATATCTGATCACGGACTGGATGCGGGATTTGAATTTACCGATCCTGAAAGAGTTAATCCGGCCGGAATATTCGACAAACGTTTGCAGGGCCGGTTGCCTGATCCAGATGAATTGGCCGGGATCCAGTCCTTTCTGCTTTTATTTCTCTGCAGGGAATATACCCGTCGCGGCTGGATCATGCAATTGCACATCGGCGCCCAGAGATACACCAGCACCCGTCTGAGAAAACTGGCCGGTTCAAAGGGGGGATTTGCATGCATCGGAGAAAGTACGGATGCAGCCAACCTTTGTTACATGCTGGACAGCTTAGAAAAAAACAACGCCCTGCCGGATATCATCCTGTTCAACCTGAACCCGTCGGACAATGAGATGTATGCCACACTGACCGGTTCTTTTACCCAGGACGGAGTGCCCGGGAAAATACAATTCGGGCCGGCCTGGTGGTACAATGACCATTTTACGGGCATTCAAAATCATCTCACCACACTGGCCGGACACGGGTTGCTGAGTCATTTCATCGGAATGACCACCGATTCAAGAAGCGTGCTCTCTTTTTCCCGCCATGAATATTTCCGCAGGGTCCTGTGCGACCTGCTCGGTGAATGGGTCGAAAAAGGGCTGTTGCCAAGGGATACTAAATGGTTGGGCAACATGGTCAGGAATATCTCATACGAAAACAGCAATAAACGGATAAACAAACCAGAATCATGAATAAATTGAATAACAAGGTAGCAGTGATCACAGGAGGTGGTGGCACCCTGTGTTCGGAAATGGCAAGGGAACTCGGTAAACTGGGAATGAAAGTGGCCCTGATTGGACGCACTATGGAAAAATTGAAAAAAGTGGAAAATGAGATCAGTGCTTCGGGCGGAACGGCAATTTCCGCAAGCGGTGATGTGTCCAGTGTGAAGGATATGAAAAATGCTGCATCATATATACGGAAAGAACTAGGTCCTTGCAGGATCCTGATCAATGGTGCGGGCGGGAATCAGATGGATGCCATCACTACCGTGAATGAATTCGCCCGGGAGGAACTGGATCGAAAGGACCCGGAGCTCCGTGGATTTTTCAACCTGAAAATGGACCGTTTCCTGGATGTGATCGATATCAATACCCTGGGGACGGTGATTCCCTGCCAGATATTTGCCAGAGATATGGCCGCCAATAAAGGGGGGAGTATAATCAATTTTGCCTCCATGACCAGTTTCCGGGCCCTATCGCGTGTACCCGCATACGGGATGGCCAAGACAGCCATTGTTTTCTTTACCCAGTGGCTGGCATCCTATCTTGCCCCTGCCGGCATCAGGGTGAATGCCATTGCCCCCGGATATTTCATCAATGACCGGAACCGTTACCGGCTGATGAAATCCGAAGGCGGATATACAGAAAGAGGAAAAAATATTCTCAGCCTTACTCCCCTGAAACGCTTCGGGAAAGCCGGGGAACTGACCGGCTGTATGAAATGGCTGATCGATGAAGACAGCGCCGGTTTTGTCACCGGGGTCACCGTTCCTGTAGACGGGGGGTTTCTTTCATGTCCGGGGGTATGATCATTGAAAACTCCACATAAACAAAACCATAATGCCATGAGTACAAAACAGTACAAAAAAGAGGTAGGTATGATGAACCTCGAAAAGCTGATTGAATTCCGCGAGAGCATCTCAAAAAAGAAATTGCCGGTTCCTGAAAAAAAATTACTGGAACGCTTTGAAAAATTGTACACGGGTGCGGTGAACGATGTAATGCGGGAATTCTGCCTGCTCGATCAGGCTTTGCCTTACCACATTGTGCCGCTGAGGGAATACAGGACGGTAACGGGCTTTGCCTTTACGGTTAAAAGTTCTCCCAATGTAAAGATCCGCGGGGAGATGGAATTCCGTTCGAAAATGCTGGATGAAATGCATGAGGATGCCTTCGTGATCTGGGATACAAGCCACGATGAAAAAGCCACCCTCTGGGGAGGCGTAATGACCGCCACCGCCAGGAAGAAGAAAGTAAAAGCAGCCTGTGTTGACGGAGGAATAAGGGATACTCACCAGATCCTGGAAGCGGATTTTCCTGTATTTTATAAATACAGGACATCCAACGGAAGTCTGGGCAGATGCCTGATCACCCATTACCAGGTTCCGGTGAGGATCGGAGATGTGACCATCAAGCCAGGGGATGTCATCCTGGGTGATGTGGACGGGGTCCTGGCCGTGCCAAGGGAGCAGGCCTATGAGATCCTGCTGAGGGCCGAAGAGATAAAGAAAAATGAAAAGAAGATCTACAGCTGGGTTAAGGAAGGGCAATCCATTAAAAACATCACGGATAAGGGTGGATATTTCTGAAAATAACCGGTCATTCATATGAAATTAGCACTGCTTTTGCCACCCGCGTATGATGAAAGGAAATGGGCCCTGGCACGCCAGGCGGGTGTGAAGTATGCCATTACCAAAGCGTCTCCGGAATTGTCAGGCAAACTACCCCCTTGTGATCTCAGGTCCCTGAGGTCTTTAAGGGATTCTTTTGATGAGAAAGGATTCCGTTTATACGGACTTGAAGGGGATCAGTTTAATATGGAAAAGGTAAAGCTGGGTTTGCCCGGACGTGACGAAACCATTGAACACTATCAGAAAATGATCAGAAATATGGGAGAACTCGGGATTCCCCTTTTATGTTACAATTTCATGGCTTCCGTGGGATGGTACCGGACCCGGACAGATGTAAATGAAAGAGGGGGTGCAAAAACCAGTGAATTCAATATGGCGGATCTGGCAAACAAAACTTTGCCGGATGAAAAGAGAATATCTTCAGAAAAACTCTGGAAAAACCTTTTTTATTTCCTGGATGCCGTATTGCCCGTGGCGGATTCTTCCGGAATAAAAATGGCCCTGCATCCTGATGACCCGCCGGTTTCTTCATTGATGGGATCTGCCAGGATCCTGACCTCTGCCGGGGCTTTTGACAAATTGTTGACGCGTTACAATAAAAGCCCTGGCGCCGGAATTGCCTTCTGCCAGGCAACTTTCAGTCTTATGGGAGAGAACATTCGTGCCATTTCAGAAAAATGGCTGAGGCAACAAAAGATATTCTTTATTCACCTGAGGGATGTGGAAGGTTACCGGGACCATTTCAGGGAGACCTTTCATGACAATGGACCGACCGATATGACCGGCTTGCTCAAACATTACCAAAAATATGGTTATGACGGACCGGTCAGGCCTGATCATGCCCCTGCAATGTACGGGGAAACCCTGAAAAAGTTTACAGGTAGTTTGTCCTCAGGTTATGAAATGACGGGAAAGATCCTGGCTGTCGGATATATCAGGGGGATTTGTCATGCAGCCGGAATTCCCTTAAAGTAACCGTTCAAATAATGATGACCAAAAAAGGAATCCGGCTGAAAAAAATCCTTATTTTAGGGAGTAAGCATATATATAACCCTTGATATTAGAAGCATGAGAAAAAAAACAAAACATTTATGGGCCTGCCTGCTGGTTATTTCCTGGTTGATTTTGTTGTATGGATGCAAACAAGGAAAAAAAACCGCAGTTCAAAGGAATCTTGTCCTGCTCGCCGGAGAACCGACATCCGGCAGCATTCTCCTGCAATGCCGGTTCGCTGTCACTGACACCCTTGTTGACCACGATATACCGGGCAGTGCCGGCACGGGATGCTTTCAGGTCAGCCGGGATTCATCATTTTCGGCATTTAAAGAAACCCCGTGGATACCGGCAGATAAAAAAAACGATTTCATAATAAGGAAGAAGGTGTACGAACTTCAACCGAACACTTCGTATTATTACCGGGCAAGGGCGGTCCTCTGGGCTAATCCTGACACTGTCCATTCCCTCACTGGCCGTTTCAGCACACTTCCAGGGCCGGAAGAAGCAGAGGACATTTGTTTTGCCATGTCTACCGGTTTCAATTATGAGAAATTTTATGGCATTGGGCGTCCTGCCAACGGAGGACGTGGAAAGATCATGGCCCCTCCGGCCACCGGCATTGACCGGAAGCTGGGTTTCGAAGCCTTTGATGCGGTGCGGGAGATAAAACCGGATTTCTTCATTGCCAACGGCGACGTGGTATACTATGACAGTCCGACCGAAAAACCCGAAATGCGGGCAAAAACAAAGGAGCAGATGCAAGCCAAATGGCACCGTTTTTTTTCCATGCCCCGTAACCGGAAAATGTGTCTCCAAATTCCTGTATTCTATCTCAAGGACGACCATGACCACCGTTTCAATGACTGCGACACCACCAATTCCCGGTTCAAAAAACCCTCCCATCAACTCGGGATATGTGTTTTCCGTGAACAGGTTCCGGTAGTGGACCTTGAAAATCCGGATGCCGTAACCTACCGCACGGTAAGAGCGGGGAAAGATCTGCAATTGTGGTTCATGGAAGGCCGTGATTACCGGAGTCCGAACAAAAGAAAGGACACCCCTGAAAAAAGCATTTGGGGGAAAGAACAGAAGGAATGGCTTAAACGGACACTTCTTGAAAGTGATGCCACCTTCAAGATACTTGTATCCCCTACACCCATGATCGGGCCCGATGATGCTTATAAAATCGATAATCATACGAATCCCGGAGGTTTTCAATCCGAAGGCCGGGCTTTTATTTCCTGGCTCGCCGAAAAAGGTTTTTCAGGAAATGATTTCTTTTTCCTGTGCGGTGACCGCCACTGGCAATACCATTCCATACATCCTTCAGGCTTTGAAGAATTCAGTTGCGGGGCATTTGTAGACCAGAATTCAAGGCCGGGAAGGCTCCCCGGAGATCCACAGTCCACCGATCCTGACTCCCTGTTGCGTACACCCTATATCCAGGCCGAAAACTGGGGAGGCGGATTTTTAACGGTAAAAAGCTTCCGGCGGGAAGGAATTCCGGTGATATGCTTCGGATTTCATGACAAATACGGCAAATGCTCTTCTGAAACCGAAAAACAAATGACAAATAAAAATCAATTGCCAAAATGAAAAACTGGAAACAACTTGCTTTACTGACCGGTGCCGTTGTCATGGCCGGATGCGGGCAAAAAAAGGCTAAAGAACATGAAAAGCCCAACTTCCTGCTGATCATAAGCGATGACCAATCCTGGGTGCATAACAGTTCTTATGGCAATCAGGTGGTTCAGACCCCTGAATTCGACAAGCTGGCCGAAAAGGGCTTCCTGTTTCGAAATGCATTTTGTGCATCGCCGCATTGCTCGGCAAGCCGAGCTAACATTTTAACCGGCATGAACCAATGGCAACTGAAGGAAGCCGGCACCCATGCCAGTAATTTTCCTTCAGAATTTTTGGCCCTACCCGAAATTCTTATGGAACACGGTTATGCCATAGGCTGTACAGGAAAAGCCTGGAGCCCGGGGAAATGGGATATTACCGGGCGTGAACGGAACCCGGCCGGCGATCAATACAACAAATACAAAATGGAGAACTTACCGGCAAAATTTTTAACCTCCAGTGATCCGGTGAGAAACCTGGATGATTTTCTTTCCCAGAAAGAACCCGATCAGCCTTTCTGGTTTTGGTACGGGTCCATCGAGCCGCACGTGCAGTACGAAAAAAGAATCGGATTAAAAAACGGTATAGACACTGCCGGCATACAATTACCGGCATTTGTTCCCAACCATCCTGACGCCAAAATTGAAATGTCGGATTACTATTTTGAAATCGAATGGTTCGACAAACAGGTGGGGTGGCTGGTGGAACTCCTCAAAGAAAAAGGGTTGGCCAAAAATACGGTTATTGTCGTAACTTCCGATAATGGTATTGTATTACCAAGATGTAAGAGAAATCTTTATGAATACGGCTCACACATGCCGCTGGCAATATACTGGCCCAAAATGAAAAATAAAGGAGAAAAAATAGACCGGCTCACCAGCTTTATCGATTTTGCACCGACCTTTCTGGAACTGGCGGGTATCGAAATCCCGGATCAGATGACCGGCAAAAGTTTTGCCCGGCTGTTTACCAAAGACGGAATCTCAACCGAAAACGATCCGGCACATGTGTTAACCGGCTTCGAGCGACACGATCACCGCAGGTACGATAACTTAGGCTATCCCATGCGCGCCATACGTACCGACAGGTATCTTTTTATTAAGAATTACAAACCCGACAGATGGCCTGAAGGCGATCCCGAAGTGAACAGGTACGGACAAGGAACCAATATCACTGAATCGAGCTGGACAAGCAATTACACCTATTTTGAGCCCGGGAGTGAACTGTTTGAACTGGCTTTCGGTAAAAGACCTGCTAGAGAGTTGTATGATATTATTCAGGATCCGGAATGCATAAACAACCTTGCTGAAACAAAACAATACCGTTCAGTAGCAGATTCACTGCACCGCGTTTTGAGGAATAGACTGGTGGAGCAGGGCGACCCCAGGGAACTGGGATACGGCGACATTTTTGAAAGTTATCCCCGCCATGGTAGTATGAAAGAATACATCGGCGGTTTTAAAGAGCGCGGGGAATACAATCCTAAGTATCATGTGCATCCGGGCCATTAACAAACCATGCATATTTGTAATCTAATTTGAAAAATATGAAGTTGATAAAGCTATTTAGATTAAATATATATTTGATGTACTTTTTATCTGCTTCCTCAATTTTTGCTCAGAACCACAAATTTATTTTAACAGACGGGAACAGTACTGCTAAAATTTATTTGTCCGATAAAGAAGCTGAATGCGTTAAGTTAGCTGTTGATGATTTAATTTCGGATGTTTTCAGAATTTCCGGAAAGAAGTTGGAGATTGTTAATGATACTACTGGTACTTCTCAGTTTATTAGAATCGAAACAAAGCACGATAATACATCATGGGAGTCTTATAATGTAAAATCGGCAAATGGCTCATTATACATATCAGGGAGTGATGAAAGGGGAACAATGTCTGGGATTTATCACTTTATTGAAAAATACCTGAAAGTCGATCCTTTTTATATTTGGTCGGGATTGTATCCTGATGAAAAAGAAGAACTAAGCTGGAATGATGTCGACATTTCGTCCAATGGCCCTGATTTCAAATACCGCGGATGGTTTATCAATGATGAGGATTTGCTTACCTTTTGGAAAGAGGGTGGTGGAAAACGAACGGAAGAGCTAAAACGAAAAGGTACGAACACCTTGTATTTGCATTTATTTCCGCCCGAGGTAATGGAAATGATAGTAGAGACTTTAGTACGCAGCCGTTATAACCTGATTATACCTGCCAGCTTTATCGATATTAACAATCCTGCTGAAGAGGAGCTTGTTAAAGTATGTGCCAGGAGAGGAATATTTATTTCCCAACATCACCAGGAACCACTTGGCGTTAGTCCGTATGCTTTTTTCGAATATTGGAACAACAGGAAAAATGATGTTAAATATTCGTACTATAGCCATAAATATGAAATACAGGAAGCCTGGCGTAATTCGGTAAAAAAATGGTCGAAATATACAAATGTAATCTGGCAACTGGGACTGCGCGGGATAGGCGACAGACCCGTATGGGAGAGTGATGCCGATGTGCCGGCACAGGAAAAAGAAAGAGGAGAATTAATTTCGGGAGCCATACACGACCAGGTGGAAATATTGAACGAAATTTGTTCTCAGGAACCGGTTTTTTCCCTCACGCTCTGGCACGAAGGATCAAAATTAAACCAAGAAGGCTTAATCGATATTCCTGATGGCGCAATCATTGTTTTCGCAGATAATACACCCGGCTGGATGTGGCAGGAAGATTTTTATTCGACACAAAGAAAAGATAATTACAAATACGGATTGTATTATCACCATGCTTTAAACCCTACCGGTCCGCACAACGCTCAAGTTGTTCCTCCACATCAAACCTATCGACTGTTAATTGAAGCTTATAACAGAAATAGTCATGATTATGCTGTTTTCAATGTTTCAAATATAAGGGAGTTTGTTTTGGGTATTGCTGCAACTTCAGAAATGACCTGGGATATCAACTCGTTCAATCCGGATAATTGGCTGGTATCCTGGGTGAAACAAAAATTCTCTGCAAAGCATGACGAAATAGCTAATGCATATAAAATTTATTTCAGCTCCTACCTGGTATATGAATATAAACCTCAAATACCATATTTGATGTACGGTCAAATGATAAGAGCAGGTAAAAGAAATATCAGGCAAATGAAAAACAAAATTGAAAACAATCAAATCGGATTGGGAACAGGAAACGAAACACTGCAATACCGGGGCCATTTATCTCCGAACTGGAACCAGATACCAGGTGAAGATTTAAACGATTCTTTATGGATCACACAAATTACAGAAGCTGTGTGCGATGAAATTGGCAGACGGGAGACGATTAAACGTTTATCCAGGCAAATTGCCGGTTTTGAATTGGCGGTCTTACATGTTAGTACAATAATCGAAAAACTTCCAAAATCAGAAGCCTGTTTTTTAAGCAATAATTTACTATTTCAATCTAATTTAGTCCTTTATATATGTCAGTGGTTAAAATATATTTTGTTCTCTCATGAATCTTTGGATATTGGAGATTTAGAAACAGCATTTTCATCATTGGATGAAGCATTAAAAAGTCTTTTAAAAACAGATTTAATCATTGATGACTATAATCAGAATAATTTTAAAAATTGGTATCGCGGAAATCGTATTCATAATATTGAGTCTACAAAATCATTAACACTGGAAATTAAGAAAAAAGTAAGGGATGAACTGAATAATTCGAATCACTAAATCAAAAGTTATTATTTATCATCTGTTCTTTAAGGAACCGGTTTAAATTTGAAAATAAAATGATGAAAAAATGGTGGAATTATATGGCTGATATTATGGAAACAAATGACGATAATTCCCCAGTGACAATTCCATTAAAGAGAATGTGCCATTTAAAGGTGATGGTATTACGTATACTTCTATTAATAGTACTCACATTTTTGGTCGAGATAAAAGGAGTGTGTCAAATACTTCATTTTTCCGAAAATCCGAGTATGATTTACTTTCCTCTATTTTCTGATGGACAACCCGCCGATATTATCATTGATAAAAATGATCATGACGTGGTTAAAATCGCTGCAACATTATTGGCTTGTGATATTAAGGCGGTAACCGGAATATTACCGAAAATTTCAGCTCTCAACGATCAATCATCGGTCAATATCGTTATAATCGGTTCCACAGAAAGAAACAAGATCGTTCGCAACTTAATTTCACGGAAAATAATAAATATAGATTCCATAGATGGAAAGTGGGAAGCCTCTCTGATTGTTACAGTTAATAATCCTTATCCTGACATAAAAAAAGCGCTGGTCATTACAGGAAGCGACCGTCGCGGAGTGGCTTATGGTGCAATGGAGCTGTCGCGCAAGGCAGGAGTATCCCCCTGGATTTGGTGGGCTGATGCAGTTCCGCAAAAGCAGGACCGGATAATCGTTAAGGAAGGCAGATATTACCTGCCGCCTCCCGCGGTTAAATACCGGGGAGCTTTTCTGAATGATGAGTTGTGGGGATTGCGCCAGTGGGCTGCCAAAACACAGGACACCGTTTACAAGGATATGGGGCCAAATGCCTATGCAAAAGTGTTTGAACTGATGCTGAGGTTAAAAGCCAATTACATCTGGCCTGCGCGCCACACAGCATTTAACGAAAAACCGGAAAATGCTGTGGTGGCCGACAGGTATGCGATTGTGCGGGGAGGCGCCCATAATTCGCCCATGCTGGGCAACGCCCGGAAAGAGTGGGACGAAGAAAAAATGGGAGAGTGGAACTACCTGACCAATAAGGAAAATATTATTAAATTCTGGAAAAACAATCTGGAGAAATTCGGTCAGTATGAAAATGTTTTCACCATCGGCATGCGCGGCGTGGGCGACCTGCCCATGAAAGGCGGACAGAACATGAAACACAAGGTAGAAGTTTTGCAGCAGATTATTCAGGATCAGCGGGAATTGCTTTCCGAATATTACCGCAAACCTGCATTCGAAATTCCGCAGATATTTGCTGCGTATAAGGAGGTGCTCGATTTGTACAAGCACGGTATGCACCTGCCGGAAGATATCACCATAGTCTGGCCTGATGACAACTATGGTTATATGAAACAGTTATCGGGGCCGCAGGAACAAAAACGCTCAGGCGGTTCGGGCATCTATTATCATTTGTCTTATCTCGGACGCCCGCACGAATACCTCTGGTTGTGCACCACCCCACCGGCACTCATTTGGGAGGAACTGAAAAAATCGTACAAATTTGATGCCCGGAAAATGTGGGTTATGAATGTGGGGGATATCAAGCCGGCCGAATATGAGTGGCAATTGAGCATGGACATAGCCTGGAAGGCCGGAGATTTTGATTATGAACAAGTACATGAGCATATGAATGACTGGTACAGCGGAATATTTGGTAATGAAATTGGTAAGGAAGCCGTAAAAATCAAAAAACGGTATTACCATCTGGCATTTTCACGCAAACCGGAATATATGGGTTGGAACCGTCTCGAACCCAGCACAGAGATAAAGGATACAGAATTTAGTTATATCCATTACAATGAAGCAGAAAAACGAATAAATCAATATTCACGACTGCAATCAGAAGTTCATGAATTATACGATGAAGTTCCCGAAAAACTTAAACCTGCTTTTTTCCAGTTGGTGTATTATCCCGTGATGGGATCCTCATTGATGAATAAAAAATTTCTTTTAGCTCAAAAAAACCGGTGGTATGCCCGGCAAGGCAGAGTGTTGACAAATAAACTGGCGAAAAAAGCGGTCGCGTGTCATGACAGTATTTTGGAACTGACCCGGGAATATGAGAATCTGAACAACAGAAAATGGAAAGATATGATGTCGTACGACGATATGCCCTGGGATGTAGTCGACGTTCCTCCGGTAGACACCATTCAATTTAAGGAGAATTTGCAGTGGGGAATTTGGGCTGAAGGGAACGAAGAGGATGAAATAATACAACAACTCCCTGTTTTCAATTCTATTTACCGGAAGAAACATTTTTTTGAAATTTTCAATATGAGTAAAACACCATTTCGGTGGAATGCAACTGCAAGTCATCCCTGGTTGGTTTTGTCGAAAACCGGAGGATCAGTGAAAGATCAGCAAAGAATTTATACGGCGATAGATTGGACCCGGTTGCCTGAAGGAAAGAATGCCGAAGCGGAAATTACCATTAACGCGGGAGGAAAGTCACAAAAAATAAAAGTAGTGGTTTTCAACCCTGAAATGAATCTGGATTTGGAAAATCTTTATGTAGAAGACAATGGTTTAATTTCAATCCCTGCCGGGGATTTTCATCGTAAAACAGATAAACCGGGTTATGTATGGAAAACACTCGATGAACTTGGACTGACAGGGAAATTGATGACTACTTTCCCAATAATTTCATTGCCTGTGGATCATGAATGGAATGTTGATCAAAAAGCTCCTTTTATGGAATATGATTTTTACACATTTTATAAAGGTTGGTTCGATATTTATTCTTACGCTTTACCCACACATCCGATTAATGAATACCGGGGTAACAAATATGCGGTTTCGATAGACGACCAGCCTCCTCTCCTAATTGATTCAGTACCGCCTGATCGCATCGAAGAATGGAAACAGAATGTCAGCCGTAATGCAGATATGGAAATAACCAAACATTTCATCCGCCATCCTGGAAAACATACCCTGAAAGTATGGTTGATCGATCCGGGAGTCTGTATTGACAGGATGGTATTGGACTTTGGCGGACTGAAAAGATCATACCTTGGTCCGATGGTAACACGGCCAAAACTGCACAAAGACATTCACCAATAACAATCAAAATGAAAAAGATCATCACATTACTCTGCATTTCATGTATGCTTGACGCCCTGTCCCATGGGCAAGACAGGCAAATACAGGAAAAACCGGGGAATATTTTCTCAAAGGCATACAGGGAACAGTGGAATGCCGCCTGGATCACCCACCCGGCCATCGCCCTGGGTGAATTTTCTGTGGTGCATTTCAGGAAAACATTCAATCTGGATGAAAAACCGGAATCGTTCATCATCCATGTAACTGCCGACAACCGTTACCGGCTGTTTGTCAACGGACATGATATATGCGAGGGCCCCCAGCGCTCCGATACCTGGCACTGGCGGTATGCAACCGTGGACATCGCCCCCTTTCTTCGTGACGGGAAGAATCTGATCGCTGCGCAGGTGGTCAACTGGGGCCATCACCGGGCCATTTCCCAATTTTCCAATAAAACGGGATTTCTGCTGCAGGGATACGGGGAGAAAGAGGAAACGGTCAATACGCAGGCCGGATCCTGGAAAACCCTGCACAACCAGGCCCATTATCCATTTTATATTGATTACCACAACCGGGAACATGTCCGTGGGTATTACGCGGCCAATCCTACCGACAGCATCGTAGGCATACTGTATCCCTGGGGTTGGGAACAGCCGGATTATGACGACAGCCATTGGAAAAACGCCAAATGGCTCAGCCATGCGGCCACCCGGGAGGTTTTCCGCAGTCTGTGGAGCCTCACCCCCAGGACCATTCCCATGCTGCGGACCGAACGCCACCGTTTCAGCCATCTCGAACGGGTGGAAGGAGCAGATATCCGGACTGATTTCATCGACGGGAACCATCCACTGACCGTTCCGGCACATGCAAATGTTTCCATACTGATCGACAACGGACTGCTCACCATGGCTTATCCGGAACTGGTGGTCAGCCGGGGGAAAGGGTCAAGGATCCAGGTGATCTATTCGGAAGCCCTGTACAATGATGAGCAGGAAAAGGAAAACCGGGATAAGACACAGGGGATGCATATCTGGGGCATTGAAGACAATTTCATCCCCGGCGGGGGAAACAACAGGGTTCTCAGGACGCTTTGGCTGAGAGCGTTCCGGTATGTCCAGCTGAACATCGAAACTGGTGCCGACCCCCTGGTCATCGAGGATTATTCCCATGTATTTTCCGCCTATCCCCTTGAACGAAAAGGATTTTTCAGGTCAGACGTTCCCGAACATGAAAAAATCACCGGTCTTGGATGGCAATCCATCAAGATCTGCACACAGGAGAACCTGATGCCCGATGCATATTATGAGCAGTCGCAGGCAGCCTTTGACGGAAGGATCCATGCCAATACCATCATGTATACCTGCGGGGACAGCCTGCCTTTCAAACAATTCATCCGGCAATTCGATTATTCCCGGCTGCCTGACGGACTCACCCAGGGATATGCACCCGACCGTCACCACCTGGTGATCTCCACGTTCTCCCTGTACTGGATCCTGGCCATCCATGATTATTATATGCATTACGATGATCCGGAATTTGTCCGCGAACAGTTGCCGGGCATTCAGGCCGTGCTGACCTGGTACGAGAACAATCTTCAGGACAACGGTTTTATGGGACCGGTCAACTGGTGGTCGTTCATGGACTGGTACGGAAGCACCCAGGATGTGGGAAGATACTGGAACAGTGAGGCAAAGGGCACCTTCCGGGGGCGGTCTGCCGCATTTTCGCTTCTCTTGTCCTACACTTTGAAGCGTTCCGCTGAAATATTCAGTGACCTGGGCAATGATTATTTTGCCAACCATTACGCGCATTTATCGGGAAAGATCAATTCAGGGGTGTACAACCATTGTTTCGATCAGGCCAGGGGATTGCTGGCCGAAACCCCGGACAGGACCTCATTCTCCCAGCACAGCAATATCCTGGGAGTCCTTTCGGGTGCCATACCGGCCGGGGATGCCCATGAAGTAATGCACAAAGTCATCCGGGATAAAAGCCTGACCCAGTGCACCATGCCTTTCTATTCCAATCTTTTCGATGCCATGTATTTGTCCGGACTTGCCGGAGAAATCGTGTCGGCCCTGGATCTTTGGTACGATTTTCTCGACTGGGGTTTGACCACCACTCCGGAGAAGCCGTCAATCAATCCGCGCTCGGACTGCCATCCGTGGAGCAGCAGTCCGAATTACATTTTGCCTAAATATGTTGCGGGCATCATGCCCGGGGAACCCGGCTTCAAATCCGTCCGCATCAAGCCTGCCCCGGGACAGCTTGAATTCTTTGAATCCAATGTCCCACATGGCAAAGGTGATATCAGGGTAAAAATGGAAAAAAAGGGTGATAAACGGATATTCGAAGTTTCCATGCCGGAAGGACTGGGCGGCACCTTCATCTGGAAGGGAAAAACCAAGGATCTGGAAGCCGGAAGAAATCAAACATTTGAATTTTAATTATTTTATCGATGATGCATATGAAATCTTTCAACCCGTTTCCCAAGACAAAAAAAGCAGTCAGATTCTTTCTGATGATCATCCCGGTATTGTTTTTGGCGCAGTCCTCGGAAGCACAGGTGCCTTTCGAAAAGATCGGGGAGATCAGACCCCGGGATGCCACAGAGATCGAAGCATCTCCGTGGTCCGTGGGAGCAGAGACCATGGGCCGGGGTTATATCATTTACGACAACTGGAAGGAATATCTGGGGCCCCTGGGAGTGAAAAAGGCCCGCATCCAGTCCGGCTGGGCCCGCACCGAAAAGGAAAAAGGCGTTTATGACTGGAGCTGGATGGATAAGATCATTCCTGACATGGTTTCCCGGGGAGTTACCCCGTGGGTGGACATATGTTACGGAAACAGTATTTATGCAGGAGGAGGAGGGACAAAACTGAGAGAGAAAAGCATGATACCCAATTCCGGGGAATCTCTCCGTGCCTGGAAATTATATGTAAGGGAACTGGTAGCCAGGTACAAGGACCATGTCAATGAATGGGAAGTATGGAACGAACCCAATGGCGGAGCTGATCCCGTCGAATATGCAAACCTTCTGATCCTTACCGCAGAAACCGTTAAGGAAATCCAGCCGGAGGCAAAGATCCTGGGACTGGCCCTGGGAAGCGGTGTGGACTACAAATATGCCGATAAAGTCCTTGCCGAAGTGGCCCGCAGGGATAGGATCTACCTGATCGACCAGATAACACACCACCGTCACATCCCCATACCGGAGGAAAATCATAATGAGATCATGCTGGAGAAGATAATGGACAAGTATTCAAAAAAACTGGTCGCCCGCCAGGGTGAAGCCGGATGCCCGTCGGAATACAGCGAATCCTTTGCACTGCAAAAGATGCCCTGGTCGGAGCTTACCCAGGCCAAGCATGTCCTGAGGCGCATGATGACCGATTTCGGCAGGAACAAGGAGACATCCGTATTTCTCATCATGGACGCCAAATACAAAGGAAGGCCATGGAACCGGAAAGGATTGCTCCGTTCGGATGAAAACCAGCAGGTGGAAAAAATCAAACAGGCCTACTATGCGGTACAGCATGTGACCTCCGTATTTGACAGCACGGTGGTCTCCATACCGGATTATCCATGGGAGTGCAATAACGAGAGGCCGGTTTCCCTGTACGGGATTGAAAACGTTTACAGCGGAAAGCAGATGGTGGCCGTCTGGTTCGATGACAGGATACCTTCGGAAAACAACCACGCGACCCTGCTGGATTTTACATTCCTTCGGGGCAACTTCGACCATCCCGTTTATGCAGACCTCAGAACCGGTGAGGTATATGATATCCCGGACCGGAACCTGAGTAAGCAGGGCAGCGTTTATACATTCAAAAACATCCCGGTATATGATTCTCCCGTACTGATCGCAGAAAAAGAACTGATCCGTCTGAAATCCCAAAACCCTTGACATGATACAACATATGAAAAATTCTCTGTTGTTTTTCATTATGGCTCTGTTGCCCGGCTTTCTGAGTGGACAGGAATATGATATTCGTGATTTCGGTGCGGTTGAAAATGACGGAAAAAGTGATGCGGAAGCTGTACAACAGGCCATCGACCGTTGCTCCCTTGCCGGGGGGCTGGTAATCTTCCCCCGGGCCGGTACCTGACCGGAATGATCAGACTCAGAAGCAATGTCTGTATTGAGCTGATGAAAGGATCCGAATGGAGGGCCATTCCGGACCTGGAATTGTACCCCCCGCTGGATTTCAATAAACGAAACATAAGATATGCCTTTCTTTTTGCAGAGAATGCCACCGGTATAAGCATTACGGGAGAGGGAAAGATCTACGGAAGCGGGGATACGCACGATGTGTTCATTCCTGCCCCGGGGCATCTGAAAAAAGGTCCCCGTCCGTTCGGACTCCTGTTCCGGGATTGTTCTGACATAGACATTTCAGGAATCCGGCTGGAGAATTCCGCTTTCTGGATGCTCCGGATGGACCGGTGTGACGATGTCCGGATCAGCGGAATTCAAATATACAACCATGCCAATTTCAACAATGACGGACTGGATATGGTGGATTGCCACAGGATGGTTATATCGGACTGCATACTGGATTGTGAGGATGATGCCATATGCCTCAAATCGGATGTCGAACGGGGCACAACGGACGTATGTGTGACCAACTGCATCATAAGCAGCCATGCCAGTGCGATCAAATGCGTCACTGCTTCCTGCGGGGCATTCCGCGGAATTGTCATTTCCAATCGCGTGATCAGGCCCTCAAGGGCCCGGGAAACACTGCATCCCATACAGATGGTAAACGGACTTGCAGGGATTGACCTGAACAACACGGACGGTGCCGTCATGTCGGATATTGTCATCAGCAACATCGTGATGGAAGGAGTAGAAACGCCTTTATTCATACGCCTGGGCAACCGGAACCGGATCTATGATCCCGGAATTGAAAATGCCGGGATACCCGGAAGGACGGGTAAAACAAAAAATATCAGTATTTCCGGTATCCGGGCGACAAATACGGGACCTGTAAGCATTTCCATCAGCGGTTTTCCGGAACATTGTCATCGACAGGGTGAGTTTTTATGCAGAGGAATATGACCCAGGGTATGAGATGGTTGCAGAAGATGTGGACGGACTGGTGATCTCGGGGATCAGGAATCAGCATCCCGCACGGGACATACCCTGGATCCGGATGAAAAATGTCCGTTCCGCAGAGCTTCCGGACAAAAAGGCATTGAAATCATTCATCCTGACCGATTCTGGTGAACATGAATAACCGGAAGTCAATGGCCTGCGGACCGGGGATATCCAGAGTTTTCAGAACCAATGGCCCCCTGCCCTTTTCAAGGTGGATGGTCCCCATATCCAGGGGCCTGAAATCCTTTACATAGGATTCGATTCGTTCCACCCGGTCCCGTTCCATTCCTTTCAGGGGAGGATCATGTGCCCTGGAAATCTCACGGACCAGCCGGCCGGATCTGAAGGTCAGTTGCATGATGCAGCCGGTGCTCTCCCTGGGCAGGGTATAATACAGCTCCACCCGGTAATCCCCTTCTGACAGCACTTCAATATCCCAGGTAATGCTGTCCTCCGTATGGATCCAGTGGGTAAAAAAGGAGCAATTGGGATAAAAATTGGAACGCTCGATATGGCCATGACTCTTTCCGTCCCTGGCCGGGATTTGTGTATACCTGTAATCCGGATGACCGACAGGAAAGGGGCGGGCACCGGGTTCAAGCTCTGACAACACGCTTTCTTTCCATATTTCGGCCGCTTTGCTGAGTTCGCTGACTTTGCCTGGCAACTCACCGGAAATATCCTGTTTTTGTCCGGGATCGATGACCATATCGAAAAGCTGTCCTTCGTAGTCCAGCCGGTAACGCTGACTCCTCACGCTTAGCTTATTGCCCCAGTAATGGTATAACAGCCGGTCTTCCCATGGTGCACCCGGGTCAGTCAGCAGGGGCTTGAGACTGACTCCTTCCACCGGCTTTTTCGTTTGGAGCTCAATGCCTGCCAGGTCGGCCAGTGTGGGAAGAATGTCAATGGCCCCGGCGATTCGGTCAACGGTCTTTCCTGCCCGGATCACTCCGGGCCAGGAGATGAACATGGGTGAACGTACACCCCCTTCATCCGTCCAGCCTTTTTTGCCTTTCATTCCTCCGTTCCACCTCCATCCGTTGGGCCCGTTGTCACTGAAGTACAGCACAATGGTATTATCCCTGATCTCCAGCTCTTCCATCTTCCGGAGCACCCTTCCCACATTCCAGTCGATGTTCTCGCACATGGCCAGTGCCGCCCGGGTGTGACGGATGTCTTCCTTTTCCGGGTCCCGGTGTCGCATCTCCGGTGCTTTGCCTTCAAACGGCTTCCACCAGCGGCTGGGTACCTGCATGGGTGAATGTGGTATATTGTAGGGAAGATAGACAAAGAATGGTCCGCCCCGGTGTTCTTCCATGAATTCGAGGGCCCGGGAGGTAAAATCATCGGTTACGTACCCTTCGCCCTGAACGATCCTGCCGTTGTGCTCGAGCACAGGGCTGAAATAATTGCCCCAGTGACCCGAGCAAAAACCGTAGAACTCATCGAATCCGCGCGCATTCGGATGATAGGGATATTGCATGCCATTGTGCCATTTTCCGAAAGCGGCCGTTGCATAACCTGCATTTCTGAACACTTCGCCCATGGTGGTTTCATCCAGGTCAAGCCGTTCCCCCCCACCCCCGGTGGAAAACACATTGCCGTGGGGATGGTAACGACCGGTAAGCAATTCTGCGCGGGTCGGTGACGAAACCGGACATACAAAAAAACGGTCAAAATAGGTTCCTTCCCCGGCCAGCGAATCGATGTTGGGCGTATTCAGGTTCCGGTTGCCCGTAAAACTCAGGTCACCCCATCCCTGGTCATCGGTTATAAACAGGACGATGTTCGGATGCTCCGGACCTTTTTCTTCCTGGTGGCCGCATCCTGACAGGATCTGCGCTGCGGCCAGAATGATCAGTTTTCGCATATGACTTTTATTTATGCCCCATGTATTAATGCAATATACAAACTATTCTTTTTTATCTTTGGATTTCGAAACCATTGATAGAATGAAACCCTCATCACCGATCCGGTAGCAATCTACCGGTTGTAAACAAATTGTTGTCAGCATGGTGCAAAATTATCAGATATATTCCAAAAGCATACTTATACTTTCATCACTGGCCACGGTAAGCACTTGCAAAAATCCGGCAGTTGATGATTCCCTGCCGAACATTGTACTGATCATGGCTGATGATATGGGATATGGTGATCCGGGTTGTTATAATCCCAACTCAAAAATTCCAACACCAAATATGGACAGATTGGCTGAAGAGGGCATACGTTTTACCAACGCACATTCTCCCTCTTCGGTTTGTTCACCCACCCGGTACGGACTCCTCACCGGACGTTATGCCTGGCGGACGAGGCTTAAATCCGGCGCTCTCGGTCCATTTGACCCCCTGCTCCCGGACACCACAGAAACCACCCTGGCGGACATATTGAAATCCATGGATTATTCCACGGCCATTACGGGTAAGTGGCATCTCGGCTTGGGAGTACAGGATAGCATTGACTTCTCGAAGTCTCTGAGACCCGGTCCCCTTGAACTGGGCTTCGATTATTTTTTCGGCATAAACGCCTCACTGAACATGTCTCCCCACTGTTTCATCGAAAACCATCATGTGCTCGGCACTCCTGATTTTCCGGTGCCTGCCCACATTTTTTCAAATCACGGCACCCTTACCATGACAAAAGGGTGGCGTCATGAAGATGTGGGGCCCACCATTACCCGCAAGGCAATGGAATGGATCAGCAATCACTGTAAAGAAAATCCAAACAAGCCTTTTTTCCTGTATCTGCCTACTTCTGCGCCACACCGACCATGTGTTCCTCCCAAATTCATACGTGGGAAAAGCAAGGCCGGGGCCCGCGGTGATATGGTTGCGGAAGTGGACTGGACCACCGGGGAAATCATAAAAGTACTTGAGGACAACAATATTTACGACCGTACCATTCTGATCATTACCAGCGACAATGGATCCATTGGCGGGAATACTCCCCTCTTTCCCGAAGATTCGATCCCCTCCGGAACCGATACCGTGTTCCATCACCACGGCAATAAGGACTGGCGGGGGCGAAAGACCCACATCTGGGAAGGAGGAAACCGGGTCCCGTTGATTATCCGGTGGCCGGGACATACCAAGCCGGGAACCCTTTCGGATCATTTGGTTTGCCTTACCGACCTCATGCCCACCCTTTGCCATGTAGTGGGAGCAACACTGCCGAAAGAAACCGCACCGGACGGATTCGATATCCTGTCCCTTATTCAGGGGGAAGAAACTGATTCTGTTCGGACCACACTGGTCACTCATTCGGCATATGGGAAATTTGCCGTTATCAATAACAACTGGAAACTGATCTTTACCCAGGGATCCGGGGGCTGGGGAAGTTCTCCGGCAGACGACTACCCACCCGGTCAGTTATACAACCTGGAAACTGACCCGGCAGAAACAAACAATCTGTATCATACACGAAATGATATGGTTGGAGAACTGGAAAACCTTCTTCAAAAATATAAAAGAACCGGCAGGAGCAACGACCAATAGAAAATGATTATTTTAGCTCATGGGCAAACAATAAGCATCGTATATTACATATAAACCAAAATCATCATGAAAAATAAATACAAACATCTGACAAGGCGGGAATTCATTCAGACATCATCGGTGGCTGCAGGCGGACTCGCCGTTTCGCCCGGATTAATGGCGGCCATGGGCGCCGCCGGGATCAAGGGCTATCCCAGCGCAGTCAATACAAAGATCGGGGTCAAATTCGTGTTCAACGGAGTGATACACGAGGGCACCTACGAAGGTTCCTGCCGGGTCGGAGCCCTGGAGAATCTGAGCCAGGAAGCGGAAGAAAAACGTTATGTACAAGGATTTGAAGATTTTAAAAAAGAAATCTCTTCACGGAAATTCCCCCCGGAGGTCAATCTGCTTGAACCGGTGAAAATGCACCAGTGGATTGAAAAAGGGAATCCGGAGATCATGCTGGCCGACGAGGAGATTGAAAAACTGGCCGGGGATGATCCGCAGACCGACATCTATGTGGTGGTCAGAGGCGGATTGCCCCAGCATACCTGCCTGAGGATCGCGGAAAGGTTTAAAAAGCCTGTGGTCCTGGCCAATACGGCAGGTTGGGGACTGGACGCTCCCGCAGGGATCAGGCGTCTCGGCCTGGAAGGTTTCTATACCCGTAACTGGGACGAAACCTATGACCTTTTCAGGATTATCGCGGCCAGGAAAGCCATTGCCAATACCAGCCTGCTGAACGTCACCAATTTCCCGGATGTGGTTCCCAGGGGGGTGATATCTTCGATCATCGACCTGGACCACATCAAAGAAAAATACGGAACCGGATACCGGAATGTGGATTACGATGAATTTTTTGCAGAAACGGACCGGATCGCCGGGAACAAATCCGTTCAAAAAGAAGCATCGAAGATTGCGGACCAATTGATCGCCGGTGCCGGAAGCTCAAATATGAGCAAAGAAGATGTGGTATCATCGGTCATGTTTTACCTGACCGCTCAGCGTTTTTATGAAAAGTACGGATGCAACGCGTTCACCATTGAATGCTTCGAGCTCTGCAGTTCCATGGAGCCCTGGCACAGAAGGTTCACGCCATGCCTCACCCATGCCCTGATGAAAGATTCCGGATATCCGTCGGCCTGTGAAAAAGACCTGAATGCTCTGATGGCCATGGCAGTCAGCATATATCTCTCGAGAAAATCCGCTTATATGGGAAATCCCGATATCGATACCGGTAAAAATTTACTGACCCTTCACCACTCGGATTCGGGAAGAAAAATCGAAGGCATCGACAAAGAACCTGCGGATTACGACATACACAGCTTTACCCATGAAGGTTTCGGTGCCACCCTGCGTTATGATTTCGGCCGTCATGCAGGAAAAACAGCCACCCTGAGCCGGTTCGATCCTTCGGGTAATCGTCTTTTGGCAATCAAAGGCACCGTCATGGAAGGAGGCGGACTGTCAGGATACGGATGTGCCCAGCGGGTAACCCTGGCTGTTCAGGATAGCGGTGAAATCCTTTACCAAATGCAGGATTTCGGACACCATCTGGCCCTGGTGCTCGGTGATTATACAGGTCAGATCCGGCAACTCGGGGACCTGATGGGATTTGAAGTGGTCCGTGTATAAAGATAAAGCGTCAGCTCCCGGGGATATTCATGCAGGTTCCAGAACAAAATGAGCAGGAGCATTTTTTTAACTTTTTTATTGATTTATTTCACATTCTGTCTCCCCGGACATGTTCATTCCCAGTATCCGGTCCATGCAATGGGTGCAGGAGCCGGAACCACCCTTGTTCATTACCGGGACCTTTTTCATTCACCGGTGACCTATACGGGTTTTTCATGGCTCACTGCTTTCCGTTACTCAAAAACCAGGTCCCGTTATTCATCAAGGGTCTTGTCAGATTTTCATGTCCAGGACATTGAACCGGACCTGGACAATGATTCCCGGTCGCGGTTCATGCGGGCGGAAATTGATTACTTGTATCTGAGAAACATCCTTTCCGGCAGTGATAAATGGCAGGCCGGAGGACATATCAGAAGCAACATGATCACCTCCAATCACCATTCCTGGCCCAACAACAATTTCAGTTACATCTTCCTGGGATCTGCGGGCATTTGTGGGGCATATAATTCAAAGATGCCTGTGGCCGGCAAAAAAGCCACTCTTTCCATCCTGTTACGGACAGATCTGATTGCATACGTTCTCAAACCCTCACTGGCGAGCGAGGTTCCCACCGAGGCCTTCAGGAGGGATGAATTCTGGCTTACCGAACAACTTGCCAGCGGCAGGATTACCGGCCCCGGGAGGTATAAACGCATATCCGGCAATGTGTCACTGCTCCGGCCTGTCTCAGCAGGATGGTCACTGGGTTTGGAGTATCAGTGGGACATGTTTTCCTGTAATGCAGACAATGCACAATCTTTTGCCATGCACGGATTTCACGTCAATATACATTATCATTTTTCAAAAAGGAAAGGAAAATGAAAAATGCCCGGTACCTTATAATTGCATTTATCACCCTGCTGGCATCCTGCGAAAAGATCCTGATGGAACCTGATCCTGCCAATAACCCGGAAACCAACTTCGAGGTTTTGTGGAATACCATGGACGAAAAATATTCTTTGTTCCCCTATAAGCAGATAAACTGGGATACGCTGTATGTCCGCTACCGGCCAAGGGTAAATCCGGGCACAACCCCAAGGGAATTGTTCAACATCATGGAAGAAATGCTGTTTGAATTGAAAGACGGTCATGTCAACCTGGTTTCTCCTTTTGATACCAGCTACTACAATGAATTCTACAACCATGTACCCAGAAATTTTGAACCTTCCTTCATTTTCAGGGATTATCTCAAAGGCAATTTTATTCGTGACGGTGCACTGGTCTATGGCATCATTGGTTCGGCCGGCTACATAATGAATGCCGATTTTTCAAAAGATCTGACTGAAAAGGCCATGGACCGGATCGTCGGGCAATTCACCGGCCTGAAAGGTGTGATCATTGATGTGCGAAGCAATGGCGGCGGGAACGAACAAAACGGCAACATCATGGCAAGCAGGTTCTTTGATCATAAAAGGATCGTTGAATACAACCATATCAAAGGCGGTCCCGAACACGACAATCTGGTCAGGTCTTTGGTATTCCTTGAGCCGGACGGGGAAAAACAGTATACGGGCCCAACCGTCATACTGTCAAACCGGCGCTGTTACAGTGCCACCAATACTTTTATATCCAGAATGTCTGTACTGCCGCATGTGACCATCGCGGGAGACACAACCGGTGGCGGCGGAGGCAGCCCCTATCACAGTGAATTGCCGAACGGATGGGTTTACCGGTTCTCCTCGACTTTTGCCATGCGCCCTGACGGATTGAACATCGATGAAGGAGTTCCTCCTGATCATCTGGTTTATTTCAAACATTCCGATATTCTCAGGCGCCGGGATCCCATTCTGGAATTTGCACTGGACCTGATCCATGAATGATGAACGGGATTCCGTTTTTTATTCCTCATGATAATATTTTATTTTTATAACATGGGTGTTTTAATTGATATTCCCGTTCATCTCATTGCGTTTCTTTGGCTGGCACTGGTTTTTCTTCCGTCCTGTGAGAAATCCGAAGATCCGGTTGAGACAGAAATGAGGGCCGGTCCGTACATCAGCAAGATATGGCTCAACAACCGGAACAATCTGCAGGAAGAATTTTTTTATGATGGTTATTTCCGGCTGGTCCGGCGACAGAAACATCATTCGGATATTCCCCTGCTGACCGAACTTGATTATGAATCATATTATTACAATGAACAGGACCGGATGTCCAGGGTGAAAATATCCACCAGTTACTACCAGTATGAACTGATCTACGAATACGGGGGATATGGCAATCTGGAAAAAACCATCTGGGAAGACGGATCACAAAACCGGATCTTCTATTCATACCAGCATGACGGGAAAGGGAACATCATCCAGGAAGATCTGTACAGGAATGACACCCTGCTCCAGCAAACCGAATTCACCTGGGATGAAAAAGGGAACATTGTTCAGGTGGATATATACGGACTCAACAGGGATAAAATGAGCTTCATCCACCTGGAAACATTGATTTGCCATTACGACAGCATGAAGAATCCCTTCCATTTGCTGGATATTCCCCAGCCACATGTTTTCTATTCAAGCAAGAACAACATCACCCTGAATATGCGCATTGACCGGGTTGCCGGAGATACCTCATCCGTGATGCGGACCTATACATATGACAGTGACGGTTATCCCGGGAAATTCAGCGCCCTGGGCAGCGATGTACTGTATGAATATCTGGAGTAATAAAGGATAAATTATACCAATATGGATCAAATCAGGAAAGTCAGTACAACACCGGTGCCGGCCCGGATTATTCTCAGTTTGCTCAGGATACTGATCGGGTGGCATTTTTTGTATGAAGGACTCGTCAAGCTCATGGATCCCAACTGGACATCCGCCTCCTACCTGACAGGCGCCCACTGGTTGCTGGCGGATTTTTTCAGGGGGATTGCCGGCAGTCCGGGTGTATTGCATGCAGTTGACATGCTCAATATCTGGGGGCTGATGCTGATCGGGGCCGGACTCATGTTTGGGTTTTTGACCCGGGTTGCAAGCATTGCAGGGGCGTTTATCCTTCTGTTGTACTATGTGGTTAATCCGCCCCTGCCCGCCACCGGTTTCGGGCTTTCCGGCGAAGGGAACTATCTCATCATCAATAAAAACCTGATCGAAATGGTGATGCTGGTGGTAATCGCAATCTTCCCGGGTCATGCATTGTACGGAACAGACCGCTTGCTGAGCTTTTTCAGAAAAAAGCCGAAAAGGGCTTCATGCGTAGATTCCGGTAAAGAAAAAGCTTACCCGAACGAGGTTCCCGAAAGTTCCATCAAACGAAGGGAAATGATCAAGAACCTTGCCACCCTGCCTCTTGCCGGAGCTTTTGCCTTTTCTTTCTATAAAAAGGCACAATGGAAAAGCATGGAAGAAAAATTTCTTCTCGAACCGGATGCAGATGCCATCTCCAGTGCAACCCTCAAAACATTTAATTTCAGCAGACTGGATGATCTGAAAGGCAATTTGCCCAAGGGACGTATCAGAGATCTTGAACTCAGCCGTTTGTTCCTGGGCGGAAACCTGATCGGCGGATGGGCACACGCCAGGGACCTCATCTATGTTTCCAAGCTGATCAAGGCCTACCATACGGATAAACGGGTGATCAACACCTTCCAGCTTGCCGAAGCATGCAGCATCAATGCCATCCTGACCAATCCCCAGCTGATCCGGATCATCAACAAATACTGGAGGGAAGCCAAAGGCAACATCCGGTTCATATCTGATTGCGGTTACGGTGATAATGTATTCAAAGGAATTGACATGTCTGTAGAAGGAGGAGCACATGCCATATACATCCAGGGTGGGATATCAGACGGAATGGTAAGGAAAGGTAAAGTGGAAGCGCTTGCCAGTGCATTTGAATATGCCGCCAGGCAGGGTGTGCCGGCCGGAATCGGAGCACACGACATCAGGACCATAAAAGCGGCGGTGGAAATTGGAATCCGTCCGGACTTCTGGGTGAAGACCATTCACCATCATGATTACTGGTCGGCAAAAAATGAAGAAACACATGACAATTTATTTTGTCCCGATCCCAGGGGGACCATTGATTTCATGGCACAGCTTGAAGAACCCTGGATCGCCTTCAAAATTCTGGCTGCAGGGGCCATACATCCCCGTGAAGGATTCCAATATGCACTGGATAACGGAGCCGATTTTCTCTGTGTGGGCATGTATGATTTCCAACTGGTGGATGACGTGAATATTGCCCTGGATGTTCTTGGGAATGTAAACCGGAAAAGACCGTGGAGGGCCTGATCATTCGAATAACCCCTCATCCCTGATCAGCATCAGAATGGCCGCGTGGGGGACGATCACATACTTCTCGTTCTTGAATTCAATTTCGTATGAGCTCTTTTGCAAATAAACCGCCTCATCTCCGGATTTTGGCTGTAAAGGGACATATTTTACTTCATCACTTCTGTCCTTCCATGGCTCCTCAACCTCATTGATGGCAGGAATGGGATAACCCGGTCCCACTTTCATCACATAACCGCTGTGGATCTTTTCTTTTTCCTGAACACCGGGGGGAAGATAGAGCCCGGATTTGGTCCTTTCCTGAGGGGATTTTGGCTTGATCAGCACACGGTCTCCCACCAAAATGAATTTCTTGAGGTCGTTTTCTTCAATTTGTAAAGGCATATGGAATAATTTGATGCCAAAGATACAAATTATAATCCCGATATGACCTTATCAATGTATTCCCTTACCCCTGAGGCAGATTCGTAATTATAGCCCCCGACCAGGTAGTTTCCCGGGTGTGCAACCAGGACGTCACCGTTGTACGGATCATGAATGGTCAGATATTCAGGCAAAGATTCTTCCATCTCCTGGCCGGCAAAAGATAAATATTCATGAATGATCTGTTCAGTTTCTTCCGGTGATTTCAAATGCATGATAAACAATTCAAATCCTTCTCCTGCACTGTAAGATGCGCTGAAGGCCGAATGCATGAAACTCAGTCCGAGAAAATTAACGGCAGAATAATGAATTGAATATGGCACCAGGTTCTCTGTCGGGAACATGTTGACGATCCGGGGGAATTCATTGTCCTGTGACAAATGTTTTTCAAGCTTGTTCCCAATGGCCAGGAGTGATTCACGGCAATCCTCCCCCGTCCGGTTACAGCTCATTTTTATGTAATAATTCCCTGAGAGGAAATTGAGGATATCCCCTTCAAGATAACCCTGAGCGCCGACATCAACAAAGTGATAATCCCGGCTCCGTTCCATGGCGTATATTCCGAAAGCGTCTTCCCGACTCCCGTGCCTGTACAGTTCCACGGCTACTTCAAGTCCGTCTGCACCCGAATATTCCGCCAGGTGCAGGTTTGTAAAGTGATAACTGAGAAAAGCATCGGCAGCACCGTTGATCAGTTCCCATAAATTATCCGGGGTGTATACCACCTCCCCTTCCTCCAGCTTCATTCCGGCGATCTCCGGAAAAAGCCCTGAATCCTTACCGGCATTGTTTTCCTGTGCCATCCAGGGATTTACCATAAAAAATACAAGCAGGAATATTTTCATGAGTCCAATAACTTTTTATGTCAGAAAATCTTCCGGAACCCGGCAAAGTCTGAAGATATCGGATGCCTTTTCACGGATATCGAATCCCCGTGCACAGACCGCAGTGCAAATCCTGCAATCACTACACGGATCTTCATAGATGCCAACCTCATCCAGCAACCGGCGTGCCATTCCTGTCTGCCGGTAACCGTATGCATACATATAGGCCCTCATCATATCCGGCAAAGGAATATGGCGGGAACAGCCCTTCAGGCATTGTTCACATCCCTGGCAATACATGCCGGTTTCCCTTTGTGCCAGTTCCAGGTCTTTCAGTTCCTTGTCTTTCAGTTGCACGTCGTACATGACCCTGGCATTCTCTTCCAGCATATCAAAAGATGTCATTCCGGGTATGGTGGTATGTACGTTTTTGTTTTGCAATACCCATTTAAGAGCTGCCGCACAGTTGACAGGCTTGTTCCTTTCCTTGTCAAGGTATCCGCCTGCCATGGTCTTCATGGCCACAATGCCCAAGCCTCTTTCTGCAGCATAGTCGATGGCACTTCCTATCTCGTCCCTGTTTTCCTGCTGAAAATTATATGCAACAAGAACAACTTCATATACTCCGCTTTCTGCCGCAACCCTGGTTACCTCCGCCTGATTTGCATGCGTTGACAAACCCACAAATTTCGCTTTCTCCTGTTGTTTGGCTTTTTCGAGACATTCTATAATGGGGGTGTACATCAGGACACCGGTGTCACTGATGCCATGAACGTAAAGGATGTCAACATAATCCATCTGAAGACGCTCGAGGCTCAGATCAAGCTCCTCATCAAACTGCCTGATCATCTGCTTTACTGCATCCTTGTCATTTTTATCCCCGGGCACACGGTCCTTTATCTTGGTGGATATGACAAAGGAATCCCGGTCATAATCCTTCAATACCCTGCCCAGCATTTCTTCATTTCTTCCGTCCTGGTATGCATGTGCAGTATCCAGGTGTTTCATGCCCCTGTCCAGGGCTGCCCTTACCAGGTTGGCATTGTCCGAGCGCATGACCCCCATGTTTACCACCGGGAGTTCAATTCCTGTGTTGCCCAGTTTCCTGGTTACAATTTTCTCATTTTTTGGTTCGGAAGGATTTCTGGCCATCGCGGGAGCCGATACCACGGCACTGCCCGCACCGATCAATCCGGTTCTGATAAAATTTCTTCTGTTCAGTTTCATCATGTCAAAAGGGTTTTATTTGACCATAATATACAAAAATCTCCAAACCGGAAAAATTAATTTCCCGTCTGTAAACTGCAAACACAGCAATTTGTATTCATTAAAAATAGCCCTCATCCCGAAAAATCCATATCTCAATGGCCGATATGCAAACAGGAAAAACATCAATTATAAATTTCGGATATGAGTGCCATAAAATACATCAACCGTCTGAAAAGAATCGACCGTCTGATCAGACTGAAGGCCACCGGAACTCCATCTGAATTTGCAGACAGGATAGGGATGTCGGAAAGAAACCTTTACCATCATCTTCAAATGCTGAAGGAACTTGGCGCACCCCTGGGATACAATCAAACCAGGAACAGTTATGTATATGCGGAGGGGGGCAGACTCGAAATAAGATTTGTCTGTGAGTGCCCGGAAAACCGGGATCCGGATGATATCTGCGGGGGGCAAGGCATATTTAACTCAACTGAAAGAATAATGCAGTATGAGCATATATTTTTACGGTGATCTGACAGATCATCAAAACACCGGAAATTGCATGGCCGGCAATTCCGGACATGTCTAACAAAAAAAACAAATTGGATCATGAAAACACTTGAAAAAAACATTACAAAGCTTTCAGCCCTGGAGGAACAGGAACTTATGGAAAATTACGGTGGCTTTTGGGCCCAGCTTGCCGCAGGCATCCTCGCGGCAATGGCCAAAAACGTCATAGACAACTGGGATGATTTCAAGGCCGGTTTGCGGGGTGAGGCATGTCCTTCCTGACAGGGAAGGATTGTTGTTTTTGGAATCAATAAATTCAGTACACATCATTAAAAGAGAATAAAAATGAAAAAAAACAAAATGAATGATACGGGTTTACCCTTGGTCCCTGAAGAATCCATGAGTGAAATATCCGGGGGCACATTTGCCTACGACCTGGGCAGAGGCCTTCGTTTCCTGGGCATTCTGTACAGGTATCCGCAAGGCATGGGAATTGTCCCGGCTGTGGCGGACTGGTATATTACCAGTTGTCTTAATTCTTAATCACTCCGGGAAGGCGGGATTATGTTCAACCTCCGTTTGTCATAATCCCGCCTTCCTGAAATCATCAAATCCCCGTCATCAATCCGGCGACAAGCCGCCGGTTGAAAACAAATGAGGGTTTGCCGGCCCGGCAGGTGAAAAGCATGCGGGAGGCCGGCAACAAAATAACAAAGCATTGGCGCTGACATTATAACGTACTAAATATTAAATGCTTAACGTAAATATATTGAATACGAATGAAAATAAAAACGAATAAAAAATTCTGGATCAACCTGATTATACTGGTATCAACCTTTATTCTCTTCAGTTTGCTTTTCAGGAACTGGGATACGCTAAAATCCCTGCTTACAAACTGATCTGGTTATCCGGCAACGCTTATTATGCCAGGTGACGGCGTACACCGTTGAATGTGATCACAATGCCCAGGAATCATAAAACAACCGGAATGATCATTCCGTATGAGACCATAGGTTTCAATCTGGAATCACATATCCGCCGAAATTCAATCACCGGCGGGATCATCTACATCAGCATGCTCGTTATGTTCGCTGCCACTTTGGTATCATTGCCATTCCTGAATTTTGACGTAGGCATAAGGGCAGGAGGTATCATACGGCCGGTTACGGAAAAAGCTGAAATTAAAACCCTGCTTCCCGGAACAGTAGAAAGCGTGCTGGTATCGGAGGGACAGGAAATCAGTGCAGGAAGCCCCATAATATGCCTGACCAAAGATCATCTGATTGCACAAATGAAAAACCATGTTTACAGGATCCGGGAACTGAATATATTTTGCCGGGACCTGGCGATGCTGTTGAAAGACAGCTGCGTTAGCACGGTATCCGGCATGTACACGAGCATATATGATGAATACACGGATAAAAGAGAATATCTGAAAAGCAAACTCAATAAATCGGTCAGGGAATACAAAAGATATGAAACACTTTTCATGCAGGATCTTGTCAGCGAAAAAGAATACGACGATTTGAAACACGAGATGGACCTGGTGAATAAGGAACTCGCCAAACTCAAATCAACCTATGCGCAGAAATGGCAGGAAGAAATTGACCGGTACGGTCAGGAAATAAAAATGCGGCGTAGCCAAATGGCAAAATTGAAAAATGATATTCGTCTCACAACAGTAAAATCCCCTGTTTCAGGCACGGTTGAAATTTTTTCGGGGATCTATCCGGGGAGCAGACTGATTGCCGGGGAAACCATTGCACAGGTCAGCCCCAGCTCATCGCTGGTTGCCGAAACTTATGTCGCCCCGGGGGATATCGGACATATATCCGTGGGACAGCATGTCAAGCTCAGGATCGATGCCTTCAATTACAGTGGATGTGAAGCAATCGACGCAGTGGTCAGCTCCGTGGGATCGGATTTTATGCTGATCAACCAGGAACCCGCGTTCAGGGTCAGGTGTGAAATGGAAAAGGATTGGGTAAAACTTGGGACAGGTAATCCGGGCAAACTCAAGAAGGGTATGACTTTTCGTGCACGTTTTATTGTGGCAAACAGATCCGCTGCACAATTGATATTTGACAGGGTGAATGACTGGATCAACCCCTCCAGATAAACAATCATTCCATGAAAAGGGGAATTACACAAAAGCAGCATGATATCAGTGATTGCGGAGCAGCATGCCTGTGTTCCGTATCGGCATATTTTGGTTGCCGGATTCCCCTTGCCCGCATCCGTCATTATGCATCCACCAACCGGAAAGGCACCAATTTGCTCGGACTGACAGAGGCGGCCGGAAAAATCGGTCTTTCCGCAAAAGCGGTCAGAGGCCCCGCTCATTGCCTGAAAGACATCCCCCTGCCGGCCATCGCCCATATGTTGATTGACGGTAAACTATTCCATTACGTTGTCATTTATAAAGTATCCAGGGGAAAAATCCGTTTGATGGATCCTGCTACCGGCAGAATGATGACCCGGGGCCTGGAGAATTTCCTCAAAGAATGGACCGGCATACTGATCCTGCTGGCTCCTGCGGATGACTTTGAAAAAACCGACCAGGCCACATCTCCGCTGGCCCGCTTCCTTACACTTCTCAAGCCCCATAAAACCATCATTTTTCAGGCATTGTCCGGGGCATTGGTTTACAGCATTGCCGGACTCTCCATGTCGGTTTATGTCCAAAAGATCGTGGATCATGTTTTGACTGATCAGAATCAGAAATTGCTGACCATGATGAGCGTGATCATGCTCATAATCCTGTTTTTCAAAACTTTTATCGGAGTATATAAGAACCTGATCATGATAAAAACCGGCCAGAAAATCGATGCGGTGCTTGTTCTGGGTTATTACCGGCATTTACTGTCCCTTCCGCGCAAATTCTTTGATTCCATGCAAACCGGGGAGATCATTTCAAGGGTCAATGATGCAGTAAAGATCCGGAATTTTCTATGCAACATCAGTGTCGATCTGTGCGTGAACCTGCTGATCATCATATTTACCACCCTGTTGATGCTGGCATACTCTCCTTACCTTGCCTTGATGGTAATGGGGCTGATCCCGGTGCTTTCATGCATATACTATTTTTTTAACCGCTTCAACAGGAAATACGCCAGGAAGATCATGGAAAGCAGTGCAGAACTGGAATCACAGTTTGTTGAATCCATATCCTGCATAACAACGGTCAAACAACTGGCAGGTGAACACCATCAACGGATAAAAACAGAGAACCGGCTGATCAGGGTTCTGAAGAATTCATACATCTCTTCCCGGAGCCACAATCTGGTCAGTAACCTGATCCAGGGACTGGCAGGAATGACCACAGTTTTTGTTTTATGGGCAGGGTCCATGCAGGTTATCGGCCGGCATACCACACCCGGTGAATTGATGTCTTTCTATGCTTTGATGGGTTATTTGATCAATCCGGTCCTTTCCACGATCAATATGAACCGGTCGATCCAGGATGCACTGGTAGCGGCTGACAGATTGTTCCAGATCATCGACCTGGAAACCGAAAAGAATACAGGAAATATGATTGAAATAGACAGAAAAATGCCCCTCGGAGACATCCGTTTCATAAATGTTTCTTTTCGCTATGGCTCGGAAAAGCCTGTCTTTCAGGGATTGAATCTGACCATCCCCGGCCATTCCATTTCGGTAATAGCAGGCGAAAACGGCTCAGGGAAATCAACACTCATTTCCTTGCTGAATAAAATGTACCCACCGGTATCAGGCCAGATCAAACTGGGACAATACGACATAGACTACATCCGGTCCGACAGTCTCAGAAAACTGATCGGAATTGTACCCCAGAGGCCGGAATTCATGGAAGGAAATATTTTTGAAAATATTGCTTTCGGAAACCCCGGTCCGGATACGAAAAAGGTGATCGATATATGTCACTATACCGGCATCCAAAAAATGATCGATGCTTTCCCGGAGAAATATTACACACGCATCGGGGAAAACGGACATTCACTTTCAGGGGGTGAAAAACAGAAAATTGCGTTTGCCAGGGCATTGTACAACGACCCCGGGGTTATTGTGCTCGATGAACCCTGCTCATCCCTGGATCCGGCTGCCGAAGAAAATCTGCTGGAGATCCTTTACAGGTTGCGGGAAGAAAAAAAAACCATCCTGGTAATCACCCACAAACTCAATATCGCCAGAAATGCAGACCTGATCTTTTTTCTCAGCCGGGGGAAACTGCTTGAAAAAGGCACACACCGGGAGCTTCTGGCCAAAACGGGGGATTATCATCATTTCTGGGAAAAGCAAATTTACGGGAAGAAAACCCTTGCATAGGATTTTCCTGCAACGGATTACTCAGCAAAGCACCCGTAGTTTTTGATCAACGATCCTGTAATACACGGGCGTTTTGGCAAATCCTGGCTCCCCGTCATAATGGATCCTGACAGAAGCCTGACCGGCTAACCTGATGGCAATATCCCTTCCCCGTACAATCAAAAGCCGGGGGCTTCGATTAATTCTCCTAAAAAAAGAACTGATTACAAGCGGAATAAATGCGATGCGGGGGAAATCCCGAACAATACACACATCCAAATAACCGTCATCAATTTCTGCTTCCGGCGAAATGTAAGCCCCCGATCCATACTGAGAAGCATTGGCCAGGGTCAGTATAAAGGCCTTTTCCCGAAACACATTGCCATCAACGGATATTTCATATTGCTCCGGTTTGTATTTCAGAATATTATTGAGAAAACTCTTTGCATATGAATAAAACTTTCTGGATCCGGATTTTTCAAAAGCATGTCCGACCATGGCATCAAATCCCAGGCCCGAAGTACAGAAAAATAAATGACCGTTTACACTCCCCACATCGATTGGCAAGGTCTTTTTTCTGCAGATTGTCCGCAGGGCTCCGTTGAAGTTTCGGGGTATTCTCAAATGCCTTGCCAGGCCGTTTCCCGACCCCATGGGGATAATCCCCATAGGCACACCGCTTCCGGCAATTACGTTCCCCACCTCATTTACCGTACCATCGCCACCGACCGCAACAATAATCTCGGCTCCCTTATCCAGTTCTTTCGTGACAAGCCATTTTGCATGCTCGGGAAATTCTGTGGTTTGTATGGAAACATCGCAACCGGTCCGGGCAAAGAATCTCTCTATCCGGCAGGCAATATGGGCGGTCCGTACCCTGCCTGCTGCAGGATTGATTATAAAACTGATCGAACGATAGGGACATTCCACCATATTGCTTGTTTTCAGTAACTTGTAAAATCATGACTCACAACCTGAAGATATGCCTTTCCTGTTTCCAGAAGCAGGTCAGCGGCTGATCCTTCCGATTCAATGCACATTCCAAAATCATGATCATAGATCACATAAGATGTATCCGTTACAAAACCGAAACCATGATTGAAACTGTAGTACGCGAATGATCCGGGTGATTCCTGCAACAGGTTCTTGCTGTATTTGAATTCCGTGGAAGGACAATCCACCTGGCACAGCAAAGTGGCCGGTATATCCGTCTGGCTGCCATATGTTTCTATCGACGTGTCCCTGCTGGTCAGTACCCCACCCAACCAAAGCATGGGGATCCGGAATTTTTCTTTTGCATGATTTGGAGTATCGCCGGGAGAACGGGATGTATGATCCGCTACCAGTATGACAAGGGTGTTTTCCCACCATGGCTCCCTTTTGCACTTGCTTATGAATCCTTCCAGATGTTTATCGGTGTAGTAAAAAGCATTTCTTGCCATGTTATCCCTGCAATCAGGCGGGAAAACGGGTTCCATTGGAACTGTGTAGGGCTCATGGCTGCTCAGGGTAAAGAAAATATAGAAAAAAGGACGCTTTTCGGCGCATATGTCACTGAAGAAACGCTCAAAAACAATATGGTCATGTACGCCCCATTTGGAACCGGCCGCTTCAGCATGGAAATCTTTTATGGTAACCGTTTTGTCAATATGCTGATTGGTCAGGTATGCGTTCAGGTTGGCAAATTCCAGATTGCCACCGTAATAAAAAGCGGATGCATACCCCCGCTCATGGAAAGGCTCCAGCAAAAACGGAAGTTCCTGTACTTTGGAAGGATAATTTATAATGGAAGTAAGGGGTTGGGCCGGAAATCCGCTGAATATGGAAACGATCCCTTTGTCTGAACGAACCCCGCTTGCATAGAAATTACGAAAAAGAATGCCTTCTTTGCTCAGTTTGTTGATTCCCGGGGTAATGCCGGGTTCCCCACCAAGTACCTCGATGATCTTGTTGGAGAAACTTTCCAGGATGATGAGGATGATGTTGGGACGTTTATTTTTCAATACCTGAACGGTTCCTGACCGGTTGCGGTAAAGATTTCCGGTCAGTTCTGCAGCTTTCTGCCCTTCCATAAACTGATAACTGTATACCAGTTTGTTTTTTTCGGCAATTGAATAGAAAACATTCCAAAGCACGTTAATGCCCGAATGGTTCACGAACTGATCCTTATGAAAATACACCGAACTGAGATTTACCGGTACTATGCCTGTTCCGCCCCGGATGGGAATGATAAGCGTGCCGAGAAGCAAAAGGTAAAAAACGGGGGACAGGTATCCGTCCCGGCCCGTTTGATGTAAAAAAGACTCCGGGAATTTTCCGTACAGCCAAAAAAAAGAAAAGAACAACACACAACCCATCACTACAAAAAGCAATATCTCCGTGATACCCACAGATGCCATGGCTTCTCCGGGCGTTTTCAGATACAGCAAGGGTGTAATGTCCAGCTTGAAACCCCAGTAACGGTATAATTCTGAATCTGCCACAGCCAGAAAACAAGTAATAAAAAGCAATATGCCGGTATACCAGCGAATGATCCCGCGCAGGACTTTTGGATCAAGCCAGGGAGATATACCCAGCATCAATGTGGGAATGATCAAAAAATAGCCGGTTACAGAAATATCCAGCCGGAGTCCGTGCCAACTGGCCAGCAGGAAATCAGCAATGCGGAAATATTCATATTCCTGGTGATTTATCAGGACGAAAAACAATCGGACCGTCACAAAAACAAACAGCCAGAACAAACAATACAAAACAAGGAATGACAGTTTTTTTCTGAATCCCGAAAAAAGTTCCATGGATTGGAATTGCTTTGGAATTTAAAATTAAATTAACAATAATTCAAAGCGCTTCAATAAAAACGCCAACGGCAAGCAGAAGATCCGTTCCAAGAACCACAATAACGTTGTTTGCCAGTGCAGGTATCAACTTTTGAATGTCCTCACGATACCGTAAAGCCGTAATGCTTGCTTTTATTGCCAAAGGCATGGGAATCAAAGCAAGGTAGATCCAGGGGCTGGAAATTCCGATAATGGGCATAATGACAATGATCCCGAATGTCAGGAACATTCCTGCCACATACAGGTAAGATGCTTTTTTCCGGCCCAGCCGGATGACCAGGTGTGCGCGGCCACCTTTGCGGTCGGCTTCGACATCCGGAAATTGATTGATCAGCAGGAGAAGGGATGTCAGTATGCCAGGGGGGATTGAGATCCATACGACCTCAGCAGGGAGAAGTCCGGACAAAGGAGTTCCGGGTGTTGCGGTCATTGAAATATAGGCGCCCAGGACCACCATGGTTCCGAGGGTCAGACCCGCAAACAGTTCACCGAGCATAAGCTTTGAAAGGAAGTTGGTATAAAAAAGAATTGAAAAAGCACCAATGAGAGAAAGGACCATGATGACCCAGTGAGCGCGGAACGAAAAATATAAACCCACGGCAAAAGCAAAGACAAGGGTCAGAACACCCACCCTGAAAACTTCTCTGGGAGTGGTCTTTCCTTTGACCAGTATATTGCTCCCCCCGCTGAATGGTGTTTTTGGCGTATTGAAATCAATCCCGGTCCTGAAATCGGAATATTCGTTAAACAAATTAACCGCGATATGTGCCGAAACGGTTCCCAGCATAACCAGTATAGCATCCAGGGAAGTTATTTCCCTGCCTGCTTCCGGAGCATATTTCACTGAATAAGCCAGCCCCAATGCCACCAAAAATACACCCAGTATGAGAAAATTCGCCCTGATCTGCGACATCCATACCCTGATGCCTTGCATTTTTTTCATCGCGGTTTTTGATTATTTATGCAACTGCCAAATATATCAATAATTTTAAAATGTGAGCAGTATCTTTTTAATTGTTATTAATGCAACATCAAATTCATTATTTTTGTATTTTTGGTTGTTCACTATAATCTGGTACCATGACTCAAAAATTATCGCTCCGGGAACGGATCAAGAGAAAAAAAGCCCAGAAAAAATATCACCTGCCGGTGATCGGGCATTTTGCAGACAGAAGCGTACAATTCAATTCCATTATTGAAGCTTCCAGGGCCACCGGCATCCATTATTCACTGATTTTTGAGGCCTGCATCGGCAAGATATACAAGGCAAAGAACACACACTGGGAATATGTCAAGGGCAACCATTATATCAAGTACAAAGCCTATTATATAAACGCCCAGGAGAACTATACAAGGCATACCGGATTCAACGGTTGATTGCATCTGATCCTTCCCCCTCTGTCTTCAACCGGTGGTTTGCCGCCGGATCTTTGATGGGGGGTATTATCATACAGGACATTTTTTATTTTATGCCTGATAGGTAGATGAAGCGGTCGAACCGCCACGTCCGGTCCAGTTGGTATGGTAGAATTCACCCCGTGGCTTGTCAACCCGCTCGTAGGTATGGGCCCCGAAATAATCACGTTGTGCCTGCAACAGGTTGGCCGGGAGTCTGGCAGAGCGGTAACCGTCATAATAAGTCAGTGCAGCGGCCATGGCGGGAACCGGTATCCCGTTTTTCAATGAAGAAGACACCACTTTTCTCCAGCTTTCCTGTGCATCCTCCACCTTTTCCTTAAAGAAGGAGTCAAGCAGCAAATTTTTCAGTCCGGCATCCCGGTCAAATGCGTTCCTGATGTTTCCGAGAAATACCGAACGAATGATACAACCCCCGCGCCATATCAAAGCAATCCCCCCGTAGTTGAGATTCCAGCCATATTCTTCGGCTGCAGCGCGCATCAACGAGTATCCCTGGGCATATGAAATGATCTTTGAAGCGTACAGGGCATTTTTAAGGTCTTCAAGAAATGCTTCTCTGTCCTCTTTGAATCCGGCCACAGGACCTTTTAATACCCTGGATGCTTCAACACGTTCTTCTTTCCTGGCAGACAAGGTGCGGGAAAAAACCGATTCGGCGATCAGGGTAAGCGGAACGCCAAGTTCCAGGGCAGAGATGCCGGTCCATTTTCCGGTCCCTTTCTGACCTGCCGTATCCAGGATCTTGTTTAGGAGGTAACTGCCATCCTCATCCTTCATGCCAAGAATATCCCGGGTAATCTCGATCAGATAACTGTTCAGTTCACCTTCGTTCCATTCTTTGAATGCATTGTGCATTTCTTCATTGGACATGCCCAGAATATCTTTCATAATATGATATGCCTCACAGATCAGCTGCATATCCCCGTATTCGATTCCATTGTGGACCATTTTCACAAAATGGCCGGCACCTTTTTCCCCCACCCATTCACAGCAGGGGGTTCCGTCTTCCACCTTGGCTGCAATATCCTGAAAAACCGGCTTAATCTCAGGCCAGGCTTCCGGGGAGCCACCCGGCATAATGGAAGGGCCTTTCAAGGCTCCTTCCTCGCCACCTGAAACCCCTGTGCCAATATACAACAAGCCTTTGCCTTCAACGTATTCAGTCCGGCGGGTTGTATCGGGAAAATGCGAATTGCCGCCGTCAATAATGATGTCACCCTTATCCAGATGAGGAATCAGTTTATCGATAAAGGCATCCACCGGAGCTCCTGCTTTGACCAGAAGCATGATTTTCCTTGGTTTCTTCAGGAATCCCACCAGCTCTTCTATAGAATGGGCTCCCAGGATATTCTTCCCTTTGCCACGGTCCTCCGTGAACCGGTCAACTTTGGATACCGTACGGTTATAAACCGCAACCGTATACCCTTTGTCTTCCATATTCAATACAAGGTTCTCCCCCATGACCGCCAATCCGATCAAACCAATGTCTGCTTTTTTTTCCATAGTACTTGTGAATTTAGATTAATTATCAGCATTTAAAAACAATAATCATGAATTATCGAAAACCCCATTCGGGCAAGTTTTTCTGATACCCCTTCCCGGTCGTGGAATATTTTCAATGCATAATACGTGGCTTCCCTTCTGACCGGATAATTGCCCCGGTACTGCTCAAAGGAATCCGGATCCTTTTTTAATTTTGCGTCATCTTCTGCAATATCATATGTAAACCGTACGGCTTCTCCCATGATGTCTTCCTGACCGCGTCCGTCGCAATCGATTCTCAGGACATTGTCTCTGGTTCCGGGAATTTGCGCGGGGTACCAATCATCCATTCCCAAATCAAAAATCCTGCTGATATTTCTTACGCACTGAGCGGTTCCGTTTGCCTTTCCGTCAGCCGAATACCCCGCGATATGAGGTGTTCCCAGAAAGGACATGCTCAGCATTTCCCGGTCGATGTGCGGTTCGTTCTCCCACACATCAAGGATCGCCTCCCTGCATTGTCCTGTATGTATCATTTGTTTCAGGCCTTCCGTGTTCACCACCTCGCCCCTGGAAGTATTGATAAGAATGACCGGCTTAACACTCCGTTCGAGAAAATTGCGGTCCACCATATGAAATGTTTTGTCCCTGCCGGACAGATTCAGTGGCACATGCAAACTTACCATATCTGCCTGTTCCAAAATGGTTTCCAAACTGCAAAAAGCCTGATCTCTTTCGGTTCTCTGCCTGGGAGGATCATTCAACAAAACGTTCATACCCAGAATGCCAGCGATGTTTGCCACCCTGGACCCCACATGTCCGACCCCGATGATGCCAATGGTCAGCTCTGAAAGCAGCATTTCCCTGAGCCTGGCAATTTTAAATAGTGCTGCGGTCACATATTGTTCCACGGATGCGGAATTGCAGCCCGGAGCATTGAACCATCGAATGTTTTTTGAATCGCAGAATTCCGTATCAATATGGTCATAACCAATGGTTGCGGAGGCAATCACCTGTACACGGGATCCTTCCAGCAAATTCTTGCCACATTTTGTGCGGGTACGAACAATGAGAACATCGGCATCGCGAACATGATAAGGAGTAATGTCCCTGCCGGGTAAATAGATTACATTCGCAAAGGGTTCCAGCACACCTTTCAGGAAGGGTATGTTTTCGTCCGCCACAATTTTCATCTCATCCTTATCTCTTTGGAAAATATTTTTGCCCAGTTATTTGATGCCGGATCAATCATGGGGGTTTTACATGAAGTTTTCTTCGCAGGTCCAAAGGCCCTGTCCGGGATTGTCAATGAAATAAAAGGGATCCCCTTTTTTGTTCCTGTTGAAGCCGGGTTTCATATGCTTCGCATAATAAAGATTCATCATTTCCCCGGGTGATCCGTAGCTGTAACCCACATTTTCAATATCTGACCGGCATAAATGGCCGGGGCAGTATATGACCCGGAAACGTCCTTCATGGGTACCATGTATAAGATGGGCCGCAACGCTGAGATTTTCCCGGAGGTCTTTGTTTGTATCCACCATCTTCATTACTTCCGGGGTAGTCCGGTAACCGTATTTTCGGATCAACCGGTCAATTTCCGGATCTTCCCCGAATGACCTGATACCGGGCCCGAGCACGATCAGTTCTCCTCCGTCCGCGATGGCCATCCGGGTCCTGTAAATGCTTTTGTTCCCCAGCCAGGTACTCTTGTACTCCTCAGGATCAAGATAAACAACCACTTTTTTAAGGGGTTCCTTCAGCAAGGTCAGATTTACCTGCAAAGACAATTCACATGCTTTGAGGAAAGTATCATGATCATTTCCGATGAATAAACCCTTCACTCCGTGTCCCCCGCCGGCATCCTTATCAACCACGGTCATCACATACTGCAGGGGTAACTGGCTCCCGAAATGTTCCGAGGCATAATTGAGCATTTTCCTGACCGGATTACCGGGACGTCCCATCACCCTCTCCACGCCCCATACAGCCCCCAGAAAATGGCTTTTGTCGATCGCTTCTTTCCCCCCGGTTCCGACAAATATATTTTTATTGTAATTGGCCATCCCGCTTACTTCATGCGGGACGATCTGACCTACCGATAAAATGAGGTCAAATCCGCCTTCCACCAGCATCTTGTTGACCTGTGCAGGCCAGGGATAACTGACCTTTCCCTCGGACACCTCTTCAATAAATGAAGCGGGGACTTCTCCGAGAGTAAGCAGGTCTTCCCGCCATTTGTGCACTCTGAAAAGGTCCGGGTGAATACCGGGGTACATTTTCGCGGTCTCGTCCTGACTCATGGGCATATGGGTTCCCAGTGCCGGAAGAATGGCTTTCAGCCGGTCACCAAAATAGGCATATACCAACTGGGTGATTAATCCGGCCTGCGAATGAAACCTGGTAAAATCCGGGGGGATTGCCAGAACACGCCTGGCATCCTTCCATCGCTCCAAAACACCGTAAAGAATGCCTTTCAGCTCTTCCCGGCTGAATACCCCCTTTCCCCTGATCTCGGAACAAACGTTCATTTCATTTTTGATCTTTAAGCCCAGGGGGGAGTTTCCGGAAGATACCCTTCAAACTGGCTGATGAGTTCTTTTTCATAATCCCCCGCGTAATGGCCATCAAAAAATCTGTTTAATCCTTCCTCATAAAGCCTTTCCCATGATTCCTCCTCATGACCGGGATTAACGGGAAAAAAAAGCACGCCGTTCTTTTTGGCCGCCCTGAGATCGCCGGGAGCGTCCCCTATCATCAGGATCTTATCATCGGGATATTTGTCTTTCGCAGCGTATTGAAGATGTTCGGCCTTGGTCCCGTATTCCTGACCGGCAATGGCTTTTACATAGTGATCGATCCCATTCTCTTCCCACTCCCTGGTGAGCGCTTCAACAGGGGTTTGGGAAACCACAATGCTGTCTGCTTTGTCCCTGATCATTTCAAGGGATTCCTGTACATAGGGAAAAGGCTGTATCCCATAAACCATCTGGGCAATTCTCTGATTCACGGACATGGACCATTTCAGGGCCAGATCGATTATGGGTTCATTGACCTCCGGAGCATATTTTTCAAGGGTTGGATTTCCCAGTTTGGTTTCTTTTTCCGTCCATTCTACCACTGCTTTCAGGTCGGGCAACTTTGCATTCCTGGCTTTTACCACTTTTCTGCCCCTCAATAAGCTTACTGCCTCGATCAGGGCCAAAAACCTGTTTACGCCTCTTGTTTTTGAGTACAAATTCACAAATTCCCAGGTTTCCCTGGCATATTTTGAGATGGTCTGCAGTTCAAAACGGTAAATGAATTCCGGACAAAAGCATTCCTTCTGTTTGATCTCCATGGTGTCAAAAACACATCCGTCGGAATCAATTCCAATGAAAAAATCTTTTTCGGGTTTTAAATTTTTCAACTCTTCCTGGTTGTTCATGTCTGGTTTTTTTGATTATTGAAAGGCTTCCGGTATATATTCCGGAAGTTTTTTCTCCGCAAAAACAGGCTTGAATCTGGCGAACCGCTGTATCCCATTTATTAAGGGTACCGAGGCCCAGTCTTCACCGATTAGCGGACGTGCATACCTGACAAAGTCATCGGTGACATCCACCCGGTTTTCTGCTATCCACTTTTCAGGAAAAACCCTTTCCGACAAGGCCACTTTTTCAAGGGGAACCTTATCAAACCGCACATTGTAAATCAAACCGCTCTCCCGTAAAATGGTGGCCATCCATCCGTTTCCGTCCCGGATGGAAATATCAACGGCTTTCTGCCCGACTTTATAGGCTTCATCCATATCGATGGTGGATGCATAGATCATGGTGTCCCGCTGATCGGTGCCCATGACCTGCCCACGCGCCGCTCCCCGGGCCTTAAGCCCTTTCTCATTCAAATAATTGACCACCGTTTGCTGCACGGATACCTGACTGGATCCAAAAGCAGTGTGGCCGAACGCGTCTTTCAGTTCACCGATATCCCCAACATCGAATCCCTCACTGATCACCACCAGGCAACGTCCGTCCCTTGTCAATTGGTCATTGACTTTATCGGCAAGCTCCTCCAGTCCGGCCCCTGATTCAGCCAGGTATATCTGGAGAGGCATTTCCCGGGCCGGATCAGCAAGTCTGGCAGCAGCGGGTATGAAACCGATCTTACGCCCCATGGCCTGTATGACCAGGACCGGATCTGCCGGTGATGATCCCATGTTCTCTTCATTGGCATTCTGAACAATGTGGGACCAGTACCGTGCAACACTTCCATAGCCGGGTGTATGATCGATCAGTTCAAATGCACTGTCTCCGACATCGTTGTCAATGGTCTTGGGAACACCTGTAGAAACCACTTCCAGTCCCTTTTCCAGGGCCAGTTCACTGACTCTGAATGCAGTATGCTGAGAATCGTTTCCCCCGATATAAAAGAAATAACCAATATCATGCCGGCGGAAAACATCCATCACCCTTTCAAAATCTCTTTCCTGGTGATCTTTCAGTTTGTATCTGCACGTGCCGATACTTCCGGCAGCAGGCGTCGTTCGGAGCAACGCGATCTCGGTTTCATCCTGCACCGAAAGATTCAGGAGTTCCTCTTTCAGAACCCCTTCGATGCCATGGAAGCCGGCAAAGATGGTCCCGAACCTGTCAGGATACATTCTGCACGCATCGATAATGCCCCGGAGCGAATTATTGATGACCGGTGATGGTCCTCCGGATTGAGCAACAATTACATTTTTTGCCATGGTATATCTTTATATTAACAGATGATCAAACGCCTCCATAGGCATAAAAACCTCCGTCGACCGGGATGATAATACCGGTTACAAAACCCGAAATATCCGACAGGAGGTACAACAGGGTGCCCTGCAGCTCATCGGTTTCTCCGAACCTGCCCATGGGTGTACCGGCAATGATCTTTTCCCCCCTGGAAGTCAGGGAACCGGTTTTGTCATCAATTAAAAGGTAGCGGTTTTGCTGGGTCAGATAAAATCCCGGTGCAATGGCATTGACCCGTATGCCAGCAGGGGCAAGATGCACCGCAAGCCATTGCGTAAAATTGTTGATGGATGCTTTGGCTGCGGAATAAGCAGGGATCTTGGTCAGTGGCTTGAATGCGTTCATGGATGAAATATTCACCAAGGCACCCTTTCCTTCTTCCACCATATCCAGTGCAAAAACCATGGTCGGAAGAACCGTCCCTATGAAATTCAGACTGAAAACCTGTTGAAATCCTTCCATTTGCAAACCAAAGAAGGTTTTGGACAGATCACTGATGTCTTCCCTGGACATCACTTCCTTTACCGTGGTGGCCCTGGGCGAATTCCCTCCTGCACCGTTGATGAGCAAAGAAATCTTTCCCATTCTTCTGTTTATTTCAGTCCTTGCCTGTTCCAGGGAATCTTTATCAAGCACATCGGCCACGATGCCCAGGGACTGAACATTAAATGTCTTGCTTATCTTATCAGCAAGTGATTCTGCCATTTCCCGGTTGATGTCAATGATCGCGGTTCTTACGCCGACCGATGCCAGACCCCGGACCAAAGAATTGCCGATGACACCGGCACCACCGGTGATCACACACACTTTGTCGTTTAAATCATCAAAAGAAATTTTGTCCATGGGGTTGCAATTAAGTTAAAGATTCGTTTCGGTATTCTGCATTTCTCTCCGAAAGTCACCGGAGGTATAATACATGATGTTTTCCCGGGTAATGATCTCAATGGGGAGGTACTGCTCCCTTTTGATTTCCCTTTCCAGGACCATGTGACTGAACAGATCCATCAATCCCCTGTATCCCTGTTCTTCGGGTCTCTGGCTGATAAGAAAATCAATGATGCCTTCCTGCATATACCGGACATTCTGCCCGATCAAATCATACCCGATCAACCTCACCTTTTCCGGCCATTGTTCCGCCAGGAATTTAGCAACCGCGTACACCCTTGAATTGGTCACAAAAAGTCCGGTTAAATCCTTTGCTGACCGGATCGTTTCAGATAAGTACTCATTCACTTCATGTTCCCTGCCGGAAGAAATACCGTCACGAAATACCCTCAGCTTACTGGTTTCGGAATGTTCCTTCATAAAATGAATGAATCCTTTTTCCCTTTTCTGAATGTGCTGGTAATTGTCCTTGTCTTTGGCGATATTGATGACCAACATGGACCCCGTCCTGTCCTCAAGACCATAACTCATCAGTCTGCCCGCCACATAACCGCTTTGAAATGCATCCTGTCCGATGAAACTCAGACATCCGGAGTCCTTGAAATTGGCATTGATCAGGATAAATGGTATGCAATCCCCGACCAGTGCAGCGCAAAAAGACCGGGTTTCATTGGAAAAAACCGGAGCCATCAATACTGCATCGTATCCGGCTTCAAGTATTTTGGATGCTTCCCGGGTAAAAGAATTCTTGTCAAATTGATTATAGAAATATTGCCCGAGACTGAGTCCGAATATACCGATCTCCCCGTAAGCCTTTTTTATTCCCTTCAATGGTGCCTGCCAGAACTCATTGTCCGGTCCGGCTGCAGGCATTATCACGGCAATACGGATCCTTTTGCGGGAAGCCAGGGTTTTTGCCAGTATATCCGGTTGATAATTCAATTCTTCTATAATCCTGAGTATCTTCCCCTGGGTTCGTTCAGATACCTCACCCCGGTTGTGCAGCACCCTGTCTACGGTTCCCATTGACACTTCCGCCATCCGGGCGATATCTTTTATCCTGACTTTCAAAAATTTTTCCCTTTTACAACAAATTTAGGGTTTTTTTTTTACATTCGTGTACGCACACGGAATAAATCATCAGATATGAGAATCGGCAAATATTCATTTGGCATCGGCGACCGGTTCGGCCGCCAGGGAAAATACCAGCTCGAAGCCATTCAGGAAGCATGCCTTCTGGGATGGGAAATAACCCCGGTATGGAACAAATCCAACCGTGAACACAAGATCATACATACACGGCCTGAAGATACACGCGTTGAAGCGGATGAAGCGGTCACCGAACTGAACTGGCAGAAAGAATATCATGTAGATGCCGACCATGTCAATCTTACATCGGTTGAACCGTATATTTCCTGTTCGGATTTTTTCACCCTGGATGTAGCAGACTACATCAACAGATCATCAGGCAATCAGAAAATCCGGGAATTCATGGAAAAGAACCGTCCTTACACGGGAACGCTCAGGATCCCCGGCATTCAGGAACCTTTCAGGGTGACGGATGACAAGCTCTCAGACATTGCCAGCAGGTTCCTTTATGCCATTCAGGAAGCCGGCCGCATTTACCGGTACATTGAAAGCAAAAAGGGAACCGTGAATTTTATTGCCGAAGTATCCATGGATGAAGTTCCCGATCCTCAGACGCCGGTTGAGCTTTTTTTTATACTGAGCGGACTGGCAGGGGAAAACATACCATTGCAAACCATCGCCCCGAAGTTTTCCGGGAGGTTCAACAAAGGAGTCGATTATACAGGGGATATTTCCCGTTTCGAAAAGGAATTTGAAGAAGATCTCCTGGTCATTGATTTCGCCGTGAAGGAATTCGGATTGCCTGAAAACCTCAAATTGAGTGTTCATTCCGGTAGTGACAAGTTTTCGATCTACCCGTTGATGGGGAAACTGATCAGAAAATATGACAAAGGTATACATGTAAAGACTGCGGGAACCACCTGGCTGGAGGAGGTGATCGGACTCGCGGCTGCCGGGGGAAAGGGACTGGAACTGGCCAAAGAGATCTACCTGGTCGCCCTGGACAGGATGGAAGAATTAACCGGTCCCTATGAAACCGTGATCGATATCAACAAGAACAATTTGCCGGATAAAACGGCCATCGGACAGTGGGAACCGGAGAAGTTTGTCAACAGCCTGCGCCATATACCGGATTGTGCCGATTATAATCCGGATTTCAGGCAAATGATCCATGTTTCCTATAAGATCGCTGCGGAAATGGGCAGCAGGTATTATGCTCACCTCGGACAATTCTCAGAAATTATAGGGAAAAATGTTCAAGAGAACCTTTTTGAAAGGCACCTTAAAAGACTTTTCGGACCAATAAACCCATGAAAACCATGAAGAAATTTCTAGATGATGATTTTTTACTGGAATCGAAAACGGCCAATGCCCTCTACCATGAATATGCAAAAGATGCCCCCATCATTGATTATCATTGCCATCTTCCACCAAAAGACATAGCCGGTGACAAAAATTTCCGGAACATAACAGATGCATGGCTCAGGGGGGATCATTATAAATGGCGTGCCATGCGCGCCAACGGGGTGGAAGAAAAATACTGCACGGGAAAGGCAAAAGATGCGGATAAATTCATGAAATGGGCTGAAACGGTCCCCTATACCCTGAGGAATCCCTTGTATCACTGGACCCATCTTGAACTCAGAAGGTATTTCGGGATCACCGAATTGCTGAACGGGGATACGGCTCCCGGTATCTTTGAGAGATGCAATGAAAAGCTTGCCGGAAAGGAATACAGCGTTAGAAGCCTTCTGAAGATGATGAATGTCAGTATAATCTGTACAACCGACGATCCTGTCGACGACCTGAAATATCATAAAAAAATAAGGGGAGACAATTTTGAGATCAAAGTGCTTCCTGCCTGGAGACCCGACAAGGCCATGGCGGTTGAAAACCCGGATGAATACAACCAATACATCAACAAGCTTGAATCCGCAGCGGACATATCCATTTCCAAATTCGACGATCTGTTGACAGCCCTGCAAAAGCGGCATGATTATTTCGGGGAACAAGGATGCAGGCTTTCTGATCATGGACTGGAAAGAATTCATTCCATGGACCATACCGAATCCGAGATATCGTCCATTTTCAGCAAAATCAGGAACCGGATCGGATTGAACTTGGAAGAGATCAGTAAATTCAAATCAGCCATGCTGATCTATTTCGCCCTGATGGATCATGATAAAGGATGGACACAGCAGTTCCACATAGGCGCCATACGCAACAATAATACAAGAATGTATGAGGCACTTGGCCCCGACACCGGTTTTGATTCCATCGGAGACCATGAAATGGCACGCCCCATGTCCAGATTTTTGGACAAGCTGGAAAGCGAAAGAAAACTGGCAAAAACCATTGTGTATAATCTCAACCCCCGCGACAATGAACTCGTGGCTACCATGATCTGCAATTTCAATGACGGTTCGGTGCCGGGCAAAATGCAATTCGGTTCAGGATGGTGGTTCCTGGATCAAAAAGAAGGTATAGAACGACAGCTCAATACCCTTTCCAATATGGGACTTTTAAGCCGTTTCGTGGGTATGCTGACCGACTCGAGGAGTTTCCTCTCATTCCCCAGGCATGAATATTTCAGGCGCATTCTCTGCAATCTGGTCGGCCGTGATGCCGAAAAAGGGGAACTTCCCGGTGATATAAAAATGCTTGGGGAAATGATCCGGAACATTTGCTACCGAAATGCCGGTGAATATTTCGGATTCTGAGTTCTCCGTCACAGGTCCGGCAACAAGCCACCCGTCAAAGACCAAATCTGTATCCTACATGGATAGTGCCCTGAAAGTCTTTGCTATCCTTTCCTGTTCTATTCCCGTTCCCATAAGGATCAATTGGGTGGGCCCTGTATGATTTCCGGCTTTTTCCGTGCTTGTTTTCCCAAAACATGACTGGATGAGCAGTTTTTCGCCGTTGTTCAGATTTACAAAGCCTTTCATGCGGATGGTAACGGGTCCGTATTCATTGATAAACCGGTCAAGGTCTCCTTTTTTTATTGTACGGTTTGTTTTGATCACCGCTGAAGAAATTTCAGGCCTTCCTCCGGATTCTATCTTTTTCAGATCTTCCCTTCTCATGGCAACAGGCAGTATGCCACGCCCTTCCCCGATCTCTTCAAGGGTCAAACGGCAATAACTGGTTTCTATTATTGCGGCAAAAGGATTGACAGACCGGAGTTTTTCCGTGATCTTCCCTGTCCCTTCAGGCATGGTATCGATCTTATTGAGGACAATGGTATCGGCCACCATCAGCTGATGTTCCACCCGTTTGTTCATTCCGCTGATTTTTTTAAAATTCAGTGCATCGACAATACACCATATATGGGCCAGGTAAGTTTTATCCCGAAGGCGGGGTGATCCGAGCATTTCGGCAATGTTGACCGGATCGGCAAGACCCGAGCTTTCCAGAATGATCATGTCCGGCCCGATCTGGTCAATAAATTCCGAAAGGGATTCGATGAAATCACCCAGCAGGCAAACACAGAATACCGATCCCCTGTTTACTTCCAGTATCCTGAAGTTGGCGGCATCCTGCCTGAGGACTTCGCCATCCACATTTCCCGGAGCGAATTCATTTTGTATCACACCCATCTTTTTATTTTTGAATGCACCGAGAAAATGATTCATAAATGTTGTTTTCCCGCTTCCCAGAAATCCTGTAACCAGATAAAAAGGTGGCTTTTCCTGATGAGTAGCCATAGCTTGAATAATTTTCTGTTTTGCAGGCCGGCAGAACAAATATAGCACAGAAATTTTTCATCCCTGGTTTATTCCGTACATTATCAAAAAATGATAATATTGAAGTTCATTTTAAAAACCGATGATCATGACCGGCAAAGAACGTATCCACAAAACATTCCAGCTCAATGAAACCGAAAGGATACCCTGGGTTCCCTTTGTGGGGTGCCATGGGGGCCATCTGACCGGGAAAACAGCCGGGGAATACCTGAAATCCCGGGAAAACATCGTGCAGGGAGTAAAAGAGGCAGTCAGCAGGTACAATCCCGACGGATTGCCGGTTACCTTCGATCTTCAGATTGAAGCCGAGGCAATGGGATGTACTCTCGGCTGGTCGGAAAACAATCCGCCCGCCGTAATTTCTCACCCCCTCAACGAGGGCATTTCACTGAGCAAGCTACAAGTTCCTTCCCCCGGCCAGGCCCGGATCGGCATGATCATGGAAGCGGCCGGAAAGATCAGGCAGAATCACAGGGACATTGCCCTGTACGCCCTGATTACAGGTCCCTTTACCCTTGGTCTTCACCTGCTGGGCACCTCCATATTCATGAAAATGTTCGAAGATGAAAAATTTGTACATGATCTGCTGGAATTTACCAAAGAAGTTGCTTTGAGGATGACCGATTATTACCTGGACGCCGGATGTGATGTTATCGCGCTGGTCGACCCCATGACCAGTCAGATCGGTCCTGATCAATTTGCCGGATTCATTTCGGCGCCGGCAACGGATATCTTTGAATACATCAGGTCGAAAAATGCCCTGAGTTCTTTCTTCGTATGCGGAAATGCCCAGCAGAACATCGAAGAAATGTGCAAATGCAAACCGGACAACGTATCCGTAGACGAAAATATTCCGCTGGATTTTGTCCGGGATACCGCACTGAAACACAAGATCAGTTTTGGAGGCAACCTTAAACTGACCGTTGTTTTGCTTACCGGAACCCCGGAGGATTGCATGACAGAAGCCATGGATGCCATGGAAACAGGTGGTAAAAAGGGTTTTATTCTTGCCCCGGGCTGTGATCTTCCCATGGACACACCCCCTGAAAACATCGAAGCCATCACCAAACTTGTCCATGATCCCTATCAGCAGGGTGTGATCAGGGCCCTTGACCGGAAAAGCAAGGAAAGTGAGACCATCAACATGAAGGAATACGGTAAAACGGACAAGGTCATTGTGGATGTCATCACCCTTGATTCGGAATCCTGCGCACCCTGCCAGTACATGGTGGAATCGGTGCGGAACATTGCTCCCTATTTTGAGGGCATTGTTGAGTGGCGGGAGCATGCCATCAAAAAAATGGAGTCTGTTACTTTTATGAATTCCCTTATGGTCAAGAATATTCCCACCATTTGCATTGACGGCAAAATTGCATTTGTTTCAAAGATCCCGCCGGAAAACGAACTGGTCGCTGCCATTCAGAAAAGGATCAACGAAAAATTCAAGTACCGTATCAGATCCAGAAGGGGAAGGATATTGATATTCGGCAAAGACCGGAAGGAATGCAGCGAACTGAAAAACAACCTGGAAACTGCTTTCCAGGAACTTGGCACGGAATTGGAAACCGTGATCAGCACCAGCAAAAAAGAAATGGAAAAACACGGAATCCTTCAAACCCCTGCCGTGGTAGTCGAAGAACGGAAAGTAAAAACCCAGGGAACTGTACCAACAGTCGATGTTTTCCGTGAATGGGTCAAGGAGATTGTGGGATGACAAAATGATAATCTCCGGAACATAACGTCGCCAGTAACCAACCGTTTCACCGAGGTCATGCAGTATATCCCGGGGTAAGTCCGTCGTGCCTGTAAATACCTCAATGGTCAGATAAATATCGCTGCAGGGAGGGAACATTTCATCATCCCTTTCATGAACACAGGACCTCATCAGGGCTTTCAGTAATCGATCTCCGCGGACAATCCCATCCCGGTTCCATTTCCCGGTGAACAGCCGGTGACATGAATGGCTTCCATCGGTCTGCTGAAGATGAATAATGGGAGAATATGCTCCCAGTGCTTCTATCCATTCACAGGTATCGGAGTCTCTTTCCGAATAAAACAAATGGGGAAACTGCTTCATGGTTTCCCGGAACACCGGTAAACCCCGGTCAGCAATTCATATGTTCCGCATATCGTCCACGGCACCTGGTGCGGGGTATACATCTGCTCCAGGCCCACCGAACTCAGTTTCCGGTCATAAGCAAAGACGGCGATGCTCGCAAGCCTTTCATACAAGTCCTCCAGAATCTCCCTGTACAGGGCAGGATCATTAAGGACTTCTTCCTTCCAGTTTTCATGATAGTCCGCAGGTGAATAAAGCGGATCACATTCGTTGCCTGCACTGACTTCTGCATATTTTAAACCCATGTCTTTAATGATCTTCATCCATTCCCGCGGAGGTGTACAGCGCATGGATGCAAAGCAATTGTCAATGACAAGATGGATCTTCGGGAATTCTTTGTTAATGCACACGGCCCTTTTGAACGCTCCTGGAGCTTACGTAAAATTAAACAAAGCTTTTAAACCGGAAGCTGCATTGAAGTAAAAATGATCCGGCAAGCCACAGGAATTTTTCATTTATATATTCTTTTACTATTTTTCCAAAATCCCTTTGGATTTTAACTCGCTAATAAATATAGCAA
>CAZNPH010000005.1:0-185541 GCA_964574985.1 uncultured Bacteroidaceae bacterium
CAATATGTTTTCCTTTAAGATACATCTTTTATTTATCTTTACCGATACTCATATTAAAAATTTCAGGCTCTTCATATGTTTTTGAAAGATAGTAGTGTGAAATCAACAAAAGGACGATTGTTGCAAGGCCTGCAAAAGCACCAAGAAAAGGGATTATAATGGCAATCGGTAATAAAATACCTATTCGGCCCAAAGTAATAGCTTGTTTTTTCATAACGTATTGGTTTTGGTGATTAAATGATTATATGGAGTGCTATTGTTTAATTCTATGAATTTCTCCATTTTTAAGCATAACATTATTAATTTCTAAATTATAATCAAATTAAATTCAAAGCAAGTATTTTATTAATATAATATTGCTTTACAGTCATGAAAAAATTACACGTGGGTGCATTAAACCGGGAACAATCTTACCATGAAGCAGCTACAAGAGTCCTAAGGATGCCAACGGCAAATCCTAACTGTCAATGACAGGCAGAAGAAAGGGAAAGTAATTCAACCCCGAGAACTTTTCCCTGTTGAAAAAATTCACTAAATTTCAGGTAATTACCTTTTAACAAAATTCAGGAGGGCATAAACCATGAAAGACAAAAATTCAATTGAAAGAAGAAAATTTTTAAAATTGTCTTCAACTGCAGCTTTGGCTGCTCTGGCGAATAAACTGGCCGGCAGTCCACAAAAAGAAAGTATGTCAGGCGTTGAAGAAGCTGCACGAAAAGTAGGGAAACTGCCTCGCCGGAAATTGGGTTATAGCCAGAGAGAGGTTTCAATTCTCATTGGATTCGGCGATATTCCCCTGCTCCCCATGGAAGCAGGTATCCTCTGCGGAATGAATTACTGGCATAAGGCGAATAAGTGGACGAAAGACGGAGCTCCCGACACCATCATCAAAAACCGGGACGCACATTATTGCCAGGTTACGGTCGACCGGGTCGGAGGGGACCATTACCGTGGTCATCTTGATGAGGAGGAACATTACAGGTATGTTAAGGATGCCCTGAAAAAAACCGGTCTTCGTTACTTTGATGACATGCAGTTACATTTCGGCTATCACAATACAGAAGAACTTAAAAAAGACAGAAGCTTTATCCGTGCCTTCGACCAGTTGAAAAAAGAGGGAATTGTAAAGCATCTATGCCTTTCACAGCATAGTTATGATGGAAGTCCCATAGTTAAGAACGGACAGGGCGCTGCAGAGATACTTACAGCCGTGGTTGAAGACGGTATTTATGAACATGCCCAGTTTATGTATTCCTATGGCAGTGATCCGGAAATGGACAAATTTATTGAGTTTGCACAGGAAAAGAATTTTGGCACCATTGCCATGAAAACTTCAAGGGGCATCGGTCGCATGAAGCAAGATGAGTCTTTCATGAACAAGCTGCCCGACGGCACCTCCCCGCACAATGCCCTGGTGCGCTGGCTAACTACAAAGACAAGGCTCGATGCTGCCGTTATACGGGTCAGAAATTTGGAAGAATTTACAGAAACATATTCAGGTGCCGGAAAAGACTTGCGGGCCCGGGACACACAGACAATAGAGATGATAACTGCCGAGGCTAACAAGACGACGTGCCGTTTATGTGGAAAATGCCAATCCCATTGTCCGGAACATATACCGATAACTGACATTTTTCGCTTCGAACGTTATGCCATAGACGATTATGACTTTAACAAGGCAAGTAAACTCTACGCCGGACTTCCGGCCCAGGGAGACCTGTGTACTGATTGCGGAAGTTGTGTTCAGCACTGTCCGATAAATCTGTCGATTCCCGAAAAACTCTCAAGAGCGCACATTCTGCTGGGTTAAACTGCCGTTATCCCGGGTGGTAATTATGATCACAGCTCTGTATCTTCTAATGACAGATCCGAAAGATCTATCATGACTGTACTGGTGGAATGTTGAAAATAAGAATTTAAAAATTAAAAACGATGAGAAATAAATATTTCGTTTTACTCGCATCATTAATAATACTCATTTATTCCGACAGAAAAGCAAAAGCACAAGGTAAATCGCAAGAATACATATACCACTATTCCATTTTAAGTGCATTAAATGACAAAGTCTATACCGGGAACCTGAAAATCAAAGATCTGAAAAAACATGGCGATTTGGGACTTGGCACCTATAATTTTCTTGAAGGCGAGATGGTTATCGTTAACGGAACGGTCTATAAAATCCTGCCCGAAGGGAAAATTGTCGAGGCACAAGATAATGAGCTTTCCCCTTATGCAATGATTACGAAATTCGATGTTGACAAATCATTTAAAATCGAAAACATTAAGGATTACGAGGCACTGAAAACTGCTATTTCCAAAAATTTGCCCTCCGAAAATATTTTTTATGCCATACAGATTAAGGGGATTTTCGGAAAAGTGAAATGCGGTACGGTGACAAAACAAAATCCTCCTTTTACAAAAAGATTGAAAAAAATTCTAGACAACAGACCGGTTTATGAAGCCACAAATTTATCCGGAACGCTGGTGGGTTTATGGTGCCCGGAATATATGATTGACATCAATGCGCCCGGTTACCACCTGCATTTTATTGCTGATGATAAAAGCATAGGGGGACATTTGCTGGACATTCAAATAACAAACGCTGAGGCGGAAATTGATGTTATCAGGGGATATCGTTTAGAACTTCCGGATAACAAGGAATTCGATGAAACCAAACTTCGCCTGAATGATCCGGAAGACAATTACTGATTTAAATCTTCTGGCCTGATATCCGGGGCGCTGGCCCTGCTCATGCCGGAAGATCCGGTGCCCATGCACTACCGGTCACAGTCAGTACAAGGAGGCTTTTCTCCATCACTGGCACAGCTTTTCGACCTCTGAGCTGGCTGTGGGCAATCCCTATGAGAAAGGAGCGATTGAAACATGCTGTACAGTGGCCTGGATTCAAATGACCACAGACGCGTTGCGCCTGACCGCAGACCCGAACTACGACCCCGGAACTCAACTGCTGCTCGGTAAACGGTCCCGTCAGCCTTGGGTCCCTGGGCGAACGGGCGGTTATGCATGCCGGTAACACATTGGTTGTCAATTACTACGGGGCCATGAAAGCGTCCCTGAAGCTGTTTCCCGGCGTTCGATTCACGGTTAGATCCGGCAATTTCCGAGCCACATCCGCCGCATGGCTGGAAGTGGATAATGACTTTACTTTCCTATGCAGAAATTTTCAAAAATGTGGTTCAGTATCTCATCGGTGGTGACTTCCCCGGTGATTTCCCCCAGTGCATTCAGCACATCCCGGATGTCCTGGGCCATCAGGTCTTCCGGAATTCTCTCTTCCAGTCCCTGAACAATTCTAAGTATGGCTCTGTGGGCTTCCTGCAGGGCTTCGTAGTGCCGTGCATTGGTTACAATCACTTCATGTTCCCCTTCACGGCCGGCAAATATGCATTGGACCAGTAAATCCGTCAGTTTGTTCATGTTGATCTTCCGGAAGGCAGATATGGGCAACAGATGATCCTCCGGGCCAAGGTCGGGGTAATTTCCGGTCCGGCTTTTTTCGGCAACTTCCTTTTCAGGCAGCAGATCAATCTTGTTGAACAGGATGATCAGCTTCTTGTCCTGGTCCCGGATCTTGCTTTTGATCAGGGATATGAGCCGTCCGATCTCCGGGATATCATTTTCCGCATCAATCATATACAGTACAACGTATGCAGTCCTGATCTTTTCGAAGGCCTTTTCCACACCCAGGCTTTCTATCTGATCACGGCCCTTACTCAGTCCGGCCGTATCGATGAACCTGAAATGTATTCCGTCGATGGATATCACATCCTCGATCACATCCCGGGTGGTACCGGCAATCTCCGATACGATGGCCCTTTCCTCATGGAGTAATTCGTTGAGTAATGTAGATTTGCCCACATTGGGTTTGCCTGCAATGGCCACCGGAACGCCGTTCTTGATTACATTGCCCAGGATAAATGACCGGAGCAACTTTTCGACCATGTGCCGGATCTCATCGATCAGAGCACCCAGCTCCTGCCGGTCGGCGAATTCCACATCTTCTTCCCCGAAATCAAGTTCCAGCTCGATCAAACTGGAAAAATGCAGAAGCTTTTGCCGGAGTCTGGATATTTCATTGGAAAATACACCGCGCATCTGATTGACCGCCAGTCTGTGGGCGGCTGCAGATCCGGCTGCGATCAGAGATGCCACGGCTTCCGCCTGGGCCAGGTCAAGTTTCCCATTCAAAAAAGCCCTCTGGGTAAATTCACCCGGTCTGGCCATCCTCGCCCCTGTATCAATCAGCAATTCCAGAATCCTTTTTTGAATATAAACCGCACCGTGACAGCTGATCTCGATCATATCTTCCCCGGTATAGGAAGCAGGTGAACGGTAAAAAGAAACCATTACTTCATCGATCATCTGTTCCTGATCAAAAATCTCACCCAGATGAACGGAATTGGATGCAAAATCGGCAGGCTTCCTGTCTCCCGCAAAACGGAGGACTTTTCCGGCAATATCATATGTGCCTGGGCCCGAAACCCTGATCATAGCAATGGCCCCGTTCCCGGGCGGGGTGGAAATGGCGCATATGGTCCCGTTATTTCCCATTTTGCAAAAATATATTTATTCGATTACTTTTACCAGTCTTATACGCTTTCACATGAGTATCCTGGTCAACAAACAGTCCAAAGTGCTTGTACAGGGCTTTACAGGCAGCGAGGGCACATTTCATGCACGGCAGATGATGGAATACGGAACCAGGATCGCCGGAGGGGTCACTCCGGGGAAAGGCGGTACAAAGCACCTTGAATTGCCGGTATTCAACACGGTCCGGGATGCCGTAAACGAAACCCAGGCCAACGTATCGGTTATCTTTGTCCCCCCGGCATTCGCCGCCGATGCCATTATGGAATCTGCAGAAGCCGGTATCGCACTTATTGTTGCCATTACCGAAGGCATCCCCACCCAGGATATGATCAGGGTGAAGCATTATCTGTCCGGAAAAAATACCCGGTTGATCGGACCGAATTGCCCGGGTGTGATCTCTCCGGAAGAAGCCAAGGTCGGCATCATGCCCGGATTCATCCATAAAAAGGGGTGCACAGGCATTGTTTCCCGTTCGGGAACCCTGACCTATGAAGCGGTGGACCAGATCACCAGGAACGGACTCGGGCAATCAACCTGCATCGGGATAGGAGGGGACCCTGTGACCGGCACCACAGCCCTGGAAGCCATCCAGTTGCTGATGGAAGACGGGCAGACGGAAGGAATCGTACTGATCGGTGAGATCGGCGGCAGCATGGAAGCGGAAGCTGCCGTCTGGCTGAAGGAACACGGAACCAAGCCGGTGGTCGGATTCATAGCGGGAAGAACAGCCCCCAAAGGACGGAGGATGGGCCATGCCGGTGCGATCATAGGAGGAAGTGAAGATACCGCCGTTGCCAAAATCAAAATCATGAAAGAATGCGGGATACACATAGCAGAATCCCCCGCCGATATCGGGGAGACCATGAAAAGGGCCCTGGGCCGGTAAATCCCCGGGAAGACGAATTGGCAGAAACGTTAAACTCCCATCACCGGTTTGGCGGCAGGCCGCTGTTCGGAGACAAAAGAAGGTTCGCCGGCCAGGCAGGTGGACAGCATGCGGGAGGCCGGCAACAAAAACCATAGCGTTTGAACTGACAACATAACGTACTAAATATTAAATGTTTAACTTAAATATATTTTTGTGAAACTCCTGGAAGAAAAAACAGCCCTGATCACCGGTGCGGCAAGAGGCATCGGAAGGGCTATGGCAATCAAATTCGCCAAAGAGGGCGCAGACATAGCATTCACCGATCTGGCCCCGGATGACAATATGAAGTCGCTTGAAAACGAACTGTCAACCCTCGGTGTGAAAGGAAAGGGTTATGCATCGGACGCTGCCAGTTTCAAAGACGCAGCGGAAATCCTTCGAAAGATCGTGGAAGAATTCGGTAAAATCGACATACTGGTGAACAATGCCGGTATCACCCGTGATACTTTGCTGATGAGAATGACCGAGGACCAGTGGGATGCCGTGATCCGGGTCAATTTGAAATCGGTTTTCAATTTTACCAAAAATATTCTGCCTTATATGCTCAAGCAGAGATCCGGTTCCATCATCAACATCAGTTCGGTGGTAGGAATTGCCGGTAATGCAGGCCAAAGCAACTATTCCGCTTCCAAGGCCGGGATCATCGGCTTCACCAAATCGGTCGCCAGGGAAACGGGTTCCAGGAATATCCGCTGCAACGCAATTGCACCCGGATTTATCCTGACGGAAATGACCGATGTGCTCGCTGAAGATGTAAAAAAGGGATGGATCAGCAGGATCCCGCTGAAACGTGCCGGTACGCCTGATGACGTTGCAAATGCTGCAATATTTCTGGCATCGGATCTCTCATCCTATGTCAGCGGACAGGTCATCAATGTTTGCGGTGCCATGCAAACATGACACTCAGGCAACTGCCATACAATTCCTGCTTCCTGCTGATCCTGGCATGCCTGCAGGCATGCGTTGCCACTTCGCCACTGACCCTGGAGGTGCTGGAACCCGCCTTAGTTTCGATTCCGCCGGAAATTGAATCCGTTGGTTTTGTAAATGCCAGCTATTATCCTGTGGAGAGCGGACTCGTATCCGATACATTAACGCCGGAATACCGACAGGGACTGTACATCATGGATACCATCGTAAACAATAAGATTTTTGAAGGACTGGAACGGGCCCTGGAAGAATCCCCGGCTTTTGAAACCAATACCCTGAAACCATTCCGTTTTGGAAGAAAAGACACGTCGGATTTCCAGAAACCCCTGAAGAGCAGCGTTTTGGATATGTTGCAGGACGAGACGGAAACCGACGCCCTGGTTGTTCTTGAACATTACCGGTTTTCCAACCGGAAAATATCCGGTTACAATTTGCAGCATTTCGAATATGAAGTACATTTGCTGGTTTACGGAATGTCGCTTTGGAGGATCTATGATATGGAAAACCGGGAAATCATCGATGAATATGTCCAGCACGATACGCTGGAATGGATCGCAACCGATCCATACAGCCAGGAAGCGGCCATGAACGGTCTGCCGGAACTGATCAATGCCCTCCGCGAAACATGTTACCAATCCGGTTACTACTACGGAAGCAGGATCCTGCCTCTCTGGGTCGAAGTGCAGAGGATTATTTTTATGCGGGGATCAAAAACACTCAGGGAAGCATACTACTATACCCGGGCAGGGGAGTGGGAGAGGGCTTCCCGGATATGGACCCGGCTTTACCGGTCGTCAAACAAATCCCTGGCAGCAAAAGCGGCCTATAACATGGCCCTCTTTCACGAGATCCATGACCGTCTCGATGAGGCCATAGAATGGATCAACCGGGCATGGCTTCTGAAAACTGATTCACTGATAAAAAGATACAGGGAAATATTGCTGATGCGCGAAAAAGCCCGCGGGAAACTGATGCAGCAAATGTAATTATTGAATATCAATAACATGGATCACAACACCATTTTTACAATCATCATTCTGGTCATTGTCCTTGATTTCCTTATGGGAAAAATCCTGGAATATCTGAACTATCGGAAATTCGACGACAAATTACCCCCGGAGGTCCGTGATGTATACGACCAAAAGGAATACCGGAGATCCCAGCAATACAAAAAGGTCAACTACCGGTTCACAGGGATTACTTCGCTGTTCAGCTTTTTGCTGATCCTTGGCGTGCTTTTTTTTGAGGGATTCGCCTTTGTGGACCACCTGGCCAGGAGCATAACGGATCATCCCGTATTGACCGGGATTGTGTTTTTCGGAATCCTCTTTTTTGCTTCGGATATACTGAATACACCTTTCGCCATTTACGACACGTTTGTCATTGAAGAAAAGTTTGGCTTTAACAAAACCAAACCCAAAACCTTCATCCTGGACAAGATCAAAAGCTGGTTGCTTGCCGTGATCCTCGGTGTCCCCATTCTCGGTGCAATCATCTGGTTTTACCAAAAAACAACGGATCACTTCTGGATCTATGCATGGGCCCTGGTCGCCGCCTTCAGCATATTCATGACCATGTTCTATTCGAACCTGATCGTTCCCCTGTTCAACAAGCAAACACCCCTGAAAGAAGGAGAGCTCAGGGAGTCCATTGAAAAATTAAGTGACCGGGCGGGATTTGCCCTCAAAAACATATATGTGATCGACGGTTCGAAAAGATCCACCAAAAGCAATGCTTATTTCAGCGGACTTGGAAAAAAGAAAAGGATCGTACTTTTCGATACCCTGATCGAAGACCTGGGAAACAATGAAATCCTGGCAGTCCTTGCCCATGAGATCGGGCACTATAAAAAGAAACACACCCTGACATCGGTGATTCTTTCCGTTTTCCAGACCGGATTGCTGTTCTTTCTGCTTTCCCTGGTGGTTGGCAGTCCCGGACTTTCCAAAGCCCTGGGGACGGAAATCCCGAGTTTTCATATCGGGGTGGTGGGCTTCGGTATTTTGTACAGTCCTGTTTCAATGGTCATCGGTCTCCTGATGAATTTTTTCTCCAGGAAGAATGAATATGCAGCCGACCGGTTTGCAGGCAAAAGGATCGATCCCGGGGCACTGATCAATGCCCTGAAAAAACTGTCCCGGAAAAACCTCAGCAACCTTACGCCGCACCCGGCCTATGTATTTTTCAACTACTCGCATCCTCCGCTGGTTCAGAGGATCAGGGCACTGAAAAGAATAGAAGGATAAAATTATTTTTTTTTATAATTTTGGACTCGTTTTATGCCTCTTTAGCTCAGTTGGTCAGAGCGGCTGTTTCGTAAACAGCAGGTCGGGGGTTCAAATCCCCTGAGAGGCTCGACAGCAGCACTTTCGGTGTGCGGCCAAAACCATGCGGGAGTAGCTCAGAGGTAGAGCATCAGCTTCCCAAGCTGAGGGTCGCGGGTTCGAATCCCGTTTCCCGCTCAATGATTGCCGAGATCATAACCATCGGGGATGAGATACTGATCGGCCAGACCGTTGACTCAAATTCTGCCTGGATTGCCCAAAGAATCAATTCCCTGGGAATTTCCGTTCATAAAATCATTTCCATACCTGACCAGAGGAAAAGGATATTAAAGGAACTGAAAGAAGCCATGGGGTCCTCCGATCTGGTCATTATAACCGGCGGCCTGGGCCCTACCAAAGACGATATCACCAAATCGACTCTCGCCGAATATTTTGACTCACCGCTCACCCGGGACGAAGAACTGTTGAACCATATCAAAAAATTCCTTCATGGCAAAGGGGTGGAAATGAACGAATTCAATAAAAACCAGGCCATCATCCCCGAAAAGTGCCGCCCCATAACCAATCATTACGGTACGGCGCCGGGAATGTGGTTCGAACAAGACGGAAAGATTTGCATTTCGCTGCCGGGGGTCCCTTATGAAATGAAAGAAATGATGGACCGCTATGTCCTGGCTGACCTGAAAAAAACCATGCACGGCGGTGCGGTTTACCAGAAAACCGTGCTTACACAGGGTATACCGGAATCCCACCTGGCAACTATACTAAGCGACTGGGAAAATAACCTTCCCGGAAATATCGGACTGGCATACCTCCCTTCACCGGGTATGGTCAAGCTCCGGATCAGCAGTCATGACCCCTCGGGAAACCAGAAAAAGAACCGGAGGCTTGTGGAAGAATATGTGGGGCAACTGGCCGGACTCATCCCGGAACATGTGTTCGGCTATGACCAGGATACCATGGAAAAGGTCGTGGGGGAACTGCTGGTACAAAGAAAACAAACATTATCCGTTGCAGAGAGTTGCACGGGTGGCAAGATTGCCCATCTGATCACATCGGTCCCCGGGAGCTCCGGATATTTCAAAGGATCGGTGGTGGCCTATTCCAACGAAATAAAGGAAAAAATTCTGAAAGTAAAAAGGGAAAGTCTGAACAAACACGGTGCGGTCAGTGAACAAGTGGTCCTTGAAATGGCCCATGGAATACGGAAAATATTCGGAACGGATTATTCGCTGGCCACATCGGGCATCGCCGGACCTGCCGGGGGAAGCAAACAAAAACCGGTAGGGACTACATGGATTGCTGTTGAAACCCCTTCAATCTCGAACGCCAGAAGATATGATTTCGGGGACAACCGGGAAAGAAATATATTGAAAGCTGCTCTTTCAGCACTCAATCTTCTTAGGATCGCCATTCCGGATAGAAATTAACCTGCAATATATTTGAATAATTCACGAAATTTCCCGTATTTTGCGTTTTGTTTAAAATCGGCTGAACATTACCATCCATGTCAAGGATTTGTCAAATTACGGGGAAAAGGCCGCTGGCGGGGAACAACGTATCCCACTCCAAGAAAAGGACCAGGAGGAAATTCTATCCAAATCTCTTTGATAAGAAATACTACCTGGCCGAAGAAGACCGTTGGATCACATTGCGGGTATCTTCCTCGGGAATCAGGACGATCAACAAGAAAGGACTGGCAAATGCTTTAAAAGAAGCCAAAGCCAAAGGATTCATCAACAAGTATTAACAGGAAGCCATGGCAAAGAAAGGAAACAGGGTACAGGTCATTCTTGAATGTACAGAACATAAAAACAGTGGTATGCCGGGTACTTCAAGGTATATCACCACCAAGAACAAAAATAACACACCGGACAGACTGGAAAGGAAAAAGTACAATCCGATACTGAAAAAAGTGACCCTGCACAAGGAAACAAAGTAATCAATGTAATCTGAAAGAATATGGCCAAGAAATCCGTTGCGACCCTCAGATCAGGAAAAGGAAAGAATTTCACCCGGTGCATAAAGCTGGTTAAGTCAAAAAAAACCGAGGCTTATGTATTTGAAGATGAGATCGTTCACAATGATCATGTTAACGATTTTTTTAATAAGAAACCTGAATAGAATATCCTTTACCCAGGAAATTAAAAAAGCTTTCTTCCGGCAAGAAAGCTTTTTTTATTCAGCAAAAAAGAAGTGTTAGGTGGGTTTGTTTCGCAAAGATAAAAAAGAGGCCCTCGAAAAAGGACTCGAAAAAACCAAGGAAAGTGTATTTAAAAAGCTTTCCAGGGCCGTGGTGGGAAAATCCAGGATAGATGAAGAAGTCCTGGACAAGCTTGAAGAAGTCCTGATCACCAGTGATGTGGGTGTGGATACGACCCTGAAGATCATTCAAAGGATTGAAGAAAGGGTTGCACGCGAAAAATACCTGGGCACGGAGGAATTGCACCTCATTCTCAAGGAAGTGATAAGCGGACTGCTTGCGGAGCATGAATCCGGAAAAACATTTTCATTTGAGGATCCATTGCCGGTAAAACCCTGGGTTATTATGGTGGTCGGTGTCAACGGGGTCGGTAAAACAACCACCATCGGCAAACTGGCCCACCATTTCAAATCCGCCGGGAAAAAAGTGTTTCTGGGAGCTGCCGATACCTTCCGTGCTGCAGCTGTGGATCAACTGAATATCTGGGCCGGCCGGGCCGGTGTTGATATTGTCAGGCATGCCATGGGATCCGATCCCGCTTCGGTGGCATTCGATTCCCTTGCAGCGGCAAAAAACAACGGTGCCGATGTGGTAATCGTGGACACGGCCGGCCGCTTGCACAACAGGATCAACCTGATGAATGAACTGTCCAAGATCAAGCGGGTCATGAGCAAGGTGGTCCCGGAGGCACCCCATGAAATCCTCCTGATACTTGACGGTTCAACCGGACAAAATGCTTTTGAACAGGCCAGGCAATTCACCCGGGCCACAGACGTGAATGCCCTTGCACTCACCAAGCTCGACGGAACCGCAAAAGGAGGTGTGGTCATCGGGATCTCAGACCAATTCAATGTTCCGGTAAAGTATATCGGCATCGGTGAAAAAATCGAAGACCTGCAGATTTTCGATAAAAAAAGCTTTGTCGATTCACTTTTCGACCGGTAAACACAATCGGAAAAATGTCGGACGGCAGAACCATTGTTGTACTCACCCTTGGCTGTTACAAGAATCTTGTAGACTCGGAGTATCTTCTCAGTCAACTTTCCCGTCAGGATTTTCTCGCCAAACATTACTACGAGGATGTGCCTGTTGAAAATTTCCATGCCGATACGGTCATTGTCAATACCTGTGGTTTTATTCATGATGCAAGCGAAGAATCCATTAACGCCATTTTAACGCTTGCCGAACAAAAGAAGAAAGGGAGGATCGGTGAATTGGTCGTTATGGGATGTCTTTCCCAACGCTATATGAAGGGACTTCAACAGGAAATGCCTGAAGTGGACCGTTTCTATGGTGTGGATCAGATCGATGAAATCATTGATTCGCTCGGAGGCAGGTTTAATCCCTCCCTGTTGAACCAGAGACTTACAACCACTCCTTCCCATTACGCCTATCTTAAAATATCCGAGGGATGCAGCAGGAAATGCGGATTCTGTGCCATACCAGGAATCCGCGGGCCCCATCGCTCAAGAAAGCTGAAAGACCTTGTCGAAGAAACCAATTTTCTTATAGCCAACGGAGCCCATGAGATCATACTGATCGCCCAGGATTTGAATTCCTGGGGAAAAGATCTGAAAGATGTCCGGAATCTGGTCGGTTTGACAGAAACCCTTTCCGGCCTGCACGGCATAGAGTGGCTGCGGCTTCACTATCTGCATCCTTCCGGTTTTCCCGAAGAAATTCTGCATTTGATCAACCGGCAACCCAACATATGCAAATACCTGGACATACCCCTTCAGCATATTTCAGACCGGATATTAAAAAAGATGCACAGAGGAACCAGGCAAAAAGACATCCTTGATCTTATCGAAAAGATCCGGGAAACCGTTCCGGGCATAGCCCTAAGAACAACTGTAATGGTGGGATATCCCGGCGAACGGGAAGATGATTTCATTCAGCTTGAACGATTCATTGAAGAAATCAGGTTCGAACGCCTGGGTGTATTCAGTTATTCTGCAGAAGAAGGAACCTACGCACACAAACATTATCCGGATGAAGTTCCGTCCCGGATCAAAGAAGAGCGGAAAAGAAGGATCATGGAAAAACAGGAAGTGATCTCACTGGAAATGAACCGGCAAAAAATCGGAAGGATACTGCGCGTGCATATTGACAGAAAAAACAGGGGCCTCAATATCGGAAGGACCGAACACGATTCTCCGGATATCGATCAGGAAGTATATATTCAAAGTGCCGAAAAAACAGGCCCCGGACAATTCTGCGATGTCAGAATTACCGGGGCAGAAACCCATGATTTGAATGCAGTGCCCGTGTGAAGGGTTATTTCTCCGTTTTGACTTTTCTTTTTACAACCTTGATGGTGATTTCTTCCTTTTTCTTGTTGAAGCCCACAGACACCGTATCACCTTCCCGGATGGAGGCCTTGATGATCACTTCGGCCATGGGATCTTCGATATATTTCTGAATGGCTCGTTTCAGCGGCCTTGCACCAAACTGTATATCATATCCCTTTTCAAGCAGAAAATCCTTGGCGCCGCCTGACACTTTCATTTTGTATCCCATGGCTTCAACCCGCTGGTACAATCCAGTCAACTCCAGATCAATGATTTTATGTATGTCTTCGCGATACAAAGTATTGAATATCACCACATCATCAACCCGGTTGATAAACTCCGGGGCAAAAGCATTTTTTAATGCTTTCTGAATTATGCCTTTTGCATAATCATTGCTTTTGGTCATTTGTACCCTGGTGGTAAAGCCAACACCCTGTCCGAAATCCTTGAGCTGGCGTGTGCCGATATTCGAAGTCATGATCACAATGGTATTCCGGAAATCGACCCGGCGGCCAAGACTGTCGGTCAATTGACCTTCATCCAGTACCTGAAGGAGGATGTGAAAAACATCCGGATGTGCTTTTTCAATTTCATCCAGCAATACGACTGCATATGGCTTCCTCCTGACCTTCTCGGTCAGCTGGCCTCCTTCTTCATACCCGATATATCCCGGAGGGGCACCCATCAGCCTTGACACGGAAAATTTTTCCATGTACTCACTCATATCGATCCTGACCATGTTGTCGACCGAATCAAAAAGATATTGCGCCAGAACCTTGGCCAGCTGTGTTTTGCCAACACCTGTGGGACCCAGAAAAATAAACGAACCAATGGGTTTATTGGGATCTTTCAATCCGGCACGATTCCTTTGTATAGACCTGACAACTTTCGATATGGCTTCTTCCTGTCCGATCACCCGGGTACTCAGTTCATCGTGCATCTTCATCAGTTTTGCTCCCTCGGCCTGGGCGATTTTCTGGACCGGAACACCGGTCATCATGGCAACAACTTCAGCAACTTTCTCATCATCAACTGTTTCTCTGTTTTTCGAGAGTTCTTTTTCCCAACCAACCTTTTCTTTTTCCAGCAATTCCATATACTCTTTCTCCCGGTCCCTGAAGCTTGCGGCACGCTCAAAATTCTGGTTCTTAACGGCCTGTATCTTCTCTTTTTTGGTTTCTTCAATTTCCCTCTCGATCTTCAGGATCTTATCAGGAACCTTGATGTTTGTGATGTGCACCCTTGATCCCGATTCATCCATGGCATCGATGGCCTTGTCCGGAAGATGCCTGTCCGATATGTAACGCTGGGTCAGCTTAACGCATGATTCAATCGCTTCCGGGGTAAAGTACACATTATGATGTTCTTCGTAACGATCTTTGATGTTATTCAGGATCTCGATGGTCTGCTCAACGGTGGTGGGTTCGATCATCACTTTCTGAAACCTGCGCTCCAGGGCCCCGTCTTTTTCAATATGCTGACGGTACTCATCCAGGGTCGTTGCCCCGATGCATTGGATATCACCACGTGCCAGGGCAGGTTTCAGCATATTGGCTGCATCCAGCGAACCGGTAGCCCCTCCTGCACCCACTATGGTATGAATCTCATCAATGAACAGGATGATATCGGAAGTCTTGCCCAATTCATTAAGAATGGCTTTCATGCGTTCCTCAAATTGTCCCCGGTACTTGGTCCCGGCAACAATGCTGGCGAGATCGAGCGTAACCACCCGTTTGCCGAACAATACGCGTGAAACCTTGCGTTGAACAATGCGCATGGCAAGACCCTCGGCAATCGCAGATTTGCCCACACCGGGTTCTCCGATCAGGATCGGATTGTTCTTTTTTCTCCGGCTCAGGATCTGGGCAAGGCGCTCGATCTCACGTTCCCTCCCGATGATGGGATCCAGCTTGTCCTCTTCGGCTGCTTTGGTAAGATCGATCCCGAAATTATCAAGAACCGGCGTATCCGATGTTGATTTGGCCGCTGATCCGGGTCCGGCCGGCCTTCCTCCGCCAAACTGGGTTTTTGCATCATCCTCGTCGTCTTCATCCCCCGGGAATTCTGACTTTATCTCCTGTGGGGTATCTTCCATCTCGGCCTTGACAGTATGATAATCAATATCACGATCTTTCAATATCTGTGTTGCGATGCTGTTCTCGTCCTTCAGGATGGCCAGAAGCAAATGCCCGGTATCAATGGTCTCATCCCGGAGAGCCTTGGCTTCCAGATAAACAAGTTTTAAAACCCTTTCCGCATTCTTCAGCAAGGGAATGCTATCGGTATCACTTATTTTTTTACTCTTCTCGGGTTTGATCAATTCTTCGATGGATCTTCTGAGATCATACAGTTCCGCTCCGAGCAATACCAGTATATCGATGGCCACACCTTCCCCGTCACGCAAAATACCCAGGAAAAGATGCTCCGTCCCGATATGCGAATTGCCCAACCTGATGGCTTCTTCCTTGCTATATGAAAGTACGTCTTTTATTCTTTGTGAAAACTTTGCATCCATGCTTTGATCAACTTCAGATTCATAAATAAAATTACTACACCAACTACAAATATAACAATAAATAAAACATCAATTATAAACACATAACTGTTGAAAAATATGGCCCTCAAGCACTCTTAATGACACAATTAATCACTATCTTGGGGCCTTATTAATGATAAACGCACAGAGTAGATAATTGTTTTGAAAGTCAATTTTTTTTGATTAATGGAAGAAGGAGAAAAGATCATAAAGATCAACATTGAAGAAGAAATGAAGTCCGCTTACATCGACTATTCCATGTCGGTGATCGTATCGCGGGCTTTGCCGGATATCAGGGACGGACTCAAGCCTGTTCACCGCCGGGTACTCTATGGAATGCATGATCTGGGAATGTACGCAAACCGTCCCTACAAAAAATCAGCCAGGATCGTGGGGGAGGTCCTGGGAAAATATCATCCACATGGAGATTCTTCGGTATACGATGCCATGGTTCGCATGGCACAACCCTGGTCGCTCCGGTATCCCCTTGTCGACGGTCAGGGAAATTTCGGATCCATCGACGGTGACAGTCCGGCCGCCATGAGATACACAGAAGCAAGGCTCCAGAAAATAACTGCAGAAACACTCAGCGATATTGATAAAGAAACGGTCGATTTTGAACTCAATTTTGATGATACGCTGACCGAACCTTCGGTACTGCCCACAAGAATACCCCTGTTGCTGGTTAACGGGGCAACAGGGATAGCCGTGGGCATGGCCACCAACATACCGCCGCATAACCTGAAGAATGCCGTCGATGCCATTGTTTCCTATATTGACAACCCTGAAATCGAAGTGGACGAACTGATTAACCTGATCGTTGCACCTGATTTTCCTACTGCCGGGATCATTTATGGATATGAAGGAATCAGGGAAGCATACAAAACAGGCAGGGGAAGGATCGTGATCAGGTCAAGAACGGAAATAGAAATCACTCCAAGCGGCCGGGAAAAAATCCTTGTTACCGAGATACCTTACCAGGTGAACAAGGCCGAACTCATAAAGAAAGCTGCGGAATTGATCAACGAGAAAAAGATCGAAGGAGTTTCATATATCAACGATGAATCCGACCGGAAAGGAATGCGTATTGTCATCATTCTGAAAAAAGATGCCAGAGCCAACGTCGTTCTGAACAAATTACTCAAGTATACCCAATTACAAACAAGCTTCAATGTCAACAACATAGCTCTTGTCAACGGACGGCCCCGGATTCTCAATCTGAAACAAATGATCGGTCAATTTGTAAAATTCAGACATGAAGTCGTTGTAAGACGGACAAAATACGAGCTTGACCAGGCAGAAAAACGGGCCCACATCCTGGAAGGATTGCTTATTGCCCTGGATAACCTGGATGAAGTGATACACCTGATCAGGGCTTCCGGAACAGTCGAGGAAGCAAAGGAAGGCCTGATGAGCAAGTTTGAGCTGACCGAAATCCAGGCAAAAGCCATACTCGATCTCCGGCTTCAGAAACTGACCGGTATGGAAATCGGGAAGGTAAGGGAAGAGCATCAGGAATTGATCAAACTGATCGGATACCTGAAAAATGTACTGTCGGATGAATCCCTGCGCATGAACATCATCAAGGAAGAAATGCTGGAGATCAAAGAAAAATACGGAGATGAAAGGAAAACAGAGATTATGCCCGATGCGGAAGAATTCAACCCGGAGGATTTTTATGCCGATGAAGACATGGTCATAACCATAAGCCACCTGGGTTACATAAAAAGAACTCCCCTGACCGGATTCAGGGCCCAGGGAAGGGGTGGGGTAGGTTCCAGGGGTTCCACCACGCGCGAAGAAGATTTTCTGGAACACCTTTTTACAGCCACCATGCACAATACCATGCTGTTTTTCACAGAAAAAGGAAAATGCTATTGGCTGAAAGTATATGAAATCCCTGAGGGGACCAGAATCTCCAAGGGCCGGGCAATCCAGAACCTGATCAACATCGATCCCGATGACACGGTGAGGGCTTTTATCAATGTGAAGACCCTTGACGATGAAGAATACATCAACAACAATTTCATTGTCATGTGTACCCGGAACGGACTCATCAAAAAAACCTCCCTGGAAGCATATTCAAGGCCCCGCCAAAACGGCATCAATGCCATTGGGATCAGGGAAGGGGATAATCTGATCGAAGCCACGCTCACCAATGGTAACTACGACATTTTCATCGCTGTGGAATCCGGAAAAGCGATCAGGTTCCACGAAAGCAAAGTCCGGCCAATGGGAAGGAGCGCATCGGGCGTACGGGGCATCACTCCCTCTGATCAAAATGACAAAGTCGTCGGTATGGTATGCCTGGAGGACAAAGATCAGGATATACTGGTGGTATCGGAAAGAGGCTATGGAAAACGGTCGGCCGCCAATGAATACAGGATAACCAACCGGGGAGGAAAAGGAGTAAAAACGATCAACGTTACCCCCAGGACAGGAAAGTTGATGGCGATCAAGCCTGTTACCGGGCATGATGATATCATGATCATCAACAAATCTGGGATCACCATAAGAATGTCTGTTGCTGAAATGAGGGTAATGGGACGCAACACACAGGGAGTCAGGCTTATCAATCTCCGGGAAGGGGATTCAATAGCAGCCGTGGCCAATGTTGAAGCATACAATGGATATCCGGAAGGAAAAGATCCCAGCGCAGAAGCAGAATAGGTGTCATTTTAAGTCTGGCAAAGATTTTGATGTTTCATCATAAAAGCATTATTTTTACACGAATTCAAATCAAATTATTAAAAGATGAAAAAACTGACCGTTCTATTGATATTCGTCACAACCTGGATGTCAGCTTTTACCCAGACCATGCCGACACCAACCGGTCTGAGTTATGATGCCGTTAAAAGACAGGTGGAGAAAAGCAATGAAAAAATTCAGCATCCCAGGAAAAGTCAGAAAGCCAGAATATGGGCCAACAGGGGAGATATCTTTCAGGATGCCCATGATGTTGATATACAATTTCTCAGGGTAGGCATGCCGGATACGGAAAGCCAGCTTTATCTGAAAAATCCGGATGAGGTCATTACCGAAGAACGAAACGGAGCTACCGTTGAAAAACATGTTTTTGACCGGGTTACACTGATTTTTCAGAATGATGTACTGATCGATTGGAAAAAGACCGAAAAGCTACACCCGAATCCTCTGGATGAAGCACTTGAAGCGTATAAAAAAGCCCTGGAACTTGATCAGGACAAGTATGCCGACCGGCTTGAGGATAATTTCACCAGACTGAAGGAACAGTATGAAGCGGATGCAATCCTTGATTTCAGTAACAAGCGTTATGAACAAGCCCTGCATTCATTTGAAAAAATCATTGAATTACAAAATACGCCCGTTTATCCTGAAGACCTGGTCGATACCCTGACCATATATAATGCCGCACTGGCAGCGGCAAATGCCGGTATCCATGACAAGTCCATCAAATACTTTAAAAAGTCCATTGAAAACAACTATGGTGGCAGCGATGCATATTATCTTCTGAAAAGGGAATATATTGCAAAAGGTGACTCCATGAAAGCCATCAAAACGCTGGAAGATGGTTTCGGGGAATATCCGGATACAACACTGCTGTTGTTTGAGATCGTCAATTATTACCTGAGTGCACAAAATGCTGAAAAAGGCCTGAAATACCTGAAAATGGCCGAAGAAGAGGAATCCGACAATCCCTCCATTTATTTTGCCAAGGGCACCATGTATGAGACGACCGGGAAGGATAAAGAAGCCGAAGAAGCTTACAAAGAGGCCATTGAAGTTGATCCTGAATATTTCAATGCCTGGTTCAACCTGGGCGCCATGTATTTCAACCAGGCCGTTGAAATGTATGTTAAAGCCAATGAAATACAGGATGTCGATGAATACAATGCCGCCAGGAAAGAAGCAGACAAAGTGGTCAGAAAGGCATTGGAACCCCTGGAGAACGCCCACGAGCTCAAACCCGATGATGTAGCCACCATGGAAACACTCCAGACCATTTATTACCGGCTGCAGATGCAGGAAAAATATGAAGAAATCAGCGAAAAACTTGCAAAGGCAAAAGCCCAATGATATGCTGAAGAAAAAAAACAGTATTGCAAGAAATATTAAAAGGAGAGGAGCAGCCAAAAAACTGCTCCTTTTTGTTTATTTTTCCTATTAAACATAATATTAATTATCGGACAAATATCCGGCTTCAGTTCAATACATGATCGCATGAATGTTTCTATCAGGATGCACATTGTATAAAAATTCGTCACATGGTAAACATAGTGTTTTGTTTTTTAAAAGTTTCTCTTTTCCCCTGTAGAGAAAAATAGTTTTGCTTTCCGGATAATCCTCTTTGAATTCATTTAATGAACGAAGATCCTGGTTCCGGATCTTATCTGAATTTTTTACTTCAATTGCATAGATCCCTTCTTCTCCGTAAAGAATAAAGTCAACTTCAATTCCTCCGCGAGACCGCCAGAAAAAGATTTCAAATTTGTTGCTTTGATAGGCATTCCAGGCTTTCAAATGCTGAAATACCAATCCTTCAAGCCCTGCTCCGTCAATCTCATTTGGACTATCCAGCGGACCCTTTGGCCTTAATGCTTTGAAAACACCTACATCAAAAAGGTAAAATTTCGGATGAGCTACAAGAGCTCGCTGTGCACGTTTTGTAAATACCTGCAGACGTGTTGCCAATAAAATATCTTCGAGTATTGAAATGTAGTTTTCAACCACCTTACGTTCTACTTCGCATTCCCGTGCAACATTGCTAATGTTCAGAATCGATCCGTGTGAGAAACTTATAGCTTCCAGGAATCGGGAAAAATTCCCGATATTTCTGACCAGTCCTTCATACTGTACTTCTTCACGTATGTAGAGAGATATGTACGATTCAAGTGTGCTTCCGGGATCTCTTGACAAGTAAATAATTGGTAATAACCCATATTCAAGAGCTTTTAAAAAATCTGCTTCTTTCTGCAATTCAGATAGTAAAAAGGGATACATATTTCTTAACAATACCCTTCCAGCCATCAAATCAGGACCGGATCTCTTCAGTTTACGAGCACTTGATCCGGTAAGAATGAACCTTATATTTCGTTTTTCCTCCAATATGCTGTGAATTGCACTCAGCATTTCAGGAACTTTCTGTATCTCATCCACGACAATGATTTCATTGTCAGGATTTGCATCTACCAGTTCGATAATTGTTTCGGGTCTAGCCTGGTATTTTCTCTGTACATCAGGTTTGAGTAAATCAATATAGACTGCCCCCGGGTAGTTCACCTTCAGAAATGTTGATTTTCCGGATCCCCTGGGCCCAAATAAGAAATAACTTTGAACAGGTGGCTTAAAACATCTCGGAATCATTATTTCCATTTTGGCCCTCAATTTGGAATAAATAACTCCAAAATTAGAAGATTCATAAGAAAATTACAAATTATTTTCAAATTTCCATCCGGCACACCCGGTTAACATAAAAACCAAAAAAAAACCGTTCTTACAAGAACGGCCTTTTTCTCAAATGATTCAATCAAAAAAAATATCTATGCCAGTCGAACATCAACTGCGTTTAAACCCTTTCTGCCTTCTTTGACTTCAAAGGTAACCTCATCATTTTCTTTGATTTCATCGATTAATCCGGATACATGAACAAAATAATCAGTATCCGTTTCATCATCGACAATGAACCCATATCCTTTGGATTCCAGGAAAAATTTTACTTTACCACGTTTCATATTGTAAAAAATTAAATAATAAATACAGGGGTCAAATATAATGAAAAATGTTTTTCTGAAGACCAACGAATAATGAATTGATTCGCTTGTTTTTAATTTTTCATTATAGCAATTATCTTTATATGTCAATAATTAAAGAAGTTTATGAAAATTTTTATAACCGGTATCAGTTCGGGTATCGGCTACGGACTGGCACGGGAATATCTGATTAACGGACATTCGGTGTATGGAATAAGCCGCCGGGACCATGCGAAATTGAAGAAATTTGAACATTTCAATTTTCTCTCACAGGATATCACCCAATTCGGAGAGATCCGGCAAAATCTGAGAAAATTTCTGGAAAATTTGAGAAAACTGGATCTGGTGGTATTGAATGCAGGCACCCTTCCCCCTATCAATGATCTGAAAGACACATCGTTACAAACATTAAAAGATATCATGAACGTGAATGTCTGGGCCAATAAGGTGATCATTGATTCATTGTTTACGCTGATGGAAGACATATCACAGGTTGTAGCCATTTCTTCCGGTGCTGCCGTTTCAGGTGCACGTGGCTGGAACGGCTATGCACTGTCAAAAGCCACTTTGAACATGCTTATAAAACTGTATGCAAAAGAATTCCCAAACACACATTTTTCAGCAATTGCACCCGGGATCATAGATACTTCCATGCAGGAATACATTTCGGGTTTACCGGAGGATGAAAGGTTTTCGGTTGTTCAACGCCTTAAAAGCATGCGCGGAACCCCGGATATGCCCGGTCCCGCAACCGCCGCTCCCCGACTGATCAAGGCATTTAAAAAAATACTTCAGATAGAAAGTGGCAAATTTGTAGATATCAGGGAATTATGAATAAAGCTATAATTAAAGGTACAGATTGCCTTTCCCTGAATATCAAAAGGATTATCTCGGATCAGATCAGGAAGAGCATCGAATTGTCCTTGCACATGAAAGACGATCCTCATACATCCATTCATGAAATCAGGAAATGCATGAAAAGAATCCGTGCCATTCTTCGGTTGATCAGAGGTGAAACAGGATATGCATGGTACCGGAGAGAAAATATATTTTACCGGGATACGGCCAGATCGATTTCTTCCTTGCGTGATCTCATGGTATTCAGGGAAAGTCTGGAATATCTCAGAAAAAAGTATCCTCCCAATCTTCCCGATCCCATCCTGCCACCCATCATTGAAGCCATTGATGGTGAAATGGAAAAACAAAGCCGGGAGCTTATCATGAACCCGGATCTGACAAAAAAAATCAGAAAGGACCTGGAGCTTGCAGAAAAGCGATTGTCCCAAATGCCTTTTAATCACGAAGATTTTAGCGCCCTGAAGCCCGGACTGAGCAGAGTATACCGGAGAGGCAAAAAGGCCATGCAAAGGGCATATAATGAAACCATTCCTTTCAATCTGCATTATTGGAGAAAAAGGGCAAAATACCTGATGTATATCCTTGAAATATTCCAACCGGTCTGGAGTGGAATGCTGAACAGCACGATCAAAAAGCTGTACAAAATATCGGATGCGCTGGGAATAGATCATGACCTTTCCGAATTGAATCATTACCTGGTTGAAAACCAAAGCTCACTTAAAATAAATGCTCCGGAGATGAGCAGTATCGCTTCGGCCATTTCTGCCGAACGCAATAAAGTTCAGAGAAAGGCTTTTGAAAACGGCAAATATGTCTATGGTGAAAAAGTCAAATCATTTGTCAACCGGATAGAAGCATACTGGAACTCGCATTATGATCAAACGTCCGTGCCCGGATAGCGGATCCCTTGATTTGTATATTATCAGATTTTTTCTATATATTTGATTCACACCTGTAATAGCATAATTTCTAAAAATCACAGTATAACCGTATGAAAAAGAAACAGACCCAAAAATTGGACATGTTCGGCAAAATATATGCATTCATGGAAAAAAATGCCGGAAAACTGAACGCTTTGCCCGAACTGAAGCAAACCTATGACCAATTTGTCAACAATTTTAAAACCGTTTCCCAACAAAGAAAAAAGGCAGAAAACAATCTTAATCCATTTAAAAACAACCGCAAGAAACAACGCACTGCACTGATTGACAAAACCAGTCCGGTCGCCGCCCTGCTGGCAGTCTATTCAAGCGATACCGGTGACAAAAAGCTCAGGAAGATCAGCAACCAGGCCGGTGCCAAAGCGGACCAGCTCAAAGACACCGAGTTGATCAAAACAAGCCGGAAAATGCTGAAGAAAGCAAAGAAACTGATGGACCAATCTGTTCAAATCATACAAAAAGGCGGCGGCAAACAAGACAAAAACAAGAAAAAAGCTCCGGCCGCCCCACCCTTGCCTGGAGATTACGGTATCACACCTGGCATGCTTGACGAAATGGAAAAAACCCTGCTCGGTTTTTCCGATGCAGTAAAAAAAGAAAAGCAAATCCGTTCGGAAAAGAAAAAATTCACCGGGAAGATCAAAAAAACGATGAAAGAAAACCAGAAAATCCTGAAAAACAGACTGGACAAACTGATGGTCGTTTTCCAGACAAAGGAACCGGAATTATACCGGGAATACACGGGAATCAGATCCGGGAAAACCGTTCAGGAGGAAAAAACCGTACAGGCAAAAAAAACCGGACAAACAAAGAAAACCGCACCCGGAAAAAAGCGCCCGGTGGGAAGGCCACCGAAGAAAGTTTCCACCCGGCAAACAGCCACCCGCCGGAAGGCAACGGCTGCAAGGAAAACAGGAACCCGAAAAACAACATCTGCGACTCCAACAAAAAAAAAGGCCCCTACTCCGGGAAGCAATCCTGCCTCTTCTTCTGGTTAAGCATCCACTCCCAGAGTTCCGGGTCGCCATATGCATTTTCCCAGGCCTCGGCATGGCCTGCCCCTTCATAACGGGTATACTTCACCTTTCCATTGCATTTTTCAAGTGCATCAACCATTTCAGCAGAACAGCGTTCATCAACGGCCTTGTCTTCCGAACCATGAAATACCCATATGGGAATGTGTCTGATCCGTTTTGCCCTTTCAGGATCTCCGCATCCGCATATGGGAACAATGGCGGCAAAAATCCCGGGGTATTCAATTGCCATGTCCCAGGTGCCATATCCCCCCATACTCAATCCGGTCAGGTAGATCCTTGAGGGGTCCACCCGGTATTTCTCCAGGATCTCATCCAGCAGATCCCTTAGCTTTCCTATACACCAGCGCTCATAAAAAGGACATTGGGGCGAAACCAGTATGAAAGGAAAAAAAGTGCCCTCCCCTATCATTTTCGGGGGACCATGCTTTTTGACCTTTTGGGGATCGTCTCCCCGTTCTCCCGATCCGTGAAGGAATATAACCAGGGGAAAAAACTCATCCCGGGACCTTTCATACATTTCAGGAGTATACAGTAAATAAGCGTAACCTGTATCTGTTGATGATTTACACACGATTTGCCGGTTCTGGGCCTGTATCATTGGCATGAACAGCAGGAATACCTGTATGAATGCCAAACCTTTTATTACCAACTCCATCCTTCCCTGTATTCATGTTTTACCCATTTGCTGACCATTTCCCGGGCCGGAACACTGATCCGCCTGGTACCGTAACGGTTCTTCTCTTCGATCAGTGTATCGAAATCCGTTGCCAGAACTTCCATTTCTTCATTTTCCCCGATATTGGTAAATTCCATCTCCTCTCCTTTCCATTCCAGGATCCGGTGCAAACTCTGGGCACGAACGGCCAGATTCCCCATGACAACCATTTCAGTCAAAGGTCCTGCATAGTCAAAATTCGAACTGGGACCTTCCCGGGATTCCGGACTCGTCTTGCATGCCTCTACCCATTCCATTTCATGTCTCCCGCCCCCCAGCGGATGATCCGGGATCCTTTTGTGAACCTGCCCTGAACCGGAGTATGTCAACCCTTCAGGCAGAACAATTACTTCACGGGCATAGGTGGAGCACAGGATTTTTCCTTTTTCTCCGATAAAAAGGTTTCCTCCGGGCCATATCTCCTTACCGTCCGGCAATTCTTCGGGTCTTTCCGGCAACAATCCTCCGTCATGCCATGTAACTTCAACTTCGGGCATGGACAGATTTGGCAAAGCATTCCTTTCGGGAAAGACAAAGTGCACACGTGAAGCATGCGGGGCGCTTTCCATGTTGACTTCCGTGGAACTGGCATGGACCTTTACAGGATATTTAAGATTCATGGAATAAAAAACCGTATCCAGAATATGGCAACCCATATCCCCCAGGGCACCCGTGCCGTAATCCCACCATGCACGCCAATCCCAGGGCGTATAGTCAGGATGGTAAGGGCGTTCCGGTGCAGGGCCCAGAAAGAGGTCCCAGGATAATGTTTCCGGTACTTCCGGCGTGGCCACGGGCCTTCTGAGTCCCTGAGGCCAGATCGGGCGATCGCTCCAGGTATGAATCTCACGGATATCCCCGATGAGTCCGCTCTGGATCATTTCAGCCAGTTCCATGACCTCGTCGCTGGAGTGTCCCTCATTGCCCATTTGTGTGGCAACCCTGTATTTCCTGGCTGCCATGGCCAGTTGCCTGGATTCCCACACTGAATGGGTTAAAGGTTTCTGCACATAAACATGCTTGCCCATCTGCATGGCCATCATGGCCGGAATGGCATGTGTATGGTCCGGTGTGGCGATCATACAGGCATCGATGTCTTTCTGTTTCTCCAGCATGACTCTGTAATCCCTGTATTTCCTGGCCCTGGGATATTCATCGAAAACAGGTCCGGCATAATCCCAATCCACATCGCAAAGGGCAACAATGTTCTGCCCTGCCATGTTCCTTAGATTGTATTTGCCTTTACCCCCGATGCCTATCCCCGCAATGTTGAGTTTATCACCGGGCGGGGTGTGCCCCATTCCGGCGATCACATGGCCGGGGACAATGGTAAAGGCCGCTGTGGCAGCAGCCGCCTGCCCCAGGAACCGTCTCCTGGAGACCGGTTCTTTTTCCTGGAAATCGTTGTCAGATTTGATCATATTCATGGATTCTTAAATGATGTTATTATTGAACCATCCCTGCTCCCTTCCTGCGAAGATTGTCCGCCGGAAGGCTGGTGGCTTTCGGGCCCGGTATACTTTGACCCGGGTTTCTTTTTGCGGAAATGATCCGTGATCCTGTTCCGGACGGCCGAATACAACCATGCCCTGATGCTTTTTAACTGAATTCCTTCTTTAATTGTTCCACCCATTTTTTCACCCTTTCACCGGTCATTTTGGCCTGGTTGACTTCATCAATGGGCAAGCCGATGAATTTTCCCTCCCGGACCGCGGCCGATTTTTCGAATTCATAACCTTCGAGCAGCGTAAATCCTACCAGCACGGCTCCCTGTTGCTCCAGAATATTGCCAAGGATCCCCATGGCATCCACAAAATTTTCGGGATAGTTTTCCTGATCACCGGGTCCGAAAATGGCAACTTTTTTGCCTTTCAAATCGGTTTCTTCAATTTCGGGAACGAATTCATCCCAGTAATTGGGCAGTTCTCCGTCAAACCATGTAGATACCCCGCATATAATGTTTTCATAGGATTTCAATTGTTCACTGCCGGTTTCTTCAACGTTGATCATCTCCGGTTGATCATCTCCGAATTGGTCCCTGATCTTTTCTGCAATGGATGCAGTTACTTTAGTATTGAAACTGTAAAAAATACCTGTTTTTTTCATGCCTGTATGTTTTGCGTCAAGATGGATATCCTCAGTATTCCAGGAGTCCGGTCATTGCCTGATGTACTTTTTCCGTATCGGGCAAAATGGCTTTCTCCAGCACCCTGCTGAATCCGACCGGCGTGAAGGAAGAACCTGTTCTCCGCACCGGACCGTCGAGGAATTCGAAGGCCTCTTCCATAATAAATGATGCTACTTCAGCCCCGAAACCGGAAAATACCTTGTCTTCATGCACAACCAGGGCTTTCCCGGTTTTTTTCACAGAGGACAGTATGGTTTCTTTGTCCAAAGGAATAAGCGATCTCAGATCGACCACTTCAATGCTTCCTTTTTGCTCGTTTTCAACTTTTTCCGCCGCTTCAAGACACATGTGAACCGTATTTCCGTATGTAACCACCGTAAGATCCTCTCCTTCCCGGCGGACCCGTGCCTTTCCGAAAGGGACCTCAAAATCATCCGGAACGGGTGTGGCCGCCTTCGGTGAATTGTACAAGGCCTTTGGCTCCAGAAACATGGTCATACCCCTTGACCGGATGCTCACCCGCAGCAATCCCGCTGCATCATCCGCAAAGGCAGGATATACGATCCGGGTCCCCGGAAATGTGGACAGGGCGCCCTCAATGGTCTGGGAATGATACAATCCGCCACCGATATAGCCCCCCGAAGCAAGTCTGACCGTCAGATTGGGAGCAAACTGCCCCCCGGATCTCCAGTAGTCATGCGTGCATTCAACAAACTGTTCCATGGCCGGCCAGAAATAATCCGCAAATTCTGCTCCTTCCACCACGATCCTTATTTTATCGCTGAAACGGCTCATACCATTGGCCGTACCCATGATATAATCTTCTGCGATAGGCGCATTGAAAACACGTTCTTTGCCAAATTCCTGCTGCATTCCTTTGGTTACGTTGAAAACACCGCCTTTCTCCCTGCTCGCTATATCCTGGCCCCACATGAACGAATCCGGATTCTTCCGGAATTCATCCTTCAGGGTTTCGTTCAATGCCTGGATCAATTTCTTCTTTTCACCATGGTGATCATGAATGCCCCTGGTATATTTTTCCGGTTGAAAGGGTTCCGGCATGACAAAATCATAGATGGATTCCGGAGACGGTTCAGGAGCCTGCAACGCTGTTTTGTGTGCCTTTTTGACTTCTTCCTGGATATCCCGGTCAATCTTTTCAAGTTCTTCCTCCGAAAATCTTCCGTAACGCAGCAACAATCTCCTGTATTTTCCCATCGGGTCATATTCCCTGACATAATTCAGCTCATAATCATCCCTGTATAATTCATGCCTGTCCGAATTGGAATGAGAATGGATCCGTACACAATTGGCATGGACCAGTACAGGAATTTCATGTTCCAGAATGTATTCCCTGGCCTCATACAGGGTATTCATGGAATCAAATACATCTTTGCCGTTGCAGTGCATAACCTTCAGGTTCTTAAACCCTGAAAAATTATTGACTACTTTCCTCCTGGCAGTCTGATCCTCCTTGGAAACAGAGATGCCATAACCGTTGTCCTGAACAACAAACAACACGGGCAGCATTTCCCGGGAAGCACCGTTGACGGCTTCATATACATATCCTTCGGAGAAAGAAGACTCCCCCTGGGAAACAATGGCAATGCCCCTGGTCTGATAATATTTGATGGCCCTGGCCACCCCTGCGCCGTGCTGGGCATGGTTGCCCGTACATGAAGACACATTGTGGATATTCCATTCGGGTTTGGCAAAATGATTGGACATATGCCTCCCTCCGCCGGCAACATCCGTATCCCTGGAAATTCCGTTGAGAATGATCTCTTCAGCGGTCAATCCGGCAGATATGGCCGTCAGCATATCCCGGTAATAAGGAAACAAATGGTCCTGTTCCCTGTCAAAAATCTGCCCGATGGCAAGCTGTATACCGTCATGCCCCGCATAGGGGGCGTGGTAGGACCACCCGATGGCTTGCTTCAGATAATTGGGGGCCCGGTCATCGAGGGTGCGCCCCAGGGTCATTAGTCTGTACCACTTCTCCAGAGTCTCTTTGTCTGTTCCTTTAATATGGTATTTCTTGTTTTTGTTCATTTTGACTGGTTTTTGGTCATGGGATCAAATATTTCTTTCCATATCAAATGATTCCAGGTCGTCATTTAATTTCTTCAGAAACGCACCGGCATAGGCTCCGTCAACGATCCGGTGGTCATAAGTCAGGGAAAGCATGATCTTATGGCGTATGCCGACAATATCTCCCGTGGAAGTCTCAATAACTGCCGGTTTTTTCTCCACACTACCCGTAGCCAGTATGGCCACCTGGGGCTGATTGATGATGGGGGTTCCTGTCAAATTGCGGAAAGTCCCGAAGTTGGTAATGGTGAACGTCCCGCCCTGAATGTCATCCGGACTCAGTTTGTTGTCCCTGGCCAGAGCGGCTATTCTGTTCAGGGCTTTGGCCAGACCCAGCAAATTCAGCCGGTCGGCATCTTTAATGACCGGCACGATCAGATTATTGGAAGGCAATGCAACGGCTATGCCCAGGTTAATACGCTTTCTTTTGATGATCCGGGTTCCGTCGACCGATGTATTGATCAGCGGAAATTCCCTCAGCATGCGGATCGTTGATTCCATGAAAACGGGCAAATAGGTAATTTTTATCTTTTCCCTTTCATAAAAGTCCTGTTTGATCTTTTCCCTCCAGTACACGATACTGGTTACATCGGTTTCGATGAAATTGGTCACATGGGCTGATACCTTCCTGGACCTGATCATATGCTCAGCGATCATTTTTCTCATCCTGTCCATTTCAACCACCTCATCCTGTTCACCGGCCACAATTTCCTCAGCTCTGCTTTCCTTTTCCTCCCCTGACGGTTTGGGTTCTGCCGGCCTGGGTTCTGACGGTTTCGGTTCTGACGGTTTGGGTTCTGACGGTTTGGGTTCTGACGGTTTGGGTTCTGACGGTGGTTTTTGCCCTTTGCCCCTGCGCGATTCAATAAAATTCAGTATATCCCTTTTTTGCACCCTGCCTCCCTTTCCACTGCCATCAATGGATTCAAGTTCTTCCATATCAATTCCTTCTTCCTGTGCAATTTTTTTAACCAGGGGTGAATAGAATCTCCCTGCCTTTCCACGTATATTTTCGCCCATACCTTCACCTGCATCTGTTTCTTCTTTCTTTTTCCCCTCTTCTTTTCCTTTTTCCGGAACGTCTCCATCCCGGTCGATCAAAGCGATGACCGTTCCCACAGCCACCAGTTCATCCTGATTATGCAATATTTTTTTGACGGTGCCTTCGACCGGACTCGGGATTTCTGAGTCCACTTTATCCGTAGCCACCTCCAGCAAAGGATCATCTTCCACAACCTTATCCCCTTCAGAAACAAACCATCTTGTGATAGTAGCTTCTTCAACGCTTTCTCCAAGCTTGGGCATTACAATTTCAAATTCTGACATAACATTTCAGTTTGATTGTTTGCATAAATTTAGGAAAACAACCCCTATTTATTAACCCTCGTACCGGTAAAATGTTTATTTCCTCCCCCAACAGGCTTCATCATCATATACAAAAATGGCCCTGCAGACAATCGGATCCCCTCCGGGCTTCCTGTCATAGACACATTCAGAAGGCCCCGCACTGACCCTCCATACCTCGATATCGGGATAACGTGCAGACAAAAGCAAGCTGCAAAGGGCAAAAGGTTTCGGGCCCATGGGTGCAATAATCACTTTATGATGCATACGTAGTTCAAGACACAGAGTGGTCAGCAGGTAGTCGATCTTGTCCAGTTCCCTGACAGGATACGCGATCACCTGATTCTTCTGCAAATTGTCAATAAGACGGAAATTGTTGATGTATACTTTTTCAACAAATCTACGGTCAAATGCCGGTTCGGAATAGAAAAGATAGGTCGTATCGGGCGATACGGCTTTTTGCACAAATACCGCCCGGTCTTTCTCATAACCCAGACCCATAATCAGGGCAACCGGTTTTCCGGGCAAAAGCCTCTTGCTTCGGAATCCCAAAGGTTCGGCAATTTTGAAAGGCCTGGCTTTTTTCGGTCTGGCATATTCGGAAGGGGTGTAGGAGAAATAAAGATTGACCTTCTGAATTCCGGGATTTTCCATAAGAAAATGATTGATTATGGAAGCATACCATGTTTTGGTCATACTCGAATAATCGATCAGGATGTTGGCTTCCCCGGTTTTTATTTTATCAAGGCCCTGAAACAGCAGGGATGCATCCAGGGCTGTTCCACCGTCCCATAGAAAAAACCGGTAGCCCAATTCCTCAAAGACCTTGTCATTCGAGGGTCTGAACAGGATTTCCGTTTTATCGGAAAATCCGATAACCTGCTTTGAAGCATTTCCGGGATCGAACTGCCTGACAAGGAAAGAAGACCTGCTTTCATAGCCCGATACGGCTATAATCATATCAAAGTCTTTAGACAGGGCTTCGTGGTATGGGACCTGCCTGGCTTGAAGAATATCCATATATGTGGCGAATATGCCGCAAAGTAATATGAATTCTCATTCAATGAAAGGCATGCAGGTCCATAATTTTCACAATGAGCAGGTAAAAATGAACAACGGACTGATTCAGTAGTTTATCCTTGTAATATAGGCTGTTGGTACAGGCAATGGATCCTGCAATCTGAAAAGGTCCTTTTCCGGCCACCGGTCAATGCTGTTGATGGCTGTAAACATGGTCCTTGATATATAACGGTGTATCCGGGATCTTTTCCATGTGGTGGTATTCATGACAAAGAACCAGTTTAAACCGTTTGCTTGTCTGACCAGCAAAGCAGCAGAACCCGAGAGAGTCCCCGTTCTCCACCATGTACCCTTGCCGTCGGTCCCTTTCCATCCGATCAGGTGATGGGTACGGCCAATCCCGGAAGTCATGATATCGATGGATTCCCTGCTCAATATTTCGGGCTGGCTATCCATACCGTCAACAGCGACCACCAGTTTCATGATCTCGGCCGGACTCGCAATCCAGCCCCCGGCAGCACCCAGGTTTGTAATATCATTTCCGCCATAAGACCTGGGCACGTACCTGGACCGGTCATCAAAGGACCGGGTCGGGCTGGTTCCGGGTCTTTCATAATACCTGACCTCGTTGATGTATTTTTCCCGGTAATAACTCCTGCCTATATGCATATCATAAATGCCCAGTGGATGCAGAATGGCGAGTTTGACATAATCTTCGTATGAAATGTCACTCACTTTCTCAATGACCTCACCCAGAACGGCGTATCCAAGGTTTGAGTAACTGTACCTTCTGCCTGGATCGAATGACAAAGTCCGCGTCAACGCATACCTGACGATGGTTTCAGTGTCCACCGGGAGTTTTGCACTCATTTTACGTGCCACCACATGGGGCATGAACATCGGGTCTCCGTAACGGTCTGTCCAGCCGGCCGTATGGCTCAGCAAATGATAAACCGTTATTTCTTCCACCCGGGGATCCTTAAAACGAAGGTATTTTTCGGAATTGAGTATGCCTTCAACGCCGAATACTTTATCTTCAAGATCGAGTTTGCCCTCTTCCCTGAGCTTCAATACGGCAACTGCTGTGATCAGTTTTGAAACACTGGCAATTCTGAACAGGTGTTTCGGTTGTACTTTCTCTTGTCGTTCCTCATCTGCATAACCGAAACCACGCGCATAAACCAGCTTCCCGTTCCTGGTAATTGCTACCGATGCCCCTTTGATATCCCATGTACCCATAAACTGCTCAATCATTCGCTCAAAGTCCGTCGTGCCGTGAGAGCGGGAATATTCATTCTTCAGCTTAAAGGACAAAGCAGTGGTCTCATCAACCACCCCTATCTGGCCTGTTTCCTTTCCGGAAAAGCTGGAAGCGATCTCCCAGAAGAAAAAGACCGTGATCAGTATGATTCTGATTACATTATATTTCATCCTGTCTTTATTTAGAATCATTTTACATAAAACAACCTAAATAAGTCGACAAAGGTATAACAATTTCGATTAAACGATAATGCATCCTGAGACCTGCCGGACATGTATTTGAGAATGGCCTTGTATAAACATTGATTTACAGGTCTTTACATAGATAAATATCGTTTTGCGAAGGTGTTGATAAGATTTGAAATAAATATCATTCGCACCAGGAAATCTTACTTTAACCAGCCCGGATCAAACAAAAACAAAATAAATCGCGACATTGGTCAAACCGGGGAAAAAATAATGCACAAAACACAATGAGATCATTTGCAGTTGTGGTAAAATTCCTGGGCCCGAAGATATCTGTCATTGATGATGTAATAAAATATATCCAGATTTTGAATAGTCCTTCTTTTATGTACTTCATCCAGGAACCTGAAATTCATGCACAATCGATATAACTCCTGTTTTTTTTCATTGAAAAGACGGAATACCTTTTTAAATTCTCTCCGTCTGCGGCATAATCCTTTGAATCTCCGCTGAGGCACCCTGCTGGTTTTTCCTGTCAGATGCGGAACACCATAAGGGATGTCAATCAGCCCCGCCCAATCGTAATCATAGGGAACAGGGAAGGGTGGTTCAAAATAGTCTTTGGCAATGATGTCAATATTGTGCAATATGGTAATCGACCAGTCCCGATTGACGATCATGTACTGAAAAACGCTCAGCATGGTGAAATGGTCCTGATTCAAGCGTTCAGGGTTAACATGATCCAGTTCCAGAACCTTGGCCTGGTTCCTTTCCGCCACGTCATCCAGATCTTCCAAAAGAAAAGCAAACTTCTGAAGATACTGCCCGGTCGTATCTGTATTGTAATAGGTCACCATCAGCAATCTGACCCGGTAGCTCAGATCGGTAAACAGATTATACATCTTGTATATCAGATATTCCTGAAGCAGAAATTGTTCATATCCAAGGCCTTTATTCTGACAATGGGTCACCATTTTGAGGCTTTTGTATGGCTCGAAAAGGGTATTTTCACGGTTCTCCTTGTCAAATTTTAATTTCAGGGGCGGAAATTCACAATGGTCAGGATCCTTCCTGAAATGTCCCCTGACACGTATTTCAGCATCCATTCTTTTCCAGTCATTCTTATCAAAATAACTGAGGGATATCTTACGGTATGAGGGGTCCTCGCCGGTATCGGACAATACCGTATCGAAACTCATCCATATCTTCATCTGCAGCAGTTCTTGCCGGACGAAAAGGTCGGAACCGGCAACAGGCCGACAGAGCAAAATAAAACCGAGGAGCAACCGAATATGCTTCATAGATTACGAAATTTCCCTGTAAAGTTATTTCTTCTTTCCCACATAACTATTGTCAGGATTCCGGGTAACCGGACTTACCACAAAAATATCAACATTATTTTACTTGTTGTCAATTCATTAACATCAAATCCAATCCAAAAAGAATGTTTTGCACTTTGCATTTAATTTTTTTTTGTAATCTTTGCTCCGGGGGTTTCTGGTAAATTCAAGCATATGATAAGAAAAGTGCTAATTGCCAACCGTGGAGAGATTGCAGTCAGAATTATCAGATCTTGCAGGGAATTAGGGATCAAAACGGTCGCCGTTTACTCTGAAGCCGACAGAACCTCATTGCATGTTCGAAATGCAGATAATGTATGCTACCTTGGGCCCGCTCCTTCCGCTGAAAGTTATCTTTCAATCAACAAAATACTGGAAGCGGCCAAAAAGTCGGGAGTTGATGCCATACACCCCGGCTACGGATTTCTTTCCGAAAATGCCGAATTTGCAAGACGATGCAGAAAAGAAGGGATCATTTTTATTGGCCCATCTGCCCATGCCATATCCGCCATGGGGGATAAGATTACTGCCCGGGAGACCATGATCGACGCGGGAGTCCCTATTGTTCCCGGAACGCGTGAACCGGTTCGCAACTTCCGGGTCGCCAAAGAAAATATCCGGGAAATCGGTCTGCCGGTGATCATCAAGGCGTCTGCAGGAGGTGGTGGCAAAGGAATGAGACTCGTGAAATATGAAAAGGACATAGAGCCTTCCATAAGAATCGCAAAATCCGAAGCGCTTTCCGCCTTCGGTGATGACCTGATATATATCGAGAAATACATCGAATCGCCCCGTCATATCGAATTCCAGATACTGGCCGACAAATTTGGCAATACATTTCATCTTTGCGAACGGGAATGTTCAATTCAGCGCCGCCATCAGAAGATTGTAGAAGAAACCCCCTCCCCTCTCCTTACACCGGCCTTTAGAAAGGAAATGGGCGAGGCGGCCATCAGAGCGGCAAAAGCGGTGAATTATGAAGGAGCGGGAACGGTTGAATTTCTGGTCGACAACGATATGAACTATTATTTTCTGGAGATGAATACCCGACTTCAGGTTGAGCACCCCATCACCGAAAGGGTAATCGGCATCGATCTGGTCAAGGAACAGATCCGGATAGCCAACGGCCAGAAACTCACACTGACGCAAAAAAATATCAAACAACTCGGGCATGCCATTGAATGCCGGATATACGCCGAAGATCCCGAAAACAATTTCATGCCCAGTCCGGGCCTGATCAAACACATCACCGAGCCTACCGGCTTGGGCATCAGGATTGACGGTTATGTATACGAAGGATACAAGATCCCCATCTACTACGACCCCATGATCTCCAAGGTCATTGTCTGGGGAAGCGACAGAAAAGGTGCCGTTGACCGGATGAAAAGAGCATTGTACGAATATAAAATCAGCGGGGTCAAGACCACCATCAATTTCCTGGAAAACATTATGGAAACTCCGGAATTTGTCAATGGAAAATATGACACCCATTTCGTCGGGAACAACATGGAAAGACTGATGTCAGACGATACCAAATGCGACATGATTTGCGAAGATATCGCCATCATGACGGCATTTGTCGATTACAGCAGGAAGCTCAAAAGATCCCATCCGGTTACCGCAGCACAGTCCAATGAAGAATCCCAATGGAAAAATTTCGCAAGGAAGAACAGCAACAGATGGAGATTATAACAGATAAGACATGGAAAAATGGACTTTGAGATAAGACTTGATGAAAGACTGGCCAACGTTATTCTCTCCAGGCAGGAAGAGGATCTCTTCACCTTTGAAATTGACGGGAGAGAATATCTTCTGGACATTGTTATGGTGGAAGAAGGTGTTTACTCCATTTTATATAACGGTAAATCCTATATCATTGAGCTGATCGAAGTAGAATCACCAAAAAAATACATTGTCAATACAAAATACAAGACTTTTGACCTTGAGATAATCGATTCTGAAACAAGATATATACAGAACAGAAAAAAAAGCATTGAAGCAGGGGAAGAAGGAGCCATTTCTTCTCCAATGCCCGGCAAAGTGATCAAAATTCCGGTTAAAATCGGTGATGAGATTGAATCCGGTCAAACCGTCATTATCATTTCCGCCATGAAAATGGAAAGTGAATACAAAGCCGGTAAAAAGGGCAGGATCAAGGAAATACTCACTAGAGAGGGAGCAGTCATTGAAGGCAACCAGATCCTGATCACCATTGAATAGTAATGTGGACAGCCTGCGGGAGGCCGGCAACAAAAGAAAAAAGCATCAGAGCTGACATTATAACGTGCTAGATATTAAATGGTTAACGCAAATATATACGAATGAAGCCATCCCAGAAGAGAAAATATGCCCAATTCGAAGAAAAGAACAAGGAAGCAGAAGTTGGAGGAGGTATAGAGCGGATTGAAAGACAACATTCAAGCGGAAAAAAAACGGCCCGTGAACGCGTTACCGACTTGCTTGATCCGGGTTCTTTTGTGGAAATGGACAAACTGGTCACGCACCGCTGCCAGCATTTCAATATGTCAAAGAACCGGATCCCCGGAGATGGCATTGTCACCGGTTACGGCAAGATCGATAAGCGATTGGTTTATGTTTTCGCCCAGGATTTTACGGTCTATGGGGGCACATTGAGCAGGGCCAACGCAGATAAGATCATCAAGGTTCAGGACCTTGCCCTGAAAATGGGGGCCCCGGTCATTGGTCTGAACGATTCAGGAGGAGCCAGGATACAGGAAGGTGTTCAGAGTCTGGCCGGATATGCCGACATTTTTCACCGGAACGTCAGATCATCAGGAGTTATTCCCCAGATTGCCGCCATTATGGGTCCTGCAGCAGGGGGTGCGGTTTATTCCCCGGCCCTGATGGATTTCATTTTTATGGTCCAGAAATCCAGTTATATGTTTGTAACCGGACCGGACGTGATCAAGGCAGTAACTCATGAAGAAGTCACCAAGGATGAACTCGGAGGTGCCATGACGCACAATTCAAAAAGCGGCGTTGCACATTTCATGGGTGAAAATGATGAACAAACCCTGCTCATGATCCGCGAGCTGATCAGTTATCTGCCACCCAACAACATGGAAGATCCTCCCGTGAAACCATGCCTGGATGATCTGTACAGGGAAGATGAAGAACTGCAGACACTGGTCCCCGATGATCCCAATAAACCCTATGATATCAAGACAATTATCGAATCCGTTGCAGACAACAACAATTTTCTGGAGATACAGCCTCATTATGCCAAAAATATGGTCATTGGATTCGCCAGGCTGGCGGGAAAAACCGTAGGCATGGTAGCAAATCAGCCCGCACATCTTGCCGGTGTACTGGATATCAGCTCATCGATCAAAGGGGCCAGGTTTGTCCGCTTCTGCGATGCATTCAATATCCCGTTGATCACTTTTGTGGATGTCCCCGGATTTCTTCCAGGGACACTTCAGGAATTCGGTGGGATTATCAAGCATGGAGCCAAGCTGATGTACGCATTCTCGGAAGCAACCGTCCCCAAGATCACCGTAATTACCAGAAAAGCATATGGAGGAGCTTACTGTGTTATGTCTTCCAAACAAATCGGAGCTGATGTCAATTACGCATACCCCACGGCAGAAATCGCTGTTATGGGTTCCGAAGGTGCTGTAAATATAATTTACAGGAATAAACTGAAAACCGAAACCGAACGGAAAAAAGTGATTACAGACTATACAAAAACATTTTCCAATCCTTACCGTGCCGCTGAATTGGGATATATTGACGAAATCATATTGCCAAGACAAACCAGGCAGAAATTGATCAGTGCCCTTGATATGACAAAAAACAAGTCCGAATCCAAACCACCGAAAAAACACGGCAACATCCCACTGTAGGCATCATTGAACAAAAAACCATAAAACAATACCCCATAAAACAGTAATGGGGACTTTTCTGTTAAGAAAAATCCCCATTCACAGCTTGATGACCGTAGTAATCAAGTGCGCCAAGTTACAGTTATTATGATCGTTTCACCAGGGACAGGCCATAAAGACCTGTATGTGTGAAACCAGGACCTGTTTCAACCGGGCCGGTTAGGGCCTGGCATCCTCCAGATCTCTTCTTGCCGGTTGATTGATCCGGAGAGGTCCTGACGGGCATTTCCGGTAATCAGAACAAGGCAGGGTTTACTTCCGAAGAAATATCCTTTCCCTGTTCCCTGGCAAGCCATCAAATCAAAGACCGGTTCTCCCGAACCAAGCTCCGATGAAATGGAGCAAATCAAACAGAACCTTTCACGGTCCTGTTTCCTTCACCCGGCCTGTTCTTGTTGACTTCAAAGTGACAAAACCTCACGATCCTGCTCTTTGAGAAGCCCGGCTTGAAATTTTCTCTCCAAAAGGTGAGAAAACTTCAAACTTTTTACAGGAACGGGCAACCTTTTATCTCTCGCTTGGTGATTCAAATATATCTTAATAATGCAATTCATTCCAAATGTTTTTCCTGAAACATCCAAACATGTTATTAACGTGAATTATTAACAATTTGTTAACAACTCCCTGTCTGCAAAAATACTGATATACTGATACTTAACATGCATTCCTTTTCTGTATTTTTCCCGGATAAAAATTGGATCAATGTGCAATATACATGAAGTCCGGTATCCCGGGATTTTCGTCCGGCAATAAACAATTATTGTTAAAATCCGTTATTAATAAAAAATATTGATTCAATAAAAATATCTTGTCATGCCCAACAATACCGATCCGGCAACAAGACGCCGGATGAAAATCAAAACGGCAATTTTTTTGGCAATTCTCCTGCCCGGCAGTCTGGTATTCTCACAAAACCGTAAGCATGCCGTGGAGGATCAAAACACAAATACAATGGAAAAAATCATCAAGACAGAGGAGGAATGGAAAAAAATCCTCACACCCTTTCAGTTCCACATAACCAGGGAAAAAGGCACTGAAAAGCCATTTACAGGGAAATATTATGATTTTTATGAAAAAGGACATTACGTCTGTGTAGCATGTGGGAACATACTTTTTGATTCGGATTCGAAGTTCCGTTCAGGCAGTGGCTGGCCAAGTTTTTCAGACGTACATGCAAAAAAAAATCTGAATTTGTCAAAGGATACAAGTCATGGTATGATCAGGACCGAAGTAACCTGTGCGAGATGTGGCTCTCATTCCGGACATGTATTCAAAGACGGTCCGCCTCCGACCGGACTCCGGTATTGTATCAATTCCGCCGCTGTAAAGTTCATTCCGGCAAACAAAGCAAAATAAAAGAGAGGTTATGATAACTTGTCATCACCGTAATTAACCGGGCTGATCAGTTCAGGTATATTTTTTTCCGATCCGGGACGGGAAATCATTTTGGAGATTGTGTGCGCGTTCAACCGCTTCTCATGAATGGGTTCAAGCATTTTTACGGCCTCGGAAACCGGCATTTCCATATCAAGCCATCCCCGTTCATTTTCGGGCAACAGAATGGCAGGCATCCGTTTTCTGGTGTTGTGTATTTTTTCCAACAATGAATTTGCACGGGTGGTTATAATGGTGAAGGTTTTTAAGATCTCGCCGCTTTCAGGATCTACCCATTCATCATATAATCCGGCAAATGAAAGAGGCTGATGATCCTCAGAATAAATATAATAGGGTATTTTTTCATGACCCCTTGCCTGCCACTCAAAAAATCCGCGGCTGATCACCATGCACCGTCTTGATCTGATCGCATGCCTGAAAGATGGTTTGGATCCCAGGGTTTCAGCCTTGGCATTGAAGGTCATTTTCCGGATCTTTTCGGCGGTCTTTATGTCCTTTACCCAATAGGGAACCAGGCCCCACTGGTACATAGACACCGTATCCGGTTGTTCTGATGTAATGACCGGTATATAAGGCAGGGCAAAGGCGTTATGATAATAAGAAGGTTCATACCGGGCAGAAGGTTCAAAACGTACATTGAACCTGTTTTCGATCTCTTTCCGGGTCAGATAGATCTCCACGGTGAAACACATGTGATGAAATTACAATATTTGTAGCACAAAAAAAATAAACAAATATCCGTTGGAATTGTTAATAGAAATGTATCCATTAAACAAAATCATGCCTTTTTTTCCTCTGGGCATTTGTCTCTTTCCCGGGGAGGATATCCCCCTTCGCATATTTGAACCCCGTTATATTCAACTCATCAATGATTGCCGGAAGAATTTTGTTCCTTTCGCCATCCCCTATATGGAAAAAGGCGGGATACAAAAATCAGGAAGCATGGTCATGCTCCATAAGATACTGGCCACCAATTCAAGAGGAGAAATGGTCATCAAGGTAAAAGGACTTGATCTGATAAGAATACTGGACCATCAGCCCAAAATGCCGGGCAAACTGTACGCCGGGGGCAAGATCGATATAATTCCATGCAATGCAACCTTACAGGATCCCGAACTGACCGGTCTGATTTCATCGTACCGGGAAAAATCGAAACATCCCTCCTTTCCCGATCCTGAAAATCCGGAAACCAACCTGATGCACATTGCCATTTCACTCAACATGCCATCTGCCGAGAAATTTCACTTCGTTCAACTGGATAACAAGGCGGAGAGGGAAGCATTTCTAATCGCAAGGCTTAAATACCTTCATCATATCAAAAACACAGAGCAGCGGCTCAATAATGATTTCCAGATGAACTGACCCGCATGATCAAGTCGGCAAAATATCCTTTGGTATCCATTAGCCATTCAACGATTTCGAATCCGCCCTCCCCGGCAATCTTTTTGATCATTCCGTCATCATACTTTCTGGATATCTCTGTTTGGACAGGTTCAAACAGATCAAAATGCACCGGAAGATCCAGTGATTTTAATCTGACCGTCTGCTTTCTGATGCTGATCAGGTAGCTTTTGGCGACCCCGGACACAGGGTCATAACTCTGATAATGATCAAATCCGCCCAGGTCAAAATCTCCATTGAGTTCCCGGTTGATCCTGGCCAGGAGATTCAGATTGAATCTTCTGGTCAATCCTTTCCGGTCATTGTAGGCATTCATAATAACCAGGGGATCTTTTTTCAGATCAATCCCGATCATCATGAGGTCCCCGGGTGTCATTCTTTCAGCCAGGGCCCTGAGAAAATCAACAGACTCCTGTTCCGTGAAGTTTCCTATGTTCGAGCCCAGGAACAATATGACTTTATGAAATCCATCCTTTTCCTTTAATATATCCATGGCTTCAAAATACTCGCCATGAACGCCTTCCATCTGCAACCCGGGAATTTCCTTAAGAAAGGATTGTTCAAGTTGCCGGAGAACAGAACGTGAAATATCCACGGGATTGTACTCAAAGGAAATTCCTGCCCCGGAAAGATATTTCAATAGGATCCTTGTTTTCAGTCCGTCCCCCGCACCAAATTCGATCATATGGAAAAAAGGGCGGCCGGTGGAAAAAAGCTTTTCAAGTCTGGCCTGATTTGCTTTGAGTATCTCCAGTTCACAATCTGTTAAATAATACTCCTCCATTCTCATGATTTCCTGGAAGAGTCTGTCCCCTTCCTGGTCATAAAAGTATTTTGACGGAATAAATTTGGGATTTGAGGAAAGACCTTTCTTGATATCCCTTGCAAACCGCTGATCCATGTTGGGTTAAAATGCAATTCCCAGACTGACAATAAACATCCTGGGCCTCATATCAAACCCTACCTCCTGACCCTGAATATTCACACCATCACCCAGTTTGCTCAAATTACTTTCATACCGGGCATCCAGGGAAAACATCAGTACATCAAGACCGGCTCCCACCTGGAAACCGAATGTTGCATCCCTGACCTTTTCTTCGTATCCGCTGATGTCGGCAAGCCCGGATTTGCTGGACAAAGTCACACTGGCCACAGGTCCCGCTCCCACACGCAAAGGACCGAATTTCATGCCGGCAAGAACCGGCAGGTCCAGACGGTTGAATTTTTGCTCAACGATTTCTGCTTCATCCGGCTGACCGGAAAGAATATCTTCCACCTTCAGCTCGTTGGCCATGGATGTAAATACCAGTTCCGGCCGGAGAAACAGACTGAAAAAATTTACCTGAAAAAACAATCCGGCATGATAACCGACTTTTGCTTCTTCCAGTATCTCAACCGAATATTCGCTGGTGGCGAATTCATCCGGTTTGAATGTTGTGCTGTTGATGCCCCCTTTTATCCCGTACTTCAGTAATTGAGCATCCGCTGGGTATAGCATGATGACAGACAGGGCTGTAAGAATAAGGATTCTTTTCATGACAAATGGCTTTATTTCAACTGACCTGCTATGATGAGCGCTCCTGCCATCAGTCCTGCATCTTTCAGCAAAGCGGACAAAGAAGACTGATTGCCTTCCAGCAGGCCCGGAAGATGAATGGTAAAAATAAAAATTAACAACATCAATGCCAAAAGAAACATGGCAAGCCGGGTATACACCCTCAGAATAATGGAAAAAGCAGCAGCAATCATTGCCAGACCGGTCAGATATACCCAGAATACCGCTCCCGGCAGCCATTCCGGTATCATACCTGCCATTGCCTCGCCTTTCATGATATGCATCATGCCGAAGACCAGAAAAACCAGTGCAAAAATGAAACGTGCAAAAATGGTGGTAAGTGCTTTCATAATTTGTTTTTTGATGATTGGTCCGATAAGTTACAAATTATTCCCTTGCCACACATTGCAAATGGTCAATAATGGTCTGCGGCAGGATCATCAAGACGGTTATTCTTCTCCGTTCATTTTTTCGAGGTTCTCCATGCCCTCTATGTGGATCATCCTGGAAAGGTTGGCGATATTTTCCAGATCAATATTCCCCTGTATGCTCATCAGGACATTGTCTTCCGGACCTCCTACTATCAGAAGCAGCTCCGAAACCCTGCCCTCTTTTTCCCTGATCAAAAACTGCACATTCTGATCCTTTTCCTTGATGACCATCAGCTCCTGGTATTCATCAACCGGAAGTTCGTCTATAATTTCCTCATAAAAGTTAACCCCTCTTGTATTTTCATTTTCTTCCTCAACGGTCAGGATATTGATGCCGCTCAGACTTTTGGTCAGCTCCTTCACTTCTTTTGCATCGGGGTCATCCACCTCGACATCCTGAAACATGGAAAACATATATTTGGAAATATATACCGTTGTAAAACCATCTTTCCCGGCATATTTTTCGAACAGCTTATCTGCTGGTGACTGGGCCGAAGCCCAAACGGACAAGCAACAGATCATGGTCAACGATAATAATTTTTTCATGGCTACTGGTTTATATTTAATTTCCCAATTGATCAAATTTTGAAAGATGTTTTAGTTTATCAATACCGGTATCAAAAGTTGAAAAGGTTTGAAGCTTTTCAATGCCCTTCTGAAAATATCCGATATTCTCCAGTTCTTCCGTTCCCTTATTCAGTTTGCCGGATACAAACAGCAAAGCTTCTTTCGTACCGGTGTATGCCATAACGGGATATTCATAAGTGTCCTGCAAATGTTGGGTCATTCCGGGTTCCACGGAAGGCCCGGGTGTGAATTTCAGATATATTCCGAAAAGGATTAAAAAAGATGCTGCCAGGGCCGAAACCGCAAGGAAAACATTTCTCCTGGACTTTACCCTCCTGTCCTTCTCACTGATCAGAAAATCCAGCTTGCCTTCAATTCTTTTTTCATTCAAATAGTCCGGATGATCCAGGCCCCTGATATTCCTGAAAAATTCCTGATCGGCTTTCATCGGTGCGGGAACCTCGTTGTTCAGCATGAACTCCTTCAAATATGACTCTTCCTCAAGACTGCTTTTTCCCTGGTAATATTTTTCAAGCAGAGCCTGTATGGATTCAATTCCTTTCATAACCCGTACATTCTGCCCTGTGAACAACTTCCCGGCCAGGATATGAATGATCATATGAAACAGTCCTTCCTGCTCTCAATTTGTCAAGACATTGATTCCTGGTCATTCTGAATACATAGGCATCCGGATTTTTCAAGCGGTTGAGCTGGTTCCTTTTTTCCCAGAGTTTCAGAAAGACTTCCTGCACAGCATCTTCAGCTTCATGAGGATCCCTGAGCAGCGACAGGGCAAACCGGTACAATCCGGGCCCCATGGGAACAAATTGAATTCTAAACCTCTTTGCATCCATATGCCATACAGGATGGTTCTTTCATTTTCCCGGTATACATCCTGCCAGTCCGGCCAGCTCATTGAAATTGACATCCCCGTGCAAAGAATCATTCTCCAGGGCAAGTATCCGAATGCTTTCTATACCTTTTAAACTTTTATTCAGTTCCCCGGTTTCTTCCTCCATTTCGGAAATTACCTTGAACAAGCCCATGCTGATCAATACCGTGGTAAACCCTTCCGTTCCTGCATACTTCTCAAATAACCGGTCCACGGCAAGATTCTGTGCATTGATCATCGTACTGACCATTAATGCGGCAATAAAAATCATTGTTCTTTTCATGATGTTAAAATTTTAATTGAATGAAACTTTCATCATTGGCATGACGAACATGAAAAGAATTCGTTACAAATCTGCAGAAAAAAGGATCCTAACGGAACGGAGAATCAGGTTCCCGTGACATTTCCCTGTAAGCAAACCTGTCCAGTAATTTGGGAATGATCCTCAAAAGCATAACGGTCATCCGGCCCTTGAAGGTTAGTATAACATTTCTCCTATTATGTTTGATTCCTGATACGACTTTACGTGCAACCTCACGGGGCTGCATAAGTGCGGATTCGTTCCTGGGAGAATTGTTCTGGGGGAATCCGTCCGGTCCGAGGGCGTACTTCCGGATATTTGAATTGGTAAAGCCGGGGGCCACGATCAAAACATGGAGTCCGCTCCGTAAATTTTCAATCCGCAGACTTTCCAGAAATCCGATCATGGCAAATTTGGAAGCCGAATATCCCGTTCTTCCGGGCAATCCCTTGTATCCGGCTATGGAAGAAATACCCACTACGGTTCCCCTTCTCTCTATCAGAGATTGTATGGCATATTTCGTACAATATACCATTCCCCAGAAATTAATATCCATGACCTTCTTCAACACATGGAGCTGCAAATCGCTGAATAAGGCGCGCATGGATATGCCTGCATTGTTTACCAGTATATCGATGCGTCCGAATTCTTTCAGGGTTTTTTCTATCAGCTGTTTGCAATCATCTTCTATCGAAACATCTGTGGTTATGGCAAGTGCCCGGTGACCCCGGCGGGTAAGGTCGCTGCAAATATTCTGTAACTTTTCTGTTTCCGGAGATGCAAGGATGACGATGGCCCCTTCCCTGGCCATCAATTGCGCTATGGCCAGTCCGATTCCGGAGGATGCGCCCGTGATAACAGCGACCTTTTCTTTCATCCAAATATATTTACGTTAAACATGGCGGTTTTAAATATAGCATAAATGTTTAATCGAACCCAAGAGGTGCAGAACAAATAAATTTTGAATTCATTTGTCATTAAAAGCATAAGATGTTAAATTTGCAACTCGCTTTTTGAAAGGTTGATTCTGTAGCTCAGTTGGTAGAGCACCTCCCTTTTAAGGAGGGGGTCCTGGGTTCGAGACCCAGCAGGATCACACCGGAAACCGTCCTTCATACGCGGGGGACGGTTTTTTAATTTCATGTATTGCGGATAAGATATTTGTTGATTCTTTTCACCAAACCCGGTCCTTCGTAAATGAATCCCGTATATATCTGAACCAGGCATGCCCCTGCTTCCAGTTTTTCCAGTGCATCCCCGGGCCCCATAATCCCTCCCACACCGATGATCGGCAATTTCCCTCCTGTTTTTTCATGAATATACCGGATCACTTCCGTCGATCTTTCCCGCAGTGGGAGTCCGCTCAATCCGCCATCCCCCGCCCTGCTCAATTCCAGGTCACCAGTATTTCTTACAGGACGTGTAACGGTGGTATTGGTTGCCACGAATCCCTCAATTCCCAGTTCATTCACCACCTCAATTGCATCATCAATCTGATCATCCCGAAAATCCGGCGATACTTTCACCAGTATCGGTTTTTTAACCTCCATATTTTTCCGGATATCCAAAAGGGATGAAAGGATCACACGCAAAGAAGCCTTATCATGTAATTCACTTATGTCACCAATGTTGGGGCAGCTTATATTGACCACAAAATAATCAACAACATCATACAATTTTCTGAAGCAATACACATAATCCTTTGCTGCACGATCATTTGGTGTAGATGTATTTTTGCCAATATTTCCTCCTATTACAATCCCGGATGGCTTGTCTTTAAGCCTTTCTGCAACTTTTTCGGCTCCCTGGTTATTAAACCCCATCCGGTTGATCAGGGCATGATCACGCACAAGCCGAAACAATCTTGGTTTTTTATTCCCTTTTTGCGCATTAGGTGTTACTGTTCCCGTTTCAATAAATGCGAAATCAAATGTACTGTACTCCTTCAGCATTCTCCCGTTTTTATCAAATCCAGCCGCAAGTCCCACGGGATTTCTGAACTTTATCCCAAAAACCTGACGTTCGAGCTTTTTATTCCTGCATTGGTAAGATATATGAACTATTCTCCTGAATCCGGGAATGCTGAATACTGTTTTCAGCATAAAATTGACTATCCCGTGTACTTTTTCAGGATTAATCAGAAACAAAAATTGACGTATTATTTTTTTGTACATCATTTCAATGCACAAAAATAATTCTTTTTACGTTTAAAAAATTTTATAATATTGTTTACATTTGTAAACTCATTTTACAAATTCTTCAAATGTATTGTCATTAAACAACACAATGATCCTACTGATTCTTCCTTTAACGCCCTCTTTTCCCCCTTCCTTTACTCTTTCCCGGGGTTCTTCCTTGTCTTTTTCATTGACTTTTTCATTAATTTTTTCACTAACTCCTCCATTAATTCCTTTATTAACATTTTTCTTATTGTTGTTTTTCTCCTGGTCAAAAAAATTATACATATCTCCTTCCCCTCTTATCAGCCAATTAGCGTTTATTTCCGGAAATCGTTTTAATATTCTTTCTATAAAATCATAACTGGGTTTGTTCCTTCCTGACACGATATGGGAAATACTTGATCTCTGTACACCTATGGCGTCAGCAAAAGCAGATGCAGTAAGATTATTTTCCCGCATAATAAGATATAAACGCTCTTTCATATGATTTCAATTTTTACAAATGTATAAATAAATAACATGCATTATGTATACATATGTAATCTCGTTAATATTGTAAATATACATATGTAAACTATATTATTTTTAAAAAAGGGTGCTGATATTTGTTTAAATGGTTATACAACAATTAAGTAAATGACACGTAAGCAATTTATAAAGCAATGATTTAATTAAAAGTCACAAAAACCAGGATATCAATAATATAAGTGATTGAAATGATCCAAAAACTAATCAAATATACATATGTAAACATATTTTTTAAATCATTACAATAAATGAATTATATATCATGCTCATTTATTGGTTATTATTACTTTAATATCGGCAAATGAAATGCGGCATTTATTTGATATATCTTTGATTAATTTCATGGAAATTTGGTCATATGCAGTGATTACATAGGCAATCGCATATTTATTTTTGTATTTTAGAATTTCAAATTGTTTCCTATGAAGAAGATCGCCTTGCGGAAGATCGCCCTGCACTGGCAAATACTCATTGCACTTTTTCTTGCCATTCTATTCGGAATCTTCTTCCCCACCTCCTACCAGTATACCCTTCGTTCCGAAAAAATGCTTGTGCGTCAAAACGTTGATAGCAGCGTATTGACCAGTTTGAATGCCATCAGAAACATTGAATACGATACCCTGGACGGCTTTCAGAAAGCATTGAGAAAACAGTTGAATGAGCAGGAATACAAACAATATGCCTCCGTGATCGAAAAATCGAGCTATAAAAACCCGGCCGTACGATCTGTTTCCTGGATGGGTGATTTGTTCCTGCGTGCATTGAAAATGCTGGTCATTCCCCTGATCATCAGTTCACTCATTTCCGGTGTAACCAACATCGGCAGCGGAAGCCATCTGGGCCGACTCGGATTGAAAACAATCTCTTATTATGTAACGACCAGTACATTTGCCATTGTAACCGGACTTTTCCTGGTAAACCTGATCCAGCCCGGAATAGGGGCTGATCTGAATTTCAGTCAGAAAGTGGAGGGACTTGTGGAACAGCAAAGATCTCTCGGACAAACCCTTATTGAGATCGTTCCGGAGAACGTTTTCAGGGCTCTTGCCGAACAGCAAATGCTCTCCATCATATTTTTCGCCGTTTTGTTCGGTTTTTTCATCAATCTGGTCGACCGGAGCCCCAGAAAACTACTCAACGACTTGTTCAATGCCATTTTTAAGGTCATGATGAAAATCACCCTGTTCATCATTCGTTTCACTCCTTTGGGAATATTCGGAATCGTTGCCAGGGTGGTTGCCGACCAGGATGATCTGATCGGACTGGTATCGAGGATGGGATTGTACATGGGCACGGTCATACTCGCCCTGTTCATACATGCATTCGTCATCCTGCCGCTGATTGCCCGGTTTATCGGAAAAATCAATCCCATGAAACACATGAGCAATATGTCCACCGCACTGCTTACCGCTTTTTCAACATCATCCTCGGGAGCCACCCTTCCCCTCACCATCAATGCAGTTGAGCAAAACTCAGGAGTGTCCAACAAGATCAGCAGTTTCACCTTACCTCTCGGCGCAACCATCAATATGGACGGAACGGCACTTTACGAATGTGTGGCCGCCATGTTCATCGCTCAGGCATATGGTGTGGACATGACACTGGTCCAGCAGGTTATCATTGTCATAACTGCCCTGCTGGCTTCCATCGGTGCAGCAGCCATACCCATGGCCGGACTGGTAATGATCACCGTGATACTGTCCGCTGTGGGATTGCCTTTGGAGGGAATCGGACTCATACTGGCCGTTGACAGGATACTGGATATGTTTCGTACCGCAACCAATGTATGGAGTGACAGCTGCGGGGCGGCTATTATCGCCCGGTCCGAGGGGGAAATACTGAAAGTATGATCAGGATCAGGATCAGGATCAGGATCAGGATCAGGATCAGGACAGGCAGTCGTAGAGAATATCCACAGGATGAAAAGCTTTCCGGCCGGTACCATGCTGTATATGGGGCCTGCAACTCGTACCCGAAGCAACAATGATCGTATTTTCACGGGCTCTCCTGACCCAGGGGAATAATACGAGTTCTCCGATTTTCATGGAAAGATCATAATGTTCTTTTTCGTATCCGAATGAACCCGCCATTCCGCAGCAACCGGAAGGGATCTCCTCTACTTCATTGTTGCCGAAAAACGAAAGGACATTCTTAAGCGGGGTTGTAGAGGCTATGGACTTTTGCTGACAATGGCCGTGTAAAAGGATATTGTGGTTGCATTCCCGGAAAAAGTCTTTGGTTATGTGCCCCTGCTTGATTTCTGCATCCAGAAACTCATCGATCATCATACAGTTTTCAGACAATGCAAGGGCCTGCGGTTTCATTTCCGCCCCGACAAGATCCGGATATTCATCGCGGAAGGTCAGTAATGCGGAAGGTTCGATACCGACTAAAGGAACCTGATCGCTTATGAGTGGCAAAAAAGTCTTTACATTGTCTATGGCAATTTTTTTTGCCGTACGGAGCAATCCTTTGGACAAACAGGTTCTCCCGCTTTCCCTGTGACGGGTGATGTGCACCCGGTATCCCAGCTTACTCAGCAAAACATAGGCTTTGATTCCCGTTTCCGTATCGTTGTAATTGGTAAATTCATCCACAAAGAGGAACAATTCTCCCCGATGCCTTGTTTGTTCTTCGCCGGTGGTTGCCGCATTTTCACTCAACCACTTCCTTAGGGTAATCCTGTGTACTTCAGGCAAATATCTTTCCGGAGTGAAACCGATGAGTTTTTTGAATGGTGCAGAAAGTGATTTGTTCCGGGCAAACAGATTGTAGAGTGCAGGAAACAAGCTTCCGATGGCATTGATCCCGGTGAAACCGGCAATCAGTCTTGTTCTGAGGGAAATCCCGTGTTTGTCGTAGTAATGCTGGAGAAATTCTGCCTTCATCCTGGCCATATCCACATTTGAAGGGCATTCCGATTTACAGCCCTTACAGGAAAGGCAAAGATCCAGAACATTATATATTTCCCGGTGGTCAAAAGGATCTGCATCAGCAGGATCTGATAAAAACTCCCTGAGAATATTGGCCCTTGCCCGGGTGGTTGTATTTTCATCCCTGGTGGCCATATAACTCGGGCACATGGTTCCTCCCATGGCGGCTGATTTCCTGCAGTCACCCGATCCGTTGCATTTTTCAGCCATTCTCAGTATGCCATGGCTCTCGGAAAAATCGAATAAGGTTTCAATTTCCGGAGTTTTCTCTCCGGGTAAACTCCTGAGATTTTTGTCCATTGGCGGTGTATCCACGATTTTCCCCGCATTGAAAACATTGTGCGGGTCCCAGGAACGTTTGATTTGTTTTACCAGTTCAAAATTTTGTTCCCCGATAACGATCGGAATAAATTCTCCCCGCAACCTTCCATCCCCGTGTTCTCCACTCATGGAACCCCTGTATTTTCTGACAAGCCGGGCAGTATTTTCTGCAAGCTGACGGAAGATCTTTACATCTTCGGGGTCTTTGAGATTCAATATCGGTCGCAAATGGAGTTCCCCCACAGATATGTGCGCATAATACACACAATCCAGTCCGTACCCTTCAAGTATCTTTCGAAAATCCGCCAGGTACTGTTCCAATACTTCCGGACTGACCGCCGTATCTTCAATGACCGACACGGGTTTTGCATCACCCGGAAGATTCGACAAAACCCCAAGCCCCGCTTTTCTTAGTTCCCACACCCTGGAAATATCATCGTCCATAACCACGGGAAAATGGTATCCGATCCCGTTTTCTCTCATCTCTTTTTCCATGCGGGCCGATGTATGCAGGATCCTGTCCCGGTCTTCTCCATCAAATTCAACGATCAGGATGGCGCCGGGGTCTCCCTGGATGAAAAAACGGTTTTTCCTCTGGCTGATGTTTTTTTCCGTACACTGAATGATGACCGAGTCCATCAATTCAACGGCGGAAGGACCGTATTTCAAAGCAATCAGATTTCCCCTGATGGCTTCCGTAACCGAATGGCAGTGAATGCATACCAGGGCTTTTTCCGGTGGAGGCAGGGGTACAAGATTGAGCTTCAGCTCAGTAATAAATGCCAGTGTGCCTTCGGATCCGGCAAGCAGTTTACACATGTTAAAAGTCTTTTCACTTCCGGAAAAAACTTCGCAATTCAGCAGTTCATCCAGAGCATATCCCGTATTCCTGCGGACAACCGCGGGATCAGGAAATCCGTTCCTGACCTCCTCCTGATTGTCGGAATCCGAAAGAAGTTCCCAGACCTTTTCATAGATCCTGTTCTCCAGACGGTCTCCTGTGCGTTTTTTATGAAAATCTTCTGTGGATAAGGGGCCGAATTCCGCTTCCGATCCATCGCTCAGCAGTGCTTTGACAGAAATCAGATGATCTCGTGTACATCCGTAAACAAGGGAATGATTTCCGCTTGCATTGTTGCCGGTCATCCCCCCGATCATGCAACGGTTGGAAGTAGAAGTTTCAGGAGAAAAAAACAATCCATGTTCCCTGAGAAAAATGTTCAGTTCATCCAGCACCACACCGGGTTCGACCCGGACCCATTTCTCCTTCAGGTTAACTTCCAGGATTTTTGTCATATGCCTTGACACATCCACCACAATCCCCTTACCAACCACCTGTCCGGCAAGCGATGTGCCTGCAGTTCTGGGTATCAGGGTTACCCCGTGTTCCCGGGCAAAACCGATCAGTTTTTCAATATCTTTTTTGTCACGGGGACGGACGACAGCCAATGGCATTTCACGGTACTCGGAAGCATCCGTGGCATATTGTATCTTTGTGGATAAATCCGTATAAAGTTCCCCCTTCAAGGTCCTGCCCAGGGCCTCCAAAATACCGGACATATCAATTCCTTTGTCAACCGGATTCATGATGTTTGCAAAAATAACATGATAAATCTAATTATGTCATTTTCCAGAAAGCATTTGGTGCCGTATTATCACAGATCAAAAAAATTGCTGTATAACACATGGATACTGTATCTTTATTACCGGGTCCGGGATGTTTATGTAATGAATTTTAATTATTTTTGAGAATACAACCAGTAATTTAATTAATCAATTGACTATCAATGTATTTATTGAGCAAGATCAGGCAAAATGCCAAAAAGAATACAAAACGGATCGTTTTGCCTGAAGCAACTGAGGAGCGTACTTTACAAGCAGCCGATAAAATACTTTTCGAGAATATTTGCGATCTCATATTGCTGGGTGATCCGGAAACAATCAATAAAATGGCTGAAAAAGCACAGTTGGAGAATATCCGCAAAGCCCGCATCATCAATCCCCTCAAAAACGATCAAACTGACCACTACGCAGATTTGATGGTCGAACTCAGAAAGCACAAGGGCCTGACACGGGACAAAGCCCTTGAACTGTTAAAGGACCCCCTGTATCTCGGCCCGGCCATGATCAAAAACGGAGACGCAGACGGTGAAGTCGCCGGAGCCAAGAATGCAACCGCCGATGTATTGCGTCCTGCCCTTCAGCTGATAAGAACAAAACCCAATATTGGTGTTGTGTCCGGGGCCTTCGTGATGATCCTGAAGGACCGTCATTTCGGGAAAAACGGCATTATGGTATTTGCAGATTGCGCGGTTAATCCCGACCCAAATGCAGAACAGCTGGCTGAAATTGCCGTTGCTTCAGGAGAAACGGCAAAGAATATAGCCGGATTTGAACCGGTGATTGCCATGCTGAGTTTCTCCACCAAGGGTAGTGCAGAACATCCAATGGCAGAAAAGGTTATGGAAGCTGCCTGTCTGGCCAGGGAAAAAAATTCTGATCTGAAAATTGATGGTGAACTGCAGGCCGATGCCGCCATCATTGAATCAATCGCAAAAAAAAAGGCACCGGACAGTGAAATCGCAGGGAAAGCCAATGTTCTGATTTTTCCCGATCTTCAATCCGGAAATATCGCCTATAAGCTGGTCCAGAGGCTTGCACATGCCGAAGCGGTCGGCCCGATTCTGCAAGGCATGGCGGCACCGGTCAATGATCTTTCCAGGGGATGTTCGGTAAACGACATTATCAATCTTGTCGCCATAACGGCCAATCAAGCCATAAGCAACGCGTAAAAAATAATATAAAAGAAAAATGGCAGAATCATTAGAGGATTACAGCATCAGGAAAAACATCAAAAGAAGCAAAGGGGACCTTCACAAAGTAGGTGTGGTCGGATGCGGAAATGTGGGACAGGAAATTGTCAGGATTATCAGCCAGCACGGAATAGAGGTTGTATTTATCGATCTGACCGAAGAACGGATCAGGACAATTTTCAAGGAGATCAGAAAACAGATGGATGAACTGATCGACAAATGGGGCATGACCAAAGGTGAAAAAAGAGCCGTCTTATCCAGAATCAAGGGATCAACGGACTACAACGATATCAAAGACTGTGACCTGATCATAGAGACCATCAACAACAAGCAAAGAGGAACCAGCCTGGATATGCGGAAAGAAATATTCAGGAAAGTGGAAGCGGTTGTTTCCAGGGACACGGTTATCACATCCAACAATGCCACCCTGATGATCTCCGATCTTGCCTCCGTATTGTCCTATCCCGACCGGGCCGTAGGAATCCATTTTATGACACCTGCTTCCAAAGTCAAGGTCATTGAAGTAATCCGGGGCATCGAAACCAGCAAATATGCCTATGAATTTGTGATCAAATTTGCCAAAATGATCGAGAAAAAAGCCATCACGATCAACGAAACCCCCGGGAATATCAGTACCCGGCTCATGGTCACCCTGATCAACGAGGCATGTGAAACCCTTATGGAAGGAGTCGCATCCGTGAAATACATTGACATGACCATGAAGCTGGGATATGGAATGCAATTCGGGCCCTTTGAAATGGCAGACCGGGTTGGTCTCGATAAAGTACTGAAGTGGATGGACAATCTTTACAAGGAATTCGGGGTTCAGAAATTCAAAGCCTCCCCCATCATCAAACGGCTTGTCAGGGCCAATTACCTGGGACGTAAAACAGGCAAAGGCTTTTATAAATATGAACATGGCAAGATCATCAGTCAGGCCATCACCTCCACTGAATTCAGATAAATGATACTTTCATCACCGATCCGGCGGCAGGCCGGCAACAATTAATAATAACCCTTGAACTGATATTTAAATAAAATATTTACGAATGAAGATCATTGTTCTAAACTGCGGGAGTTCCTCCATAAAATATCAACTGTTTGAAATGACCACACGGGAGGTCATCGCCAGGGGGATCATCGAAAAAATAGGTCTGCACGGATCATTCATAAGACATGAAAGGAATGATGGAAACAAGGTCAAACTGGAAGGCGAAATTCTTGATCATCAAACAGGCATTGAATACATACTGGGGATATTGACCAGCCAAAAAAGAGGCAGCCTCTCAAATTTGAATGAAATTGACGCCATTGGACACAGAATCGTTCATGGAGGTGAAAAATTCAATTCAAGTGTCCTGATCACCGATGAGGTCATCGATAAAGTAACCGAGTGCATCGATCTGGCCCCATTGCACAACCCGCCGAACCTGAAAGGTGTGCTCGCCATGAAGGAATTGCTGCCAAATGTACCCCATGTAGCCACTTTTGATACAGCCTTCCATCAAACCATGCCCCCCCATGCATATACCTACGCCATTCCGTATTCACTCTATAAGAAATACGGATTGAGAAGGTATGGCTTCCACGGCTCCAGTCACCGGTATGTTTGTGAACGGGTCGCTCAATTAATGGATCGTTCCCTGGATAACATGAAGATCGTTACCTGTCATTTGGGCAACGGTGCGTCCGTCGCCGCTGTAGATGGCGGAAAATCGGTTGATACATCCATGGGACTTACCCCCGTGGAAGGACTGATCATGGGAACCAGGACAGGGGACCTTGACCTGGGTGTGCTGACATACATCATGGACAAAGAGGAAATCGATTTGCAAACGGCCAGCACATTGATCAACAAGCATAGCGGTATGTTAGGTATTACGGGCATTTCTTCAGATATGAGGGAAATCGAGGAAGCAGCAAAAAAAGGGCATGAAAGGGCAATCCTGGGTTTGGATATGTATCATTACCGGGTCAGGAAGTACATTGGGGCATATGCCGCGGCCATGGGCGGACTGGATATGATTGTTTTCACAGGCGGGATCGGTGAGAATTCCGACCTGACCCGTGAAGAGGTATGCAAGGGACTTGATTTCCTTGGAGTACAATTTGATAAAGAGAAAAACAAAGGTCTGAGAAACAAAGAAATGAGCATAAGCAAAGAAAAGTCCCCGGTGAAAGTCATAGTCATCCCGACCAACGAAGAACTGGTTATAGCTCAGGATACCATGAAAATTGTGGATGACCTCTGAAAAACAAAAAGATAAAAGAGTCTGAATATGCTAAAAACAGAATATGCTAAAAACACTGGATGAACTGCTTGACAAAATAAAATCGGGAGCCAAAAAAAGAATCGTCATTGCAGCAGCTGAAAGCCGGGAATTGCTTAAAGCGGTTATCAAAGCGCATTCCATGGGAATTGCCCGGCCTGTCCTGGTCGGGGACAAACCCAGGATACTGGAAGAACTTGAATCACTGCGCCAGTCTGAAAGCGGACTGGAAATATGCCATGAGCCGGACCGTACGGTCAGTTGCACCCGTTCGGTAATGATGATCAGAGAAAACGAGGCGGATATACTGATGAAAGGAATGGTACCAACGAACGATCTGCTGAAATCCGTCCTTGATCCGGAAAACGGCATCAGAAAATGCAATGTTCTCAGCCATTTTGCACTTTTGCAGGTACCAGGTCATCCCAAACTTCTGGGTATATCAGATGCAGCCGTGAATATTTGCCCCGGTATGAAGGAAAAAAAACAGATCATCATCAACGGAATTCATATTTTTCACAAGCTGGGGAACCCTTCTCCAAAAGTGGCCGTACTGGCTCCGGTGGAAACGGTAAATACGAAAATACCCTCCACGCTCGATGCTGCATTGCTCAGCACCATGAACAGGAGAAACCAGATCACCGGATGTGCAATTGACGGTCCCCTGGCCATTGACATTGCAATTTCAGCAACCGCCGCAAAACAAAAAGGCATTGAAGGTTCTGTTGCCGGGGATGCCGATTTTCTGGTGGTTCCCGATCTGAACAGCGGAAACATCCTGTATAAATCACTTGTGTTTCTGGCCGGAGGCACAACCGCTTCGGTCATTGCCGGTGCAGAAGCACCTATTGTATTGACCAGCAGGGCCGATACCGAATCCACCAAATTCATGTCAATCGCTCTTGCAGCCGCACTGGACTGAAAAAAAGAAATATGGGACCTCCTTATCACATTCTGGCGATAAATCCAGGATCAACATCCACAAAAATCGCCGTATATATCAACACCAAAATCGTATTCCTCAAGTCCATCCAGCATAAAAAAGAAACGCTGGCCGGCTTTAAAAAAATCGCCGATCAATATGAATACAGAAAGAGCATTGTACTTGAAGAGTTGAAAAATGCAGAAATTGAAATTGAAAAAATACAGGCGGTGATTGGCAGGGGTGGCTTACTGAAACCCATTAAATCCGGCATATATAAGATTAATGAGGATATGAAAAAGGATTTGATGTCAGGGATACTGGGGGAACATGCCAGCAATCTGGGCGGACTGATCGCAGATGATATTGCCGATTCACTTCCTGCTGCTGATGCCTATATTGCCGATCCCGTGGTTGTTGACGAACTTGAAGATGTTGCCAGGATAGCAGGGCATCCTGAATTCAAAAGGCTTTCTATTTTTCACGCGCTGAACCAGAAAGCAACGGCTCGTTCTTATGCCAGGCTGTTGAACAAAAAATATGAAAATCTGAACCTTATCATTGCCCATATGGGCGGAGGCATTTCGGTAGGTGCACATAAAAACGGGCGGGTGATTGATGTAAACCAGGCATTGGACGGCGAAGGACCGTTTTCCCCGGAAAGGTCCGGCACACTGCCCGCGGGAGCATTGGCAAAATATTGCTATGGCCGGGGCCATACACTTGAAGAGGTAAAAAAAATGATCACCGGGGAGGGCGGACTAATGGCATACTTAGGAACCAACAATGCCTATGAGATCGAATTGATGGCCATGGAAGGCGATGACAAGGCAAGACTTATTCAAAATGCCATGTCATATCAGATAGGAAAGGAAATCGGCAGTTTGGCGGCAGTCCTCGGGGGTGAGGTTGACGGGATCATACTGACCGGGGGAATTGCAAACAATCCTATGGTTGTTGAGTATGTTAAAAGAATGGTCTCATTCATTGCGCCTGTTGTCATCTATCCCGGGGAGGATGAAATGCATGCACTGGCGATGAACGGACTCATGGTGCTTAAAGGAGATATTGAAGCAAAAGAATATGATGAAAGCAATATGGTCAAAACTTCCATTACGGATTAAAAGTTCCGTTGGCCTGTTCCTCATATGTCATGCCCTGATAAATATTCCTCTGGCAGGGCAGAATCCGGGAGAAAAAAAGTCATTCAGGGACAGGCTGTTTTTCGGTGGTAATTTTGGCCTGCAGATGGGAACCATTACCAATATTGAGGTTTCTCCCCTGGCAGGTTATTATGTGACAACCAGGTTCGCCCCCGGTATCGGCTTACGGTATCAGTATTACCGGGACTCCTATGGAATTGAAACCTTCAGCACCCATATATACGGAGGGAGCATATTTGCCAGGTACGACATCATCAGGGATCTGGGGAATATTTTCAGGAGGGCTTCCGGGGCTTCTGTATTCATGCATGTCGAATATGAGATACTCAGCCTTGAAAAGCGTTATTTCGCATTTCCCCCGACCACGGAAGAAGGCAGATTTGCCGAACATTCTGTGCTGGCCGGAGGCGGACTGCGTCAACCCATTGGCAAAAGGGCTGCAATCATTATTGAAGTTCTTTGGAACCTCAACGAGTCTCCCACCTCCCCCTACAACAATCCGGTCATCCGTTTTGGCTTCACCTTCTGAAATTCATGTACTGAATTTTATGTTGAAATCATCAGCATCCAGATGAACAGGGAATTTTTTTCTGAACCGGCGCAGTTCATTCAGTGACAATTCCACCTGCAGGATTTCCTGGCCGGAGGTCTTTGAGGAAACCAGGGCATTCCCGTCTGGTCCGTATACAACCGATCCACCCGCATATTCGATCGATCTTCCATCTTTGCCAACCCGGTTGAGGCCAATCACATATGCCTGATTTTCAATGGCTCTGGCCTTGAGCAGGGCATCCCAGACATCCTGCCGGGAGGAAGGCCAGTTGGCAATATAAGCCAGGACATCATAATCATTCCGGTTACGGCTCCAAACAGGAAACCGGAGATCATAACAAATCAGGGGACGAATATGCCAGGATTTCCAGGTCACCACCGCGATCCGGTTTCCGGGTGAATAATGTTCATTCTCATCACCGATCCTGAAAAGATGTCTTTTGTCATAAATGGCTGAACGGCCGTTGGGCTCCATCCAAACCAGCCGGTTGAAATACATACCTTTTTCTTCTGCAATATAACTGCCTGCAAGCACAACATTGTGGCACGAAGCCTGATTTTTCATCCAGCAGAAGGTATCCCCGTTTTGTTTCTCCGCATATTCACGCACATTCATGGTAAATCCGGTGGAAAACAATTCGGGAAGAAAAACCAGATCGGTTTTTTCAGATAGATTTGCAATCAAATGTCCGAAATGTTCGATATTTCGTTTTGGGTCTTCCCAGAATACATGGGACTGAAGCAGTACTATATTCATTTGCTGTTATTCGCCTGGTTAACCGACTTCTCAAGGATCTTCCGCATCAGCGGAACATAGTATGCCCGGAAGAATTTTTGCCGGTTTTCCGGGGCATTGCCGCAAAGCTTTTTGTTCAGGGTATATGCCCCGTTAAACCTGGAATTCATCATGCAAAAATGTACCTCCGTCATTGTTCCTGATGATCGCCGGAAACCTCACCGGGATATGGTTCTCATCAAGGATTTCCTTGCCATCCATATTTACGTGGATCTTGTACTCGGCAACCAGTTGATTGCTCCCTTCCGATACAATATCGGACCAATGCGAATAGTGAACCTTTTCGGGAATTCCAAAAAGGTCCTGACCGTACCCGGCGGATTGTATCTCAGGGACATGGTCAACCAGGTGCACACCTTCTTCCAGCACAACGACTTTTTCCGGAAGATCAGGGTTACGTCCGGGATCCATTTTTCTGAAATGGTTCATAATAATAATAAACACTTTTCGTCCGATTGATTCTAAAAATATGCAAATTAATGCAGACATGGAAATTCCCCGGGAGATCATTCATGTCCATAAAACTTGGATCAATTTTTGTTTACAATTTGTAGATCAAAGATTTTTTACATTATTTAGCAAATCCTTAATGCAAAATTGATTAAAATGCCTGACAAGATTACCATCAGGGTTTCAACGTTTTTCCTGTTGCTGGCGGCGGCAATCGGACCGTTACCAGCACAGGACATTAATTTTTACAGCAATCCTGTATACGGACCCGACAGTGCATCCAGACTCGAATGTGCGAACAACCTTTCGACCATGAGCGAATACATGAAAATCCAACTGTATAAACAAGCCATGCCTGCATGGCATTATGTTCTGAACAACTGTCCCGGATCCAGTAAAAACATCTATATATACGGAACAAAAATCTACAAAGAAAAAATCGAAAACACCGAAAACGAAGAAAGAAAAAAAGAATTGCTGGATACCTTGATGATGCTGTATGACATGAGGATCAAATATTTTGGACAAAAAGGATACTATCTTGGCAGAAAAGGCATCGATCTGCTCAGATACAACAGAAGTGCTGTTGAAGAAGCATACGGATATCTTAAGGAATCTGTTGACATACTCGGAAAAAGGGCAATCCCCCCCATTATCCTGACATATATGCAGACAACAGGAGCCCTGTATCAAATGGAAAAAATCGAACCCCGGGACGTAATAGACAACTATCTGCGATGTATGGATATTCTTGAAAACAGGGAGCCTTCCGGAAGAAGGCCTGAAATTACCGAAAAAGTCATGAAATCCGTTGAAGGCATATTCGCCAATTGTGGTGCAGCTGCATGCGAAGACCTGATCTCCATATTCGGTCCCAAATTTGAAGAGAATAAAAACGATGCAGAATTTTTGAAAAAGGTCATCGGACTTTTAAAACAGGGGGGTTGTGAAGGCGAAGATCTTTTTATCAAAGCTTCGGAGGCGCTTTACCAGATCGAACCCTCGGCTTTTGCCGCCAAAAGCATGGCCACCATGTTTCTCAAGAAAGAAAACTATGAAAAGGCGGTGGATTACTACCTGAAAACAGTGGAACTTGAGGAAGACCCCGAAGAAAAAGCCCGGCACTACCACCAGCTTGCCCTGATCCATTATACCAAGTATAAGGATTTTCCCCAGGCGCGAAGTTATGCAAGAAACGCGATCGAGTCCGATCCCAACTGGGGAGAACCCTACATACTGATCGGGAATTTGTACGCGTCCAGTGCCAATCAATGCGGGGAAAATGAATTTGAGAAGAGTGCCGTGTATCTGGTGGCAGTCGATCAATTCCTCCGGGCCAAAAATGTCGATGAATCCGTGGCCGAAAAGGCAAATGAACTGATCAACCGTTATTCACAGCATTTCCCTGACGCCGAAGATGCTTTCTTTTACGGATTTTCCACCGGGAACAGCTATACTGTCGGGTGCTGGATCAATGAAACAACCACCATCAGGACAACCGGCAGAAACTGATCATTTTCAATTTATTCCGCAGGCAGGGATTTATACCCCACCCCTTTGACGGTCTGTATTTGATTGACTCCGACACAAACCACCATATCGTCTCCCCGGAGATTGCTGAAAATCTCCTCACGGGTAAAAGCAAAAGATTGAATTCTTTTCTGGGCAGGTTGATCAGTTGCTGGCCCATGCGAACGATATGCTTCTCACTGTCAATGCTCAGATACTTGAACTTCCGCACCTCTGTAGCGTGTATTCCTGTTTGGCAATGCCTTTATCCTGCTTATCAGCACTTTGGGCCGCATGGGTTTGGTGGTGTTCATCTGCAATTTCCGGGGCTTTCTTTCCGCTGTCGGCCGTGTACACCACATCCACCAGCAATATTTTCCCCGAAGGCAGGATCCGTGAAAACAAAGGTAACCGGACATTCTTAAATGATCGTTAACAGAAGATTAACTATTGTAAAAATTGGGGCAAGCAGATTTTTGTTTTAATTTAACATAAATTTAATTTCAGGCAAAGGGTGATAAATAAAATGAATATACCTTTGCTTATTTAAGTTTCAGCGTAGGCCAGATGGAAAGCTACTACATTCTGATTGTCGCCATCCTCTTTGTTTTTGCCATTTCAGACCTTATTGTCGGTGTATGTAACGATGCTGTAAATTTCCTGAATTCGGCCATTGGTTCCAGGGTAGCCCCCTTTAAGATCATTATGTTCATAGCTGCGCTCGGTATCCTTTTCGGGGCGACCTTTTCCAGCGGCATGATGGAGGTAGCCCGTAAAGGCATCTTCCATCCCGATCAATTCTACTTCAGCGAGATCATGATCATTTTTCTCGCTGTCATGATGACCGATATTCTGCTGCTGGATTTTTTCAATACATTCGCTCTGCCGACATCCACCACCGTTTCCATTGTTTTTGAGCTGCTCGGGGCAGCCGTGGCCATATCCGTGATCAAAATAGCCCATTCCCCGGATGATCTGACCAACATGAGTGACTACATCAATACGGCCAATGCACTGGTCATCATACTGGGCATCCTTTTATCGGTGGTTATAGCTTTCACTTTCGGTGCCATCATCCAATACCTGGTCAGGATTTTCTTTACATTCAGATACCACAATACATACCGGAGATTTTCATCCATCTGGGGGGGAATTGCCATCACCATCATCACCTATTTTATTCTGATCAAGGGGGCAAGGGGTTCATCCTTTCTCGGTCCGGCCGCCATTGAATGGATCGGTGATCATGTCCTGGACATCATACTGATCAGTTTGGCAGGATGGACGGTGATCCTGCAGGTCCTGATGTGGCTTTTTAAAACCAATATTCTGAAAGTCATTGTGCTTGTGGGCACATTTGCCCTGGCCATGGCCTTCGCAGGCAATGATCTTGTCAACTTTATAGGGGTTCCCCTTGCGGGCTTTGAGTCTTTCAAATTTTTTCAGGGAAGTGGGGTTGGCGATCCCGGACTGGTCACCATGGAATCCCTGAAAGGCCCCATCAAGACGCCAACCATTTTTCTTTTAATGGCCGGATTGATCATGGTAGGGACCCTGTGGAGATCCAGGAAAGCCCGTTCGGTTACTGCTACGGAGCTGGATCTCAGTCGCCAGGAAGAAGGATATGAAAGGTTCGAATCTTCCCTGCTGGCCAGGGTGCTGGTCAGGATTTCCATACAGATCAACAATTTCTTTCTCAGGATCCTTCCGGATTCAATTTTTCGTTTTATCAACAAAAGATTTGATCATGCGGGATACAGGGAGGGCAAAACGGAAAAAACTTCTTTTGACCTGGTCAGGGCATCCGTCAATCTGGTTGTGGCAAGCGCCCTGATCGCCTTCGGAACTTCCATGAAACTTCCCCTTTCCACCACCTATGTCACCTTCACGGTCGCCATGGGCACTTCCCTTGCCGACAGGGCATGGGGCCGGGAAAGTGCCGTTTACAGAATTTCCGGGGTGGTAACGGTGATCGGGGGATGGTTCTTTACCGCCCTGTGTGCATTTACCGCATCTTTCCTTATGGCCTGGCTCATTCATGCAGGCGGACTCGTTGCCATCCTTCTGCTGCTGGCGTTTGCGATATTCATCCTTGTCAAGTCTAATACGCTGCATAAGAAAAGGGATACGAAAAAGAAAGACGAGGAACGGGAGGATGAACCATCCGAAACGGAACTGACCGGCATGGATATCCTTTCCAGATGTTCGGCCAACGTAATTTCCATACTCGAAAAAGCGTCGGAGATCTATGACGGCATCATAGACCACTATATCCATGAACGGAGGAAAAAACTCAAAAAAGACATCAAAAAGTCCAAAAACCTGCAGAAAGAAACCTTCAGGGTCAGGAACAACATATACAAAACCATCTGCAAACTACAGGAAGACGCCATCGAGACCGGGCATTATTATGTGCAGGTCATCGATTACCTGAAAGAGACCGTAACAACCCTCAATTTCATAGCAGAACCTGTATTCAATCACATCGACAACAACCATCCCCCTCTGATCAAGGACCAGATCAGGGACATCACAGAAATCAGAAAGGAAGTCAGCAGGTTTTATGAAAAAGTCATTGCCATACAAAAAAAGGAAGCATTCAAGGATATTTCCGATGCCATGAAAATGCAGGGGGAGATCATCGAAAGCATCAACAAATACAAGAAGAAACAATTGAAAAGGATTAAAAAAGCAGAAGTAGGGACCAAGAACAGCCTATTGTTCCTGACGGTTCTGAACGAAACCAAGAATTTAATGATCTACGCAATGAATCTCCTCACATCACAAAAAGACTTTCTTCACTACAACCATTTCAATTCTGCCGGCTAATCGACAAACTTATACCCAACTCCCTTGACGGTCTGTATGTATTTGTCCCCGATCTTTTCCCTCAGTTTGCGGATATGTACGTCAATGGTCCTGTCGCCGACAATGATGTTGTCACCCCAGACCGCGTGGAAAATCTCTTCGCGGGTAAAAACTTTTCCCGGCCTGGAAATCAAAAGGTTGAGCAATTCGAATTCTTTTTTGGGCAGAAACAGGTTTTTTCCATCCTTGATCACCACAAATCGCTCCCGGTCAATGGTCAGATTTCTTTTTTCAATCAGCTTGGCCTTGCCGGCCGGATGCAAATTTTCAGCCTGTGACTGTCTTTTCAGCAAGGCCCTGATCCGGCTGATCAGGACTTTGGGTTTTATTGGCTTGGTGATATAGTCATCCCCTCCTGCTTCAAATCCTGCAATTTGTGAATAATCTTCTCCACGTGCGGTCAAGAAGGCGATAATGGTCTTTTCCAGTTCGGGAATCTTCCTGAGCTCCTCACATGTTTCGATTCCATCCATCTCAGGCATCATTACATCCAGCAGGATCAGGTGTGGCTTGATTTTTTTTGCTTCTTTGATCGCATCCCGGCCCTTTTGGGTGGAATAAATGGAAAAACCCTCCTTCTTCAGGTTGTATGTAATAAATTCGATGATATCGGGTTCGTCGTCAACAAGAAGGATTTTATACCGGCTGTTGTCCGTACTCATTATGGTTAGAACTGTTTCCGGCTTAAATTTAGCAAATTAATCAACAGGGAAACGGTTTTGAATGGGTTTTTCATAAAAAAACCGGCTTTTTCCGGCTGGTTGGGATTTCAGCAGATGAGGCATATTTTCAGACTTTCCTTTTGATTTTTATATCCAAATTCATGGGTGCCTCTTTGAATAATTCAATATTCCTGATGTTTTTGGTACCGTATGAAACATAGTGGGTTTGAATCTGATATGTGTCCGGGACCAGATCCCTGAAAATGAACTCTCCGTTGAAATCAGTGTAGGCAGATTGATCTTTCCCCCGCAGGGTAAGCTTTACACCGGCCAGTGTTTCACCTGTTTCCATATCGGTCACCGTTCCGCTGATTGCATATGATGATTTCCCGTTTCGTTCTTTCTCACGGTTTTCACCCTCTCCGGCACCATATGCAAGGGTGTTCATCAGGGCGAACAACATGATGCTTATCCATAACCTCATGGCAAATCTCACTTTACATGCAAAAATACGCCCCGTACAATAAATATATATTACCTGAAACTTAGATTATGGTTAACAAAAGATTAAATTAACCTTAAGCAATCAGGTCCTGTGTTCATCCCTTAGAAGATCATTGATGTGTTTTACGGGACCAAAGGTTTCTCCGGGAACTTCAACAAAAACCGTATTCCAGTATGCCATCGATCCATTCCAGAGACCCGGTAATTCAAGTGCTTTAAGGGATTTGCCATTGGAGGATTTGCAGGATATGAAACCTGTGTCGTCATCCCTGAAATCCAAAAGATCAAATTTTTCGCCACGGTGATTTTTCACCCAACAGACGATGTCCACCGGATTAAAATGAGTGGATTTTTTCAGCAACTCATATTGTCCGGTATCCTCTGTATCGATCTGCGAGGTTTCCACGATCTGGAGGGATACCGAACCATCCCCGTGCCTGACCCAGAAAGGTCCTCCCCCCGGTTCATCTTCATTTTTCACCATACCGCATACTCTCAGGGGCCTGTTGAGGATCCTTCTGAAATAAATCTCTTTTTCCCTGTCATCCCAGTCATCCAGTTCCCGTACCGGGATCATGCACAACTCATTTTTACAAAAAGCTGCAATATCCCCGATCAATTCCTTATCCCCGGGGAGTTTCTCCAGCTGTTGCACATAATTGAATATTTTATTCCTGTACCCCAGCAAGATTCCCGCCAGCGCCTGCTTGTACCTGGCGACCATGGGATGCAGTCTTTCGGCCAATACATTATCTATGTTCTTGATGAATATAAGGTCCGCTTCAATTCCGTTCAGGTTTTCCAGCAAAGCGCCATGACCGCCAGGCCGGAAAAGGATGTTTCCTTCTCTGTCCCGGATGGGCCGGTTTTCCATGTGGACTGCAATGGTGTCGGTGGAAGGTTTCTGAACGGAAAATTCAAAACGGATACCGTCCTTTGTCCTGTCCCTGAAAGCAGAAACCAATGTTCCGGTGTGCTCCCGGAAGTCCTCAAGATAACCGGGGGAAACGGTCAGATGGATGCATATCCGCCCGCCTTTTCCGGCGGAGTATAAAAAAGATTCATGCAGATGTTCTACACATGGGGTACGGTCCTCATGTGCATATTTATGAAACTTTATCAGGCCTTTGGGCATATTGCCATAACCGAGTCCCTTCTCTTCCAGTACACAGCCGATCAGTTCATCAAAGGCATTCTCCCGGATCAGTCTTTCCGGATCCTTCCCGGGTATTGCCTGTCTCATATCTTCATAAAAGGCAAATTGTTTCAGATGGGTCAGGAAAGTCCATACATAGGGATCCTGTTCCTTGATCTTTTCAATAGTCTGAGATCCGGCTGTATCCCGGTTCCGGATAAATTCATAAAGCTTCTTGAACATTCTCGTGGCTGCACCTGAGGCCGGAACAAATTTCACCAGGTCCAGTATGCTCTTTTTGGATTCATACCTGGAAATTGACTCTGCAATCATATCATCGCTGAGACGGGAAATACCATGTCCGGTCGTGGCCGGAGCCACAACACGCAAATAGGGAAATCCGTTTTCAAAACGTTGAATCTGTTCCTTAATCTGTTTTTCCGGAATGCCTTTTTGCCTGAAATGATCCCTGTCCTTGTCAGTAAACATTGGCAGGTTTTGTTGTTATACAATTAATTCTTATGGCAAGGCCGGTCGCTTCATCTCACGGGTGCAGGTTCTTTTGCACAGGTTATAAAGATTCGTCAGCCGAACACCGTCAGAACAGCTTTTCTGCGTCCTCCGTGCCTCCTGAATTCACACAGGTAAATTCCCTGCCAGGTTCCGAGATTGAGCCGGTGGCGGGTAATGGGCAGGGTCAGGGACTGCCCCACCAGGGATGATCCGAGATGCGCTGGCATATCATCCGGCCCTTCGAGCGTATGGGTAAACCAGTTGCTGCCCCCGGGTATCAATCTGCGAAAAAAACTGTCAAAATCCTTTCGTACGGAAGGATCTGCATTTTCATTCAGGGCAAGACCTGCGGAGGTGTGCTTTAACAGAATATTCAACAGACCCGCATTGGGCAGATCATGTAAATGATCTTCAATATGACCGGTGATCAGGTGAATTCCCCTGCCCAGATCAGGAAGGAGTATTTCTTGCTGGGTGATCATGACAACAAAAGTAATCTTTTTCCCATTAATACTTTTAATTTTACATTTACATAATATTTCAATTTCAAAGAATGCATTGGCTGAGGTGTTTTTCTGCTAAAGTGGGAAGCTGGCCTTTGATCGGACTCCTTCTGATTGCGGGTTCAGTGAAATTGTCTGCCCAGGAAGAGGAGCTTATTGAATTCCACGGGAAGGTTATGAACGAACTGCTTGAGCCGCTTCAATTTGTTCATGTGGTTATCCTGAATAAAAATCAGGGAACCATTTCCGATCAGAACGGGATGTTCTCTTTCGTGGCCGAACCGCATGACACGGTGCTGTTCTCGGCTGTGGGATACAAAAAGAAATACCATGTCATACCCGATACCCTGGAGGATTATACCTATACCACCGATATTACCATGCAAACCGATACCATCATGATCGGTGAAATATTCATATATCCATGGAAGACATACGAAGAATTCAAAAAGGCCTTTATCAATCTCGAACTGCCTGATGATGACCTGAAAAGGGCCTACAAGAACATAGCCATCATCCAGGCACAGATCGCCCAAAGCCGCTCTCCGGACCCCCAGCTCAACTATAAATATTTTATGAAGGAATATTACGATAAACTCTATTACCGGGGCCAATACCCTTCTTACACCATCTTCAATCCTTTTGCCTGGGCGGAATTTTTCAGATATCTGAAAGAAGGGAAATTCAGGCAGGAATGAAAAAGACAGGAAAAGGTAAATCCTACACAATTATGCCCGGGTTTCACAGTTTATCTAATTGATCATAAGTCAGAATACCCTGATGAGGTTTGCCTGCATACTGATCTCCCTGACGCTCATTCTGTCCCTGAAATTATCCGGGCAGGATCATGCCTGGATTACGGGAACCGTGAACAATGAAAAAAAACAGCCGGTCTTTTCCGTCAACGTCTTCATCCCAAATACGGGATCGGGCACCACAACCAACGAAGAAGGGAAATACCGTCTGAAGATCCCGCCGGACAGAACAGTCGCCGTCGTTTTCTCATCCGTCGGTTACCGGTCAGACAGCATCCGGATCGCTGCAGAAGCCGGAGAAGAAAAAAACTTCGACATGATCCTGCAAACCGCTGTGGAGGATCTGGAGGAAGTCACTGTTTCAAAACGCTACTTCCAGACGGGCACCCTGTCCATGATCGGGATCAAATCCATCCGTATGATACCCGGACCTTCAAGGAGCATTGAACATCTCATAGCAACTTTCCCGGGCGTATCTTCAAGAAACGAACTCAGTTCACAGTATATGGTCAGGGGTGGGAATTTTGACGAAAATCTCGTATACGTGAACGATGTTGAGATATTCCGTCCTTTCCTCATCAGATCAGGACAACAGGAAGGCATAAGTTTTGTCAATCCCGATATGGTTTCCTCGGTCAGCTTTTCTGCCGGGGGGTTTGATGCGACTTTCGGCGACAAAATGTCTTCCGTGCTTGACATCAAATACCGGAAACCCGTTGAAAGGTCAGGTCATGCAAACATCAGCCTGCTGGGTGGGAATTTGCATCTGGAAGGAACTTCGGATAACAGAAAATTTACCCATAATTCGGGATTGCGGTACAAGACCACCCGCTATCTTCTGAACAGTCTTGAAACCAAGGGAGAGTACCTGCCGGACTTTCTGGACTTTCAGACTTACCTGACCTGGCAATTGAACCCAAAATGGGACTTCAGCCTGCTGGGGAATATCGCAAAAAACGAGTACCGTTTCATCCCGCAAACCCGGCAAACCGATTTCGGGACATTCCAGAGTCCGCTGAACCTGACCATATATTATGACGGGAATGAAAAAGACAAGTATCTGGTTACCAATGGGGCAATAACAGTCCGTTACAACAACGGAAACCGCCTGAACCTGGCACTTACAGCTTCCGGGGCAGTTTTCAATGAACAGGAAGCTTTCGATATCCGGGGACAATACCTGATCAACGAACTGGACAATACGCCCAATTCAGAAACATACGGAGACAGCATCATGAATATCGGGGTCGGCACCTTCCTGAATCATGCCCGCAATTATCTTGACGCATATGTATACAATCTGGCCCACCGGGGTTCATACCGTCACCGTAACATTCAACTCAAATGGGGCATAAAATACAGGGCAGACAGGATATTTGACCAATTGAGCGAATGGGAAATGATCGATTCGTCAGGATATGCCGTTCCCTATTCGGGCAACCGGATCCTTCTGAAAACAAGCATCCGTTCGGAAAACAGACTGGTATCCGGTCGTTTTGAAACATACATCCAGAACACTTTCCGTTTCCGGCCCTTCTCATCGGTTCTTTACTTTACAACCGGTATAAGGATGAATTACTGGGATTTTAACCGTCAATTTCTTTTGAGTCCCAGGCTGACCCTTTCCATGAAGCCGGGATGGGACCCGGATTTCATTTTCCGGTTTTCTTCGGGCTACTATCAACAACCCCCGTTTTACAAAGAAATGAGATATCCGGATGGAGGGATCAATCAGGAAACCAGGGCTCAGGAATCCATACATTTCGTGCTCGGAGGAGACCATTTTTTCGATGCATGGGGCAGACCCTTCAAGCTGACTGCAGAATTGTACTACAAGCATTTGAATCATCTGATCCCCTACAAACTCGATAATGTAAAAATAGAATACGCGGCGGTAAACAGCGCCAGGGGATACTCCATGGGCTTGGATATGAAGATCCATGGAGAGTTTGTCAGGGATGCAGAATCCTGGGCGAGTCTGGGCATCATGAAAACCGCGGAAGATATACGGGGGGATTTCTACCTGAACGAAGAGGACGAGCGGATCGAGCCGGGATTCTATCCCAGGCCGACCGATCAGCGGATCAGTTTCGGGTTGTTTTTCCAGGATTATTTGCCCAATAATCCCGATTATAAATTCAGCATTACCTTCCTTTACGGCAGCAAGCTTCCCTTCAGCCCGCCGAATACCGGGCGCTATGACCTGACATACAGAATGCCGGCGTATAAGCGCGTGGATCTGGGCTTTTCAAAAATACTCAAGCGGGCAGACCAATATCTGGCTGAAGGGAATCCTTTCAGACATTTCCAGAGCATCTGGCTGGGAGCTGAGATCTTCAACCTGCTGGGTGTGAACAATACCATCTCCTATCTGTGGATCAAAACCGTTTCCAATCAGCAAAGAATCCCTGGTATGTTCGCTGTCCCGAATTATATGACCTCCCGGAGATTCAACCTGAAACTCACGGCCAGATTCTGACGGTCAATCCTTAAATTATCATTTTCAATATTCAAATGAATCACTAAATTTGCTGTTCAATTATATTTTATCCGGAGACAAATGACCGGCCCGGCATGTGGACAGCCGGTGGATGGCCGGCAAAAAAAAGCCATAACCTTTGAACTGATATTGTAACAGGCTTATAATTTTATTATTAACTAAAATATTTACTTGTGAACATCCAGGATTACATTGCAAGAGAAGACCGGTTTGGTGCACATAATTATCATCCCCTGCCCGTTATCCTGAGCAAAGGCAAAGGAGTTTACGTCTGGGATGTGGAAGGAAGAAAATATTTTGATTTTCTTTCGGCATATTCAGCGCTTAATCAGGGTCATTGCCATCCCAAAATCATCGGGGAACTGATGAAGCAATCCAAAAAGCTTACCCTGACATCAAGGGCATTTTACAACGACGTACTGGGTAACTATGAGGAATTTGTTACCGGTTTTTTTGGTTATGACAAGGTATTGCCCATGAATACCGGAGCAGAAGGCGATGAAACCGCACTTAAACTTTGCCGGAAATGGGCCTATCAGAAAAAAGGAATTCCCGAAAACAAGGCAAAGATCATTGTCTGCGAAAACAATTTTCACGGAAGAACCATAACCATTGTATCCCTTTCCACAGATCCTGATGCATACAGGGACTACGGGCCATTTACTCCCGGATTCGTCAAGATCCCCTACAATGATATACCGGCCCTGGAAAAAGAACTGGCCGATCCCCATGTTGCAGGATTTCTGGTGGAACCCATTCAGGGAGAAGCAGGTGTTTTTGTTCCGGATGATGGTTACATAAGCAATGCGTATGCTCTGTGCAAGAAGAACAATGTCTTGTTCATGGCTGACGAAGTCCAGACAGGCATCGGAAGAACCGGGAAAATACTGGCCTGTGATCACGAGCAGGTAAAACCCGATATCCTGATCCTTGGAAAAGCCCTGGGAGGCGGGGTGTATCCGGTTTCTGCCGTACTGGCCGATGACGACATCATGCTTTGCATCAAGCCCGGCGAACACGGTTCCACTTTCGGTGGAAACCCGGTTGCATCCATGGTGGGCATTGCCGCCCTGAAAGTAATCAGGGATGAAAAACTGCCTGAAAATGCAGAAAAACTGGGCAAGATATTCAGGGACGGACTTTCGTCAATCAAATCAGAGATGATCCAGGCCGTGAGGGGCAAAGGACTTCTGAACGCAGTGGTCATCAAACCAAAAAAAGGCAAAACGGCCTGGGATGTATGCCTTGCACTGAAGGAAAACGGACTTCTGGCCAAACCCACGCACGATCATATTATCCGGTTTGCTCCCCCGCTGGTGATAAAAGAAAAGGAACTCAAACATTCGATCCGGATCATTGAGAAAACCATGACAGAATTCGAATAAGGGCAAACCGCCAGCCGGATCTTATTTTTTGTGGCGTTTTTCAAGGACATTTTCAATATCCCCCAACGAAAAACCTTTGCCTGATAACAGAACCATCATGTGGTAAAGCAGATCGGCCGCCTCATTCAAAAATTCCTGTTTGTTTTCCCGGACGGATGCAATAATCAGTTCGACCGCTTCTTCCCCGACTTTCTGTGCCATTCTTCCCGGGCCTTCTCCGAATAACCGGGAGGTGTAAGAACCCTCCGGCATTTCTTCCCTTCGGGAATCAATGATTTCCTGAAGCTTAAAAAGAAATTCATAGTGCCGGGTATTGTCCTCGTCAAAACATGTATCCCGGTTGAGGTGGCATACCGGTCCTTCGGGGTCTGCCTTGATCAGAAGGGTATCATGATCACAGTCGGTTTTGATATCCCTGACATGGAGAAAATGTCCGCTCTCCTCCCCTTTGGTCCACAATTTTTTTCGCGTTCTGGAATAAAATGTGGCTTTCCCCGTTTCGCGCGTAATCTCCAGTGCCTTCCTGTTCATGAATCCCAGCATAAGGACTTTGCCGGTATGATTGTCCTGTATCACGGCCGGGATCAATCCGTTTATTTTATCAAAATCAAGTTCCATGATTATTCCCTGATGATTATTTGGTTTTCCTTCAAATATTGCTTCAGTTCCGGTATGGGGATCTCACCATAGTGAAAAATCGAGGCAGCCAGTGCAGCATCCGCCTTTCCGCGAATAAATACATCCCTGAAATGTTCCGGTTTTCCCGCCCCTCCCGATGCGATCACGGGGATGGTAAGCATTTCGGATATATGTGCCGTTGCACGTACCGCAAAACCGTTTTTTGTACCGTCGTGGTTCATGGAAGTGAACAGAATCTCACCCGCCCCCCGGTCCCGGGCTTCCAGCACCCATTCGAACAATTTTCTTTCCGTACGGATCCTTCCCCCGTTTAAATAAACATACCAGTCATTTTCTTCAAACCGTGCATCGATGGCCACAACCACGAACTGTGAACCGTAATTGCGGGCAAGCCGTTCAATGAAAACAGGATCCCTGACCGCAGCAGAATTGATCGAGATCTTGTCTGCCCCCGCTGAAAGAAGTGCTTCGGCATCCCTCATCTCATCGATCCCTCCACCCACAGTGAACGGAATGTTCAAATGAAACGCTATCTTCCTGACCAGGTCAACAAACAGCTTTCTTTTTTCATGTGTGGCCGTAATGTCCAGGTAAACCAGTTCATCGGCCCCCTGCCTTGCATACTGCGCCCCCAGTTCAACGGGATCACCTACGTTCCTGATATTCACAAATCGCACCCCCTTTACGGTCTTTCCGTCCCGTACATCCAGACACGGTATGATCCTTTTGGCCAGCATATCACATCCTGAATTTCGTGAGTTCCTGCAAGTCCAGCTGTCCTTCAAACAACGCCTTTCCCACCACCACGCCGGGAATGCCTGCCTCATTGAGTTCTTCCACATCAGTGATGCCGGATACTCCGCCACTGGCTATCAGTTCCAGTCCTTCGAATCGATCCATGATTTCCCTGTACAGGCGCGTATTCGCACCCTTCATCATTCCGTCCCTGCCAATATCCGTACACAGAATTTTATTGATCCCCAAGGGTTTATAATGATCAATGAAAGAAAACACATTGAGTTCCGTACTTTTCTGCCATCCGTTTACAAAGATCTTCCCGTTACGCACATCCGCTCCCAGTATGAATTTGTCCGGACCATATGTCCTGATCCACTTCATAAGGCCTTCCGGATGATGAACCGCATAACTGCCGGTGGTTGCCCACCGGGCCCCGCAGTCAAAGACCTTTTCAAGGTCCCTGTCCGATTTGATGCCTCCTCCGTAATCAATGTCAAGTTGTGTTTCCCCCGCGATCTTTTCCAGCAATTTGTAATGCACGATCCTGCCTTTCCTCGCCCCGTCAAGGTCCACCAGGTGAAGTCTGGTAAACCCCCTCTCCTCAAAAAAGACTGCCATTTCAACCGGATCGGTTCCGTATGTCGATCTCCTGGAATAGTCACCTTGCTGCAAACGGACACACTTCCCGTCCATCAGATCGATGGCTGGTATGATTCTGATCATAGGGCCAAAAATGATTTCAATATTTTTTCACCGGCCACCCCGCTTTTTTCCGGATGGAACTGGGTGGCAAAAAAATTATCCTTTTCCAGTCCGGCACTGAAAGGAACACCATACTCGGTAACTGCAGCGGTTTCTTCCGTGACCGGCGCATAATAACTGTGCACAAAATACATATATTCCCCGGAAAGTCCTTTTAAAATCCTTCCTTTTACCCTGTTCAAAGCGTTCCAGCCCATGTGGGGCACTTTCCTGCCCCCGGGAAATTTTTTTACATGGCCACTGAATATCCCGATACACCGGGTATCAGATTCATCGGACCTTTCGCACATAAGCTGCAGTCCCAGGCAAATGCCCAGAAACGGCTGTTTCAGATTCCTTATCAATCCATCCAGCGCATGCTTCCGTAAAAAATCCATGGCCGTTCCCGCTTCACCCACTCCGGGAAAAATCACCTTGTCCGCCGACAGGATCGCATCTTTTTCATTGGTAACCAATGCATTTACTCCCAGACGTTTCAATGCAAAATCCACCGACTGGATATTCCCTGCATTGTATTTGATGATCACTGTTCTCATTGTACAATATTGGTCCTCTGTTTTCAGAGTTTTCCCTTGGTGGACGGAACGCCCCCGGGACCCGGGGCACGTTTGACCGCCTGTCCCAGTGCCCTTGCAAAAGCCTTGAAAACAGATTCGATCTTATGGTGTTCATTTTCTCCTTCCACATGGATATGAAGATTGCAGCCGGCGGCATCCGCAAATGATCTGAAAAAATGACTGAACGTTTCAGTAGGCATATCCCCGATCTTCTCACGCCTGAACACGGCCTTCCATGTCAGCCAGCTCCGGTCGCTGAAATCCATCACCACGGTGGCAAGGGAATCATCCATGGGCAGTGTAAATCCATACCTGGAGATGCCGGACTTGTCTCCAAGCGCTTTCCTGCAGGCTTCTCCCAGGGCCAGCCCGGTGTCTTCGATGGTATGATGCTCATCCACTTCCAGATCCCCTTTGGCCGTGATGACCAGATCACAGCCTGAATGTCCGGGGATCTGATGCAACATATGGTCAAAGAATCCCAGGCCCGTACTGATTTCGGATTTTCCCTGGCCGTCCAGGGCAAGATCAATCTGAACACGGGTCTCTGCGGTCTCCCGGGTAATATGCACCCGTCTTTGTTCCGCCCTGAGAAATTCATATATCCGGTCCCAGCCTGGAGCGATCAAACGGCACACCTCACCGAGCCCTTCTTTTTCTATGATCCCTGCCTCCGGCTTGTCCCCGAGCAAAATGCCCCGGGTTCCCAGGTTCCTTGCCAGCTTCAGATCTGTGATCCTGTCCCCGATCACATAAGATCCCAGCAGATCATAGTCTCCTTTCAGGTACCCGGTCAGGAGTCCGGTCCCCGGCTTCCTGGTAGGTACATGATCCCCGGGAAGCGATCTGTCGATAAGAATCTCATCGAATACCACCCCTTCATTGGCAAATGCACGTAAAAATTTATCCTGAATTTTTTTAAAAACCTCTTCAGGATAATCCGGGCTTCCGAGACCGTCCTGGTTGGACACAACCACCAGTCTGAAATCAATATCCTTGCTGATCCGGTACAGATTCCGGAAAACACCGGGATAAAATTCCAGTTTTTCAAGTGAATCAACCTGATAATCATCAGGGGGCTCAATGATGAGCGTCCCATCCCTGTCAAGAAACAACACTTTTTGCATCGCTTAATTGCTTTTATCAAACTCCCGGCCATATGCCTCCAGATGTTTCAGCAAAAAACCGTTTTCATTTTCATTTCCAACGGTTATTCTCAAACATCCCTCACACATGGGGAGCTTCGAACGGTTCCTGACCACCACTTTCCGGTTCAGCAAATATTGATATAACCGGTCAGGATCATTCACCCTGACCAGAATGAAATTTGCATCCGGGGGAAACACCTCTTCCACGAATCCAAAACCCTTCAATGCTTCTTCAATATGGATTCTCTGTTCCCTGATGGTGTCAATCCACCGGTTTCGTTCGCCGGATTCATTCAGCGCCTTCATGGCCATTTGCTGGGTCAGGGCACTGACATTGTAGGGATATTTAACGTTTGTCATCACCCGGATGATCTCGGGATCGGCAAATGCCATTCCAAGCCGTATCCCGGCCAGCGCCCAGGCCTTGGAAAATGTCTGCAATACAACCATGTTGACGTAACGCTTCAGGAAAGGCAAAAACCCCCTGCTTCCGGAAAAATCGATATATGCTTCATCCACAACCATTAGTCCGTCAAACTTTTCTGCCACCTCCAGGACATCGGCTTCATTGAACAGATTTCCCGTGGGATTGTTGGGAGAACAGATGAAGACCGCTTTGGTATGCCGGTCGATGGCATTGAGTACCGCCTGTTTGTCAAACCGGAATTTTGGCGCGAGGGATACTGTTTTTACTGCCACGTCATTGATGTCAGCACATACCGTATACATGCCGTAGGAGGGCATAAGACTGATGACATTGTCCCTGCCCGGTTCACAAAATGATCTGAAAATCAAATCAATGGCCTCGTCACTGCCGTTCCCCAGGAACAGGTTTTCAACCGGAATGTTCCGGAGAGAAGAAATCTTTTTTTTCAAATCTATCTGCAGGGGATCGGGATAACGGTTGAAAGGAGGGTTATACGGATTTTCATTGGCATCCAGAAAAACCGCATCTGCTCCCCGGTATTCGGTCCGTGCCGACGAATACGGAGTAAGCTTCCGGATATTATTTCGAAGCAGCTTGTTAATTTTCATCGTTTCCGGTCAATCATAATTTTTTGATATTGTTTTCAGTCTGAGATTGACAGACTCCACATGGCCGTGAAGATTTTCCGCCGTGGCCATTTCCCGGATCACCGGTCCCAGGTTGAACAAGCCGTATTTACTGATTTCCTGGAAGGTGATCTTCTTGTAAAAACTGCTCAGGTTGACCCCGCTGAATGCACGGGCCATCCCGTTTGTGGGCAGTGTATGATTGGTGCCCGATGCATAATCCCCGGCACTTTCCGGGGAAAAGGGACCCAAAAATACCGATCCGGCGTTCCGGACCATGTCCCCGTATTCATGCGGATTTTGTGTCATGATGATCAGATGTTCCGGGGCATAGTCATTGACCATTTCCAGGATTGATTCAGCATCTTTCAGCAATATGATCTTGCTCTTTTCCAGCGCTTTTTCGGCAATTTCCTTTCTGGGCAATTTTCTGAGCTGTTCTTTGAGCGCCTTTTCGACCGGTTCAATGATCTCTGAATACATGGTGAAAAGCATCACTTGGCTATCCGGTCCGTGTTCTGCCTGGGCGATCAGATCGGCCGCCACGAAAACCGGATCCGCATCATGATCGGCAATGATGGCCACCTCGGAAGGTCCGGCCGGGATATCGATGGCAACATTGTCCAGACTGACCAGTTGTTTTGCGGCGGTCACATACTGATTTCCGGGGCCGAAAATTTTGTACACCCCGGGTACCGTTTCAGTCCCGTATGCCATGGCGGCAACGGCCTGGGCGCCACCCAACCTGTATATTTTCTCAATGCCCAGCATTCCTGCTATGAACAAAATGGTGTTATCTACCCTTCCATCAGGGCCGGGAGGTGTACAGACCACAATTTCACGGCAACCTGCCAGAACGGCCGGAACCCCTATCATCAACAATGTGGAAAACAAAGGCGCCGAACCTCCGGGCACATAAATCCCGATCTTATCGATGGGTACGCTTTTTTGCCAGCAACGGACACCGGGTGTGGTTTCCACCAACCGGTCGAAACACTTCTGCCCCGAATGAAATTTTTCTATGTTGTATTTTGCTTTTTCAATACTCAACTTCAGCACTTCCGGAACATTAACACTGGCCTGAAATATCTGATCCCTGTCCACCACCGGATGATCCAGTTCAATGCCGTCGAACTCCCGGGTATATTCCCTCAACGCCTTGTCACCGTTTTTCCTGACATCCTGAAGAATTTCATTTACGCTTTTGTAAAGGCCGCTGGGTTCTTCCAGGTTCCGCTGAATGATCTCCGGCCAGTCCGGCCGTTTGGGAAACGTAAAGACTTTCATTTTTTTGGGGATTTATCGTATCGTGTTGTTATCAAACAATCATTTTCTCAATGGGAATGACCAGAATGCCCTGGGCTCCCAATGCCCTCAGCCGGTCAATGATCTCCCAGAATTTGTTTTCGCTGAGTACGGAATGAACCGAACTCCATCCTTTGTCAGCCAGAGGCATGACGGTAGGACTTTTCATGCCCGGGATGATCTTCACGATCTCCGGGATCTTGTCATTGGGAGCATTCAGCAAAATATACTTATGGTTCCTGGATTTTTTCACTGACCGGAACCTGAAAAGCAAACGGTCCAGTATTTCCTGCTTGCCGGGTGCCAGATGCTCACCCGATATCAGGACCGCTTCGGAATGCATAACGGTATGAACCTCTTTTAAACCATTGCTGATAAGCGTACTGCCGGAACTAACAATATCGAGGATCGCATCGGCAAGACCTATGCCGGGGGCAATTTCCACCGACCCGCTGATCTCATGGATATCTGCCCTGATCTTTTTACGGCGGAGAAAAGCGGACAATATCCCGGGATATGATGTGGCTATCTTTTTCCCCTGAAAAAATTTTAGTCCCTCATACGGCAGCGATCTGGGAATGGCCAGCGAAAGCCTGCATTTGGCAAAACCCAGTTCTTCAATAACTTTCAATTCAGGTTTTTTCTCCTTGACCACATTTTCGCCTGCAATTCCGAGGTCCGCAACACCATCCCAGACATACTGAGGAATATCATCATCACGCAGATACAATATATCCACCGGAAAGTTCGATGAAGCAGCCACCAGATTTCTTCGTCCGTTGGACAACTGAATACCTGATTCCAACAGGAGCTGAACAGATTTCTCACTCAATCTTCCGCTTTTTTGTATGGCCAGTTTCAATTTTGACATTGTTCACATTGCATTTGTTTCGTACCGTATCTTTCCAAAAAAAAAGGTTTGCAGAATCTGCAAACCCCTAGATATTGTTCATCCATATTTACATTCTTCTGCATACCCGCATCAGACGATCTGATAATGTGCTCCGCCGTGGTGATATGCAGATTGAATTTGCATGGCCGGTTGTAATTTGATGCAATATTAGAAAATAAAATCTACATTTTCAAAATAAATTTCAAAATGCCTTTTAATCAACAGTGAAATGTTTACAAATCCCTGATCGGCTTATTCACCGGCGACTTCCCGATGGCGTCAAAGATCTGGCCGTTGATCCGGGTGATTCGCTCCAGTTCCTTACTTTCCCTGGCCATAAGACGGCTGCTTCCCGATTTCTCAATCTTCTCCAGCACAAACTTCACATCCAGTCTGCCTATATCTGTTGCCGGCACAAACCCGGATTCTTTCGGACTTCCGGTTTTTGTCTCCAGTACGATCCCGCTGTCGGAGAGGCAATACAAAATGTCCCTGACCAGCCGGATGGGCATTTCCAGCTTATGGCTGATCCCGGCGGCGGTCAAAGGTTTCCTGCCTTTCTCGAAATTTCTTACGATCATCCTGATAACCAGCAGGGTCAGGATCCTTTTGTGATAATGGCTCACGTGCAGGGAACGGGTTTCGGACTCGTAATTTTCAATGTTCTGATAGGCAAAAGACAGCTCGGCACCCAGCAAAACAATGAGCCAGCTGATCTGCAGCCAGATCAGAAACAGCGGCAGGGCGGCAAAGCTCCCGTATATCGCCCCGTAACGGGAAGCACCTACCTGGAATTCTATATAGATCCATTGGGTGATCTGAAAAATCGTCCCCGCGATCAATGCCCCGTAAAGTCCGTTCCCGAATTTCACCCTGGTATTGGGCATGGCAATGTAAATAAAAGTGAACAAAAAACAGATCAGGGCATAGGGGATCAGTTTGAAAAGAAAAGAAATGGCCGGTCCCAGGTATCCCAGCACGGGAACGCTTTCCTGGATTGATGAAAACCGGGTGGTAATAAATACATTGGCACCGCTGGAAAGAATGATCAGCACCGGAGCAATAAGCATCACGGAAAGGTAATCGCTGAACTTCCTGGTAAACGACCTTCCCTGTTTGATGCGCCATATGACATTGAACGAACCCTCGATATTCCCCAGCACTTTCATGACCGACCAGAAAAGAATGACCAGTCCGATCCCGGCAATAAGTCCCCCGCTGGTGTTTTCCAGCAATGATTTTGCAAAATCAATGATCTTCTCCATCACTACCTGCAACTCCGACTGTCCCCTGAAATTATCCCTGATGGCCGATTCTATCCGTTTTTCATATCCGAAACCTTTGGCGATCCCGAAGATCATTGCCGCCACAGGAACCACCGACAGCAATGTAAAATAGGTGAGCGCCGAGGCGCGAAGCTGTATCTTGTCCTCTTTGAATCCCTTGACGGCAAAAAGGATGATCCGGAGCTGGCGGATCAGGAAACGCATAAAGACGGAATGCCTGGAAAGGGAGATCCCCCAGACATCTTCCTTCAGGAAACGGATCAGTTTTTTGATCATGGCATGTTCAATATTTTCAGTAAAGATAATGAATAGTTGCTGATGTTGCGATACCGGCATCAATCCGTAAGGGTTGCGGGGTAATTTCCCTATATTTGTATTTTTTGAATGATACGGGGCATGAGCCCCGTAAAATATTTTCTCATGAACATTAAAATTCTTCAACTGATCGAAGGCGCCCGTTCCGCCCGGGGAACGACCGTTATCATCGACGTTTTCAGGGCCTTTTCCACGGCATGCTACGCGTACGCCAACGGGGCCCGCGGTGTGATCCCCGTTGGCGATCTGAACAAGGCATACAGGTTAAAAAAAGAGAACCCTTCGTATATTCTGATGGGTGAACGGGATGAAAAAAAACCGCCCGGATTTGATTTCGGCAATTCCCCGCATCATATCCTGAACGAAGACTTTACCGGAAAAACCATTGTCCATACCACCAGTTCCGGGACCCAGGGCATTGTGAACGCGACCGGGGCTGAACGGTTGATCACCGGAAGTTTTGTCAATGCAGGAGCCGTCATCAAATACATTCAAAACATTCAGCCCCGCGATGTTTCCCTGGTATGCATGGGATATGCCACGCAATATCCGGTTGAAGAAGACACGTTCTGTGCAGAATATATTTCCGCGGGCCTGCAGGAGAAAAAGGTTGATACACGGCCTATGACGGACACAATAAAGCAAACCAGCGGCCGGCGTTTTTTCAATCCGGCAAACCGGGAGCAGGCGCCTCCCGAAGATTTTGACCTGTGTACGCGGATTGACATTTTCGATTTTGTACTGCTGGCGGAAAAAGATGACCATGGCCTGACCCGTCTCAGAAAACTGGATGTGTCATAATCCCGGATCATGCGGTCTTCCTGTATCTCCAGGTGGCAAGGGACAATATGATGAGTCCGTATACCAGCAGGAACAACATCTCGCTTCGCAAATCAGAAAGCCCGGATCCTTTCAGCAGGATCATCCGTATGGCTTTCATGAAATAAGCTATGGGGTTGATGATATTGATCCGTATGGCCCAGTCGGGCATGCTTTCCACAGGGGTGAATATACCGCTCATCAGGATGAAGGTGACCATAAAGAAGAAAGTCAGGAACATCACCTGCTGCTGCGTATTTGAAATGGCCGACATGAACAATCCGAAACTCATCACCACCAGCAGATACACAGAAGCAAAAGCAAAAAGGTTCCCCAGGCTCCCCACCACCGGCAATCCGAACAACAACCGCCCGATGAGGAGTCCGAATCCCAGATCGAACATGCTGATCAGCCAGAAGGGCAGCATTTTACCGGTGATGAACTGATATTTACGGATGGGAGTCACATTGATCTGTTCCGCCGTCCCCAGCTCCTTCTCACGAACCAGGTTGATGGCCGAAAGGAACATCCCCACGATGGTGATCAGGATCACCAGAATACCGGGGACCATAAACACCTTGTAGTTAAGATCCGGATTGTACCAGTATCCGGGGATTATCCGGATGTTCCGCATTCGTTCCGTTTGTCCGCCGCCCGGCAATTCCAGGCGGATATCCCGGTTGAATCCTGCCACGATCGATGTAGCGTAATAATTTGTGAGTCCGGCTACCGTTGCATTGACAGAATTGATCAATATTTGCAGTTCGCCGGTGTTTTCCCTGACCAGTTTCTTTTCGAACCCCTCCGGTATGAAAATGATCGCATCGGCCTCGCCTTTCAGCATTTCTTTTTTTGCCTTTTCTGTGGAAAATCCCCTTTTCCTTATCTTGAAGAACGGTGATCCTTCAAAATGCCCGGTGAGTTTGCCGGAGATCTGTGAAAGGTCCCTGTCCACCACAATCAAATCCAGATCCCTGATCTCCAGTGTGGCTGCATGCACCAGGATCACCAGCATAACCACCGGCAACATGAAAATCAGGATAAGCATGATCCTGTTCCTGAAGATCTGAATAAATTCCTTCTGCAATATGAACCACATCGTTCTCATGGCCGTTCCAAATCAATCATTCGAGTCTGAGCTTAAACCGTTTGATGCTGAGCACGACAAAAACAGTGGTCATGCCCAGCAGGATAACCGTTTCCTTCCACACATACAAAATACCGGTTCCCTTGATCATGATATTTTTCAAAATGGTGATGAACCACCTGGCAGGCATGATGGTCGAAAGGCCCTGCAATACAGGCGGCATATTCTCTACCGGAAAAATGAAACCGGAAAGCAACATGGTGGGCATCAACAGTCCGAGCGCCGAAATCATCATGGCCACCTGCTGGGTCCCGGATACGGTAGATATAAAAATACCCAGACTCAGGGCCATGCTGATATACAATATGTTTTCCAGCAACAGCAAGGCAATGCTGCCATGCAGCGGGAGTCCGAATACAAAATATCCCAGGATGATGATCACTACTGCGTTCAGGAAAGAAATCAGTACATAGGGGGTCACCTTCCCGAAAATGATGTGTTCCGCACCGAGCGGGGAAACCAGCAGATTTTCCATGGTGCCGAGTTCTTTTTCCCGGGCAATGGATATGGAGGTCATCATGGACGACACAAGCATCAGGATCAAAGCCATGGTCCCCGGCACAAACATGAAAACCCCTTCCAGCTCCTCATTATACATGAATCTCAGTTTGGGTTTTATGCGCAGGGGAACCGGCATGTCACCGGCGGTTTGTTCCATATAATTCATGATGATGCCGGAGGTATAATTCACCACCAGTTTTGCGGTATTGGCATCGGACGCATCTGCAATCAGCTGGATATCCGCTGTCCCCGTATTGCGGAGCTTCTCCCCGAAATCCGGTTCAAAAACAATCACCTGCCTGACATCTCCTTCCCTGAATTTTTCCCCGATCTCGTGTGAATCGCTGATGGTTCCGTCAAGTATGAAATACCCTGATGAAAAGATCTTTTCGGTGATCTCCCGGGTGATGTCGTCTTTTGAACGGTCACAGACGGCAACCCGGATGTCCTTCAGCTCATTGCTCACCACATAGCCGAAAATAAGCAACTGGGCAACCGGCAAACCGAATAATATGATCAGGGTCCTGTAATCCCGGAAAATATGCCGGAATTCCTTTTTCACAAAACACCAGTATCTCTTCATTCGAAAATATTTCAGTTAAATGTCATATTATCAAATTGTTACAATGTTTGTTCCAAGGTCATAGCCTTTTGTTGCCGGCCACCCGCAGGCTGTTTACATATCCGGATCCTTCCGGGCAAGTTTCAGAAAAACCCCGTTCATGTCATCCGCATGATGTATCTCTTTCAGTTTATCCGGACGATCCAGGGCTTCGATCCTCCCCTCCACCATGATGATTATCCGGTCACAATATTCGGCCTCTTCCATATAATGGGTGGTAACAAAAGCGGTAATGCCATCACGCGCCGCTTCGTGGATCAAATCCCAGAATTGCCTTCGGGCAATGGGATCGACCCCCGCCGTGGGTTCATCCAGAAATACAACGGAAGGTTGATGAAAAATGGCAATGGAGAATGCCAGTTTCTGTTTCCATCCTACAGGCAGTTCCCCGATCAGTTGATTTCTGTGGCCCTCCATATTTAAGCGCTTCAGAAGTTCACCGGCCCGGGCCCTGATATGCCTCGTTCCGAGTCCGTATATCCCCGCATAAAACCGGATGTTTTCATACACGGTCATGTCTTCGTACAATGAGAATCGCTGGCTCATATAGCCGATCTTCCTTTTGATCTTCTCCCGGTGTTTGTATACATCGTACCCGGCTACCTCGATATCCCCCGAAGTGGGAAGAAGCAATCCGCACAGGATTTTTATTGCCGTGGTCTTGCCGGCCCCGTTGGCACCCAGAAAACCGAAGATTTCTCCTTTCGCAACATCAAAACTCAGGTGGTCATTGGCGACAAAATCACCGAATTTCCTGACCAGGTTCCTTACTTTTATGATCCTGTGGTCACCGTTCATTTTCCTGTTCCCGCATGAGTTCCATGAAACAATCTTCAACGTCCGCCTTTACCGGACGGACAGTGATGCCGGAATGACCTCTTTCCCGGAGGTACTTCCGCAAAGGCCCCTCGATCCTTTCCTCTTTTTTGTCCGTGTAATGAACCACCTGGCCAAAAAGAAAAACCGACCGGGTGTCCCGGTAACGGCGCAAATCTTCCATTAACCGGTACATGTTGGCGGTTCTGACTTCAAAAAGTCGTTTTCCGTATCTTTCCGCTATGGCATCCGGCCGCTCAACGGCAAGTATCCGGCCCTTATTGATCAATGCGATCCTGTCACACAAACCGGCCTCGTCCATATAGGGAGTCGAAACCAGTATGCTGAGTCCGCGTTTTCTCAAACGTCGCAGCATTTCCCAGAATTCTTTCCTGGAAACCGCATCCACACCCGTGGTGGGTTCGTCCAGGAAGAGTGTTCGCGGACTGTGGATCATGGCGCAGCAAAGGGCCAGCTTCTGTTTCATCCCCCCCGACAATCTGCCTGCCAGGCGTCTTCTGAAGGGTTCCAGGCGAACGTATATATCTTCGATCAGATGATAATTTTCACGGATGGTGGTCCCGAATACCGCTGCATAGAATTGAAGATTTTCCTCCACGGTGAGATCCTGGTACAGGCTGAATTTTTCCGGCATATATCCCACAAGTTTCCTGATCTTCCTGAAATCTTTCACGGTATCATATCCCAGTATTTCTGCACTGCCGGATGACGGGATCATGAGTGTGGCCAGAATCCTGATCAGCGTGCTTTTTCCTGCCCCGTCAGGGCCGATCAGTCCGAATATCTCCGAACGGTTGACTCCGAGGTCCACTTCATGAAGAGCAACCCGACCGTCGAAAACCTTCCGGAGCCGGTTTACCCGTATGGTTTCCTCCCTGTCCATATACATTCAATCCCCGTTTTTTTCAAAAAACACTTCCCCCGGCATGCCGATCTTCAGACGGCCATCATTGATGACCCGCACTTTCATGGCATAGACAAGATCCACCCTGTCTTCCCTTGTCTGGATGACCATGGGTGTAAATTCCGCTTCCTCAGAGATCCAGGCAACCACCCCTTCCAGGGATGCCCTCTCCTCCCGGCTGACATCAAACATTACCCTGACCTTTTGACCGGTCCGCACGCCGGCAAGCTGACCACCACTGATATATGCCCGCAGGATCAGCGTATCCAGATTGGCAACCTTGTATAGAGTCCGGCCGGGTTGAACAATCTCATGCGGTTCCGCATATTTTTCCATGACCGATCCCGTTACCGGATTGATCACCGTACATCTGGATATCATATCCTCCACCCGGGCAATCTGTTTTTCCAGGGATTCGATCTCACCGGCCAGTGCCGCATACTTTGTCCGTACAACATCAATCTGTTTTTCAACCACCCGAAGGTTTCCCATAATTTCATCCATTTGTTTGCCGGTGGCCGCGCTGTCGCGAAGCATGTTTTCGGTTCTGTTTTTTTCACGGATGAGGTTTTCCTTTTTCTCTTCATATACCCCGATTTCAGCACTGATCTGCAAGTATCCCGATTCCGCCGCCCTTTTTCCGGCTCTGAGCTGTTCTGCTTCCAGATGCAATCGGGTCGAATCGATCAATCCGACCTCCGTGCCCTTTTCCACCATATCCCCTTCCCTGATCTTCAAATTAACAAGTCTTCCCTGCACTTCCGGGGAAATCATATATTCGAGGCTTTCAAAATTGCCATATGCATCCGGCAGGTTATTCTGCCGGGAACAGGAAGCAATGAAGACGGCAAAAAACAAGGTTATGATCGCTTTACTCATCGTATGGGTGAATTTTTGATTAATAATCTCCTTTCATCGTATTATACAGCACCATGGCCTGAATCAATTGAATCCTGCGTGTTTCCAGTGTGATCCTGGCAGCCATCTCATCATTCAGGACCTCCAGGTAATCTGCAGGTGTCATGACCCCGTTCTCCAACCGGGAATCCGCGCTGGCCCTGATGTTTTCCCTGAGCTCCACAAGTTCCTTATCCTTTTCAACGGCCTCCCGGTACCGGCCGATGTCGCCCGCCACCTGTTCCATATTGATCCTGACCTGCCGCTCAAAAGCCCGTTTGCGCGAATGAACTATCTCCTGTTGTACCGACAATACCTGCCTTTCCTGCCTGGATCTGTTCCAATCCCAGATATTCCACCGCAGGCCCGCACCCACCATATAGAAATGATCGAATTCATCCTGAAGATAATTCAGTCCCGGATTCCCATATCCCAGTTGCCCGAAAGCATAAAGGTCCGGCCTTCTTTTCCTGGATTCCAATTCTGCCAGGGTTTGCAATTTCCGGACATTGAGCTCAAAAACAATCTGCTCGGGTCTGTCCAATGCATAGTCGCGATGAAAACTGACCTCCGGAACCAGCAATACGACATCCTGACCGTATGCATTTCCTGTCAGACGCTCCAGTATTTTGACTCCCACCCTCCCGGCGTGTGCGAACCCGGAAAGCTTTTGATGCATTTTCAGCAACTCCGCCTGCATCACATCCCGTTCCGCAGGCATCAACAGGCCGTTGCGGATGCCTGAATTGACCACTTCCTTCTTTTTTTCCATTTCACGGATGGTCAGCCGGATCAATTCCATGTTCCTTTGCAGGATCAAAAGATTGAAAAAAACCCGGGTCACCTGTTCCCTGACCTGATCCAGGTCCGCTTCCAGTTGTTGTTTTTCCAGCTCAAATTCAAGGTTCTCCAGCTGTTTCATTGCATCGGTGACCCCCCCTTCATAAATCGGCTGCCTGAGGTCAAGGGTCACTTTATACTGATCTTTCCCGGGTACCGGAAATTCAATGCCGGGAAAAGGAAGCTCGGTATCCAGTGAAATCACATCCGACTGGTAGGTTGTCTGACCGTTCAAATCAAGCACCGGCAGCCACCGGGTACCAAGGTTCTTAACCTTCAGCCGGTTGATGGTCTGCAACTGCTGCCCGTTCCCGGCAAAAGGATGATGGTTCCGGGCCATCCTGACACAATCTGTCAGGGTCAGGGTATCGGGTGGCTGTGCCATGGCCTGGTGCGAAAGCAAAACCAGGAAAACCAAAACTTTTCTCATATGATTATTGTATTATATTGAATTCATATTTCCTGGTGTGTAATGGCCATTCTGATAAATTCCGGGATAAGCTTTTTCCGCTCCTCCAGAAATTCCACATATTTTTGCTCATCTCCGGTAAATGCGATCTCCTGAAGCAACGGCCTGGCAATAAACGGAAAAACCACCATGGAAAGAAAATTGATGATCAGATGCCTGGGATCATACGGTTTGCCTTTCAGCTTTCGTATCTCAGCTTCCACCTGATCAATGATTCTGTCAGGCTTAAGACCTCTTTTCCTTACCATCCTGACCAGGCGTTCAGGATTGGAAGAGATCTCCTGAAAAACGAAAATGGGTATGTACGGATTCTCTTTCAGTATATCGATGTATATTCTGGAAACCTGTTCAACTTTTGCCAGAAAGAGGATGTCTGCATTGAAAGTGGACACAAGTGCGGGGAGCACCCTTTTCAGGGTTTCTGTGAAAATTGAGTCGAACAACCGGTTTTTGCTCCTGAAGTAATAATGCAGCAAAGTCCGGTTGATCCCTGCCTCGTCGGCAATATCCTGCAGGGATGTCCCTGCCTTCCCTTTCCTCATAAATACTTTACTGGCTGCCTGCAGGATCTTTTTTTCGGTTTTGGATTGCTTTTCATATTCTTTTTCCATAACCCTGTTTTTTGACTTATTTGTTTAACTATTTTGTTAAACTATTATGTAAAACTACATTCCTTTTTTGTTTAGCCAAACTTTTTGAACACATTTTTCATAATTTCATTATAATTTTGTTCCCTTCACGAACAAGATCCTCCATCATGGATAGAAATACCAACACGAGCCGGTGCATATCCCTGTTGATCATCCTGATATCTTTCATAACGGGTTTTTCCTGTACCAGGGAAGATCCTGAGATAACCACTGAAGAACTCAGGGAGCACATCGAATACCTGGCATCCGGCCGGCTTGAAGGACGGTATCCCGGAACAGCCGGTGATTCAGCCGCCGCAGCATATATTGCCGGAGAATTCAGGGCGGCCGGACTGAAATTGTTTGGAAAGAGAGGGTATCAGCCTTTCAGTGTGGTTACCGATCTGGCCCCCGGTGACAGCAATTTTTTGTATGTGGAAGGCCGGGAATACGAGCCGGGGATCGATTTCTCCCCGTTTTCCGTTTCCTCAAACCAGCCATTCAGGGGGCCGGTGGTTTTTGCAGGGTACGGATTCCGGTTCAGTAAAAAGAACCATTCATGGGACGATTACCAGGGGATGGATGTGTCAGACAAATGGATCCTGCTTCTCCGCGGCAATCCGGAAATGGACAGCACCACATCTGTTTTCGACGAATTCTCCGGCGAAAGGCACAAATCCATGCTTGCAAAAGATCTGGGGGCAAAGGGAATCATATTTGTCTCCGGGAAACAATTCGATCCGGAGGACAAACTGACCGGACTCGCGAAGAGGGAAAACCCGGTGGGTATTCCGGTTCTGCATGTAACCAGGGATGTGGCCGACCATATGCTGAACCCGGCAAACACAGGTATTGTTGCCCTTGAACAACGAATCAACCGGACCCGCAAACCTTTTTCTTTCATTCCGGGAACCGAAATTTTCGCTACCGGGGAGGTCAACCGGACAAAAACCCGTACCCGGAATATCATAGGTACGCTAAAGAAAGGGGACCCGGTAACGGAAAAGCCATGGATAATGATCGGCGCTCATTATGATCATCTGGGATGGGGAGGAGAAGGCACTTCATCCCGTAAACCGGACACCATTGCCATTCACCCCGGGGCCGATGACAATGCTTCCGGGGTCGCTTCCATGATCGAGATCGCCGAAAAAATTGCATCGGATCCCCAGGCGGATGATCTGTATTTGCTTTGTGTTGCCTTCGGAGCCGAGGAAATGGGTCTGATCGGTTCCGGATATTTTGTCGACCACCCGGCCGTTCCACTCGAACAGGTCAACCTGATGATCAATCTGGACATGATCGGACGGCTGGGTCCGGCAAACAAACTGCAGGCAGGAGGAACGGGAACGGCCCGGGAATTTGAACAGACCCTCAAACATAGCGGGGCCGGCAGCATTGAGCTTGTCAAAAGCCGGGAGGGATACGGCCCTTCTGATCACGCCAGCTTCTACAGAAAAAATATCCCGGTCCTGTTTTTCAGTTCCGGTCCGCATGCGGACTATCATACACCCGCTGACCGGACAGATAAAATCAACCATCAGGGCCTCAAGGCAATATCCGAATATATTGCCGGGATACTTTTCAGGATCCCGGAAATGGAGGATCCCTTTACTTTTCAGGAAGCCGGTCCGAAAGTCAGGTACGAAGGGAGGCACGGCAGAAGGATCGCACTGGGCATTATGCCCGATTTTACTTCAACGCCCGATACGGAAGGAATGCGCGTCGACCTTGTCATTGAGGGAAAACCCGCCGCAGGCGGAGGAATGAAAAAAGGAGACCTGATCACCGCCATCGACGGTGACCCGGTAAACGATATCTATGAATACATGTACAGGTTATCAAAACTGGAGAAAGGACAGAGTGTGGTGGTAACCGTCAAACGGAAAGGGGAATACATCGATCTGCTGATTGAACTGCAGATGCCATGAAGAAAAAAACATTATACTGGATCCTGGCTTTTTTCATTACGGTTTCTGCCGCCTGGTATCAAAGGATCAGCGGCCCTACCCATCCGTTCATCACCAAAATCAGCATGGGGGGGCAGACTTACAAAATACGCCTGCCCAGAAGTCACGGGGGACCGGAGGATTGCCCGGTCAGACTTCACATCCCCGACAGGGATGTGCACGGATTTATGGTCTGCAGAAAATATCCCACCGGCCACCCGTGGGATACGGTCAGCCTGAAAAGGGACAACGACCTTCTCACCGCACGGCTTCCACATCAACCGCCGGCCGGAAAGATCGAATACCGCCTGTTTCTGTCTGCGAATGGCCGGGCCGTCCCGGCAAGCGGGAAGCAACCGGTCATCATCCGTTTTAAAGGCGCCGTTCCTGCATGGGCACTCATACCCCATATTGTATTGATCTTCTCGGCCATGCTGTTCTCCACACTAACCGGCTTATATGCATACGGCAAGCTGGCTTCCCATAAAAAATACGCCATCATCACCCTGTGCCTGCTGACCGGAGGGGGATTCATCATGGGGCCCGTGGTGCAAAAATTCGCGTTCGGCGAATTCTGGACCGGTTTTCCGCTGGGGATGGACCTGACAGACAACAAGATCCTCATATCGGGACTTTTCTGGATTTTGGCTGTGGGTGGGAACATCAGGAAAAACAGACCCTGGTTGTCTGTTATCGCCGCGGTGGTTTTCCTGTTCATCAGCTCCATCCCACACAGCGTGATGGGTTCCGAACTGGATTATGAATCAGGGGAAATCACAACCGGCCTGATCCGCATTCCTGCCCCCCTGCACGGCATGCCCTGATAAAAAAATGCTAAATTGCAACACCATCCGTTTTTCCCCGTCTTTATGACAGAAAAAGGACAACCTGGACAGGAATATCACAATGTGCATAAGGATTTGATTGATCGATGCCGGAAAGGTGATGAGAAAGCCCGTTATGAAATATACAGGCTCTATTACAGGAACATGTTCAATGCAAGTCTGAGGATCCTGAACGACACCCAGGAAGCCGAGGACGTCATGCAGGAATCATTTCTTGCGGCATTTGAAAAAATCAGCACGTATCGCGGGAAAGTCAGTTTCGGAGCCTGGCTGAAGAGAATTGTGATCAACCGGTCCCTGGATGCATTGAGGAAAAGAAGAATGATCTTTGAAAGCGCGGACGGCGACTCCGTCCTTGAATTGCCGGATGAACCGGCCGGAAGGACGGAATACGACAGCGGGAAGCTTATTGATGCGATCAGGCGGTCCATTCATGAATTGCCGGATGGTTACAGGGTCATTCTTTCGTTGCACCTGCTTGAAGGATACGATCATGAAGAAGTGGCACAAATACTGGGAATCTCAGAGTCAACTTCCCGGTCACAGTACGCCAGGGCGAAAAAACGTTTGCGGGATATCGTAAGAAAATATGTTGAGAGAACTTGAAAAAATAATCAGGGACAACATTCAGGAATTCAACCGTCAGGAACCTGAAAAGGGACATTTTGACCGTTTCAGGCAAAAGATGAAAAAAGCGGGGATCCCCCGGATCAGAAAGAACGGCTGGATAAAAATTGCTGCGGCAGCAGTTGTGACTGTCATGGCAGGCATCGGTGTGCACGAACTCATCCGGAACACAACCTTGAAAAACATGCGTTTCGGCGCGGGCGGCATACCGGAATACAGGGAAGTTGAGATGTATTTCAGCGGACAGGTCAACAAACGTTACCAGCAAATCAAAAAACTCGATTTTGATGATCCGCAGCAAAAGAAAATGATTCTCCGCGAATTGAAGGAAATTGATCAACTTTCTGAGGGTTTGCAGGAAGATATGAAAGCAAATCCTTACGATGAAAGGGTCATTGGTGCCATGATACGGCATTACCAGACAAAACTGGAGATCATGAACACCATTCTGGATCAACTGAGTTGCATTCAAAATTCAAATAAGAACAACCATCATGAAAGCAAGGATATTTAGTAAACCGGGAATCCTGTGCCTCATTTTCCTTTTGCCCCTGCTCAAAGCAGGTGCACAGGAAGAGGAAGTCCGCAAGGCATACCATGAAGAATACAAGACAACCCCCTGCACCCGTTTGTTCCTGGATAATAAATACGGTGATATCACCATCAGGGACTGGGAAAAAAAGCTTTTGACCATCGATGCAGAGGTGGTTGTCGAGCATCCGGACGAAGACCGGGCCGGAAAGTTGCTGGATTATATCCATGTGGAATTCGAACGGCAGGGAAACGACATCATGGTAGAAACAGTCATTGACAGCAAATTCAGCAAATCCGACAGCTGGTTCCGGGGAAACAGCAGGGAATTTCACATTCATTACCGGGTAAATATGCCCCGGGACCTTTCCATTGATGTTTCCAATAAATACGGAGGGGTTTTTATCAATGAAATCACCGGAACGGCCAACATTGCCGTGAAATACGGAAAACTGACCGCCAACCGCATCGGCAAAGGGAAAGAAAAACCCTACAATACGGTTACCCTGGGTTATTCGGATGGTTCCATTGAAGAATGCAACTGGCTGGAGGTTGCCATCAAATATTCAAACCTTTCCATTGATAAAAGCAGGGCACTGATCATGGTCAGCAAGTATTCGAAGATATTCGTGGGAGAAGGCAGTTCAATGGTTTGCGAACTGAAATACGATACCTATGAACTGGGGACCCTGGATAATTTTGTAGCCAGTGCAGGCTATGGAAACATCAGGATCGGCGAACTGCAAAAACAGCTGGAGATGGAATCCAGATATACCGATTGCAGGATCGATTACATCCCCGCGGGTTTCAAAAAAATCAGCATTGAAAACAAATACGGCGGTTACAAAATGGGTATTGACCCGGATGCCTCCTATTATCTTGACGGTGAAGCCGAATATGCAAAGATCCATTATCCGGATCAGGGCAGGGTCAGCAGGATCGAAGACAACCATACCCTGAAAGTATCCGGGAATGTCGGACAGGAAAGCAATCCGGCTTCCGTTGTTTCCATCCGGACAAAATACGGGAATATCCGCCTGGACAGGTAAGGGAAATCCATTACCAGCTTTCCCGCTCCACAATGAACGGGGGATTCAGAAATTCCTTTTTGTTGTATTTCAGCTTTTCACGTGTCCCCGGTTGATAGACATCACATCCTGATTCGGAAGCAATGGCATGTCCGGCAGCGGTGTCCCATTCCATGGTAGGCCCGAAACGCGGATAAATATTGGCTGCCCCTTCAGCAACCAGGCAAAGCTTAAGGGCACTCCCCCTGCTGCTGAGACTGATCCTGCCCGTTTCTTTTTCCTTGTCTTCGATGAATGCCCTGGTCTTTTCATTGATATGGGACCTGCTGGCAACGATTGTATACACGCCGGGCTTCGGATGAACGGGAAGAGGTTTTGAATTCCGGACCATTTCTTTCCAATCCATGTTCTTTTTTTTCGCCGCACAGGAAAGAAACTGGTTATTGAGCATGAATGCCCCCTGCCCCGTGACAGCAAAATAGAAACGCCGGACGGCTGGGGCATATACAATGCCGGCCACCGGCGTTTGACTTTCCAGCAAGCCGATATTCACGGTAAATTCCCCGTTCCTTTTGATAAATTCCCTTGTGCCGTCAAGAGGATCCACGATCCAGGCATGATCCCATGTAACTCTTTCTTCATAACGCTCTTTCCTGCCTTCTTCACTGATCAGTGCAAGACCTGTATTTTCCAGGTTGGCGGCGATGATCTTGTGTGATTCCTTGTCGGCCCGGGTCAAAGGGGAAAGATCGCTTTTGTATTCAACCCCGAAATCCTTTTCCTTGTATATTTCCATAATGGCGTGTCCGGCATTGAATGCTGCCAGGGCAGCCAGACTGATCATCTGCATGGGATCTTTATTCATCATTGGATCAAAGATATATCAAACTCAGGATGGTTACGGTGACCAGCATATACAGCAATGTCAGGGGAGCCCCGACCCTGAAAAAGTCTTTGAAGGAATACCCCCCCGGGCCATACACCATCAGATTGGTCTGGAAGCCGATCGGGGTCATGAAATTGGCGGCGGAAGCATAGGCAACCATCAGGACAAAAGGAACGGGATTCAGACCCAGGTTGACCGCCGTGGTCAGTGCAATCGGGAAAATAATGGCGGCAGCCGCCTTGCTGGTAATATAGGCGGCAAGCACTGTGGTAATCAGGTATATGCCCAGAAGGATCCCAAACTTGCCCAGGGGTATCAGTGCACTGATGATGGAATTGGCGATCATATCTGCGGCTCCGGACTTGATCATGGCTGTCCCCAGGGCAAGAGACAATACGATGATTATGGCCAGGTTGTAATCGATGTTTTTTGGCAGTTCCTTGGGATTGGTGATTTTTAATGCCAAACTGGCGAGGATCACCACGATCAGTCCCATAAACAATCTGATCAGGCCAAAAGCCGAAAGGATGATGGCAGCGAGCGTACCCCCCAGAAGGACAACCACCTTGTACCGTTCAAGCTGAATGATATCCCTGACCTTGGTAATGAAATAAAAATCCCTTGTATTCGAAGTTCTCTCAAAAAAATTCTCCCCGGTAAACAACAAAAGCACATCCCCTGCCTTCAGCTGGACCTGGCTCAGTTTACCGGATATTCTTTCGCCATTTCTGTGTACCGAAATAATGGCGGCGTCATATTTGCTCCTGAAATTGGTTTCCCGTACGGTTTTATTGATCAGGGTCGAGTTCTGCGAGACCACCACTTCCACCACCTCGGTTCTTCGTTTTCTGGACAACATGCCCAGTTCGGGCAGACTCAAACCTGAGTTTCTCTTGATCATATCTGCGATAACCTCTGTATTCCCTGCAAACAACAAGATATCTCCCTTATCCAGCGTTAATTGCGGATCGATCTCAGAAATGGTGTGGCCCCTGCGGGAAATTTCCAGCAGGTCGATGCCCTCCTGCTTCAGCAACTGGGTTTCTTCTATGGTTTTGTGGATCAGGTGCGATTTATCCCTGACCCTGGCCTCAATCAGATATTGTCTTTTTTCACCGGTATATGGCGAAGTAAAATCCGGATTTGCCGGAAGGATCTTCTCCCCGAAGACCATCAGGTATGCATATCCCAGCAGGATCATGGGCAAACCGGCCACGGCAAAATCAAAGATCTTCAGCGGCTCCAGACCGGGTACGATCGTCTGGTCCACCACCAGTCCGTTTACAATCAAATTGGTGGAAGTTCCTATCAGGGTTGCGCACCCGCCAAGAATTGCCGCGTAGGATAAAGGTATGAGGAACTTGGAAGGCGAAATTTGATTTCGCCGGCACCAGTTATGTACATAAGGCATCATAAGGGCAACAAGGGGAGTATTGTTCAGGAAAGCCGAGAAACCGGAGATCAGCAAGGTCATGCGGCTCAGGAAGCCTTTGTAGCTTTTGGCCGACCGGAAAATCTTGTCAAAAATGACTTCGATCACGGCAGTCCTCCTGATGATATCCCCTATCAGCAAAAGCATGATGATCACCGCAACCTGTTCGTTGGCGAAGCCGCTGATAATCTCCGAAGGGGTCAATACACCGAACAGGCCCAGTACAACGATGCCTACCACGAAGGTAAAGGCAGGTCCCAGGATCTCCAGGTAGAGGGAAACCAGAATGAAGAATATTACAATAAATACAAGTATCAGGTCAAAATTCCACATACCTGCCAGCTCCTTATTTCTACAAACGGCACAATGCATCTAAAGTAGAAAATAATTGGTTTCATTGTTTAGGAAAATGGTAAAATGGGGGAAAAATCATTTATGTTTTTTCTGGTTTGCTGTTTTTTATCCTTTATTTTGTGCAACATTTTACAATCTTGATCTCATGCAATATTTAAAGGATATAGAGCCTGCCGAAGTATGGCAATATTTCGAGGAAATCTGCAGGATACCGCGTCTTTCAAAGAAAGAATCGAAAATCACGGAATATCTGCTTTCCTTCGCCGGAAAGCACCGGCTGGAAGCAAAACAGGATGACACCGGCAATGTACTGATCCGCAAGAAAGCCTCCCCCGGAAAAGAGAAGCTCCCCCCGGTCGTACTTCAGAGCCATGTGGACATGGTCGGTGAAAAGGAAATGGATGTCGAACATGATTTTGAAAAGGATCCCATCGTTCCCACCATCAAAGGAGATCATGTAACGGCCAGGGGAACCACACTCGGAGCAGATGACGGAATCGGTATGGCCGCCCAGCTGGCCATTCTTGCAAGCCGGGAGATCGAACACGGCCCCCTCGAATGCCTGTTTACGGTGGATGAAGAAAGCGGCCTTACAGGTGCGGCCCGGATGGAAGGTAATTTCTTTGAAGGCAGGATACTCATTAACCTGGATTCGGAAGACGAAGGAGAGCTTTTCATCGGGTGTGCAGGAGGTGTGGATACCATCGGCACTTTCAGGTACAAATCAAAAAAAACCGGGCAAAAATCAGAAGCTTATCTGGTGAGGGTAAACGGACTCAAAGGGGGGCATTCCGGAGATGAGATCCACAAAGACCATGGAAATGCGATCAAGATACTGAACCGCTTCCTCTGGAATGCCACCCGGGAATTTAAGCTGCAGATATCCAGTTTCAACGGGGGGAATCTGAGGAACGCCATTCCCAGGGAATCGGAAGCCAGAATTGTCATACCGGCCAAACACCGGGAAAATTTTGAAGGTTTTTTCAGAATATTCAGCAACACCATTGCCGGGGAACTGGGTAAACCGGAACCCGATCTTTTTCTGGATCTTCAGAGAACCGGAGAACCTCCCGCTGTAATGAGCAGGAAACAACAGAGGAAATTACTGAATACCCTTTATGCCTGTCCTCACGGTGTCATCTCCTGGGCCAGGGAAATGGATGATCTGGTGGAAACATCCGCCAACCTGGCCAGCATTCAATTCACCGGTGACAATCACATATCCGTGGTGACCAGTCAGAGAAGTTCCCTGGAATCGGCAAAAAAAGACATTTCCGACCGCTTGATCAGCATATTCCAGAACGGAGGATTCAAAGCCAAAAGATCGGGGGGATATCCTGGCTGGACACCCAACCGGAAATCTGCCATTCTCAAAGCCACGGAGAAAACGTACAGGGAGCTGTTCAGAAAAAAGCCCGTGGTCAGGGCCGTACATGCGGGATTGGAATGTGGTCTTTTTCTTGAAAAATATCCCGGTCTGGACATGATCTCCTTCGGCCCCACCATAAAAGGAGCGCACACACCAAAAGAAAGGATCAGCATTGAATCAACCGTCAGGTTCTGGAAGCTCCTGTTACGGGTTATCCGGAACGTCCCCGGTTGAAAGGTATTATTCCGCGGGATCGAATTCAGACCGGGCCATATTTCCCGTAAGGCAAACCAAAACAAGTTGGATAAGAAAGTCATTAAGCATAATTTTGAAGGATATTTCGTTCCACAGACATGAACTCCCTGGATCAGATACTGCAAAAACATCAAACCATTTCCCTCAGGCAGCTGAACGAACTCAAATTTTCGGACAGGACCGACACCAAGTTTGTTTTCAGCATCGATATGCTGTCCTCCCTGATGGATATGTCTGCAGATCATTACAGGATCCTTAACATAAACGGCAAACTTGATTTCCAATATGAAACCATCTATTATGACACCAAAGAACTGGACTTTTATTACGACCATCATCAGGGAAAAAGAAGCCGGTTCAAGGTCAGGGTAAGGAAATACACCGACACCAACGACTGTTTCCTGGAAGTCAAGGAAAAAAACAACAAAGAAAGAACCATCAAAAGAAGGATTTGGATTCCATCCCGTGACGATGTTTTCACCGAATCCTCAAAACGTTTCATCAGGGAAAATGCCGGTTTGGATCCCGGAATTCTACAACCTGCCCTGAGAACTAATTTCAGAAGGATTACCCTTTCAGGGACGGACCTGCCCGAAAGGATCACCATCGACCGGGACATATCCTGTACACGGGATTCCAAAAATATTCACCTTTCCGGCATTGTGATCGCCGAAATAAAAAGAGAACATACCACCGGTTCGGCAAAATTTTGTAACTTTCTCAAGATACTGGGTATAAGGCCCGTTAATGTAAGTAAATATGCCATCGGGATGGCCCTGCTCAATCCGGATGTCAAACACAACCGTTTCAAGGAAAAAATCATCCAGATCAACAGAATAAGTCATGATAACTGCCATACTCGCACAGATTCGCGAACCCATTGAACTTTTCGGCATTGAGATGCTGGACACGGAAGATTTCATGGAGTTGCTGGCCCGCTTTATTTTCAACCTGCTGGTCATTGGGGTAATCGTACGCGGATTGTATTATTCCGTCTGCCGCCGCAAAGATTACCTTTTTTCCTACATTTTGATCAGTATGGTGGTGTTCTTCCTTTGCTTCCTGCTTGAAAACGTCAAATTACAGATTGGGTTTGCACTCGGCCTCTTTGCAGTATTCGGGATCATCCGTTACCGGACCAATACCATTCCCATCAAGGAAATGACTTATTTGTTCCTGGTCATCGGTGTTTCGGTAATCAATGCACTCGCAACCAAACAAATCAGTTACGCGGAGCTGATATTTACCAATATTGCCATCATGGCATTGGTGTATATGCTGGAGCGTGTCTGGCTGCTCGAAAATGAAGCAAGAAAAACCATCGAATACGAAAAGATCGATCTGATCAAGCCCGAAAACAGAGATCAATTGTACAAAGACCTCCGGGACAGAACCGGGCTTGATATTCACCGGGTTGAGATCGGAAGGATTAATTTCCTGAGGGACACGGTCAGACTGCGTATCTATTTCATGGACGCAAATGAACACTATTTTGATGAAGAGGACGAAACCGGGACCAGCAGCCGGCTGGATATGGACTGACGGATCAATCTCCTTTGCTGCAGAATTCAGTAAGTACTCCCAATGTGGATGAAGGATGCAGGAATCCTGTATCAAGTTGTTCCGCACCTTTTCCGGGTTCCCGGTCGATCAACCTGATCCCTTTATCTTCTGCCTCTTCCAGTGCACTGGTTACGTCATCAACGGAAAATGCTATATGATGGAGTCCGGGGCCCTTCTTATCGATGAACCGGCGGACCGGACCGTCAGGACCGGTGGATTCCAGCAATTCGATCTTTGTATCCCCCACCCTGAAGAATGCGGTCCTGACCATTTGTTCCGGAATATCCTCCACCGCATAGCAATGCAGACCAAGCACATCTTCGTAGTACCGGATCGATTCATCGAGTTCGCGGACTGCGATGCCGATATGTTCAATGCCTTTTATTTCCATGGCCGCTAGGATTTGGTTACTTCTGTTGATTTCATGATCTGGTGGGCATAGTGCCTCCAGGTGGCCATATCCGTTCCCGGACAGGAAAACTCACCGTACAGATATTCCCCCTCCGCTTTGGTGTACCAGACCAGTTTATAGTATTCCGTATTGCCCCTGCAGGTCATGAACTCAAGATATCCGATTTTCTTCCCCGATACCATGACCGTGTCACGGGCGATATAATGTTCAGACGGATGCATCTTATCCATGATGTATTCAGGGGTTAGCCTGGGGAGCAATGTGCCGAACCGCTGATCCCTGGTCATTCTCAGTTCGATCTGCACCTTCATATAGCCATCGGAATATACTTCCCGCAATGCATACCTGGAGTCCAGCATCCTTTCGGTGACACCAAAGTAAGTGGGCATAAGTATCCTGATGTGATCATCCAGTACTTTTCGTGGCTGAAGAACGATCCTGTTAAATGAACATCCGCATGAAAGCAAGACCGCGGTGAGAAAAACCGGGAAAAATACTGCCCGTATATTTCGTCTGAAGGATCTCATTTTAAAAAACGCAAATATTATCAAAATTTATCATTACCGGACAGACTTGCATTGATTATTTCCTGAATAACCGTTCTGACATTGTCCTTGATCAACCGGGTGTTGTCCTGATCCGGATGAATCCTGTTGGACAGGAAGACATACATGATGCCGGTAACCGGATCGGCCCAAACCATGGTCCCGGTAAAACCTGTGTGCCCGAAGCTTTCAGGGGAAACACACTGGCAAGTTGGCCCTTCTTTTTCATAATCCATCTCGGGTTTGTCAAATCCCAGGCCCCTCCTGTTCCCATCCTCACAGTATGGACATGAGTTGTAAAGTCTGACCGTTTCATCCCGGATGTATCTTCTGCCCCCGTATTCTCCTCCGTTCAAATACATCTGCATCATTTTGGCCAGATCGTTTGCACAGGCAAACACACCCGCGTGCCCGGCAATGCCACCGAGCATGGCTGCCCCGGGATCATGGACATGTCCGTGCAGCAACTGCCTTCTGAATACTACATCATTTTCGGTGGGGACGATCTTTTCCCTGGGAAAGCGGTTCAGGGGCAGGTACCCGGAATGGTTCATGCCCAGATGCTTGTAAAAATTATGGTATACACAGGCGTACAGATTCGTATCGGTCATCCGTTCAATGATGTCTTTGTACAGGTAGAAACCAAGGTCGCTGTAATTGTATTCCTTTGTGTTTTCCACCGGGGATGAAATGATGGCGTAATGAATGGAATCGTTGAAGCGTTTGTTCAGATACAAATTATCGGCCACCTGCATGGTAAAGGGATCGGCATAGTGAAAAGAAAATGCCCGGGGGGCATATTTCAGATTCCTGCTCAGGTAGGTATGGGCAGACAATTTGTGGGGATATTTTTCAGAGAGCCGGTTGCTGATCATGCTTTCATCGGGATCAAGTGTTTCAAGGGTCGCATAATAGAAAGGGATCCAGGATTGGAGACCTGCCTGATGGGTCAGTATTTGCTTGTTGAGCAATTCTCCCTTATCCGTGGTATCCAGGTAAGGCAGGTATTCCCCGATCGAATCCTCCACGGAGAACCTGCCCCGGTCGGTCAGTTTCATAAGGCAGGGCAACGTGGCCACGATCTTGGTGATGCTGGCAACATCATAGACATCGGTAAGACGAACCTCACGATCCCGGGCATACGTGTGATGACCAAAGGCTTTGTGATATACGACCTTCCCGTTCCTTGCAACCAGTATCTGGCATCCCGGAGTGGCCTTGTTGCCAATCGCATCCGTGGCCACCGAATCGATTTTTTGCAGGATCCGTGAATCCATGCCTGCCTCCCCGGGCAATGCATATCCCAGCCTGAATCCGCTTTGTGTATCCTTGCCTGATCCGGCCCGGAAATAACCTGAACTCACCGGCAATCTTCCCTTTGCCGGGATGCCACCGAAGACCATTTGTGCCGCACATTGCTGAAAATCGCCGGCATCCTCACAGGACATGATCAGTGCCCTGAACAATTCAGGATGATCAAAGGCTTTCAGTGCATACGGATTTGCAAATACCGAAAGGACAACATTGTGCTCCCGGGCAAGTTCGGTAACAAATGCTGACTTTCGCAGGTCAATGCCATAGTTGTTCTCCGAACGGAGTGTATTTCCGTGCAGGGAGACAATGATCAGATTATAATCTTTGAGCTTTTGATGCATTTGTTCGAAAACCCTTGGCCCGTCAGGTTCGGTCAGATGGTAATGATCGATCTCCGTATACAATGCCAGCGCCTCCCGAAAAGCATCCGGCCTGGCAGGACCGATGGATAAACCGGCGATACGAAGGGTATCCAGCCTGCGGAGGGGAATTATGCCGGAATCATTGATCAGGAGAGTCAGGGAAGATCGAACCAGGGCCGAACGTATGGCTCTGGAAGAAGGATGATTCAATGAATCATAAATGCCTTTGACAGGCACCGGCCGGTAATGTGACAGGCCGGCCCAGGCTTTTGCTGCCAGGATTTTCCTGACCCGGTCATCCAGTGCTTCCCGGGTTATGTGGCCTCTTTTTATTTCCCGCCTGATCACGGATATCGCTTTGCCAATGTCGGGAGGCATCAGCAAAATGTGGTTACCGGCCACGGCAGCCTTACCCTCCAATTCTCCGGGTTTCTGAAACCGGCTTACTGCTTTCATGTTCAGGGCATCGGTCACCACCAGACCCCTGAAGCCCATTTCCTCCTTCAACAGTAGGGTTACTATTTTTTCGGACAGTGAGGTTGCCTGGCCCGGGGTGGAATCCAGTGAGGGAACATATAAATGAGCCACCATGATGCCGGTCACTCCGCTGTCGATGCATCTTCTGAAAGGCATAAGCTCAATGCTGTCGAGCCGCGTCCGGTCATGTCCGATCTGTGGCAGGGTTTGATGAGAATCCAGCCGGGTATCCCCGTGTCCCGGGAAGTGCTTCGCGGTGGCAAGGATATGTTCATCCTGCAAACCCCGCATATAGGCAACGGATTTACGGGCGACGTCTTCACTGTTCTCTCCGAAGGACCGGCAATTGATGACCGGATTCCCCGGATCCATATTCACATCCGCCACAGGGGCAAAATTCATATGCACACCCAGCTGTTTCAGTTGTTTCCCTATGGTTCTTCCCATTCGGTATATGCACGAATCATCCCGGATGGCCCCCAGGGTGATCTGTTTGGGAAAAACCATACATGAATCAAGCCTCATGCCGGGACCCCATTCAGCATCAAGTGCTATCAGCAGGGGAGTTTTTGCCCGGGCCTGCAGGTGGTTGGTCATCCGGATCTGACGAACCGGTCCACCCTGAAAAAAAACCACACCACCGACATTATACCTGGATACAAGTCTGGATAAATCATCCAGATGTTGCCGGTCACGGTTTGAATATGCCGGCACCATGAACAACTGGGCGATCTTCTCTTCGAGAGAAAAAGAATTCAATATGCTATCGGCCCATCGCGGAATGGAATCCATGAAAGAAGGGATCACCGGAATACCCTCCGGCCTGTCCGGCGATCCATGGACAGAATTCCCCCGCAGATTTCCACAACACAACATCAATACGGCAAACAACGCCAGGGTAAATTTGCTTCTCATTCAATAAGGAATTGTGAATTCAATAAAAAGAAGGGAATCAGGACAACAACCAGTCGCCCCCTCTCTCTCTGTACAAATCGATAAAACTGTCGATTGACCGGTCATACGTACTCTCGTAATCATCCGGGAAAAAACAGGCAGGCATTTCTTTCACGCGACGGTGATAATGAAGGCAATCACAACATGTTCCTTTGCGGCTGCATGAATATGTGCAATTGCAATACCTTGTGTTCTCCGTTTTTTTACATTCCATACGATTCAACTGATTTACAATAATTAAATACCCAGTTTTTTTCTGATCCCGCCGGGTATGGCGTCCACATGCAACATAATGCTCAGTGTCTTGTAACGCACATATGCCCTGGAAACGTATATATATCCCTGATAAGGATTTCCATCCGTGCCCCATGAATTTTTTACATAGTAATATTCATTTCCCTCCTGATCACGGGCCTGGCCGACAATATGCATGCCGTGATCATCGGTTGTTGCATAATTGTCGAAGGCTTCCTGCCTGATTTCCCGGGTAATGGCCTTTTCTTCAACAGGCCCGTCAGATATATCCCCGTCTCCTTTTTCCCGGTCCGTATTACATGCAGGGACTATGGCAACGCCGTTTTCCCATGAGAAACCTGTTTCACTGACATCCGCACCCCAGAACACGGTATAATTGTTTTCCAGCGCATGATCAATGATCCGTATGAGTTCGTCCAGTCTGACATTGTAGATTTTCCCCCATGACCAGTTGTCAGGAACTTCGAGGATAAAAGACGTATAAAAGGGATGGTGGGTGTATGAACCCAGCAAAACATAATCTTCCAAATCCAATCCAAGGGCTTTTTCAAATGTCTTGGGTGTATATTGCTGATCCTCAAAAGCAAAAGAATCCGGGATTTTTCCGAGATAACTGTCCAGGAGGCAGGAAAACCCGGAAAACCAGACTTTGCTGAGCTTTTTGTTTTTGTCTTTGATCACCTCGTCGACATATCCCTTCAACACCCCGTCCATTTCCGGATGTACCGGTTTCTTTTCACCCGGCAACAATCCGGGATAGACTTCTTCAGGGACGATGCCGTATTTCAACATGGCATCGGTTACATCATTGGCTGCTCCGCCTCCTGAAAAATTCATATTCCCGTGCATACGCACATATCTTTTGGCCTTCTGTTCATATGCATAGCGTACAATGAACATTTCGGATAAATCATACACACCTTTGTTCATCCTCAACAATTCCGATTCCAGCAGCGAAATGGCCGAATAGGACCAGCAGGTACCGGAACGGTGCTGATCTTTCACGGGTGTGGCGCCAAGCTCCCTGATCATTTCAAACCGGCATCCTTCCCTTTGCCCTGAATTTTGCGGGAAGCCGGGAAAACCAGGCAGCAGGGCAATAAACAGCAGAACCGAAATTTTTTTCATTTTCTGCGAAGATAATGATTACATTTCAAATACAATTCATCTCTGGCAATCGGCTTGGCGATATACGCATCGCAGCCTGAGTCAATGATCTTCTCCCTTTCCTCCTCCATGGCGTATGCTGTTTGCACAATGACCGGAATACCGGGCTTTGTTTCACGGATCTTCCGGGTTGCCTCCAATCCGTCCATAAAGGGCATTTTGATGTCCATGAGAACCAGGTCAATGTCCGGATGGTTTTCAATGATATCCAGGGCCTCAACGCCGTTTTTTGCCCAAAGCAATTTGGCCCCTGAAGCATGGAGCATCTCACGGATAAACACATAATTGTAATCTTCATCCTCTACAACCAGGATAATTTTTTCAGGCCACCGGTAAAGCTTTTTCTCCGTCCGGAGATCATCATTACTCCCCGGCTCCCTCAATTCAAGCGGGATGGCAAATCTGAATGTTGTTCCCGCGTTCACCTCCGATTCGACCCGTATTTCACCCTGCATCAGTTCCACCAAGCTCTTTGAAATGGTCAGTCCAAGTCCGGTACCACCGAATTTTCCGGCATTTCCCGATTCCACCTGCCAGAACCGGTTAAAAACCTGATCCAATCTGTGCTTTTCAATGCCGATCCCCGTATCCTCAACAAAGAATTCAATCTTTTTTCCCCGGCATTCATAACCAAAGTCCACATGCCCTTTTTCAGTGAACTTCACTGCATTGCCGATCAGATTGTTCAGCACCTGCCTGACCCGGAATTCATCCATCCATATATTACGTGAAAGCGGCGGATCAGGCAGTCTCACACGTACCTTCAGGCCGGGTTTGCGCTTTTTTCTGACCTCTTCCCGGAAAACATCGCAAAGCTCGGAAAGCAATTTCTGAAGGTTTACGGAGGATTTATTTATTTTGACCTGTCCTGCCTCGATCTTGGCCACATCGATGATATCCTCGATCAGATTCAGCAATGCCACCCCGTTGCTGGCAATGATATCTATGTACTTGTTGATCTTAACCCTGGGAAGATCCTGCGCTTTCAGCAAGTTGGCAAATCCGATGATCCCGTTCATGGGCGTACGGATCTCATGGGACATATTGGCCAGGAAAGCAGATTTCAAATGATCGGATTCCTCTGCCTTTTGCCTGGCTGCCTTCATATCTTCCTCCTCTTTCTTGCGTTCGGAAATGTCTTCAATGGTCCCCAGGACGCCGGCGAACCGGCCGGTCTCATCCCGGAAAGGAGTGTAGGTGATCTCTTCCCACCGGGAGCTTTCTTTGTCCCGGTTCATGTATTCCTTCCATAATCCGCCGCCGGTGACGGTTTCCCATATCTGCCGGTATGCACCCTCTTTTGTATCATGGTCATGGAACATACCCAGGGATTTGCCCAAAACATCCCGGGCATGATATCCCGTCATTTCCAGAAAGCGTTCATTGACATATTCCACCGTTCCGCCGGCATCCGTCATTATCATTCCGCACGGCCACTGATCGATCGCTTTTGAAAGTTTCCGTATGGTTTCCTGTGTTGATTTGCCCATTTTTATTTTTTTCCGTTTTCCAGGATCTTCATTTCGGTCCGCCTGTTCCTGGCCCTGCCTTCCTCCGTTTCATTTGTGGACACCGGCCTGTGCATGCCGTAACCCTTGCTTGCCAGTCTGTCCGGTGAAATGCCATGCCCGGTAAGGTAATCTGTGACCGACCGGGCACGCCTTTGTGAAAGGGCAAGATTATACTCTGCAGTCCCGGTATTGTCGGTATGCCCGCTGATCTCAACGCGGACATGAGGGTTTTGCCTGAGAAAGGCCACCACCCGGTCAAGTTCTGCCCTGGATTCCTCACGCAGCCGGGAAGAATCAAATTCGAAAAAAACATTCCTGAGAACGGTCAGACTGCCTGCTTCAATGGGTTCCAGGGGAATGTCCATGAGAAAAGGATCATCCCGCTCATATATTCTCCGCATGGAGAAATGTTCCGAATAAAAAAGATAATTTGTTTTGGATACATTCAATCCGTAATCATCAGTGGATGGTATGCAAACAAGAAATTCACCGGTTCCGGGGGAAGAGGATGATTGAATGACCGGACGCTGGCTGCTGAGGCTGATAAGCTCAAATTTTGCTCCCAGGGGTTTTCCCGTTTTTGCATCGTACACCCTCCCTTTCATATAGGACACCTTTGCCGGCCTGATTCCGTTATACAGCTCAAAGGTATACAGGTCCCTGCCCTTTCCCGCAAGTCGGTCCGATGCAAAATACGCCCTGTTACCCAGGGCATTCACGATCAGGCCTTCTTCATTTCCCGATGTATTGATCGGATATCCCAGGTTCCTGGGCAGGGTCCATCCGCCCCCTGCCCTCTTTTTGCTCATAAACATATCGAAACCTCCCATTCCGGGCCATCCTTCCGATGCAAAATACAATGTCTGCCGGTCCGGATGGATGAAAGGCGATCCTTCGTCGAACCGTGTATTGATGCTGTCTCCAAGATTCTCAGGATCGGACCAGTTACCGTCCGGGGTTCTCCGGGTTTCCCAGATATCAAGTCCGCCCCTGGTTCCCTTGCGGTTGCTTGAAAAATACAAAGTCATTCCATCGGAAGAAACTGAAGGTTGCTTATCGCTGTATGCTGAATTTACCGGAGGCCCCATGTTTACCGGGGATGTCCATTCGCCGTTCCTGTTTTCGGAAAAGTACAGGTCACAATTTCCTTCACCCCCGGGACGGTTACAGGCAGTAAAAACCATGAATCTTCCGTCGGCCGAGACGGTTTGCGCTCCCTCATTGTCATAAGTATTCAGGATTTCACCCGCGAACCTGGCCGGAGTCCATTCACCGTTTTTTTTCTCGCAATAATATAAATCCTCCTGAAGTCTGTTCAGTGCCACCTGCCAGTTCACATGAACGGGCAACAAAACGGTCAGGAACAGAGTCTGTTCATCCGCGGAAAGACTGGGCCAGTAATCATCATGCTCGGAATTGACATCATCCCCCATGTTTTCCGGATCAAAGGGGACCGGATTCCGTATGGCCTGCTCCGCGAACCGGCATGACCGGATCAGGCGGTTCACTTCTTCTTCTTTTGCAGGGGAAACGGGTGTGCCCATGGTAAGGTATTCCTGCAAATGTTCCGTGGCACTTGAATATTTTTCCAGCCGCATTTCATTCCTGGCCATCAGAATGAAAGCATTGGGGAAAAAAGCAGGATCCAGTCCGATCGCCTTTTCATATGCTTCCACCGACTTCCCGGGCCGGTCAAGATCGGTATAGACTTCAGCAAGCAATAAATAAGCTTCGATGAACCGGGGATCGATCTCAATGGCACGGATCAGTGATTCCCTGGCCTTTTCGTACTCGTGTATCCCATATGCATAACGGGCTTCCCTGTATTTCCCCGTTGCCCTCCCGGAACTTGAAGTCAGTCCGTGTTGCGCCGGGATCTGACAGGGAAACAACAACAACAGCATGCATATGATCAGAGCCGGTCTCATTTTATCATCATCTCTTCAATCTTCCGGAATATTCCGGTATTTTCATATACCCCGGTAAAATGCATGGCACCCGGGCCGGCAGCAAATACAGGGACCATCTCCGCCGAATGACCATCGGTGGTGTAGGCAGCCTCTACCCTGCCATTTGACAGATCCCCGCCGTTTACGGACATTCCCCCTGTTTCATGATCTGAAGTAACGATCACCAGTGTGCGGGGATGATCTTTTGCATATTGAAGTACGACACCGACCGCACGGTCAAAATCTTTCATTTCTGCGTTCAGGTATTCTGTGTTGTTCCGGTGTCCTGCCCAATCGATCTGGGATCCTTCAACCACAAGAAAAAAACCGCCGGAACTCCGGGAAAGATGATCCAGGGCCTTGTCCACGGCCCGGGGAAGCACATCGTCCCGCCCGTTGTGGGCAGACTGCATATGCATATCCGCGGTTAGTCCGGCTATCATGCCGGGATACCCGGGATCAACATCCTCCAGACGGGAAACCACCTTATAACCCAGGGCATCCAGCGAATCCAGAAGATCGAGTCCGTCCCCCCGCCGCATGAAATGCTTCCTTCCTCCCCCCACACAAAAATCCACTCCGCTACGGAGAAAATCAAGGGCGATATCCTCATACAGATTTCTGTCCGCAACATGGGCATAAAAAGCGGCAGGGGTAGCATGGGTAATGGCACAGGTGACCACCATCCCGGTCTTCAATCCTTTTTCCTCAGCAATTTCCAGGAGACTCTTTACCGGATGCCCGGTGCTGTCGGTGCCCACAAAGCCATTACGGGTCTTTACCCCGCATGCTAATGCAGTGGCGGCTGCTCCGGAATCGGTGACCAGTCGGTTTGCCGAAGATGTTTTCTGGAGTCCGGTTACCGGCAGCCTTTCCATACACGTGGAATTGCCGGCAGTCACCATCAGGGCCTGGATATGTGCGATTCCCATGCCATCCCCGATCATAAGGACGATATTATCGGCCTTTTCACAAACATCCGGCGCCCGCCTGAGGCAACCGGAGAGCATAAAAAAAACCGGGACCAGGGCAAAGCAACAACCGAATACCGATCTCCTCTTCAGCATGTTAACAAAGTTAGGGGTTGCATCATGCGGATTTCCCGAACAGCATTTTACCGACCCGGTACAATCCCCTGAAGATACCAAGAATAACATATATCACCAGTGCAAAAAGGATGACGATGTGAATGGTGGTGAACAATTCTGTCCAGGGTGTATGATATGAAATGATGGAAACGATATTCAATATATATGCCAGGATGAAACATCCCAGCAAAATGCGTAATTCGGTTTTCTTTCTACTGGCTGAAATAATGGAATCTCTCATTGGAATATGTTTAATTTATGAATTTAACTGACACATTATTGCATATGCCACAAAAGCTGTGATTTGTTTTGCCGGCCACCGGTTATATCATAAGTTCTTCCGGGAAGCTGACCACCTTTTCCTCCATCATCGACCGGTGACCCAGCAAAGCGGCAATGCTGGCATAATAGCCTTCCTCAACCAGTCCGGGAGTGGGCTTGTCTTCCTTGACCGATTGCACAAATGCCTCCATCTGGACATCCGTCCCGTCACTTTCCATATCCTCGGAAAGAATATAAGTCCCCTTTTCCTTATTGGGATTGTCGGGAACCCAGCTGGCCCCGCCCACGGGTATGTTATCGATCACCTTATGCTCTATCTGGTTGATCAACTGGAGAATTCCCGGAGCCGGCGGTGGATTTTCCCTGAATATCTTGCCGCCTTCCAGTTCCATGGTCCCTTCGGGGGCCAGTATCTGCTCCTCCAATCCGTAATGTGCATTGCTGGTCATTGAATCGTACACCAGCTGTACACCCGAAGGATAGGTATAGACCAGGTTCACATTGTCAAATACTTCCCTTCCGTCGTGCCAGTAATTGATGCTTCCGAAACCACTGACCTTTTCGGGGGCTTCCCCCAGGATCCAGTTGGCCACCTGGATCTGATGCGATGCCAGCTCGGTCATCAAACCGCATGAATACTCAAGATACAGCCTCCAGTTGATCTTTCTTTCCAGGTCCGGACCCGGTACGGGCCTCCTCCAGTCGTTGTTCCTGTGCCAGTAAGCCCTGATCTGGGTCACATTGCCGATCCGTCCGGATTTGATCATATCAATGGCCTTGAGATACTTAAGGTTAAAAAGCCGCTGATGACCGATCTGCAGGATCCGCCCGGTCCTTCTCTGGGCTTCCAGCATCCTTTTGACATCACCGGTTTTCCTGGCCATGGCTTTTTCACAGAACACATGCAATCCGGCATCCAGGGCATCAATGGTCATCCGGGCATGCTCATGCAGTGGTGTGGCAATAACCACGGCATCCAGGTCTTTCATCTCCAGCATTTTCCTGTAATCATAAAAACCTTTTGCACCGGGCCCGGTCCTGACCGCAGCCTCTTCATAATGGGGAGGATAGTTGTCACAAAAGGCAATTATCTCAACATCAGGTATCTGCTTCAGCCAGATTAACAGCAGGCTGCCCCGGGATCCTACCCCTATGATCCCCAACCGGACCTTCTGCCCGGTTCTGAGGCGGTCTTCCACCCGGCCGGCAGCAAATGCATCCAACCAGGGCAAAGTAGCAGCCAGAGCTGTCGTTCCCATATAAAAAGAAAAAGTTTTCAGGAACGTTCTCCGGTTCTCCTTGTAAAGATTTACATACATAATATTTACATTTTACTTATTTTGACTTTTCCGTCTTCATCGTACATCGCCAGCACGGCACGGGCATCCGGGAATTCCTTCATGATCTCCCGCCTTTCTTCCCCCTCTGCTGCAGCCAGTGAAGTGGAAAGGACCTCGGCCGTAACCGGTGATTCGCATGTTGCGGTTATTGAAAATATGTTGCCCGAAAGCAAGCCTTTTTTCGGATCCATTATATGGCCAGCTTCCAGTTTCCTGGCACTGAGGTATCCCGGATGATTCCCCGATGTGGACATGGACCTGTCAGAAATATTGAATACATATACATGTTCATCCGGACTGAAAATATTCTGAACACCCACCTGCCAGTAATCACCATGAGGATGCTTTCCGGCGGCCAGGACTGAACTCTCCCCAAAACTAATAAAAGCATTTTGTATTTCGTGGCCATTCAATATTTTTTTTGCTTCCTGAAGGGCAAAGCCTTTGCCGTAACCGCCCAGATCGATCCGGACCTGCCCGTTTGCAAAACGAATCAACCTGCCCTGGTCCATAAACAGGATCTTATCCGTTCCGGACGCCTTTATATAACCGTTTTTTTTCTCTTCCGGAAGATTCTTGTCGGAAATGATTTTCACCAGGGGACCGGCCGTAATATCAAAATATCCTCCGGTCATTTCCCAGTACGCCCTGCATTCCAAAAGGATCTGCCACATTTCAGGATCCAGGGCCACCGGTTTTTCAGAAGCATTGGAATTGATCACGGCCACCATGCTGTCCCTATGATAATAGCTCAGCTTCTGCTCAAGCTCCGAAAACCTGTTCTGCACGGCATGGTAGGCCCTGACAGCCTGTTCCCGCCCAACCCCGCAAAGCACCATATCCAGGCGTGTACCCATCGAATAGAAATTGTTGTGGAACAGGCGTGATGCTTCTGAATAATATTGCATAAGATCTTCCATGGAACGCAAAATTAACAATAATGACGGGAGTGATCCCCGGAGAAGTTTTTTATATTTAACGGTTGTTTACAGGTTTTTATTCATCATCTTCATATCATTATGCATAATAGCATTGTAACCGGACTCGCATCCTATGGCATGTCAGGACAGGTATTTCACGGACCCCTGCTGAAAGCGGACAGGGACTTTGAGGTAACCGCAATCCTGGAAAGGAGCAGGAACCTGTCCCGGTATGCATTTCCGGATGCCAGGATTGTGCGGACTTTCGACGAACTGATAGCAGACAAGGACATCGAGCTCATTGTGGTCAATACCCCCGATCACACCCACCACCAGCTGGCAAAAAAAGCCCTTCTGGCCGGCAAGCACGTGGTGGTGGAAAAACCCATGACCCTTCGCTCCGATCATGCCGGGGAACTCACCGGCATCGCAGAGAAAAAGAAGCTTTTCCTCACCGTTTTTCAGAACCGGAGGTGGGACGGGGATTTTATGACCGTGAAAAGCATCTGCGAGCAGGGTCTGCTCGGAAGGTTAACCGACTATGAAGCACATTTCGACCGTTTCAGGAACTATATACAGCCGGGTACCTGGAAAGAAGACAAATCAACAGGCACCGGAACCATTTATAATCTCGGATCCCATCTCATTGACCAGGTACTGGTCCTCTTCGGAATGCCCTTGTCGGTGTACGCCGACATAAGAAAATCCAGGGATTCATCTTCTGTGGATGATAATTTTGTTATGCTTCTGGATTACGGTGAGATGCGGGCAATAATCCGTGCCAGTTACCTGGTCAGGGAACCCGGACCAAGATACATGCTCCACGGGACCGGGGGAAGTTTCCTCAAATGGGGGATCGATCCCCAGGAAGAAATGCTGAAAAAAGGACAACTGCCGGTGTCTGACGACTGGGGCCAGGAACCGGAAAGCGAATGGGGGCTTTTGCATACCCAACTCAAAGGAACCCTGTTCAGGGGGAAGATCCGGACCATACCGGGTGATTACCGTTGTTTTTACCGGAACGTGCGCAAAGTGCTCAGAAACGGGGAATCCCCCGAAGTAACCGCAAAAGAAGGAATGGATGTCATCAGGATCATTGAAGCCGCAAAACAAAGCCAGGAATCCGGAAAACCGGCCGGCCTTTGAATTTATTCCCCGGTACGGATCAGGGCGACCATGTGATCCTGCCCCCCGGCATTCAGCCGGACGGTGTCCCTTTTTTCAATCTTCCGGGCCTCACTCCATTTTACTTTCATTACATCCAGCCAGATGAGTGTTGCGGACCGGTCGAGGGATGAAATGTCCAAAATGACCTCTCCGCCTGCAGGAAAATAGACGGCATATTCCGTCCCCTGAATGGCACGGCAATATGCTTCATGCTCCGTTCTTTCCGACAGGAGATCGTTGCGGGGCTCCCCGCCGAAGAAATCCATCCGGCCGGTCAGTTCCCTCATGCTCCTGATCACAGATACGGCCAGGGTGTTCAGACCCTGTCCCGAAGACGGCCTGTGGAACCGGGTCGAAGCACAACCCATGAAAACATTCTGAATGAAAGATTCTATCCCGTTCCGTGTGGTTTTGTGCCGCCCCCCGTCATTCCCGTATACCTTCACATTGTTCACCGGTCTCACCACACCGGTCATTTCCAGTCTTTTCATCTGCTTCAGTCCGTTATCCCAGTGCTGCTGACCGGTCATGTGGTTGTTCTGGGAAATGTCTACGAAAGTGAATATTTCCGGATGGTCAAAAGTCACGCTGTGAAAAGGATGGGACAAATCCCAGGGATCCCACATTTCCGTGGCATGGACCGTTTTTCCGGCTTCCCCGGCTTTTTTGGCAATATACCGGGCCCAGAAAATCCCCCAGTCCGCGCAAACCGACGTCTCATTGTCCATACAATAGAGCACATGGTCATGGGCAAGCGTATGGGAAAGAATCCTGTCCGCGAATTTTCTCTGATAATCCAGGACAACGGCCAGGGCCATTTGCCGGGGGACACTTCTGAAAAAATTGTTTTCGGTATAAACGGGATGTGTTTCTACCTTTTCGGGCAATTTGGACCTCCCGGGATCATAATTGATGTTGTTGGACGGATTGAAAGGATTTTTATCCCAGTTGCCCCGGTAAAAATCAAACGTGGCCCAGATCTCCATCTGTACGACAATATCCCGTTCCGCAGTCAGTCTGAGAAACCTTTCAAACCTTTCCCAGTATCGCGGGTTCCACCGGTCAAGGTCGTATAATCCGTTTCCCGCTTTCCGGAAAGCCCACAGGTTCCCGCTGTCCCTGGAAGACATGGTGTTCCTTACATAATTCCCCCCGGCCGAAACGAGCCGGTCAAGGTGTTCTTCAAGATGGCCGATCTGAAACAGGTTGTCTTCCACCGAACCCCCGAGCAGCAGCACCGGCCTGCCGTCCATCGCCCAGTAACCGGGATACACATCGCTTATCTGTATACCTGCTTTTTCTTTGCCGTCAGGCGGTTCCCTGCTGATGGTGCAGTCGGTCGCGGTGCATAACCAGAAAAGGATGGTGATATACAGTACAAGACCCCTCAACATTTATTAGTTCCCTGCGGTTTTACTGAATTCCCTGAACCGGGCATCCATTTCCTCACCGGTAACAAACCGCCCCGAACGGATGTATATCCTGTGCCGGAAAGTCACTGATGAGCCGGCCTCCAAAGCAAAATCAAGCACATCCCGGCCTTCACTGAATATCTTCTGGCCCAGATTGTTTGCCGAGAACAATCCGTACCCCCTCGCATGCCAGTAAGTCGGGAAACCCGGATTTTCAGGGTGATCGATGATGGCAACCGATATGGGCACCCCGTCTTTTTCCGCCGACAAACTCACCCATTCTGCACGGGTCCCCCACACATCCAGGCCTTCCACCCCGCGGCTGCTCCGGTAGTGTCCGTTGACACCGGTATTGTCCTTCACCTTGACGGTGGTCGGATTCCCCTCCGAATCGGTGAACACCAGGGGTTCATCGGACGGCATCTCAAATGCCCGGTCCATCCTCAGCGCAATGAGGCCTTCCTTGTTGTCCCTGAAACTGACCTTTTTATCCCGGGCTGTGAGCCGGGTGATCCGGTCGATGGTCCGGGTATGCTCATTGGCCATGAAAATGTATTCCGTCCTTTCCTCCAGCAGCACATCTCCGCCGGTAGCCAGCCAGTGCATGAGCACCTTGAGTGAAGCCCGGTCATCCCCCCCCTTCATATCCAGTACACGCTGGTGGCGGATGGTGCCGAAATGTTCCTTTTTGTCTTCCGGAACGGCATATGAATTGTTCCAGAAATCGAGTCCGTTTACATCTCCGTAATTGAACCAGAGTCCGACTTGATGGGGGTGATCCACCCTTTCACCCGGACGCGGATCGAAGGGGAACCCCCGGGTAATGATGGTTCCGTCCGGTGCCTTGACCGGGTATAAAACGGGTTTTTCCAGTTTCTCAGGATACATGTAGGCCGTGAACAGTTCTCCTTCAACAAGCACCTCAACCTTGTTTTCCTGCCGGTTGTGAACAAGCCGGATCCTGTCTTTGTTTTCCTGTGATTGCTCACCGGTTTCCGGTCTGCCTCCCGATGAACAGGCGGAAAATACAACGGCCACCGCCAGCAGTCCGGCAACGGCCATATTTCTGCCATAATTTCTCATATCATACATGTTGATTAATATTTAAAAACCACATCTCCTGCCATGACTTCCTGGGATTCTTCGTCAAATGTAACCCGCGTGCCCGTATGCAGGGCGGCGGTGGTCATGATGACCGCTATGGCGTGGCTGTATCCTGCCATTACGCTGGCGTGAGGCTCCTTCCGGCTGCGCACGCATTCCATCCAGTTGCGCATGTGTGCCGAAGTCATATTGTCCACCCCGGTATCCGCACGGGTCACCACTGAACCGGTGGGCAGTTCATATTCCTCGAGCAGATTGGCTTCCATGCCCATGGCTGAAGCGTGCCGTTCCGTCAATCCTCCGTCAGGGGTCACTTTGTTGGTGGCCAGGTTCAGGGTTCCTCCGTTGGAAAAATACAATTCCTTGACCCCTCCGGCTGAATTGTGCTGCCGGGAAGTATACAGGACCTGGAAACCCGTGGAAGCATCGTCCGGGGGACCGTATTCCATGACCGCCGTCATGGTATCGTAATTCCTTCTTCCGTCCTTCCAGGCATAAATGCCCCCGTTTGCCGCCACGTTCCGTGGATGGGGATATCCGGAAAACCAGTGCACCGTGTCGATCTGATGGCACATCCATTGTCCGGGAATTCCACTGGAGTATGGCCAGAATAATCTGTATTCCAAATATTTGCGAGGGTCCCATTCTTCATAGGGCCGGTTCATCAAATACCGGATCCAGTCGGTATCCTCCTTACGTATGCTCGCGGCCAGATCCTGCCTGCGCCAGCGGCCGGGCTGGTTGACATTCCATGACATTTCCACCATGGTGATGGGACCGAATTTCCCTGACTGAATGTAGTCGGCGGCAGCATGATAGTTTGCCCCGCTGCGCCGCTGGGACCCGACCTGAATGATCTTTCCGGTCTCTTTCACCGCCTTGAGCGCGGCCCGTGCATCCTCCATGGTCTCTGCAAAAGGTTTTTCCATATAAACGTCACAACCGGCATGAACTGCCTGAACGGTATGCAGGGCATGCTGAAAATCGGCCGTACTGATGATGACGGCATCCACATTCATTTTATCATACAGTTCTTCGTTGTTCCTGGCCGGTTTTACATTGATCCCCTTTTCGGCAAAATATTGCCTGGCTTCTTCCCTTCTCCGGTTCCAGATATCCGAGACCGCCACGATTTCCCAGTTCAGTTCCCCGGAATGAGCCAGAAAAGCGGGGATCAGCGAACCCCTGGCCCGGTTTGAGAATCCTACGATCCCCACCCGTATCCGGTCATTGGCCCCCATGATCCTTCCGGCTGATTTACTGCTCATGGCCAGACCGCCGGCATACAGTCCGGCAGACCCGGCAACTGCTTTTTTGATAAATTTTCTTCTTGATTCTTTCATAGTTCATTTATTTACCCGTTAAAAATTAAAGTTCGCGTATCCTGATGCTTCGGAATGAAACCCGGTTGCCATGGTCCTGAAGCAGAATATGGCCTTTTTCCGCTTCCCCGAAATTGTCCCATTTGCTGTATTTGCTCCGGGCCACCAGTTCCCTGAAATGCCCGGAACCCCGTTCATATTCGAGTACTTTTCTTCCATTGAGCCAGTGCTCCACATGTCCGTCCCCGGATACGATGCGCACCTGTTGCCACTCCGGGAACAGTCTTTTGTTCTCGGCCGGAATAAGATCGTACAGGGATGCGAGGGTCCGGTTCCCCTCCCTGCCCTTTTTGGCATCCGGATGCCTCTCATCATCCAGGATCTGGTATTCGGGGCCGATCGCCGAACCGGAAGTTTTTTCCTCCTCGGTCACGTAATATTTGATGCCGCTGTTGGCTCCCGGGGTGAATTTAAACTCCAGGTAAAGTTCGAAATCACCATATTCGTCCACGGTGACAATATCTCCCCCGAACTCTGCCTCACTACCGCCGGATTCAACCACAGTGAGGGTGCCGTTCCCGGCCTGCCATCCTTTTTCTGGAAAATGATCCATGCCTGCGCCCCTCCAGCCACGGGTCGTTTCCCCGTCAAACAAAAGTTTCCATCCATTCTGTTTTTCCTGCTCGAGCAAGGCGTTAACCAGTGAACCCCTGACCTCAATATCATTGCCCGGCTTGGTCCGGTGCGCTTCCAGGTCTTCTGTCATGATCCGGATGTCCCGCCAGCGGACATGCAATCCTTCCGTCCACGGGGCCCTTTCGGCATTGATGCCATGTACCTGAAAGGCAATAAACCCCCGGTCATTCCATTCATCCACGAGATTGGCCGTTTGTACGCCATTGATCCACACCTTTATGGAGCTGTCAATGGCTTCGATCCGGTACCGGTTCCATTCATGGTTGACAAAAGCATTGCGTCCGGCTTCATTCTCCCGGAGGTCATACAGCCAGCCCCTTCTGGCTTCGTCATAGATCCCGCCGCTGTATGAGCGCGGACTGGGGTCGATTTCCACCTGGTACCCGTGTACCCTGCCGTCCCGGTATTCCGGATCGCTCTGGCTGCGTATCTGTATTCCCGAATTGATGAAGGTATCCACCAGCACTTCCGCTTCCATGATGAAATTGTCATATTCCTTTTCGGTACACAAAAAACTGTTCGGCGTATTGGCCACCGTAGTCCCCACGATCATCTTTCCACTGGCTTCGAACTTTGCCTCCCCGCCTCTCTGCACAAAGCCGTCCAGGTTTTTCCCGTTATACAGTCTGGTCCAGTCTCCCTTTTCCGTGTCCGTACACGAAATTGAAGATAAAAACAAGAGAACGATGGTTCCCGTTACAAAATTTCTCATGACGAAATACATTATTGATGATTAAAAAGATTATAAATTTACTGAGAATTCCTGACAAGTTCAATCAGCCATTGTCTGAATTCTCCCCCGAAATCCCCCCTCTTGAGTCCGTATACCACATTGGTCTTTAAAAAATCCAGCTTGTTCCCGATGTCATACCTTTTGCCGCTGAACCGTAAACCGAGCATTTCATGTTCGGCAAGCATGGCATGCATGGCATCGGTAAGCTGGATCTCATTGTTCCTGCCCGGTTTTCCTTTCGAGAGGTAATGAAAGATTTCAGGGGTAAATACATACCGGCTGGCAATGGCCAGATTGGAAGGCGCTTCGCCGGGAGATGGCTTTTCAATGAATTCCCTGATGCTGAAAAGGTCCGGTTCCGTCTGACTGCCCCCTATGATGCCATACCGGCTCACGATGGAGGGATCGACTTCCTCCAGTGCAACCACTGATTTCTTATGCTGATCAAATATCTCCATCAATTGCCGGGTTACGGGCTTGTCCTTTTCCTGATCGATCAATGTATCCCCCAGCAGTACGGCAAAAGGTTCCTCATTGACATGATGGCGGGCATAAAGAATGGCATCTCCGAGTCCTTTTAACTCCTTCTGCCAGACAAAATGGATATTGGCCAGTTCCGTGATGTTTCTGATGTGCTCCAGATCTTTGTGCTTGTTTTTTTCAACAAGCTGCTGTTCCAGTTCGTAGCTCCGGTCAAAATGCTCCTCGATGGCCCTTTTCCCCTTCCCTATGATCATCAGAATATCTGTAATTCCGGAATAAACGGCTTCCTCGACCACATACTGTATGGTTGGAGTATCCACGATGGGAAGCATTTCCTTGGGCTGGGATTTGGTAGCCGGCAGGAATCTCGTGCCAAAACCCGCTGCCGGTATCACTGCTTTTCTGATCATTCCTATGCTTTTTTCCGGACAATATCCGGTTTCAGTATTTTTATAAATTCCGGGCAGAAGGCCTCTTCAAGCCGCTCATACATTTTCCGGTCACTGTACAGGCCGATGATGGCCCCGCCCGAACCTGTGAATTTCGCACTTGCCCCGGCAGACCGGGCAATTCTGACCATTTTCCGGTTGGATTCACTCAGCTCCATGACCGAATCGCGGATGTCAAAGTTTTTGTCGATGCATTCATTGAGTTTTTTCATGTTCCCTGAGGAAAGGGCATCCTTTGCCTGATCGGTCAGTCCGGTCCACTGACGGATGGCTTCGAGCACCCCGGGATCCCCGGTATTGTATCTTTCCCGGAAATGATCATGCAGGACTTCGGAACCCTGGCTGAGATCGGTCCTGTATGCAATATAGATATTACGGAACATTCCGGGATCCATGGGCTGATAATCCCCGTATCCCTGTTTTTCCATCAGGGCCCTGTCAAAATCCATATACACGGGTACACCGAAAGCCTGAGCCACCCGGTCCTGGAGTCCGGCCGATATCCCAAGCTCCTCCTTTTCCACCGATAAAACCAGATTGGCCAGGATGGCCTGAGGGATCTCTATGCCGAAAAAATTCATCATGGCACGCATACAGGCGGTGATGATCGCGCTGGACCCCGCCAGTCCGAGCTTATAGGGAATGTCGGAACGATAGCGGATGGTGAAATTCCTCTCCACGATCTGTATCCTGTGTCCGAGCGTGTATTCGTAGAACCGTTTCACGGCAGCTTTGAGCAACCGGACACCCCCGTAGTAGCCGTACTGCTGTACATCATCCGCCAGTTCCCGTATGCTCCGGAACACATTTGAATCATATTTGGAAGGCAGGATCTCCAGTTCGGGAGATTCATACAGGACCACTTCGGCCGAAAAATTCCTGAACAGAAAAGCAATGGTCTTTCCGTAATAACCGTCCGACGGATTGCCTATCAGGGCTGCCCGCGGGTATGACCGGGTTCTGATGATCAATGGATCCGGATTTTCTGAATGAATTCCATGAATTATTGAGAACTGTAAAGATAATACTTGTTTTGATCAGCCAAAAATCCGGAACTTCACCAATCCGGATTTCTGCAAAACATACATCAGGGAAACGCCGATGACCCCCAGTCCGTATTTTATGCTTCTTCTGATGTTGATCGAAGAGGCCTCGTCAAAATAGAGGGTCGGACAGGTGATTTCGGCGATTTCATAACCCCGGAAGAAGATCTGTGCGATCATCTGGTTGTCAAAAATAAAATCATCGGAATTTTCCCTGTACCGGATATTTTCCAGCACTTCCCGGTCAAAGGCCCGGTAACCGGTATGATATTCTGAAAGCTTTTGTCTGAGCATCAGATTCTGTATAAAAGTCAGGATTCTGTTGGCCACATATTTGTACAGGGGCATCCCGCCCTTCAATGCACCCCGCCCCAGGATCCTTGAACCCAGCACGACTTTGTATACCCCGGAAGCGATGAGGTGGCACATGGCCGGGATGAGTCTGGGTGTATACTGGTAATCGGGATGCAGCATGACGATGATGTCGGAATCCAGGGAGAGGGCTTTGTCATAGCAGGATTTCTGGTTCCCCCCGTACCCTTTGTTATCATGGTGCTGTATGACATGTTCTATCCCCAGTGAACGCGCAAGCTCGACCGTGCGGTCACTGCTGCGGTCATCCACCAGTATGACATTGTCCACCAGCTGCCGGGGTATTTCCCGGTAGGTACTTTCCAGGGTTTTTTCGGCATTGAATGCCGGCAGCACAACGGTTATCTTCTTATTGCCGATCATAATCCTGTTCCGGGAATCTTGCCAAAAATACAAAACCATTTTCTTCATACAGCAGTTCCAGCCCGGGATATTCCTTCAGATAATGGTCCTTTTTGTAATTCCTGGTCACAAAATATGCGGGTTTGTCAAGTTCACCCCGCAAAAGCCATTTTTGATCATATGAATCCGGATTTCCCGGGATTTTTTTCCGGGTATAGAACAAATGTGCATAGCTCTTGAATCCGAGGGTGTTGACATAGCAATCCTCATCCTGTTTCTCCCGGTAAAACTCAATGGCGGTCCGCTGTGAATAATGTTCGATCCTGGGAACAAATACCACCAGGGAATAAAATACAAAAAGGGCGGTGGCCGGAAAGATCAGTATGGCGCTTCTTATGATCCCCCTGCCGAAGACCAGGCAGGTGATCACCAAAAGGAGTAACAGGTAGAGCAATCCGGGCAACATGCTCCGGGCAGGCCACCTGACAGGGGCCTGAAGATTTCCCAGGGCAAAGGGATCACCGATCAGTCCGGATGCCGTCACCCATTCCTTATTCTGCATGATCACGGGAATCCCCGCAACGGCCAGTCCGTACAGAAACCCCATGGACAGCGTCAGGATCAGGAACCACCGGACGGAACGGAGCCGGCGGTGATATAAATTATACAATCCGATAGCGCCAAGAAAAGTAACCGGGTAATAGGCCAGGGAAGAATAATGCACGATCTTGGTCCTGACCATGGTGAACAGGATCAGCACAACCCAGAAAAGGATCAGCATCCAGCGTTTGAATTTCTTCTGAAAGGTCCCGTCAAAATAGTTCCTTGCAAAAGAAGGCAGTGCAAATACCGAAGCGGGAAAGACACCCAGGAATATCACCACGAAATGGTACAGGAAGAATCCCCCGTGCCCTGCATCCCGGGTCCTGAAAAGCCGGATATGATAATCAATGAAACCGGCAATCACATGGTAGTTGCCCGCCAGGGCCTGGAGAATGAACCACATCCCCCCGACGAGTCCGGTTGCCAGAAAGAAAAGAATCAATTCCCTGAACGGTATCCTGAATGCATAACGGTCCAGCAACCAATACACCATGACGGTGAGCATAAAAATAAGCAACGCGACCGGGCCTTTGGTAAGAATGGCCAACCCGATCAGCACTCCGGCAAAAACGATCCTCCGGTACCGGACAACCCGTTCACGGATTTCCGGCAGAAAAACCACCTGGAAGAGTCCGGCAAATATAAAATAATTGAACCATGGATCGATGATGCCCGATTTGAAATAAATGAAAGGGAGCAGGGAACCTGTCCAGGCAAGGACCCAGAACCACCCGAACCGATGGTCGTATATCCTGCATCCGGCCCTGTATATCAGGATCAGGGTAAATATCCCGCAGACAACATTGGGGAAGCGTGCAGCAAACTCTCCGGTGCCGAACAGTTTCATGGACAAGGCCTGCATCCAGATGAACATGGGCGGTTTTTCCCAGAAGGGCTTGAAATTGATCCTTACGGTCAGATAATCGCCGGTAACGATCATCTCCCTGGCCGATTCTGCAAAATTGATCTCATCCCAGTCAAACAGGTGGACATTCCCGATAAAAGGCAAAAACAGGGTCAGGGCCAGCAATCCGATCAGGCTCTCCGAAAACCACCGTGATGTAAATCGTGGCTTCATGTTTTCTTTTTACGGTTTTTTTTCAGGGAAAAAGATCTTTCCAGCCAGCTCCCGCGCATTCTCCGGAAAAGGCCATATGCCAGCAAAGCAAACAGCACCCCCGGCAGCGACCCCGCCAGGACATCTTCAAGAAAATGCTGTGACAGATAAACCCTGGAATAACCCACCAGGGATGCAATGAAAAAACAAACCACCTGGATCCATTTCCTGCGGCTTATCAATGCCAGGGAACCGAACAATGCAAAGGCCGTTGCGGTATGTCCCGAAGGAAAGCTTTGGCTGTGAAGCAGATACACACCATCCACGATGTGCAGATCCGCCAGGGTTTGGAAATAGACATGGGGCCTGACCATGCCGGGAAATAAAACCTTTTTCATGAACTGCACCAGCAATCCCGAAGCGGCAAAGGATGAAAGCACGATCACCGATCTCCTGAAAGAAAAGAACAACAACGCGAGTCCGGCCACCAACGAAACCAGTCCGTTCCCCAACATGGTAATCCAGGCCATGCCCCGGTCCAGCCAGAAATTGTGGAACCGGTTGACGGCCAAATGAAGTTCGGCTTTGGGAAGACATATGACCGCAACCAGTCCGCTTACCAAAAGAAACACATAGGGGATCAGAAAGTACCTATTCTCTGACAGATGTCTGCTCATGCCTTGTTTTTACCGGTCCATCAACTCGTACCCTTTCTCAGTCCCCTTGTCGGTTGCAGGGATCCCTTCTTTCATCCACAAAGGGGCGGGCGCCTCTTTCAGATAATGATCGAAGAACTGCATCATCCGTATGCTGAGATCAACCCGGTTGGGCCATTTCCGGAGGTTGTGCTCTTCCCGGTTATAAACCAGCATCCAGGCAGGCTTGCCCAGCCTCCTCAGGGCGACGAAAAATTCGATCCCCTGATACCAGGGGACGGCACCGTCCTGATCATTGTGCATGATCAAAACGGGGGTATTGATACGGGGAACATGAAAAACCGGGGAATTCTCTATATACAAAAGTGGCTTTTCCCACAACGTGCCCCCGATCCTGCTCTGGGTCTCTTCATACTGAAACATCCTGCTCATCCCGCTGCCCCAGCGTATCCCTCCATATGCACTGGTCATGTTGGAAACAGGCGCTCCTGCCATGGCACATGCGAACATGTCGGTCCGGGTGATCAGGTAAGCCACCTGGTACCCTCCCCAGCTCTGGCCCTGAAGGGCTATCCTGCCCCGGTCGATGAAATCATGATCATCCAGCATGGCCAGGATTCCGCTCACCACCGCATCATAGGCACTTTGCCCCGGATATCCGATCCGGTAGGGGATATCGGGGACAAACACCACATAACCGTTGCTCACACAAAAGGGTATGTTGATGGTGGACCTGCTGGGTGCCGGAATCCTGTGCCTGTATATTTCCGGTGAGCTCCGCTCATAGAAATACACCAGCATGGGATACTTTTTCTCCGTATCCAGGTCTTCGGGCAGGTAAAGAATCCCATCCAGCTCCTGTTTGTCAGGGGATATCCAGTGAACCAGTCCGGGACGGCCCCACAGATAACGTTCCGACTGCGGATTGGTACATGATATCCGAAGGGGATAATCAAAAGTCAGATCGCTCATCCACAGGTCGGGATATTCGCGGAAGGATTCCCTCTTCCAGATCAGGCGGTTGTTTTCTTTTGCCTTTTTCACCGAGCTGTACCAGAACGGACCGGAAATCAGCTCCGCGGGTTTGCTGCGAATGATCGCACTGGCATGATAATAACCCGTTTTTTTGGTGGTTTCATCCATTCCGTGCAGAAGCATGGGATCTTTTGCATCAATATAATATTGTTCGGGTTCGGTTTGCTCATAGCGGTATGAAATGCTGTTCGCCCTGCCGTGACCGGCTGTCAGGTTCACCGGGGTTTTTATCCCTTCCATATCCAATTTCCAGACATCGAAGCGGTCATATATGTACACCTCACGGTCTTCCCGGGAAAACCCCGCCCGGCCGTAAGGCAAAGGATCGTGGGGGCGGTCATTCAGTTCATCATACAAGGGCACCGGAATATCGTGGGTCAGGGATATCAGCCGGTTCTCCCTGATATCATGGGCGTAATAATTGCTGTCCGTGGTTTCATACCAGAAGACATACCTTCCTTCCGGTGACATTTCAAGGAAGTCCGCGTGCTTTTTCCGCATCAGCAGATCGTTATCACCGGTTTTCATATTCATCAGATAGGCATCGCAATATCTCATGAATTCCCAGGACATCAGTTTGTTGTAGGGCTCATAGACCAGTCCGAGCACATTATCTCCATTCCCCCTGTGTGCCATTTCTGTCCTGCGGACGGTATCATCCTCCAACTGGATCATTCTGTCAGATCCCACATAAGTAACCGCAAGGCAGGCTCTCTTTTTCTCTTTTTCAAGATTGACCTTCTGCATGGGCTGCAACAATCCGTCTTTCCAGTTCCAGACGTCAAGACTGAATTTTTCTTCCCCGGGCAGACTGTCATCCGGTTCTTCTTTTTCCGTTTCCGCGGTCCCGAAAAACAACCGGGTTCCGTCGCCGGAAAAATACACATTCCCGTTTTTGCTGACCCCCCATCCTCCGGGCATTCCCCGGGTTGCCGAATCCACCGCACAGCGGGCCTTTTCCAGTCCGGATTTCCAGTAGTACAGGGAATACCCGCTTACCGTGCCTGAATCAACATCGTGTATGAAGGCCATTTGTTCGCCCCGGTCGTCCAGGACAACACCCATGGCAAATCCTTCATCTTCCAGGACATGATGCAAATCTCCGGTAACCGTATTGAAATGGCTTGCCCTGAACCGGGCAACCGTATCCCCGACCGAGGCAAGCATTGCCACAGCTTTGCCGTTCCTGCTGATCTGATATCCGGTTACACCGGGGATCTCCCTTTCACGGCCGGAGACCGGATTACAAATGACGAGTACGCTCCCACCCTCTTCCCCCGGGGTATCATTCCCGGTGGTATCCTGTTCCCGGTTGCCGGACTGCGCGGACTCATAATATCTAAAGGCCATCCATGATGATGAATCACGGGGCACCTGAAATTCTTCCACCGAGGGATATTTCTTCAGGATTCCGGTTTCCAGTAACCATATGCCCAGTGAATCCCCGGGCATTTCCTTTTCTTTCTTCTTTTCCACTTTGGCCTGCCGGGTCTTCAAAAATTCCGGTTTGATCTTAAAGGCAATGTATTCCGAGCCTGGTGAAAACTCCGCCGAATGCCCGCGGGGAACGGAATCTTTGGAAAGGTTCTCCAGGTTCACGATAAACAGGCAGCCATCTCCCTTTTGCGGATTGATCTCATATGAGGCCCACTTCCCGTTATCCGAAATACAGGGATGATCAAGTTTTTTCCAGTCCGCGTAAACAGAATGATCCAGGGGTATCTTCTGTGCCTGCAGGGAACATGAAAAAACAACGGGCAAGGCAAAGGAAAAAATGCGGTTCATGGGATCAAATCATATTTCAGGTACGTTTTCCGGCAACAAATACCATCAACAAATATAATGGAATAGGAACAAATCTGCTCATTTGTTTCCCATTAACCCATACTTCAGGGCCCGATGAACCAAAATATTTATACTTTTGTTGAACAAAACGATCAATGTAAATCCATCCATATGAACACAGAAAAACTGAAAGAAAGCTTCCTGAAGCTTTACGGATCATCCGAAGAAAAGATCAATTTGTATTTTGCTCCCGGCAGGGTCAATCTGATCGGCGAGCACACAGATTACAATTCGGGATATGTATTCCCCTGTTCGCTGACCTACGGCACCTATCTTATGATTCGCGAACAAAAGGAAAACGCCGTCGATCTGACCACCATGAATTACAGTTACCACAAAAAACTGAAGCTTCCGGAAATAGAAAAAGATGATGAAAACTGGGTGAATTATCCCATGGGCGTCATGAAGCAATTCCAGGAAAAGGGTTTTGAAATTCCAGGCTGCCAGATGCTTTTTGCCGGGGATGTACCCGATGGGGCCGGACTCTCATCGTCGGCCAGCATTGAAATGGCTACCGCGGTTTGCATGAACGATATACTCGGGTCGGATCTTCCCATGCTTGAACTGGTCAAACTGTCCCAGAAAGCAGAAAATGTTTTTGTCGGGGTCAACTGCGGCATCATGGACCAGTTCGCGGCCGGATTCGGGAAAAAAGACCACGCGGTTTTCATCAACTGCGGGACACTCGAGCACGAGCTGGTTCCTGTCCGTCTCAAGGATCATCTGCTCATCATCTCCAATACAAATCTGAAAAGGGGACTGACCACTTCCAAATACAACGAAAGAAGATCCCAGTGCGAATCGGCTGTCGAATACCTGAGCCAAAAGGACAAGATCGAAAATCTCAGCCGGTTGAACCTTTCCGCCTTCCACCAGTCGGAACACCTCATCAAAGATGAAACGGTCAAAAAAAGGGCACGCCATGTCATTTCAGAGAACCAAAGGGTACTGGAAGCGGTCGATGCCCTGAAAAACAACGACCTGCCGGAATTCGGACGGCTGATGCTCGAATCCCACGAATCCCTGAAAAAGGATTATGAAGTCACCGGCCCCGAACTGGATGCACTGGTGGAAGAAGCTATGAGTGTGGAAGGCGTGGTGGGGTCCAGAATGACCGGTGCGGGATTCGGAGGATGCACGGTCAGCATCGTTCGTAAAAATGCAACCGACCAATTCAAGGTCAACGTGGGCCAGGGGTACAAAAAGAAAACCGGCCTCGATCCCGATTTCTACATCGGGAACATTGGCGACGGAGCCATGAAAATCCGGTAAGCGGATCATTCCTGTTTGATGATCAGGCGCGAATGAAGATCATCCCCTTCAATGACAGTAACGATATATGGGCCGTTGCTCAGAAAATCCGTACGGATATCCATCTGCCTCCCCGGGAAAGTTTGCCGCCATCTCAGTTTACCGTCGGGATCCGTGATCCTGATTTCCCGTTCTTTACCGTCTTCCGGGAATACGATCTGGAAATGATCCCGGAAAGGATTCGGATAAAGTGAAAAATCCGCCTGCCCCGTTTCCCTTTTTGTAATGAATGAAACATCCAGCACATGGTTGCCCGGATCAGGATCGATGCTGACCACTCTGGCTTTTACAGGCAGATGATATGCTTCCAGCGGAGCTTGTTGCAGAAGGCGGACGGTATCTCTCTTTCCGTTTTCATATTCGATTTCGTAATCCATTTCCATACGGAAAAAAGGCGTTTCCCCCGAGGTACCTTCCTGGGAACTGGTCAGCGACAGTGTATCGCCCTGTTGTGACCAGGACATATTGAAAACCGGATAACCCTTGCCGTAGTACCATTGATCAAAGAAGTCACTGAATTCTTTCCCCGAAACGCTTTCAAGCGTCCTGGCAAAATCTTCCCCGGTGGCGGTACCGAATGCATGATCCTCCAGAAAAGTTCTGAGAACACGGAAAAAAACCGAATCTTCATCCAGCGCATGCCGGATCATATGTACCAGTGCCGCTCCTTTCTTGTAGGACAGTTCCCAGTCGAACAACCGTCCGGCGTCGGTTGAATCCTGCCGGGGAACATAAACACTGCCTTCGGGTTCACCCAGGGCCATATCCTGTGCATATGTTAACCACTGATCGGCCTCATCCTGTGATACAAGACGCCGGAGGGCAATGTATTCCGAATAGGAAGCGAATCCCTCATTGATCCAGATATCCTGCCAGGAGCCGCAGGTTACATAGTTTCCGAACCATTGGTGAGCCAGTTCATGTGCAACAAGCGTAAAATTGAAATCCTGCAGTGTGGTCATGGTCTGATGTTCCATACCGCCCCCGACCGGAGCCATGCAATGCCCGTATTTTTCCACACGAAAGGGATATGCACCGAAAAGATCCGAATACAGTCCGATCAGCGCTCCCGTCCTGTCAATATCTTCTTTCCAGTCCGGGAGCACCATGGGATGATCGTACAAAAAATTGCTGATCAGCATCGAATCTCCCGGCGCTCCGTTGCGGACATAGAAATCATACCGTTTGTAGTCGGCCACCGCTACGGATATCAGATAATAGGCAATCGGATAACGCGATCTCCATTCATACCGGATCAAACCTCCGGGAAGGTCAACCACATTTTCAAGCATGCCATTGGATCCCGCCATCAGTTCTCCGGAGGTGGTAATGAAAATGCTTACCGAGTCGGCCTTATCATTCAGGTCCTGCTTGCAGGGAAACCAATCCCGGGCATAAAAAGGTTCGGAAAGCGAATAGGTTACCCGTGCATTGTAACGGTCGTCCAGACGGTTGGACAATCCCCCGCGGGCACCCGCTTCATTTCCCTTTCCATGGTAATGGATACGGGTCGAAAACAAAGTTCCCGGGGCAATTTCGCCTGGGGGATCAACGAACAGGAAATCCGATTCATGATGAATCCCGTATACCGCCGCGGAATCCAGGAAAACCGAATCAACCTCCATAAAAGCTGACAATTCAAGGCAGATACTGTCCAGGGGATTTTCACCGGCACGTGAAAGGATACATACATTTCCCCGGATGAATGAACTAGTGTCGCTGACTTCCAGATCGATCCGGTAATGCTTCACATCAAAATCCATGGCAGCCGCCGGGATCTTCATTTGCAGGCTGTCCGGCCATGACCGGTCTGCGGCACAGACGGGAAGCGGCCGTTCCTGGGCATGTACCGTACACAGCAGGAGAAAAATGATACAACCGTAAATCAGTGATAGGGTTTTCATCCGGATACACCTATTCCCGGGCCAGTTCAATAATTTGTCCGGCCCCGATCTCTGTAAAGTCCCCGATGGCCCCGTGCAGTTCACTGAACGCAGCCTTCTTTTGGGAAGTGGTTACCCCGATCACTTTCATTCCTGCACCGGCAGCCGATCTGGCGCCATTCAGGGAATCTTCGAAAACCACACAACGGGCCGGGACGACCCGCAGCTTTTCCGAGGTCCTGAGGTAAATTTCAGGATCCGGTTTTCCCCTGTGTATTTCCGATGCATCCGTAACCGCATCGAATTGTCTGCCCAACCGGGTTTTTTTCAGAATAAACCTTACATTCGCCGGAGGTGCGGAAGTTGCCACGGCAGTTTGAACCCCTGCCTTTCTGATCTCCCTGAGAAACTGCGGTAAACCGTTCAGCGGCCTGACAAAGGGTTCGTATATCTTTCTGAACAAACGTTCCTTTTCCTCTTCCAGTTCTTTCAATTGCTCCGGCGTGAATCCGCGGCCAAACAATTCGGAAAAGATATCCTGGTTGGTCCTTCCGAAAAAACCATTTTTTAATTCGTCTTCGGATATGTCAACGCCGCGGCCTGACAAAAACTTTTTCCAGGCATGCAGATGATAGCCGTAGTCATCCACGATGACCCCGTCCATGTCGAATATAGCCGCGATTTGTTGCTTCATGATTGCCCGGAAATAAATCATATCTCAGTCCGTTCCCCTCAGGGAAAACCTGTAACGTGTTTCCTGATGGTAAACCTGGCCCGGCCTGAGCACCGTGGCAGGAAAATCCGGTTGATGAACGGAATCGGGAAAATGTTGGGCCTCCAGACAGATCGCGTGATGTTTCCCGTATGAAATATTGTTTTTCCCGGTGATCCCGTCCAGAAAGTTGGCGGTATAAAACTGAACACCCGGTTCGGTGGTAAAAACCTCCATCTGCAGGCCCGAAGACAAATCATAGGTCCGTGCAGCCATTTCCATGCCTTTCCCCCGGTGGTTGATCACATAATTGTCATCAAAACCCCGGGGAATTTCCTTCAGGGCATTCCCTATCTGCCTGGGTTTTCTTAAATCGCGGGGGGTGTTTTCCACAGACATGATTTCTCCCGTGGGTATGAGTTCATCATCTGTCTGTGTGATCCCGTCCGCATTGATCATCATGAAGTGGTCTTTGACATCCTTCCGGGCACCGTTCAGATTGAAATACCCGTGATGGGTAAGGTTCAATACGGTGGGTGCATCGGTTTTGGCAAAATATTCAATGATCAGTTCATTGTCTTCTGAAAGCGAATATGTCACATGAACCGCCAGGTTTCCGGGATATCCTTCCTCCATGTGCCTGCTCAGGTAAAACAACTTGACCCCGTTACGCTTTTCGAGCTCCAGGGAAGCAGATTCCCAAAGCTTTTTGTCAAAACCCTTCTCTCCACCGTGCAAATGGTGATTGCCATGATTTCTGGCAAGTTTATATTTTTTTCCGTCCAGGGTGAATTCCCCGTTCCTGATCCTGTTGGCATATCTGCCCACGATGCATCCGAAGTAAGGGTGGTCACCCGTATATTTCTCCAGCCGGTCAAATCCCAGCACGACATCCCTCATCTCTCCCTGCTTGTCCATGATCTGCAAACCGGTAACGATCCCCCCGTAATCGGTAATGTTCAGTATTGTTCCCTGCCTGTTCTGTATGGTGTACAACATGGCCGTCCTGCCATCGGGCAATGCCCCGAATTCCTTTTTTGTTGTGTTCATTTTTGCGGACTTTTTATAAGGTTCCTGGTTCACCCGCATGATTGCCCGGCAAATTGCCCATGCAGGAAAACCTGCGAAAGATAAAGAAAATGTTCAGATTAATAAAAGTCGGAATTCTTGAATTCCTGCATTCCACTGAATAATTTTTATTAATTTTACCCGGGTTATTGTATGTCAGATAAAGTTTTTAACTAAAATACTGAAGAATGAAAAAGCCATCTGTTTCCAGTTCAATCCTTCATCTGGGATTCATTGCCATTGTTACTTCAGTAATCCTCGCTGGATGTAAGAGCCGGCAGGAAGACAAAAAATCCGGACAGGAAGAAATAACTGCAGGTGAAATGGATGTTAAACCGGAAAAAGAAAAATTGCTGAAAGAGATCTCCGAATACCCCATTCCCACATCCTTTGAGGTCACAAAAATGCTGAACGAAGCCGGAGCCAGCTATATTCTAAGCCTTTCCAATCCGGTCGACAATGTGGACAAATACATCACACTGAAAAGCAAAGCGGTAAATCTGGGGATATATGGTGCCGATCTGAGTTACGCATCCACATATAATCAGACCCAGGAAACCATGCAATATCTGAAAGCTTCCACCCGGCTGATGGATGACCTTCAGATTTCAAGCGCGTTCAACAAAACCATGGCCGCCCGGATCGAAGAGAATCTGGGGAACCCGGATTCCCTGATCACCATCATTTCCGATTCATTTTATGACACCTACAAGTATCTTCAGGAAAATGAACAGGACGAGCTTTCCATACTTGTCATCGCCGGCAGTTACATCGAAGCATTGTACATAACCACCCAGATCAATATCATCAGCAGGAACAAAGAACAGATCAAAGAAATAATCAGTGATCAGGAGGCACCCCTGAACAAGATGATTGAAATTCTTGAACCGGTTAAAGATGACAGTCAAATAGCGGACATATACAATAAAATGAGCAACCTGCATGATATATACGAGGGTGCAGGGGAAGAACTGACCGATGAGCAGATCGAAACCATCACCAATGAAGTTGAAAAGGTCAGGAATGAGCTCGTAGGCTGATCTGCCGGAACTGAAACTTAACAGAAGGGTGCCACTTACGAAAGTCCCCTTCGACTATGAGTGAATCCATCCTCAATGCTTTGATGCATTTATTTGCGGTAATCGCCACCCTCGGGACGGAAGGCATTACCGAATCCGGAAAAAAGGTCGTACGGTCATTTCTCAGGCAACATCTGAAAGAAGATATCGCGGAAGAATATTTCTCCCTGTTCGAGGATTATATGGACTTTTACAGGCGTGACCGGCAATGGAAAGTCAAAAATGAAGAATGGCCTGAATATGAGTTAGATGAGCGGCAAATTAACCATATCTGCGCCAAAATCAGCAGGGAACTTCACCGGAACGAGCGGATTATTGTGCTGCTCAGATTGATTGAATTTATTTTTGAAGACCTGGCCATTTCCGATGCTGAGAACCGGTTCGTAAACATTGTTGCCCGCACTTTCGGCATCGGTCACGAAGAATTCCGGAATGCGAAATCATTCCTGACCGGCAATGATTTCGATACAATCGACGAAAAACACCTGCTGGTCATTGAAAAGAAACAAGGAGAGGCACTCGAAGATCTGGAAGGTGCCTGGGTTGAGGCAAACCGTCCCGCGGACCTTGAAAAAAGCAATGTCATATACAACCATAACCTGGACGGCCGGCTGGTGTTTTTACACCTCAGCAGCGCCGGCATATTCATTTTCAGGCTGTTTGGAAATGATGAAATGCATGTTGAAGGACAGAAGATCATTCCGGGCCGGTTCTATATCCTCAACAAGGGATCCATCATCAGGGGCCCCCGTCTGGGCAGCATATACTACAGCCAGATTGCCGGCACTTTCCTGCAATCCAAAGAAGTCAAAATCACGTTCAATGCAGAAAACATCGCCTTCAATTTCAAAAACAGTCCGAACGGAATAAAACCCTTCGGTTTTTCGGAAGAATCAGGCAACCTGATCGGCATCATGGGAGGCAGCGGTACAGGCAAATCCACACTTCTCAATATGCTGAGCGGACAACTACCTTTGAACCAGGGAAAAATAAGCATCAACGGATATGATCTTCACCGGGAACAATTCAAGCTGAAAGGAGTCATCGGATTCGTACCTCAGGATGATCTGCTGATCGAGGAACTCACCGTTTACCAGAACCTGCATTACAACGCCCGTTTGTGCTTCAGGCATTATAGCTCCGAACAGCTTGCACATACGGTCAACAGAATGCTCGACGACCTGGATCTGTCAGACATCAGAAACCTGAAAGTGGGAAATCCCCTGAACAAAATGATCAGCGGGGGACAGAGAAAAAGACTCAACATCAGCCTGGAACTCATGCGGGAACCTTCCATACTTTTTGTTGACGAACCCACATCAGGACTTTCTTCCATGGATGCCGAAAAAGTGATCAACCTGCTCAAGGAACAAACCATCAAAGGAAAACTGGTCATCGCCAATATACACCAGCCTTCGGCCAAAATATTCAGACAGTTTGACAAGTTGTGGGTTCTTGACCGGGGAGGATACATCATATATACCGGGAATCCGATCGATGCCATCGAATATTTCAAAACACAGAGCAGTTATGCCGATCCTTCGGAAGCAGAATGCTCCGCGTGCGGACACGTGAATCCCGAACTGATCCTTGAGATCGTGGAATCCAGGGAAGTGGACGAAAAAGGCAGGTATACCGCAAAACGAAGGACATCGCCGGAAGAATGGTATGCACTTTATCTTGAAAAGATCCAGTCGGGGATCAGAATGCAACCCTCAAAGCGGATCCTGCCCCGGACTTCCTTCATGATCCCCGAAATCGATAAGCAATTTTTTATATTCCTCGAAAGAAATCTCCGCGCCAAACTGACCGATGTGCAATACTTGCTCATCAGCACGCTGGAAGCGCCATTTCTTGCCATCATACTGGCTTTTTTCACCAAGCACATCTCCTCCGAAGGATACATTTTCAGTGCCAATAAGAATTTGCCCCAGTATCTGTTCATGGCAGTTATTGTGTCAATTTTCATCGGATTAACCATCAGCGCTGAAGAAATCATCAAGGACCGGAGGATACTGCTGAGGGAGTCTTTTCTGAATCTCAGCCGGTTCAGTTATCTCAATTCAAAAATTGTCTATCTTTTCATGCTTTCTGCAGCACAAATGATCATTTTCGTCCTGATCGGCAATGCCATACTGGAAATCCGCGGCATGGCCCTCACCTACTGGGTCATCCTGCTGAGTGCAGCCGCTTTTTCAAACATGCTGGGATTGAATATATCGAGCGGACTCGATTCGGTGGTGTCCATATATATACTTGTTCCGCTGATTCTGATCCCGCAGTTGCTTCTGAGCGGAGTGATCGTAAAATTCGATGAACTCCATGCCAGTCTGACCAACAAGATCAACGTACCCGTGATCGGGGATCTGATGACCTCCCGTTGGGCCGTTGAGGCCATAAGCGTCGAACAATTCAAAAGCAACCGGTTCGAAAAACATTTTTATGAATATGACCGGAAAATCAGTCAGGCCTCCTTCAAAACATCATTTATCATTCCCAGGCTGCAGAATATACTGGAGGAATGCGGAAGGAATCTGAATGCCGGAGCTGCTGAAGAAAATGCAGATAATCTGCAACTCATGAAAAATGAGATCACCGAAATGAGCGCCCGGACCAGCCTGTTTCCTTTCGAATATATTTCCGGATTTAACACGGAAGACTTCGATCAGGAAATCATGGAAGAAACTTTCGATTATCTGACCTATGCAAAGTTTCATTTCCTGGAAATCGCGGACCGGCAGAACATGAAAAGGGATTCGGTATACAACCGCCTTGCGGAAAAACTGGGAGAGGACGGTGTGATCCTGTTGAAACAAAACCACCACAATGAACAACTTGCCGATCATTTGCTTGACCGCAACGAGATCGAGAAGATCATCCGGGTGGGGAACCGGCTGATCCAGAAAAAAGATCCGGTATACAAGTATCCCCGGCATAACTGGGGACGGGCGCATTTTTATGCACCGGTGAAGATCTTCAATTATCAGGTGTATGACACATTGATATTCAACCTCATCCTCATCTGGATCTTTACTTTCATTCTGTATGTAACCCTGTTGACCGATCTGCTGAGAAAAACCATCCGTACACTAACCCGATTCAGAATTTTACTATTTTAGTCATTTGTTTACAACGGAAAAGCCATTGTTCGAATGAGACTTTCCTTCCTGGATCTTTCCATTATTGCCGTATATCTGAGCTCCACCATCGCCATCGGATTGATCCTGAGGAAAAGGGCGGCCAAAAACATCGATTCCTATTTTCTGGGGGGTAAATCCCTTCCCTGGTATATGCTCGGACTCTCCAACGCATCCGGGATGTTTGACATTTCGGGTACCATGTGGCTGGTTGCCATATTGTTTGTATACGGACTCAAAAGTGTCTGGTTGCCATGGTTGTGGCCCACCTTCAACCAGATATTCCTGATGGTTTACCTGTCGGCCTGGCTGCGGAGATCGAACGTTCTGACCGGTGCGGAATGGATCAGGATCCGTTTCGGCGACGGGACAGGGGGAAAACTCTCCCACATCATTGTGGTGGTCTTTGCCGTAATGGGAGTCCTGGGTTTTCTTGCCTATGGTTTCATCGGGATCGGAAAGTTCATTGAAATATTCATTCCCTGGGAAACCATTGAAGGGTATGTGCCTTTCCGGGTTCCGGACCGTTATATTCCTCATTTTTACGGGATAATGTTTACAACAGTGGCTACCTTTTATGTGATCATGGGGGGGATGTTCAGCATCGTATGGACGGATGTGCTCCAGTTTACCATCATGACCATTTCTGCCGTCATCATTGCCATCATTGCCATGAACCGGGTGGATCCCGACCTGCTTCGCAGCCTGGTCCCGGAGGGATGGCTGACCCCTTTCTTCGGATGGAAACTGGACCTGAACTGGTCATCCTACATACCGGAAGTGACCGGCAAAATAAAAAGCGACGGATACTCACTTTTCACCCTCCTGATGATGATGATGCTTTTCAAGGGCATTTTGGTAAGTGCAGGCGGACCCGCACCCAATTATGATATGCAGAAGATCCTGGCCACCAGATCCCCCAGGGAAGGAGCCCTCATGAGCGGATTTGTATCCCTTGTTTTGCTCCCTGTCCGCTATTTGCTGATCGCAGGTTTCACGGTACTGGCCATTGTCTATTATAACCGGCTTGATCTGATGGTGGGCAGCCGGATCGATTTCGAGAACATACTTCCCTCTGCGATCAACCAGTTCGTGCCTGCAGGATTGACGGGGCTGCTGCTGGCCGGATTGCTTGCTGCTTTCATGTCTACATTCGCTTCCACGGTAAATGCAGCTCCTGCATACCTGGTCAATGACATTTACATCCGCTATATCGAACCCAAAGCCAGCAGAAAAAAAACCATATATGCCAGTTACCTCATTTCACTGCTGGTGGTGGTGATCAGTATCATCATCGGATTTTTCGTTCAGAGCATCAACAGTGTACTCCAATGGATCGTTTCCGCGCTTTGGGGAGGATACGTTGCAGCCAACGTTCTCAAATGGTACTGGTGGCGATTCAACGGTTACGGTTATTTCTGGGGGATGCTTTCCGGCATGACGGCCGCCATGATCCTTCCGGGCATCACGGGAATGGTTTTCCCTTCCCTGCCCGCCGATATCCTTCCCCTGTATGCCTTTCCGGGACTATTGGTCATATCTCTGGCAGGTTGTATCCTGGGAAGTCTTTTGACCGCTCCGAACGATGAAAAACTGCTGATTGAATTTTACAAAAAAGTGAGACCCTGGGGATTCTGGAAGCCCATCCACGAAAAACTGGCAAAGCAGCATCCGGGCGCGGGAAAAAACACACATTTCGGACGTGACATGTTCAATATCCTCACAGGCATCATTGCACAAACAACCCTTGTCCTTTTGCCTGTTTACCTGGTCATCAAAGCGGAACTTCCGGTCCTGATCAGTGTATCGATATTCATTGTGTGTGCAGTCATTCTCAAAAAAAACTGGTACAACAAACTGAAAGACTGGCCCGATGATCTCAGCGCAAGGGACCATGAGCAGATGTCAACTACAAAAACAACGGACCATGGAGAAAAAAGAATTCAACAGAAAGGTTGAGAAACTGTTTCGACGGCATGAAAAACTGATCAGCCGGAAAAACCAAAAAAGAAAAAAGGGGACCGGAGTTTACGACCGGTATAAATATCCGGTCATCACCGCAGGCCACGTACCCGTATTCTGGAAATATGATCTGGAATACAACAGCAACCCGCTGTTGTTGCAAAGACTCGGGATCAACTCAGGTTTCAATGCCGGTGCCATAGAACTGGATGGTAAAATTTGCCTTGCCGTACGCGTGGAGGGGTATGACAGAAAATCATTCTTTGCCATAGCCGAAAGCAAAACGGGCATTGACCAGTTCAGGTTCCGGGATTATCCCGTGGTGCTTCCGGAAGCGGAACAACGCGATACCAATGTATACGATATGCGGCTTACCCTCCACCAGGACGGATGGATCTACGGGGTTTTCTGCACAGAAAGAAAAGATACCGAAGCACCTCCCGGGGATTTTTCTTCGGCCATCGCCCGGTGCGGGATCGCCAGAACAAAAGACCTGGAGACCTGGGAGCGGCTGGACGATCTCCGGACAGCCGCTCCCCAGCAAAGGAACTGCGTACTGCATCCCGAATTTATCGATGGGGAATATGCTTTCTATACCCGGCCCCAGGATGAATTCACAAAGGTCGGTTCAGGAGGAGGCATCGGCTGGGGGCTGGCAGAAGACATTGAACACGCCCGGATCAACCGGGAGATCATCATCAATCCGCGTGCATACCATTCCGTAAAAGAACTGAAGAACGGACAAGGTCCCCCGCCCCTCAAGACAAAAGAAGGATGGCTGCATCTGGCACACGGGGTCAGGAATACGGCGACCGGACTCCGCTATGTTCTGTACATGTTCCTTACCCGGCTCAACAGTCCCGAAGAGATCGTCCGGGAACCCGGAGGATATTTCATGGCTCCCGAAAATGATGAACGGACCGGGGATGTTTCCAATGTTCTTTTCTCCAATGGATGGGTCTGCCGTGACACCGGAGAAGTCTTCATCTATTACGGATCATCGGATACGCGCACACATGTGGCAACCACATCCGTGGACCGGCTGCTGGATTATGTAATGAATACACCGGAGGACGGAGTGTATTCGGGGGCTTGTGTTGAACAGAGGATCGAACTGATAAGGAAAAACAAGAAACTGATGAAAAGTTTGTAATTTGCACTCAAAATATCTGCTATGAAACTATCCAATGCATTGCTCATCTCAGGAATAGCAGGCACGATGATATCCTGCCGTGGCTCCAGTCAAAAACAGCCAATCCCTGAACTGGAAAAGATCCCGGGCAAAGATCCGCGAAATGTGATATTTATACTCAGTGATGACCACCGGTATGATTTCATGGGATTTACGGGGAAGGTGCCCGGACTCGAAACGCCGAATATGGACCGGATGGCGGCCCGGGGAGCACACATCCGGAATGCCTTCGTAAGCACCTCGCTCTGTTCTCCCAGCCGGGCATCCATTCTTACCGGTCAGTATGCCCATACACACAGGATCGTGGATAACTCGGCACCCGCACCGGGAGATAATGTATATTTTCCCGAACACCTGCAAAAGGCAGGATATCAGACAGCATTCATCGGAAAGTGGCATATGGGGCACACGGATTTCGAACCGAGGAAGGGATTTGACCGGTGGGTAAGCTTCAAGGGACAAGGCACATATTATGGCGTGGAACTGAACGTGGACGGTGAAGTCATTGATTATCCCGATTCGGTTTACACCACCCGGCTGTTGACCGGCTACGCCCTGGATTTCCTGGAAGAAAGAGATCCGCGGAAACCGTTCTTTCTGTATCTTTCGCACAAGGCCGTCCATGCCATGTTCAAACCCGCCCGCCGGGACCTGGGAAAATATGAGAATATGAAGATCCGGTATCCCGAGACCATGGACCTGACCGCCACCGGTGAATACAAAAAGTATGACATACCCGAATGGGTGAAAGAACAAAGGTACAGCTGGCACGGTGTGGATTATATGTATCACGGACAATTGTCCTTTGAAGAATTCTACAAACGCTATTGCGAAACCCTTCTGGGAGTGGACAGAAGCATCGGCAGGGTCATGGATTACCTGTCAGATGAAGGCATAGAACAGACCACCATGGTGATCTACATGGGAGACAATGGTTTTTCTTTCGGGGAACACGGACTCATAGACAAAAGGAACTCATTTGAAGAATCCATAAGGGTTCCCATGCTGGCATGCTGCCCTGAGATCATCGAAGGCAATACAGTCATAACGGAAATGATCCAGAACATTGACATTGCCCCCACCATCCTTGAAATGGCAGGATTGCAGCCGCCGGAGAATATGCAGGGCATGTCCTTTCTGCCGGTTCTCGAACGCCGGGATGTAGCCTGGAGGGACCGGATCTACTATGAATACTACTGGGAATATTACTTTCCCCAAACCCCCACAACTTTTGCAGTCAGGACAGACCGGTATAAATACGTATTCCACCACGGAATCTGGGATGCAAATGAATTCTACGATCTGCAGGAAGATCCCATTGAAAAATTCAACCTGATCCGGTCGCCGGAACACCAGGAAATGATCAAATCCCTCAGGGACGGTATCTGGGAATGGCTGGAATCAACGGACGGCATGTCCATACCCCTGAAAAGAATCGGCGCACCCAGGGGTGATTACCGTTTCAAGGGTTATTATTAATATACATATCCTGTATGAGGAACATAATTAGAAAAATTTTCAGGAATCTTTTTTACATCGTTCTGATCCTCCTGGTCATTTACCTTGTGGTCTCCAACCTCTACAATATAAAGGAGAACAGAAAAGAACAAACCATTGAGGTGATCATTGATGCAGACACAGGCCGGGAAATAGACGGACTTTTCGCTGTTGTCCGGCTGTTGACGGAGCCTTCGGTGAAGGTAAACGGACTCCTGTCATCTCAATATCGTATGCTCAGGGGAGCACCCGACAGTTCGGCAACAGAAAGCCGGCGGATCAATGAACGGATCCTTTCCCTGCTTGGCATGCATTCAATCCCTCGTCCGGCAGGAGCAGAAGACCGCCTCCGTTTTGAGGGAAAACCGGAACCCCAACCTTCCCCCGCATCCAAATTCATCATCAGAAAAGCCCGGGAACATTCCTATGAAGACAAACTCAATCTGGTGCTTTTTGGCCCCTGTACCAATCTCGCATCCGCCATACTGGAGGCTCCGGACATCGTTCCCCGCATCCGCTGTTACTTTGCCGGATTCCGGTTTTATCCCGAAACAGAAGTATGGGACAAGAATGAGTTCAATATCAGAAACGACCTGGATGCCGCCGATGTGCTGCTGAACACCTCCCGGCTGGAATTGCACATCATGCCGGCAAACATATCGGACACCCTGGTCATTTTTCAATCCACGGCCTTTGCAAATCTCAGGAACAAAGGAGATATCTGGAATTACCTGGTGCGTTCCTGGGAGAAAAATTATCCGGGAGAGAACAAGTTGGTCATGCAGGATATTGCCCTGGCCGAAGCCCTGATCGAACCCGGCTTCTGCATAGAAAATGAGGCTGTAACACCCCCGGAAAATACGGAACGGACCATCCATGTCTTTACCGAAATAGATGCAGACGAGATGATCAGGGACTTCTGGAAAGGGATCCGGGATTATCAGGACAAGCAAATGAGCCCCTGAAACCTCATGCATTATATCATAGAACGGACCGGAAAATATCAGAGGATTTTGAGATGTCTGATGTAAATGAAGAAAAATCCCTCATAGCGGATCTGAAAAAGGGGAATCTGGCCGGATTCGACGGTCTTTTCAGAAAATATGTCCCCCGGCTGATCGCCTTCGCGGACAGTTACCTGCATGACACCCGGGAAGCAGAGGGAATTGCCCAGGAAGTCTTCATGAAAATATGGGAAACCCGGGAAACCGTCGATGAAACCAGATCTTTCGGAAATTACGTGTTCGTTATCGCCAAACATCTGATCCTGAACAGGATCAGAAAACAGAAGTCCGAACGCCGTTACATCGAACAGGAGCTGTCTTTCGCAGAAACCGGTGCGAACAAAACCGAACATCAGGTCTTGTTCAATGAGCTGAAGGAGATCATTGATCAGGCAATCAATGCAATGCCCCCGCGCAGAAAGGAAGTCTTCATCCTGAGCCGGCAGAAGGGCATGTCTCACGGGGCCATTGCAAAAAAACTGGATATTTCCGTCAAGACCGTTGAGGCACAAATCCGTCTGGCCATCCGGGATATCCGTGATTCACTGAAAAAACACCGTTGAATGGCTGTCATGGAAAAACAAAACAAAAAAGCAAACGGACAAACCCGCCGGGAAGTCCTTCAAAAGAAATATTGCCGGCAGGAAAAGCATTGAATACCGTTTCCCTCAAAAAAACCGGGGACCGGTTAAGGGATGAAAACAATTTATGTGTACTATATATGAAAAGGGTCCTGTAATCAATGAAAAATCCCTTACAAACAATCCTGCTGAAATTTTTGATCGGGGAACCCGTCCCCGGGGATAAAAAGAGCCGTGTGGACCAATGGCTCGCAGACTGCAATGATGAAGAGGCCGACCTGTTTCTTTCCGTGCATTGGGACCTTTCCGGAGAAACCGGCCATCCGGAAAACGTGGAAAATCTGCTTGACAGCACCCATGCCGCTATCCGCGGACATAAAGCAAGGTCAGGAATTCGGAAACTGAGAAGATGGATGGCAGCGGCCGCCATGCTCATTCTCCTGGCTGGCATTCCGGCCGTTTTGTTGCTCAGCCGTAAGGAAAACATGCCCTTATTGTCAAAGCGCATCGAATATACAACCCTGAGAGGTGAAAAATCATTTGTCCTTTTACCGGATGATACCAAGGTCTGGTTAAATGCCGACAGCAAGATCATTTATCCGGAAAAATTCAAATCCGCCAGAAGGAAAATCAAACTGAACGGCGAAGCCTATCTCGAAGTCCGTCATGATCCGGAAAAACCATTCTTTGTTGAAGTTTCCCGCGCAACCATAAAGGTTACGGGGACCCGTTTCAACATCATGGCCTATTCCGGGGACAACAACATCAAAGCAACCCTGGTTGACGGGGAAATTGCCATGATCACAGGGATCCGTTCCCCGGGGAGGAAGAACATCCACATTCTGAAACCAAGCCATCAGGCATCATACGCCAAGGATAAAAAAGAGGTCACCCTCACAATAGTTGACCCTGAATTGTATACTTCCTGGAGATACGGACAGCTGACATTCAACGATGAAAGCTTTGAACAGGTGGTCAAAAAACTCGAACGGTGGTATGATGTCGATATTCATATCAGGGACAAGGAGTTGTTTGAACTGAATTATACCGGAAAAATCAGATCCGAATCCCTGGAAGAAGTCCTTGAACTGATCCGGATCACCACACCCATACATTATGTATACCAAAACGACAATGTAATCATATCCAAATCCATAAAAGAAAATGAAGACCAGCTAGTTAACTAACCAACTAACCTGCTGGCTAACCGCGCCGGCGACATAAGTCCGGCAACAAAAAATAGGGAAGCGTGAACAACGCTTCCCTATTTTTTTTACATTCGGATGCACTTCCGTAAATTAGCAGGGCGGTTATACCAGCATTAACATCCATGGTTCTGATCAGAAGAACGCTCCTTTTGCAGCTCTTGCTCCTGTTTCTGGTCTTCATTGTTAAAAAAACCGAAGCCCGGCCGGATACATTGTTGACCCTCCGTCAGGAAAATGTACGGCTGGAAAGGATCCTGAACCATATTGAAAACAAGACCGGTTACAGTTTCTTTTTCATAACCGATCAGGTGCCGCTGAACAAGGTGGTCAGCATCGATGCGCGCAATGAAGGGATCCACCGGTTGATGAGAAACCTGTTCAGGAATACAAACATTGATTTCCGGATCCTGGACAGCCAGATCGTACTCACCCTGGACAGGCCGCCTCCCGTTCAAACCATCAAAACAAACGGCCATGACATTCTCCCTTCCGCACCATCCGGGCATTATGCCTCCAGACTGCGCCATCTCGGATTGAGAAAATACCGCATATCGGGAACGGTAACCGACCGGGCAACCGGTGAACCGCTGCCCGGGGTAAACATCATAGAGAACAATACCCATAAAGGAACGGTTACCGACATGGACGGACATTATTCCCTGAAACTTGACAAAAGAACAACGGAGATATCTTTTTCATACATAGGATACGCAAACAAGACCGTCACCACCAACGGATCATCGGTCATAGACATTCAAATGATATCCTATCCGCGCCCCCTGCAGGAAGTCGTCCTGATCGGTTATGGCAATCAGAAGCATGACGACCTTACCGGTTCAATATCCACACTTCATAAAAACCGGATCAGCAAGCTCCAGGTATCGGGTATCGACCAGGCCATACAGGGCCTGATTTCCGGAGTTTACGTGGTGAGAAGCTCAGGAAGGCCGGGTGCACCGGTTTCCATTAAGGTCAGGGGTATCGGTACGGTCAACAATTCGGAACCGCTGATTGTGATCGACGGATTTCCGGTGGCCAATGAAAACCTTGCCGGGACACCCGATAATGCACTGGATGCGATCAATCCCAACGACATCGAGAAGGTCACGGTGCTGAAAGATGCTTCTGCCACCTCCATATACGGGGCGAGGGGAGCCAACGGGGTCATTATGATCGAAACCAAAAGGGGAAGGCCCGGATCAGCCAGTGTATCTTTTTCCACCTACCGTGGCATAGCCAACTTATCCGGGAAAATCGACCTTCTGGATACCAAGGGATATGTGGCTTTTTACGATTCGTTGTACACTTATGGTACCGCCGACGGCATTCCCAAACCCCTTCACCCCGCATACAGCGATCCGGCCAATCTGGCCACCAATACCGACTGGCAGGAAGTGGCCACCCGGACGGCGGATGTCCGGAACTATTATTTTTCGGTCAGTGGGGGCACCGAATCGGGTAATTTCAATTCCTCCGCCGGCTATTACAGGGAAGAAGGCATCCTCCACGGGACCAATCTTGAACGCTACAGCATGCGGATCAATTCGGATTTCTCTGTGGGAGAAAAGTTCAGGTTCGGAGAAAGCGTCACCCTGAGCCGCCTTGTACAGGACCGGGAAGCCCGGGGATTCAACAGCATTTTTTATGCCTCCCCCATGATGCCGGTTTACGATCCCATCAACTACCGGGGATATGCAGGACCTTCACCACTGACCACGGGGCAAAACACGGTAACCAATGTACTTGCCGAAAACCTGATGCACACACTTCAGAGAAATACCACAAGAATCATGGGGACCCTGTACGCCGATTATGAAATCATCAGGAATTTCAGATACAGGCTGAACGGTTCCATCGACCTGTCCCTGATCGATGGCAATACCTTTATTCCCCGGTATGATCTCGGCAGCAAGGGAAGCATTGGAATCCGCGGAAATCTCGAAGCATATTCATACCAGAACAAACAACTCAGGCAAATATGGCTGGTTGAGAACATCCTGCATTACAAAAAGCAATTTTTTGATAACCACGAACTTTCCCTGATGGCCGGACAAACCATCCAGGCTTATACCAGCGAGAGCCTCCGGGCCAGCGCAAGGAATTTTCCCGATCCCCGGCTGACCCTGATCAGTTCCGACCGGGAAGATATCGATGCCGAAGAAACCTTCTCGGAATGGAGGCTCCTTTCCTATCTGTTCAGGATTCGGTATGCCCTTCAAAAAAAATATTATCTCACCACCAGCATGCGGATTGACGGATCGTCCCGTTTCGGCCCCAAAAACCGCTGGGGGCATTTCCCCTCCTTTGCCGCCGCGTGGAAAGTCAGCAATGAACAGTTCTGGCCGTCCCTGCCTTTTGTGGAAGCCCTCAAGATCAGGATCGGTTATGGTCTCTCCGGAAACCAGGAGATCGGCAATTACGGATATTATACACAGATTGCCACCGACAGGAGTTTTTATGTCTTCGGACTGACCCAGGACACCTATTTCGGGGGAAGCCCGCTGCTGAGCTACGGCAACCGCAACATCCGGTGGGAAAATGCCACCCAGGGCAATGCCGGCATCGACATCCGCCTGTTCAGGAACAAGCTGGCCATCACAAGCGACTATTACCTGAAAAGAACCAACGACATGCTGGTCCGCATCCCTTTGTCCGGACTCGCGGGGATGTTGCAGAAATATGCCGAACCTTACGTGAACGTTGGTATAGTGGACAACCGGGGCCTGGAATTTTCGGCCAGCTATAAGAAGTTCAGCGGCCGTTTTCATTATGCATTGTCCGGCAATCTTTCCACCATCAACAACCGTGTCGTATATCTTGAAGACAATTACATACTGGGGGGCGACCATGAAGAAACCAGAACGGAAGCCGGATATCCCGTGGGGAGCTTTTACGGTTATGTACACGAGGGCATTTTCCGGAACCAGGAAGAAATCGGGCGCCACGCGTTCCAGTCAGACCAGACGAAACCCGGCGACATCAAATTCAAGGACCTGGACAGGGACGGTTACATCACCCCCATGGACAGGACCCATATCGGAAAGCCCGTACCTGACCTGATATACGGATTCACCATGGAGGCATTCTATGCAAATTTCGATCTTTCCCTTTATCTCCAGGGTGTGCAGGGGAATGACATCTACAGCGATGTGATGCGCAATCTGAAGTCCCCTTCCAATATAACCAACCGGATCGACCACAACAAATCCCCGGCAGTCCTCAATTACTGGAGTGATGAAAACAAAAATACCGATGTGCCCAGGTTGTCGGTCGATGACCCCAACAACAATGCAAGGATCTCGGACAGGTGGATAGAAGACGGCTCATTCATGAGAATCAGGTGTATTCAGGTCGGTTACAACCTCCCCCTTCCCGCCCTGACCGCCATCCGTGCACAAAAAGCAAGGATTTATGTCAGCGGACAGAATCTGTTTACCTTCACGGGTTACAGCGGACTGGAGCCCGAGATCGGGAGCGAACACCCGGTGGGTTACGGAGGGGAACCGACCCTTGACAATGGGATTGATTACGGGGTTTACCCCCAGCCCAGGATTTTTTCCGTGGGTTTGCAACTGACATTTTAAACAGATATGATGCACAGACTCAGAACAGAAATACCGGTCCTCATCCTGATAATGCTTGTATTGTCATTCTGCAGTGAGGATTTCCTGGAAGTAACCCCCCAAAATTATCCTACGGACGGATCATACTATCTGACCGAAGAGCATGCAGTATCAGCCCTTACCTCGGCCTATGACCCGCTGACCTGGCCGGAATTCTACGGCGCCTTTTATTACCTCATCATCGATGGAGCCTCGGATGACTGCAAAGCCGAAAATCCCAAATTCGATGATTTCACCTATAACCTGGATGACGAAGATATCAAGCAATTGTACAATTCATATTACCGGGGTGTATCGCGCTGCAATATCGTGCTGGAAAAAGTCCCCGGGATCCGCATGAACCTCGATCTCCGGAAGAACATACTGGCCGAAGCAAAATTCCTGCGCGCCCTGTACAACTGGCACATCGTGGTCACTTTCGGAGAAGCTCCCCTGGTAAACCGCGTACTCAGTGCAGATGAGCTCAAACAGCCCAAAGATTCAACCGCCGACTTCTGGGAACAGATCGAAACCGACCTGACAGAAGCCGCTGAAATTCTCCCCCTGAAAAGTGAATACGATGCGGCTGATGCCGGAAGAGCCACCAAAGGCGCTGCACAGGCCCTGCTGGGCAAATCCTGCCTGTACCAGGAAAAGTGGGAAGAAGCAGCCGCCCTGTTCGAGGAAGTGATCAATTCCGGTGAATACGCCCTGGTAACAGCCCCCAACCAGGACAGCATTGACTATTACCATGCATACCTCTCCGTTTTTACTTCGGAACCCTATTACGGAACCGGAGGGGAAAACAATTCCGAATCGGTCTTTGAAATACAATTCAACAAATTCATTGCCGGATTTCAGGGAGCGCCTCTCGTGGGATGGGGAAATGCCGGAACCCTCAGGGATCTGTACCTGAACTCCGAGCCGCTTTCCCTGGGTTGGGACAAGCTGGTCCCTTCCCCGGATTTTGTCGGGGAATTTGAACCCGGGGATATCAGAAAATATGCCTCGGTCTGGTCAAACGGCGAGATCGTCGATTACCGGCCGGGCACGAGATTGTACCTTTACCGGTTCAACGCGAAGACCGATGCCCCGCTTACGGGATACAACATCAAAAAAACAGTGTTTCCGGTTGTTTATGAATACCTGGTCTCCCCCAACAACTGGTTGATGATACGCTATGCAGATATGCTTTTGATGTATGCAGAGGCATTGTACCACCTCGGTGAAGACCCCTATCCCTATATCAACATGGTAAGACAGCGGGTGGGGTTGCCGCCGGCCACCCTGGAAATGCCGGAAGCACTGATCCATGAAAGGCGGGTCGAACTGGGTTTTGAGGCACACCGGTTCAGGGACCTGGTCAGGTGGAGCTCGGAAACCATCGGGTGGGTAAGTCCGGATGAACACATCCCCGGCTTCATCCCCGGAAAACATGAATATTTCGCGCTTCCTCAGTTTGAGGTGGATATTTCACAAGGCATACTCAGGCAGAATCCGAATTATGTCAGCAACTGATCCATGGCACTGGTTTTGTTTTATCCGGTCCCGCCGGAAGGGTCAGCCAAAGACAAGTTTCAGTAACCGGGTTTCCTTAAACTTCATTTCCATGGTGAAACGGCTGACCGATTTCGCCAGCAGGTCCCCGGTCATGGCGTCAAACACATCACACCTGTCCGGCAAACAGATTTCCTTCTCCCCCCCTGTCCCGGAGATGCAACTTATGCCAATGAAACCGGAATTGGCGTAAACGGCCTCCCCGGAGTGATTGTACACATGCACTCCCGCCTCTGTAAATATGTTGCGCAGGATCCCGGCGGGCAGCATGGGAGATACCGAATAAACGGAATTTCTGTTCTCAAGCTCCCTGACCACCAGGGAAGGTTGGTTGCTGGCTTCCAGCCGGCCCAGATCATCATTGCTTAACCGGTGATGGCTGAACCATTCGTTGGCATTGTAAACCGGATTAAAGCCAATGATGTTGCCGGCATATTTGCCATTGCTGAAATACCGGACGAACTCCCTGAAAGCCCGGTTGCTGTCCTGTTTCCAAAGCTCAGAGGCATGGGATGCCGTCTCCAGCCTTTTCCCGGTGCTGAACAAAGTCAGCTCTTCATAATTCTTTTTGCACCAACGGTACGGACTGGCACCCCTGGCTCCCACGTACAGGATCAATTTGATGTCCGGCATCCGGTCAACCAGCCGCCGGATATGTGCATCGTATTTGTCGAAATAATATTCATCTTCCCCGTCCCGGCAAAGTGGGACGGTAACATCCATTGCGGTCATATAAACCTTGATGCCCGCTCCCCTGTACTGCTCCAGTTTCTCCGGTGCGTAATCGGCAGGCAATGCCAGCCGCCCCCACATACGGGATGACTTTTTGCCGTCAATGAACAATTCCGGCATGCCGTTTACCATTTTTACATAAGCGCCAGGTGTGGAGTTGCCTGACGGATCGCTTTCGCCTGATCCGGCTGAATTCAGATTGCGACCCGGCAACTGCGGGTTCAGCAGAATGGCGGAAGACCCCAGGGCGGCATGCCTCAGAAAATCCCGTCTTGAATTTTATGTGTCATCTTATGAATTGTTTTTCATATATCTGACGGCGTCACCGAAGGCTTTCAGGCCCGGTAAACGCATTTCATCGTATCCCCAAAGGACGCCGCCGGCCAGATCATCCAGGCGGTCAAAAACACGCTCAATGCCTTCGTCAAAAAAATTAAAAGGGGCAATCTGAATGCCCGACATGAATTCCTTCTTTGCAGTCACTTTATTAATAAAACCTCCCCCGAAACCGATACCCGCCCCGGCAATCATGCTGTTTTTCAAAAAAGATCTCCTTTTCAGTTTCATTATGGTAATTTATCCTTTATTTGCACATGGCATAAATATAGCAGTATCTTTGCAAACCAGACCCAAAAATACGAATTATGATACACAGGCCTTCCCCTTCACGATACCGGCAGATGGAATACAGGCGCACGGGGGTGAGCGGACTGAAACTGCCGGTCATTTCCATGGGTTTATGGCACAATTTCGGACAGGTGGATGATTTCGATGAAAGCAGGAAAATGATCCGGAAAGCTTTCGATGCAGGGATCACCCATTTTGATCTGGCCAATAACTACGGACCCCCTCCCGGTTCTGCGGAAGAAAATTTCGGGAAGATCCTCAGGAAAGACTTTGCGGGATACCGCGATGAAATGATCATATCCACCAAAGCAGGATATGGCATGTGGCCCGGACCATACGGCGACCATGGATCGAGAAAATACCTGCTGGCCAGTCTGGACCAGAGTCTGCGCCGCCTTCAACTGGACTATGTGGACATATTCTATTCCCACCGCCCCGATCCGGGAACACCCATGGAAGAAACCATGCAGGCGCTGGATCATGCGGTCAGGTCAGGAAAGGCACTTTATGCAGGCATTTCGAACTATGACCCCCGACAGACAAAAAAAGCTTCCGGGATCCTCAGATCCCTTGGCACGCCCTGCCTGATCCACCAGGCCCGTTATTCAATGCTTAACCGCCGTGCGGAGAAGGGACTGACCAGTGTATTGAAAGAACAGGGGATCGGAATGGTCGCATTTTCCCCCCTTGCACAGGGATTGCTGACAGACAAGTACCTTCACGGCATCCCGGAAAATTCCCGTGCAGGTAAAATCCACGGGTATCTTCAGAAAAAACAGGTAACCCCGGACATCATCCAAACAGTCAGAAAACTGAACGAACTTGCCCTGTCAAGGGATCAGTCACTCGCCCGTATGGCAATCGCCTGGTTACTGGCCAGGCCGGGACTGACCTCCGTATTGGTGGGGGCAAGCAACACCGGTCAGCTGAAAGACAACCTGCAGGCACCGGACAATATTGAATTCTCAGAGCGGGAAACCGAACAGATCGAAAACATTCTCAGATCAGCTTCTTTTTGAAAGGACCTTTTTTTCATATTCCTCAATGATATCCAGATAATCAATTCCGGGGGGCACATCATTTTTGAGGCAGAAATAATCCCACACGTCCCCGTATGGCATGGCCTTGTTCTGTTCGAGCAGGGCCAGTTTTTCAAAGCCTTTGCTGGCGGACTCGTGTTTTCGCATTTGTTCCAGGGGTTCGAGCAGGGCCATGAGAAAGCTGATCTGTGTGGCCCGGGTTCCCACCAGGTAAGCACCGATCCGGTTGATGGATGCATCAAAGAAATCCAGCCCCACATTCACCTTTTCCAATGCACCCCCCCTGACAATCTCATGGGTCATTTCGTGGGTATTGTCATTCAGGGTGATCACATGGTCGCTGTCCCAACGGACTCCACGGCTGAAATGGAACATGAGCTCGCTGGTAAACTGAAGCAGCGCGGAAACTTTGTCCCCGACGGATTCCGTGGGATGAAAATGTCCCATGTCGATGCACAGCATTTTGTTCCTGGTGAATGCATAACCCATGTAGAACTCGTGCGAACCGGCCACGAAAGCTTCGCTGCCAATACCGAACAATTTGCATTCGAGGGAATCGGCCATCTGATCGGCCGGATAATCCTTCTGAAAGATCTCATCAAGGGCTTCCTTCAGTATTTCACGGTATTTATACCGGAACAGGGTGGTATCCTTGGTGCCATCCGGGATCCATATATTATGAATGGTCCGGGTATCAAGGGCTTTGCCCATCTGGTAACTGATCTCCCTGCAGCGGTTCACATGTTCGATCCAGAAATTCCGGATGGACGGATCGGGACTGGAAAGGGTAAACCCGTCATTTGACCTGGGATGCGAAAAACAGGTACAATTGAAATCAAGCTTGATATCAAGTTGTTTGGCCCAGTCGATCCACGACTGGAAATGTTTTGGCTCAATTTCATCACGGTCCACAAACTGTCCGCCGAAATCCCCGTAGCTTGCGTGCATGTTGAAGCGGTGCTTCCCGGGGAGCAGTGAATAGACTTTTCCCATGTCCTGCCTGACCTCATCGATGGTGCCGGCCTTTCCCGGGTAATTGCCGGTCGCCTGAATGCCACCGCCGGACAAGCCTTCGCCCGGATGCTCAAATCCGGCCACATCATCTGCCTGCCAGCAATGGAGGGAAATTGAAAGCTTTTGTAATTGCTCCAGGGCCTTTTCGGTATCCACGCCCAGTTGGGCATATTTTTCCCTGGCCAATTCGTAAGCCTTTTGAATGTCTGATTCTTTTCTAGCCATCGTGTTTTGTTTTATTGAGAGTTCTGAATTAAATGCATGAATTGTTCATATGCTTTGTTCCATGGACCTGTATTTTCCGGCCGGTAAACCTGCATATCAAAGGAATTCCGGATCACCTTCCTGATCTCATCCAGAGAAGAAACATATCCCTTGGCCATGGCCTGGGCCATTATATTACCGGCCGCGGTGGCTTCCGAAGGACCCGTGATGACCTCCATCCCGGTGGCATCGGCCGCGAACTGGCAGAGCAACTGATTGTGGGTTCCTCCTCCGATAATGTGCAGCTTTTTCAAAGGTTTCCCGGATATTTCCCTCAACTGCTCCGCGACCTGTCTGTACCGTAAGGCAAGGCTTTCCAGAATGCATCGGACCGTTTCCGGGATTTCCCGCGGGATTTTCTGTGAAGTTTTTTCGCAGTACCCGCGAATGGCAGCCGGCATATCGCCGGGATTGATGAATCCCTGATCATCCGGATCCACCAGCGAACGGAAAGGCTCTGCCTTGCCCGCCATGGAAGTCAGTTCCTGATAACTGTATTCTTTTCCCCGGGCTGACCATACCCTTTTGCATTCCTGCAACAACCACAAACCCATGATATTTTTCAGAAACCGGTAGGTTTTGTTGATTCCACCCTCGTTGGTCAGATTGTATTCCAGGGTTTTATCCGTAATCAGGGGAACCGGTGACTCGATTCCCATCAGTGACCAGGTGCCTGAACTGATGTATGCCCAGTCCTTTCCCTCTGCAGGAATAGCGGCAATAGCCGATCCTGTGTCATGGGAAGCTACCGAAGTGACCGAAACATTTTTCAAACCGGTCCTTTCGGCAAGCTGCGGATTCAATTCACCCGAAATGGTTCCGGGCTGAACAATATCGTTCATGATCTCCATGGATATCCCCAGCTTTTTGAAAAGTTCGGGTTCCCATGCATTGCCCCGCGGATTGAAGAGCTGTGAAGTGGTCGCAAAACTGAATTCCGTACTGATATTACCTGAAAGCAAATAATTGAAGATATCCGGGATAAACAGCAATTTATCCGCAATCTCAAGGGCAGGTGATTTGTCCCGCACCATGGAATAAAGCTGAAAAAGGGTATTGAAGGGAAGGAACTGGATGCCGGTCAGTTCATAGATCTCCTCCCGGGGAATAAGCCCGAAAAATTGCTCCATGGCATTCTCCGTCCTGGGATCCCTGTATGCATAGGGGAGGTTGATAAACGAACCGTCTTTTGCCAGCAGGGTAAAATCAACACCCCAGGTATCCACACCCAGCGATTCCGGAGGCCCCTCAAACGCTTTGGCGTATATTTCAAGGCCTTTGACCATCTCTTCATACAACCTGAATATGTTCCAGTGGTAGTGCCCGTTAAAAAAAAGCATGCCGGTGGGAAAACGGTGTATTTCCTTCAATCCCAGTTTTCCGCCGGACAGGGTACCGGCAATGGCCCTGCCGCTTTCGGCCCCGAGATCCATTGCAAGAAAATGGTGATCTGTCATGATGTGCTGATTTTTCAGTATAAACTTACATAAAATGATCGTCCGGTCTCCGGACAACCCTCCAATAAGACTAAAAAATACCGTATACGGCCTGTTTGCGGGTATTGCAATATATCGATGAATATATATTCATCTTGACCCGGTCGGTATCGAATTTCCTCTCCAGGTGGAGAACAGGGTCTCCCACTGGCAGATTGAGATACCGGCTGATCTTTTTACCTGACCCTATGGCCCGGAGTTTCTGCTCGCCTCCCTTGATCCGTATCCGGTAATGCTGCCTGAGAATATCAAACAGCGACCTGTTTTCAAAATTCCGGGAGGTAAACCTTGGCATGTTGATATTGGGTATGAAATTGATATCGTAAAAGATGGGATCCTTGTTGAACAAACGCAATCGTTCCATGTATATGCAGCCGGATTCCTTTTCTTCCTCCCCCAGTCTGAACATAAAAGGATCCGGCCATGCCTGCACACGGGGTTTCACAATGATCCTGGTTTCCAGGTTCCTGCTGCCCAGGGCCGAAGTAGTACCTGCAATAGACAGTATCCCCACCCCTTTGGGCAATTGATGGACAATGCTTCCCTTGCCCTGTTGCTTCTTGATGTATCCGTCATGAACAAGGGCATCCAGTGCGTGCCTGACGGTGGGCCTTGTCAGGTTGTATACTTTGCACAATTCATTTTCCGATGGCAGAAGATCGCCTTCCTGATATACACCCTCCACAATATGCTTTCGCAAAATTTCATAAAGCTTCCTGTATCGGGGCATTCTGACAACTGTTCGGGCCATGGTATCATCAAACTGCCCACAAGATATAAAAAAATATTGTGATACAAAACTTGTAATTACAAGTTATTGGTTATCTTTATGGGATAAAGAACGGGTATATTGCTCCAATGATTGCTGAGATCAATGTCCGGATATTCATTGAAAAGGGCATTAACATATGTTAACAAGCAAATCAATATATTAACATGGCTACTCCGGTTATTATGCCCAGACAGGGCCAGTCGGTCGAAACCTGCATCATCACGGAATGGAACTTTGAAAAAGGACAAAAAGTGAAAAAGGGGGACACCCTGTTTTCCTATGAAACGGACAAGGCATCCTTTGAACAGACCTCGCCCGCAGATGGTTTCCTCCTGGAGATTTTTTACCAGGCAGGAGATGAAGTGCCCGTTCTGGAAAATGTTGCGGTGATCGGTAAAAAAAATGAATCGGTTGATGAATTCCGCCCGGGGGAAAAGAAGGCAGAGCAACCCGCCCCGGAAGAAACAAAAACCCGGGAACAGGAACAGGAACAGGAACAGGAACAGGAACAGGAACCGGCCGGCGAATCCCGGGACAAGCCCCCTGCCGTTCCCTCCGGAAAGAAAAAAATTTCCCCCAGGGCAAGGAACCTTGCACGCAAACTCAGAATACCGGCAGGCGATATCCGGGGAACCGGCCCCGGTGGCAGGATCATTGAACGGGATGTCAGAAACGCCGCTGAAAAAGGACAACGGATGACTTCCCTGGCTTATGAACAAGCGGAAGGAAAAACCAGGGGCGAACCCACCGGGGCAGGCGGAATGACCAGGGCAGGGGACCTTGCGCCTACCGGAACCGGAACCACCCCGGGAACCCGGGACATAAAACTCAGCAACATCCGGAAGATCATTGCCGAAAACATGCACCGCTCACTCCGGGAATCGGCTCAGCTCACCCATCATACCAGTGCAGATGCCCGGAAAATCCTTGCACTCAGGAAAAAATTCAAAAACGGACCGTCAGACAACCCCGCAACGGGCATCTCCATCAACGATATGGTATGTTATGCCGCCATCCGGGCTATCAAAAGGAACCCGGGGATCAATTGCCATTTCCGGGGGGATTCCATCCGGGTATTTGATAAGGTTCACCTGGGCATGGCGGTCAGTACGGAAAGGGGGCTTATGGTGCCCGCGCTGAAGAATGCGGATGATTTCAACCTGACCGCTTTGTCAGAAAAACTCAGGGCGCTCGCCGGGGAATGCAGGAAAGGAAACATCGATCCCGAACTTCTGAGCAGTGAAGTCGCTACTTTCACCACCACCAATCTGGGTTCCTACGGCATGGAAATGTTCACCCCCGTACTCAACCTGCCCCAGGCCGGTATCCTCGGGATCTGTTCCATAATTCACAGGGCCGGTGACCTTGGTGACGGCACCATCGGGATCATACCCAGAATAGGGCTTTCGCTCACCTATGATCACCGGGCCATTGACGGGGCGCCGGCTTCGGCTTTCCTCCGCGAGGTGGTGGAACAGATTGAAAATTTCGAATCCGTTTAAACATGACAAACAAACAAAAGGAATTTGACCTGGGCGTGATCGGGGCCGGACCCGCAGGCTATAATGCCGCACAAAAAGCATCCGGGAAAGGATTATCCACGGTACTTTTCAACAAGGACCGGCTGGGCGGGGTCTGTCTGAACGAAGGATGCATACCCGTCAAAACCCTGCTTTTTACCGCCAGACTTTTCGAATACATGAAACAGCCGGCCAAATACGGGCTGATAACTGAAAAAGCCGGATATGATCTGGAGAGGATCATGAAAAGAAAGGAAAAGATCGTGAAAAAGCTTGTGGGGGGTGTCCGTGCCGGACTCAAAAAGAACGGAGTGGAAATCATCCCTGAAGCGGCCGTTATCCGTGGCAGAAAAAACGGTTTATTCAGAATATCGGCCGGTAATGATGATTTTTTGGTCCGGAACATCCTGATCGCCACCGGATCTTTGCCTTCCATGCCCCCGGTAAAAGGGATCGAGGAGACAAATATCATGACCAGCAGGGAAATCCTGGATATCCGGGAAATACCCGGGTCTCTTGCCATCATCGGCGGAGGCGTGGTGGGAATGGAATTTGCCGGCTTTTTCTCATCCATGGGAACCCGGGTGACCGTCCTGGAGATGCTGGATGAAGTGCTTCCCGGATTCGATCCTGACATCAGCAAAATGCTGCGGGAGGTATTTGTTTCAAAAGGTGTGGATTTCAAATGTGGCGCACGGGTGGAAAAGATCACCGGAGAGGGAATCGTTTTCCGCCGGGACGGGGAGGAGCACACCCTGCAAACCGGGCGCATCCTGATCAGCACGGGCAGAAAACCGGTGGTTGAGGGGATCGGACTCGATTCGCTGGGCATTGAATATTCGGGAAAAGGGATAAAAACAGATTCCCGGTGCTGCACGAATGTTCCCGGGGTCTACGCGGCCGGGGATGTAAACGGATTTTCCATGCTCGCACATACGGCATACAGGGAAGGTGAAGTGGCTATAAACTGCATTTCGGGAGACAGGGACCGGATGCGTTATGAAGCCGTCCCCCAGGTTGTTTATACCCATCCGGAAGCCGCCCGGGTGGGACTGACTCAACAGGAAGCCGCCAAAAAGGGAATACCGGTTGAGGTCATCAACATCCCCCTGGGTTATTCAGGCAGATTTGTGGCCGAGAATGAAGGATTCACCGGATTGGCCAAGCTGGTCACCGGCAAGAAAAACGGGGAAGTCCTGGGCATGCATATGATCGGGAATCCTGCTTCGGAAATCATCTACGGCCCGGGCATCATGATCGAGCACGAGATGCTCACCAGGGACATCAGGGACTTCATATTCCCCCACCCCACGGTTTCGGAGATCATAAGGGAAGCTGCACATATGGGTAAAATCTAATATCAATATTATGCCAAAGAATCAATTCATCGATCCCAGAAAACTGAGAAAACCGGGCAGCATAACCTTCGGGGAGATCCCGGTCAACAAATACGAAAAATCCATTGAAGAGGAAAAAAGCAATTACTCCCAGGCCGGTTTCCTGAGGATATATCATGACATGTGCATCATCAGGGAATTTGAAAGCATGCTGAATGATATCAAGGTATCCGGTGAGTACAATGGGATCCGGTACCACCATCCGGGGCCCGCGCACCTGTCTGTCGGCCAGGAAGCCGCCGCGGTGGGCATGGCCTATCATCTCGGGATACAGGATTTTATTTTCGGGTCCCACAGAAGCCACGGAGAGATCCTGGCAAAAGGCCTGTCGGCCATATACCGTTTGAAGGACAAGGAGCTGACCGGTATCATGGAAAATTATCTTGACGGGGCTACCCTGAAGGTGGTTGAAAAGGAGCACAGCGGAAATGTGCGGGACCTGGCCATTGACTACCTGGTTTACGGGACCCTGGCAGAGATATTCGCCCGTGAAACCGGATTCAACAAGGGGCTGGGCGGATCCATGCATGCCTTTTTCCCTCCCTTCGGGATATACCCGAACAATGCCATCGTGGGCGGTTCCGGAGACATATCCGTGGGCGCCGCCCTGTACAAAAAGATCAACAGGAAACCCGGTCTGGTCGTGGCCAATATCGGGGACGCATCCATGGGATGCGGTCCTGTGTGGGAAGGCATTTGTTTTGCCGCCATGGACCAGTTCAAAAAATTATGGCCGGAAGAATACCGGGGCGGTCTCCCCGTCATTTTTCATTTCATGAACAATCAGTATGGCATGGGAGGCCAGACCTGCGGGGAAACCATGGGCTACGATATACTGGCACGGACCGGCGCTGGGGTCAATCCCGAAATGATGCATGCGGAAAGGGTATTCGGATATGATCCGCTGGCGGTAATCGATGCTTTCCGCAGGAAAAAACAGGTGATAGATGAAAAGAACGGCCCGGTGCTCCTGGATACGGTCACCTACCGTTTCAGCGGCCATTCGCCTTCCGATGCTTCCTCCTACAGGACAAAAGATGAACTGGATGCATGGCAAAAAGCTGATTCCATTGTAAACTTCGGGGACAAACTTTCGGAAGCCGGAGTGGCCACCCGGGACGAACTGGAACAGATCAAAGAGAAATCCGGAGAAATCATATTCCGGATTTTCAAGCTGGCCACCGATGACTCCGTTTCTCCGAGGATCGACCTGGAAGCCCGGCCGGAAGCCATCGGGGAACTGATGTTTTCCAACGGATCGGCGGACCGCATGGAAGACCGTGAACCGGAAGTGCTGATGCCTATGGATGAAAATCCGCGGGTCAGGCAAATCGCAAAAAAGAAGCGGTACGGACTGGATGAGGGGGGGAAACCCATATCCGGGGTAAAGGCCTTTCAGCTTCGTGACGGGATCTTTGAAGCCATCATGGACCGTTTTTACAAAGACCCCACCCTGGTGGCATACGGCGAAGAGAACAGGGACTGGGGCGGCGCTTTTGCCGTATACCGCGGACTCACCGAAGCCCTGCCCTACAACCGCTTGTTCAACTCTCCCATTTCGGAAGGAGCCATTGCAGGGACCGCCATCGGATACGGCATGGCAGGAGGAAGGGTAATCGCGGAGATCATGTATTGCGATTTCCTGGGCCGTGCGGGGGACGAAATTTTCAACCAGCTCCCCAAATGGCAGGCCATGAGCGGGAACATCCTGCGAATGCCTGTTGTGATCAGGGTTTCCGTGGGATCAAAATACGGGGCCCAGCATTCCCAGGACTGGACATCGCTGGTGGCGCATATACCCGGACTCAAAGTGGTGTTCCCGGCCACCCCTTATGATGCAAAGGGACTCATGAACGCCGCCCTGCAGGGGACCGATCCTGTCATCTTCTTTGAAAGCCAGAGGATCTATGATGTCGGGGAATATTTTCACAGGGAAGGAGTTCCGGAAGGTTACTATGAAATACCCATCGGGGAACCCGATATCAAAAGGGCCGGATCTGACATCACCTTACTCAGCGTGGGAGCCACACTTTACAGGGTCCTGAAAGCGGCTGATATCCTTTCTGAAAAATACGGCATTTCAGCCGAGATCATCGACGCCAGGAGTCTGGTCCCCTTCAATTACGAACCCGTAATGAAATCAGTGAGCAAAACCGGAAAGATTTTGCTGGCCGGGGACGCGTCATCCAGGGGTTCCTTCATGAAAGAAATGGCCCAAACCATTTCCGAACTTTCATTCGATGACCTTGATGCTCCGCCGGTGGTGGCCGGTTCCCGCAACTGGATCGTCCCGGCACATGAGATGGAAGAATCCTTTTTTCCCCAGGAAGACTGGATCATCGACGCCATTCATGAAAAGATACTGCCCCTGAAGGGGCACCGTGCCAGGAACAATTTCACCCTGAACGAGCAGATCAGGCGAAACCGGGAAGGTATTTAATCGGACATTATTGATATCTTTGCACCATATTCCGGTTGACCGCATTGCATTACACCTGAACGAAATGAACACCATAAGGATTTCCGGAGCCGGTTGTTGCCTGCTGGATTACGTGTATTCCGGCATTGACTTTTCCTCCCCCGCATTCAGAAAATACCTTTCAGAAAAACCGGGGGACGGGGGACTGCGTCCCGGCGCACTGGTATTCACCGAAGAATTCGAACAATTCTCGGGAAAACCTTTTCACCGGATACGCCGGGAACTGACCGGTACCCGCGATCCGGACATGGTCAACCTGGGCGGACCGGGGATTGTTCCGCTCATCCATTCAGCCCAGATGCTGGGTGATCAGGGAAAGGTCAGTTTTTTCGGAGCGCTGGGCAATGACGGGATCGGAAAAAGGATACGTTCCATCATCCGGCAAACACCAATTGATACCGGCAGGCTGAAAACGGTCGATGCCGCATCTCCCTTCACCTATGTCTTGTCTGATCCCGGTCATGCCGGCGGACACGGGGAACGCACCTTCATTAACCACATCGGGGCCGCAGCGCTGCTTTCACCCGGTGACCTGCTGGAGGACTTTTTTGACGCGGATATGGTTGTCTTCGGCGGCACCGCCCTGGTGCCCGGACTTCATGATCATCTGGATCAACTGCTCGAAAAAAGCAAGGAAAAAGGAGCCATCACCCTGGTCAACACTGTTTATGATTTCAGGAATGAAAAGAAAGGCACCCGTGAAAAATGGCCTCTGGGCGATCACGATTCCAGCATGAAAATGATCGATCTGCTCATCATGGATCATGAGGAATCCCTGAAGATCAGCGGCCGGAAAAACCTCCGGGATGCCACAGATTATTTCATCGGCAAACAGGTTTCTTCTTTTATCATCACCAACGGACCGGAACCGGTGACCATTTTTTCTGACGGTCAATTGTTCAGCGAAATGAAACCGGCCGAACTGCCCGTTTCCACCGCAATTCAAACCGAAATAAGAAGAGGGGAACATTCCGGAGGTGATACCACAGGCTGCGGGGACAATTTTGCCGGAGGGGTTATTTTCTCCCTGGCAAAACAGCTGACAGAAACAAAGGGAAAAAAACCCGGGCTTACCGGGGCATGTTCCTGGGGGATCGTCTCCGGGGGATTTGCCTTATCGTATATGGGAGGCACCTATATTGAAAGAGAACCGGGCCGGAAAAGAAAGGCCATAGAAAAATACTACGAACTATACAGAAAACAACTCCGGAATTCCGATGAATAATCGTTTTGTTCAGTTCGGGGCCGGGAAGATCGGCCGGTCGTTTGTCGGGCAACTTTTCAGCAGGGCAGGATTTGAAGTGGTATTTGTAGATGTTTCCCTGCCTCTGGTCAGGGAGCTGAACCGGAAAAAAGAATACCGGATCATAATCAGGGGAGAAAAAACGGAAGAAATAACCATCCGGAACATCCGCGCACTTCATGTGGATGAAAAGGCGGCGGTCATTCATGAATTAGCGTTGTGCCGCCTGATGGGACTCTCGGTCGGACCTGAAAACATGGCTTCAGCTGCTGCCCTGATCGCAGAAGGACTGCTGGGAAGGCAGGCAGCAAATCCTGACAAGCCCCCCCTGGACATCATCATCGCCGAGAACATGAGGAACGCGGGCCGGTTCCTGGCCGGTGAGCTGAAAAAGCATCTGCCCGTTCATTTCCCGCTGGAGGAGATGACCGGACTGGTGGAGACGGGCATCGGCAAAATGGTGCCCATCATGACGGAGAAGGATCTCGGCAAAGATCCCCTGCTGATATTCGCCGAGCGATACAACACCCTGATCGTGGACAAAAAAGCATTCAGGAATCCCCTGCCGGTGGTAAACGGACTGGCACCCAGGGAGAACATGAAAGCGTGGGTAGACCGGAAATCCTTCATCCACAACCTGGGTCATGCCGTCGCCGCATACACGGGTTACATCAATAACCCCGGGCATGTATATCTGTATGAAGTGCTTTCAGACAACCGGGTATACCGGATTACCAGGGATACCATGATGGAATCGGCCCGGATCCTGATGGCCCTCCATCCCGGTGAATTCACCCTCCGGGATATGACCCTTCATGTTGACGATTTGCTGGACCGGTTCAAAAACCGTGCACTCGGCGATACCGTTTTCAGGGTGGGCTGTGATCTGCCGAGAAAGCTGGGGCCTGATGACCGGCTTGCCGGCGCCATCAGGGCAGGATTAAAAACAGGCAAGCCCTGGGACCGCATCCTCCGGGCACTGATCCGCGGCTATTATTTCAGGGCACGGGACCCGCACGGAAATTTTCATCCCAACGACAAGGCATTTATTAAGAATTTCAAAAACGACACGGGATATCTGCTGCAGAAAGTGTCGGGTTTTGATCCGGACAAGGACGCGGAAGTTTTCCGCGAGGCCCGGCAAATAAATAACCATTATAAACATACAACATGAATCAAAAGGATATTGACAGGATCAGAAAAAAGAACGGCTTCATCATTGACATGGATGGAGTGATCTATCACGGGAACAAGCTGCTGCCTGGTTCTGCGGAATTCGTCAACTGGCTAATGGAATCCAAAAAGAAATTTGTATTCCTGACCAACTCGAGTGAACGCACACCCAAGGAACTGCAGGAAAAACTGAAGAGACTGGGCATCCACGTCGAGCGGACGGTTTTTTATACCAGCGCCCTGGCCACGGCCATGTTCCTTGCCAGCCAGCACCCGAAAGGAAGTGCGTTTATTATCGGGGAGGCCGGACTCATCAATGCGCTTTACAATGTCGGCTATACCATGAACAACGTGGACCCCGATTATGTGGTGATGGGAGAAACCAGGACCTACAGCTATGAAAAGATCGAACACGCGGTGAATCTGGTGATTGGCGGGGCCGGACTCATCGGGACGAATCCCGACATTACCGGTCCCATTGAGAACGGCATATGTCCGGCCACCAAAGCACTCATTGCCCCCATTGAACTGGCTACCAGAAAAAGCGCATACTTTGTCGGGAAGCCCAATCCGCTCATGATGCGGAATGCCCTGAAAAAGCTGAATTGCACCCGTGAGGAAACCATCATCATCGGAGACCGCATGGATACGGACATCGTGGCCGGTATCGAGGCGGAAATCGATACCTGTTTGGTGCTCAGCGGGATAACATCCAGGGAGGGCATGCAGGAATTTGCCTACAAGCCCCATTTTGTGCTGAATGGCGTGGTTGACCTTATAGAAAAACAATAATTCACCAAATCATCGCTTATGATCAAAGCCGTGCTTTTTGATATGGACGGGGTGCTGACGGACTCAGAGCCGTTTATTTGTGAGGCGGCCATGAAAATGTTCCGTGAAAAGGGCATTGAGGTCAGGGAAGAGGACTTTCATCCTTTTGTGGGTGCGGGAGAAAACCGATACATAGGAGGAGTGGCCGAAAAATACGGCATCGAACCGGACATTGCCAGGGACAAAGCCCGGACCTACGAAATATACAACCAGATCACCCGGGGAAAACTGAAACCACTGCCCGGAACAATGGATTTTATCCGAAGGTGCCGGGACATGGGAATGAAACTGGCCGTTGCCACCAGCGCGGATGAAACAAAAATGAATATCAACCTGGAAAGGATCGGCATGCCGCCGGGTCTTTTTGATGCCACGGTAAACGGACTCCAGATCGAGCGGAAAAAACCGTATCCCGACATATATTTGAAGGCGGCTGTCCTGCTCGGACAGGATCCGCCCGCATGCCTGGTGGTCGAAGATGCCCCCAACGGGATCGAAGCCGCCGGAAGGGCCGGAATGAAATGCCTGGCACTGGAAACCAGTTTTCCCAGGGAAAAACTCGGGGGAGCGGACTGGATCGTACGGGATCTTTCAGCCGTTCCCGGGGAAATTTACCGGTTGTTTAAACCATAAATATTGTTCACCTCATAAAAACTTCATTATGGATACTGTTGAAATAGGAACCAGTGGGATCAGGTCAACCGTGATTGCCTTCGGCGCATGGGCCATCGGCGGATGGATGTGGGGAGGCGCCGACGAAAAAGATGCGGAAAAAGCCATTCATAAATCGCTCGACCTGGGCATCACCACTTTTGACACTGCTGCCGTTTACGGGTTCGGGAAAAGCGAATCATTGCTCGGCAAAGCATTGAAAGGCCAGCGGGACCGGGTCCGGATTTTCACCAAATACGGGCTTCGCTGGGATACCAAAAAAGGCAAATACTACTTCCCCACCAAAGACCATGAAGGCAAACCCATTGCCCTCCATAAATACGCCGCGAAAGACAGCGTGATCAGGGAATGCGAAGACAGTCTGAGCAGACTCAAAACCGACTATATCGACCTGTATCAGATACACTGGCCCGACCCGACCACACCCATACATGAAACCATGGAAGCCGTCGGGCATTTGATCCGGCAGGGGAAAGTCAGGGCTGCAGGGGTTTCCAATTATTCCCTGGAAGAAATGAAGGAAGCCGGAGAAACCCTTACCATTCATTCCAACCAGGTTCCTTACAGCATGCTCAGGCGTGATATAGAAAAGGATCTCGTACCCTACTGCATGGAGAACAATAAATCCATTCTGGCCTACAGCCCCATGCAGCGCGGATTTCTCACCGGCAAGTTCAGGCCGGGGCATGAATTCAACGAGGGGGATTCCAGGGCATCCACCCTTTATGCCAAAGAAGAAAACCTGAAAAAAATCAACCGGTTCCTGGAAGAGATCAGACCCCTGGCCAACGACCACGAAGCCACCCTTCCCCAGCTGGTGATCAGATGGACCATGCAAAGACCGGGTATAACCGTTGTACTGGCGGGCGCAAGAAATCCCCGACAAGTGTCTGAAAATGCCGGAGCCGCGAAATTTGTCCTGAGCGATGATGAAATGCAAATGATCAACGACCGTCTGGAAAAACTTACAATAACTTAATTTGGTTCATTGACCGATTGCGGTTATTTTTACGCTTTTGTCAAAACATGAAGCATGGCTGATTACCTGCTCAGGGATTTTCCGCCTGAAAAAAGACTTTCAGACGAATTCAGGACATCCGGAAGGGATGATTTGCCGCGGGTCAATGCCCACCTGCATACCCCTTATTCCTTCAGCGCATTTAAAAGCATCCGGCAAATTTTTTCCATGGCTGAACAAGAAAATGTCCGGGTATTGGGGATCACGGACTTTTATGTTGCCGACGGTTACCAGGCCTTCTATGAATTATGTGTGGAAACCGGAAGGTTTCCCATGTTCAATGTTGAATTCATCGGACTGCTGAAGGAAGAACAAAAACGGAAGATCAGGGTAAACGATCCCAACAATCCTGGAAGGACCTATTTTTGCGGCAAGGGACTCAGATATCCTTTTTCCCTTGATGAACCATACGCCTCACAGCTCAGCGATCTGATAAAGGAATCACAGATCCAGGTACGGAAAATGATTGACAAAGCAGACAAACTGCTCCGTAAACTGGATCCTGAAATGGGACTGGACTATTCTGACATCAGGAACCGCTATGCCGAAAGACTGGTCAGGGAGCGGCATATTGCACGTGCCATACGCATCAGGATTTTCAACAAATACAAACACCCCGGGAAAGCCGGGAAAGCCCTTTCAGAATTGTTCGGCGGAAAGGAAGTCCGGTCAAACCTTTCAGACGAAGCAGCCCTTGAAAACGAGATCCGTGGCAGGCTGTTGAAATCGGGAGGGAGTGCATTTGTGCCGGAGGAACCTTCTGCATTTCTCCCCATTGATGACATCATCAGCATCATCATACGGGCAGGCGGCATTCCCTGTTATCCGGTGCTGCTGGACAATGCCGCGGGGGAATTCACAGAGTATGAATCGGATCCCCGGTCACTGATGGATAATCTGCGGTCCCGGAACATTGCCTGTATCGAGCTGATCCCCATCCGGAATGACATAAATATCCTGAGGGATTTCGTGCATTTTTTCGACAGGAACGGTTTCGTAATCACATTCGGGACCGAACACAATACCCCCCGCATGCTTCCCCTGACCGTACAGGCAAGGAACAACACTCCCCTGGACCGGGAACTGGAAAACATTTCATACCGGGGGGCATGTGTGGTCGCTGCCCATCAATACCTGCTTGCACAAGGCAGGGAAGGATACCTTGACCGGAACGGCCATGCAAAGTCCGCTTACAGGGACCACTTCGCGGAGCTTGGAAAAGCTGTTGTGGACAGGTTTATAAATTTGTAAACAAAATGAAAAAAGAGATCAGAGATCTGGTGTCCATATCCAACCATTTCGGTTCAATGATCGAATTCACCATTGCCGGAGGAGGCAATGCTTCATACAAAGATCACGAAAAGATATGGATCAAGCCGAGCGGCACCACCCTTGCCGATATCAAAGCCGGTGACTTTGCCGTGCTTTACAGGGATCAGATCAAGGAAATTGCAGGCAAAACCTACAGCAAAGATCCTGTGGAACGGGAAAGACAGGTCAAGGAGGACCTGATGAAAGCCAATGCCGACCCAAACCATCCCAAAAGGCCTTCGGTTGAAACATCCCTTCATGAACTGATTGAATATCCTTTCGTGGTCCACCTGCATCCCACCTTTATCAACGCCCTGTTGTGTTCAAGGGAGGCAAAAAAAAATACCGGTGAATTTTTCGGGCCGGAAGCCCTGTTCATTGAATATACCGATCCGGGATATACCCTGTTCAAACTGGTGGATAAAAGGGTCAGGGAATACCGGGACGAGGCGGGCCATGACCCCAAAATCATTTTCCTTCAGAACCACGGGATATTTGTCTGCGGCGACAACACCAAAGACATCCGGGAAATCTATGAACTGACCACCAAAAAAATACAGGACAAGATCAGGGAGATCCCCAGGATCACAAAACTCCCGGTCAATGAAAAAGTCCTTCACATCATACCGGCCCTTCGCGTGGCACTGTCGGAAAAGAAACTGAAAAACGCCCGGATCAAGCACGACAGTTTGATCGCACGGTATTATGCCGGCAAGGACGCATTCAAAAAGATAAGTGTCCCTTTCATCCCCGACACCATTGTTTACTGCAAATCAAAATACCTGTTCATCAATGAAACGGGTACCGGGGAAGAGATCATCGATACAACACTAAGGGAGGTCAAAAAATTCAGGGACAAAAACAGATACCTGCCCAAAGTGATCCTGATCAGGGATCTCGGTCTGATCACATTCGGGGAAAATTGCAAATCGGCAGAAACGGTCATGGACATGTATTATGACCTGATCAAGATCGCATTCTATTCGGAAAATTTTGGTGGCCCCAATTCTTTGAATGAAAAACAAATAGAGTTCATTGATGAATGGGAGGTTGAAAATTACCGGAGAAAAATCGCCATCGGGGAAGGACCGGAGGGCAAAGCGGAGAATAAGATCGCCATTGTAACCGGCAGCGCACAGGGAATCGGTGCAGGGATCGCACGGAACCTGTTTATGGAAAACGCCAATGTGGTCATTTCCGATATTAAGTCAGAAGATGGCACCCGGCTGGCCAATGAGCTCAATGAAAAAGGACAGAAGAACCGGGCCGTGTACATTGAAGCGGATGTCTCCGATCCCGTTGAGGTAAAGAAACTGATCCTGACCACGGTGCAGGAGCTGGGCGGACTCGACATACTGATCAGCAACGCGGGGATCCTGAGTGCCGGAACACTGGAGGACATGAAACCGGAGGTATTCGAGAATATTACCAACATCAACTATACCGGATTCTTTCTCTGTACCAAATATGCTTCCTCCATCATGAAGCGTCAGAACCGCTACAAACCCGGCATGTTTACGGATATCATCCAGATCAACAGCAAATCCGGTTTGCAGGGAAGCAAAAAGAACTTTGCCTATGCGGGAGGGAAATTCGGCGGGATCGGACTTACCCAGTCTTTTGCCCTGGAACTGGCAGAGCACAACATCAAGGTCAATGCAGTGTGTCCGGGCAACTACTTCGAAGGGCCCCTGTGGTCCGACCCGGACACGGGTCTGTTCGTGCAGTACCTGAAAGCGGGCAAAGTGCCCGGTGCAAAAACAATTGAGGATGTCAGGCGTTACTACGAAGAACAGCCCCCCCTCAGAAGAGGATGCGAAATAACGGACATCATGAAAGCCATCTATTACATTATCGACCAGAAATATGAAACGGGCCAGGCCATACCCGTTACGGGTGGCCAGGTAATGCTGGGATAAATATTTGTTTGTTATGAAAACCAAGGCAGTCCGGATTTACGGAAAGAATGACCTGAGGCTGGAAACTTTTGAATTGCCTCCCATGAAAGAAAATGAGATCCTGGCCCGGGTCATATCCGACAGTCTGTGCATGTCGTCATACAAGGCCGCCAAACAGGGCCCTGACCACAAACGTGTACCGGACGATGTGCATGAAAATCCGACCATCATCGGCCATGAATTCAGCGGTGAAATCCTGGAGGTTGGCAAAAAATGGCAGCACAAATTCAAACCGGGCACCAAATTTTCCATTCAGCCGGCACTCAACTACAGGGGGAGTCTGGATGCCCCGGGTTATTCATACAGGTACATCGGCGGAGATGCCACCCACATCCTCATCCCCAACGAGGTGATGGAAATGGATTGTCTTCTGGAGTATCACGGAGATGCTTTTTTCATGGCTTCCCTTTCGGAACCCATGTCCTGTATTGTTGGAGCCTTTCATGCAAGCTACCATTCGGAATACGGTTCATACGTTCACCAGATGGGTATCCGGGAAGGAGGGAACCTGGCCATTCTCGCGGGAGGCGGCCCCATGGGGTTGGGAGCCATCGATTACGCCATTCACCAGGACATCAAACCCGCGCTCATCGCAGTCACCGATATAGATCAGGATAGACTGGACCGGGCCGGAAAACTCCTTCCCCCCGAAATGGCATCCGGATACGGGATCCGACTGGTCTATCTCAACACGGCCAGAACCGGTGATCCCGTGGAAAGACTTCTTGAGCTGAGCGGAGAAAAAGGATTCGATGATGCATTTGTATTCGCACCGGTAAAACAGGTGGTGGAGCAAGCCGATGCCATACTGGGAAGGAACGGCTGTATGAATTTTTTTGCCGGTCCCATAGATACCGGTTTCAAGGCAGAGATCAATTTTTATAACGTCCATTACGGATTCACACACATCATGGGCACCAGCGGAGGAAATACGGATGATATGAGGGAATCCCTCGATATGATGTCGGCAGGCAGGATCAATCCTTCGCTGATGGTTACGCATGTAGGCGGACTCGATGCGGTGATCGGCACCACCAAAAGGCTTCCGGAAATTCCGGGAGGGAAAAAACTGATGTATACAAACATTTCCATGCCGCTCACCGCCATTGACGATTTCGGCAAACTGGCCGGCAAAGATCCCCTGTTTGCCCGTCTGGCAGAGATCACATCGGAACACAACGGGCTCTGGTCGGTTGAAGCGGAAAAGTATCTGCTGGACCATGCCAGGCCTATCTGACACATAAACCATGGATATGAATCCTTCAACCCGCAAGGTTGCCCTGGTTACCGGAGCCTCCAGAGGCATCGGACGGGCCATTGCCAGGGAACTGGCCTCCAGGAATTACCGCCTGGCTTTGTCCGGAAGGGACAAATCTTCCCTGGAAATAATCCGCAGGGATCTGCCCGGTGATATCCTGGTCATACCGGCCGACCTGCTCGATTCAAAAACCCCTGAATGGCTCATAGGGCAAACCGTTGATCGGTTCGGACAGCTCGACCTTCTGGTCAACAATGCCGGTGTGGCGGTACTGAAACCTTTCGGGGAAAACACACCGGAAGACTGGGACCGGCTGATGACCGTCAATGCAAAAGCCCCCTATTTTCTTTGCAGGGAGGCACTTCCGCATCTCAGAAAATCGGATGACCCCGTGATCATAAACATCTCCTCGGTCATGGGACACAAATCCTACACCGGTCAGTCCATTTACGCAGCATCCAAGCATGCCATGATGGGATGGACCAAAACACTGGCCAAAGAAATGCACAAGGAACATATAAGGGTCCATGCCATTTCCCCCGGAGGCGTGGACACCCAACTGGTTGGTCTGACCCGTCCCGATCTGGACAGCTCCGTGCTGATCCGGCCCGGTGAAATTGCCCGGATCGTGGGTTTCCTGATCGATTTAAAAGGAAATGCTGTGATCGACGAGATCAGGGTGAGAAGGCAAAAAAGCGAACCCTGGAAATAGTCCGCCGGATCATTCTCCTGCTGCAAATTCTCCGGCAAATTGCCCGGAAATATAATTTTCATAGCTCATACACACATCCGAAGCAAATGCCACCCCGTTGCCCACGATTTTTTCCCAGTCATTCCTGCCGAGTTTTGCAATGCTTTGCTTCCGGATGCCCATCCGGAATAAAGAAAATACGATCCCGGCGTTGAAATTGTCCCCTGCACCGATGGTGCTCAGGGGATCCAGCTTCCTGACCGGAAAGCGTTCCTGCATATCCGGTGTAAAAACGGTCACGCCCTCCGTGCTTTGTGTATAAATGAGCACTTTACAGTATTGCCTGACCTGCCGGTAGGCTTCTTCAGGAGACTCCGCATGGAATATATGCCGGAAGTCCTCATCGGAACCCCGGATAACATCCGCATTCTGCATATTCCGGAGGATCAGTGGCCTGAGGTCTGCCAGTTTTTCCAGATGCGCTTTCCGGAAATTGGGATCGTAGATCCTCAGACTTCCCCCTTCATCCGCACGTTTCAATATCCTGAGGACGGGCTGGCGGATATCCGGACTGATGGCATAAATGGAACCGAACAGCAGATAGTCCCCCGGCCCGAATTTCCCGGGCGTATTGGTCAGTCTTTCCGGCGGGTATGCCTTGTAAAAGGTATATTCCGCGTTCCGGTCCTCATCCAGGAAAGCCATGGCCAGTGCCGTATTGCCATCGGTGAATCTTGTGATGTATTCCGTGCCGATGCTGTTTTGCTCAAGGAATCCGTGAATCAGGTCCCCGACCTTATCCGCTCCGTATTCACTGATTAGAAAAACCGGCGCGTGCAGCCGGCCCAGGCTGACCGATGAATTCAACATGGCCCCGCCGGGACGGGCGGTTCGCGGTTGCTCTTTCTCAAAGATCACATCCAGAAGGGTTTCCCCCAGTGTATAAATGCGGCTCATGGGCTGGTTCTATTTTACAAGTTTGGAAATGGCTTTGAATTCACCGGTCCCCGTCACCCTGCAAAGCTCAAACAAAACGGATTCACAGCTGGTAACCGTCGCTCCTTCCTGCCGGATCCTCTGCAAAGCCGTATTCCGGTCACCGGGTTGCCGGGATGAAACACAATCTTCCACCACCACCGGCACATGCCCGGAATCGATCAGGTCAAGAACGGTCTGCAGTACACATACATGGGTTTCGATTCCGGCGATTATTATGAATTTTTTTTCGGTGCGGGCCAGTTCGGTGGCAAAGGCAGGCTCGTCACAGCAACTGAAAACTTTTTTTTCCACCGGGTGGAAATCACCCAGGGCTTCCCGGAGCGGGGGGATGGTCTTTCCCAGTCCTTTGGTGTACTGCTGGGTCACCATGACCGGAACATTCAGTATTTTCAATCCCGCCACCAGCTTTTTCGTATTCATCAGAAGATGCTCATGATCATGGATATGAGGATACAGTTTTTCCTGAATATCAATGATCAGTCCGTTTGCCTTTTCCCGCAGTATTCGCATTTTTATTGAAATTGATTTTTTTTGAAAGACTCCCCAGGTATCCACCGTGATGACGCTTGGCATAATCAAGCGCCTTAAATCCGATTCTTTTCATCAGCAATACCACCAGTATGTCACCGATGACGGTCATGGTGGTGGTGGAAGTAGTGGGGGTGAGTTTCAGCGGGCAAACTTCCCGGGGACTGCCCGTGTGAAGGACCACATCGGCCTCCCGGGCCAGTTTCGCCCTGGGATTGCCCGTGATCACGATCAGCTTCAGATTTTTATACAGACCCCCGGCCAGTTCAACCAGTTTGATGATCTCACGGGTTTTCCCGGAATTGGACACCAGCAGAAGAATGTCATTTTCCTGGATCACACCCAGGTCCCCGTGCTGGGCATCACCGGGATGCAGGAAAACGGACGGGGTGCCCGTGGAGCTGAAAGTGGTGGCTATGCTTATGGCGATCTGGCCTGCTTTTCCCATCCCGCTTGAAATAAGCTTTCCCTTTTTGCAGTGAACCGATTCATGGATAATATCCACCGCCCGCTCAAAGCCATCGTCAACGGGAATGTTCATGATGGCCCCCGATTCCATCTCCAGCAGCTTCCGGATGGTTTCCTGTTGTGTTCCGGCCGGTTTGCTCATATCTGATCCTGTATGAGGGCACGCGATTGATCCATATCGGCATTGAACCTCCGGATTCCTTCCGCCAGTTTTTCGGTAGCCATGGCATTCTCATTCAGTTGCCACCTGAAAGCGGCTTCATCCAGGTGAATCCGTTGAATATCCATTTTTCCCGACTTTTCCGGATCCAGTTTCCTTTCAAGTTTTCCCCGGGTCCCGGACAGTTCTTCCAGCAGGGCCGGGGAAATGGTCAGAAGGTCACAACCCGCCAGCTCCATGATCTGCTCCGTATTTCTGAAACTGGCACCCATGATCTGTGTCCGGTAACCAAATTTCTTGTAATAATTGAAAATCTCATGAACCGATTGCACACCGGGGTCTTCAGGTCCCGGTATATGATCCACACCCCGGTCTTTTGTATTCCAGTCATAGATCCGGCCCACAAAGGGAGAGATCAGCCGTACACCGGCTTCCGCACAGGCGACGGCCTGCGGCATGCTGAACAAAAGGGTGAGATTGCAGCGTATGCCTTCCTTCTCAAGGACTTCAGCAGCCCTGATGCCTTCCCAGGTAGAGGCCAGCTTGATCAGTATCCTTTCCCGGCCGATGCCCGATTCCTCATACAATCCGATCAACCGGCGCGCTTTGAGGATACTGGCTTCGGCATCGAATGACAACCGGGCATCAACTTCGGTGGAGACCCTCCCGGGGACGATCTTCAGGATTTCGAGTCCGAAATTGACCGCAAGTTTATCCATCACCTTTTCCAGTTTTTCCCCACGGGTACCACCCCCTGCTTTTCCAAATGCCAGTGCATCTTCAATCAGGGGCCTGTATTGTTCTTTCCTGGCGGCCTGAAAGATCAGGGAAGGATTGGTGGTCCCGTCCACCGGTTTGAATTCCTCAATGGATTCGAAATCGCCTGTATCCGCAACCACCCTGGTAACCGCTTTAATCTGGTCGAGTAAATCCTTATCCATTTTCGCCGAAATTTATTTCTGACCAAATATACTGTTTTTAAATTTTTCCGGCCCCGCCTTCCGGGTTTTTCCATGCCCGATTCTCAAAGAATAAGGTTACCTTTGCCATGCATTATCAAACCACGCGGTCTATGAAAGCAATGAAACTTACCGGCATCCGGGAGATGGAAATGATGGAGGTTCCCAAACCGGAGATCGCCGAGGATACGGATGTGCTGATCAGAATGGGTACGGTGGGTGTATGCGGTTCCGATATTCATTACTATACCACCGGAAAGATCGGCAAACAGGTCGTACAATATCCTTTTGCCGTCGGTCACGAGGGAGCGGGGATTGTTGAAGAAACAGGAAGCTCGGTCAAACGCGTCAGACCCGGTGACCGAATCGCCATCGATCCGGCCATGCCCTGTTTTCACTGTGACCAGTGCAGGGCGGGGAGGCCGCACACCTGCAGGAACCTGAAATTTCTGGGCTGCCCCGGACAAGCCGAGGGCTGCCTTTCAGAATACATCGTCATGCCCGAATCCAGTTGCTTTCCGCTCAGCAAAAACCTGAACCTCGACCGTGGCGCATTGTCAGAACCCCTCTCCATCGGCGTATACGGTGTAAAACAATCCGTTCCCATGCAGGGCCAGAAGATCGGCATTCTGGGTTTCGGCCCCGTCGGCATGAGCGTTCTCCTCCCAGCCCGGGCCAAAGGTGTTGAAAAAGTCTATATAAGCGATAAGATCGATAAACGCCTGGAGCTGGCCCGCGAAAACGGAGCGGACTGGGCAGGGAATGCCGACAAACAGGATATCGTGCAGGAGATCTCCGGCCGGGAACCCCTCTTGCTGGATGCCGTGTTCGAATGCTGTGGACAGCAAACGGCCATGGACCAGGCAGTGGATCTGCTGAAGCCCGGCGGCAAAATCATGATCATCGGCATTCCGGAAATCGACCGGTGGTCCTTCAGCGTGGATGAACTCAGGCACAAAGAGATCACCATCACCAATGTAAGAAGGCAGGTTGATTGTGTTCAGCCGACCCTGGATATGCTCAGCAGCAAAGAGATTGACGCGGATCCCATGATCACGCACAGATTTTCCTTCCCGGAAACAAAGAATGCCTTCGACCTGGTCGCCGCGTACCGGGATGGCGTGATGAAAGCCATGATCGACATCGCCCCCCGCTGATGCCCGGATGTTTTTACTGCAGCAGAACCTTGACCCGGTATGCCTTCCCGCCGGCATAGAGACTGATGATGTACAACCCCCTGGGGAGACGGCCGGTGGTCACCCTGACGGGCCCCCGGGAATGGAATTCCCGGCTGATCCGGGACTAAACTGGATCTCATTCAGATCGCTGGTAAAAACGGATTTATCACTGCCCATATCCCGTTGTCGCCTTCCGGATCGGAAAAACGGGTTTCGAAACCGGTTGCTGCTTCCTGTGCCTGCAAAGCAAAACTGCACGCAAGCACAAACAGGAAAAGAAATCCGGTCTTTTTCATAATGTTTGGTTTATATATACGGATCAAGGATCAATTTCAAAAAATAAATGATGAAAATCAACCCGTTAAAAAATGAGATTGTTCAATTTTATTAACTTTGACTACAAACAACCCCCGAACATGACCAGATCATACTTCACCGTGCCGGGCATTCTTTTTTCTTCCCTTGCATGGATCTCCGCCGCCGGAAACGGCCCTTTCCAGGAAAAGAAACAAACTCCCGGCACTGACCTGCCTGAGAAACCGAATATTCTGGTTTTCATAGCCGATGATGCAGGTATGGATTTCGGCTGCTACGGGAATGAAGTGATCCGAACCCCGAACATTGATGCGCTGGCGGCCTCCGGACTCACCGTTCACAATGCCTTTCTCACCACCCCCCAGTGCAGTCCGTCCCGGACAAGCATGTTGTCCGGACAATTCGCCCACACCATAGGGACCGAAGACTTGCATACCGGGCTCGATGAAAACACCCTGCTGGTCCCGCGTTACCTGCGGGAAGCCGGTTATTTCACCGGATATATGCTGAAAGGACACCTGGGCAGCAACGGCCACCGGCAATTCCAGTGGTATGACCAGGGGTTCCCCGGTTATTTCCGGGGCGGGTGGTACGAAAAGGCCATGGACAATTTCAACCGGTTCCTTGACGAGTCCGCCAACCGTCCGTTCTTCCTCTGGATGGGCTTTGTGGATCCCCACAGGCCATACCGCGATGACCGCGTTGAGGAAAACCGTGCCCCGCGGGTACACGATCCCGGGCAGGTCAGGGTCCCGCCCTACCTGGTCGATGCACCGGAAACAAGACGTGACCTGGCGGAATACTATGATGAGATCACCCGCATGGACGGGCAGATCGGGGAGATGATCCGGGAAGTTGAGAGGCGCGGACTTCTGGAAAACACCCTGATCGTCTTCCTGAGCGACAACGGGAGTCCGTTCCCCCGGGCCAAGGGATGTGTATATGATGCGGGCATTGAAACCCCTCTGATCTTTTCCTGGAAAGGCGTTATCGAACCGGGCGTCGAATATGAAAACGGACTGGTCAGCACCATCGACCTGGCCCCCACCCTTTTGAACGTAGCCGGAGTCCCCAGGCCGGAACAGATGTTCGGCCGGAGCATCACGGGAATTTTCACCGATCAGACCCTGGCGGGACGGAAATACATCTTCAGCGAAAGGAACTGGCACGGCATCGACGAACACATCCGTGCGGTCAGAAACGACCGGTACAAACTGATCATGAATGCCTATATCGAATGGCCCATGGGCGTCCCCGGCGACCTCAGCACAAGCCCTTCCTGGTATGACCTGACCGAAGCGCGCAAAAAGGGCACCATTACCGGAAACCAGGCCCAGATCTTTGACTGTCCCCGGCCGGTCATTGAACTCTATGACCTTGAGGAAGATCCCCATGAATTCAACAATCTGGCCGGTTTGCCTGAATACGCAGAGGTGATCATGGACCTGTCGGGTATCCTGGACGACTGGCGCAGGGAAACCAACGACCATCCCGCATATGAAAGGCGCCGCAGTGACAAGTCCGACCGCGTTACCGGGGTCAGATTCAAAACCAGTTTCCATGAGGAATACTGGTAATATAATAGAGGTAATACATTGTATGTTCAACCAATATATATTCGTGTATGGATTTTCTGGAACTTGCAAAAAGAAGATTTTCCTGCAGGCAATACGACAGCAAACCGGTCGAGCAGGAAAAAATTGATCTGGTCCTCGAAGCCGGCAGGGTTGCCCCCTCCGCCAAAAACATTCAACCCTGTCACTTTGTGGTAGTCAGGGACACACTCAATGAATTCGCCGGTGTATACCACCGGGAATGGCTGCGCTCGGCACCTGCGGCCATCGTGGTATGCGGAGACCACGATCAATCATGGAAAAAGGGGAACGGAAAGGACCACTGCGACATCGACATCGCCATTGCCACCGATCACATGACCCTGATGGCCACCTCCCTGGGTCTGGCTACCTGCTGGATATGCAATTTCGATGCAGGGAAATGCAGCCGTTTTCTGAAACTACCCGGGAACATGGAACCCATTGTCATTCTCCCCCTGGGTTATCCCCAGGATTCGAAGGACCCGGAGCGGCATGAAAAGGAAAGAAAACCGATCGAAAAAATCATTTCCCGGGAAACATATTCCCCGGAATAAAACACTGCCATGATGAAGAAAATCCGGCCAGATTCCTGGAAAGCAGTCCGTTTACCCAAAATATCATGAAAACAACACCCTGATAACCACACCCCGATGCCTACACGTCAATATCCTGTCCGGCTGCTGACTGTTTTATTCATTTTGAGTGGTGCAATCCGGCCGGCTTCTGCGCAGGATGAACAGCAGAAAAGACAGCAGATACTGGATCATCTGATCCGGAATTTTTCTCCCATGCCCGCCTGGGCACGTGAAAAAGGCTACCGCCTGAGCGACCGGGACAGCAACTGGATATGCTGGCAGGAACGCACGGGCGAACTCCCCCCCGATTTCAGCCGGATGCCTTCCCGGCCTTTTCTTCCCGATCCCCTCGTACTGGAAAAAAACGGTCCGGCCGTTCCTGTCACCGACCTGCAATTGTGGGATAAAAAAAAGCAACAGGTGAAAGAAGACCTGACGCACTGGATGACCGGCTCCTTCCCCGATCCTCCCCGGAACCTCACAGCCGGTATTTTGACCGAAACATCCGAAAAAGGGGTCAGGGTCCGGATGGTGGAACTACGTTTCGGTCCCGGAAAGAAAGCCCGGATGACCTGTGAAATATTCATCCCCCCGGGCAAGGGGCCTTTTCCTGTATTCATGACCCAGTGGAACCACCGGGACTGGGCACAGGTTGCCCTCAGGAGGGGATACATCGGATGTGTTTACGCGGGTGCCGATGCCAGGGACGATACGGAAGAATACCAGAACATCTGGCCGGAACATGACTTCTCATGCCTGATGAGGAGGGCCTGGGGAGCCCACAGAGTGGTCGATTACCTGTACACCCTTTCCTTTGTGGATACCAACCGGATCGCCATTACCGGCCATAGCAGGAACAGCAAGCAATCCATTATGGCTGCTTTTTTTGACCGGAGGATCGATGCCCTGGTGACCAGCAGCGGAGGAACCGGAGGTGCCACGCCCTTCCGTTTTACCGATGCCCGGTATGACAATGAGACCATCGATGAAATATGCGGAACTTTCCCCCACTGGTTCCATCCCAGACTGAGGTTTTTTGCAGGCAGGGAACACAAGCTCCCTTTTGACCAGAATCTTGTGCTCTCTTTCATCGCCCCCCGCCCCCTGGTCATCAATAGTGCGCTTACCGAATCCCAGGGCAATCCGTTTGCACTGGAACAATGTTACGAATCGGTCAGAAAAGCCTACCGGTTCCGGGGTGCGGAAGAAAATCTGGCCATCCGCCTGAGATACGGATGGCATTCAGTTTCTTCCAGGGACATCGAAGCCTATGTTGATTTCCTGGACAACTGTTTTTACGGCCGCCGGCTTTTTCTGGATACTACACACTATTATCCCTATGATTACCATGCCTGGCAGAGAAATGCCAAAGAAATCACTCCTCCCCCGGAAGAGGCCGCACTCGTTTCACGTACCGAATGGCTTCTGGGCGATGAGCCCCCCGGCATCAGTCCTTTGAAACAGGAGCAACCAGAAGGCAACCGGGACCACATGGCTGAGCTTACCCAAATCCCCGAAATCCCGGGCAGCATCCGGTTGATCATGGGCCCCTACAGGGCACCGGGCGATTACCTGCGGAATTACCTGTATTGCCCCGCCGGACCGGATGGCCGGATCATGATGCCCGAAAACGGAAAATTGCCGGTGGTGGTCCTTCTTCATGAATATGCATATGCCACCGGTTTTGCCCGCGGGTCCGAATCTTTTGTGAACGGACTCCTGCAGGAGGGCTTTGCCGTTTTGTGTTTCGATTTTGTCGGAATGGGCACAAGGATCGAAGAGGGCATGAATTTTTACGACCGGTATCCGCGATGGTCCAAAATGGGCAAAATGGTGGAAGATACCCGTGCAGCCATTGCCGCGGCCGGGGAATTGGAGATCACTGATCCTGACAGGATATATGTCTGCGGGTACTCACTGGGAGGCACGGTGGGGATTTTTGCGGCTGCGCTGGATGAGCGGGTGAACGGACTCGCCGTATCGGGGGCTTTCACCCCTTTCCGGGACCCTGAAGGAAGAGAAGAACACGGCGGACTGGAAGTATGGTCACATTTGCACGGATTGCTGCCCCGGCTGGGGCCGTTCGCTGACCACCCGGAAAATATCCCGGTTGATTTCCCGGAAATACTGGGTTCCCTCGCACCCCGTCCCCTGCTGATCATTGCCCCGCGGTATGACCGGCACATCAGCTTTGAAAAAGTCAGACAAGCCACCGGCCGGATTCAACAGGCATACGGTGACGCAGGACATGCAGAAAACGTAAGAGCTGTTTTTCCGGAGACATTCGACGGATTTGCCCAGGAACATCAGGAAGGAATGATCGGCTGGCTCAGGGAGCAGGCTCAAAAACCACAATCACATCCTGAACAATAAAAATTACAACAAAATGAGAAAATTATTGATCCTGCTGACCGCAGCACTATGTATTTACCCGTTGAACGGACAAACATACCAACCGGCCCCGGAGAATATTGAAGTCCGGAAGTGGTTCAGGGAGGCACGGTTCGGATTGTTCATTCACTGGGGTGTCTACAGTATTCTGGGAAACGGGGAATGGGTTATGGAACATACCAAAATCCCCATCGACCAGTATGAAAAACTGCCCGGATTTTTCAATCCCGCGGGCTTCGATCCCGCCGAATGGGTTGGTCTGGCCAAAGAAGCGGGCATAAAATACATCACCATCACCAGCAAGCATCATGACGGTTTTGCCATGTTCGATTCCGGGATATCCGGTTACGATATCGTTGACCGCACCCCGTACGGTAAGGATGTGCTGAAAGCGCTTGCCGAAGAATGCCGCAGGGAAGGGATCGGACTCTTCTTCTATTATTCACAGCTCGATTGGCATCACCCGGATTTTTACGCGGGGGGAAGAACCGGAGGCAAGTACACCGGACGGGATGAAGAGCGGGATTTCCCGGCATACCTGGATTATCAGCATGAACAACTGAAAGAGCTCCTGACCGGGTACGGGGACATCGCCGGCATCTGGTTTGACGGGTGGTGGGATAATCCGGAGGCGGACTGGCAACTGGAGAAAACCTATCAACTGATCCATTCCCTGCAACCGGGATGCCTCATCGGAAACAATCACCACGCCAAGGCATTTCCCGGTGAAGATTTCCAGATGTTCGAAAAAGACCTTCCCGGTCAAAACACCACCGGCTGGGCCGGCAGCCAGGCCATCAGCCGGCTCCCCCTGGAAACATGCCATACCATCAGCGGCAACGGCTCCTGGGGATTCAGCATATACGATACAGAACCGAAAAAGACCGGAACCCTGATCCGTTTTCTGGTAAAATCCGCGGGATACGACAGCAACTTTCTGCTGAACACCGGCCCCATGCCCAACGGAAAGATCCGTCCGGAGGCCGTCAAAATCCTTCGTGAGATCGGCATGTGGATGGACACTTTCGGGGAAACCATACACGGGACCCGGGGCGGTCCCATCCCTCCCCGGCCCTGGGGAGTAACCACCCAGAAAGAGAACAGGGTTTTTGTTCATATTTTGGACTGGGAAGACCCGGTCATATTGATCCCCCCCATCGACAACAAAATAAAATCTGCACGGTTTTTCCGTGAGCAGGATGAGATCGAATTTTCCCAGAGCAGGGAAGGGATCCTGCTCCACTTGCCCGTGGTGCATCCCAACGAATACGACCTGGTGATCGAGCTGGTATTCTGATCATCCCCGTTATGTCCTCCGGGAAACACTATGGCCCCCGTCCTGGACATGAATGCGGAAAAAACATACCCGCCTATCCTCAACGACTTTCCTGCTTTTGCCAGCAACAGTCCGGCGTATTTGCCCGTTCCACAGGCAATATCCAGGATCTTACTGCCCGGCTGCAGGTACCGTTCGATATACTGCATGGTCAGGGGGATCTCAAAAACATTCTCATCCAGCCGCCTGTCCTCTTCCGAAACATGCTTTTCGTAATACTCCCTGACCTGATCCTTTTCCTTATTTTTCATTCAAACGCTAATTACCAACGATTCAATTCACGATTATTATTCATGAAACACCATCAAAAATTATTTATTTCCGACACCCCCTTCTTTTTTGCCTATAAATATAAAATATTATATATATTTTAATTTTTATCTCCACTATTCAGGGGGGTTATAAAATTATTTATATATATTTGCTGAAGTAGTTTTGACCAAAACATAAAAATTAAAGAAAATGCAAAAGCTTATCCGGATTCTAACGGCCTTTCTGACCATTCTGTCAATTACAGACAATCCAGTCCTCAGGGCCCAGGAAAGAAAATTTTCCAATTTCAGCACAGGTGCAGATATTGTCAGCCGGTACATCTGGCGGGGCCTGAATCTGGGCGGAAACTCACCGCATATACAGCCTTGGATCGAATACAGATTCGGGGGAAGCGGACTGGCAGCCGGCGTATGGGGGTCTCATTCCCTGGGAGCATCTTCAATTGGTACGGAAGCAGACCTGTATGTATCCTATACCCCTGCCACTGCAGTCACCATTACGGTCACCGATTACTTTTTTCCTTCGGATGTGCCGTTTGCATCGGACCGGTATTTCAATTATGACCGGGAAACTACAGGACATACTTTTGAAGGCATGATCTGCTTCAACGGAACGGAAAAACTACCCCTTACAGCTGCTTTTGCAATGAACATGTATGGTGCGGACGGGGTCAATGAAAACGGGAACAATATGCTGGCAAAATACCTGGAGATCGGTTATTCCGGAAACATCGGAGAAATCACCTATTTGATTTTCAGCGGTTTTGCTCTGGATAATCCGGATGAGGAAGCGGGTGCAATTGGCTGGTACGGAAATTCAGCCGGGATGATCAATCTGGGACTGGGTATTTCAAAAGAAATTCCTATTTCAGAAAGCATCAGCATCCCGGTAAGATCTTCCCTGATCTTCAATCCCGAAGCAGAAAATATTTACCTGGTATTCAGTCTGAACCTTTAATCCAATGGTTGGTGGTTTTGGTTGTTTAAGAAAGAAGGAGTTGCCGGTCTAAAAGCAACTCCTTCCACTTACAGGTACTAATCTATGAAACTAACCTGCGGCCCCGGGTTTGGGGTATTCTTTGATGGCATCCGTAAATTTATCCAGATCCGCCTCACTCAGGGCATAATCCTGCAATTCACCGTTGATGAACTTCTCATAGCCGGTCAGGTCCATCAATCCGTGTCCGCTGAAATTGAAAAGGATCACTTTTTCCTTTCCTTCCTCCCTGGCCTTTTTTGCCTCCCGGATGACCGATGCGATCGCATGGTTGGTTTCGGGAGCCGGGATCACACCCTGGGTCTTGGTGAACAGGAGTCCGGCCTCATAACATTCGAGCTGATGCAGTGCCTGGGGAGACATTAATCCCTGAGTAACGGCCGCACTGATCAGGGGTGCCATCCCATGATACCGGAGTCCGCCTGCATGTATGGGCGGAGGAATGAATCCATGGCCAAGTGTGTACATGGCCAGCAAAGGTGTCATACAGGCCGTGTCCCCGTGATCATAATGAAAAGGGGCCCTGGTCAGGGTCGGACAGGACGTCGGTTCCACCGGAATAATGTCGATTTCTTCACCGTTGATCTTATCCAGCACAAAAGGAAATGAGAGTCCGGCAAAATTACTTCCCCCTCCGGCACATCCGATGACTACATCAACCTTTTTTTCGTTGGCTTTTTCAAGCTGTTTCTTTGCTTCCTGTCCGATGATCGTTTGATGCAGCAATACATGATTGAGCACACTGCCCAGGGAGTAGCGGGTTTGTCCTGTTTCATCGGTCACTGCAGCCTCAATGGCTTCACTGATGGCAATGCCAAGGCTGCCCGTACAATCCGGATCCCGGGCAATTATATCACGTCCCGCTTTGGTTTCGTTGCTCGGACTCGCAATACAGGTTGCCCCCCAGGTATTCATCAGCATCTTCCGGAAGGGTTTCTGATCGAAACTGATCCTGACCATAAATACCTTGCACTCCAGGTTCAGCAATGCACAGGCAAAAGCCAGGGCACTGCCCCACTGCCCTGCACCTGTTTCGGTGGTTATCCGCTTGATGCCGAATTCCTTGTTGTACCATGCCTGGGCAACTGCGGTATTTGGTTTGTGACTGCCGGCCGGAGATACGCTTTCGTCTTTATAATAGATCCTGGCTGGCGTATCCAGGGCTTTCTCCAGATGATAAGCGCGTACGAGCGGAGAGGGACGCCACCGGAACAAAATTTCCAGTATGCCTTCCGGAATGTCGATCCAGCGTTCTGTGCTGACTTCCTGTTCGATCAGGTTCATGGGAAAAACCGGAGCAAGCATATCGGGCGATATGGGCTTCCCGTCCGGGCCCAGGGGCGGATGAAGGGATTCGGGAAGATCTGCGGCCAGATTATACCATTGCCGCGGCATTTCACTCTCATCCAAAAGATACTTGTATTGTTTCATCGGTTGAAATTTTTTTTGGTTCAACAATTCGTAAATAAAAAGAGCATGCTGTAAACAACATGCCCCGTTTTATTATCTCATTATGTTTTTCGACATATCGCTTACAACCCTTCCTGCAGGCTACGCCAGCACCAGGCCTTGAGGAAACGATATGTTGCCGGATCATTCATAGGAAAAATTACCCGAAAATAGTAAGAAAATTTTAAATTTCAACAAATTTCAAAAAATTTATATTGAATCGTAATATTTTGGTTTGAACATCTTTCGATTCTTCTATTTTATCCCCGCCTTGATTTGTATTTTACCGTTTATCAAAGCCTCCAGCAAACCAGCAGATTGACAAAGGCAAATCCACCGGCGTAGAATCCTCTCCATGGGGTGAATCCGGCAAAAACCTCATATTCAATTCGCTTCATCTTCCGGTGCCAGGCAAGTTCCCCGTAGCTGGAATAAAACCGGGCACCATCCGTTTACCGCTTCATAATCAAAAATAAAATTGACTTCCTGGTATTCTCCCTGGCCAAATGAGGAAGATGCCTAAACAACGGCCGTCAGTTTTTTCCCTTCGCACCCCACTCCGGGCTGTATAACCGGGGACCGGGAATAATTTACACCACGCCGAAATGAAATTGTTCAGGCACCTTCCCGCTTGCATTCGTATCCTGACCCGGGCACAATGACCAGGGCAGCATAAACGGCAAACAGAAGAAAGCCGGAAAAATAAAGTTTTTATGGATCATATCCCTCCGTTCTTGATAAACCTCTCCACTTCAGCCCTTGTGGGCGCCGAGGGCTGCGCCCCGAGTCTGGTTACAGCCAGTGCAGCCGCGGCGCTGGCAAAGACCAGGGCCTTACGCATGGGTTTCTTTTCAACCAGCGCCACCGCAAGGCTTCCGCAGAAAACGTCCCCCGCTGCCGTTGTGTCAATGGTACTTACCTTGAATGCAGGGACCGATTCCTCACCATCCTGCCTGATCACAAAAGCGCCTTTCTCTCCCAGGGTCAGCACAACCACCTCCGGCCCTTTTTCACGCAGGCTCCGGGCGGCTTCTTTGGCATCCTCCGGGGAAGAAACTTTCCTGCCACTAAGAAAATCTGCTTCCACTTCATTCACCACCAGTACGGCAACTTTATTCAGATAATTTGTATCAAATTCACGGGCAGGGGCAAAATTCCACATGACCGGAATATCCCGCTCCGCAGCCATATCGATCACATACTTAATTGTATCGGCCATTATCTCGTATTGCAGCACGATCATGGCCGCTTCATCCAGCGCATCCGATGCCTTGTCGATCATACCCGGAGTCAGCCGGTAATTGGCGCCGGGAGCCACGGAAAGATAATTGTTCCCTTCGTCTCCGATCATAACCAGGGCGTGCCCGCTGGGAATCCCGGTTTCCCTGAAAACAAAACGAGTATCGATCCCGTCTTTTTCATAGTTGTCCACCATGATGGGCGTGTACGCATCTTCACCGACACAGTTGACAAAAATAACCTTGCCACCTGTCCTTGCGGCGCCCACTGCCTGATTGGCCCCTTTTCCGCCGAAGGTCTGCATAAACTCCGCATCGGTAACGGTTTCACCTTTTTCAGGCAACCTGGCCATTTTCATGATCAGATCGACATTGGAACTTCCGATTACTACGATTTTATCCCGCATGATTCAAGTATTTTGAACACAAGTATTCCTACACCTAATGCAACCTGGCTGTAATGATCAAAACCAGTCCGACGATGAACAGACTGAACATTGCAACCAGGTATTTGGTGGTTCCTTTGGGCGCATTGGCAAATTCCTTCCAGACAAAAACACCCCAGGCAGCGGAAACCATGGTGGCTCCCTGTCCCAGTCCGTATGAAATGGCATATCCGGCCTGGCCGGAGGCGATAAGGCTGAACCCCATCCCAATGGTCCAGATCATTCCCCCCAGTATCCCGATGACATGCATCCGGGGTGTTCCAAGCGTAAAATAATCTCCGTACTTTACCGGTTTTCCCGTCACCGGCTTGTACATAAACCAGCTGTTAAAAAGAAAATTGGAAATAAACAGGCCTATGGAAAAAACAAACATGGCAGAATAGGGTGTTAGTAAACCCGCATCCGGATGATAAAAATCCATGGTCATGGAAGCGGCCACAAACCGGTAGAAGAATCCCATCAGAATACCGGAAAGAATGGATATGATGATCCCCTTCTTCTGTATGTTCTCTCCTTCCTGCGGAAGCCTCCGGTAGGCAAATGCATCCACCACAATGGCAGAGACCACCAGTGCCAGTCCGATAAACAACAGGAAAGGGTTTCCAAGGGGGGTCGCGATATAATTGACCATCACCCCGATCACCAGGGCGAGTCCGACCGCTATGGGAAAAGCCACGGCCAGTCCGGCGATGGCTGTTGCCGCGACAATCAGAAGATTGGACAGGTTGAACACCACGCCGCCCAGAAATGCGGAGGAAAGCGCCCGCGGAGAAGCCTGGGACAGATCACTGAAGAAACTGCGCCCTTCATCCCCGATGCTTCCCAGGGTCAGTCCGAACAACAGCGCCGTAAGCACAAGGCCAATGGAGTAATCCCAGTAATAGAGGGGGAAAGCCCACTCTTTCCTGGTCATTTTCAGGGTGTTGGCCCATGAGCCCCACCCCAGCATGGTAATGATGCAAAATACCACAGCCAGCGAGTAAGAGTCAACTATGTACATGGTTAGAAAATTGTTTTGGTTATGCCTGGAATTACGAATATATGAATTTATTCCATTTTTTTCTATTTTTCCAAAATCCCTTTGGATTTTAACTCGCTAATAAATATAGC